>CAVZZT010000010.1:0-142439 GCA_963779835.1 uncultured Flavobacteriaceae bacterium
ATATTATGTTCTATTCTACTCATTTTTTATACTTCCTGTAGGTTATTTTTAAAACTTCTAAAAATCTCTTTTTCATGCGTATCATAAAATTCCGGATCAAAATTGGCTAGCTTCAGGTTTGCCAGTACATGATCTACTTTCCGATTCTCGTTTAACCACATATCTATTACTTCCTGCCTCATGCGTATTCCGAAAGTATTGATACCTAAAAATTCATTGTTTTCAGAATTATAAGAAATGGTAATGGCCTTTAATCCAGATTCATGTTGCCAGTGAAAATGCTGTTCATTGGTTTTTGGTTCTGGCCATACCCAACCATAGGTCTGGTATTCTATATCGAAAAATTTAGCTGAATTAAACCAGTTTCCAGGTTCATATGCGGTTCGTTCCCCGGTTAATGTTTTTGCCAGAGTTTCTCCCATGATCCTGCCGGTATACCAAACCGCTTCCACCGGTTTTCTAGAACCAATGGCAGTTCTTTGCTGAGCGCAATCGCCAATAGCATAGACATTTGGAATATTAGTTTCCAGAAATTCATTGACCAGAATACCCCGGTCGGTTTCCAGGTCTGAGTCTTTTAAAAAATCGATATTCGGTCTTACTCCGGCACATAGTCCTACTAATTGACACGCTATCTCTTCCCCGGCTTTGGTAGTTACGGCTTTCACTCTACCGTTCTCATCAGGAATGATCTTGTTTAACTCAGTATTATGCCTCAGATCTACCCCGTGAGACCTGATATGTTCTGAGATCATTTCGGCTTCCGGCAAAGGCAGAATAATATTCCAGAAGGCCTGTTCCCTGATCAGAAAAGTGACCTCGATATTGCGTGTTTTCAGCATTTCTGCCATCTCGACGCCAATCAGTCCGCCACCAACGATAACCGCTTTTTTCGTATGCGGGGTATTTTCTTCCAGTTCAATAAGATGCTGCTTTGTAACCAGTCCCTGAACTCCTTTTAGATCCTGACCTTCCCAACCAAATTTGTTGTAAACGGAACCCGTGGCTATTACCAGCTTATCATATTGCATGGGTTCACCGGATGAAAATCGTAATTTCTTTTTATCAAAATCGATCTCCTCTACCCAGGCTTTTTTAAGTTCAATTCTGTTCTTCTCCCAGAACCAGTCCTCATATGGTTTTAAATGATCCCACTTCATATGGCCCATATACACATACATTAAAGCGGTACGGGAAAAGAAATAATCTGTTTCGCCCGAAATTACGGTGATCCTGTGATCGGAACCTTTCCGGATATGTCTGGCAGCAGTGATCCCTGAAATTCCATTTCCAATAATTACAATATGCTCCATTAATTTTTTATAATTTGGCAGAAGGCCGGATAGTGATTTAGTAAATTAAGCAGAAAAATTGAGGAATAGCAAGATAGGCCTGTATTAAATTAGTTTAGAATAATTTAGATTAAATAATGAAAGATTGATTCGTTCAATCCCAGGAATTGACTTATTTTATATTTCTTCTTAAAGCAATTTATTTTCAACAATCTGGAAATAAATATATTGCGATGATCAAATTAAATGAAGATTAATTTTATGGATTTTACAAATCCCTTAGCTTATGGAGTTCCCTGTTTTATAGCATTAATCCTACTGGAAATTGCTTATAGCCGCCACAATGGCAAAAAAGATCTATATGTCTGGAAAGACCTTATGGCTAGTGGATCCCTGGGTGTTGCCACGGCTATCATATCACCTCTTCTCCAGGTAATTTTCATGATTGTTTTATTTGAATCTGTTTATGCGATCTTTAATCCGGTTATAAATGGAGAACATATCAATATTTTAGGCTATGAATCTTTTGGATATGAATGGTATATCTGGGCTTTATGTATGCTGGGAGACGATTTTGCTTACTATTGGTATCACAGGGCAAACCATGAAATAAGGATTTTATGGGCCGCCCATATTGTGCATCACTCTTCAGATAATTTTAATTTAGGAACAGGCGTCAGAAATGGATTGTTCACACATTTATATAAACCATTTTTTTACGTCTGGTTACCTGCAATAGGATTCCCTGTTGAAATGATCCTCGTTTGTCTTGCTATAGAATCATTATGGCAATTCCAGCTGCACTCACAGTACATTCCTAAACTTGGGTTTTTCGAAAAGTTTTTGAATTCTCATACTATGCATCAGGTTCATCACTCACAGAATGTGGAATATCTGGATAAAAACCATGGAGGTATTCTGAATATTTTCGATAGAATGTTCGGTACCTGGAAAGAACTTGATAATGAGATCGAAACAAAGTATGGGGTGACTCATTCCCCAAATTCTTACAACCCAATGATTATCCTTACTCATGAATTTAAAGATATCTGGGCAGACGTAAAGAATGGTAAAAGTTTTAAAGAAAAGTTCATGTATGTATTTGGCCCACCTGGCTGGAGTCCAGATGGCAGTACATTAACTGTGAAACAGCAGCAACGTCAATTGAAAAAGCAGAAAGCCAGTTAGACATTAAATTTCATTATATTTTACTGAACTAAAACCTATCTTCAGTTTTCTGAAAAGTCGTGTAATCCACTAAATTGCTTCAACCCGATTTTAGATGATTTCTGAAAAACACATTATTGTGATTCAAATATTGAAGGCTTTTCTAATTATGTGCTGCATCTTGTTGCTGAAGTCATGTGCAACAAAATCTGAAAATAACAAATTCAACGGACTTAGCCTTGTTGCTTCGCGTGACAGTCTTAATCCCGGTCACCTGGACCCGTTAATGGAGACCAATGCCAATGCGGTAGCTCTCACGCCCTATGCTTTCATGCGAGATAAAGAAAATCCGGAATTGATTTTTAATATCGAAAGACAATGGTTTGGAGAAAGAGCTGAGGGAATAGAGCAGGCCATTTCCCTTCTTAAAAAACAAAATTTAAGAATTATGATTAAGCCCCATGTATGGTTAAGAAATGGGGATTTCACGGGAGACCTTAAATTTTCATCTGAAGCTGAATGGGAAACACTGGAAGCCTCTTATAGAAAATATATCCTGCTATATGCCGGGATTTCAGAGAAACATAATATCGAGATCTTATGTATTGGAACTGAACTTTACAATTTTGTAAAAGAAAGGCCCGAATTCTGGATAGAACTCATCAATGATATTAGAAAAGTATACAAAGGAAAACTGGTTTACGCTGAGAACTGGGATAAAGTAGATCAGGTAAATATCTGGGAACAATTAGATCTTATAGGAGTAGATGCCTATTTCCCAATAAGCGAAAAAATATCCCCTACAGAAGAAGAAATTAGCAGTGGCTGGTTAAAGCATAAGAAAATGTTGGAAGCAATGTCTTCAAAATATGATAAACCAATCCTCTTTACAGAGTATGGATATAGAAGTATGGATTTTGCTTTAAAAGAACCCTGGAATTCAAACCGTGATATTTCAGATACAAATCATAATTTACAGGCGAGGGCGCTTAAGGTCTTATATAAAGAATTCTGGACCCAAAACTGGTTCGCGGGAGGCTTTCTCTGGAAGTGGCATCAGCATGAAAATTCCGGCGGACTGGATAATAACAGATTTACTCCGCAGAACAAACCTGCAGAGAACACGGTTAAGGAATATTATAAGAAATTCAGGAACTGATCCTTTTGTAGTAGTGGCTGTAGAGTTCTTCTGCAGAGGCGCCAAATCTTCGCTTCCAGTAGATCTCAGCAAATAACCGCTGTGTATTCCAAACTCCCATTTTTTCGTAGAGGCGCGCAGAGGTCGTTATCCAGCTATTAATGACTTTAAAGTTACCACTACTGTAAAGCCTTTTAATGAATTCATTGTCTTCGTAAACTAAATAAGTCTCATCAAAACCACTTAACTCTTCAAAAAGTTCTTTATCTACAAACAAGGATTGGTCCCCACCACGACAGGAGATATGATTGATCCTGGAGAAGTGTCCCATCAAATTAAGCCACCAGTGATCTTTATCAAATTTCATTTGAAAACAACCTGCCTTATTTCCCATTTCAACCTCGGCAACTATAAGTGAATCAAAATTTTCGGGAGGCAGGCTATCCGCATGAAGAAAATAAAGTATTTCAGCTTTAGCAAGTCTGGCGCCGGTATTCATTTGTATGGCCCGTCCTTTTTCCGAAGGAATGTAAAATACTTTAGGATGATCTTTTGCAATTTTCGAGGTCATATCGGTGCTTCCACCATCTACCACAATTATTTCGGAGATATTTCCCGAAGAGGTGGCTTCCAGATGCTGTAGCAATATTGGAAGTTGTTCCTCTTCATTATATACCGGAATAATAATACTGATCATGGGCCAGACTATTTTGCTTCGTTCAAATTCCAGTTGTAGTCCTTATAAGAGATCGTAGCTTCAGGATTTATCCTGGTGTCAGAATATTTATTTATGTAATCTATAACGGTTCCATTTTCCTTAAAATCCTTTTTATACCAGTCAAAAATAGAAGATAGTTTAGCAGAATTCTCTGAGATCTCATTTTTATCTGAATTGATGAATTCCCGGGTCACTTTCTCTAATTGTTCTTCGATCTTATCAGCAGTATAGGCTTCGTTCAAAAGCTGTGGGCAGGAAATGGAAGCGCAATTAATCGCAAAATGAATTCGTGGTTCGTTCATTTTTCTAAGCACACTATTTTCAATTCCTCCAAGCGAAATTTCAGTATCTCCAATTTTTATAAATTCTTTTGTCCAGGGACTATCAATATCTTTAATGCTTTTTACCGGATAGTTCTTCAAGATAAGATCTACGGTATATGCATTATATAAATTGATGTAATAAGCCAGAAGTTCATTTGTTCCCCAATCTTCAGAAGGCTCCTGAGCGGAGAGCATTTTTAGATATTTATCAAGCTGAGCACGGTCGTTCTTAAAAGCTGTATAATCTACCATTCCGCTTTCGCTTACATGCTTTTGTAAAAGCGAATTCCATATACTATGATCAATTTCTACTTCCTGGTCTGAAGAACTTTGCTTACTCACGTCTGGAGTGGGCAGTCCTTTACTATTGAACCCCGCACTGGAAATAAGATTGCAGGAAGCGAACATGCAGGCACCGGAAATTAATATCGCGAAACTTAAAATAAACTTTCTCATAGCATTATTTAATTTTTAGCAGCAGCCTCCACCATCATAATGGAAAGTAGATTCACTGATGAATATATCATCTCTGCCCAATGAGGCCAAAGCTCCGGCAGTTTTATCACAAATTGCCAATGGCTGATTCTTCAACAAAATATGACCTTTGCCATCATCAAAATGGTCCTGATCACCATAATAGATCGCCGCTTTTCCTGTGAAAATACAGGGTCCGTCTTCCGGCATTGGATCTTTGATCGCCGCTACTTCAATAGACTCTATATATACGAGTTCTTCAGTAGGATAGTTTTTAGGATCAAGAATTCTATATGGCTTTCTCGCCCTGATCTCGATCGTACCAAAACCTACATCGGTCAAAGCTTTCACATAATCTTTAATAGATAGACTTCCGCTAAGACATAAAGCACGTAATCTTTCATCATTTCTCAACTCGTCATTCATCTCCTGTTCACAGGTAGGATCACTCATCACCAGCCTGCCATGAGGTTTAAGAACACGATACATCTCCTTAAGCGCTTTGGTCAACTCTTCAGTCTTGAAAATATTGAAAAGGCAATTCTGAGCCGCAACATCTATAGAATTATCTTCTACAGGAAGATCTGTAGCATCTCCTTTTTTAAGATCAACAAATTCAGATCTAAACCAGGGATTCAATTCCTCCGCTTCTTTGAAATTCTTTCGGGATGCTTCCAGCATTTCATTCACTACATCCACCCCTACAACGCCAGATCTTTGTCTTGAAAAATATGCGAATTGCAATAATTCCATTCCTCCACCAACTCCTACATAAAGCGTTTTAGGATTGTTGGTTAGATCACGGGCATGAACGGTAGTACCACAACCATAGTTCATCTCCTGCATGATCTTTGGGATCTTAAGACCCGGTAATTCCCAGATAGGGTTGGTGGTACAGCAAAGACCAACATCTGGAGTTAAAGCTGCTTCCCTGTAAACATCTTTCGTCGTTTCTAAATAGCTCATTATATCTTCTGTAATAATTCTTTAAATAATCTAACCATGTTTGGCTCTGCTTTCGCTGCATAAGCCAGTATATCCTGTATATCTACTTTTTCCAGATTATCCGGATCTCCTTTGTCTGTAATTACAGAAATTGCAGAAGCAGGAATCCCCAAATGATTGGCCACAATAATTTCGGGCACCGTACTCATTCCTACAGCATCAGCACCAATGATCTTTAAATACCGGTATTCAGCCCTTGTTTCTAATTGCGGGCCTAAAACTGAAGCATAAACCCCCTTATGTAGAGTGATATCAAGATTTTTAGCCGACTCTTCAAAGATCTTATTCATTTCTGAATCATATGGTTCGCTCATATCGACGAATCTTTCCCCAAGATGTTCAACTCCGTGGAAAGCCAGCGGAGAACCACCCTGCAGGTTGATATGATCGTCTATTAGCATTAATTCACCTTTTTTGAAATCAAGATTGATCGCCCCAGATGCATTTGAGACCAGAAGTTTTTTCATCCCAAGTCGCTTCATTACTCTTACCGGGAACGTTACATCAAACAAGCTGTAACCTTCATAAAGATGAAATCTTCCCTGCATTACCACCACTTTTTTTCCCTGTAGTGTTCCATAAATAAGTTTTCCTTTATGAAACTCCACCGTAGCAGTGGGGAAATTCGGTATATGATTATAACTGGCTTCTACTTCTATTTCTACATCATCCAGAAGTTTTCCCAGGCCTGTTCCCAGAATGATTCCAACTTCAGGTTCTCCAAACCCTTTGGATTTTAAATAGTCTACAGATTCACTAATTCTATCAGTCATTAATTTATATATTTTTGAAAGGCCGGGTGATCTTTAATATCGTCCAGCACGTCTACATCGTTCCGGGTTTCCAGCAACTTTACGTTTTTATCTTCAAGATCCTTTAAGGTATCTTCTAAAACACTGGAAGTTCCCCAATTTTTGTTTTTAAATACTTCTGAATTCAGATTTTTCATTCCTAATAAATAGTATCCACCATCTGCGGCCGGGCCTATAACATAATCGTGGCTTTTTAATTCCCGGAATGCACTCTCTATTACTTCAGAATCTATATCGTACATATCACTGCCGATAATTATTATCCGCTTATAATCCTTCTCGAATCCATCATTAAAAGCATTGTGCATTCTTTCGCCAAGATCGTTCCCAGATTGCTTATTTTTTAAGAAGACATCATTATCCCAAATATCATCGGGGTTAACCGAATCTGAATAATACACTTGTTTTTCAGCTTTGACTGGAGTAGTGAATGCTACCGAATGATCGAGAAGAAATTTATAGATCTTCAGGGCTTTTTCATCGCCAAGATCTTTTGCAAGCCTGGTTTTCACCTTACCGGCAACCGGATTTTTAGTGAAAATCAGTAATAATTTATCCTTAATTTCCTTAGTCACTTAATATATTTTTTCACCTTTTTTTAGCCATTTAGACCATTGCTTTGAATAAGCGTGAACCTTTTCAGTTGGATTCCCTTGCTTATCCACTATCGGAAAATCTGTATTTTTCCATTCGAAAATTCCACCAAAAAGATTCTGGACATTCTTAAAACCTGCTTCTTTTAGTTTTGCACCAATATTTTCAGACCTTATACCTACAGAACAGTAGACCACTATATTTTCTCCTTTCGGAATATCTTTTACCTGAGAAATATCAAATTCATCATAATCAACAAATATGGCATTTTCTATATGGCTCACTTTAAATTCTTCCTCGCTCCGGGTATCCAGAATTAATACCTCATTATTAAGCTGATTCATCCTAAGTTCTTCCACAGAGATATAAGGCACACTTCCAGAATTATACTTTTTCAGTAAATCCTCCATAGAATTTTGAGCATTCATCGCATTTAAGATGAATACCGAAAATAAAAGTATGAGATAGTATTTTTTCATGATCAAATTAAGCTACGCTGCCCTGGCAACTACTTCCTGCCCCTGCCGTACAACCATAGCAGTGCTGAGAGATAATGATCTCCCTGTCATTCAAAAGGTCTTCATTGTATTCACTGATATGCTTCACTTTACTGTCAACCTTAAGGTCCAGCATCTGGTTAAAATCACAATCGTATAACCACCCATCCCAGCTTATGGAAATAGTATTTGTACACATCACATTTTCCACCGCAGCGGGATTGTAGGCGTCAACAAGGGCATACATATAATCTTCATAATTTTCTGAAGCTATTAAATACTCCAGAAATCTACTAATTGGCAAATTGGTGATCGCAAATAGACTTCCGAAATCTATATTGAAATCTTCTTTCAGAGCCACTTTAAAATCATGCTCCATTGCTTCCTGATTGGTAGGCAGGAATGCGCCTGAAGGATTATAGACAAGGTCAAGTTTTAGTCCTGTTCCTTGCTGGGCATAACCAACTTCATTAAGCAATTGCAAAGCTTTGATGGATTTATCAAATACCCCACTACCTCTCTGCTTATCGGTTTTTTCTCTTTTATAAAACGGAAGGGAAGAAACTACATGAACATTATGTTTTTTGAAAAATTCCGGCAGATCATGGTATTTCTTATTCGCAAGAATAATGGTAAGGTTAGAACGCACGATAAAATCCTTAATACCTGCTTTTGAAGCTTCCTCTACAAACCATCGGAAATTAGGATTCATCTCTGGTGCGCCCCCGGTAAGGTCCAGTGTATGTGCGCCGGTATTTTTGATCACCTCCAGACATTGTTTCATGGTTTCCACGGTCATGATCTCTTTTCTATCGGGACCGGCATCTACATGGCAATGAGAACAAACCTGGTTACACATATAACCAAGGTTTAATTGTAAAATTTCCAGTTTTTTAGGTTTCAGCGGGAAGTTTCCCGATTCAGCGATCTTATCTTTAAATTTAGGTAATTCTCCTTTTTTAAATATTCCGTTACTTAAAAAATCAAGTTGGTGTTTGGGTTTTGAAAGATCATTCTTTCTAGCTTTAAGGGACTTAATTGTCATAAAGAAATTTTCTTGCGTTGTAGAGTTAGTTCAGATATTCAGAAATAACTTACATACTCAGCTTTTTGTACTTATTCATCATTTGCACTCCGTGTACCAGGGTAGCGCCACTTTCTATGGCCGCACCAGCGTGCACCGCCTCCATCATCTCTTCTTTGGTAATGCCGCGCTGCAAGCCATCTTTAGTATATGCATCTATACAATAAGGACATTTCACCACATGTGAAACAGCGAGCGCGATGAGTGATTTCTCCCGGGCAGAAAGGGCTCCTTCTTCAAATACTTTCCCATAATAATCAAAGAATTTAGTACCTAGTTCTTCACTCCATTCAGTTATTTCACCGAATTTTCTCAAATCGGCAGGATCATAATAATTCTTAGACATACTTAGCTTGTTATGTTTTTAGATATATTAAATATTAACGAAAAATCAACCGGTCTGGTTTTAAAGATCAATAACCCGGTAATCGGGAGAATTATAAGCAAAAAAATAATAGCATTCAGTATAACAATCCATAATTTCGTATCCGGGTTTCGATCGACTGGTTCCTGCTCTCTTTAGATTGACTATTATCTATGGGCGCCGGTGAAGATCTGTCTTTATCTGTACTCATAATGTTGTTTTTATTGAAATTACAGTCTTAAAAATAGCCATAAAAAGTTTTAACAAATAATTCTAATTCTAGGAAAATTCTTGAATTATCATTAAAAACATGATAACGGGTGCTTCAAATAACGTTTTTCGCATTACCATTACGCTAAACAATGATAAGTACCCTATCAATTCCTGATTTTTTCACACAAATGATAATTTTGCACGCTTATTGGTTAAAATATTTGTTAAAACACTTAACTTTAAAAAGACTTTATAAGTACTCTGATCGCAAATGAAAATTAATGTAAAAACCTTACCGGTTAATGAAATCCTTGATGATATTGCCACTAGCCTGGAAACAGACTTGACTAACCATAGCGGCGAACTAACTATCAATTTACCTTCGCATATTGGCGAGGGCTATATTAGAGGGGTTAGTTTCGATTCCGGAATGGGATACGTCAGTTACTACTGCAAATTTTTTGAAGATGTAGAAATCCATTTTTCACTGAATACTGTACATCCCCTTAAATTCATATTCTGCTCAGAAGGAAGTGTTGGCCATTGTTTTCAGAAAAATGAAAAGGTTAATACAATTGATACTTACCAGAATATTGTGGTAAGTAGCAGCGGTTATGATGGACATATCTTATACTTCAAAAAGGATGTTTCCACACACGTATCGAGTTTAGAGATCATTAGATCTATCTTTGCTCACAGGTCAAATTATGATTTCAAAGATCTGGATCCTACCCTTAAAACACTTTTTAAGGACGCCGTTTCTAAGAAACAGTTCTTCTATCAGGGAAACTACAGTATTAAAGCCGCTGACCTAATGGAAGACATAAACACTAAAGACCACACCGGTTTTCTTCGTAATCTATTTTTAGAGGGTAAAGCATTTGAAATGCTTGTGATACAGATTGCACAATATGAAGATGATGAAAATGGAGAGAATCTACCGCAAATCCTTAGAAAATCAGACATTCAAAAAGTAGATTATGTTGCCAGACGCATACAGGGCGATTTGAGCACCAACCTTACTGTGGAAATGCTAGCTAAAGAGGCTGGAACCAATGTAAATAAGTTACAGGAAGGTTTTAAACATGTTTATAATCTTACGGTTAATAAATATATGCAGCACGTAAAACTTGAGGCTGCAAAAGAGATGTTGAAACTTTCAGAAAAGAATATTTCAGAGATCGTTACCTCTATAGGACTAAATAACCGAAGTTATTTCTCTAAGATCTTTAAAGAGAAATATGGAGTAAGCCCGAAATACTTCCTTCAGGTAAAAAAGAACTCTAAGGAAGAAGTAGAAGAAGAACAGGATTAAAGAATTACCAATCCTTTCCGATAATATCTTCGCTCCACCCATAGTTTGAAGACAACTTAAAATCCCCCATATTTAGAGCAAATATGAAATACATAACTATGGAAAAATTAGAAATAAATGTAGCTCTGCAAGTTTCTAAACCTATAACTGAAGTTTTTGAAGCAATCGTAGAGCCAGAAAAAATGGTTAATTATTTCATTTCTGAAAGTACCGGAAGGATGATTGGAGGAGAAACAGTAACCTGGAAATTTCCCGAATTTGATATGAAATTCCCGGTTAACATCACCAGAATTAAGAAACCTGAACTGGTAGAGTTTGAATGGGAAGGCTCGCCTGGTAAGATGCTTAAGGTAGCTATCAAACTTGTAGAAAAAGGAGATAATAAAACACTTGTTAGTATTACCGAAGGAAGAATGCCTAATAATGAAGAAGGAATTCAGTGGTATGGTAGAAATTCAGGCGGTTGGGCAAATTTCCTGGCTTGTCTAAAAGCATACTTAGAATTCGGAATCAACCTTCGTAAGGGAGGTTTTGATTTTATGAAAGCTCCTGAATAATATATTCCCAAAAACCTATAAAACCAAAAAACCCGACTTTTCAGTCGGGTTTTTATATTCTGTATTGAGATGTGAGATTACATCATTCCGGGCATTCCGCCGCCCATTCCTTGTGGCATTCCGCCTCCACCAGAATTATCTTCCGGTAGATCGATCAATGCACACTCAGTAGTAAGGATCATTCCGGCAACAGATGCAGCGTTTTCAAGGGCTACTCTGGTTACTTTCTTAGGATCTATAATCCCTGCTTTCATCATATCTACGTAAGTATCAGTCTTCGCATCATATCCAAAGTCTTTCTTACCTTCAAGAACTTTGTTGATCACTACTGAACCTTCTGCACCAGCATTTTCTACGATAGTTCTAAGCGGAGATTCAATTGCTCGAGAGACAATTTGAACACCAGTAGCTTCATCGGCATTTTCAGTTTTCACTTTGCTAAGTGCAGCCTGAGCTCTAACCAAAGCAACACCACCACCAGCAATAATACCTTCTTCTACAGCCGCTCTGGTTGCATGAAGTGCATCATCTACACGGTCTTTCTTCTCCTTCATTTCAACTTCTGAGGCTGCACCTACATAAAGTACGGCAACACCACCTGCTAACTTAGCAAGACGTTCCTGAAGTTTCTCTCTGTCATAATCTGAAGTCGTAGACTCGATCTGAGCTTTGATCTGATTAACTCGTTCTTTGATCGCTTTATCATCTCCAGCTCCATTTACGATCGTTGTATTATCTTTATCGATCGCTACTTTTTCAGCAGTACCTAACATATCGATCGTCGCATTTTCAAGAGAAAAACCTCTTTCTTCAGAAATTACGGTACCTCCTGTAAGGATAGCGATATCTTCAAGCATTGCTTTTCTACGGTCACCAAAACCTGGAGCTTTTACAGCTGCAATTTTTAATGATCCGCGAAGTTTGTTCACAACAAGCGTAGCAAGTGCTTCTCCGTCTACATCTTCAGCAATGATCAATAATGGTTTTCCAGACTGAGCTACTGGCTCAAGGACCGGAAGCAGGTCCTTCATTGAAGAGATCTTCTTATCAAAAAGAAGAATATAAGGATCTTCAAGATCAGCCGTCATTTTCTCTGAATTCGTAACGAAGTAAGGAGAAAGGTAACCTCTGTCAAACTGCATACCTTCCACCACGTCTACGTGAGTTTCAGTACCTTTTGCTTCTTCAACAGTAATAACTCCTTCTTTCCCAACTTTTCCGAATGCCTGGGCGATCAAATCACCGATCATATCATCGTTATTGGCAGAAATAGCAGCTACCTGCTTAATCTTTTCTGAAGAATCGCCAACCTCTTTAGTCTGTTTTGCAAGATCTTTAGTTAAAGCTTCTACAGCTTTGTCTATTCCTCTTTTAAGATCCATTGGATTTGCTCCAGCAGCAACATTCTTTAGGCCTTCTTTTACGATAGCCTGAGCAAGAACAGTAGCCGTTGTAGTACCATCACCGGCAAGATCATTGGTTTTAGAAGCAACTTCTTTTACCATCTGAGCTCCCATATTCTCTAGAGGATCCTCAAGTTCGATCTCTTTTGCAACAGTAACACCATCTTTAGTCACTGTTGGTGCACCAAACGACTTACTGATAATAACATTACGTCCTTTTGGACCTAAAGTTACCTTTACAGCATTGGCCAATGCATCTACTCCACGTTTAATCCCGTTACGGGCCTGGATGTCAAATTTTATATCTTTTGCCATTTTTATAAATTTTAATTTTCAGAGTTTCCTGAACGCTGAAAAAATGTGGTTAATTAATTTTTGTTGAATTGATTTCCTGCAGAAAGCAGGAAAAGTTTATCGTGTGAAACTTATACTATTGCAAGTATATCATCTTCCCGCATGATCAGATAATCTGTCCCTTCAAGTTTAAGTTCAGTCCCTGCATATTTACCATAAAGCACCATATCACCTTCTTTAACGGTCATTTCGTGATCTTTGGTTCCTTTACCTACAGCTACTACTTTACCTTTTTGAGGTTTTTCTTTAGCAGTTTCAGGAATTATGATACCAGATGCAGTTTTGTTTTCTGCTGCAACAGGTTCAATAACTACCCTGTCTGAAAGCGGCTTAACGTTTAGTCCCATTTTTTTCGAAATTTTATTATAGGTTAATTAATTTTTCAATGTTGGTTAGGGATATTTCTAAAATTATGCCAGTCACTCATTCCTGCCAATCACCAACAAAAAATGCCAGCTTGTCATAAGCTGGCATTTTCAAATTATAATATTGTGTAAAATTTACTGAGCGCTGTCAGTGTCTGTCGGTTGTTGTACCGGAGCCTGCGTTGCAGGAGTTGTAGTATTCACAGGTTCATCACTTTCAAAAACTCTAGTTCCAGCTTCAGCCGGAGCATCCATAATGGTTACGTTAGAAAGCAGGATTAAAACCAAAAGTAAAGTAGCTAAAGTCCAGGTACTTTTATCAAGAAAATCTGTTGTTTTCTTAACACCTCCCATTTGCTGACCTCCGCCACCAAAAGATGAAGAAAGTCCTCCTCCTTTAGGATTCTGTACCATTATCACAACTACCAGCAAAAATGCTACGATAATTATTAAAGCTAAAAAAATAGTGAATGTGCTCATTCTTATTCGTTATTAATATCTTGTAATTTCTCTATTGCCCGAATTTGGTCTGCAAAGAAACCACTTTTTTCGGGATTTTTCAAAATTAATATTTTATAAGCCTGAATGGCTTTTTTATAATTTTTTTGTTCCAAATATACCTTCGCCAAAGTCTCGGTCATTAGTGATTCGGGACCGGTTATACTCTGCTCGGCAAGATTTGCTTTATTGGCAATTTTACCAGGTTTAATCTTTGGATTCTTTGAAATAAATTCTTCAATAAGTTCAAATTTCCTCAAACGGTTTTCCTCTGTTTCCGGATCAGATCTATTTTCTTCTCTTTCTATCGGCTGAGCTTTGGTTAGCTTAAGCCACTCTGAAAAAGAATGAGATTCCTTACCATCAAATTCCAATGGTTTCCCGATTCCCAATTTTTCTTCGGAAGTTTCCTCATTAATTTCTTTTTCCCGATTCTCTCTTTCTTCAATCTCAGCTTTTTCAAAAAGGGCCGGATCCATGACAAGTTCAGATTCAGACTGCTTCATTTTAATAGCCTCATCTATATCTATACTTCGTCTTCCATGAACCTCTTCATGCTCGTAAACGGTGATCTGCTTGAGTCTCTCTTCCTGGTCCCTGATTTGCTTTGCTATCTGATTCTGATTAAACTCTTCTGATGTAATAAATTCAAATAGAATACTTCTATCGGTGGTATAGGCCGCTGTTTTCTTTAAAGCATCATTATAACTAAATTCCTGATGCTCTTTTAAACCTTTTAACCTAATGGCGCGGGCCGCTTGAAAATATGGAGCTTTTGCAAGAACCTTTTCGATATCACGAGTTTGATCGGCCGTAATTTCCGAAGGATTTTCAAGTAAATATGTAAGAAGCTTTACATCCATTACCAGTCAGTTAATGCCGCATTAAAAATATCCTGAGTTAATCTCGTATAAATTTCATCGAGCGCGGTTTCAAGAGCTGCACCTACAAGTTGCGTCTGGGCGGGATAATCATAGTAGAATGAAAATCGGTTCTCAAAATCCTTTTCAGGTTCGAGGGTGTTGTAATATCTAACATTCACTGAAATGGTGAGCCTGTTTTGCGCCGCGGTATTTTGCGAGGTTGCCGACATTGGAGAAATATAATACTGGGTAATCTCTCCTTCAAATATAAGGTCTCCATTATTATTTGTAAGATTCAAACTCGTTTGATTTAAAATAAGATCCTGCAATGAGTTTGTAAAAGCCCTATCTATTCCAGGTTCTACAAGATCGGCATTATTCTGAAAAAAATTCACCTGGAAGGTTTCCGCATTACCGGTGTCGGCTCCCGTGAAAGAATAAATTCCGCAAGCCTGAAATAAAAAAGTAAAAGCTATTAGACCTGAGAATATTAGAAGTTTTTTCATATTTAAAAAGGCTATAAGCATTAGGCGCCAAGCAGTTTTGTAAACCACTTAAAGTTATTACTGATTGCTTAAAACTATAAATTATATTGTTTAATCTTTCGATAGAGCGTTCTTTCGCTAATTCCCAACTCTTCAGCTGCAGCCTTTCGTTTGCCACTATGCCTTTCCAATGACTTTTTAATCAGCTCCAACTCCTTATCCTGCAAGGAAAGTGTTTCTTCTTCTTCAATTTCTTCCGCAAAATAATACTTGTCCTTTTCTTCCTGACTTGGGGTAGGATTATTTTGCTGTGGGATTTGAAGCACATTCAATTCATCTTCATCAATATCAGCCTCATCTATATCATCGCCGCTATTCCCGTAAATTTTCTCTATAAGACCTTCATTTTCATCCTGCACCTGCTTACTATCCCCTTCCTGCATCAGTTTCAAAGTAAGCTTCTTAAGATCATTTAGATCACTTTTCATATCGAAGAGCACCTTATAAAGAATCTCTCTTTCATTGCTAAAATCACTTTCTTTTTTCTTATCTGAAATCACTGCCGGAAGATTGCTGCCCACGTCCGGAAGATAATGTCTCAAGTCTGCAGTACTTATAATTCTGTTTTGTTCTAAAACTGAAATCTGTTCCGCAATATTTCTTAACTGACGGATATTTCCTCCCCAGCGGTATTTCAATAATAAATCTACGGCCTCATCTTCTAGTTTGATGGTTGGCATTTTATATTTGAGTCCGAAATCTGAAGCGAATTTTCTAAACAATAGATGAATATCATCTTTTCTTTCGCGAAGTGGCGGAAGATTTATTTCAACCGTACTTAATCTATAATAAAGATCTTCCCGGAATTTATCTTTTTTAATGGACTCAAACATGTTGATATTCGTAGCAGCAACAATTCGAACATCTGTCTTCTGAACCTTTGAAGAACCTACTTTTATAAACTCACCGTTTTCAAGTACCCTTAGCAATCTAACCTGTGTAGGCAAAGGTAATTCTCCAACTTCATCAAGAAAAATAGTTCCACCATTAGCTACCTCAAAATAACCATTTCGGGTTTGAGTTGCCCCCGTAAAAGCTCCTTTTTCGTGACCAAAAAGCTCACTATCTATGGTTCCTTCCGGAATCGCTCCACAGTTAACCGCTATATATTTTCCATGTTTTCTATGAGAAAGCGCGTGAATTATTTTGGGAATACTTTCCTTACCAACTCCACTTTCCCCTGTTACCAAAACAGAAATATCTGTTGGCGCAACCTGGATTGCTTTTTCAACCGCCCGGTTAAGTTTTGGATCATCTCCAATAATTCCGAACCTTTGTTTTATTGCCTGAACTGACTCCATATATATTTCAGATCCTGTTAACCCAGGATTAATTTAATTGTTATCACTTAATCCTACTGGTTCTCCTATCAAGGTCGCACTGGTACAATCGTGAATTTTCACTTTTACAAAATCACCGATCTTATATTTTTCTTTTGGAAATACCGTTACTGTATTACGTTCATTACGACCACTCCAGTGAGCATCAGATTTTTTAGATTCTTTTTCTATCAATACTTCCACGACCGTTCCTATAGCCTGTTTAGTATTGTGCCTACTATGTTTTTGCTGAAGATCTACAATTTCCTGAAGTCTTCTTTTTTTAACCTCTTCAGGAATATCATCTTCAAATTTACGTTCAGCGGTAGTTCCCGGCCTTTCAGAATACGTAAACATATATCCAAAATCATATTTCACATATTCCATTAAAGACAGCGTATCCTGATGATCCTCTTCTGTTTCTGTTGGGAAACCGGTTATGAGATCATGTGATATTCCACAATTCGGGATCATTTTTTTGATATTATCTATAAGGGTAAAATATTCTTTCCTGGTATGAAGACGGTTCATTTTCTTCAGAATACGATCGCTGCCACTTTGAACCGGCAAATGAATATAATTACAGATATTTCGATATTCAGCCATCGCTTCAATAACATCTAACGTCATATCCTGAGGATTAGATGTGGAAAAACGTATTCTCATTTTTGGCTGTGCTTCAGCAACCAATTTTAAAAGTCCGGCAAAATTAGTGGCTGTCGCCTTTTGAATTTCAGAAGCATTCTTAAAATCTTTTTTAAGTCCGCCGCCATACCAAAGATAACTGTCTACATTCTGACCTAAAAGAGTAATCTCCTTATAACCTTTTGCTGCCAGATCGTTCACTTCTTCAACAATACTTTGGGGATCTCTACTGCGCTCGCGACCTCTTGTAAAAGGAACCACGCAAAAAGTACACATATTATCACAGCCTCTAGTAATAGACACAAAGGCTGAAACACCATTCGTCTGAAGTCTTACGGGTGAAATATCCCCGTATGTTTCTTCCTTACTAAGAATAACATTTATTGCATCCCGGCCTTCTTCAACTTCATTGATAAGATTTGGAAGATCTTTATAGGCATCTGGACCCACCACAAGATCAACGATCTTTTCTTCTTCGAGGAATTTACTTTTTAGACGCTCGGCCATACAGCCAAGAACCCCTACTTTCATTCCCGGGTTTATCCTCTTAACCGCGTTATATTTTTCTAAACGCTTCCTTACCGTTTGTTCTGCCTTATCTCTTATAGAACAGGTATTCACCAAAACCAGATCTGCTTCTTCAAGCTTCTGGGTGGTATTAAAGCCTTCTTTAGATAGAATAGAAGCTACAATTTCGCTATCACTAAAATTCATCGCACAGCCATAACTTTCGATAAAAAGTTTACGATTGTTTGATTCCTTAGGCTCCATTACCAAAGAGTTTCCCTGTTTTTTCTCGTCTATCGTCTTCTCCATAATTCTTTAATAACCTGTCGGTTTTTAGAATGGCAAAGATAGGACTAAACACACTTCTGACAAAGTGACAGAAAAATATTTATAAATATAAACGCAACCTTTTAAATAATCGCGCATCTAAAGAATAGCTAACCAGTTTAAAAAATGAAAAGGGTACTATTTTCTTTCTGCCTATTAATGATCTTTATTTTAACATCCTGTGATGAAGATAAAGATGAAAATCTTACCACCGTTGCGGTACCCGTGACTCAATCTATCGCAGATTTTCGAGCTTCAGTAAAAATACAGGAGCCAAAGACCATCAGAGAATCAGGTAAGATCTATGCCTGGAAAGATTACATTTTCATCAACGATAAAAACGACGGTATTCATATCATCGACAATACTGATCCTTATAATCCTGAAAACATCAAATTTCTAAAGATCCCAAGAAACATGGATATCGCTATTAAAGATGAAAAGCTTTATGCCGATAACGGAATGGATCTCGTGGTTTTCGACATCAGTAACATAAACAACATCCAGGAGACTGGTAGATTAAAAGATGTTTTCCCTAATTATTATGGAGTGGCACCGCAGGGAGTTAGCTATGTTGATTTTGAAAATTTCGATCCTCAAAAGGAAGTTATCATAGGATATATCACTGAAACCCGTAAAATTGAATATACCTATTACGATGATTGGGGGCCATTTTTTGAAGCAGCCTCAGATGGGGCTAACGGAGGAAATACCGGAACAGGTGGAAGCATGGCCAGATTTAGTCTTCAAAGACAATTATTTATATGTTGCCGAAGACAATTCCCTATCGGTATTTGACATTAGTAATCCATCAAACCCTGATCAGTTAAGTTCTGAATACGCAGGACAGCGAATAGAAACGATCTTCAACTATCAGGATCATCTCTACCTGGGTAGCGCTACCGGAATGTACATTTATAGCATCGAAAACCCATCTACTCCACAACAGGTATCGTTTTTACAGCATGTTCTGGGATGTGACCCGGTAGTGGTAAAAGATAATTATGCATATGTGACCATTCGTGGTGGAAACGAATGTGGACAAAATTTTAATGAACTGGATGTAGTTGATATTTCCAATAAACAAGATCCTAAAATTAAAAATTCATATGAAATGCAAAATCCATACGGCCTTGGAGTTAAGGACAACTGGCTCTTTGTATGTGATGGTGAAGCAGGACTAAAGGTTTTTAATATTGAAAACACTCCCGAGCTTGAGTATATTAATCAATTCAGCAACATTAACACCTATGATGTCATCCCCCTGGATGATAAGTTGCTCATGGTCGGGAACAATACACTTTACCAGTATTCCTATAAGGGTGACGAGATTAATTTAATAAGTACTTTTACTATGAATTAATTCCCTTTTTTGTTTGGTTTTTTTGAAAATCCCTGCTTTTGCGGGGATTTTTTATTTAGTATTTTTTCTTTGAGATCCTGTTCCCAGTTATTGCACGTTGTGCATCACTCTTAAATCTTTTTATTGAGTTATTTCTTAGCTTTTCATGTTTTGTAGTTCTCCCCTGAACCCTAGCTCTCCATTTTCGCCAGTTGCGTGGATGCATTTGCTCTTTCATGAATTTAATGACCTGCTTTTCTGTCAAACCAAATTGATATTCTATCGCCTCGAAGGTGGTCCTGTCTTCCCAGGCCATGGAAATAATTCTATCTACCTGTCTTTCATCAAATTCAAATTCTTTTGTGATACTCATATTTTGTTTAATTTTTAAAAAGTAAAGTTAAACAAAATTTACATGAAGACACAAAAAAACCCTTTCCGTGTGGAAAGGGTTTTCTATATAAAAAATCTGTTTTAATTAAGCTTCGAAAGGCTCAATTGAAACATAAGATTTATCATCTTTCTTTTTTGTGAACTTAACAAGTCCATCTACTTTAGCGTGTAAAGTATGGTCTTTTCCTGCATATACATTGTCACCTGGACGATGCGCAGTACCTCTTTGTCTTACGATAATATTTCCCGCAACGGCAGCTTGTCCTCCAAAGATCTTCACACCTAAGCGTTTCGATTCTGATTCTCTACCGTTCTTGGAACTACCAACTCCTTTTTTATGTGCCATCTTATTTCGTTTTTAGTAGTTTAAATTTAGCTTAATGCAGCAATTAATTCTGCTTTCTTCATAGAAGAGTATCCTTCAACACCTTTTTCTTTAGCCATTTCTCTAAGTTCTACAACTGTATTTTGGCTCAGGTCTTCTGATTTTTTATCAGATTTTGATTCCTCTTTCTTAGATTCTTTTTTAGGCTCTTCCTTCTTAGCGGAAGTAGCTTTCTTTCCTCCTTTAAGGTCTATCCCTTCAATAAGAATTTCAGTCAGGGCTTGTCTATGACCGTTCTTAACACGGTAACCTTTACGTCTTTTCTTTTTGAAAACGATCACTTTATCACCTTTAAGGTGACGATTGATTTTTGCTCCAACAAGAGCTCCATCTATAGCCGGGGCGCCAACAGTTACATTATCACCATCTGCAGTAAGTAATACTTTGTCAAAAGAAACACTGTCTCCTTCTTCACCTGCTAAACGGTTTACGTAAACCTTCTGGTCTTTTGCAACTTTAAATTGCTGCCCTGCTATCTCTACAATTGCGTACATAGCGTATAATTAATTAATTAGATACATAAAATTCAACTTACGTTTTCACGTAAGAGGGTGCAAATATAATTCTAATTAATTAATTGGCAAAGGTTTTTCTATTTTTCAGACTTTCCGGAAAATGTATGTTTATTAGCCTCTTTTGTATTCCAGGAATCCTTAAAAAGTTGCATGTAAGAGAGCGTAAGTACAAGACTTGTTGCAAACCCCATTACCGCAACTACAAATAAAACGATCCCTATATGAGTATTATAGTCCGCCATCCAAACCGTAATAAGATCATCCAAAAAACCGGGATTAAACTCTGTAGCGTATAAGCCAAAGAATATAGTGAAAATTATAGTCGCATTGAATCCAGTCAAAAGACTGGCCATAAAACCTTTTTGATATTTGAACTTATTTCCTTTTTGCAATCTGTAATGCTTAAGGGCTTCAAACATTCCGTAAGCCATAATAACACCGTTGAATAAACTGTAAAGTGGATTTACATTAGCTCCAAAAAGAGAAAGAATTAAGAAATAAGCAATTAAACCGGCTGCAATCGCAACCCCATATTTAATAGGTATACTGAATTTACTCATAGCACTTTGAGATTTTTACACCTCAATTTCTAAAATTTGTAGCGGTTTTCACCTTAATATCATGTTAATTTTAACACATTATACATAAAAGCTCGATTTGATTGAAATTTCTGTAACTTTTTACCCGCAACTGTTACTAATATTTACAATTGAAAAAACCTATTTTAAAATGATTAACAAACTAAGACTGTTATTCTGCTTTTTCTTCATTGGAATAGTAGGATTCGCTCAGGAAGTTGAATTTACTGAGTATGATTTAGACAATGGACTGCATGTTATTCTACATCAGGATAATTCCGCTCCTGTTGTTACCACATCTGTAATGTACCATGTTGGAGGAAAAGATCGTCAGGACGGAAGAACCGGAATGGCTCACTTCTTTGAACATTTACTTTTCGAAGGAACTGAAAATATACCAAATGGAAAATGGTTTGAGATCGTAAGTTCTCACGGAGGAAGCAACAATGCCAACACAAGCCAGGACAGAACTTACTATTATGAAGTTTTTCCTTCTAACAATCTTGAACTAGGACTTTGGATGGAATCTGAAAGAATGATGCATCCAATTATTGGTCAAAAAGGTGTGGATACACAAAATGAAGTTGTTAAAGAAGAGAGAAGGCTACGTTATGATAATTCTCCTTACGGAAACCTTCTGCAATCTATGCAGGATAATATGTTCGTAAAACATCCTTATAAAGATCCTAACGTAGGCTACATGGAAGATCTTGATGCAGCTACACTTGATGAGTTTAAAGCCTATTTCGACAAATACTATGTTCCTAACAATGCCGTACTTGTAGTTGCAGGTGATATTGAGATAGAAGAAACCAAAAAAATGATCAAGGATTATTTTGGACCAATCGAAAAAGGTGCAGAGATCACCAGAGATTATCCTAAAGAAGATCCTATCACAGAGCAGATTAATGCAAAAGCATACGATTCAAATATTCAGATCCCTGCTTCTGTAATTGGATACAGAACTCCTGCATTCACTAAAAAAGATTCTTACGTGCTTAATATGATCTCAGATTATTTAAGCAATGGTAACAGCTCTAAATTATACAAAAAGCTCGTAGACAAGCAAAAACAAGCGTTACAGGTTGGAGCTTTCAATCTTGAGCAGGAAGATTACGGAATGTATCTTATTTTTGGTATTCCATTAGGAGAAACTCCTCTGGATACTCTTAATACTGAAATTGAAGAAGAGATCGCCAAACTTAGAAACGAAATGATTTCTGAGAACGATTTTCAGAAACTTCAGAATAAGGCTGAAAACAGCTTTGTAAATTCGAATTCAAGTGTGGCCGGGATCGCCAACTCTTTAGCTAGAAACTACCTTCTTTATGGAGATACAGATCTTATCAACGATGAAATTGAGATCTATCGTTCTATCACTCGTGAAGACATAAAAAGAGTGGCAAATGAATACCTTAAGCCAAGCCAGAGAGTTGTTTTAGACTATTTACCTGAAAGCGAACAGGCAGAATAATAAATCAAAAAAATGAATATAATGAGAAACAATATATTAACCCTAGCAGCATTCCTTACGTTATCTGTTAGTGTTTCAGCCCAAATAGATCGTAGCAAAATGCCCGAGCCGGGACCTGCTCCGAAAGTGAATGTAGATGAACCAGAAACTTTTGATTTGGATAATGGCCTGCAGGTAATGATCGTGGAGAACCACAAATTACCAAGAGTGGCTATGTCTCTTAGATTTGACAATCCTCCTCATGTAGAAGGCGCAAAAGCTGGAGTTTCCGGACTTACCGGAGATCTTCTTGGTACCGGAACAAAAAATATGTCTAAAGACGATTTCAACGAAAAGGTAGATTTTCTTGGAGCTAGTTTAAATTTCTATTCCGGAGGAGCCAACGCCAATACTCTTTCAAAATATTTCCCTGAAGTTCTGCAATTAATGGCAGACGGGATGGTAAATGCTGAATTCACTCAGGAAGAATTCGACAAGTCTAAAGCCAGAACAATCGATGGATTAAAAAGCAGTGAAAAAGACGTTTCCTATAACGCCAGAAGAGTACGATCTGCTTTAGCTTACGGAAAAGACCATCCATATGGTGAGTTTTCTACTGAAGAAACTGTAAATTCTGTTGAACTTGCCGATGTAAAATCTTATTACAGTAAATGGTTTACACCTAAAACTGCTTACCTGGTAATTGTTGGAGATGTTGATGAAGATAAGGTAAAAGATCTTGTAAAAAAGAACTTTTCAAGCTGGAAAGGTACAGATGTACCAGAGGTGAAAATGCCAGAAGTATCTAATGTCGAAAAAACTGAGATCGATTTCGTGAACATGCCAAACGCAGTTCAAAGTGAGATCGCTTTAGTTAACACCATAAACCTTAAGAAAAAGGATGATGATTATTTCCCGGTTCTTGTAGCTAACAAGATCCTTGGTGGAGGTGGCGAAGCCAGACTTTTCCTAAATCTTCGTGAAGATAAAGGATATACTTATGGAGCATATTCCAGTACAGGAAATGACAAGTATGCTTCTACTTTCGTTGCCAGTGCCAGCGTGAGAAACGAAGTTACAGATAGTTCTGTTGTTGCTTTTCTTGACGAAATCTATAAAATTAGAAAAGAACCGGTTTCAGACAAGGAACTTGCAAACGCAAAAGCCAAGATCACCGGAGATTTTGTACTTTCTCTAGAGCAGCCTTCTACCATCGCTAATTTTGCAATGGAAATTGAAACTGAAGATCTGGACGATGATTTCTATGAAGAATATCTTGAAAGAATTGACGGTGTAACTAAAGAAGATGTTCAAAGAGTTGCCAAGAAATACTTCCTGGCAGATAACTCCAGAATTGTAATTGCAGGAAAAGGTTCAGATGTTTTAGAAAACCTGGAAAAAATGACCTACAATGGCAAAACACTTCCTATTAACTACTATAACAGGTTCGGTGAAAAAACTGAAAAGCCAGAAGCTAAAAAATAGACGCTTCAGTAACAGCTGAAAAAGTCTTCTCTAAATATATTGAAGCTATTGGTGGTGAAGAAGCCGTTAAAAAAGTAGAAAGTGTAGTGATGATGGCCGATGCAGAAATTCAGGGAATGACTCTGAATCTTGAAGCTAAACAAACAACTGATGGGAAGTCTTCCCAGGAAATCTCCATGAATGGAAATACGATGAATAAGAACGTATTTAATGGAGAAAACGGTTATATGATGGCTCAGGGACAAAAGATGCCATTTAACGAGGAACAAATTGAAGCTGCAAAAGCAGATGCCTCTCCATTCCCGGAATTAACCGTTGGGGACGCCAAAGTAAAAGGGATCGAGCAGGTAGAAGGCAAAGACGCTTACGTGGTAATGCTGGACGAAAACAACAAAAACTTCTATTCAGTAGAAAACGGACTTAAAGTTAAATCTGTAAAAACCATTAATCAGGGAGGTCAGTCAATGACAATCCCAACGATTTTTAGTGACTATAGAGAAGTAGAAGGAGTTAAGTTTCCGTTTATGATTTCTCAAAGTATGGGACCACAATCATTTGAGTTCAAAGTTTCTGAAATTCTTGTGAATGAAGGTGTTTCCGAAGAGGATTTTAAAGTAGAAGCAGAATAAATCTCTCTATTTTATATATTTAAAAGACCCCTGAATGGGGTCTTTTTTTATGTTGCCTGTTTTCTGAATTTAGAAATGATGTCTTTTGAACGGTTCACAATAAATACTCCTATCAGTATAACAAATGATGAAATTAACTGCCAGAAACTGAACACTTCTCCATCCAGAACACCCCAACCTAAAGCTACAACGGGAATAGTATAGGTTACTGAAGTTGTAAAAACAGGATCTGAAATTTGAACCAGTTTATTAAAAATAATCATCGCCACTCCGGTGCCCACCACACCAAGTATCCCAACATAGAATATAGAAGTTTGTACTTCGGAAGACATTTCCGAAAACTCAAAGAACCCGGAATAATATAAAATTATAAGCGCAGGAATTAACAGTACAGAAAAATTACCTGCTGTTATTCCCAAAGGAGAAATATCGCTCATTCGCGTTTTTAGAATATTTACATTCATGGCGTAACATGCCGTTGCGATGATCACTAAAAACGAGTAAAAGTAATTCTGATCTGGATTTATACTTGCTCCGCTAAATATAAGCCCAGCTGTTCCCAATAATCCTATAATCACTCCGGTTATCTTATTCTGAGTAGAAAAAGGATTTAAAGAATAAAACACCGAAAATAAGAGTTAGTAAAGGAGTGGTAGCATTAAGAATGGAAGCAATAGCACTATCTATTTCGGTCTCGGCAAATGCGAAAAGATAGACCGGAAAAAAAGAACCAAGAAAACCAGATATAATAATCCACTTCCACTGTTTTCGTGTTAACCGACTAATACTCTTAAATCCAACTAAAATTAGGAATACAGCCGCGAAAATGATCCTAAAAGAGCCTACCTGTAAGGCAGTAAGACCAATAAGCGCTTTTTTAATCAGAATAAAGGAACTTCCCCAAACTACCGAAAGTATGATGAGATAGATCCATTTTATATTTTTCAAAGCCTTGATTTTTTACTTTAAGACTGCGAAGATATATTTTAGAAACGGTTTCAAAATAAAAAACCATTCCAATTAAACTGGAATGGTTCTTATTATAAATCTGAATTTATTGTCTATTGATTTTCAGTTAAAGGGATTGGAAATTGCACAAATACATCATCTTCCGACCTATCTTTTGGAAGCTCGTCTAAACGATCGTATCTTCTCATATCTATCCATCTATGTCCTTCAGCATATAGGGAATATCTTCTTTGCATCAACATCTCATCGATTAAAGCAGTTTCTGTAGTTGGCCCTGTGTAAGGATCAAGTCCTGCCGAACCTCGAATAATATTTAACGCATTAACAGCCTCAGCGGGATCCTGAAAAATATTCGCTTCAGCATAAAGAAGTATTAATTCTTCATTACGTACAATTGGAATATTATCTGTGTTAGTTTTATATCTATTCACGGCATATGTTCCCGACAGATCATCCTGCATAATCGGAGAATCTAATTCTGCGACCTTATCCAACCTATTATCACCTGTTTCAGCATCGGTTACGAAATTTGGTTGTACAATCCTGGCATTACCTGCCGTTAAACCTTCAACCGAGAGGAATAGAGGATTTATAATATCTGTTTGATCTAAGGAAAAATTATAAAAAACACCTTCATTCAATTGCGAAGCATCTAATGTTAAGAAAGAATCTTCTAAAAATGAAAGTACCGCATCATAATCACCTTGATAAGCTGCTACACGAGCTGAGATGGCTTTATTCACTTCCAAAAATGAATCTGGTGAATCAAAACCGCTAAAGCCTGATGATAAAATAAAAGGAAATGCGTCACCGCCACTTGCCAGGTCACCAGCACCTTCTTCCAATAACGATCTTATACCTTGTAATGCCTCAGACCTTCCTACGAAAGGACCCAGATTATTTTCATCATCTACATCCAGGCGGATACCATTCTCGTAGGTAAGGTTAAGATTCAATAACAATTCATAGGCAACAAATGTTTTTAAGAACCCTTTAGTTCCTGATAATTCGGCATCGGTAAATTGTGCAGAAAGATCCTGATTTTCAATAAACCCTAAGATCAAATTGGCATTTTTAACCGTCCTGTAACGAGCTCCCCAGGGAGCTGTAATATAAAAGGTATTATTATCTAAGAGTAGATCTTCCCTACCTAATAAATCCCCTGTAAAACGAGGTTCAGAAGCAGAAAACCTATAGTACTCCCGGCCTATAACTCCAAGATCATCAAAATAGGTTCCTAAACGGACTCTGGAACTATAAAGAATACCGCCTACAAGATCCTGTAAATCTCCCCTGGTAAGATTGTCATTGAAAGCATCTACTTCCGCATTATTTAAATCGGAATATTCTTCTACCTCGCAAGAATATGTTAGAATAATCAGCGAAGCAAAAAACAATATTTTATATATATATATTTTCATCATTATTATGCTTAAAAGTTAACTGCTATATTGAATAAGAACCTTTTAGAGGATGGAAAAGGTAACACATCAACTCCCGTAAAAATTGACGCTCCTCCAAAATTAGAGACTTCAGGATCATAACTGTTATAATCAAAGAAGTTCAATACGTTGGTTCCGGACACCCCGAATTTAATACTATCAATACTTCCATTAAGAATTCCGGAAATTAAATTGTCGTCTAGAGTATAATACAAACCAACTTCACGTAATCTCACATAACTAGCATCTTCAACATGCACCTCCGGTGGTGCTCCAGGTCTATATTGACCATTTGGCAACTCCCCTGAAGGATCTGCTCCAAAATCATCAAAATCATGACTGGTTCTGTTAAGATCTGTAAGAAGAGTGGTTAAATTTACGTTATCACCACCATTTTTCCATTGCCATAACATTGTGAACTGAAGCGCTTTATAATTGAAATCACTATTGAATCCCATTTGAAAGTCTGGTTCAGCGTTACCAATAACCCTTAAACCCTCTGGATAACCTCCAACTATTTGGGTGGCACTTTTACCCTCTTCAATCCTAAAAGTTCCAAGACTTGCTCCAAAAGCGCCAATATTAAAAGGAGGAACATTTAACTCTGTAATTTCTGAAGTATTCTTAAAAAAGTTTATTCCAAGATTCCAGTGAATATCATCCGTAAAAATTGGAGTAGTATTCAACCAATTTCAACCCCTTTGTTCTCCAAACTTCCCGCATTCACAAACTGAGTTGTAAAACCTGTAGATGGCTCAAGATTAGCCTGTAAAATAAGATCTTCAATAGTTTTGATATAATAGGTTGCAGAAAGGGTTAATCTATTATTGAAGAAACCCATATCGGTACCAAATTCCAGTTCCTTCTGACGTTCCGATTTAAGATCGCCATCACCTCTAATACCAATAAGACTTATTCCCAGTATACCATCTGTAGAAAAGGCATTATATGAAGTAAATAACGCTCCAAATGGAGGGAAGTTTCCTGCTTCTCCATAAGCTGCTCTTAGCTTAAACTGGTTCCAGCTTGAGGATTCATTCCAGAAATCAAATTCATTTAAATTAACTGCCAAGGATGCCTTAGGATAATAAAACAATTCATTAGCATCACCATTATTAGAGGACTTATCTCCACGAATACCTAGAGTGGCTATGAACATATCTTTAAAGTTAACCTCTTCCTGAGCAAAAAATCCAGAATCTTCCTGAAGCAATCTTGTTTGATTTACTCCGGTATTAGCAGCCTGATCTACATTAGTTTCAGAAGCAACCAGCCCGGTAGCTGTAATTAGCTCGGTATTCTGATCGAAATATTCTCTGGTCACCCCAAACTGAGTTCTAAAGTTTATATTATTATCAGTGAAATAATTATGAACTAAAAAAGCAGAAAGGTTGTAGTTCTTATTCTGAGTATCTCCCTGAACAGAAACTCCATTTAAACCTCCGTTAGAAATTTTTTGAAATTGTAATTCCTTGGGGAATATAGCTCTTGATTGCTGTCCGTAGAAATCGAGTCCTCCACGAAGTATTAATTCAAGATTAGATTTATCTGCCTTATATATATCCAGATTAGCCGTTCCTCCCATAATAAGGCGGTTTACAATTTCCCTGTTAGTTACGAGATCACGAGTTTGTAATGGATTCGAGGAGTTATTAGGATGATCGGGATAAATTCCATCTTCATTCGGGAAAAGTTGATCCCATGGCCTGGTTGCCGTTAAAGCTATACCTATTGTCGTACCTGAGTTATCATTATTGAAAAAACCACGATCTGATGCAGAGTAAATATAATTAGAGCTTAAGGTAAACTTTAAAAAATCTTCAGGACTATGATCTAAATTTAATCTCAAAGATGTTTTTTCATATCCCGTACCTTTTACTATACCGTCTTCATTATTATGAGTAACACCGGCAAAAAATTTCGTTTTTTCACTTCCACCACTCATATTAAAATTGGTGACGGTAATAATACCCTTTTCACCATATATCTCATTTTCATAGTCAACTAATCTTCCAGCATCTCTTGCAGCTACAAAAGCAGCACGATCTTCTTCACCGAAACTGGCAAGAACTCTTTCTTCCGTATAATCACGAACTCCCAATAAGTTAATTGCTTCACTCCAACCGACTGATTGTGAGAACTTAAATTTTGTCTCTCCGGCCTTACCTCTTTTGGTCGTTATAATAACAACCCCGGCAGCTGCTCTAGAACCATAAATTGCTGCAGCTGAAGCTCCTTTTAATATTTCAATATTCGCAATATCATCAGGATTTATATCAGCGATACGGTTTGTTGGGTTATCCTGATTAGAAGAACTTCCTCCGGCAGCTGCAGCGGATACTGTGTTTAGACCTGCAGCAATTGAAGAGTTATCAACATACACCCCATCTATAATGTATAAGGGTTGCGTATTACCCTGGATAGATGTAGCTCCTCTTAATTTTACGGAAAGCCCACCACCAGGCGCACCAGAATTAGCATTCACTATTGCTCCGGGAAACTTTCCATATAAAGCTCCGTCTAAAGTAGGAGGTGGCGTTGTACCTGTTAATTCCTCTGCAGTAATAGCCGCTACGGCATTTGCAGAATTTGTTCGCTTAACCGATGTTGCGAGACCTGTTACAACAACTTCATCTAAAGCAGCTGCCGATTCAACAAATTCTACCGTCATTGGAGAATTTGTCGTAACATTTATCTCCTGAGTTTCAAAACCTAAATATGAGAATACCAGGGTTGTAGGGAGTGATGGAACGGTAATACTAAAATTACCCTCAAAGTCGCTGGTAGTTCCATTACCAGTTCCTTTCTCGATCACATTTACAAAAGGCACAACCTCACCGGTTGACTCATTGATCGTTTTTCCTTCCAATACTTCCTGAGAAAAAAGTAACGAAGGACAAAGCAGAAAGAAAATTACTTTGAAATAACTCAAAGAATATTGCCTCATAATTGTTAATTTTATAGTTATATTAACAATAATAAGCAATTTTATTAAAAATATCTCAGTTTTTAACAGTGAGGTTTTAAAGGAAATTTGTTAATAAGTCCAGCGTAAACTTTCCATTAAATGTTTTATATCCTTTTTAAGATAATCTGCGGCAGGTACAATTGAGTCAAAATTAGGTAAACTGTTGAAATATACCGATCCGGTAAGAAAATGATCAGTACTATCTGTCAGATAGAATTGGGCCTGGGAAGCTGCATCTCCATCCACTTCATAAAACATCCCATACGTCTTATGAAGATCATTGGTATAAATATCTCCTTCTATCACATCGGCCTTGATGGTATGCTGCAGCGGTAGCTTTTGAGCATCACTAAGTAATGAATCAAGATTGTTTTTTACTGGCTGATATGTAATAAATATCGCTCCGTTCATGCTATTATAATCCAGGTCAATCCAGCAAGGAATACGGTTTCTGGAAGGAGCTATCTCGGCCAGATTATTCATTTCAAAAGTGTAAGGACAGCCTATATCCACTCTCTTATATTCAGCTTTTGGATATTCCAGTGCGAGAAAACCTTTTGGTTTAGGCTGAGTATCATTTTTGCAGGAAAAGCAAATAAGCAGAGTTCCTAATAAAACTAAAGTTAATCTACTCATACCGGTGCTATACTCAGTTTAATCTGTTTGATACGCTTGTCATCTATAACTTCAATAGTAAACGCATAATTAAGAAACACTATTTCATCGTCCTTTTTCGGAAAGCCTCCGGAAATTTCGAGTAAGAATCCGGCGAGGGTATCGGCCTCTCCTTTTTGATCTTCAAAAACCATAGGATCTTCAATCTTGGCAATCTTATAGAAATCCTTTAGAGGAGTTTTCCCTTCGAAAACAAAGTTATTTTCATCCAGTTTTGAATAGATCAGGTCTTCATCGTCAAACTCATCACTAATATCCCCTACAATTTCTTCAATGATATCCTCCAGCGAAATTAATCCGCTGGTGCCTCCATATTCATCTACAACGATCGCTAGATGGTTTTTCTTATCCTTAAACTCGTTTAAAAGATCGTCTAGTTTTTTATTTTCCGGAACAAAATAAGGCTCTCTTACAAGACTGGTCCATTCAAAACTCTTTTTATTGAGGTATGGCAAGAGGTCTTTTATATATAATATCCCAATAACATTATCTACATTTTCACGGTAGACGGGTATTCTTGAATATCCATTCGAGATAATTTCAGGAATAATCTCAGCATAAGGACTCTCTTCATTTAAAGCAAAAATATCCATACGCGGCCTCATAACCTGTTTTGTATCGGTATTACCAAAACTTACAATTCCCTGAAGAATTTTCTGTTCTTCTCTTGTGGTATCCTCTTCGCTAGTTAGTTCAAGAGCCTGAGATAAATGATCGATACTTATAAAGGATCGCTGCTTACCTAACTTCTCGTGAAAGTAAAGGGTTACAGCCCGCATAGGTGTACTTAAAGGCGAAAAAAAGCTATCCAGAAAATTTATAGGATAAGCCATAAAATTAGAAAACTGTACTTTATTCCTACTTGCATAAACCTTCGGCAAGATCTCTCCAAAAAGAAGTATAAGGAAAGTAACCAGGCCTACTTCGAAAAAGAACCTAAGATCCACTCCATAAAATTCAGTATTAATTCCTGAGAAAAGATCATCGGCCAGACTATCAAAAAGCAATACTATGGCGATATTAATAAAGTTATTTGCCACCAGAATAGTAGCCAGGAGTTTTTTTGGCTTTTCCAGAAGGTTTATAACTATATTCTGAGTTTTAGACCTTTTACCGTCTTCAGTTATAAAATTGGCGGGGGTTAAGGAAAAGAAAGCTACTTCAGCACCAGAAATTAGCGCAGAACATAATAGTAGTACAAATAACGATACTAAGCTAATAAGATGGGTAATTCCCATAGTGGCCCAAAACAAAAGCAAACTGGGAGGTTCCGAATCCAAAGGCAAAATTTTTAATTAAACTTAGAATGGTAAATCATCCTCTTCTTCTTCCTGAGAGTATGATTCATTCTTACTTGCAAAGTTATCACTTTTAGGTTTAGCCGGTTCTTTAGAAGCGCTTTGAGAATTTCCCGTTGGCTCGGCTCCAGATTCATTCTTAGGAGTTAGAAAAGTAAATTCCGTACAGTGAATTTCCGTTGAGTATTTCTCATTTCCGGCATCATCCTGCCATTTACGGGTTTTGATTCTCCCTTCTATGTAAACCTTATCTCCCTTCTTTAGATATTTTTCGCAAATTTCGGCAGCCTTGTTTCTAACAACAACATTATGCCATTCGGTATTCGTTACACGCTCCCCGGTAGTACGATTTGTATAACTTTCGTTAGTGGCAAGTGGAAATCTTCCAATAGATCCTCCACCTTCAAAATAATGCATTTTAACATCATCTCCTGTGTGTCCAATAAGCATTACTTTGTTCAATGTACCTGTCATCACTATATTTTTTATAACCGCAAAACGGTTTTATGAGTTAAAATTTATTCTAAAATACTAAAAATTTCTGCCTGAATTTGCAAAAAGCTTCAAAGATATAAACAAGGATCTATTTATAATCATCAGTAAGATATTCATTTAAAAAATTTTCTATTAGCACAGGCACAGGGTAATTCAAGACTTCATTTAACTCTATCGTCTTTTCAGCAGCCGTAGTACAATTAACAATCCAGAACCTGGTATATAAATGTTGATGAGATAATTTATGAACTACAGGGCTTTCATTAAACAATTCCAGAGAAAAATTTTTCGAATACAACAGATCATTAAAACTTTCCGACTCAATCAGCTTCTCTTTCTCAATAAGCTTATCAGTTTCCACCAGCGGAAATTGGTATAATCCATTCCAGATACCTTTCCCTGTACGTTGCTTAAGAATAGTCCTCTCTTCCTCTATATCGAATACCAGATAATTGAAATACCTCTTTTTTATCTTTGTTTTTTTCAGTTTAACAGGAAGCTTTTTCACCGAATTATTCTTCAAAGCCAGACACTTGTCATTAAAAGGACATGTTTCACAATAGGGATTTTGAGGTTTACAATGCAATGCACCGAATTCCATAATGGCCTGGTTGAAGGTGGCTGGATCTTTATGATCTAACAATTCCTGGGCGAGCTTCTTAAACTCCTTAATACCTGCAGTACTATTAATAGGAGTATCTATTCCAAAAATACGGGATAATACGCGATAAACATTCCCGTCTACCACAGCTACAGGTTCATTATAACAAATCGAAGCAATTGCGCTGGCAGTATAATCCCCAACACCTTTTAGCTTTAATAGCTCTTTATAGGATTCTGGAAAGACCCCATTCAAGTCATTTGCGACATATTTTGCTGTTTCGTGAAGATTTCTTGCCCTCGAATAATAACCCAGACCTTGCCAGAGTTTTAGCACCTCATCTGAAGATGCATTCGCAAGATCAAAAACTGTTGGATAAGCTTCAATAAACTTTAAAAAATACGGCAAACCCTGCTCGATTCGCGTTTGCTGAAGCATGATTTCGCTAAGCCAAATTTGGTACGGTTCGTGAGTCTTTCTCCATGGCAGATCACGTTTGTTTTGCAAATACCAATGTGTCAGTCTATTGGAAAAAACCATAGTGAAATAAGAATATTCGCAATAATAGGAGTTTATTCCGTTATTATTAGTGAATTAGGTTTGAAATATTGTAGATTTAATTCTTATATTTGCCCCCTTGAAAAATTGAAACCCCAATTAATAATTTTAAATAGCACGAAAATGACGAAAGCAGATATCGTAGCAAACATTTCAGAAAAATTAGGAATGGAAAAAGGAGACGTACAAGCTACTATTGAATCTTTTATGGATGAAGTAAAGACTTCTCTAGAAAGTGGAGATAACGTTTACCTTCGTGGTTTTGGAAGTTTTGTTGTTAAGACAAGAGCTGAGAAAACCGGTAGAAACATTTCTAAGAACACTACAATTAAGATTCCTGCACACAACATTCCAGCATTTAAGCCTGCGAAGATTTTTGTTGAAGGTGTAAAAACGAATGTTGAAGTAAAATAATTGATTACTCCCGCCCTGCGGGGGCTCAAACGAACTTTTTATTAATTTAAATGACATTGCACTATGCCAAGTGGTAAGAAAAGAAAAAGACATAAGGTGGCTACGCACAAGCGTAAAAAAAGAAGAAGAGCTAATCGCCACAAGAAAAAGTAGTGTGACAACTACTTTTTTTATTTAATTACAATCGTTCTTTGAAATTGAAACTTCCGACAGAATACCTATTTCGTCGAGGTTTCTTCAGGATTCAAAACCTGTGAAAAAATAATGTTTAATCCATCTATGTTTGTTTAATACAGATATGGATAAAAAATCTGGAAGTGTGGACAAAGAATTAATTATCCGGTCCGAACCTTCTGCTGTAGATTTTGCCTTATTAAAAGATGGAAAACTTATTGAACTCAACAAGGAAGAAGACAGCAATAAGTTTAATGTTGGTGATATTTATATCGCTAAAATTAGAAAAGCTGTACCGGGTCTAAACGCTGCATTTGTTAATGTTGGCTATGAGAAAGATGGTTTTTTACACTATCATGATCTGGGACCTCAGGTATCTTCTCTATTGAAGTTCATAAAACGTGTAAGCACAGGTAAACTAAAAGATTATTCTTTAAAGAATTTTACTTTTGAAAAGGATATAGACAAAAACGGCTCTATTGCCGATGTCTTAAAATCAAATCAGTCGCTACTGGTTCAAATCGTAAAAGAACCAATCTCTACAAAAGGCCCAAGAATTAGCTCCGAGCTATCCTTACCCGGCCGTTATATTGTATTAGTACCTTTTTCAAACCGAATTTCAGTTTCTCAGAAAATTGAAAGCAAAGACGAAAAGGAACGCCTAAAGAGACTGGTAAAAAGCATTAAACCCAAAGGTTTTGGGGTTATTGTAAGAACTGTAGCCGAAGGCAAAAAAGTAGCAGAACTGGACAGAGACCTCCAAAATCTGGTAGGTCGCTGGACGGCAATGTGTAAAAAACTGTATAAACCGCATCATCCTTCTAAAGTACTGGGAGAATTGAACAGGGCATCGTCCCTGCTAAGAGACATTTTTAATGACTCCTTTACTTCTATTTGCGTAGATGATGAAACGCTTTATACCCAAATTAAAGATTATGTGAGCGAAATTGCTCCAGAAAAAGAATCAATCGTAAAATTGCATCAATCCAACCAACCCATTTTTGAAAAGAATGGTATCGAAAGACAAATTAAAACTTCCTTTGGGCGCACTGTTTCTATGAGTAAAGGCGCCTACCTGGTAATAGAACATACTGAAGCGATGCACGTAGTAGACGTGAACAGCGGAAACCGTTCTAATAAATCCAAGAACCAGGAAGATACCGCTCTTGAGGTGAATATGATTAGTGCTACCGAAATTGCCCGCCAATTACGACTTCGTGATATGGGAGGAATTATTGTGGTAGACTTCATAGACATGAATAAAGCTGAAAACAGAAAGACGCTTTATGACCACCTTAGAAATGAAATGAGTGACGACAGGGCGAAACATAAAATTTTGCCTCCAAGTAAGTTTGGATTAGTTCAAATTACGAGACAGCGCGTAAGGCCAGAAATGAACATCAAGACCCGTGAGGAAAATCCCAACGGTGATGGTGAAGTTGAAGCACCAATAAGTTTGGTGAACAAAATAAAAGTGGACCTTGAAAAACTGATCAAAAAAGAACATAAAAAGATCACGCTTAGCGCACATCCATTTATTGCAGCCTTTTTAACGAAAGGCTTTCCATCTCCCCGATCTAAGTGGTTTGTAGACCACAAACGTTGGGTGAAAATTTTACCTCGCGATGCTTACACGTATTTAGAGTACCACTTTCACGATAAAGACGGGAAAGTGATCAAATAATAAAAAACGCCTTTCAAGCAATTGGGAGGCGTTTTTTTATGCTTTTTTTTCAGCTAACTACATTCCTAATTGATTCATTTAAAATATTTATTAACGCGATTAATCAAGACTACTTCAATTTAGTAAATAAGCAACAAATCTTTAGTACAGCTTTAACTTAGCTATAAACCTTTCATTTTTAGATTTATATATTATTAACCAATAAATATTTAAACATGAAAGATTTAAAGGATTTGTTCGAGCACCAGCTCAAAGACCTTTTTAGCGCAGAGAGTCAGTTAATTAAAGCTCTCCCGAAAATGGCAAAGAACGCCCATGATGCAAAACTAAAAAAGGCTTTTGATAGTCACCTGGAAGAGACTAAAGAACATAAAAGTCGTTTGGAAGCTATTTGCAAGGAACTCAATATAAGTCCAAACGGAGAAACCTGTAAAGCTATGAAAGGTCTTATTGAGGAGGCGGAAGAATTTTTAAAAGAAGATGCTAGTGAAGAAGTGCGGGATGCTGGCTTGATAGCAGATGCTCAGAGAGTTGAACATTATGAAATTTCCGGGTATGGAACCGTAGTAAGGTACGCCAAAGAATTAGGGCACAAGGATATTGCCGCTAAACTTCAAAAAACTCTTGACGAGGAATATGATGCAGATAACAAACTTGATAAATTAGCAGAAGGCAGATTAAATAAGAAAGCCAAGTAATATAATTTAGTAGCAGACAATTAAAGCCTTCCTGAAACGGGAGGCTTTTTTTATCCTAAATCTCAAAAGGCCTAATTGTTCTTCTCCCTATTAACCTTCAAAATTCTATATTTGAAGAATGAGAAAATACTCCACTTTTGTAAGTATTATCACACTCATCTTCGGTTTTACATTTTACGGAGAGGAAGTAACCATGCATATTTATGATACTTACTATATAATAGCTGCCGAAGTTGTTTGCTTTGGAGTATGGTTGATCTTCATGTTAATTTTCCTGCTTATTTATTTGAAAAAATTCTTTTCTAAAAATGAAGCCTAAGCAAAAATCATATACAGTTGAAGAAGCCCTTCAAAAATTGATGCATTATTGCGCTTATCGTGACAGATCTCAAAAAGAGGTGGAAGATAAGTTAGATGAAATGAGAATGATTCCGGAAGCTAAAGAGAAGATCATCATTTCGCTTATGCACGAAAATTTTCTAAATGAAGAACGTTTTGCCAGAAGCTTTGTTCGCGGAAAATTCAGAATAAAAAAATGGGGACGTATAAAGATTACGCAGGAACTCAAAAAAAAGGAAATATCATCTCCCATTATCAAATTAGGTCTTTCAGAAATTAAAGAGGCAGATTATCTTAAAACCCTCTATGAACTCGCTGAAAAAAAAGAAGAAAAAATCACTGAACCAAATTCATATAAAAAGAAAAAGAAACTGGCAGATCATCTACTACGTAAAGGCTATGAATCTCCTTTAGTTTTTGATTGTGTTAACGAGCTTATAGCATAATATCGTTCTTCTTATGAGTCCGCTTTACAGCCTGCTCATTTTTATAATCTATCCACTTTTGCCCTCTTAACTTTCGCATATAATTATCAAAGTGTCTCATAAAAATAAGATTATAAACTGCTTTTGAAAAGTGAGTCAAAGTACGTGGAGTTGCTCTTAGGCTCATAGAAAAACCAGCCGTAAGATAGGTCATATGATGCCAGTAGCCTTCTGGCATATACAAGGTTTCTCCATGGTTCAATTCTGTAATATAACCTTTAGCCTTCTTTAATACCGGGAATTTATCAAAATCGGGGTTATTGAAATTGATATCTTCTCTTGCTATTAAGGCATGTGGAACTTTATACAAATACTTACTTTCCGATGGCGGGAATAAAATACATTGCTTTTTTCCGTGGAAATGAAAATGAAGGATATTGGCGTAATCTATATCATAATGCATGAAAACCTTCGAATTCTCTCCTCCAAAGAATAGCATTGGGAGTTGTTTGAGAAATCTAAGACCTACTTTGGGGAATTTAAAATCCTCCTGAAATGCAGGCACTTCTTTCATGAGGTTATAAAGAAAAATTCTATAGCTCGTGGGACCTGACTTAATAAGGTTTATATAGTCAGACATCTTCATTTCAGTATGTGCTTCGTTGAATTTATACTCTGAAGAAATTGGCCGATCATCATAAAGAGGAACAGTCTTATCGCCTGCTTTTTCATTTATATAATCAAGATCCCATTTTTTATAAGCAGGCCAGTCATCTATTAATCTCTCGATAACTACCGGTTTTTGAGGCTGCACATAGTCCCTCAGAAAATCTGATTTTGAAATGTTTTTGACTCTCGGTATTTGCTCAAGTTTCATTTTTCCTCCCATCATTAATCTATACCAGCGTTGCTATTAGTTCTTTTAATCGCCAGGCGATTCTTATAATCTATCCACTGCTGGCCCTTTAACTTCCTCATTAAATTATCATAATTACGCACAAACAAAAGATTTTTAAGCACTTCTGCGATCTGTTTTGGTGACTTTGGCAATGATCTTAGAGTTAAGGACAAACACGGAGTTTCGTACTTTATAAAATGCCACCAATGACTCGGAATATACAATGCATCACCATGTTTCAGTCTCGCTTCAAAACCCTTCGCTTTTGCCAGCGCAGGATATTTCTCAAAATCGGGATTATCCATATCAATGATCTCCATACTCACTATAGAATACGGTACTTTATATAGAAATCCCGTTTGATCGGGAGGATAAAGAATCACCTTCTTCTCACCAACAAAATTGAAATGAAAATTATTGGCAAGATCCATATCGTAATGCATTACTACTTTTGAACCTTCGCCTCCCACAAAAAGCACCGGAAGTTTTTTAAAGAACCTAACTCCCAGATCTGGATATTGAAAATCCTTCACCAGATCAGGGCAATTTTGAAGTAGATTGAAGAAGAACATTCTAAGATCTGTAGGACCTTTTTTAAGAATATCAATATATTCCTTAAATGGAACCTTCATGGCAATACCATGCGAGTTCTGCCTTCCTTTAGCAGGTTTTCCGTCATATAAGGGCACCACCACTTCTCCTGCTTTTTCCCTGAAATAATCAAAATTCCATTTTTGATAAGCGGGCCATTTCTCGGTAAGATCTTCAATTATGACCGGTTTTTTCGGCTTGAAATATTCCTCAAGAAAATCTTCTTTAGAAAGATTTTTTCTTCGTGGAATATTTTGAAGATCTAGTTCCAATATTGTTGAATTATAAGCTATGCTTTGGTTTTAGCTTTTTGCTGCGCCTCAAGATTCCTGTCGATCGTATGAGCTGGTCGAGACCATTTTGGTTTCTCTCCCTGACTTTGAAATTGTGATTTTTCAGCATCTACACTTTCAGGTTGAGCTTTTTTCTCGAAGGCTTTTTGAGGATTCAGGCCTAACATTTTAAACATTTCCATATCCTCATTTACATCAGGGTTTGGAGTGGTTAAAAGCTTATCTCCTGCAAAGATAGAATTTGCTCCGGCAAAGAAACACATTGCCTGTCCTTCTCGGCTCATTTGCGTTCTACCTGCAGAAAGTCTTACCTGGGTTTCAGGCATCACTATTCTGGTAGTGGCAACCATTCGAATCATTTCCCATATCGACACCGGTGCCTGCTCTTCCAGGGGAGTCCCCTCTACTGGCACCAAAGCATTGATAGGTACAGATTCCGGTTGCGGATTTAAAGTTGAAAGGGCTACCAACATTCCTGCGCGGTCTGCTTCACTTTCTCCCATTCCTATAATTCCACCGCTACAAACGGTAACATTTGTTTTTCTAACATTTCCAATGGTATCCAGTCTATCCTGGTACCCACGTGTAGAAATTACTTCTTTATAATATTCTTCCGATGAATCAAGGTTATGATTGTAAGCATAGAGTCCTGCTTCAGCTAAACGCTCTGCCTGATTCTCGGTAAGCATTCCCAGCGTACAACAAACTTCCATATCCAGTTTATTGATAGTTCTTACCATTTCCAGAACATTATCAAATTCTTCACCATCCTTTACATTTCTCCAGGCAGCACCCATACATACACGTGAGCTCCCTGATGCTTTAGCTCTTAATGCCTGAGCTTTTACCTGGTTCACACTCATAAGGTCATTCCCCTCAAGATCGGTGTGATAACGAGCTGCCTGTGGGCAGTAACCACAATCTTCGGGACACCCACCGGTCTTTATAGAAAGCAGGGTTGAAACCTGAACGGTATTAGGGTCGTGATGTTTACGGTGAACGGTAGCCGCTTCGTAAAGCAACTCCATAAAAGGCTTATTATATATTTCGAGGATCTCTTCTTTAGTCCAATCGTATTTTAGTGCCATGTAATTTGATTTGTATTCAAAAATAAATAAAACTGAGGTTTAATAAGGAATGCTTCCATAAGTTTTATAAACGGAGAAGCTAACAATTTTTATTTTCTTCCAATAAGAATTGAAACAGCGTTTCCTCCAAAGCCTACAGAATTCACTAATATATTTTCCAGCTTATCTGGTTGCTGCTGAAATTCTGAAAATGGAACAGGTAAAAATTGCTGATGCTGAAGCATCAAAACTGCCATTTGCAGGCTCAATATTCCTGAAGCTGCAAAGCTATGTCCTGTTTTCCATTTATTACTTGTAATTGCGGGTAATTTATCCTGAAATATGGACTTTACAGCATTTACTTCAGCCAGATCACCACCAATTGTTCCCGGCGCATGCATTACCACCGCGTCGATTTCTTTTTTATCAATAGTACTCATGGCCATCTTCATGGATTTCTGAAGGCATTTTCCATCTTTACTCAAAGAAGCGCCATGTTTCAATTTTTCATTGGCAAAACCAATTCCTTTTATCACTCCTAAAGAGTTTTCCTCATTTCCGGCAGCCAATGATACAATTCCGCCTCCTTCGCTTAAGATCATTGAGTTTCGTGATTTCTGCATATCAAGAGCACGGCATGGAAAATCAATATTTTCTGTAGCATAGATCTTCATGGCTCTCATCTGCGCCAGGGTAAAACCGGTAAGCGGCGCTTCACTTCCTCCTGCCAGAAATCCTTTCGCCATTCCGCTCTGGATCCAGGCGATCGCATTGAGTATGGAATGCATTCCTGTAGAACAGGTAACACTATGGGAGAATTCAGGTCCGTTCAACTGAAGATCCTGAGCAACCCAGGAGGATATATTTCCTAAGGTGGTTGATGGTGAACTATAGGTAGATGATTTTCCAGTTTGAAGATATTCCGTGTGATATTTTTCAAATAGACCAGTTGCCCCGCGGCTACTTCCTATATTAATACCGGTATCCTTATCTGATACGTTTAGCTCGCCTAAAGCTGATCTCCCGGCAAGAATAGCGTAAAGCACAGAATTATCGAGATAGCGATATTTAGAATTCTCGTTTCTTAATTTCTCTACTTCTTTCTGAAGCTCTTCCGATAGATTACCAACCCAGGCCGCCTCATCTCCTGCTCCTTTTAAATGAAAAAAATGATCATTAGAAAGATAATTTTTCCAGACCTCTTGAGATGTTTTTCCCAATGGTGAAATTGTACCAATAGAAGTTATAAATACCGGGTTTTTCAAAAGCTTATTTTTGAGCAAAAATAAGGCTGAATTACCGATTAGGTAAATTTAAGAAACTAAATTCTGCTTTTTTCAGGCTTACAATAGAGGTTTTTTGTTGAGATCATTTTCTTCTTCCCGGAAGCTACCTGGTTGATCTCATTTTTGACCTTTTCAGAAAGAAGCTCATATAGAGGCTGGTCTTTCTCTTCTATTAAAGGGAATAGTGGTTCCAGGGTTTTATCCCATTCTTTATAGTGATCTAAAATATCATCTGGTTTTACAACTTTGCGCTCTGTTCCCTCATCTTCCGGCACAAATGATTCTGATAAATTCAAATAACCATAATCATCAGTTAGTTCTTCATCTACATTAATATCCCTTATCGCAACTTCAAAATTATATCCTGTGGAAAGACAGTTGGACCTAAAACTATGATTTATATATTTTGCGATATCCCAGCAAAGGATATGCTCACCTTTACTATTCCGAAAACTGTACTTTTCCAGCAATTCCCGGCTAAGAGATTTAAAATTATCAGGTTCTTCAGGCGTGAAAACAATATCGAGCTCATCCTGAACCCACGTAATAGTTCCTTTTGGAATTAGCCTGGTGGCCACTACCCCAAAACCCTTTTTATCACTTATCCATTTCAGTTTCGTATCAGGATGCATCATAATTTTCAGATTATTCTATCTAAATTAGATAAAATTTATTCCCCAAAATTAAAATTTTTGACTGATTCGAAATTTTTTAGAACACTGTAAGTGAGTCTTCTATAACCGAATACAACTTTTTAAGCTCTTCATTCGTAATCACGTATGGCGGAACTATATAAATGGTATTCCCTAATGGACGAAGAAAAACGCCATTATCCATAAAGAATTTGAACAGTTGGTTACGTAACCCACCATAACGGTCGGTCACTACATCCAGCTCAAAAGCCAGTATCACTCCTTTACATCTTACATTTTTAACTTTTGGATGATCTTTTAATTTGCGGGCAAAATCAATATTTGCTTCCGTAATATTTTGAATATTCGCCTGCATTTTTTCTGAAACCAGTAATTCTACTGCTGCCAGCGCTGCAGAACAGGCTAATGGATTTGCGGTATAGGTATGACCATGAAATAAACCTTTGGATAGATCATCGGAATAGAAAGCTTCGTAAATTTTCTGAGAACAGGAAGTCAATCCCATAGGAAGCAGTCCGGCAGTAAGAGCCTTAGACATGCAAATCACATCGGGTTTCTCTTCCATATAATCTGAAGCGAAATATTTCCCGGTTTTTCCAAATCCCGTCATCACTTCATCTGCTACAAGAACTATTTCATTCTCCCTGCAAACCTTAAGTATTTCATTCAAGCCATCGGCATCATGAAATTTCATGGCCGCAGCTCCCTGAATCAATGGTTCATAAATAAACCCGGCGATGTTATGCTCGGAAATTATCTTTTTCAGAATTTCAATGACCTCCTGATTATTATTACCAGTCGGGCACTGGAATTCGTTCAACCCTTATAAAATGATCTTCAAACGCACCATTATAAACCGATAACCCGGAAACCGACATGGCTCCGAACGTATCTCCATGGAAACCTTCTTCAAAAGCTAGCATCACCTTACGATCATTCCCAAGATTATGATGGTATTGCAACGCCATTTTAATACCGATCTCAGTAGCAGTGGAGCCATTATCATTAAAGAATAACTTTTGCTGTCCTTCCGGCAGAATCTTTATAAGTGCTTCAGATAATTTAATAGCAGGTTCATGGGTAAACCCGCTAAAAACCACCTGGTCCAGGTTCTGCATCTGCTCGGCAACCTTTTCGGTGATATATGGATTGCAATGGCCATACACAGCCGTGTACCAGGAAGAAATTCCGTCGATATATTCTTTCCCGTTATCATCAGTAAGAATACAGCCTTTTGCCTTTTTTATTGGCAACATTTCGGGACTTGTTTTATGCTGCGTTAACGGATGCCATAAATGCTTTTTATCCCTATCGGCTAAACTTTCTTTTGCTATTTCTACATCTCGCATAATTTCTTTCTGAATTTTTCAGCATATTCTTTTATTACCATCTCATCAAAATAGGGTTCTTCTTCAATACGTCCAATCACCTCTATCTTCCCCAGTTTTTTGATCGCATCTTCAGTGGTAGGATGCTCATCCCCACTAAAAATGATCCTGATATTTTCAATCCCTCTATTTTTTAATGCCTCAATACTCAATAAAGTATGATTGATACTTCCCAGATAATGTCTTGAAACAAGAATTACCACATCTTCTTTTGAGATAAGATCAGCAATAACCTCCTTATCATTAAGCGGAACCATTAATCCGCCAGCACCTTCAATAACCAGGTCCTTTTCAGTTTTTGGCCTTTTTATTTTCTTTACTTCGATCTTAATTCCATCAATCTCGGCTGCCGCATGAGGGCTCATTGGAGTATGAAGTGCATAGGAATTTTTAAAAAAGTGAGAATCATCGATTACTAACCAGTTTCTCAACTTTATGAGAATCGGAATTTTCAAGATCTCCCGCCTGTATCGGCTTCCAGTAATCGGCTTCCATCGCTTCGGTAACAATTGCTGAAACAATCGTTTTTCCTACTTCAGTTCCTATACCCGTAATGAAAAATGTCTTCGGCATTATTTATTATTTGCCACAAAATTACCCAAGACTTTTAAGACCTCCGAGATTTCCTCGAAGGAATTATAAGAATGTATACAGAATCTTAATCGCTCACTTCCCAAAGGAACCGTGGGAGAAAGAATTGGCTTCACGTTAAAACCCTTATTTTGAAGTTCGGACGCTGCCTTTTTTACCTTAGTATTCCCTGAAATGATACAGGCCTGAATAGCGGAATCGCTTTCAACAAAAATTTCCTGAAGAGCATTCCGGAGTATTTCAGCCTTAAAATGCTGAATATTCTTCTCCAGTTCTTTTAAATGTGTCTGCTCATTTTCCAAATATCGGTAAGCAGCGCTAATGGTAGCGACTGAATGTGGTGATAAGGCAGTTGTATAAATAAGACTTCGCGAGAAATTTACCAGGTAATCTTTTAAACTACTACTCCCCAGAATTACCGCACCGTGACAACCCATTGCCTTCCCAAAAGTATGTATTCGTGCAAAAATCCTGTTTTCAATTTTCAACTGCTGAACAAGTCCCTGCCCTTTTTTTCCAAACACTCCTGTGGCATGAGCCTCATCCACTATCATATTAGCATTATATTTTCCAGCAAGGTCGAGCATTGCTTCAAGCTCTGGAGAATCACCATCCATGGAAAAAACAGATTCGGTTACAATGTAAATTTCAGAATCTTCGCTTTTTTTATGAAAACGCTCCAGCTTCTGCCCAAGATCTATAAGGTCATTATGCTGAAATTTGTAGCTTTTGGCAAGGCTCATTTTTAATCCGTCTCTAATCGAGGCATGAGAATACTCGTCGTAAAAAATGATATCATCTTTTTGAGGTACTGCCGAAAAGAAACCAATATTGGCATCATAGCCAGAATTGAATATTAGCGCTGCCTGAGAATTATGAAAACTTGCCAGCTGATTTTCCACTTTTTTGAACAAAGGGTGATTTCCAGACAAAAGTCTTGAACCGGTAGAACCATTTAAAGCACCATATTCCTTCAGTATATTTCCGGTTCTTTCTGCAATATTTTCAGAATGAGAGAAACCCAGATAATCATTAGAAAAAAAATCTATTCCCTTTGCAAAGGGTAACAATTTGCGAAAGGAATCCTCTTCCTTTCTTTTTTGAAGTCTTTTCTCTAATTTTAAGGGTAACATTTTCATTTTACAAAAGTAAACATTCACAGTAGAAATATGGATTGGACATTATTTGCCCTTAGAGTTTGCCTTGCCACAATAGCTGGCTTGATTATAGGCCTTGAAAGAGAAATACAGGGAAAAGAAGCAGGACTAAAAACAAATGCTCTTGTTTCTCTGGGTGCTGCTATTTTCATATTAATGTCAGTTGAATTTCAAGGCGAAAAATATGTAGATATTACACGTGTACTGGGGCAGATTGTAGTAGGAATTGGATTTATTGGCGCAGGTACTATTCTGGAAAAGAAACGCAAAGTTAAAGGACTTACCACAGCCGCTACCGTTTGGTGTAGTGCCGCCACCGGATGTCTGGCAGGTTTCGGAATGTATACAGAATTGGGAATAGTAAGTGGGATCATTCTCATCATTAACCTGGTATTCGGTTATATTGAGCATAAAATGATCAAGAAGAAAAAGAAAGAAGAGAAAGAAAGAAACAAAAGAAACAGGAATCGGAATAACTATTTATCCATTTTGGTGTGGTCTACGTTATCTTCTGGAGTATCGTCTACTACACTTTTCAAAATATGTGTATTCTTTTGATATTTCCCCCTAAGATCATCCATTACAGATTTATCCCAAAGCTTAACACCAATAAAATAAGATGCTCTACCAATAAGATGAGCACTCACCGGAGCAGTTAAGAATAAGAACAGAATTATTACAAATGCCTGAGAAGTTACATCAGCATTACTAAAATAAACTGTTGTAGACATTAAGACCAGTCCTACACCTAGCGTTGCAGCTTTAGTTGTTACCGAAATTCTTAAATAAGTATCTGGCATTCTAACCAGACCAATGGCTGCAAAGAGCACGAAAAGAGCTCCGAAAGTCGCTAATATTCCTATTATTAAATCTATCATTTTCTTTTCCTTTTTTCTAAATAATAAGACAGGGCTACCGTACTTAAAAATGCAATAAGCGCCAGAATAAGCGCAGTATCCATTAAAGTAGATTGATTGTATATCACACTATATACGGCAATAACTCCTATCCCTGTAGTGATCAAAAGATCCAGGGCAACGATCTTATCTGCAATACTGGGTCCCGTGATAAACCTCCATACAATTAATACTGCTGAAATAACCAGGACAGGTAAAATAACAAAATGTAAATATTCAAATAGCGTCATGATAATACCTCCATTATTCTGCGTTCAAAACCATCTTTTATACCTCTTATGAATTTCTCTCTATCCTTAATATACATTGCATGAACAAAAAGCACCTTCTTATCATTAGATACATCCAGGCTTAAAGTTCCGGGCGTAAGTGAGATCATATTCGCCAGCATTGTAATTCCAATATCAGATTTTACATCCAACGGAACCATAATAATTCCAGGCGTCATATTAAGCTTCGGTGTAATTACCTCGTAAGCAACTTCAATATTCGCCTTCACCAATTCATACAGGAAGTAAACCAGTAAAATAATAACCTTCGGAACAATAAGAAAATATTTATTTCTCTTACGCCCAACGGTAATTAACCAAAGGATATGGAAATTCAGGAAAAATCCAAAGAGATAATTTTCGAATGAAAAATCTCCTGTCAGGGCAACCCAGACAAAGGTGAGTAATATGTTCGACAGAAATTTATTCTTCATTATTCCTTAATTCTTCGCGTTTAAAACCGCATCTATATAACCCTGACTATTTACAAGTTCGTCTGCAATTCTTGCGGAAAGTTCCTGAATATGTTCGGCTCCAAAACCAATATACAAAGATACAATACTCAAAAGAGCTACAGGAACTATAAACTGAAGCCTTTTAGCACTGGTCATTTTAGAAAAGTAACCAAAATTACTTCTCAATGGAAGCTCTTTAGCATCTTTCCAAAATACTTCAGACCACATTTTAGCAATAATCACCAGTGTAATAAAACTTGCAAAGATAATTGCCCCTACGGTGATATAAGATCCACCAGCAAAACCAGCCTTTATCAGATTAATCTTAGGCCAGAATCCTGATAATGGCGGAATACCCACCAGTGAAAACAAGGGTATAAATAATAACAAACTGATCTTAGGCCATTTCGCATAAATACCACCAAGATCACGCATGCTGTTTGTACCCTTTATTCTATAGATCACCCCGCTTACCATGAATAGATTGGTTTTTACGATGATATCATGAATAAGATAAAAAATCGCCCCGGCAATGGCAATTTCAGTAAACATACCTATACCGGCAATCATATAACCAATATGACAAATAATGAGGTAAGAAAAGACTTTCCTCATGTTGTTCTGGACCAAAGCTCCTATCCCTCCACTCACCAGTGTAAGTATGGCAATGATCATAATAATGTTATTAAGAAATGGATCATCTACGAAAATCAATGTAAAAACACGAATTAAGGCATAGACACCAACCTTGGTCAACAAACCTCCAAAGATTGCAGAAACTGCAAAAGGCGGAGTATGATACGACGCGGGCAACCAGAAATATAACGGGAATACCCCGGCTTTAATTCCGAATCCTATAAGGAACAGTAAGGCTGTAATTTGTACCAGACCTCTATTTTCCACCATAGCCACCTGCCCCGCAAGATCTGCCATATTCAAGCTACCGGTTATTCCGTAAAGTACGGCAATAGCGGTAAGAAAGATCATGGAAGCAAGTATATTCAGGGTGAAATATTTCACCGCTCCTTCCAGTTGAGCTTTCTCTCCACCAATGGTAATCAAGACAAAAGAACTGATAATAATAATTTCAAACCACACGTAAAGGTTAAAGATATCACCCGTAAGAAAAGCTCCATTCAACCCAAGTAACAGGAAATGAAAGATGGGGAAATAACCAAATCTTAAACGATCCCTCAGCACCGATCCTGCCGAAAATATAGACACTGCAAGTCCCGAAATTGCGGTTAATAATACTAGCGTAGCAGAAAGCATATCGGCAACAAAGGTAATTCCGAAGGGAGCCTTCCAGTTACCTGCTTGCACAGTTTGCGTTCCGTTATTCCAGATAAAAGTGAAGAGCCAAATAGCAAGACCCACACTAAGTATACTACCAAAAACACTAAAGACCTTTTGAAATCTAATTCTGCCCCAACCAAACATCAGAATGATGCTTATGGCCATTTGAAGAAAAAGAGGATATAATATTAATTGTTGTGTCATGAATCTTCGTCGGTTGCGTTCATTTCATCAAGGTCATCAGTTCTAACTACTGTATGGGCTCTTTTCACCAATACAATTGCGAAAGACTGAAGACCAAAACTTATAACGATTGCTGTAAGTATCAATGCCTGCGGAACAGGATCGGCAAAAGCTTCTACAAAAACCTTTGCATCTGCATGTATGATTGGCGGTGCTCCTTTTGTTATTCTTCCTAAAAGAAAAATTAGAAGGTTTGCTCCATTTCCCAGCAAAATAATTCCAATAATGAGCTTAACCAGGCTTCGGCGAAGCATCATATAAATGCCCGTCCCGTATAAAACTCCCACTACTAATGCTAAAAGGATCTCCATATTAGGCCGATTCTGAAATTGTGAAAATTATGGTTAAGGTTACTCCGTTAACCACCAGGTATACTCCTATATCAAAAAATAAGGCTGACCCCACGCTTCCTAAAATTGCAACCGGATCATGCGACCACAATCCCGTCATAAACGGAAGATCAAATAGTGCGACAGGAGCGAGTCCACTTAAGAATGAAATAGCCAAACCTAAAGGGAGTAAAAATCCTGGATGTAATATTAAAAGCTCCTTCGTTTTATCAAGTCCGTTTGCGAATGAATGCAAAATAAACGCGATAGACGCAATTAAGCCTCCCACAAAGCCACCACCGGGCAGGTAATGCCCGCGAAGCAAAATAAAAATAGAAAACACCAACAATACCGGTAAAAGGTAGTTGGATGCTGTCTTTAAGATTATAGTTGTTCGCATGCTTTATTTTTTATTATTCTCTGGATTAAGGCTTCTATCAGCATATCTTCTTCTATCTCTCATCTTAAGTCGTAACTTCATCAATCCAAAGACACCTACGGCGGCAATTGATAATACAGAAATTTCTATTAAGGTATCAGCCCCCCTAAAGTCCACAAGAATCACATTTACTACGTTCTTTCCGTGAGCTTCAATATAAGAGTTTGCGGCATAAAAGTCTCCAACTTCTTTACTAACTGGTTCTGAAAGAACTTCCAATGCCAGCGTAGTAACAATCAATCCAAAAATAGTAGACAGAATTCCATCCCTTAACCTGGTCTTATAATCTGATAACTTCAAGTACTTTGGAAGTTTATACAGTACAAGCACGAAAAGTATCACCGTAAGCGTATCGATCGAAAACTGCGTCATGGCCAGATCGGGTGCACTATAAAACACAAAGATCAAACAAATAGAAAGTCCTACAACTCCCATTGCCGCTACTGCCGCCAATCTTGAATCAGTGAACACGGTATAAAAAATTCCGGCTATTAAAATAAGCGTTGTGGTAATTTCATAGACCGTAATTTTTGAAAGAGAATTATAATCTATGGTAAATCTTGTTTCTCCTACCATAATGTATCCTACCAGCACCACAAGAAAAAGGATTATAATAGAGATGTAATTTCTAAGATATCCATTCTGGAAGAAATTAGTCCAGAAATTTGATATTAATATAAAGAGCTTATTGAATTTTTTCAGAATATTTTCCGGTGCAATAAAATCAAATTTTGCAATACCTTTTTCAAGTTTCTGAGATGGTTTTATTAAGAAATATAAAGCCGTTCCAACTCCAATAGTGATCAAACTCAATATAAAAACTGTATTGAATCCATGCCAAAGCGCTAAATGTATTTCCGAAGCATCGGCTCCCATTGCTTCTACAACAGGTTTAATTATTGGTGCTTCAAGAATAAATGGAGCAACACCAAAAACGACCCCCAGAATAGCCAGTAACATTGGTGGTCCCCACATGATAAAGCCAGGCATCTTTATATTCGAATGTTCTTCAGGTAATTTTCCTGTAAAAGGTTTTATTCCTGCCACGAAACCGGCGTATAAAAGGAAAATCTTTGTAAGTACGATCCCGATCATCAGGAATATCACCAGGGATTCATAGTGAAATGAAGCTTCATAAGTTAATTCCTTTCCAACGAATCCGATTGTTGGCGGAATACCCGCACTTGATATTGCCGCTAAAATTCCGGCAATCCCTACCGGCAACATAACTTTATTGAGACCGGAGAGTTTGGTAACATCTCTGGTATGTGCTTGATGATCTATAATTCCAGTAACAAGGAATAAAGTTGCTTTATAAAGTGCATGAACAATAATGAATATCGCTGCCGCGAGAAAGGCTTCCTGAGTTCCAAGACCCGTTAGAAAAACTAATATTCCTAGCGCAGAAATAGTTGAATATGCCAGAATTCCCTTAAGGTCTGTTCTGAAAACTGTATGAACTGCTGAATAGAGCATTGTAAATCCACCAACAATTATCAACGTTGTATTCCAGATCTGCTCTCCTCCTAAAACCGGAGTAAACCTCATAAGCAAATAAATCCCGGCTTTTACCATAGTTGCTGAATGCAGATAGGTAGAGACAGGCGTTGGCGCTTTCATCGCTCCAGGCAACCAGAAGTGAAATGGAAACTGAGCCGACTTGGTAAAAGCAGCTCCGAATATGAACAATACTACCATGAAGTAAAACTCGTCCCCCCTTATCATCTCACTCATCGTGAGCATTTCAGAAATACTATACGTACCAGCGATATTATTCAAAAGCAGCGCTCCCGCTAAAAGAAAAAGTCCTCCTATCCCTGTTATTCCAAGGGCGGTCATAGCTGACTTTCGCGAAGCTGGATTCGTATTATTAAATCCTATCAGAAAGAATGAACTTATACTGGTTAATTCCCAGAATACGAATAAAGTGATCATATTATCTGAAAGAACAAGCCCCAGCATAGCTCCCATAAAAGAACCTAAATAGCCATAAAATCTATCTAAATATTCATGACCTTTTAAATAGGCAGAAGTATACGCAAAAACCAAAAATCCTATCCCCGTAATCATTAATGAGAATAGCAACGATAGCCCGTCCAGCTTAAATCCAAGATCCACTCCAAAAGAAGGAATCCACTCATAAGATCGCATAATCACTTCTCCATTTGAAACAGGAGAAATAAATTGAGCGAAATAAATAAAGAGTCCTAATGGAACTAAAGATGAAAGAATAGACAGCTTACCTTTAAAGAATCTTCCCGCGAACACGAGAAAAATAGAAAATAAAAAACCTGTAAGAATTGCGGTAAGCATACTTAGTGAAATCTGTTTCCGGCAAATATAATAGTTATTATTGAGGAAATAGTTCTAAGCAAACAGTTAATAACCAATGTTTATTGCCATTTAAAGTTTCTGAAATATTCTTCTAAAGTCCGATTTTATCTTCTTTAAATTTCTTAATTCTCTAAAAAAAATTCAAGAAAGATGGCTATAGAAATTTTATTTGACCTCTAAATTCATCATATCAGAACTCCGGAAGCAACCTGTGATACACTAAAATTTAAGTTGGAAGCTATTTTTGAATATCAACCTTAATAAATTCTTACCAGTTTCAGTCCGATAAAATTTTTACTTTAGAGCAAATTTCAAAAATATACTATGCGTACCATCCTTTTAGCTTTCCTATTCCTGAGTTTTATTGGAAATGCTCAAACCAATATTTATAATATTTCCTTTGAAAATGCTGTACATCATGAAGCCAAGGTCACAATCTCCTTTCCTGAGGTCAAGACCAATGAAATCACGATAAAAATGAGTCGTACTTCTCCCGGCCGTTACGCCCTGCATGAATTTGTGAAAAATGTATATAATTTTAAAGCAACCAACAGTAAAGGAGAAGAACTTACAGTTGATCGTGAGGATCCATATTCATGGCAGGTAAGCGATCATGACGGAACGGTAAATATTGAATACACTTTATTCGCAAATCGCGGAGACGGGACCTATTCACAAATTGACGAAACTCATGCGCATTTGAATATTCCCGCAACTTTCATGTACGCAGAAGAATTCCAACATAGACCTATTGAAGTAAATTTTGACGTGCGAGAAGACCTGAACTGGAAAGTGGCAACACAATTAAAAGAAAAATCCGGAACCACTTATTCTGCTCCCAATCTTTATTATTTCATGGATAGTCCTACGGAAATAAGCGATTTTGATATGAAGCAATTTGAACTGAACGGGAAGAATATCAGGTTTGTACTGCATCATCCAGGAACCGAACAAGAATTTGCTGAATATTTCGACCAGGTAAAAAGGATTGTAAAACAGGAAGAAGCGGTATATGGAGAACTTCCGGATTTCGATTATGGAAAATATACCTTTTTAGCCTGTTACATGCCGAATGTATCCGGCGACGGGATGGAACATAGAAACAGCACGATTTTAACAGACAGGGAAAGTCTGTCTGAAGGGGGAATGAAAGGAAATATCGGCACTGTCGCCCATGAGTTCTTTCACTCCTGGAATGTAGAAAGGATAAGACCTGATGAACTGGAGCCTTTTGATTTTTCTGAGGCCAACATGACTGGCTCTCTCTGGTTTGCCGAAGGTTTTACAAGTTATTATACGGGATTGATTCTTTGCCGGGCGAAGGTGAGAACGCCTGAGGAGTATATAGAAGGTCTTACCGGCACTTTCAACTACGTTTGGAACTCACCCGCCCTGGAATACTTCAATCCCATAGAAATGAGCTACCAGGCGCCTTTTGTAGACGCCGCGACCTCTGTAGATCCTACAAATCGTGAGAATACCTTCGTTTCTTATTATTCTTACGGAAGCGTTCTGGGATTAGCCCTGGATCTTTCTCTAAGACAAAACGATCTGAATCTTGACGACTTCATGAAAATAATGTGGAAGAAATATGGCAAAACGGAAGTTGCCTATAAAGTTGAAGATATCGAAAAGACTTTAAAGGAATATGCAGGAGATGAATTCGCTTCTGAATTTTTCAATAAGCATATTTATAATAGTGAAATGCCAGATTACCAGAAATTATTCAGTAGTGTAGGCATCAAATTAGAGAGAAACGAAGATACTTATTTTGGAGCCTCAGTGGGAGAAACAGAAGATGGACTGGAAATTTCCAGAAATATCTTTAAAGGAAGCCCGGCTTATGCCGCAGGCTTAACATCTGGTGATATAATTATTAATCTGAATGAAACTCCGATAAAAACAGGTGAAGATTTCAAAAAGGCAATAGAAAATTCCGATTCAAACCAGGTGAAGGTAACTTTTGAAAGATTTGGGAAACAAAAAACTACGGAAGTAAAGCTAGGCAAGAATCCAGCCTATACCATAAGCATGGATGCAGATGCTTCAAAGGAAGCGATAAGGAAAAGAGAGCAATGGTTAGAATCCAAATAAGATCAAACAAAAAGGCCTTTCAGATGAAAGGCCTTTTAAATTATATATGTTCTGAAAGTTAATCTGCTAAAACAATAGCTTTATTATCTTTCATTTCAAGAACTCCTCCTTTAATCGTGTAATAAAGAACATTCGGCTCTGAAGTTTCAGTTCTAAATCCTGCCTGATCCTTTCTTTTCACCTCATTCTGACCTCCGGATGTAAGATTGATCTTTACTTCACCTTCGGTCAAAGTAGAAACGATAGGAGCGTGATTATTCAACATCTGGAATTCACCATCGTGTCCCGGTACTTTTACCGCGTCCACTTCTGCCCTAAATACTACTGCTTCTGGAGTTACTATCTCTAAATACATCTAAGTTATTTTAGTTTTCAGCAAGCATTTTCTCTCCGGCTTCGATCGCTTCTTCAATAGTTCCTTTAAGGTTGAAGGCAGCCTCCGGGTACTTATCTAATTCTCCGTCCATGATCATAGTAAAACCTTTGATAGTATCCTTGATATCTACCAATGTTCCTTTAAGACCAGTAAACTGCTCAGCAACGTGGAATGGTTGAGAAAGGAAACGCTGAACACGTCTTGCACGTGATACCGCAAGTTTATCTTCTTCAGAAAGCTCTTCCATACCTAGAATCGCGATAATATCCTGAAGCTCTTTATATCTCTGTAATAACTCTTTTACTCTTTGTGCACAATCGTAATGCTCATTACCTAAGATGTCTGCAGTAAGAATCCTTGAAGTAGAATCCAAAGGATCTACCGCTGGATAAATACCTAGCTCAGCAATCTTACGAGAAAGTACAGTTGTGGCATCCAGGTGGGCAAATGTTGTTGCCGGCGCCGGGTCAGTAAGGTCATCTGCAGGTACGTAAACCGCCTGTACAGATGTAATAGATCCATTTTTAGTAGAAGTAATACGCTCCTGCATCGCACCCATCTCGGTTGCAAGCGTTGGTTGGTATCCTACCGCTGAAGGCATACGACCAAGAAGTGCAGACACTTCAGAACCAGCCTGTGTAAAACGGAAAATGTTATCTACGAAGAAAAGAACGTCTTTCCCCTGACCTTCTCCAGCTCCATCACGGAAATATTCCGCAATAGTAAGACCAGAAAGAGCCACACGAGCACGTGCTCCAGGTGGTTCGTTCATCTGTCCGAATACGAAGGTAGCCTTAGACTCCTTCATAACTTCTTTATCTACTTTTTTAAGATCCCATCCGCCTTCTTCCATAGAATGCATGAAATCGTCACCGTATTTTATAATTCCAGATTCCAACATCTCTCTTAGAAGGTCATTACCCTCACGAGTACGCTCACCAACTCCTGCAAATACAGAAAGTCCACCGTGACCTTTAGCGATGTTGTTAATCAATTCCTGAATAAGTACTGTTTTACCAACTCCTGCACCTCCAAAAAGTCCAATCTTACCACCTTTAGAGTAAGGCTCAATAAGATCGATCACTTTAATACCAGTAAACAGAACTTCAGTAGACACAGATAAATCCTCAAATTTAGGAGCCTGGCGGTGAATTGGAAGACCATCTTCACCTGCTTTTGGCAAGTTTCCTAAACCATCAATAGCATCCCCAATTACGTTAAAAAGACGTCCGTAAACATCTTTACCAATTGGCATTTGAATCGGGTTACCGGTAGCAAGGACCTCAACACCACGGCTAAGACCGTCAGTTGAATCCATAGAGACTGTTCTTACAGTTTGCTCACCAATATGAGACTGCACCTCAAGAACTAAAATGGAACCATCTTTTCTGGTAATTTCCAAAGAATCGTAGATCTTTGGCAGTTCAGCATTTTCTGAGTCGAACACAACATCAACTACAGGGCCAATAATCTGGGCAACTTTACCTGTGACTTTAGACATTTATCTAATTCTTTAATTTTTAATAGTAAAATTCAAAAACCTATTTCGCTGATTTAACAAATCATAAAAATGAAACAGGTCATTTTCAGGCTGCAAAGATAAATTTTTCTAGCAAAAAACATATTGAAAATTTGATAAGTTTTGAATGTTTGATAAAAGAGCTAAAAACCTGATTTAAAAGAGACAATTACACCTGACCGGAATAAATTTCAAATAAAAAAGCTCTCTGAATAAATTCAAAGAGCTTTTAAATCTGTTCTATAAAATATTTTATTCTACCGTTACCGATTTAGCAAGGTTTCTTGGCTGATCTACATTTTTACCCAGCATTACTGCTATATGATAGGAAAGTAATTGCAAAGGAATTGTAGTTAACAATGGAGTAAGTGACTCCATTGTTTCCGGAACTTCGATCACATAATCTGCAAGATCTCTAACTTCCTCATCTCCTTTAGTAACTATACCAATGATCTTACCTTTTCTGGATTTAATTTCCTGGATATTACTTACTACTTTCTCATAATGACCTTTTTTGGTTGCGATCACTACTACAGGCATCTGCTCATCTATAAGTGCAATAGGACCATGCTTCATTTCTGCAGCCGGATATCCTTCTGCATGAATATAAGAGATCTCTTTAAGTTTTAATGCACCTTCAAGCGCAACCGGAAAATTATAACCACGGCCTAAATACAAACAGTTAGGTGCATCTTTATATTTGAAGGCAATTTCCTGTATAAGCTCATCAGATTTCAAAGCTTCTTTTACTTTACCTGGAATTCTTTCCAGCTCCTGTAATTGAAATTGGAAATCGCTATGAGATATGGTTCCTTTAAACTTACCAAGCTTAAGGGCCATTAAAGTAAGAACCGTAATTTGAGTTGTAAATGCTTTGGTAGATGCTACTCCAATTTCTGGTCCCGCATGGGTATAGGCCCCGGCATGAGTTTCTCTTGAAATAGAAGAACCTACCACATTACATACTCCAAAAGTAAAAGCTCCTTTTTCCTTTGCCAATTTAATAGCTGCCATAGTATCTGCAGTTTCTCCACTTTGAGAAATTGCGATCACTACGTCATTTTCAGAAATAACAGGATTTCTATACCTAAATTCAGAAGCGTATTCAACTTCCACAGGAATTCTGGCAATATCTTCAAAGATATATTCAGCAACAAGTCCTGCATGCCATGAGGTTCCACAAGCAACAATAATAAAACGTTTTGCGTTGGCAATGCGCTCCATATTATCATCTACTCCAGCCATTCTAATCAAGCCTTGGTCAACCAACATTCTACCTCTATAGGTATCACTTATAGCATTTGGTTGCTCATGAATTTCCTTAAGCATAAAATGCTCATAGCCTCCTTTTTCAATCTGCTCAAGATTCATTTGAAGCTCCTGTACATATGGATCCACCAATGAATCATCCTTGATCTTTCTAATCTGAACGTCCTTATGCCTTCTAATAACTGCCATTTCCCCATCTTCAAGATAGATCGCATTATTAGTGAATTCAATAAAAGGAGAAGCATCTGAAGCCACAAAGAATTCGTCTTCACCAACACCAATAGCTAAAGGACTACCCAAACGAGCCACCACAAGCTCATCTGGCTTAGTTTTATTAAATACAGTTATCGCATAAGCACCGATGGTTTGGTTCAAAGCGATTTGTACAGCTTTTCCAAGCTTTACTTTTTCCTTCAGGATAACATCTTCAATTAGATTAACTAATACCTCAGTATCCGTATCACTTTTGAAAGTATATCCTCTTTTCTTTAATTCCTTTTTAAGCGCATCATAATTCTCAATAATACCATTGTGAATAATCACAAGGTCACCTGAATTTGAATAATGAGGATGAGAATTTACATCATTAGGCTCTCCATGGGTTGCCCATCTGGTATGACCAATTCCAACAGTCCCATTTGTAGAGATCTCTTTTTCCAAACGCTCCTTAAGATCAGCCACCTTTCCTTTGGTCTTACTCATCTTAAGCTCATTCCCATCATACAAGGCTATTCCAGCACTATCATAACCTCTGTACTCTAATCTTTGTAGTCCTTTTAGAACGATCGGGTAAGCTTCCCTATGTCCTATATATCCAACAATTCCACACATTTTTTCTTCTAATTAAAGTTGGTATAATAAATTCTTAATTTTAATCTTTTCTCCTCATCTCCTGATTGATTTCCATGCAAAACTACTCCAGATGGAGAAAGTAATGTTCCTGAAGAAATCTGATTTATCAAATCTGATACACCCCTGGTTGCTGACATTTTATGACCTCTTATTTGCCCCTGACTTATAGAGACCGGGCTATTAATATTAGACAGAGCAACAAGTCCTAATTTAACATTTTCAGCACCTTCATTTATTATATCACTTACATGATTTGTAATCCTCAAGGCGTAATAAGAACCATTCTCATCTTCCGCAATTTTCAACGGTTGAGAGAAATTTGTTAATGAAAGCTCTGGATTACCAACACTCACCGTAGGATCTAAAATATAATCTGAAAGGTAGATATTATTTTTTAAATCATATAAATAAAGACGGTTTGGCTGTAAATTACCAGCATCGAAATTTTCGTTTACGTAAAATCTAATCTCTGCTTCATTTATTAGTAATTCCTCCTCTTTCAAATTATTTAAGACTTCCTGATCTGGAAAAAGCTCAACAACAGCCATACTTCCCTCCTGTCCTTTGAGGTAAATATTCTCAGATCCTGTCTCCATATTCTGAGATCCAATCCCCTGAAGAATATTTTCCGGGAATTCGCCCCTATAAGTATTTACCCTATTACCTGCAGCAAAATTCAAACTATAAGACCCACGTCTATTTTCTTCATCTCCTTCCGAATTCACAATATCTCTTCTGTAATACAAAGTAATCTCAGCATCTGAACTAGCCATGTTGAATAAAATTTGACTACCATCAGTCCCATTAGATTCAGCTTTCAGAAGTAAGCTCCTAAGATAATTATGGAAATTATTATTGTTAGACAGTACATCAGCCCCCTCTTTTGCAATGATTTTTTCAGAAAAATAATCTACAGGAAGTTTAATCCTCAGGGCAGGATCTTTTACGATAGTATCATTCTCCCCAGCTTCACCTACTTCATACGTAACATAAGAATTCCTGGAGGCCATAAAATTATCATTTACATATAGCGGTTCTCCAATAATATTATTCTCGATTTCATCCTGTTGATTTGAATAATATTTCTGTCTTTGTTCAAAACCAGCATCCGGATCCAGATCATTAAGGAAATATGACGTTTCATAAACTGAAAGCTTAAAAGAACCGCCGCCATATACAGAATCTAATTTAAATTCGGTTTCACCTGAAGTGGCCGACTCAACTTCTGTAGAATAATAAGGTATTGTCATTACTACACTATCAAGCTCTACATTATCACCAAAATCAGGATCGGGAGAAGACAAACTTAGCTGTGTGACAATACTTGCAACACTTTCTCCGTAAACCGGATGATTGCTCACTCCTAAAAAATAGTCATCTAGATTATTAGTTTGAACTGAATTAATTTTCTGAGAGTAGGTATTCACTTCTAATTCTCTCAATTCAACATTCGAAGGATTATTTATAATCTCTCCTCCAACTTCTGTGAAATCTTCATCACATGCTACAAAAGCGAAAACAACAACCATAGCGGCTGTTATTTGAAACAATCTGTTTAATTTCATTTAATACTTTTACTTACGATTCAGACAATACTTTAGTGTCATAAAACTCCTGATAAGCGTGAGAGAAGTTTTCTTTTTCAGTATATGGAAGTACTGGTTTCTTTAATTTATCCACATAGCTCTTTAACTCTTCCGGAACATTATCACCCCCCATAACCACAGCATCAGAATTATCTACCGCTGTTTTTAACAGGTTCACGAAATTAGGTGTTTTAAGATGCTTAACATTAGAGTTTTCAAGGCCATCAAATAAGATTTTCTCACGCAGTTCTTCATCTAACGTTCCTTCAAAACTTTGATTGTAAACAGAGGTGACTATTTTTGAATCCCTAAACAAAGGTTCATTTCCGTAATAATTTCTTAGATAAAGCGGCAATAAAGAAGAAAGCCAGCCATGCACATGAATAATATCAGGAGACCAGTTTAATTTTTTAACCGTTTCTATCACCCCTTTTGCGAAGAAAATAGCGCGCTCGTCATTATCAGAAAAGAGATTTCCATCCTCATCTGTAAGCGTAGCCTTTCTTTTAAAATAATCTTCATTATCAATAAAATAAACCTGCATTCTTTCTTTAGGAATGGATGCCACCTTAATTATTAAGGGCATATCCAAATCATTGATCACAAGGTTCATCCCCGAAAGCCTAATCACTTCATGCAGTTGATGCCTGCGCTCATTAATGTTACCAAACCTGGGCATAAAAATTCTAATTTGTCCCCCAAGGTTGTTTACCATTTTTGCAGCTTCAAAAGAGGTTGATGAGATATCAGTTTCAGGTAAGTAGGGTATAACTTCAGACGAGACGTATAACACTCTCTTATCTTTCATAAATTCTTTACTTTAGTTACGTTTCCGAATAAAAAACACGCAAAATTACAAAATTTTATGCAGATTGCCAGAGATATATTAAGTTTGCACGCTGTTAATTTTATAATAAAATGCAGGTTTTTAGGGAGAAAGGACCACTTATACAGGCTGTTCAGAAGGTAAAATCTGATGGCAAACGCGTTGGTTTGGTACCAACCATGGGAGCACTTCATGAGGGACATCTTTCTCTGGTGGAGAATGCTTTGAAGGAATCTGACCAGGTTGTGGTGAGTATTTTTGTGAATCCTACACAGTTTGATAACCCGGATGACCTTGAAAAATATCCGAGAAACCTTGAAAGGGATTTGATGCTTTTAGAAAATAAAGTTGCAGATATCTGGATTTTTTCGCCATCGGCTAACGAATTATACGGAAACAGTATTTCTTCCGAAAGTTTTGATTTTGAAGGGCTGGAATCGGTAATGGAAGGGAAGTTCAGAAACGGACATTTTGACGGTGTTGGAACCGTGGTAAAACATCTTTTTGAGACGGTTCAACCTGATAAAGCCTTCTTTGGTGAAAAGGATTTCCAACAATTACAAATTGTTCGAAAACTTATCGAAAAAACCGGATTACCTGTAGAAATAATTGGTTGCCCAATCCTGAGAGAAGATTCAGGTCTTGCAAGGTCTTCAAGAAATGAGCGTCTAAGTGATCAAAATCGTAAAAAAGCGGCTTTTATCTATAAAACACTAAAAGATGCTAAACATTTATTTGGCACAGAAAGTGCAGATTATGTTGTGAATTGGGTAGAAAACAGGTTTCAGAACCACTCAGATTTTAAACTGGAATATTTTGAAATTGCCGATTCCAAAACATTAGAAAAAATCAATAAAAAAGAAAAAGGAAAACAATACAGAGCTTTTATCGCAGTTTATGCCGATGATATTAGACTAATAGACAATATCGCTCTGGACAATTAAAATTAAAAATGCAGATTCACGTAGTAAAATCTAAAATTCACCGGGTAAAAGTAACTGGAGCCGATTTAAATTATATCGGAAGCATTACGATAGATGAAGACCTCATGGAGGCGGCCAATATAATTGAAGGTGAAAAGGTTCAGATTGTCAATAATAATAATGGGGAGCGATTGGAAACCTATGTTATTCCAGGACCAAGAAATACTGGAGAAATCACTTTGAATGGGGCAGCCGCAAGAAAAGTTGCAAAAGGTGATATTTTAATCATAATTTCCTACGGAATTATGGAGTTGGAAGAAGCTAAAAACTTCAAGCCTTCTCTTGTATTTCCCGATGAAGAAACCAACCTTTTGAAGTAAATTATTGAAAAAGAAACTAATTAGAATACTAAAAATATTTATCCCCTTACTTTTGGGGATTTTTTTGATCTGGTATTCTCTAAAAAGCTCTACTCCCGAAGAAAGAGAAAGTTTATGGTTAAGTATAACCGAGGCTAATAAATTCTGGATATTTGTTTCCTTTCTATTAGGAGCTATATCTCATCTTTCCCGCGCCTATCGCTGGAAATTTATGCTGGAACCTATGGGGTATCAATCTTCTCTAAGCAATAGATTCATGGCTGTAATGGTTGCCTATTTGGCCAATTTCGGCGTACCAAGATCAGGAGAAGTTTTAAGGGCGGTAACTCTTTCAACTTATGAAGGTGTTCCTTTCGAAAAAGGCTTCGGAACAATTATTTCTGAAAGGGTAGCAGATCTTTTAATTCTCATGTTAATTATCGGGATTGCTCTTATTATGCAAACCGATGATCTTTTAGCCTATTTACATGATCAAAATATAAATCCTCTATATACCTTCCTTATTTTTCTTGGATTGGTTGGCATCCTTATTCTGGGACTTAATATCGTTAAAAGGTCTGACTGGCTTCCATTTAAAAAAATTAAAACATTAGCCAAAGGATTGCTGGATGGAATGAAGAGTATTCTTAGAATGAAACAAAAATGGGCCTTTATATTCCATACAATTTTCATCTGGACCTTGTACCTGATCATGTTTTTTGTAATTAAACTAAGTATACCCGAAACCGTTAACACTCCTTTAGGAATTATAATGGCAGCCTTCGTGGTAGGTTCGTTCGCTGTCTCTGCAACCAATGGAGGAATAGGTGTTTATCCACTCGCTGTTGGAGGAATATTGATGTTTTTCGGCATTCAGGATCAGGCAGCAGAAGCCTTTGGCTGGATAGCCTGGGGCACACAAACCTTTGTAGTACTGCTATTTGGAGGATTATCCTTTATTTTCCTACCCCTTTTAAACAATAGGAAATAATAATTATATTGTAGGCCCGAATCAATACTACACCTATGAAACGATTATTACTTTTGCTATTGGCAATTTCATTGCCGATAGTCAACTATGCACAGATCAAATATGAGAGTTTATCCTCTCAAAAGCTTGGTGAAACCAGGCAGATCAAAATTCAATTACCCAGAAATTACGAGGAAAATAAAGACAAGAGATATCCTGTTGTGGTGGTCCTTGATGGAGACTATTTATTTGAACCCGTTGCAGGAATGGTAGATTACTATTCTTACTGGGAAGATGTTCCCGAAATGATCGTTGTTGGCATTAACCAGGATGGCATCAGAATGGAATGACACCTCTTATTCCGAAAATAATTTCCTACCCAACGGTAAAGGAGCAAAGTTCTTCGAATTTATTGGAATGGAACTTCTTGCACAATTAGATCAAGAATACCGTACCGCCAATTTCAGAATTATTGTGGGTCATGATTTCACTTCAAATTTTATCAATTATTACCTGTTGAAGCAAAACCCGGTATTTCAAGGGTATATAAACCTGAGTCCCGATCTTGCTCCTGAAATGGCAAACCGAGTAACGAATGCGCTGAATACTGCAGAATCTAAAAAATGGTTCTACATGGCTACTTCCAGTGATGATATCCCGAATCTTAAGAAGAATATTTTGAGCTTCGACAACCAGCTTAAAACTATTGAAAATGATATAGTAACCTATAAATTTGAGAATTTTCAGGACGAAACTCATTATTCACTGGTCGGGAAAGCTATTCCTTCAGCGATTGCCAGTATGTTTGAAATATACAGGCCCATTTCCACCAAGGATTATAATGAAATACTACTACAAACAAGTGTATCGCCTACCGAGTATTTAGCAGAGAAATATAATTCTATTGAAGAGTTATATGGATTGAAAAGAAAGATTAGTATTAATGATTTTATGGCTATATATAATGCCATTGAAAAGACACGAAATTGGGAAGATTACAAAGAGCTATATAAGATGGCTTTTGAAAACTATCCCGGTACAATGCTCGGCACTTTCTTTGAAGCCAGATATGAAGAGGAAACAGGAAGCCCTAAAAAGGCGATGAGGATCTACCAGAATGCTTACGGACAGGAAAAAATTGCTTTCCTGGATTCAGATTTTATGCTTGAAAAAGCCGACGCGATTAAAAAAGATTTCGGTTATTAGCATAAAATTGATCGGTTAAATGGCCAAGGTTAAGACGACTTATTTTTGTCAGAAATGCGGTGCTCAATATTCTAAATGGCAGGGTAAATGTAATTCTTGTGGAGACTGGAATACGATAGTTGAAGAACTGGTTCAAAAGCCGGATTCTAAAGACTGGAAAACTTCCGCTAAGAAAGAAGCAAAAAAGGCGGCCAAGCCATTGCTGATCGCTGAAATTGAGAATACTCCTCAAAACCGGATGAATACCGGGAATAATGAATTAGACCGGGTGCTTGGCGGAGGCCTTGTACCTGGTTCATTGACGCTACTAGGAGGAGAACCCGGAATAGGAAAAAGTACGCTTTTACTGCAAATTTCGTTAGGCCTTAAATATAAAGTGCTTTATGTTTCAGGAGAAGAAAGTCAGCAGCAAATAAAAATGCGGGCAGAGCGAATAAATCCTAATCCGGCAAATTGTTTCATTCTTACTGAAACAAAAACACAAAGCATCTTCCGCCAGGTTGAGGAAGTGGAACCCGAAGTTGTTATTATAGATTCGATACAGACGCTGCATAGCGATTATATCGAGAGTTCTCCCGGAAGTATTTCTCAGATCAGGGAATGTACCGCAGAACTTATCAAATTTGCCAAGGAAAGCAACACTCCTGTGATCCTGATAGGACACATAACTAAAGAAGGAAGTATTGCAGGCCCGAAGGTTCTGGAGCATATGGTAGATACGGTTCTTCAGTTTGAAGGTGACAGGAATCATGTATACAGAATCTTGAGAGCTCATAAGAACCGCTTTGGCTCTACCCATGAACTTGGAATTTATGAAATGCAGGGAAGTGGCCTGAGAGAGGTTACAAATCCTTCCGAAATACTCATCTCTAAAAACGATGAGGATCTAAGCGGAACGGCAATTGCTTCCACTCTGGAGGGAATGCGCCCACTTATGATCGAAATTCAGGCTTTGGTTAGTACTGCGGTATATGGAACACCTCAGCGTAGCACTACAGGATATAATGCCAAACGACTGAATATGCTTTTGGCGGTACTTGAAAAAAGAGCAGGATTCAGGTTAGGAGCAAAGGATGTTTTCCTTAATGTTACCGGAGGTATTAGTGTTGATGATCCCGCAATTGATCTTGCTGTAATAGCTGCCATTCTATCTTCCAATGAGGATATCGCTCTGGAAAAAGACACCTGTTTCGCTGCAGAAGTAGGTTTAGCAGGTGAAATAAGACCCGTAACCCGAATTGAACAGCGAATCCTGGAAGCTGAAAAGCTGGGATTTGCATCGATCATGGTATCTAAACAAAGTAAAATCCCTAAAGGTGATTTTCAAATAAGAATAATTAAAGTTGCTAAAATAGAAGATGTAGTTTCTCATCTTTTTGAATAGCAACTTTAACTAAAGACGGAATTTAAGGAGCTGGATTTGGAATTGAATTATGAATCTCATCGATCTCCTTCAGAATCTCTTCAGAAAGAACCACATCGATACTTGCAATATTTTCTTTTAACTGATCCATACTGGTTGCACCTATAATATTACTCGTTACAAAAGGTTGCTGATTAACAAATGCCAGTGCCAGATGGGTAAGACTTAAATTATACCTATCGGCAAGTTCTTTATACTTTCTGGTTGCTTTTACTGCTTCTTCGTTAGAGTATCTTTTATACTGTGGAAAAAGACTAAGCCTTGTATTCTCCTTAATCCCATTAAGGTGCTTACCGCTTAAAGTTCCCATTCCCAAAGGTGAGTAAGGAAACAAGCCAACATTCTCACGATGATAGATTTCAGTTAATCCTATCTCATCTTTTCGGTTTAATAAATTATATGGGTTTTGCACTGTTGAAACTCTGGGAAGATCATTTTTTCTACTTTCTTCCAGAAAACGCATCAATCCAAAAGGAGTTTCGTTGGAAAGACCAATATGTTTTATTTTACCTTGTTTCACAAGATCGTTCAGACTTTCAAGGATCTCACGAAAGTTATCTTCCCATGCTTCATCTTGAGCATGATCATATCCTCGCTTACCAAAGAAATTCGTATTTCTCTCAGGCCAGTGTAATTGATAAAGATCTATATAATCTGTTTGAAGTCTTTTCAAACTACTATGAATAGCATCTTCAATAGCTTCCTTGTGGAATCCCAGCTCGGGACGTATATGTGAAACCATTTCTGCAGGCCCCGCTACCTTTGAAGCTATCACCACATCATCTCTTCTTCCGGTTTTCTTAAGCCAGGTTCCTATAACTTTTTCGGTACTACCCTGAGTTTCTGGCCTGGCAGGAATAGAATACATTTCAGCTGTATCAATAAAATTCACTCCCTTATCCAGGGCATAATCAATTTGGTCATGGCCTTCTGCCTCCGTATTCTGTTGGCCCCAGGTCATTGAACCAAGACAAATTTTACTAACTTTTATATCGGTATTTGGAAGATATGTGTACTTCATTTTTCAATTTCGCTTTTACGCCGCAATTTAGGATAATTAACTAAAGCATAAAATCAGAGCTGGATCAATATTCAGCAATTAACAGCGATATACAGGCTGAAGAAAAAACGCTCAAATTTTGATATATTTGATATAACCTACCTTTATAATACTCTACAGTTTAAACTGAAAATTTAAAAAGGAACTAATATTTTGCAGATGAAGAAAATAGCCATTTTAGGACCTATCCCCCGGGATACCATCTTAACTCACAAAAATGAAACGATACAGAAATATGGTTGCGCTACTCATCCGGCAATTGCCCTGGCTAAGCTATTAAAAGATACAGGGGAGGTAATAGTTATTTCTCATGTTCATAAAAAGGATCATTCTGCAATTAAGGAACTTTTCTCACCTTTCAAAAATATAGACCTAAGGGGATTGGATTGTACGAATGATCGGGGTACTGTTATTGAGCTAAAGTTCCTGGATCAAAATAATCGGCTGGAGAAGCAAACAGCTTTTATGAATCCCATTTTACCAGAAGACGTAAAACCATTTCTGGATGCTGACGCTTTTGTTTTTGTTCCTATAACCGATTTTGAAATATCTCTTAGCACCTTAAAATATATAAAAGAAAATAGTAATGGCTTAATAATTTTCGATGCGCATGGTCCTACTACCGCCATGAATATAAATGGAAGCAGGGAAAGGAAATTCTGGATAGACCGGGATGAATGGTTACCGTATATCGATGTTCTTAAAATGAACCTGGAAGAATCTATGTGCTGCTGGTTTAAAAATGAATACGATATTGAAGAAATGGGACATTATGACGAGGAAAATACCGAGCACCTGGACGATTTCGCCACCTATGTTCTCGAAAAAGGTATAAAGGTCTTATATATAACTTTAGATTCCCGGGGTTGCGTTGCCTATTCTAAAAAGAATGGAAAGATCATCAAAGACTGGATAGAATCTATTCCGGTAGATGAGGTTATAGACACCACCGGTTGTGGAGATTCCTTTGCTGGTGGCCTGGCATATGGCTTTACCTATTATAATGATCCTGTGATAGCAGCTCGTTATGCCAATACTTTAGGTGCCTTAAGAACACAAGGGAAAACTTATGATGTATTCAAAAATCTGAAAGATACCGAAGGGATTATTCAGAAACACTATTCCTGATCCAGTTTAAATATTTAATTAGTTTCATTAAGCAATCTGGTGATCTCATCCAGTTTTGGGGTAAGAATAACTTCTATCCTTCTGTTCTTTGCTTTTCCAACTTCTGAATCATTAGAAGCGACCGGAGCATATTCTCCTCTTCCGGCAGCAGTAAGATTCTGTGGATCTATCTTCGCATTTTCTCTTAAGATCTGAACTATTGAGGTAGCTCTTTTTGTTGAAAGATCCCAGTTGTCTTTTAACTGGCCACTTCCTCCATAAGGCACATTGTCTGTATGCCCTTCAATAAGCACAGCGATATCAGGATTTTGTGCAAGAACGGTCCCTAACTGCTGTACCGCCTTTTTCCCTTCTGAATTTACTGCCCAGCTCCCCGAATCGAACAATAATTTGTTTTCCATGGAAACATAAACTTTACCATCCCTTTGCTCCACACTTAATCCTTTACCTTCAAAATTTGTTAGCGCATTGGAAACGGCATTTTTCAGAGCGTTCATTTTAGCATCTTTAGCCGCGATCACGCTTTCCAGCTCATCAATTCTTTGCGATCGTATAGCTAGATCTTTTTCAAGTTTCTCCAGCCTGTTCTTTTCCTGAATTAAGGCTGCTTCTTTTTCGTCTAATTGAGCTAACAACTCTCTGTTTTGTCTTGAATTCTCCGCAATGGCTGCTGAACTATTTTTCTCAAGTGCGTCGTAAGAACCTTCCAGGCTGGCATAATTCTTTTCAAGCGCCTCCAGCTTTTGCATTAGCTGATTACGTTCTGTAGTAATTGTTTCAAAATCTGTTTTCAGTTTTGAAAGGTCTCTTTCCAGGTTGGCATTAGAATTCCTGAAATTTTCAAGATCTTCATTTACTTTTCTGTTTTCTCTTTGCAGATCGGCATTTCTACCTTCCAAATCATTGTATTTTTTAGAAGAAACACAGGAACTGGCTGAAATCAACAAAAATGCTACGGCAAGAATTCTAATTTTCATACTTATAATATTACTCAATTTCTACTAGAACGGGACAATGATCACTATGGTATGCTTCGGGCAAAATAACTGCTCTTTTTAAACGATCTTTCAAAGGTTCAGCTACTAAATTATAATCTATACGCCAACCTTTATTATTATTTCTTGCATTTGCACGGTAACTCCACCAGGAATAATTATCTGGCTCTTCATTAAAGTGACGAAAAGAATCTATAAAACCACTTTTCATAAATTCATCTATCCAGGCTCTTTCTTCCGGAAGAAAACCGGATGTATTTTTCAGTCTCACAGGATCGTGAATATCTATGGCTTCGTGGCAAATATTATAATCTCCGCAGATGATAAGATTAGGAATTTCCTGTTTCAGATTATCAATATACTCCTGAAAATCATCCATGAATTTGAACTTATGTTCCAATCTTTGAATATTGGTTCCTGAAGGCAAATAAAGGCTCATCACAGAGAAATCCTCAAAATCCACACGAATGTTTCGGCCTTCATGATCCATATGCTCAATCCCGGTACCATATTGAATATTTTTTGGTTCCGTCTTGCTCAAAATAGCCACTCCACTATAACCTTTTTTGGTTGCAGGATACCAATAATGGTAAGGATAACCAGCATTTTCAAAATCTGAAAGATCTAACTGCTCTGGCTGTGCTTTTATTTCCTGTAAGCACACTACATCTGGATTAGCCTGCTGGATCCAGTCTAAAAAACCTTTACGAATGGCAGCTCGAATACCATTTACGTTATAGGATATTATGGTCATAATTCGAATTTCTTCAAAAATAATGTTATCTCGAAAAAATACAAGACCTAAAAGCCAATTGTATTGAATTTAATAAAATGAACCTACTTCACAATAAAACGGGTTACTTTACCATACTTCCTAGTACCTACCCGTAACAAATATACTCCTGCTGCAGCATAAGACATATCAAGTTCGTAAACATAAGCATCGCCATCGTTTACTATCTGATTTTCAACCATCTTCTGTCCTATAATATTATGTACAGTAAGTCTTAAAGGCTCATCAAAGCTAGTTTCCATAATAACCCTGTACTGGTCATCCTGATCAGGGAGAGTAACCACTACGAGTTCAGCTTCATTCAAAATAAAGTCTTTAATATTCAGCGTGCTATCAATAATATTCACTGAATAATCATGAGTAGTACCATATGCCATTACGGAACAAGGATCCTCCACATCACCTTCAAACTTCGTATCTCCAGCTTTAATTCTCAATAGATGTTGTCCTAAAGGAGCGTTTCCTGGAATTGTAAAATCATAAGAGAAAGATCTATTTATCGCCGAAATAACTTCTGAAGTAAGAACTCTCTCTTCGGTTTCAAAAACCGCATTATCATTATAATCTATCCACATGGAAAATTTCTCCCTTTCTTCTTCAGCGAAATTTGATTGTACCGTTACCGTGAAATCTCCTTTAGATCGATCAAGATCTGTAGAGCCTCCGCTAAAATCTATATATCCTGTTGTACAAGGAATTCTTTCATTCAAAATATCTCCAAGTTCAAAATAGAAAATACCATCTCCCTGAGAACAATCGGAGCCTTCAGGAATACAATCAAGATTTGCCACAGATAGAATTTCAGAATCGTTTGTAGGATCAAAATCATCTTCCAGCCTTGTTCTTCCCTTTATAGTGTATCTACCAGAAAAAGATAGATTCGCAGTTTTATTAAAAGTATAGGAAATACTTGCGCCAACTTCCAGCATTTCATTTAAAATCTCCTTTACGGGGGCATTATTACCAATTTGATAACTTACCGGAATACCCTGTTGTGGTTCGCCTCCCAGATTCTCAACGGTGACAGTAACCGGTTCGGCACTACCAAGATCTTCCCCAGTGGAAGGAGAAGCTATCGAGGTTACTCCAACATCGCGCGGTGGTAAATTCTTTACCTGCTCTGTAACGCTATCATTGTTGGTATTAGAATCGTTTTCGAGATTCGTTGAAATTTCTATACTGTAAACCCGCCCGATTTCGGAAAGGTCCATAGTTTCTGAAAAAGTATATGTCGCTGAACTTTCCGGCAGAAGGGTTTCTGTAAAGGTTTCAGAAACGGTTGCACCGCCGTTCACACTGTAACTTACCTCAAAATTAGACTGAGCATTCGTTCCGAAATTTCTAATATTGATCGTTACTACTTCTGAAGCCGTTAAGGTAGCATCCTGTGGGCTTTCCAAGGCAGTTGCCCCAATGTCATTTGGCTCATTTGCCGCAATTTTGAATAATCCAACTTTATTCACCCGATCGCTACCGCGAAAATATTCAGCATTATGCCAAAAAGTAATATGATCAGATGGATCTATGCTTAAATGAGCGTAATCTCCATATCTTCCTTCCGGCCGGGGCTGTGGACTATCCCCTTCCGCAATCGACTGCTCTTCAATGCTCATCCTCCCCAGCTCGTCTCCCCTAAATCTACCAGTATATCTAATAGATGGGAAAACCGGGTTTGTTGGATTATCATTAACCACCGTAAAACCTAGCCCAATATTCCCTCGCGCATCTATACCAATACTTCCCGAAAACCGGTCACTATTATCTGGTGCATAAGTCCCTTCCTGATAGACATTCCATGGAGCTCCATCTGCCGATTGCCTTAATTCATACCATCTTATTCCTGCATGTTTCCCAAAGCTCGGATCTACATCCACCACAAAGTTCATCACTACTGAATTATGATTTTGAAATCTTCGATACTGGGTCATATACATCATTGCTCCCTGAAGCGCATCAATTTCAATGTCATTTCCCGGTTGTGCCAAATTCTGAAAACCTCCTCCATCAAAGGTTGAGGTAAAAGGGGAAACCCCATTTGTAAGTTCCTGGCTTTCTCCAATAGTTGAGGAAGCCGGATTATCCCAATCAACATCAAGCAGCCATATTTTAAGGTGATCCTGATTAACTCCTTCCCACTGATCATCCTGTAGATAAATTATTGGTGCATCCCCAGGTGGTGGCAAATCTGTTCCCATAACACTGAATCCTGCGGGACTGTAAAAACCATTATTTTGTATTCCGGGAAGTGGAAATCCCAGAATTCTAACATCATTGGATCCCTGTAGCATTTTATCTCTTTCAAGAACATAAACGATCTCTTTACCTTCTGGTTCCAGAGCATCTTTATTCGTTGTTATATAGTAACCATCTCTCCAGAGCGAAATTTTTGGATAATCGGGCAAAGCCTCAAGATCAAATCTATAGGTATACCACCCATCGTTTACAGGATCTGGACCCTGGCAAACAGCAAATAACAATGCAGGAGGAGTAGATGATTCGCCACCCTCAGCGCTAAATTGCATCAAAATAAACCTATTGGCAGATTCATCATAAAAAACAATGGGATCTCCATCATTCTCGCCATTAAAAGCCCCGCCTATACTGGACAAAGAAGCTCCGGGAATAATATTGTTCCCATCCTTGTCCCATATTGCAAATTCGGAATTCCAGGCATTTACATAATGATTTAATCCCACGGCTCCCGTTGGATCTGTAGGTGTAGATCGGGAAACGGCACCGTCAAAAGTCAGTATGGGTGCTTTTACCGGGATCTCTCCCATTTTACTTTGCAGGGCAGGATCAATAGTTTTTGGTAGCCCTTTACCGGGAACCACCTTATTTATTCCTCTTTTTTTCGGATTGTATAACTTTGGCTTTTCATAAGAACGAATCAACCGCGCTTTAGATAATGGCCCTGATTTTATGACGTTCGCTGAATCTATAAAGGCAGGTCCCGCAATCTCATTGGTCTGAGCAAAAGATGCAAGGTGAAATACAAAACTAAAAGTCAGGAGGAAATAGATTTTCTTCATCGTCACAGGAATAAAGTAGTATAATCACTAAAAATAGGTATTATAGCCATAAATGAAATAAAAAAAGGCAATTAATAAATTAATTGCCTCCTTAAAATATTCATAAATGACCAGTTTTCTAAGACGAGAAATCTCTCATCCAGGTCTTAAAATCTGTCTCTTTTCTAATCAACGCGTCAAGTTCTTTTACAGAAACTCTTTTCTGCTCCATACTGTCACGAAATCTTACTGTTACGGAATTATCTTCCAAAGAATCATGATCTACAGTTATACATAGAGGCGTACCAGCAGCATCCTGGCGACGGTATCTTCTACCTATGGCATCCTTTTCATCATATTGAACTTTGAAATCCCATTTAAGTTCATCAACAATCTTCTGAGCCATTTCCGGAAGTCCGTCTTTTTTAACTAAAGGTAATATTGCTGCTTTCGTTGGAGCTAAAACTGCAGGAAGCTTTAGTACGGTTCTTGAATTTCCATCTCCCAGATCTTCTTCTTTTAGCGAAGATGAAAGAACCGCCAAAAACATTCTGTCCAGCCCAATGGAAGTTTCTATCACATATGGCACATAATTCTCCTTTAATTCAGGATCATAAAAACGAAGTTTTTTGCCGGAATGCTTCTCATGAGCTTTAAGGTCAAAATCGGTCCTTGAGTGGACTCCTTCGAGTTCTTTAAAACCAAACGGGAAATTAAATTCTATATCTGCCGCGGCATTGGCGTAGTGGGCAAGTTTTTCATGGTCATGGAAACGATAATTCTCTTCTCCAAGTCCCAGGGATTTATGCCATTTTAATCTTGTCTCTTTCCATTTCTCGTACCACTCAAGTTCATCGCCCGGGCGAACGAAAAATTGCATCTCCATTTGTTCAAATTCACGCATTCTGAAAATGAACTGTCTGGCTACGATCTCATTTCTGAAAGCTTTACCTATTTGGGCAATTCCGAATGGAATTTTCAATCTCCCGGTTTTCTGAACATTAGAAAAGTTTACAAAAATCCCCTGAGCGGTTTCAGGACGTAAGTATAATTGAGTAGCAGAATCTGCAGAAGCTCCCAGTTTGGTTCCGAACATCAGGTTAAATTGCCTAACATCAGTCCAGTTTTTAGATCCGGTTTCAGGATCGGCAATTTCAAGTTCTTCGATTAGAGATTTTACGTCTGCTAAATCTTCATTGGTAAGGGAACGTGCTAGACGCTCAAGAATTTCTTTTCTGTCTCCAAGATATCTTTGCACTCTTGGATTCGTTTCCCTGTACATTGCTTCATCAAAATCTTCTCCGAAACGCTTTTTGGCTTTTACAATTTCCTTTTCAGCTTTTTGAAGCAGCTTTTCAGCATAATCCTCCACCAAAACATCAGCCCTGTAACGCTTTTTTGAATCTTTATTATCAATAAGCGGATCATTGAACGCGTCAACATGCCCGGAAGCCTTCCAGGTAGTTGGATGCATCAAAATAGCAGCATCGATACCAACAATATTCTGATGAAGCTGCGTCATGCTTCTCCACCAGTATTCTTTGATATTTTTCTTCAGTTCGGCACCATTCTGTCCATAATCATAGACAGCACTTAAACCGTCATAGATTTCACTCGATGCGAAAATGTATCCATACTCTTTGGCATGGGATATTACGTTTTTAAAAAGGTCTTCTTGTTTTGCCATGGCGCAAAAATAAAAAAACCGCCCTGAATAATATTCAGGACGGTCTTTAATTTATTAAATAAGATTATTTCAAAGTAAAGCTTCCGGTTCCCAAAAGCACCGCATCATTATAAACGTACACTTTATAGTTTCCTTCAAGCAGTTTATCTTCATTGGTATTGGAAAGTATACACACATCCAATTCCTCATTTTCGTAAAAAACTTTGGAAGCTGCACTATAAACCATCGTTCCGCCTTCATGCTGAACCACGATCTCATCTCCTACCAGTTCATTATCGGGATTGTAAACCTGAACATACATATTTTTCTCACCCTTTTCAGCGAGATCGTTGGCAGTAATAGTGAAACATGCCCTAATCTGATCTACACGACGATTATTGTCATTTTCTACAAGTTTACCACTGTTCCTCACAATTACACCCTCCCCTGAAAGACTGGTGATCTTTAGTTTAGATGCCTTATCTACTTTGGTAGAAAGACTTTGATTGGTTGTTTTTAATGAATCTGACAATTTTGTTCTTTCCTGAAGAGCTACATTGGTACTATCAAGAGAGGTAGAAAGCATCTGATTTTGAGAACTCAAACTATCCACAACTCTGAAAAGCCGATCCTTTTCTGCCTTTAAATTTCCAATTTCCCTTCTATATCTTGAAATTAATACGAGATTCGCTTCGTTATCTTTTACTGAATCCAGCAATCTTGAAATTCGATCCCTTGCATTTACAAGGTCCTGATCCATGACCTCATTTTCCTCAATGGCATCATCATATTTTATGATAAGGTCGTTGAGTTCATCCTCGATCACAGACTTTTCCTTCTGAAGGATCTCTTTATTTTCTTTTTCTTCATTATAGAATTTAATGGTATAAATACTAAGCGCAATAAGGGCCACAGCAAGAATACCTGTTAAAACCTTCAATGCAGTATTGCTCTTTTTTTCTGTCATCATAAGTTTAATTTAGTTCGTAAATTTAGATGTTTAACCAATTATGTTACAAGTCCTTAACAAATGTTTCACGATTTCGTCAATCTTCTATATCCACATGTATGCCACATTTGTGAGGCTGAATTGCTAAATAATGAGGAGCTCATCTGTACTTCCTGCCTTCATGATTTACCAATAACCCGTTATCACCTTGTTAACGAGAACCCTGTTAAAAAAGTATTTTACGGAAGAGTAAAGATAGAAAAAGCAACGGCATTATTGCATTTTAGAAAAAAATCTGGTGTTCAGCATCTTATTCACGATCTAAAATACAGAGGTTACCGTGAGATAGGAAAATATCTGGGCAAATGGATGGGTGAAGAACTATCTTCTACCGATTGGTTTAATGAGATCGATGTGGTTATTCCTGTTCCGATTCACAAATCAAAATTGAAACAAAGAGGATTTAACCAGGTAGAAGATTTCGGGAAGGAAATTGCCAAAGCTCTTAATGCTGAATATAGAGACGATCTTTTACTTAAAACTGATGCAGCACAAACCCAGACTTTAAAGAACAGATTCTCCAGATGGGGTAAAATTGAAGAGACACTTGAAATTCAAAATAACCAAAATTTAAAAAATAAACACCTCCTTATTGTAGACGATCTTGTAACTACAGGAGCAACTATTGAAGCCTGCGCTCATAAACTCTTCGAGATTCCCGGGATTAAACTAAGTGTAGCTACTATGGCAATTACCGATTAAGCGTTGCGTTGTATTTTAAAATAATCGTTTCTTTGCTAAAAGATTTCAGTTTTCATCTATGGAAAAAAAGGTACCCGGATTTGTAATTGTGTTGATCTTGCTTTTCACCATGGTGCAATGCGCCAAAAAAGGAATGCCTGAAGGTGGCCCGATCGATGAAGAACCGCCAAAATTTATCAAGGCAAATCCGGAGAACTATACCACTAACTTCGATAAAAAAGAGATCCGCATATATTTTGATGAATATATAAAACTGGACAAACCTCAGCAGCAGATCATCATTTCGCCTCCTATGGATCCAAAACCGAATATCATGCCACTGGGAACAGCGCGAAAAGATATCAAAATTGAGATTTTCGACACACTTGAAGAAAATACTACTTATGCCATCAATTTTGGGAGAAGCATTGTAGATAATAATGAGTCAAATCCTTATAACTACTTCAAATATGTCTTTTCCACAGGAGATTATATAGATTCATTAATGGTTTCCGGAAGTGTTAAAGATGCGAAATTAAAGGCACCGGCAGAACCCGTTTCTATCATGTTATACGAGGTGGACTCTACATATACCGATTCCATAGTTTATAAGGAAACCCCAAGATATATAACTTACTCACAGGATAGCACTTTCACTTTCAGCCTTGAAAATTTAAAGGCAGGAACCTACAGGATGGTAGGATTAATGGATAATAATGACAATTATTTATACAATCCTAAAAAAGAAAAAATTGGTTTTATTGCTAACGATGTTAGCATTCCAACAGATAGTACTTATGAAATTATCGTTTTTAAAGAAGAGCTGGAATTTGAACCAAAAAGGCCCTCACACTTTAAAGGAAACCAGATACTTTTTGGATACGAAGGTACTACAGACCTGGATAGTGTTTCAATAAACCTACTTTCTCCAAAACCAGAAGGTTTTGTTTCCAGGATAGTTAAGGATCCTGAAAAAGACAGTCTTTATTACTGGTACAACAATAAACCTGAATTAGACAGCCTTAGTTTTGAAGTGTTAAGTCCAGGAACGAGAGACACGCTCCTTGTTAGAATGGGAACTTTAGACCGGGATTCTATAAACGTGAGTACAGATAATGGCGGAATAAATACGGATTTCAAACTCAAGTCCAGTACTCCAATTATAGAGCATAACGATGAGTTGATATCGATTATGAATAAGGATTCCATGGATGTTCCTTTTACTTCAGAATTCAATTCGCTTCAAAATGAGTTGGCATTGAAATTTGACAAGGAACCAGATAATAGTTATCAGGTTTCAGCATTTCCCGGAGCAATTACCGATATATTTGAGGAAACCAATGACACGATAGTTCAGATCTTAAGAACAAAAGCCCTGGCCGATTATGGTAGTATGGTTCTGACTATTCAGAATATCGAAAGTTACCCTGTTATCGTTCAGTTAACCGACACTAATGGAAAAGTTATCACGGAACAGTATTCTGAAAATTCAAATAATTTCACCTTCCGTTTTTTAAATCCGGGACAGTTTTTAATCAGGGTGATCTTTGATACCAACAGTAATCAAAAATGGGATACCGGAAGTTATTTGAAAAAACGACAGCCGGAACAGATCAAATATTATTCAGATACGCTTGATATTCGTGCAAACTGGGACTGGAACGAGTCTATTCGTCTAAAAGATTAAATTTATCCCGATCCTGAAGGAATTTTAGTTTCTCTCTTACTTCTTTCAGGCTCCCTTTATCTATGCTCAGTTGAGTGACAAATTCATCTGATCTGTCCAACTCGGTTAATTCCTTGCCAAGAGCATCATATACTGCAGAGTGCCCATTATAGACATAACCGTCCCCATCTTCGCCGGTCCTGTTCACCCCAATACAATAACTCATATTTTCAATGGCGCGGGCTCTTAGTAAGGAATCCCAGGCAAATACTCTTTTTTCCGGCCAGTTGGCTACATAGATCAATAGATCGTAATCTTCTGTATTTCTGGCCCAAACTGGAAAACGCAGATCGTAACAAACCAACGGACAGATCTTCCAGCCTTGGTAGTTTACGATCAACCTTTTAGTCCCTGCTGTATAGGTTTCATCCTCTTTGGCCAGGGTAAAAGTGTGACGTTTGTCATAGAGTTTATAAGAACCGTCAGGAAACACAAAAAACAACCGGTTATAGTAGTTCGCATTTTCCGTAATTATTACACTCCCCGTAATTGCACAATCTTTTTCCTTAGCATGCTTACGCATCCACGCAAGCGTTTCAGCTTCGGTTTCCTCTGCCAGGTTTTCAGCATTCATACTAAAACCAGTGGTAAACATTTCCGGAAGGATGATCAATTCCACCTCATCTGAGATCTTTTGAATCTCTTCGGAAAAAAGGGCTCTGTTGGCTACGGCATCTTCCCATTTCAGGCTTGGCTGAATAAAGGCGATGTTTAATTTTTCGCTCATATTCAAAAATATCAATTTTAAGGGAGCAATGCCAAATACCTGTTAAATGATTGGAGATAAATAAAGGAATAAATAGTTTTATTCTGTAAAAATGAAACAGATTATGAGCGTAAGTACTTTTCTTCAGAAAGATTCCTATATGTCTAATACCAGCCGTAGCCTGATATCGGGTTTTGTGGGCGGACTCGCAGGAACTGCAGTAAAAAGTCTGATAGAACAATTTCTTCCCGTTAGAAAAATTGAACATCGATCTGCTCAGATCAAAATTGTGGACGATCTATCTACTAAGATTACCGGAACACCTGTAAGCACTCAAAATGAAGCGCTGGCAGAACAACTGGTAAATATCCCTATGGGTGGTTCACTTGGTGCAGCTTATGGGTATGGTAAAAAAGACAGATTTGGTCTTAGACCTATGGATGGAGTGATCTTTGGCGCAACTGCCTGGGCTTCTACTCACGAAACTTCGCTTCCTATTATGGGGCTTGAACCCAAACCAACAGATATTCCCGTTAGAATGCAGATGAATGAGCTTTTTGCTCATGTGGCTTTCGGGATTACTACAGAACTGGTAAGACATTATTTAGATAAGCAATTGAGAGAATAATTATTTCTCCAGTTGCTTTAACATCTTCCTGATACGATCCTCCAGCTTTTCTGAAGACAGTTTTTCCCGAAGCCTGTCCGTAATAATGGGAAATGAAAAAGGCGTTGGTTTTTCACATTTTCGCCAGACTATTTCCTGATGCGCAATTCGTTCAAGGGATGTTCTTAGACGGCCTTCCTCCAGCTGGTGCTCAAAAGTTTCTCTAAATGCCTGCTGGTAAAGTAAATTATCTTCTTCATAATCCCTGAAAACACTGAATAACAACTGTGAATTTGATTGCAAATGTTTGCTCTTAACCAGCTTGTTAGGGTATCCCGTGAATACAAGCCCGGCGATTACCGCAATATCCCTGAATTTCCTTCGGGCCATCTCTGTTGCATTGAGACTTTTATAAAGATCATCCATGAGATATTCAGCACTAAAAAGATCATTATCCAGTACCTGCTGCATATTGATTTCCTGATCTGAAAGCAGCTCGAAACCGTAATCATTAAAGGCTATCGAAAAACTTATCGGGGACAAAAGACTTATTCTATAAGCAAGCAAACTGCCCAGAGCTTCGTGAACAAACCTTCCTTCAAAAGGATAAAAAACGGCATGATATCCTTCCCTTGTTTTAAAGGTCTCTATAAGAAATTCATCATTTCTCGGAATAACAGATTCCTTCTTTTGCCTTTGAAAAATAGGTTTTAGCGCTTCAAATTCTTTATTTGTTTTATCATCCTCTTTTAGACCGGAAGCCCGGTACATTTCCTCCCTCAACAATTCACTCATTTGGGCAGAAAAGGTCATTCTTCCTCCCATCCAGCTTGGCACTTTTGAGGTCTTCTTTGAAGATTTCCTAACCAGAACCTGCATACTTTTGATCCTTACGAGCTCCAGGTTTCTACCCGCAAAAGTGAAAGTATCGCCTGGTTTAAGCTTGGAGATGAACCATTCTTCAATAGTTCCAATATATCCACCTTTCATATATTTCACGCTAAGCATCGCATCACTTACGATGGTTCCAATCTGAAGCCGGTGCCGCATAGCCACCCCCCTGTTATTTATTTTGAACTTTCCATCTTCCTCTATCTCCACCTTTTTATATTCATCATAAGCCTGCAGACTCTGGCTACCTTTGGTGATAAAATTCAGGATCCAGCGCCATTGATCGGCAGAAATTCCCTGAAAGCAAAATGTTGAAGCAATCTCCGAAAAAATCTCTTTAGGGTAGAATCCATCGGAAACTGCAAGCGTATTTAAATACTGTACCAGGACATCATAGCTCATTAAATAAGGAATACGATCTTCCACCGCCTTCTTTGCTACCGCTTTCTGTAATGCGGAAGCCTCAATAAGTTCGATCGCGTGAGTGGGCAGAAAATAAATGAGACTCACCTTTCCTGGTTGGTGACCACTTCGTCCGGCACGTTGTAAAAATCTCGCCACTCCTTTGGGGCCGCCAATCTGAACAATAGTTTCTACAGGAGCAAAATCTACTCCCAGGTCAAGACTGGAAGTACAAACCACCGCCTTCAGACTCTCATTCCTAATCGCCTGCTCCACCCAAAGTCGGGTCTCTTTATTGATACTTCCATGGTGCATGGCCACCTCTCCGGCAAATTCAGGATATTTGTTCATCAACTTCTGAAACCATATTTCACATTGAGATCTCGTATTGGTAAATAGCAAGGTGGTTCTTGAATTCTTAATTATCGGAACTACCTCATCTATTAAATGTAAGCCGAGATGACCGCGCCAGGGAAATTTTTCCATTTTCTCCGGGATGATCGAACGAACTTCAATTTTCTTTTTAAGATTAGCTTTGATCATTACTGAATTGGCCATGGCATCAGATTCAGGCCCTAGCAGAACTTCCCTCGCCTGTTCCAAATTGCCTATGGTTGCTGAAATTCCCCAGATTCTAAGATCTTTTGAAATTGTTTTTAATCTTGATAATCCCAATTCTACCTGCACTCCTCTTTTTGTACCTAGTAGTTCATGCCATTCATCTATCACGATGGCCTGAAGTCCTTTAAATGTCCTGTCATAATTTTTCGAGGCAAGCAGAAGTTGTAAACTCTCCGGTGTAGTGATCAAAAGATCGGGCATGGATTTTTTTTGAGCGGCGCGCTCTTTCTGTGAAGTATCGCCGGTTCTGATTCCAACCGTAAACTGAGTTCCCATTTCTTCGGCAAACCTGCTGGCCGCCTGCTCAATTTCCACAGAAAGTGCCCTTAACGGTGTGATCCATATTGCCTTAAGACCCTTTTTATGTTTAGTTCTGAAATCGGGATTCTTTTTGATATAATCTAAAACTATCGGCACCCAAAGGGCATAGGTTTTCCCGCTGCCCGTGGGTGCATTCAGGAGTCCATTCTTTCTTTGCAAATACGCAGTCCAGGTGTCTTTCTGAAATTTGAATGGTTTCCACTCATTTTTTGTAAACCAGGTTTCAGCAAGATCTAAAAGCTCTGCCCTCTTCAAAAGAGGACTATTAAAAAGTTTACAGAAAATTCAGGGATCATCTTTGATATTTAAAGCGACTAACGTTCTATTTTAAAATTATTCAGATTTATGTCATCCATTCCAACATTATCGAACGGATATTCCAAATGATTCTGGATATTATACAAAGAGATCAGGATAAATTGGGTTAATAAAACTATAAAATAGGCCACCCAATCTGCACCCTCCATTCCAAGATTGTAGATTATTGTAGGTGCATAAATAAAAGGGAAAATGTAAATAAAAACCTCGCAATAGGCCATCAAGCTTATTGGAGTTCGATGGGTGTGGATCGCATGAAGATTCTCTATGCATTCGTGCATATCTTTCATATACTTAAATACCCTGTCTTTCAATTTGGCCGGTATTTTATTTTCTTCTGCAAGTACAAATTTATATACGTCATGGGAGTTTTTATCAAGGACCTTGATATCATTATTACGAGTTGCCAGATGGTCAAGGGTTCTATTATTTATATCAATCAGGATTTTTTCTGCTTCAGCTTTTTGTTCTATTGTTAGCTTATTATTACTTAGTAAAAAGTACTTCAATGTTTTAATGGCACAAACAAAATCACTGAGGTAAGCCAGCGCCTTCTCCCTTCTCTTAAATGAACCCCGAATGGTAAATACCAATGGAAAAATTATGGCGATACTAAGCAAAGTAAGATCTACATTAAAGTTTAAATTAAACTTCAATGCCAGGAACGTAATCAATGCAGAAATAATCAAGGTTGCAAACGTTCTATAATTTATAATGGAAAAATACTTCCTAATAGTTTGATTTTTAATATTTTAGTTAAATATATGCCATAATTATGGATAAGCGAACTTTCCTCCTAATTCTTACATTATTCTTTTACAACTCATACGGACAGGAATATAATAAGGATCTTCCTGAGAATTTGTCTGAGTTATTTTCTGATAATGAGATAATGTGTATTTCTCTTAAATACTCTAATAAAGATATTAAAAAAGAAACCAACGATTCAACATTTATTACCACCAATTTAAAATATAAAAACCCGTCTAACACCTGGGACTCTTTAGAAGTGAGATTACGAAAAAGAGGACATTTTCGATTTGATAATTGTTATTTCGCTCCAATTAAAGTTAAAATAAAAAAGAAAGAAGCTAATAAAACACTTTTTGAAGGACATAAAAATCTAAAACTAGTCCTTCCATGTCTAATACAGCGTGATAATAATGATAATATCGTTAAAGAATATCTGGCATATAAATTATACGAAATCGTCTCTCCTTATCATTTCAAATCAAAACTGGTTCAGGTAACCTATGAAGAAATAAAGGGAAAGAATATAAAAACCCACGAGATCAAGGGAATATTTATTGAAGACGACAAGCATGTTGCAAAGCGAATAGGTGGCAAAGTACTTAAATCTAATATTCACCCTTTAAACCACACTCCTTTAGAATCGGTAAGGAACTCGTTTTTTCAGTACATGATAGGCAACACCGACTTCTCTAATGCCTATTTACACAATACGAAATTAATTTTTTTAGAAAATCAAATAATACCGGTACCCTATGATTTTGATATGGCTGGAATGGTCAATACAAGTTATGCCACGGTATCTAATATTAATGGGGAACCACTGAATGAATATGGTAAAGTAACAGACAGGGTCTACCGAGGTTTTCAAAGAGATCCTGAATTTTTTACTGAAGTTAGATTGGAGTTTTTAGGAAACAGATTGGCCATTCTTGGAGCTATTCAGGAATGTAAGCCTTTATTCGAAAATGAAAGTGAATACGATTCTACTTTAGAATATATTGAAGAGTTTTTCGTGATCATAGCGAATGATAAAAAGTATGAAAAAGAAATATTAAATGAGGCCCGTACAAAATAAAATTCTACGGAATAAGTGCTTTGAGGTCTTCCAGGGTATTCGCTTCTTCTATTTTCTTATCTGTTCTCCAGCGAAGAATTCTCGGAAATCTCGTTGCCACCCCGCTCTTATGTCTTTTAGATTCTGCTATCCCTTCAAAAGCTATTTCAAAAACGTGATGTGGAGTTACACTTCTTACCGGACCAAAACGCTCCAGCGTATTTTTTTTGATCCAGGCATCAAGGCTTCTAAATTCCTTATCGGTCAGGCCGGAATAGGCTTTGGCAAAGGTTACCAGCTCGCCTTTCTCTTCATCCCAAAGTCCGAAAGTATAATCGGTGAACAAATTACTCCTTCGTCCATGCCCCCGCATAGCATAAGTGAGCACTGCATCAATAGTTAAAGGATCTACTTTCCACTTCCACCAGTCGCCCTTCTTTCTACCAACCAGGTATGGAGAATCAAGCCTTTTCAGCATCAAACCTTCAGATTTTACTTCTCTCGAATTTTCCCTTTCCAGTGCCGCTTCTTCCCAGTTGGAAAAACTTATGGTTTCAGATAAATGCAAAGGCAATTCTTCAGATTTTACTTTATGGAATAATGTTTCAAGAATTTCGCGACGTTTCCCGAACGCCATATCTCTTATATCTTCACCTTCCCATTCCAGGATATCATAAGCTTTTAAAATAACCGGCGTTTTCTCCAGAAGTTTCTTACTGATGTTCTTTCTACCAATCCGGGTCTGAAGATCTTTAAAAGTGCCAATTTCTCCTTCAGGAAATGGCAGGATCTCTCCATCGATCACTGTCCCATTTGGAATTTCTTCCACAAAAGCTTCAAATTCAGGATATTTATCGGTCACCAGTTCTTCACCACGGCTCCAAACGAACAGCTCATCGTTTCGTATAATTACCTGCGATCTTATACCATCCCATTTATGCTCGGCGCTCCATCCAGACACCTCTCCCAGCTCCTGTGGCTCTCCTTCAATGGCATAGGCGAGATAGAAAGGATAAGGTTTGGAAAGGAAATCTTCCTCGTTTTCTTCCAGGATCAATTTATTAAAACTGATCCTGGAAGGCTCCCAGTTACCCATCAGTTTATAAGCGAGGATATCCTCGTCTATATCTGTGGCTTTGGAAAGCGCGCGGGTCATTAACTTCTGGCTTACTCCAATTCTAAAGCTACCGGTAATTAATTTCGTGAAAACAAAACGTTCATAATAATTAAGATTCAGCCAGTTTTCAAAAAGATATCCCTTCTTTTCTGCTTCAGATTTGGCCTTTAGATCGATGATCTCCTGTAAAAATTGATTCAGGTTTTTTTCTGTTGACTCATCGGAAGCAGGTATTACCAGGGCTATAGTCTCTGCCAGATCTCCTACGATGTGGTATGATTCCTCAAAAAGCCAGAGAGGTATTTTAGCCAATTCAGAAGCCCATTCACGCATAAGAGTAGTATTCACCGGACGAGGAGGTCGTCTATGACTCAAAATAGCAATGGTCCAAACCTTGTCTTTTGGAGGGGCGTTTTTAAAATACTCGGTAAGCGCCTCTACCTTCAAGAGTAGTTTTGTTGGTGCTATCCAGGGTTTTTATAAGATCTGCAAATGCCTTCATTCTGAATCCTTTTCTTTATCATTTTCCAGCTGACCGGTTTCACCTTCGTATTGAGTTTCTTCGGTTCTCGCATCATAACCCTGCTCCCTTAAAAATCTTGAAAAGATATCGGTATATCCATGGGTGCAGATCACTTTCTCACATCCTGTTTCTTTGATCGATGTTAAGAGTCCCTGCCAGTCACAATGATCGCTTAACACAAATCCTTTATCTATTGCTCTCCTTCTTCGGGCACCCCGAAACGTCATCCATCCACTGGCTGAAGCCGTGACATACGGCACCATTTTTTTGATCCAGGTTGTACCATGGGCGCTTCCCGGCGCGAGGACAATATTCCCTTTTATTTCATCTTTTTTAATCTCCTTGGTGATCCTTGTAGTTTCCGGGAAATCCATCTGAGCTCGCAGAACTTCTGTCATATTTTCTATAGCACCATGGGTATATATTTTTCCTATGGAGGTATCCAGGTGTTTCAGTAGACGTTGTGCTTTCCCCAAAGAATACCCAAATAATACCGAAGTTCTCCCATCATCCTGATTTTGTTGCCACCAGTTATTGATGTCTTCAAAAACCTGTTCCTGCGGGGTCCATTTAAAAGCAGGTAATCCGAAGGTACATTCGGTAATAAAAGTGTCGCATTTCACCGGTTCGTAGGGAACCGCCACTCCATCATCTTCAGTCTTATAATCTCCCGTAAAAACCCAAACTTCCCCTTTATGTTCCACCCTGATCTGGGAGGAACCAATAATATGCCCTGCAGGATGAAGAGAAAATTTAACTCCATTAATGGTGAAAGTTTCATTCCATTCCTTTCCACTTACTTCTATTTCACCAAGCCGGTGCTTTATTATAGGAAGGTTGGAATGATGGGTAATATATTTTTTGTGCCCCCACCGGGAATGATCTGCATGGCCGTGAGAAATAATGGCTTTATTTACCGGTTTCCACGGATCCAGATAAACATCTGCCGCCGCGCAATAGATCCCTTTGTCGTTAAAAGCCAGTAATGGTGTTCTCATAGTTTGTTAGAAGAACTATGAATTTAAATAATAGATATTTCAGCCGAAAGGGATTAAGAAAAGATTAGCGATTGACTAGAATTAATTTAGGTATGCTTTAATACGAAAACATGCATGTTTAATTATATTTGTACAATAAAACTAATAAAATAATGTCCTTTTCAGATTTATTTGGCTCGGGTGAGCACTTACGAAATCTTAGTCATTTCGCTTCTATTGTGAACCTTGCGGCCGTTGACGGAGAAATTAATGAAGATGAAGAAAATCTTCTTAAACGTTTTGCAAGAAAGTTAGATATAAACGAAGATGAATATGATAAGGTTCTAGAGAACCCTAAAGCATTTCCCCTTTCATCTTATAACAGTATCGAAAGAAGACTGGAACGCCTCCACGACCTCTTCAGAATAATATTCGCAGACCACATCATTGACAATGAGGAAAGAGAGCTTATTAAAAAATATGCTATTGGACTTGGATTCTCAAGCCAGGCTTCAGAAGGTATTATTAATCGCTCTGTCCAGATATTTAGCGGTCAGTTGAATTTTGAAGATTATCGTTATTTACTTGAAAAGGAAAGTGACTGAGACTGATCTCTAGTTTCCGCTTTTTCCATAAATTCTTCAGCTTTTTCTACCATTTTTCTACTTCCACAGAAAAATGGTACACGCTGATGTAATTCAGTTGGCTTTATATCCAGTATCCTCTTAAAACCGTCGCTGGCTTTACCACCGGCCTGTTCTGTTAAGTAAGCCATAGGATTACATTCATAAAGCAGTCTTAGTTTCCCATCATTGGCTTTGGAACTTTTGGGATACATAAAAATACCACCTTTTATCATGTTTCGGTGAATATCTGAAACCATAGACCCTATATATCTTGAAGTGTAAGGACGGTTCCCTTCTTCCTCCTGGCAATATTTTATATAATCTTTTACTCCCTGAGGGAAATGCACATAATTTCCTTCGTTTATAGAATAGATCTGTCCGTCTTCAGGAAACTTCATATCCGGATGGGATAGATACCAGGATCCCAATGCCGGATTCAGGGTAAATCCGTTCACCCCATGTCCCGTTGTATAAACAAGCATGGTTGAAGTTCCATAAATAATATACCCCGCGGCTACCTGGTTATTCCCGGGCTGAAGAAAATCTTCCAATTGAACCGGTGTTCCTATTGGAGTCACTCTTTGATAAATAGAAAAGATAGTTCCTACAGAAACGTTTACATCTATATTAGAACTGCCATCCAACGGATCCATGAGAACCACATATTTATTCTGATGATCACCTTTATGCCCTTTTATCTGGATAAAATCGTCATTTTCTTCCGAAGCGATCCCACAAACGATCTCCCTGTTGGTTAAAGTTTGAATGAACTTGTTGTTCGCATAAACATCCAGTTTTTGCTGGTCTTCTCCCTGAATATTGGTTTCGCCATAAGCTCCAATAATATCTACGAGTCCGGCTTTATTCACCTCGTGGTTCACTACTTTGGCGGCAAGTCTTAAAGAATTGATCAACCTGGAAAGTTCCCCGGATGATCCTGGAAAATCGGCCTGGTTTTCAATAATAAATTCTCCCAGGGTCTGATTTGGCTTAGGCATGGATAAAGTATATTTTGTAGCGGCTAAAATATTAAAATTTAGACGCACTACAACGTTTTCGCTGACAATAGTAACATTGTTTACTTTTGTTTAAAACTATTTATATGGAAATTAACATACGAGAGGCCAGAAAGGAAGATATGAGTAAGGTGCTGGAACTCATTAATGAACTTGCTGTTTTTGAAAAGGAACCTGAAGCCGTCATTATCGATGAAAATGATCTCATAAAAGATGGGTTTGGACAAAATCCTGCTTTTCATTGCTTTGTGGCAGAAGCTAATGGTGAAATTGAAGGAATGGCCCTGGTTTATTTCCGGTATTCTACCTGGAAAGGAAAAACCGTGCACCTCGAAGATCTTATTGTAAGAGAGGAATTCCGCGGAAAAGGTCTTGGATCGGCTCTTTATACCGAAGTGATAAAATATGCTGCTTCAGAAAAAGTAAAACGTACCGAATGGGTGGTCCTAAACTGGAACAAGGAAGCCGCCGATTTTTACCGAAGAAGTGGCGCCGATGTTATGGAAGACTGGGATACGGTACAGATGGATGAGAAAGCCATGCATAAATATCTTGAAAATAAAGGCATCCTTTAAGACGGTATTAATAGCCTTATGAAATGCAATCCTTATTTTTGTTAAAAATCTGAATTATGGAATATACAATACGCGAAGCCAGAAGAGAAGATATGAATGATGTTCTGGTACTTATAAAAGAACTTGCCGAACATGAAAATCACCTCGATGATGTTGAAGTAACTGTGGCTGATCTTGAAAAAGAAGGATTCGACCATAAGAATTTCAAATGCTTTGTTGCTGATGTTGACGGAAAAATAGAAGGCCTGGCCCTGGTTTATTTTAGATTCTCTACCTGGAAAGGAAGAACTGTTCATTTAGAAGACCTTATTGTACGTGAGAGTATGCGAGGAACTGGTCTTGGAGGTGCACTTTACAAGCAGGTAGTAAAATATGGTCACGAAAATGGAGTTAAACGTATAGAGTGGGTGGTTTCTGAAGGTAATAGAAATGCGATCGAGTTCTACGAAAACACAGGAGCTGAAATCAAAGAAAGCTGGAAAACCGTGCATATGGAAGAAAGTGGAATCCAAAAAAACGTAAAAAAGAAGTGATCAAAGTTTTTAAGTTTGGTGGCGCTTCGGTAAAAGATGCCGAAGGAGTAAAAAACCTTATCAAGGTTCTTAATGAAACAGGTATCGAGAACAAACTTATCGTCATCTCGGCAATGGGTAAGACTACGAATGCTCTGGAGATCGTTGTAAAAGATTACCTTGAAAGCTCGAAAATACCTGCCAGTCTCGAGGAAGTTAAAAATTATCATCGTGAAATCCTGGAAGGTTTATTTCCAGATAAAAATTCTCAGGTATATTTTAAAACCGAAAGCCTGTTCACCGAACTTGAAAATTTTCTTCAGCACAATAAATCCACGCAATACGATTTTGTTTATGACCAGGTAGTAAGCTATGGAGAGCTGGTCTCCACAACAATTGTTAGTGAATACCTGAATTCTCAAAATATTTCTGCAACCTGGCTTGATGCCCGAAATTTTATAAAAACCGATAGTACCTACCGGGACGCCCAGGTAAACTGGAGCAAGACCCAGGAACTTATTCAGGAAAATATCAACGAAAAAAAGCTCAATATCATCCAGGGTTTTATAGCGTCTGACCCAAACAACTTCACCACTACTCTGGGCAGGGAAGGTTCAGATTACTCGGCAGCTATCATGGCGTACTGCCTGAATGCTGAAAATGTTACGATCTGGAAAGATGTTCCCGGTGTTTTAAATGCTGACCCGAGATTTTTCGAAAAAGCACAGCTATTAAATAAGATCTCCTATGAAGAAGCTATTGAACTTGCGTTTTACGGAGCTTCGGTGATTCACCCAAAAACGCTTCAGCCTCTTCAGGGTAAGGAAATTCCACTTTTCGTAAGGTCTTTTTTAAACCCTTCAGAAGAAGGTACCGCGGTAAGCAAAGGCAAAACGATATTTCCTGAGATCCCCTGCTTTATTGTCAAGAAAGACCAGGTATTAATCTATCTTTCCTCTCTGGATTTTTCGTTTATGGTGGAGGAGAATATTTCTGAAATCTTCAGGCTATTCCATCAATATCAGATGAAGGTTGATCTTATTCAAAATTCAGCTATTAGCTTTAAAGTATGTGTGGATAATAGGTTTAATCAGCTCGAAAAGCTAATTCAGCATTTAAAAGCCAGGTTCAAGGTAGATTACAAAACGGGAGTTTCACTTTATACCATCAGGCATTTTAACGAGGAAGCCATTAACAACCTTGAAAAGGATAAAAATGTGCTTTTAAAACAACTAACTCAGAACACCGTTCAACTGGTAGCTGAAAACTAACTTTTGATTTGTTATTTTTGAATTCGAAATTTCCTGAAACTTATTAACCCAAGGGGTTTCGACGTGAGTGTAATAAACTGAAATTTTGTACTTTAAATCATCCCGAACTGCGCAGGCAGTGCCAGCGGGAAATTTTAAACAAACCAACCTAACATGGGAATTGTAAGTGCCAAAGAAGTTGCTAATGTTATGAACCTCCGCAAGCTTGGATTCCTGGGAACCGGAATTGGCTGGCTGGTGCTTAAGACAACGAAGCTTTCCAGAATCAATAGAGAATACGATAAAAGAAAAGATCTTAAAGGCACCGATTTTATTGATTCCATTTTGAAAGAATTCGAGATAGATTTCGAAATTCCTGAAAAAGATCTAAAACGTATTCCGAAAGAGGGAGCTTTTATCACTATTTCCAATCATCCTCTTGGAGGTATTGATGGGATGATCCTTATGAAACTGGTGTTAGAGCACAGAGAGGATTACAAGGTAATTGCCAATTTTCTACTACATAGATTAGACCCGCTTAAAGCCATACATACTTCCGGTAAATCCTTTTGAAGATCATAAAGAGGCAAAGTCCAGTCTTGGAGGAATGAAAAACGCCATTGCTCATTTGAGAGAAGGTCATGCCCTGGGAATTTTTCCTGCCGGTGAAGTTTCTACGAATCGTGATAATCATCATATTGTAGACAAAGCCTGGGAGCCTTCGGCCATGAAACTAATCCAAAAGACCAAAGTTCCGGTGGTTCCCATTTATTTTCACGCTAAAAACAGCCTCTTTTTCTATAGGCTCGCTTCTATGAGCGATTTGCTCCGAACGGCCAAACTGCCCAGTGAAATGCTATCACAGCATCGCAGAAAAATTAAGGTGAGAATAGGTCATCCTATTTCAGTTGAAGATCAGGCTGAACATACCAATCTTGAAGCTTTTACGGCATTTTTACGCCGAAAAACCTATATGCTGGCGAATGTCTTTGAAAAAAAGAAGCTATTATCCAACTTACCAAAAAGCCTGAAAATTCCAAGATCTCCGAAAAATATTGCCGAAGAGACCAATTCGGAATTGATGAATTTGGAAGTGGAAAACTGTCGGAAAATGGATAAACGACTGCTGCAAAGTAAGAACTACGAGGTTTTTCTTGCAAAACGAGAAGTAATTCCAAATATTCTGAATGAAATTGGCAGGCTTCGAGAGATCACCTTCCGTGCGGTTGGAGAAGGAACAAACAATAGTACCGATCTTGACCATTTTGATGAATATTACCATCATCTTTTTCTTTGGGACAATGAAGCTCAAAGAATTGCCGGAGCATATCGTATGGGTATGGGAAGTGAGATCTACGCCAATCATGGAATTAATGGTTTCTATCTACAGGACCTTTTCCGGTTTGAACCTGAATTGCATAAAATGATGAGCCAGTCCATCGAAATGGGAAGAGCCTTTATCATCAAAGAATACCAGTTAAAGCCTATGCCTTTATTTCTTTTATGGAAAGGAATTGTGCATTGCACCTTAAGATTCCCGGAACATAAATACCTTATTGGCGGGGTGACCATCAGTGATAAATTCAGCAATTTTTCGAAATCATTGATGATCGAATTCATGAAATCCAACTACTACGATCCTTATGTGGCGCAATACGTACATCCTAAAAAAGAGTTCAAGGTAAAATTAGTAGATGCAGATAAAGATCTGGTTTTTGATGAAAGCGAAGCCGATCTTAATAAGTTCGACAGGATCATCGATGAGCTGGAACCTGAAAACCTTAGACTTCCGGTACTTATCAAGAAATATATCAAGCAAAATGCAAAAGTAGTCGCCTTTAATGTAGACCCACTTTTCAACGATGCAGTTGATGGACTAATGTATATACGCATTGCCGATCTTCCAGAAAGTACAGTAAAACCTGTTATGGAAGAATTTCAGAAAGAACTGGAAGACAGAGCTGCTGCATTGAAGTGAGAAAAATATAAAAATTAATATTTCGCCTTTTAAATTAATTTACAATTTTCCACTTAATTTTTAGAAGCTAAACTACGAACTATAAACCTGTTAAGATACTGTTATTCTGCGCATCTTACTGGGCAATGTTTCTATTCCTTCTTATCTTGTTGCAACTTAAAAAAGATTGAAAAATTATGGAAAATATACTAATTGCCGGTGCTACCGGGGATACAGGAAAAAGAGTAATTGAAATTTTAAATAATTCAGAAAGCTTTAATCCTCTTGCACTTATAAGAAAAGAAGAGCAAAGACAGCAATTTGAAGACATGGAGGTTGAAGCCGTGATGGGTGACCTTGAAGGTGATGTGAGTCATACCATGAAAGGGATAGACAAGGTGATCTTCGCTGCGGGTTCTGGAGGAAGCACAGGAAAGGATAAAACGATCGCGGTAGATCTTGAAGGAGCGAAAAAATTGATTGATGCGGCAAAAGCCGCAAATGTTAAAAAATTCGTGATGCTTAGCGCGATGGGAGCCGATGACCCTTCAAAAAATGAAGATCTTAAAGATTACCTGGAAGCAAAAAAAGAAGCAGATGAATATCTTAGAGATAGTGGGTTAAGTTATACCATTGTTCGTCCGGGTGCTTTAACCGATGATCTTGGACTTGCGAAAGTTAAGGTTGCCAAAGGTTCCTTAAACGAAAGAGGTGAAATATCTAGAGATGATGTGGCCTTTATTCTGGTAATGTCTCTGGCAGATCCACTGGTAAAAAATGTAACATTTGAAGCTATTGAAGGGGAAGAATCTATAAAATCTGCTATTATAGAACTTAGTACTCAAGAATAAGAAGAGGTTATAAGACATAAAAAAAACCATGCACTTAGTCTGCATGGTTTTTTTTGCTCATTACTAAGGAGGAGGAAATCAAGTTCCAGAAATAAATTCAGAATGACGATATATATTGCTCTTTATTGATCAAGAAAAGCTTTATCTACCGGTTCCCATAGTTCGATCTTATTTCCTTCGGGATCCATAATCCAGCCAAATTTACCATATTCGTAGGTTTCCATTTCTCCAACTATTTCAACTCCTTCTTCTTTCAAAATTTTCAATAATTCTTCCAGATTTTCTACCCTGAAATTCATCATGAATTGCTTTTCTGAAGGCTTAAAATATTCAGTTTTAGAATCCATAGGGCTCCATTGGGTTGAGCAGTCATTCCCTTCTTTATCTTTCCACCAGAAGGTACAGCCGTACTGATCTGTATTCAGACCAAGATGGTCGTTGTACCATTTTTTCACCTTGTCTGGATCTTGAGACTTAAAGAAAAATCCTCCTAAACCTGTAACCCTGTTTTTCATAATATTTGTTATTTATAATCTCCTTCTCCAAACTCGGCGATGATCTTATCTGCGATCACCGTAGCAAGGCCTTTATGGGATTCTTTGGTCCAACCTGCAACATGTGGACTTAATATCGTGTGAGGCATAAACATTAACTCTCTTAGTGCTTCCGGAATAGGATTAGCTGCGCTTATAGAAACATTCTTTTTATTACTAAACAGACTTTCAAAAGATGCTTTTTCATATTCCAACACATCTAAACCTGCTCCAAGAATTTTTTCTTCCTTTAGAGCCTCAACAAGATCAGCAGTCACAACTATTTTTCCCCTGGCCGTATTAATGAACCAGAACGGCTTTTTGAATTTACTAATAAATTCTTTATTGATCATTTGATCCGTTTCTTCTGTCCAGGGAGTATGGATACTTACCACATCGGCTTTCTCAAAAAATTCATCATAACCTACCTGGCGGGCATTATCATCAGCAATTCCTTCTTTTATGTCATAAAAGATCACATCAACATCGAATCCTTTTAATTTTTTGGCAAATGCCTTTCCCATATTCCCGTAACCTATAAGGCCAACAGTTTTTCCATCAAGTTCAACCCCGCGGTTCTCTTCTCGCTGCCAAAGTCCTTCACGCACCTCTCTATCAGCTTTATTAAGCCTGTTGAATAGCGATAAAAGCATTCCAAGGGAATGTTCTCCTACAGCATTACTGTTTCCTTCTGGCGCAGAGAAAAGCTTTATACCGCGTTCCTGAGCGTATTCAACATCAATGCTTTCAAGACCTGCTCCCACCCGTGCAATAAATTTAAGATTTGGAGCTGCATCAATAAATTCCTTATCAATTTTGTATCGGCTTCTTATTACGATACCATCATATAAATGTTGATTTTGAAGAGTTTCCTCTCTTGATTGTTCGTATCCTTCAATATTGTGGTGACCTGCCTCCTCAAGTTTTTTCATCAAGGTTGGATGATTTGTGTCGGCATGTAGAATTATCATTTTTCTTCTTTTTCAGATTAATATTAAAATAGCGATTCTCATGGCATCAATGACGATACCAAAAGCAACCTACAAAGATAAAGAATGATTTTTACTGACCTTAAAATTGAGCTTAAAACCCAAGAATGGCTTTGGCGATAAGGAAATAAGTAAGGATCCCAAATACATCGTTGCTGGTCGTGATAAAAGGTCCTGTTGCAACTGCCGGATCTATGTTGTTCTTATTTAAGATAATAGGAATAAACGTACCGATTAAAGCTGCGAGTACGATCACCGAAATTAGTGCAACCCCTATACTGAGGGATTCTGTATAAGAAGTTTCAAAGAAATAAGAGCTTATCGCAAAAACAATCAATGCGATAGAAATCCCGTTTATCAATGCGAGTGCAGATTCTTTAAGTAACCTGGTAAGTATATTCCCTCTAAGGCTGTCGTTTGCAAGCCCCTGAACGACAATCGCACTGGATTGAACTCCCACATTACCGGCCGTAGCCTGGATTAGTGGTACGAAAACAAGTAAGTTTGGATAACTGGTAAGTATGGTTTGAAACCCTGAAATTATACTGGCAGCTCCAAGGCCACCAAACATCCCGATGAGTAACCATGGTAATCTTGCACGGGTTTGTTTGAAAATATTATCATTAGCTTCTACATCTTCAGAAATACCGGCCGCCATCTGATAATCCTTTTCTGCTTCTTCCCGCACAAAATCAAGGATATCATCTACCGTAATACGGCCAACCAGTCGGTTCATTTCGTCCACAACAGGAATAGCCTCAAGGTCATACTTCTGCATGATCCTGGCCACCTCTTCCCCATCGGTATGTACATTTACATAATCTACCTGCGGAATATAAACATCACTAATATTAGCATTGCTGGACGCTGTAAGCAGATCTTTAAGGGAAAGCCTCCCTTTTAATTTGTTCTTTTCATCTACCACATAAATGGAATGCACACGCGTCACATTTTCAGCCTGCTTGCGCATTTCTGCCATACAACCTGTCACACTCCAATTTTCATTCACTTTTACAAGCTCTTTTGCCATAAGACCACCGGCAGAATCTTCATCATAACGAAGTAATTCCACAATATGATCGGCATGCTCCTCATCTTCAATTTCAGCAATAACATTTTGCTGTAATTCCGGCGAAAGTTCTGAAATGATATCGGCAGCATCATCGGTATCCATTTCATTAAGCTCGGAAGCGATCTCCTTGGGAGAAAGGTTCTCCAGAATGCGTTCCCGAACTCCTTCTTCAAGCTCCATAAGAGCTTCGGCAGTTTTTTCACTATCCAGAAGTTTAACGATGTAGGTCGCCTCTTCCAGATTAAGTTCTGTCAGAATTTCGGCAATATCAGCGTGGTGCACATCTTCAAGGTGCAACAGCAATTCCTCATTGTTTTTTTCTTCAATGAGGTACTGAATCTTGTCAATTAATTCTTCAGTTATTTGAAACTGCATACGGCTCAATTTTTTGTGTCAGTTCTATAAACCGCTGGAAACTGAGTTGTTCCGGCCGAAGGCCAAAGATAGCATCTTCCCTTAAATTATCAGGTAGATTAAAGATTTTTAAACTATTTCGCAGCGTCTTCCTGCGTTGATTAAAGGAAGTTTTAACGATTCTGAAAAATAATTTCTCATTACAATCGAGGGTGAAATTCTCTTTTCTGGTTAGTCTCAAAACACCACTATCCACTTTTGGAGGCGGGTTAAAAACCGAAGGTGGAACGGTGAACAAATATTCCGCTTCGAAAAATGCCTGAACTAAAACACTGAGTATCCCATAGGTTTTATTTCCTTCCTTTTCACAAATACGCTTGGCTACCTCTTTTTGAAACATCCCTGAAAATTCAGGAATTTGATCACGCATTTGAAGTACTTTAAAAACGATTTGAGTTGAAATATTGTAAGGAAAGTTACCAATTACGGCGAACTGTTCCTGCTGAAAAATCTCGCCCAGGTCGTGCTTCAAAAAATCCTTTTCATGTATCCTTCCCCGAAGGTGTAAATAATGACTCTCCAAATATTCAACACTTTCAGTATCAATTTCTATGACATGAACTTCTGTCTCCTTTTCCAAAAGATATTTGGTAAGAACACCCATCCCAGGCCCTATTTCCAGAACTTTTTCATATCCCTGGTAACTTAAGGTATCTGCGATCTTCGCCGCAATATTCTCATCGGTAAGGAAATGTTGTCCCAGATGTTTTTTTGCTCTTACATCAGATGAATTTCCCTGTGGAGCCCGGTTTTTATTTTTCATATTGGAATTTTTGAGCGGAATTTACTGCTCGGTGATCACTTCCAGTTCTGTTCTAAAAGCTACAAATTTACCTTCAAAAGGTTTCGATTTTGAACGAAGTTCATCTGCATTTTCAGCATAATATTTTTCAAGCATCTCCTTGCTTTCAGCGGTATATTGAACCGAATAAGTGATACCGCCCATGGGCTCCTGCACCATAACTTTAGTCATTAAGGCCTTGCTAAACTTTTTCGTATCCAACATATCAGGAATATGCTCTTCTTTCATCCATTTTATCCACTTATCGTGAATATCCTCCTGAACGTTTATAGTGACGTTATATATTATCATCTCTAGAATTTAAATTTTGGAATTATTCTATGGTATCTCCACGCAGCATCCGGTATTTTTTTCGTGCTTCCACAAAGTATATACTGTCGGCAAAGTTAAAGATAATTTGTTCGTAAAGCGACTTTGCCTTCTCCGGATCGTCTAACTGATTCGCATAGAGTTCAGCAAGAAAATAGTGAGCATTATCTGCAAGAATATCATCGTTAAAAGAATTGATGATCTCCAAATAATTCTTCTCAGCTCTTTCAAAATTCTCTTCCTGTTCAAATAATTTCGCCTGGCTGAATAAAGCCTCATCTTCGATCTTTTCTCCTTTATGATCCACTAAAATGGAGTCTAAAGTTTTGATAGCTTCTGAATTCTTTTTCTGAAAAGCCAGCAGATCGGCATGAGCGAATTTCTTTAAAGCCGTTTGCGTAGAATCTTCCAGGGAATTATCGCTTATAAGCAGACTAAGTTCCATCGCATCATTCGCGATCAACTGGGAAGTGGAAGATTTTAAAATATCGAGCTGGGTTTTAGCCCATTTAAAATCTCCTTTATAATAACTGGTTTTAGCAACCTTGAATCTGGCATCCTGGGCGATAATATCATTTTTCACCAGGTTCTGTATCTGGGAATAATAAATAAGCGCCTCGTTGAATTTCTCCTGGATCACGAGGATATCGGCCAAAGCCATTTTCACCTTGGCAAGATTAAAGTTACTTCCAACAACATCAGCAGCATTTTTCAGGATTAAAATGGCTTCCTCTTTTTTGTCCATTTTAAACGCCAGAAAATTGGCATAGTCTATCTGAATATCCAGAGTTTCAGCTTCGCCCAGATAACTGAACTCTTCTATTAAAGTTTTAAAATCATTTTCCAGTCTTGAATATTCTGCAGGTTTAGCTGTTTCTAGTTCAATGTTCAGTAAAAAATGACGAGCCTGGAGATTAAACATCGGTGATGGAGATTGTTCTATGGCATAGCCAACAATTTCTTTTGCTATTTCGTATTCTTCGGCATCTTTCGCCATAACCGCCAGATTCAATATTCCCTGTAATGAATTTTGACCTCTCTTAAAAATTGCTCGCTCCTGGGCAAAAGCCTTTTCAAAATCTTTTTGCTGAATAAATAGCCAGCTCAACATTTCATTATAGAGAAGTGAAGGATTTTCCTGAAGCCTTTTTAAAAGTAATTTTCTGAAAACGGCATTCGCTTCCGATTGTGAATCTTCAGTAATATAACGGTTAAACTCCCTGTTGGCGAGCCCGTAAAACTTCATATCATCTTCGATGAGATCCAGGTAGTTACTGAACATCTCCTCAATTTTCCCCTGTTCGCCATAGATGCGGGCCAGCTGTAGATTATAGTTCCTGTCGGCACTTAACTCCATGGCTCTTTCATAGGCCTTCGCTGCATAATCTAACAAACTATATTGTTCAAAACCCCGCGCTATGGAATAGGCATAATTGGGCCTTCCTTCTATAGACTGAAGTGCTTCCTCATAAAAACGAGTAGATCTTTCTTCATCTTTCTGAAGTTCATAATTATGACCTAATTCAATAAGTATGGTAGGGTTATTTGCAGTTTTATTAAGACGTTCCAGCAATAAAGCTTCGGCCTCCTTAAAATTTTCCATCTGCTGATAGGAAGCCACCATACCATTAAAAAACATTGGGTTTGACGGGTTTTCCTCATAAAGGCTCTGGTAAACCCTAAGGGATTTTTCATATTCACCCTGATCAAAGAAGTTCTTCGCCAGCTGTTCAGTTTGAGCAAACATACCCGAACCGGCTAACCACCATAAAGCTATAAAAACAAAACAGCGCATATGTAAATATAAACATTTTCCCCCTCACCCGAACCGGCTAAAAGCAGTTCCGACCTCTTCCGATAGAGAGGTAAAGAGATACGCCAGGAAAAGCATCGAAGAATTATTTAGATTAATCTATCTTATCAAATCCGCAGTAAGGCACCAGAACTTCTGGAATTTTAATTCCATCTTCAGTCTGGTAATTCTCAAGTATACCAGCCAATACTCTTGGCAGTGCCAGCGCACTTCCATTGAGGGTATGGGCAAGTTCCTTTTTATTTTCTTTATCTTTAAATCTAAGCTTTAACCTGTTCGCCTGGAAATTTTCAAAATTCGAAACAGAACTTATTTCCAGCCAGCGATCCTGGGCCGTAGAGAAAACTTCAAAATCGAAAGTAAGAGCCGATGTAAAACCAAGATCCCCTCCACAAAGTCTTAGAATTCTATAAGGCAGTTTTAGCTCTTTCAGCAAGCCTTTAATATGATCTACCATCGTATCTAAAGCAGCATAAGAATTCGCCGGAGTTTCCAGTCTTACAATTTCTACTTTATCAAATTGATGCAAACGATTCAACCCGCGAACATGAGCTCCATAAGAACCAGCTTCTCTCCTAAAACATGGGGTATAGCCTGTACAAAGGATTGGAAAGTCTTTCTCGTTCATTAAATTATCACGAAACATATTCGTCATTGGGACCTCAGCTGTCGGGATCAGGTAAAGATCATCTTCAGTTACATGATACATTTGCCCTTCTTTATCTGGTAACTGACCAGTTCCAAATCCTGAAGCTTCATTTACCATTAATGGCAATTGAAATTCAGTATAACCCGCTTCCGTTGCTTTATCCAGAAACCAGGTAATCAGTGCGCGTTGAAGTCTGGCACCCTTTCCTTTATAAATAGGAAATCCTGCACCGGTTACTTTATTTCCGAGTTCAAAATCAATAATATCATACTTTTTAGCTAGTTCCCAGTGAGGAAGAGCACCCTCGTGTAATTTTGGAACATCACCCTCGCTATAGATCTCTTCATTATCATCCTCGGTCATTCCTGCAGGAACAGATTCATGCGGGATATTAGGGATGGTATAAAGCAGGTTCTGAAGATCGGCAACGGTGGTCGTAAGCTTTTCAGAAAGTTCTTTAGATTCTTCTTTCAGCTTGCCGGTCTTCTCCTTCAACACATTCGCCTTCTGCTGCTCGCCGTTCTTGAACAGCATTCCAATTTCTTTGGACATTTTGTTCGAACTGGCAAGAGTATCATCCAGCTTAGCCTGGGTAGACCTTCTGGTCTCATCAAGAGTTAATACCTGATTAAAAATATCTTCAGCATTAAAATTTCTTTTTTTAAGTGCTTTGATATATTCTTCTTTATGCTCTGCAATATTGGATACCTGTAACATGAGGCCGGATCTTTTTATTTACCGTTTATAATTTTTCTAAGCAGCAAATGTAACAAAAGCAGGTAAGAAAATTACTTTGAATCTGAAGGCAAAATCCAGTCGTGGTGTTTGAAGTGTTGCCATTCTTCTGCCGCAAGGTCTACTTTTGGATCTATAAGAGGCTTATACGCCCCTCCATTCACTCTTACCTTTCCTTCCACAAATACCTGAACATCTTTACCCTCTTTAGCGTATTTTTCCTCAATTCGCTGGGCAAACTGCCAGATTAGATCGGGTTTTGAAGTGATCGCTCTCATTTGTTTTCGGGATAGATAATTTTCTTTATCTATAAAGACGGTATCGGTAGTTCCTTTTTCTACGGCCTTGAATGCTACCCTTCCACTCTTTCCTCTCAGCATCATACGCCAACTTAAGCGATGGCCTTCCTCAGTCCACAATACATCATCTTTAATGAACCAATGTCGTAGTGGAAGACAGATCTGAATCGTAAACCAGACCGCCATCGCGCCCAATAAAATATTCCGCCAGGACGGCACAATGATCTCGCCTTTATCGTAATACTTTTTCTTATTCAAAAGGAATACCTTATTGATCTTTTCCGAAGGGAAAAAGAAGATACAGAAGGCCAGAGACATGTATGGAAAAATACCGATATGAAATATAAAACTGTTGAAAAGATGAAAAAATATAGCGGCTAAAAATATTGGAACCCTGGTCCTTTTCCAAAGCAATAAAGGTATGATCAACAGGTCGAACAACAATCCAAAATAGGCGATCGCATATCGTATCCAACCCTGTTGTAAAAACTCCCCTACCAGCCAGTAATCTTCTTTAGATTTCATAAGTAAGGCCGGGAAACTACCGTCCAGCCAGTCTGGATAAATCTTGGCCACAGAAGCATACGTATAAACGATCCAGAGCTGCAATACGATAATTACCCAAACCCATCTGGGCATTGATATTTTGCTTATTTCCGGCTTTCTCCAGGCATCTAGGGAGAACCAGCGATGCGCCGGTAAAAAGCTCATGATGAAGCACAATAACATTAAAAGATAATAATGGTTATTGTAGGAGGATTTTTGCATGAGGTATACTGCAGACCACATGATGGCGTAGGCGATGATAGAAAGGCGGTACCTGAAACCGAGCATTACAAAGACCCCGAAAACTCCCATTATCGCATAATACCAGATCATCCCGTTCCCCGGTAGCGGTTGCAAGAATTCGAAACCTATAAAATTGAAGGTGAAATCGGGCTCGATAAGTACTCGTCTTACCCAGCCGGTGGAAATGGCTCCAAATGCCTCGATGGCGATCAACAATCCGAAAAGCGCACGAAAAACTACCAGTGCTGAATTATCGACTTGTTTAAAAAGCCATCTATTAAGCATAGTTATCTTTTATATATTGCTTTGAGAATGCCTGGTCCTGCTTCATGGCGATCTTCAGATCATCTACCGATGCAAATTTCTTTTCATCCCTGATCCTCACCAGCATTTCTATGTGAAGTTCCTTTCCGTAAAGATCTTTATCCAGGTTGAAAAAATAAGATTCTATTGTTTTTTCCTTTCCGTCCACGGTAGGATTTGTTCCAATATTCATCATCCCGAAAATGGTTTCCCCGTCTATTTTGGTTCGCACCACGTAAACGCCATTTTTAGGGATCAGTTTATAATCTTCAGGCACTTCCAGGTTTGCGGTTGGAAATCCAAGATCTTTACCAATTCCGCGACCTTTTACGATAGTTCCGCTTAAACTGAAAGGATGTTGAAGATACATATTGGCTCTTTCAACCTTTCCCTCCAAAAGCGCATTTCTTATCTTGGTAGAACTTACCGCCACCTGTTCTACATCCTGCTGACTGATCTCTTCTACCTCAAAACCAAAATCTTTACCGAATTGTTTCAGGTCATTAATATCGGCGGTACGATTACGTCCAAATCTATGGTCGTACCCAATAATGATCTTTTTGGCCTTTAATTTATTTACCAGAATATCGCGAACGAACTCCAAAGCCGTAAGCCTTGAGAACTGATGCGTAAAAGGATGAACCACGAGATGATCTATTCCCGTTTCTTCAAGCAATTGTTTTCTTTCGGTAATGGTATTTATTAGCTGAATTCCGCTTTCCTTTTGAAGCACCATCCTTGGATGCGGAAAAAAGGTAAGCACGACTGAATCCAGGTTATTGGCATTCGCAGAATTCACAAGGCGTTCTATGATCTTCCTGTGTCCTGCATGAACCCCGTCAAAAGTACCGATGGTGACCACCGTTTGTCGTTCACAAATAAATGAATTTGCTCCTTTATATTCTTTCAAATCCTGCTATTTTCCGTTAAATGTATTCATAGTATTGGAAACTCCTGCGGTTCCAAAAGATTGTATCAATTCAGCTGAAGTTTTCAAGCGCTCCGCCATTTCTTTCTTCTCTTCTTCACCCCATTCTCCCAGCACATAATCTATCTGATTTCCTTTTGAAAATTCATCACTAATTCCGAACCTAAAACGATTATATTTCGTCGTATTCAATTGTGCCTGGATATCTTTAAGCCCGTTATGACCGCCATCGCTGCCTTTGGTTTTCAACCTCAGGGTTCCAAAAGGTAAATTAAGATCATCGGTTACTACCAGTAGATTTTCCAAAGCGATCTTTTCTTTCTGCATCCAGTAATTCACGGCTTTTCCGCTTAAATTCATATAGGTACTTGGTTTCAGCAAAATGAATGTTCTTCCTTTAAATTTAAAGGTTGCGACATCTCCAAGCTTCTGGGTTTCAAAAGTCACTTCTTTTTCCCTCGCGATTTCATCAAGGATCTTAAAGCCTATATTATGTCTCGTATTTTCGTATTTCGGGCCAATGTTACCAAGACCAACGATCAAAAATTTCTTCATGGGATCTGTTTTCTCCCCGGTCTCTTTTTTACCTAAAATCCTTCCGAAGAATGAAAGCATCCAATTAGTGTTTTGGTAAAGATAAAATTATTCAGATACTTTTAAATCAGAAAAAGGAAAACCGAAGTTTTAAAATATATTCAAATAAAAAAGCATTCCGAAATCGGGTTAAACCGAAAGGAATGCTTTTTAAGTTTATTTAAAGAAAGATACTAGTTATCTTCTCCCTCTTTTACTGCTGCAACATCATCAGTTTCAGTTGCTGGCACTTCATCTGCTGCTACTTCATCTTCATCATCTTCGTCATCCTCTAGTTCAACAAGGTTACGAGATGTTCTTACCTGACAAATTACAGTGTTATCTGGATGCTGGATCACATAGTCTTTACTATCTACTCCAGTTACATAAAGCTTCTGACCAATTTTAAGTTTAGCCACGTTTGCTACGATGTAATCTGGAAGATCTCCTGGCAATCCTCTTACTTTAAGACGACGAAGGTTGTATCTTAATACACCACCGTTCTTAACCCCTCTTGCTACACCTTCAGTGTGAATTGGGATTTCCATTGTAATTGGTTTGTCCTCAAAGATCTGATAGAAATCAATATGCAGGATTGCATCTGTTACAGGATGAAATTGAATATCCTGAAGGATAGCGTCATAAGACTCTCCACTTTTCAATTTGATTTTTACTGTGTGTACATCTGGAGTATACACTAAATCTTTAAATGCGATTTCCTCTGCTGCAAAGTGTAGTGGATCACCTTCTACCCCGTACAATACGCAAGGAATCTGTCCAGCATTACGCAGTGCTTTCGTTGCCTTCTTGCCTACGCTTTCTCTTTTAGATCCGTTGATCGTAATTGATTTCATTTGTTTGTTTTAAATTATTATTAGCAAATGTCGTCTGGTCACTTAATGGACTGCCTTCATTTGCGCAAAAATTTCAGGATGCAAAAGTAAGTCTTTTTATTTATCTATAAAACCCTGTAGTTGAAAAAGTTCTGATAGATGATAGATCTGAGATATTAGACGATAGAGTTTTGAATATTAAACACTTATAGATTCGATTGGAATATCTGTATTTCACATCACACTTCGGCGGGCTCAGTGTGACAATTTAAAACAGCACATCACTTCTAACATCTAACATCTCAATACTAAATACTCTTTTTCACAAAGCCTTATAATTCTTTCCGGGCAAATTTGCCTAAATTGAAGTTCTATCAAGAGTTAACAGAATTAAGCGACTGAAAATATGGAAAATACCAGCGAAAATACTACCCCTACCAAACGTATTGCAGCGATAGATCTTGGAACCAACTCCTTTCATGCGGTACTGGTAGATATTTATTCTGACGGTAGTTTTCGTACTATAGATAAACTGAAAGAAATGGTGATCCTTGCTGAAAAAGGTATGGACAATTACCTGAGTGAGGATGCTATGGAAAGAGGTCTGGAAGCATTACAGCGTATCAAATTTCTTTGCGATAGCCAGGAAGTTGAAGAAATTCTGGCCTTTGCAACCAGTGCGATTCGTGAAGCAAAAAACGGGGGAGATTTTATACAGCGAATGATAGATGAAGTGGGCATCAAAGCTCGTGCGATCCCGGGACAAATGGAGGCCGAACTTATTGGTTTTGCCATAAGACATAGTATCGCCCTGGATGAAGAAATGGTATTGATGGTAGATATTGGTGGCGGAAGTGTGGAATTCATCATTGGGAATAACGAAGAATTTGTTTATCATAAAAGTTTGAAATTAGGGGTGGCCAGGATGGCTGCTAAATTCGTTTCTCACGACCCGATCACTAAAGACGAGATAAAAAGTCTTCGGAAACATTATAAGAAGACCCTGAAGGAGATAAAAGACATCATGAAAGAACATGAGGTAAAAACCATTATCGGATCTTCGGGAACTATGGAAAATATCGGTGAAATGGTAGCTAGCCGAAATTCCCTCACGGCCAATATCACCCTGAATGAATTGGTTTTTGACGCTTCCGATTTCAAAGAACTTTATAAGGAATTCATTCAGCTGGACAGAAAAGAAAGATCAAATATCAAGGAACTGGATGAAAAACGTATCGACATCATCAACCCCGGAATGGTCCTGCTTAAATATCTCGTAAAGAAATTCAATATAGAAGACATCAAGATCTCTGAAGCGGCATTAAGAGATGGAATGATCCTGAACTTTATCAATAAAGAACGACCAAAACTTGATCTTGTAGCCAATTTTCCCGATCCACGAAAGCGAAGTATTTTCGAGCTGCTTCGCAAATGCAACTGGATGGAAGCTCACTCCACACATGTAGCAGGAATGGCATTGCAGCTTTTCGATGAATTTAAAGAAGAGCTGAAACTGGAAGAAAAAGACCGGGACTTGTTGGAGTACGCCGCTCTTATGCATGATATCGGCTATTATATTTCCTACAGTAAACATCATAAACATGCGCTATACCTCATCAGGCATTCAGATCTAAGAGGATTTAATGAAGATGAGATCAATATTATGGCTAATGTTGCCAGGTATCATCGCCGGTCTACACCTAAAAAGAGACATTTTCTATATAAAAAGCTTGAAAAACCTCTTCAGAAAAAAGTAAAAAGGCTTTCAGCATTATTGAGAGTAGCAGATGGTCTGGACCGAAGTCATTATCAAAATGTCGAGAAACTGGAAATAGATAATGGAACTGAAAAAGTGAATTTATACATCACTACCATGGGCGATCCCGAATTAGAGATCTGGGGAGCCGAAAGAAAGTCGAAACTATTTCAAAAAGTGACCGGTAAAAAACTGGAAATCTACGCTATGAACATAAATGAACGAGAACGCAGCCAGAATCCTACCGGCAATACTAATAAAGTGAAATCTGTCTAATTCTTATTTCATCATAAAGCGACTACTTCTTTGCTATAGCAGTAACATTTATAACTTCATCGTGACATCTCAGTGATTACATGATAAATTTTGAGCTGATAGACTTATTATCATGCACTCGTTTCATCACATCTGCGAAAAGATCGGCGCAGCTCACTACTTTTATCTTTTTACTTTCCTGTCTTAGTGGAATAGAATCTGTAACGATCAATTCCTGAAGTTTTGAATTTTCAATTCTGTCATAAGCTTCTCCCGAAAGCACCGGATGAGTACAAATAGCACGTACGCTAAGGGCACCGCGCTCCATCATTAGATCGGCGGCTCGTGTAAGTGTCCCGGCAGTATCTACCATATCATCTACCAGCACCACATTTTTCCCGGTAACATCTCCAATAAGCTCCATATGAGAGATCACATTTGCCTTGGCTCTTTGCTTATAACAGATCACCACATCGCTTTCCAGTGCCTTGGAATAGGCGTAAGCCCTCTTGGAACCACCCATATCTGGTGATGCAATAGTAAGATTATCAAGTCCCAGTTTTTTAAGATATGGAAGGAATACCGTACTCGCATACAGATGATCTACCGGTTTTTCGAAGAATCCCTGGATCTGATCTGCGTGAAGATCCATCGTGATAATTCTTGTTGCCCCGGCTGTTTCCAGAATACTGGCAATCATTTTTGCCGCGATAGGTACTCTTGGCTTGTCTTTACGATCCTGTCGTGCCCAGCCGAAGTAAGGCATCACCGCAGTTATGTGTCTTGCAGAAGCTCTTTTCGCTGCATCCAGCATTAATAGCATTTCCATAAGGTGGTCGCTTCCCGGGTGCGTTGACCCGATGATAAATACTCTGGAACCTCTTACGGACTCTTCGAAAGATGGCTGGAATTCACCATCACTATAAGTAGAGGTGATCACGTTCCCCAGTTTGGTTCCGAATTTCTCAGCGATCTTCTCTGCAAGTTCCCGGCTTTGAGTACAATTAAAAATCTTGGCTTCTGTGGTAGGCATGTTGTGTTGTTTTGTTGTGTTTTGTTCCTGTTGCATGCAAATTTAGAAATTATTCCTTGCCATCTATGCATAAATTCAACTCACTATTTCCAAAGTCGTAATAAAGTAGCGTTTTCCCTTAGCATTATATTTTTTTCATCTCTATCCGTAGAGATTTTATGGTGAAAAATCTCAAACATTCAAGAAATATGTAAATTGAATTATGTTACAAGCAAATCTAAATGACTATAAATTCAACTATGTTGAAAATGGAAATGGCGAAAACCTTGTACTTGTTCATGGTTCTGCAAGTGATTACCGAACCTGGGAAAACCAGTTGCAAAAGTTTGGAGATTACTACCATACCATCGCCTATAGCAGGAGATATCATTGGCCAAATAAACAAATACTTGATGGAGAAGATTATTCCATGGCCCAACACGTAAAGGATTTGGATACATTCCTCAAATCAATTGACAACAAGCCGGTACATTTAGTCGGACATTCTTACGGAGCTCTTGTATGTCTTCTTCTGGCAATGAAGGATTCCAAAATAATACGAACACTTACCCTGGCAGAACCTCCTGCAATTACATTATACGTTAGTAATTCCCCAAAACCGACAGAAATTCTTAAATTATTATTTACAAAACCCAGGTTAGCATTAGCTATAATTAAATTTGGAGCAAAGGGTATTGGACCCGCAACAAAAGCGTTAAAACAAAATGATTTAGATAAAGCATTAGACGTTTTCGGAAAAGCCACATTAGGAGTTAAAACTTATCTGAATTTAACAGAAGAAAGACGAAAACAGGCAAAAACAAATCTCATAAGGGCGGAATTACTTGGTTCAGGATTTATACCATTGGATAAAAATAAAGTCCGAAATATAAAACTTCCGACTTTACTACTTTCAGCCCAGAATAGTCCTAAACTGTTTCAATATTTACTTTATGAGATTAATAAACTAATTCCAAATTCAGAACTTAAAATAATTCCCAATGCTTCACATATGATGCACGAGGACAACGCAACATTTTATAATTCAACCGTCCTTTCATTCCTAAAAAAATATGGGGAAACGTAAAAATGATTTTTAAAAATAAAAAGTACGAACGTGCAACAATTTAAATAAAAAGATAAGCGAGATAGTAGTAGCATCAAGCTTTGAAGCCCTATCAACATTCTAATAAGTTGAAAATTTTATTCTTCGGAATGGCCTGCTTTTCGCATACTAACCATTAACTGTTAACAAAAAATGAATGCTAAAGAATTTATTGAAACCTTAAAAATAATAGGACAGGATTATGCGGGAGAAATTCCGAAAAGAGAAATATTTTCTTTAGCAAAAGAATATGAACAAATTCCAATAGATGAGGTTATAAAATTATTAAAAGATAAAAATGACAATCATCGACTTGGAGCAGTATCAATTTTAGATTGGAAAGCACGCAATAAGCAAACTTCTAAAGAGGATCGAGAAAAAATCTACAGCGCGTACATTAACAATCATAAATGGATTGATAATTGGGGTTTAGTTGATAGAGCGGCTCCTCATGTGGTTGGAGGATATTTATTCGGCAAAGACAAAAAAGCACTATACGATTTAGCCAAGTCCGAAAATCCCATGGAACGAAGAACTGCAATTGTTAGCACTTATTATTTTATCAGAAAAAATGAAATAAAAGACACATTCAAAATTGTCAAATTCCTATAAATGATATAGATTTAAATTCGGAATAAAAAAATGCCAACAGATGATCACGTTTATCATAAATATTGAATTTTAAAGAAAAGAAGTAAATTAGTCTCCATTACAAACAAAATTGCCAGCCGCTAACTAGTTTTAATCTTAGTTATGCATAAATTAAAAGAATAATTTACTCTATAAAAACCATTTAAGATGAAGAACCTAACCAGAAAACGCACTCTTTTACTGATAGCTATCGGAATATTCATGATCGCTATAGGTCAGATCAGTTTTCCGCTATGCACATAGATACTAATTCTTATGATTTTTTACTTGGCGCAATTGAGGGACTGGGTATTGGATTAATAATTGTCGCACTTATAAAAGGAAGTTTTAAAAAAACAACTTCTACTTAAAGTCATTTATAAAAATCTGAAACAGTCAACCTCATCAATAAACCAAATCTAAGCTGGCTGACAAGCCCGTGGCATAAACTCCACTTGTCTTTACCTGTAACCACTAAACATATTTTGTCACATTGAAACAATATTATCGTCATTAGTGTTAAAGTCCAAAATGGATAAATATCTAATTATTATTACAGCTGTTGTATTATTTACAAATCCTACCTACTCTCAAAATTTTAATACTCTAGAGAAAATCGATCCCATTGCAAAAGGTTTTTCAAAAAAGAAACTGGATTCCTTAGGTGTCTTTTTAGAAAAAGCCGGGTCATCATCCTTAATGATTTTAGTTGATGGAAAGGAAGTTTACGAATGGGGAAATCCAGATAAAAAGTTACTGGTACATTCCATTAGAAAGGCGCTTTTAAATTCCCTGTACGGGATTTATATAGAAAATGGAACCATAGATACTACTCTCACTTTAAAAGAACTGAAGATAGACGATATTCAGCCTGAATTAAGTGAAAAAGAAAAAACGGCTACTATCGCCGATCTTTTAAAATCCCGATCTGGGATTTATCATAATGCAGCGGCGGTTTCAGAAGAAATGCATCGAAATATGCCGGAAAGAGGAAGCCATCATCCTAATGAAGTTTATTTTTATAATAACTGGGATTTTAATACCCTAGGATATATTTTAGAAAAGTTAACCGGGGAAAGCATTTATGAACTTTTCTATAAAGATATAGCCCAGCCTTTGGGAATGAGTTATAACAATAATTACATCACCGTAAAAGATCCGGAAAACGATTGGGAAATACCTGATGTTGACGGATTCTATCAGTATGAAACAAAAAAATCGAAATATCCGGCATACCATTTTAGATTATCTGCCAAAGACCTGGCCTTGTATGGGCAGCTCTATTTGAATAAAGGAAAATGGAATGACAAACAGATAATTCCTGAAGAATGGATTGAGGTTTCCACAAAACCCTATTCTATCACCAATAAAAATTATGGTATCGGTTATGGAATGCTCTGGAATGTTTTAATTCCAAATGAAAACAGGGAGACAAAATCATTTTTTCACACCGGAGTAGGTATTCATATGCTGGCTGTTTATCCCGGCGCTAATCTGGTTTTAATTCATAGAGTGAACACAGAAGAAGATTATAAATTTAACCAGGGTGATTTTTATAGAATGATTTCAATGGTTTGGAACTCCAGGGACAATGAATCATAAATTCAAACGATACCCATTAGCTTATATCCAAAAAAGGCGGCGAATCCTTAAGGAAAAAATTAATTCACCTACAAGCCAGCTCTAAACCAACAACTTCGGTTGACCGAGACCATTATACCCCATGCTGGCTTGTATTAAGAATTTTAATATGAAATTAGGCCTGATTATAGAAATTATTTCAATATGCCTAGCGCCTGATTAAAACAGTAACAAAGTTATCAGAATCGGTAATAGTTAACTTATTACCCGAAATGGAATAGGTTAATATTTCGGGTAAATCACTACTACTTTTAATGGTTAGTTTATCTCCATTTGTACTCCAGGTAAAGGACTCATTTTCAGTTTCTGTTTCTCCATCAATTGTAGTTTCGGTAACCAGAGTTCCGGTTAAATTAGCATTAAAGGTAACAGTTACTTTAAGCTCAACATCTTCATCTGTTTCTGTAGCTACCCAGGAGCCTATTAAAGCAGTATCATTATTATCGCTGCTATTATCGTCATCACTGTTACAGGAAACAGATAACAGAACTGAAAAAACCATTACAATTATATAATTGATGTTTTTCATTATTATCGAAATTAAAATTATAGATCTTTACTCATAAGGCTTTTCAAGAGCCGCCTGTTTAAATTATAGTTTCTACTCTACTTATTATTGACTAACTCTAAATTAACTTAATTAACTGACATACAGACAATTAAATACCTGGAGAAACATAAACAAAATTGACTAAGTAGAAAAATTCTTTTAGTCGTTAAATCAGCGTGACGTACTCCCTCACTTGCCGTTATATTAGTCCGCAACTTCATATAACTTCAGTATTGGCCAGCTCAGCATTCAACATTAAATAAGTTCCGAATTCGTATGCTATAGCCCTAATTAGCTTGATTAATAAGAAAAATTAATCAAAAATCATTTCCAAGGCGATTTCGAACAGTAGGTCGCAAGGAATTTAATTGATTTTCTCCTGTTCTAAATTCTCCAGGTAAATAAATGGAGAGATTCGGACATAAATCGGGTACATTCATCCTTTATTGATTTAAATATCAATTGATTACCTCTACTTTTCGATACTAATTAATTTTCAAAACATTGTCTCATTATCGAAAAATAAGATTATGAAATCGAAAACTACACCAATCTTTTCCTCCTTATTTATTTTAAACTTCATCCAAACCATCGCTAACGCGAGGAAAAGCTCAAAAAACCTAAACTAATGTAATCAGATAGATACAAGTGTTTAGTGAGATAAATAGGCATTATTTAGTACTAACAATTAATTAAAACAATTATGAAAAAAGTCAAAAGAGGATCAATTTTAGTACTCCTGTCCGTACTTTTAATGTATGGATGTTCAGAGGAAAAACCAGTTGAACAGTCTGAAGAAGGCGTAACTTTAAAAATGAGCGTCGTAAATGAAAAAGGAGAAATAGAAAGTACACATTCTATTTCCGAGTCAGATTTTGCCAATTCTCCTGTTAACCGAAGCAGAAGTCAAAATCCCAATGAAATTGTTACTGGGCATTATATCAGTCCTACGGGAGTCCCCGTAAAAGTTAATGCTATTTCAAATAATGGTGGAATTCATGGGAATATTTCCTGGGTTTCAAAAACTATAGGTAAACTGGAAGGTAAGACAATCTGCGTTTCAACTGCAGCTAATGGTGAAGCAATTGTTGCCTTTCTTATTGAAAGCGTTGAATTTCCCGTGGACGCCTGGCAAGTAAATAATATTGCCTTTATTAAATTTAGAGATAATGGAGAGGGTGCAAATAGCCCACCAGATAATGATTCAGAATTTATTTTAGTCTATACTAATTGGTTTCTTTTTTACGAAACCCCGGAAGATTTTCTAATCGATATTAATTGTAACACTCTTTTTAATTCCCCAAGATTTCAAGGATGGCGGGACATTGATGGCCAGATTCAGGTTCAACACTTAATTGAGAGTGATGATTTAACCAAAGGAACATTAGTTTCCATTCCTCTTTTTGATGAAAGTCCCGTTGAGGTCCCATTAGGAAGTAAGATTACGTTGGCATTTTCGTTTCAGGAGGTGCTCAACCAAGGTAACTGTCCAGCATCCTTAACACAAGAGCAGATCGACGCCATTATGACCAATGCCATTTCATATACAGATTCTAATGATCTTGAGATAAGTTTTGACGGAAATAAAATAGATGTTAATTCATTTTATAGAGAGGACGGAATTTCTACGGCTATCAACATTGACGGTGATTGTGTATCTATACTACCATGGCGCTATTATGTGAACCCGCAAAAACCAGGAACATATACCGTGAACTTTAGTATTAATGGAGTGAGTTTTTCTCGCGATGTTACCTGGGTAAAAAAGCAATAACAAAGAATGTAATTTTCCAAAAATAAGATGATTTGGACTTTTTTGTAACAATTGGGCCCATCCAAACGGATGGGCTTCTTTTTTACGGTTATTTTCGAAACTCAAACAGCGGTGGCCTCACTATATATAGATGCAACAAGTCATCGTTCCTAATCTCACAATATTTCAGTAAAATATAAAAGAAAAACCCTCATTAAGTACTTTTTAAAATAATCTAATTCATCTATATTCCCCGCCGATAGAAAATTAAAGATCATGCAAGAGAATAATGTATCAGAATATTTAGAAGAGGTATTGAAAAATATCCCCAAAGACTGGTTGAAACTAACCACCCATCGCCTGGATATTTATAACGAAAAACTGGCCAAAACCGAATTTCTGGAACAGTTTGAAAGCTTATATAAAAACAATAATGCGGCAACCTCAGCACTAAGTGAATTACCTACTGCTTTCGACTATATTCGGTTAGGGCATCCCTTATCTTCTGTGCTGGAATGGGGAATTGCCAAATTGAATGATCTTAAACCAGATAATGTCATCAGTTTTTCCTCCAGAGTGGCACCCGTGCTAGCCGTGCTAAGAAAGAATTTATTCGATCATAAGAACACGCAGATCCTTTATACAGCAGAATTGCCGGAATGTTTTGATTTCGAAGCATTGAAGCGGGTTTATGGTTACAGTTTTGAATTAAAAGAGGTAGAGAAAGCAGAAGATATTTCCAGGTTTGACGGCAGTACCATTTTCATTTCCAAAGAGGATGATATGGATGATCTTAACCTCAGGCCAAATATTGACTTTTTTGTTATTCTTCAGGCTGAACTGGGAAGTGTTTTACTGGTAAATGGCGGGCAAAATGAATCTTACATTTCAGAAATTCAGCATGTAAGAAGAAGAGAGACCATCTCCATGACCCCGGCCGATTGCTTCACAGCTCTGGAACAATTAATAGGAAAGCCTGCTTCTGCACCTGAAAAAAGTAAATATGAGTCCAACAAAGCCAGTGTGGTAGATTCGGTTCAAAAGATCACCGCTACCACCTCAAAAGTGCTCCTTGGTTCCTGCGGATTGTCGGTTCAATATGGCATCATGATGGGCCTGATTGACGAGGCACTGGAAAAGCATAAAGGAAAAAAAATCAAAATTATTGTGCCTCCAAATTGTTATGGCGGTACCAACGACCAGGCGAGACGGGTTGCAGCCTGCGTTGAAAATGTGGAGATCCTGGACCTTCCGGTTGATGGTGATAACGATATGGTGCAAAGCACCGATAAGGTTTTGGAGCAGGTGGCTAAAGAAGGTGCTGTTCCTTATATCATTGCAGAAATTCCCACCAATCCACGAGTGGAAGTTCCAGATCTGGAAAAACTAAGAGATGTTCTAAGTAAAAAGCGTAAAACTGAAGCTGGAGAAGCGGCTATAGATCCGGTCTTTATTCTAGATCAAACATTTTGTCCAAACGTACAATTCTGTGGGGTAGATGGAGTACTCTCTTCTATCAAAACCATTTCCTATGTTAGCGGATCGAAATTTCCCAGTGGAGGAAAATGTACTGCCGGCTACTGTGTAGCAAACAAAAAAGCAGAAGCTTTGATGGAAAAGATAGACAAGCATCTAAGACTTTGCGACAATGAAGCTACCGCACTTCAGGTGGAAATACTGGCAGCACAACTACCTTCCATGAATCAAAGGATTAAAGATGCGTATAAGAACACCCGGGAATTCGTAAGCTTCATCGAAGCTACTCTGCCGGCAGCCAGGATCAATTTTGTTTCCGAAGAATTGGCTGAAGAAGGATTTACCCCTTCTGTGTTTTCATTAGATCTTCCTACTAAAGGAAATACCAATGAAGAAAGAGAAACTTACAAAAGAGCATTAAACCAGAAACTGATCGATATGATGATCAGTAAGATCCCGAATGAAAGTAAGTATTGTGTAAGTTATGGGCAGTTAAAAGGCTGTTACTGGACGATCCCTGCCACTTCAACTCAAGGGACTACGAAGGAAGATGACAAGGATTATATTGCCCGTGTATCAGTTTCACCAGACCTGGATCTAGAACTACACAAAAGAGTCTTTTCAGATTTTGTAGCGCAGATTTAGAACCAAGGAAAAGATAGAAAGCCTTCTATAATCTATCCGATCCGGAATTGGATAAACTTATTTAAAAAATTCTGAATCCAGACTGGCATATATTTTTGAGAATTGCCATTTGATAAACATTCAACAGTAAGGGTACCACGTGATCTTTTTAAAAATACCGATATGCTTGGCCATCTTTTAATTCTATAAGATTTTACAAGACAAAAGCCACCTTTAAAGGTGGCTTCGTTTCTTTTCCAATTAAAATATTATCATAGTAGATTAAAACTCTCTTATATATATAACCGGATATATTCCTGCTTTAGGTACAAAATCGTCGAAGAAGCCCTTAGGATCCCCTGAATCCGGGTAAATGGCATCAGCATCTTCGGCATCAGCTTCACCGGATGTCCAAAGATAGCCGTCCTCAGTCGGAACAGTAATTCCACCTCTAGAACCCAGTGCCGCATTTACAATTCCGATGTTAGCGTACAAATCTTTAAATTCATAGAAAGAAGGTACAAACCAATCGTCATAAACCACGTTGTTCAACGTTATGCTATAGTTGCTGGCTAATCTGGCGGCGATTCCAACTTCGGAGCAATTTTGCACTATTGCCTGCGTGTTTAACTTTCCACTTATTGAATAAGCTCCAATCTCTGTTCCTGAACATCCCCAGGGTGCTGTGGCACGGCCATTAACTGAAACCACTAGTCCATGACATCCCGTACCATCCACTCTAAACACAATTCCACCTTCCATATAATCGCCTATATTCGCTTGTTGTCCTCCTTCAATAACACCGTCACAATTTTCATCAATACCATTGCCACATATCTCTGCTACCCCAGGATTAATACTACTATTTGCATCATCACAATCGGTATTATCAACTACATAACCAGCGGGCTGCACACATTCTTCAATTTTTGAATTGTTATCGCCATAACCATCCCCATCTTTATCAGCATAGAAAACTAGTTTTAGACCTTCATCCATATTCCCATCACAATTATCATCAATACCATTTCCGCAAATTTCTTTTTCTCCCGGATTAACCGATGATTTGGCGTCATCGCAATCGGTATTATCAGTTACATATCCATCGGGCTGAGAACAGGCATCTTGTGTGGTATTGGCATCCCCATAACCATCGCCATCGGCATCTGCATAATAAGTAATCTGGTTATCTTCATCGATCTCACCATCACAGTCATTATCAATACCATCACAAATATCTTCTACATCGGGATGAATTGACGAATCAGAGTCATCACAGTCTCCCATTTTCCCGAATCCACATTCATTTTCGGGGACATATCCATCTCCGTCCTGGTCGTCTAAGCGAATGTCCCCATGCGATTGGTGACCTGCAACAGCTCTTTCGCTGACTTCTATAATAAAATTCTTATCATCGTCTAAAGAATAATGACAAATTTTGATTTTCTCTGGCTTACCTTTTTTACTAAAAGATTCCTGTGCTGTTATTGTCTTTTCTGTCTTTTGAATGTTTTGTTCCTTATCCATTATGGGTGTTTCTTCCGTCTCGCATCCCAATAAAATAAAACTAAAAATGGCTAAGCTTAAATAATTTAATATGTAATGTGTTTTAAAATTTGAATTTTTCATGATCTAATTTTTAGTTAATTGAAGTATTAAATTAGAATCATTTTTAATATTAAAATAGGTGTCAAGGACGAGAGTATCAAATTTATGTACGGCAGTATACTTAAATTTATCTAATGCATTAATTCAAGTATTTTAAAATCAATACTATACCTTATTCATTTAATAAATAACGCATGGCTATCCAAATTTTGTTGAAGAAAGATCATTTTGCATTACACGATTAAATAAAGGCAGATAGTTAAAATTAAACGATCCACTACCTAAAAGTAACGGAGCCGGTAATTAAGTTTTTTAGGTTATCTATAGTAAGAAGCATAATGCAATATAGAAAAACAATTGAAAGAGATTGTTTTTCAGGTACTTATAAAATTATACGAAGTATTTTTATAAGGAATTTCTGTATATTTAAGTCTATTATAACGTTTTATCCCATCCAGTTTTCAAGAAGTATGTTTAAAATAATTTTTACAATTTTACTGGTTTGCTTTTGTTCAGGTTTAAGTTTTTCACAGTCTGAAATTTTAAGTGAGAAAGATATTAATAAGCAACCTATAGACTCTAGCTTGTCATGGATGCGTGCTAATGAAACCAACGAAAAAAATTTAGACGAATTTCATGCTATAGGACTGAAAACTTTAAAACGAAGCTTAAAAAATGAGCCTGATAGTTTAACTGCCCAGGTTCACGAATCTTTAGCTGCCTGGCATTCTTATAATGGCCTGTTTTCACCAGACTCAGTAGTGTATCATGCCGAGAAGGCATTGGAATATCATTTAAAGGGTAGTGACAAAAAGAAAATTGCAGATACCTACAGATCTCTTTCCATAGATTATTTAAATACCGGACAATTAGATAAAGCGCAGGAGGTATTGTTCAAGTCTATTGAGATGTATGAAGACCTAAATGATGATGCCGGGCTTGGAAGTGCCTATCGCACTTTAGGTGTAAAATACCGGGTGACGGAAGATTTTGAAAAATCTATTGCCTACACTAATCAGGCGGTACCATTATTAAAAAAATCGGAAAACTACAGCGGTCTGGCTATCGCTCAATTCAATTTAATAATTGGTTATGGAGAATTGGGTGAATTTGAAAAAGCCTACGCAGCAACCGAATATTGTCTGGAAATTGTTAGAACAAAAGTACCTGAAGAAATCTTCGTTCCCGTTAGAGCCTATTCTTATCGGGGGGATGTCTACATCAAAGCAAAAGATTATGAGAATGCTTTAAAAGATTATATGGCTGCATGGCAATTGTGTTTAAAACACGTCGGTGAAGAACGTTGCGCCACCTATCGTACCGAAATTGGACAAATTTACCTGTTACAGGAAAATTACACCCAGGCGTTAGACCATCTTCTGGCAGGTGTAAAGGCTTATGAAGAGAAGGGACAGGTGGGCATTATTCAACCCTATTTAGATCTTGCAGAAGCTTATACTAATTTAGGCGATTACAAAAATGCGCTGTATTATAAAGATAAAGCAAATGCCAATTCTCAAAAGCTACTGGAAGGTAAAATTGAGAATATTGAATCTGAAATGGCCATCAAATATGAAACAGGGAAAAAGGATGAAGCCCTGGCATCTCAAGCCGCTTTGATAGCTCAAAAAAGTAAGACCCAAACGCTATTTATCGTGATCGCATCCCTGCTGTTCGTCTTTCTATTGTCATTACTTTATTTTTTCTATAAGAGCAAAAAGGCCACTAGAATTATTAGAGCTAAGAATGCCGAAAACGAATTATTGCTGAAAGAAATACATCACCGGGTAAAAAACAACCTGGAAATGGTAAAAAGCCTGATCGCTTTACAATCGGCTCAAATTGATGATCCAGCAACTAAAGATGCCATGATCGCCAGTCAAAACCGGGTGCAATCTATGGGAATCATCCATCAAAAGTTATATCAGGGCACAAACCTGGGGAGTATTGAGATGAAAGATTACTTCCTCAATCTAAGCGAAGGTATTCTTGACACTTTTAATGCAGAAGAGCAGGTGAAAATTGAATGTGCTATGGATAATTTAGATCTGGATGTAGATACGGCCGTACCCATAGGTCTTATAGTAAATGAGTTGCTCACCAATGCCCTTAAATATGCTTTCCCAAAACACCAACCAGGCATTATTAATATTAGTTTAGAAAAAAACAGAGATCAGAATTTAAAATTACGGTTTAGAGATAATGGAATTGGAAAAACAGAAGGTCTTGCACCAAAAGGTACCGGTTTCGGCTCACAACTAGTGAAATTACTTACACAGCAGCTGAATGGAAAAATGATCGAACGAAACGATCAGGGAACTTACATTGAATTTGACTTTTTAATTAGAAAAAGCGCATAATGGGTGAAAAGATCAAAATACTTATTGTGGAAGATGAAATGATCATTGCTGCTAATATTTCATTGCAATTAAATGAATTGGGATATGAAGTAACCGGGATTGTTCCAAGAGGAGAAGAAGCTTTAATGCATATAAAATCTGAAATCCCGGATATATTGCTTCTCGATATCAATCTTAAGGGTAATTTAGATGGTATAGAAACAGCCTTGGCTATGCAAAAAACACACGATATTCCGGTAATTTATTTAACCGCGAATATTGATGATGTTCATTTCAATAGAGCTAAAGACACGCATCCATATGGTTTTATTGCCAAACCATTTAAAAAATTAGATCTACAACGGGCCATCGAATTAACTATAACCCAAATAGGCCTTAAGGATGAAAATAATACTGAACTCACCTCTCCAAATGATGAAGCCTTTATCCTTAGTGATTGTATTTTTGTGAGGCACTTAAATTCTATGGTAAAGGTAAATATTAAAGACATTCTATACATTGAAGCCGAACGAAACTACTGTCGCATCTTCTCCAATAACAAGGAATATTTATTGGTCATAACCTTAAAAGAGATGGATAAAAAATTACCTGCCAAACACTTTTTAAGGATTCACCGGTCTTATATTATCAATATTTCTCAGATCAAAGAAATAGCTACTACCCACATTGTAATAGGCAGGAAAGCTATCCCTATTAGTAAATCGTTAAAAAAAGAATTACTTAAGCGGTTACAAACCATTTGATCCCTTTGCTAAGTAATTTTTATTTCCCGGACCGCAAATTGGTGCTTTCGTCTTTCATTATTAATATATTTCATTGAATATAAGTTATACTCTTTACATGGCATTGTCCAACATGGGCCGTGCTGCTGGAGCTAGCCTGCTTGGGATTTTAAAAACCAGTTTTAACTGGGAAATCGTCTTTTTTACTATAGCCATTATACCCTTTATTCTGGTTATACTCAATCAATTTATGAATCTCAGAGAGCATAGAACCATCGTGGATAGTTTTGACGTCTTGCCATATAACATAGCAGTTCGTCCAGTTATGAAAAATTAGGAAGGAAACCGTATAAGATCTCCTTCCTAATAGATTATTTAATATGTTTTTGTTGATTATTAAGGTACCTCAATGACCTCTGCCAGACCTGGTATTAGAGCATTCTTTGTTGCCCAAAGCGAACCCTTCTTCCCAAATGCAATAGCTGTAAGAATAGGGATTCCGGTAGCGATTTCTTCACAAATCAAAGTTTCGGGATCACACCTATTTATGGTACCGCCCACACCTCCTCCAAGGACTTCGACAGCAAACCAGCTCTGCTCATCAAGTTCAGCAACATAAAGCATCCCATCGTCTCCGAACGCAATATCAATAATAGAAGTAAACCCGCCATCAAACATTTTCACACAATCGGGACTTGATCCACACATTGCTCCAGAAGCATTTGGCGCAATTCTCCATATATTTGACGCATTGGTTGGGGCGGGAAATCCTTTTAACTCGCTTACATAATAATAGCCATCTGGCCCCACCACCACAGATGTGGGTACTGCCTGTGCTGGTAACATGGGAGGAGCGCAATCCAGGGCAGGGCACCCGGTTAGTTGCTGAAAATTTGTAGTAGAAACCAATTCATCGGGAAAAACGGCAACAAGTTCAATATTCCCTTGATTATTAACACGTAATAGATCGTTTGCCCCTGAATCTACTACCAGCGCTGAATTACCACCTAGTGAAGCAACCGAATATGGATTAGAATCCACGCCAGCACCGTCAGGATCATTTGCTTCTTCAAAAGCAAACAAATTCGCAATTAATCTGTTTTTGCCTTTGGAAACCCTGTATAATGCCTGCCCGGTATCTTCTTCAGTATCTGATGAAGGTCCGGTAGTAGCCCACATAGAACCACGGCCTATAGGCCCAACACTAGTAACCCCCGGAAGAGATATTTCGGTAAATCCATAGATATTGGAAATTCCAGCTCCGGCATCTGCCACCAGGATATCTCCATTCGGCGCCGTGCCTAAATCAAAGAGTGGACTGGCAAACTCTCCATCCTTTATTTTCGCTTTAAGAACTCCCGGTCCTTTTTGGATAGCCGACTCATAATCAGTGGGGACTTCCGTAGATACCGGGTCACTAGTACATCCAATCAGGGACATGACAAGTAAACATAGGAATGCTTTAAATGAAAACGTCTTCATAATTATTATATTTAAGTTGATTAATATTCTAAAACACCTAACCTACACAGGATTAAAAGGCTGCAAATGATAACCAGATAAAATTAGGGGGTGAAAAAATAAGTAAACAGAGAATGATTTAGAGGCACTTGTTTTGCGTTAAAATTTAACGCATATAACTGATTTACAGTATTTTATAAATATATAAAATTTAATCATTACTACGAAAAATATAATCTTTTGATTTCCACTTAAGCAAAGTTTGAGCACCGGGAAAAATTTAGAAAGTTCGCCGCAATTCCAAAATTGAAATTGCATTTTTTAGATGACTAAAAGAATTTCTTTTAAACAGAGTCTTGCAAAGAAATGACGAAAGGGCTTCGACGTTTGAATTTATGGTAATCAGAGATAATTTCGATTTTATGAAAGGTTGATTGAAAGACCGATCGGATCAGAAATGGAAAATGGAATTCACATTACCCAATAAACAACTGAGATAAAACCATTTATCCAAATAATAACTCGGTAAGGTTAATAAAACCAGATGGGGAACCTTGATATTTTCCAGCTATAATAATTACTTCTATTTCATTTATTAAATTTTAAGAGCATACACACTAATTAATAACTACTCTCCGAAAAACAGGTCTAACAGCTTTTTTCAGTTTTGATATTATATTAAACAGGTATATCGTCCCGTGATTTGCATCTGTTAACCGATTTTTTTAAAAATATAGTGTGTTGTATTTCAGTAATTTATAAATTAATGCTGCTATAAATTTTTAGTTCTACTTAATATTTTAATTATGAAAAAAACTGCAATCCTATTTGCCTTAACGATCCTGGGCTTCAGTACATCATTCTCACAAAATCAAACCGAAAAGAACATCGAAATGTATTCCCGGGTCTGGGATGAGATCATCAACGATGGTGAAATAGATAAGATCAACAATTCCAGTTTTGATGAAAATGTTGTGCTCGTCACCAATCCCGAAAATATTACAGGCATCGACGACTTTAAAGCCTATTACCAAAATTTCCTTACAGGATTTTCAGATATAAGTTTTGACATTATAAATATTTTTGGACAGGACAATAACATTGTAAAACACTGGAGATTTAAAGGAAAGCATACCGGAGATTTCTTCGGAATACCCGCAACAGGAAAAAATTTAGACCTGGAAGGTGTTACCCTGGTTAAAATGAAAGATGGTAAAATTATGGAAGAGCATGATTTCATGGACAACATGGATTTTATGGGACAGTTAGGCCTGGTTTCCGATCCCAGAAATATGGAGATAATAGACTCTGTATATAAAGCCTTTACGGCAGGAGATGTTCCTGCTGTGCTCAGTAAGATGGATGCAGAGATAAAATGGAATGAAGCAGAAGGGAATAAATATGCTGAAGACAATCCATATATTGGTCCTGACGCCATCGTGAATGGAGTTTTTGGTCGTATCATGGAAGAACATGAATATTTCAAACTAAAGGATATAGAGCTACATGAAATGAGCAACAACCAGGTTCTTGCTACCCTTAGATATGATGCCAAGTGGAAAAACGGAGAAACCTATGATGCCCAGGCAGCTCATTTATGGACCCTTGAAGATGGAAAGATTGTCGCCTTTCAGCAGTATGTAGACACAAAGAAGCTCGCAGAAACAGATAAGAATTAACCCGGAGATTTCAGGTAAGCTATTCTAAAAGACCCGGTTTTTTCAAAATTTGAATTGTTTTCAAAAAGTTAAAAAATATTTACGACATTAAATTTGGAAAAGAAGAAACAAATGGCCCGTATTTACTAAGATTCTATCAACCAACACATTAAACTAAACCAGGAAATAACAAAAAAATTTCTGCGAATTAAAAAAATGACTCTTTTATATAAAATATTTTATTAGTTTTATCCCATAACCTACTTAAAATAAACGCCTAATAGAATTGCGTTTATTAAATTACCCTGCCCCATATTTTTCAGTGTATTTCATTATTTAAATTTTACTAATTAATATATTCATTTATGAAAAATTTGAGACTTTTACCGGCAGTACTTGCCTTTTCTTTAATCCTGATGACAGGATGTGAGAAAGAAACTGTTGACACACCTAATTCAAATTCAAACTTACCGTCTTCCGGAGTAAAAACAGGCTCCCAGGATTATGAAAAAAGTGCAGAGCAGGAGTTAAATTCTAAGCTAGATGTAAATTTAGAATTTGGAAATATTGTAGAGCCGACAGAATGCGGTAATACTGCATTTGACTATTGGTTTGATGATGAACTGTCTGACTGGACAGGGACTTCCTATAATTATGCACGTCTTAGCCTAGCTATGTTCGATTTACCAACCTATGATGCATTGGTATTTGTAAACAGCTCTGAGGGTCAATATTTCGGTAAAGATGGTGAACATACCCAAATTATGACCAAAACATTTAAAGATCTTAACCGTTTCTGGGATATAGATTCAGATGATATCGTTTTAGGAGCGATGCATGGTGATATGTTACAGGACCGAGATAAAGTAATTAGAACTTATGTAGCGGCATATGGTATGCCAACTGCCACTGCTGAATATTACGCTGATCTTGTTTTAGCTGCACTTGACACCTATCCTGAATACAGAGATGGCAATCATCCTATTTTCACTTTGAACGCTTTTGCGCAGAATTCCTTTGAATATCCTCCTTATGGAATCAACGGAGTAATTCCTGCTAAGATCATTATGGGTGATGGAATTGTAAAGGGATTTACTGATTTAGGTTTTGAAGATGTAGCTCCACAGGCCATACTGGCCCATGAATATGGACATCAAATTCAATTTCAACGTAATGTTTTTGATGATGGCCCTAGAACTGCAGAAAAAACTCGTAGAACTGAACTAATGGCTGATGCATTGGCAGCATATTACCTGTCTCATGCCAGAGGTGCCACTATGCAATGGAAAAGGGTGAAACAATTCCTTCAAGTATTCTATGATATCGGTGACTGTGGTTTTAGCAGTACCGGACATCATGGTACTCCGCTACAAAGAATGGCTGCTGCAGAATGGGGATATAAACTTGCCGACAACGCAAAAAAACAAGGAAAAATCCTTAGCAGTGAGCAATTTATCCAGCTTTTCGACGCTAAATTACCTGAGCTGGTAGCTGTTCCATAACAATTAAACTTTTAGGAATTATTAAAATATATAAATCACCTCTAAATTATAGAGGTGATTTTTTTCTTTAAACTACTTTATATAAGAAATGAATCCATCTCAAAAATTATTGGCAATTAAGGTGGCTCACACCTTAATTTGGTTATTCTTTGTTATGCGTGATTGGTTATATTCTATATTCCGGGATAACAAACAAAATAAATACTTTTACTTGGATTGGAATTAGCCTTATAATTATTGAAGGCTTTGTTTTATTACTTTTTAAAATGTTTTGTCCTCTTACCGTTCTTGCGCGAAGGTATTCAGACTCTAGAAAAGCCAATTTCGATATTTTTCTACCTAATTGGTTAGCTAAGCACAACAAAATTATTTTCACCTCAATATTTCTACTGGGTGTGATACTGGTTATTATACGTACTTTCCAAAACAACTAATTAGCCTAAGATATTTTACAAATACCCCTGGCGCAAATAAGCGGTGAAATCTCAAAGAAAAGAATTAACTTCACTAACAAACCAGGTCTAAACCAAAAAACAGCCTCCCTTCCTCTTGGTTCTTGTCTTTATCTACGAAGCTTAGCATTATCCTAAACCATGCAAGAAACAATAGATGTAAATATCGAAAACCTAAGGTTCAATTGCAGAGTTACAGGTGATAAGAAAAATGATTTAATTATTTTACTACATGGATTTCCGGAGACCTCATACATGTGGAGAAATCTAATGAAAGACTTATCGGACACAGGGTTTTATTGTGTAGCACCAAATTTAAGGGGCTTCAGTATTGGTGCCTGTCCAAAAAATAAAAAAAGCTATCATTTAGATAAACTTGTTAATGATGTCATTCAAATTTCCAAACATTTCGGAAGAACAAAATTTCACCTGGTTGGACATGATTGGGGAGCTGCTATTGGATGGAAATTAGCTTATGATAATCAGGAGGCAATTTTAAGCTGGACGGCGATCTCCATTCCACATTTGCAGGCATTTGGAAATGCTATTGTTAATGATCCCGAACAGCAAAAAATGAGCCAGTATATAAAAGCATTTCAATGGCCCTTTCTTCCTGAAATTCGAATTAGAAAAAATGATTTTGAACTATTTCGAAATTTATGGAAGAATAGTAAACCGGATGAAGTTGAAAATTATTTGAAGGTTTTCAGAAATCGCAAACAACTAACCGCCACCCTTAATTATTATCGTGGTAACTATAAGGTTTTAAAGAAAGCCTCTAATGATCAAATTCTGGGAGACATTCATGTTCCCACATTATTTATTTGGGGTAATAGAGATATGGCTATTGGACTGGCAGCAGTAAAAAACAGTCATCAATACATGAAAAATGATTATGAATTTTTAGAATTAGATGCTGGTCACTGGCTAATTCAAACCAATTATACTGACCTTAAAAATTCTATCAAAAAACATATTGGCAAACATAAGCAACAACGCCCGTAGAGCCGAAAAGATCGATCACGATGCATTTCCCCTATACCTGGTGAAGATCTTAATTTTGAGAATGCATATACCCCGGAAGAAGAAATTCAGAGAATATACTTCGGAACTGAAACTGCCTTCTAACCAATCTTTCTTTTAGAAAATAATAAAGGTGATCTTATAAAGATCACCTTTATTATTTTCAATTCTAAGACATTTCAGTCCTGAATATTTATTTCAAATCAAACCTATCGAGGTTCATTACTTTATGCCATGCTTTTACAAAGTCTTTTACAAATTTAGCTTCCACATCATCGGTAGCATATACTTCAGCAAGTGCTCTTAGTTCAGAATTTGATCCAAAAATAAGATCTACCCTGCTTCCGGTCATTTTCACTTCTCCAGATTTACGGTTCCGACCTTCAAACTGGTTATGAGAATCTGAACTTTCTTTCCAGGTAATTCCCATATCCAGAAGATTCTTAAAGAAATCGTTGGTCAACTGCCCCGGACGATCTGTAAAAATACCTTTTTTAGAACCGTCATAATTAATTCCCATTGCTCTCATTCCTCCAATAAGAACTGTCATTTCCGGTGCCGTTAAGGTTAATAACTGAGCTCTGTCTATTAGCATTTCTTCAGCAGAAGCGGAAATATGATCCCGGTTTCTGAAGTAATTTCTGAATCCGTCTGCATTCGGTTCCAGCGGTGCAAATGCTTCCACGTCTGTTTGCTCCTGGGAGGCATCTGCACGACCCGGAGTAAACGGAACTTTAATCTCATGACCTGCATTTTTAGCAGCCTTTTCAACTCCGGCACAACCGGCAAGCACAATTAGATCTGCAATAGAAACCTTTTTGCCACTCTGAGAATCATTAAAATCACTCTGAATCTTTTCAAGAGTTTCAATTACCTTCCCTAGTTGCTTAGGGTTGTTTACTTCCCAACCATTTTGAGGAGCCAGGCGTATTCTACCTCCATTTGCACCACCACGTTTGTCCGATCCACGGAAAGTAGAGGCTGAAGCCCATGCTGTTGTTACAAGTTCACTAACCGAAAGTCCAGAATCCAGGATCTTCGATTTCAAACCGGCTATATCGTTATCATTAACCAGCTCATGATCTACCTTTGGAATCGGATCCTGCCACAATAATTCTTCCTGCGGAACCTCAGGCCCGAGATAACGCTCTATTGGACCCATATCACGATGGGTCAATTTAAACCATGCACGAGAGTATGCATCTGCAAATTCATCTGGATTCTCATAGAAATGTCTAGCGATCTTTTCATACTCAGGATCCATTTTTAGAGAAATATCGGTAGTTAACATGAAGGGAGCGTGCTTCTTATTCGGGTCATGCGCATCTGGTACTGTTCCGGCTCCTTCATTATTCTTTGGCTGCCATTGGTATGCTCCTCCAGGACCTTTAATGCATTCCCACTCATATTTGAAAAGATTATCTAAATACTTATTACTCCATTTAGTCGGAGTATCGGTCCATGCTCCTTCAATTCCACTGGTAATGGTATCGGCACCCATTCCGGTTCCAAAGCGATTCTTCCAACCCATACCCTGCATCTCGATACCTGCTGCAGCAGGCTCAGCATCAACATATTCTTCAGCGTCCGCAGCTCCGTGAGTTTTTCCAAAGGTATGTCCTCCGGCGATCAGGGCCACAGTTTCATAATCGTTCATGGCCATTCTACCGAAGGTTTCACGAATATAATTAGCCGATTCTACCGGATCTGGATTTCCATTATGTCCTTCTGGATTCACATAGATAAGGCCCATGTGAGCTGCTCCTAGAGGATTTTCAAGTTCCCCACTTTCATAACGTGCCTCGTTGTTAAGCCACTCGCTTTCGGCTCCCCAATACACATCATTCTCAGGCTCCCAAACATCTTCCCGACCACCGGCAAAACCAAACATTTTTAAACCCATAGACTCATGGGCGCAGTTTCCGGCAAGGATCAGAAGATCTGCCCAGGATAATTTCTTTCCATATTTCTTTTTGATCGGCCAGAGTAGAAGTCTCGCCTTGTCAAGATTTGCATTATCGGGCCAGCTGTTCAAAGGAGCAAAACGTTGTTGTCCGGAACCGGCTCCTCCTCGACCATCGCCAATTCGGTAAGTACCTGCACTGTGCCAGGCCATCCTAATAAAAAACGGACCGTAATGCCCATAATCTGCGGGCCACCAATCCTGTGAATCGGTCATAAGATCATAAAGGTCTTGTTTTACAGCATTAAGATCCAGACTTTTAAATTCTTCGGCATAATCAAAATCCTCATCCATAGGATCGGTTAATGACGAATGTTGGCGTAAAATATCAAGATTTAGCTGATTGGGCCACCAGTCCCGATTGGAAGTTCCCCCGCCGGCGGTATTATTTAGAGCTCCACCCATAAATGGGCACTTGCTGGATTCATTTACTTCCCAAACTTTATGATTGTCTTTGCTTTCAGAATGTTTATTTTCCATGGTTACAAATGATTTTAATCGGTTGAAAATTTCGGTTCGATCTCTAATTTACAAATTTCCTTGCTATAATTTTTATCTATACTTTTTATGTGCTCATCAATAAAATATATTCTTTATAAGAAGGATGAATTCAATCTCTGAATTTTCCAATTACTATAGAAATACCAAAGTTTCCAGAAAATTCTTAACTTATACAGCATTAACCAATTAACCTGACTTTTAATTAAAATAAGGAATATTAGATATGTCTCACGGAAAAACAAGAAGTCAACATGACCATAATAAATCAATGCTCCATTCTAATAAGCCAAAATTTAAAGAGAATATCCGGGAAAATATCTATAAAGACGAAATGCCTGAAGATGGCATTCTTTTTAACAAAATCCCCGAAGATAGATTCATTCAGGTTATTGAAAGCATAAGATCCAATGCCAGGTCAGAAAACATAAAGCAATTTAAGCTTCTCATAATTTCTATCATCATCACCTTAATAATAATTCTACTATTTGTAAATAAGGTAGAAAAAGAGATCAGGCATAGAAAATTTCAAAACACAACGATATTAAATAATAACTAGAGAACTCTCAAATTATAGTTTCTACCCTCGCCATGGAGTATCACTAAATCAGCAATAAAAACTTACTTCTAAGTACTTCCGAAATCCTGTCTTTATTTGTTTTCATAATATCCTATGGGATTAATATAGTTTTTTATATTTTCGCTTGTAACTGGCCTAAGAATGGCAAAACTGCATCCCCTACTTCCGCAGGTTTTGTGCATTTATTGATATGGATTTAAAGTAGCGTTATATTGAAGAATATTTTGATTTATAAAGCGGAAGCTAAAGAGAAGGGCGACGATCATACAGATTCTGAAATTCTGGAAAACGAAGAATTTGAGGAAAACGAGATCACTGAAATTCTCCCTGAACTATATTCGAAAAGAGTCATCACCATTTTCTCAGTACTTTTTTCCACCATATTTGGTGCGGTAATTTTAATGAGTAATCTTAAGAGAAAGGGAGAAAAAAGAGGACGTATTCAAGTCCTTATTTTTTCAATTATCTATTCTATAGGAATGATATTTACAGTAAATTCTATTAGTACAACTCAATTAACCATCCCTCTAAATTTTCTTGGTGCGCTCATTTTAAACGAATATTTCTGGAATCGATATCTTGGAAAAGATATTGAATTTGAGAAAAAGAGTTGGGTAAAACCTGCCATTATATCTGTAACAGTTACCATTCCATTTATAGTGGCTTTGATCTATGCTTAATATAAGAATAGACTGATTTTTTTAATTTTCTGATACATCTAGAAATAAGATGGTTTACTATTCACTTCAGCATTGCTTAATTCCAGAATTAGGATTAAATTCAACATTAAATGAAAAACAACTGGTTCAATAAAAATTATAAGTGGTTAGTTCCCATTGCTTTCATCACAATACTTATCATTTATCTTATTGGTTCTTCCGGTTTGGGAAAAATATCAACCAATCTTGCTCAGGCATATTTAGATGATGAACTCTACACGAAAGCAATTGAAAAGGCAAATAGAGATCAGCGTGTTGAAAAAAAACTGGGAGAAATACAGCCTATTGATAAAATGGCAATTCTTAACGGTGAGGTAAGGTATTCAGATGATAATCAAAGTGTAATTTCAACTATTAAGATTAAGGGTGAAAAAGCTAATGGGAAACTGGACCTTAGGGCTCATCGAAAAGAAGAAGAATGGAAGTATGATCAATTAAACATTCGAATTCTGAATCCAAATGGTAATAACGAAACTCTCAAGATCATTGCCTCAGAGAAATAACTAAAACAACTTATGAGTACAAACCTTTCAAGGAAAGACTATTTTAAAATTTTCATCCTCTTTATCGTTTTAATTGTTATTTATACAATCATCTCAGATTGGGAACATTTTAAACATGGTTTATTGGGCACCTATTAATTTAATCCCGAAACTTAGCGATTATTAATTTTATAAATTCAGGTTTCCTTCTGGCAGCAGTAGGATTTTTAATAATGTACAATGAGCCCGCACTTTTGAAGATAAACATCATTGTACAAAGGTGGATCATCAAGGACATTTTTCTAATTTCGTTGCTCTTCATTACATTTTCCCGCGAGAATACAGAAGATGAAAAAATACTTAGTTTAAAATTGCAAAAAATGGTTCAGGCTCTGATCTTTGGACCGGTAGTTTATGTATTTGAATCTCTAATACAGATTCCTTCCTGGAATGAAAAGTAGAATTGAAAAGTGGATTCGACGTTCTGGCTTTTATATTCATATACTTTATTATCACCTTCTATTTAGACCGATACAATTACAAATTATCTAAAAAATAGTCTAAGTGATAACTTAAAGCTGAATCCAATTAATTCTTATTCCCTGGCTAATTATCAAAATTTAGTAATAGCTGTCTTCACAACCTTCATAAAGACGAGCAACGATTACCATTCTAATCTTTTCTTCAATTATTTTCAATATTTTAGTTCTCTAATTTACTGTCTTTAAGAACAAAAAATTCACTGATGATAAATTTTTTTCGTAAGACCAGAAGAAGGTTACTTCTTAAAAAAAAGTTTAGCAAATATCTCCTCTACGCGATTGGGGAAATTACACTGGTTGTAATTGGGATACTTATTGCACTTGCCATTAACAACTGGAAAGAAAATCAAACAGTCTTAAAGAGAGAACAATTTTATCTTTCAGGCTTAAAGGAGGAATTTCTGGATAACAAGATAAAACTTCAAAACTTAATGGAAGTGAATCAACTGAATTATCAGAATTCTCAAAAACTGGCTAAACTTATTGGAGAAAGCGAAAAACTCCCTGCAGAAGAAGATTTATCACAAATGCTTTATAACTCGTTTTCTTATGATCTTGCCTATAATCCAAATAATTCATTTTTAAAAGAATTAATAAATTCCGGAAGGCTTGAAGACATTTCAAATCCCGATTTGAGAAGAAAACTAACGGCATGGGAATCCTTTTTCCAGAGTTTAAGTAATCAGGAAAATGCTCTAAGGTTACAACGCGAGAAAGTGGTAGATCTTTTCCGGGGAAATAATGCCAGTATAAGAACCATTCTGGATCAATCGGGCATAAGTTCCAGTGTACTGGAACTACCTCCTGCAAATACCAATTTCAGCAATCTTGATATCGTAAAAACCAGGGAATTCGAAAACAATCTTCTAATATTCGTTCTAACCGGGATAGCAACTGAAAAATCACAGTATAAGCCTCTGCTTAAAGAGATTAATATCATTTTAGATCTAATTGAGAAGGAATTAAACACTAAGTAAATTTATAGTATGAGCGGGATTGAAAGGCAAATTATTGAAACCTGGTTTATCAACCACCGAACCAACATACTTTTAATTAATTCAATTAACGAAGAAGCACTTGGTTTCACTACTTCTAAAAGAGGTGGAGGTTCTGTTGGCCATCAGCTGGCTCATATATATAATGTTAGATACTGGAAACTTGAAAGTTTTGATAAAAAACTTGTAGCCGATCTGGAAACCATAAAGGCCGGAGATGAGAAAAGTATTCAGATGCTCATCGATTGTCACGAAGTTTCCTCAAAATTGGTTGAAAAGATGCTTAGAACTGGTATTGAAAATGATGGAAACATGAAAGGATTTAAAAGAGGAGTGATCCCTCTCCTAGGATATTTCATACATCATGAAGCACACCATCGAGGCAATATTTTACTCACCTTAAAACGATGTGGTTTTAAACTTCCAAATGAGTTGAAGTACGGCATTTGGGAGTGGAATAAGATATAAGCTTATAAAATTCGTAATATAGCAAAATGCATTGGTAGCAACTTGACAGCAATCAAAACATTCATCCACCAATTTCTTCAGAAATGAAATCATTAATGGGTAGATTAGATCGAACCATACTTAAATCCCATTGTTTTCCTTAAATATCTGATGAAATTTGAAAAAACTGTAACTTTAGTGATATATTATCTACATATTGACAAACAGTAAGTTACATCATGAAAATCATCACCTCATTCATCATCTTACTTTCCTTCTGCATGATTCTTTTTGGTTGTACCTCTGAAAGGAATCAAGCAAAGTCTATAGAAGGCGTATGGGAATCTATAGGCCATGGAAAGATCTTAAAAATTGACTCAACAAGATATCAGGTTTTCGATATTGAGAGTCACCTCCTGTTCTCCTATAAAATTTGGAACCATTAAAGAAATTGACTCTATTTCCGAATTAAGACAGGGAATACTTACAATTCAGCATGGTTCTGAAAATATACATTTATAAAAAAATTGATAAATTTCCTTTGTCCTGTACTCACAATGAAAGCAATCCGCATAGAAAGACTCGAGAGGAAAATTTGAAACCCTTGCTCATTGCCAGTTCAAAATTAAAATTTTTAAAAGCAAGTAAAGTGGATTCTACAGGGAATACTCCATGTTAAACAACCTATTCTTGTTTTTACGATCTCATTAAAAACTTAATTTATAGATCAAGGTATTAAATTAGAAAGCCGGAAAAGCCGGCTCTATTATTTAAAAAAATTTATATTATTGATCATCCAGTTGAACCGAATCGGGATTGGCTCCTAATTTCTTTAGAATTTTATTGATCTCTTCTGTCATTTTTGGTGGTCCGCACACATAAAAGCGTTTGTTAAAATCTGTAATATTCTTCTTTAAAAATTCTTCATTAAGATATGCCTTCGTATGCTTGGTATCTTCCTGATCGGTAATTACATAAGTCGCTTTATTATTCAAAATAGTGTCCAGCTCTTCTTTTAAAATGATATCCTTATCAGTTTTATTTGAAAAGAATAATTCCATTCCCTGAATTTTATCTTTCTTATTTAAGTCCCTGAGCATGGCAATATATGGGGTGATTCCAGCTCCTCCGGCAATAATATAACCCGGGCCTTTGTATTCAATAGCTCCCCAGGTGTCTCTTATGATCAATTCATCTCCAGGTTTTAACTTTTCAAGCTGCTCTGTTACTCCATCATGATCTGGGTAAATCTTAATTGTAAATTCAAGATCATCAGATTCCGGAAGACTAGTAAAAGTAAAAGGTCTTTTCTCATCCTTCCAGTCTTCCTGATTTATAGACACTTCAGTAGCATGCCCCGGAGTGAATTCATAGCCGGCGGGTTTTTCAACCACAAACTGTTTTACATCATGAGTTACCTGGCCAATTGATTTGATCTTTACTTTTTCTTCCATCTTTTTCTTTTCAAGTTAAAGTTTTTATACATAAAATCGTTCCTCAAACCTACTTAGCACTACATATTTAACCTTATTTAAACAAAATTCAATTTTATTTTAAGGAAGTCTTATACAAGTGAGGATTATAAAAGAGATTTCCGCATAAATGAATGATTAATAATATTTTAAAGCATAAAAAAGTTTTTTCTTATCAAATTCAAGGGGTCTTGCATCAAAAAAAAATACCGAGGCACTACTTTTCTTTTATTTATAATAGAAAATAGGCAGGTGCATAGAGACAGAAAATATTTTGAATGATACTCTATTTTTTTTCATTTCATATTTTTTGAATTAGCCAAAATCTCCAAAAGCCTGCCTCTTTTTTAATTTTAATACGAAATAGAGAAAAACTATCCCAAATTTATATTCCAACTTAATCCTCCCTTGCTTAATTCAAATATCCAAATTACTCATAACCAGTTATCTCACATAACGCTGGTTAAATATCATATTATTGGCCTTTCACTTCAAATTAAATAATAAACGCTAATCTTTTCTTTTTTTTAACAAATGTTAGTCGAACCCTACAAGTAAAGTATTTCTCTTCTAAGTGAATTCAACTCGATTATTGGATTCGATCTAACCAAACATAACATTAACTAAAATTCAATTTATGAAAGTAAAAGACTATTACTTTGTTATTGTGTTTCTGCTTTTGGGATCTTTTAGTGTCCTTGCCCAGGAGCAAACAATCACAGGTACAGTAACTGGTGCGGAAGGATTACCTCTTCCCGGGGTAAATGTGCTGATTAAAGGGACAAGTAGCGGTACTCAAACAGATTTTGATGGAAATTACTCTATTGAAGCCTCCAGAGGTGATATACTGTCATTTTCATTTGTAGGAATGAAAACTATCGAATTTACAGTGGGTAATACGAATGTTATTGATGTGACACTAGAAGAAGACGCTGCTACTTTAGAAGAAGTGGTTGTGACCGCTCTGGGGATTTCCCGAGAAAAGAAATCGCTGGGTTATGCCACAACCGAGTTAGATGGAGAAGATGTAAACAGACCCGGTGAATCCAATGTTATCAACTCTCTTTCCGGTAAAGCAGCCGGGGTTAATATTACCAGGAATAATAACATTGGTGGATCTACCAACGTGGTCATAAGAGGGGTCACTTCAATTAATGGTAATAACCAGGCCCTATTTGTTGTGGATGGCGTACCCATTAATAATGATACTGGAAACCTTACCACAGCCTTCGGTAACGGAGATGAGAGTGTAAATACCGGTAGAGGAGGTTATGATTATGGTAACCCGGTGGCAGATTTAGATCCATCGGTTATTAAATCTGTAAATATCCTGAAAGGTGCCGCAGCGACAGCCTTATATGGTTCGCGGGCAGCTAATGGTGCCGTAATCATTACTACAAAAAAAGGTATTGAAAAAGGTATGGGCATTAGCATTAGTACCGGAATCACATTTGGTAACTATGATAAGGATACCTTCATTAAATATCAACAACAATATGGACAAAGTTATTTTGGAGATCTCAACACAGAATCCGGAAGCTTTACAGATGGATTTAGAACTACTACCGATTTAGATGGCGATGGTACTATAGATCCACTTCCCAGGTACAATGATGATGCATCGTATGGACCTATTTTCGATCCGAATTTACAGGTTTTTCAATGGGATGCACTTTACGAAGCCCTCCCTAGTTATTTACAAAGATCAGCCTGGACTGCCGCTGAGTTTCAACCAAATTCGATATTTCAAACTGCCTTTGGAACTAATAATGTAATTACCTTCTCTGGTGACGACGAAAATTTTAATTATCGAACTACCTATTCCAACAATATTCAAACAGGGATAATGCCCAACAGTGAAATTGTAAAAAATAGCCTGAGCATTGCTGCAGGTTATGATCTTTCTGAAAAACTTTCAATCAACACGAGTGCAAATTACACAAATACCAGAGGTAGAGGAAGAAATGGAACCGGATATGATGGATCAAACGCGGCCAACCTAATGACTAACTTTAGACAATGGTGGGCGGTGAATGCAGATCTTAAAAAATTAGAAAACGCTTATAATTTAACCGGAAGAAATATCAGCTGGAATCCCGTGTCTGCAAATGACCTAACCCCAACTTTTTGGGATAACCCATACTGGACTTTGAATGAAAATGCTCCGGAAGATGAGCGAAACAGAATTTTTGGGAATGTTTCTATAGATTATGAAATTACCGACTGGTTAAGTGTGAATGGAAGGATTTCCCTGGACAATTATAGTGAATTAAGAGAGCAGCATGTTTCTGTAACCAGTGTAGGACTCCCTTACTTTTCTACTTTTAACAGACGCTTTACAGAGCTGAATTATGATGCGACCCTGAACTTTAATAAAACATTCTGGGAAGATCTTAACGTGACAGCTTTGGCGGGTGTAAATATTAGACGAACAAATACAGAAACTATTTACGCAATTACTAACGGTGGGCTAATAGTTCCAAACATTTATGCAATATCTAACTCATTAAATACCCCTAACCCTCCTACAGAGAATTTCGTGAAAATTGGGGTGGATGGTATTTTCGGATCGCTTTCTTTAGGATATAAAAACTTCCTGTATCTTGATGTAACCGGAAGACAGGATAAGGCTTCAACCTTGCCTGTAGATAATAATAGTTTCTTTTACCCTTCCATATCTACAAGTTTCGTTTTTTCGAGTCTTGTAAGTGCAGATTGGTTATCCTTTGGTAAACTTAGACTCAACTATGCGGAAGTAGGTAACTTCGGAACACCTCAAAGTCTGGTAAGTCCAGTATTACTAAATACTGCTGGAGCCTTTGGAGGCACCAACCTGGCAACCATAAGTTCTACTTTAAGAAATCCTGAATTAAGACCTGAAATTACTGAAAGTTACGAGATAGGACTTGAAATGAGCTTCTTTAAAAAACGCTTAGGTTTTGATTTGGCTGCTTATCAAACAAATTCTACAGATCAGATCATCGATGTGGCCGTATCTACTTCTACAGGTTTCAGCAGAAAATTTGTGAACTCAGGGGAGATCGAAAACAAAGGTTTGGAAGTACTTCTTTTTGGAACTCCAGTGCAAACCGAAAATTTTGAATGGAATATACGGGCAAACTGGTCTAAAAATGAAAGCGAAGTGCTTTCTCTGTTTGAAGGCGTAGATAACTTTGAGATCTCTTCCTCCCAAACAGGAATCACTTTCAATGCTACCGTTGGCAGGCCTTACGGAACACTTAGAGGATCCAACTTCACCTATGTTAACGGTCAGCCGGTCGTGGATCAGGAATCAGGAGCGTACATTAAATCTGATTTAAATGAAGAGATTGGAGATACTAATCCAGACTGGACAGGTGGTATTAATAATAGTTTAAGATATAAAAATCTTTCCTTCAGCTTTCTTATTGATATAAGAGAAGGAGGAGATATTTATTCCGTAGATACCTATTATGGTTTCGGTACCGGTCTTTATCCTGAGACTGTCGGAACCAATAGCCTGGGAAACCCAATCCGTAATCATTTAGAAGATGGAGGTGGTTATGTATTTCCAGGAGTAGCTCCAGACGGTAGCCCTAACACCGTATTAGCAGATGTAAGTGACGCAGTATTTTCAGGAGGACTTTTTGGAGATCTACCACAGGCTTATCATGTAAGAGATGGATCTTTTATAAAATTGAGGGAAGTGGCACTTACTTATAATTTCCCGAAGCGTATAGTGGATGCTTTAAAGTTTCAAAACTTATCTGTATCCGTTACCGGAAATAACCTATGGATCATTGATAAGAATTTAAAATACAGTGATCCGGAAGCCGGTTTTAGTGCAGGGAATACTCAGGGAATTCAAATTGGAGCTTATCCAACCACAAAACTGTACGGTGTAAATGTAAAAATGGAATTTTAAAAATCTATAAAATGAAAAAAATTAAACTTTTATTCATATTAGCAATAGGCTTGTTACTTTCCTGCGCTTCAGATGAAACATTATCTGACATAAATAACGATCCGAAGAACCCCACAGGTGGAGTTCCTGATGAGTTATTTTTCTCTAATGCGGAAAGAAACCTTGTTGATGTGATGTCTGATATTAATATTAATATAAACGTCTTTCGATTTATAACGCAGTATGTATCCTCGCCTATTTACACGCAAGAGAGCCAGTACAACCTGCAAACCAGGACTATCCCAAGTAACTTTTGGGCTATTTTATATCGCGATGTATTAAGAGATTTCCAGGCTGCTCGTGAGGAGTTAAATGACCCTGCTAATTATTCCCTCCCGGAGGAAATTCTGGTAAGAGACAACAGGTTGGCTATAATAAATCTACTTGAGGTATATACCTATTCTGTTTTGGTAGATACTTTCGGAGATGTTCCATATACTGAAGCATTGGATGGGGATAATTTAACGCCAGTATATGATGATGCTGCAACGATTTACGATGATCTTTTTACACGAATCGATGAAAGCTTAAATGCGTTTGATGAGGATGCAGGAAGTTTTGATAGCGCCGATCTGATTTATTCCGGGGATATTCCAAGCTGGATTAAATTTGGAAATTCGCTTAAATTAAAACTTGCTATGAGAATAGCAGATGCCAATCCCGGGCAGTCTCAAACTCTTGCGGAAGAGGCGGCATCTAAGGTTTTCACTTCTAATGAAGACAGTGCAACCCTAGATTATTTAACTGCACCTCCAAACACCAATCCTTTGTGGGTGGCTCTTGTACAAAGTGGCAGGGATGATTATTTCATGGCCAATACTATTGTTGACAAATTGAATGAATTGGAAGACCCACGGAGAGAAGTTTTCTTTTCTAATCCCATAGATGGTGAATTTTTAGGAGGAGTATATGGAGCCGGTGGAGACTTCGAAACAACTTCACATTTTGGGGATATGTTTCTTGAACCAGATTTAAAAGGCGATATCCTGGATTATTCTGAGGTTGAGTTTTTATTGGCAGAAGCTGCCGCAAGAGGCTATAATGTTTCCGGAACTCCTGAGCAACATTATAATGATGCAATAAGGGCATCGTTTGAGTATTGGGGTCTTACCGATGAGGAAGCTTCAGCTTATCTTTCACAACCAGATGTAGCTTATGCAACTGCAGAAGGGGGATTCGAGCAGAAAATAGGAGTACAATTCTGGATCGCTCTTTTTAACAGAGGTTTCGAAAGCTGGGCTCAATGGAGAAAATTTGATTATCCTATCCTGAATGCTGCTCCTCAATTAACTCTTGATGATATACCGGTAAGGTTTACATATCCTATAGATGAGCAAAACAGGAACAATGCAAACCGGGAAGCAGCTTCATCTGCAATAGGTGGAGATTTTGTAACCACGAACATATTCTGGGATGTAGAATAACAAGCTTAATAATTAGAAATTTTAGAAACAACCGCAAATAAGCGGTTGTTTTTATCTTATTTAAAATTGCTGAAATTCTTTACAAAGAGACCTGGAAAACCATTAATAAAACTCGATTAGTTTTTAAGCAATGAGTTATCCTTTGTTTTTTTAATTAATTTAAAGCCCTGACTTATAAATATTAATGCTCATATGACTATTTCAATAAACAGGAATAGAAAATGGCTCATTGTGGCCTGGTCTATTTATGTATTAACATTTATTCTCCAAATTATTATTCTGGCCAGATATGAAGATAAAAATCAGATCGATTTTGTCTGGACAAATGTTGTGGGTAGTTATGTTGCAGGTTGCATTCTTATTCTCTTCTATATTATACCCTTAAATAAACTTATATCAAACCTCAGTATTCCGAAGAAAATTATAATACTTTTCTTTGCCGGTTTTATCTTCAGTGTATTATTCATTGGAATTGTAACTTTAATTCAAAGCCTGTTACTTGAAAAGTTTGATTACAGTCACTATAAAGAAGAAGTGGTGTACTACCTAAGCTACCATTTTCATAATATCTTTAAGAACTATATATTCCTGACCATTCTATTATTTGCCCTGGAATATTTTCAAAGAGAGAATTCATTAATTAAACATGAAAATGCTCTTAAAACTAGCCTGGTCAATGCTCAACTAGAGAATCTTCGAAGTCAGTTTCAACCCCACTTTTTATTCAATGCCCTTAACAGTATTGTAGCGGTAATCGATGAGAATAAAGATAAAGCTCAAAATATGCTTATACAGCTGAGTGATATTTTAAGAACCTCTATCGATAACAATTTTAAATGCGAACATCCACTTTCGGAAGAAATAAAATTTCTTCATAAATACCTGGATATTGAGAAAATAAGATTTGAAGAGCAACTGGAATATTCATTCGAAATAGATCCTCAATTCAAGACTATGAATGTTCCGTGCTTAATTCTGCAACCTATGGTTGAAAACGCCATTAAGCATGGTTTTAAAAGGCAAAAAGGAAGCTTGAAAATTATTATAAAAACAGATATTAACAACCATACTTTAAGCGTTTCTAATAACGGGGCTAAATTAAATGATCTAAAATTTGGCTACGGCCTGGATGGAATTCAAAAAAGACTTAAAATACTTTATGAAGATAAATCCGGGTTTAGCATTTATCAAAAAAATGGATGGGTCGTAAATGAATTAAAACTTCCATGCTAGTTCTAAACACATTAATAGTAGAAGATGAAGGTCTTTCCAGGAGAAGAATGGAAAGGATGGTGAACGAACATAGCAACCTGCAACTCATTCCCCATTCGGCTAAAAGTGGTCTCGACGCTCTGGAAAAGATTAAGTTATATCAGCCGGATCTTATTTTACTGGATATTGAATTAAAAGACTTCAATGCCTTTGAAATTCTAAATAAAATTGAAAATTTTCAAAGCAAAATAATCTTTATTACAGCCTTTAGCGAATATGCAATAAAGGCTTTCGAAGTAGAGGCAATAGATTATTTACTTAAACCTTTCACTATTGATAGATTTAATACAGCTGTTCAAAAGGTCATTACATCAGATCAAAATTTCGACCTGGAAGAAATCAAAAAATTTATCAATAAGAAAAGTGAACAAAACCATCAAAAATTAGTGATTCCAGAAGGTAATACCCAACATTTTATTGACGGAACCAACATAGAATATATTTATTCACAGGGGTATTATGTAAATCTGGTCATGAACAACCAGAAGAAATTGATAAGAATATCATTGAAATTGCTTGAGGAGATCTTACCTGATAATTTTCACCGAATTAATAAATCTACCATCATTAATTCTGAGAATATCAATCAACTAGTGAAAAATAAAACTTCACTTAAAATTATCATGAAAGACAGGAATGAATTCTTTGTTACAGACAAATACAAAGAGCAGATCGAGGAATCTTTTAATTTCTAAAAAACCTTTAATTCCCTCCTGGAAGATCAGGTTTTAAAAATTTTTCGGAGTCATAATTTTAAGATGTATAAACTTAATGGCACGAATGGATGGAAGAAATCTTTTCAGCTTCCATCATTGGTGAAATATATGGTATTCCCAGACCCAGGCCTCTTAGAATAAATAATAGGGCAATAATTCCCAGAAAAATCGGGATCATTTGACGGATATGTTGTCGAACACGTGCTGAAAGGAAATTACCGACCCAGATTGCGGTGGTCATTAAAGGAATAGTTCCCAGACCAAAAAACATCATGTACAAGCTACCTTCTAAAGCTGTACCGGTTGCTATGGCTCCCAAAACTGCCATATAAACCAGTCCGCAAGGTAAAAAGCCATTTAAAAAACCAACAGTAAAAAATGTATCAGGACTTTTCTTTTTAAGCTCTTTTCCAAGTGACTGTTTTAGTTTGGAAATTATTGTAAAACCCTTTGAGGATAATTGAAATTTCTTTCGCTGAAATGCCGGAACCATAAGAAAGAGCAACATAAGTACTCCTATGGCAATAGACAATTCCTGCTGGAATCCAAAAATAGAAAGGCTTTTACCTACCAGTCCAAAACTAAAACCTATAACTCCATAAGAAAAGATTCTTCCAAAATGATAAATGAATATCTGGCTGAATTTTTTAAAATTATTGGTCCTGTCCACCGGCAATAAAAAGGCAATGGGACCACACATGCCCACGCAATGGAAGCTTCCTAAAATTCCAAATATAAGAGCCGAAATAAACATTAGTAAATAATTTCCTTTTTATACAGGTATTCTTTTCCTCCGTAATTCCAGCTAACAATCACATTCCAACGTCCATCAACAAGTTTATCGTTTGGAATTTCCAGTTTATGATTTTTGAGATCTTCCAGAGGTATCTTAAAGTCCAACATTTTATTGGAAGGTCTATACATGGAAAGATTTCCTTTTAATCCTGAAAGTTTTATATCTGAAGGAAAAGTCAGGAAAAGCGAACTTCCATTTCTGCTATATTTGACTTTATCTTCCAATGCCAGGGCATTCTTTTCAGCATCTATATCCTGCTGATAATGAAGCTCCTCTTTATAATAATCTTCTACTACCATATCATGGTCAAAATCCTTGGATGTCATCATGGTGACGACAAAATACATGATGAAAGAGATGAATGCGAGCATTCCAATTACCAACCCTGTTCCCCAATTGATCTTCATAATTTCTATCTTTTAATTATAACTTCTAGGACCTAAAAAGGTGGTTCCCGTAGTTTCAATAAGTTTATCCCCGTCATAGACAGCGATCTTAATTTTATCTTTTTCTTCCTCGAGTGCTGAACGGTCTATTTCTATGAAGAGTGTCCCTTCAGCCAATCCGTTTGCCGGAACAAGTATGGAACTTCCCTTTACCGTTCTAATATTTCCATTATGTGAAAGCAGCCTAAACTGTACATTTTCATAATCCTGAGAAGTCTTATTGATGAGTTTATAAGTATAAACATTACTGATAATATTATTTTCTTTATGCTCGTAAAGCTGACCAGGTAGTCTAAGAATATTAGCTTCAACGTCACTTCTTAAAAAGAGCATGCCTGTTAACACCGAAACCAGGATAAATAATACCGCTGCATAGCCTTTGATTCGAGGAGTGAACTTAAATTTCTTCTTTTTCTCAATATTCTCCTCACTGGCATACCTTATCAAGCCTCTTGGAAGATCCACTGCATCCATCATATGATTACAGGCATCTATACAAGCCGTACAATTTACACATTCCAGTTGGGTACCGTTACGAATGTCTATACCTGTTGGGCACACCTGAACACATTGAGAACAAGCTATACAGTCACCTTTACCACTAGCTTCCCGATCTTCATTCTTTTTGAATTTCGCCCTTCCTTTTTCCTTCTCTCCTCTTTTATGATCATAGGCTACCACAATAGATTTATTATCTAATAACACGCCCTGAAGACGTCCGTAAGGACAGGCAATGATACAAACCTGTTCTCTAAACCAGGCAAAGACAAAATAGAAGACACCGGTAAAAATAAGTAAGGAAACAATAGTACTTAAATGAGCAGTAGGACCATCTTTTACATATAATATTAGTCTGTCACT
>CAVZZT010000011.1:0-189074 GCA_963779835.1 uncultured Flavobacteriaceae bacterium
TTAAAAAACTTGATTTTCAGACAGGATAAATTATATAATTTCCAAATAAGTAGTCATTTACTTGACAACCCCTATGTTGAGATTGTATATTTGCAGCTTTTAAAACTGTAACTATGGGAATGAAACTTTCAAATTTCAATTTTGAACTGCCGAAAGAACTTTTGGCCGAGTATCCATCTGAGAATCGCGATGAGGCGAGACTTATGGTGCTTAACCGAAAAGAGCAGACGATTGAACATAAAAAATTTAAAGATTTAATCGATTATTTTGAACCGGAAGATGTGATGGTTTTGAATAATACCAAAGTATTCCCTGCCAGGTTATATGGTAATAAAGAAAAAACAGGAGCCAGAATTGAGGTTTTCTTGTTGAGAGAACTGAATCCAGAAACTAAATTATGGGATGTACTTGTAGATCCTGCAAGAAAAATTAGAATCGGGAATAAACTTTATTTCGGCGAAGATGAAAGTCTTGTTGCTGAAGTTATTGATAATACAACTTCAAGAGGTAGGACTTTGAGGTTCTTATATGACGGTTCTTATACAGACTTCAGAATAAAACTTAAGGAACTGGGTCAAACGCCACTTCCAAAGTATATCAAAAGAGATGTTGAGCCGGAAGATGAAGAAAGATATCAGACTATTTATGCTAAGAATGAGGGGGCTGTTGCCGCACCAACTGCAGGATTACACTTCTCAAAGCACCTTTTGAAAAGATTAGAGATAAAAGGTATCGATTTCGCTGAGGTAACACTTCACGTAGGCCTTGGAACTTTTAGCCCTGTAGAGGTGGAAGACCTTTCAAAGCATAAGATGGATAGTGAAGAAGCGTTTATCCAAAAGGATGCGACCGATGTGATTAATAGAGCAAAAACTGAAAAGCGTAAGGTTTGTGCTGTGGGTACTACGGTAATGAGAGTGTTGGAGAGTGCTGTTTCATCTGACCAAACATTGAATGAATTTGGCGGCTGGACCAATAAATTTATTTTCCCTCCTTATGATTTTAATATTGCCAACTGTATGATCACAAACTTTCATACACCTAAATCTACTCTTTTAATGATGGTTTCTGCATTTGCAGGACATGATTTCATGAAGAAGGCTTATGAAGAAGCTGTAAAAGAGAAGTACAGATTCTATACTTATGGTGATGCCATGCTAATTCTTTAATTAGCATTTTAAATAATTAAAGGCCATAAGCTGTAATTTCGGTTTATGGCCTTTTTTGTAAGCTATTCATTTATAAAAGACTGATGCAATCGGTTATAACTTTGTAATTTTGCAGCGTGAAGGAAAAGAAGAAAGATATACGGGCACTAACAAAAGAGCAACTTCAGAAATTTTTTGTTTCAGAAGGGGATAAATCTTTCCGGGGAACTCAGGTTTATGAATGGTTGTGGAATAAAGCTGCTCATTCTTTTGATGATATGACCAATATTTCCAAAGAAACCAGGCAAATGCTTGATGATAATTTTGTGATCAATCATATTAGAGTAGACCGTATGCAGCGTAGCAGCGACGGTACTATTAAGAATGCCGTTAAACTTCACGATACCCTTACCGTAGAGTCGGTTTTGATCCCGACAAAATCAAGAACCACTGCCTGTGTTTCTTCGCAGGTTGGTTGTAGTCTGGACTGCCAGTTCTGTGCTACCGCAAAATTGAAGAGAATGCGTAACCTGAATCCTGATGAGATCTATGATCAGGTGGTTGCTATCGATAATGAAAGCCGATTGTATTTTGATCGTCCACTTTCGAATATCGTATTTATGGGGATGGGGGAGCCTTTAATGAATTATAATAATGTCATGAAGGCGGTAGATAAGATTACTTCTCCCGAAGGTCTTGGAATGTCACCAAAGCGAATTACCATCTCTACTTCAGGTGTGCCAAAAATGATCAAAAAACTGGCAGATGATGAAGCAAAGATCAAATTGGCGGTCTCTCTACATTCGGCAAGAAATGAGGTTCGAACTAAGATCATGCCTTTTAATGAAACATTTCCACTTGAGGATCTTAAGGAAGCTTTGGAATACTGGTATTCCAAAACAAAAAGCAGGATCACATACGAATATATTGTCTGGAAAGATATTAATGATACCAGGGAAGATGCTCAGGCTTTGGTTCGGTTCTGTAAATATGTGCCGTGCAAGGTGAATCTTATTGAGTATAATCCTATAGATGATGGAAATTTTCAACAAGCAGCTTCTGACGCTACAGATATGTATCAGAACATGCTGGAAAGAAATGGTATTACAGTTACAGTACGCCGTTCCAGGGGTAAAGATATAGATGCGGCCTGCGGTCAGCTTGCTAATAAATCTGCTTAATTCCTAACCTTTTCATAAGACTTTGCTTCGGTTTAAATATGTATATTTACGGCCTTTATGAAGGTTATTTCCCAAATAAAACTTCCGGTTGAGAAAGAGATGGATCTTTTCGAGAAAAAGTTCTTCGAATCCATGTCTTCAAAAGTTGCGCTATTAAATCGTATTACTCATTATATCGTTAACCGAAAGGGGAAGCAAATGAGGCCTATGTTCGTTTTCCTGGTGGCTAAAATGGTTTCTGAGGGAAGTGTAAATGAAAGAACTTATCGCGGAGCTTCCGTAATTGAGCTTATCCACACCGCAACCCTTGTTCACGATGATGTGGTGGATGATTCTAATAGACGTCGTGGGTTTTTCAGTATAAATGCATTATGGAAGAACAAAATTGCTGTTCTGGTTGGAGATTACCTTCTTTCCAAAGGACTTTTATTGTCTATAGATAATAATGATTTTGATCTTCTGAAGATCATCTCGGTTGCCGTAAAGGAAATGAGTGAGGGTGAATTATTACAAATTGAAAAGGCCAGAAGATTAGATATTACCGAGGCTGTTTACTATGATATTATCCGCCAGAAAACTGCAACGCTCATAGCTGCCTGCTGTAGTCTTGGTGCTGCATCGGTAAAGCCTGAAAGTAATGAAATTGCTAAAATGAGAAGGTTTGGGGAATTGATCGGAATGGCATTCCAGATAAAAGATGATCTTTTTGACTACGGAACCCAAAAGATAGGGAAACCAACCGGTATAGATATTAAAGAGCAGAAAATGACGCTTCCATTGATCTATACTCTTAATAATGTTTCAAAAAAGGAAAAAGACTGGATTATCAATTCCGTTAAGAATCATAATAAGGATAGAGGTAGAGTAAGGGAAGTGATAGATTTTGTTAGAGACCAGGGAGGTTTAGACTATGCTGTAAAACGAATGAAAGAATTTCAGCGCGAAGCATTATTAATCCTGGAAGATTATCCAGATTCACCATATAAGGATAGTCTGGAACTCATGGTAAATTATGTGATTGAAAGGAAGAAGTAAAAAAAAAGCGAAGTGTAAACTCCGCTTGGTAACTTTGCTTGAATTATGAATTAAGCAGCATCGTCATTCTCTGCTTCATTATTCATATCGTCGGTTTCGTGAATTTCTTCATCGATCTCCTCTTCAACTTTTTCGGCTCCTTTTTTAATTTTTTCACCTGCTTCTTTAGCTCCGGCTTCAATATCTTCACCGATAGCCTCTGCAGCTTCTTCAGTTTTATCCTGAGTAGTCTCTCTGCAAGAGTAGATAGAAAGGCTGAAAATTGCAGCCAGGATTAAAATCACTGATTTTTTCATAGTTTATAATTTAATGGTTAAAAAAAAAGCCATTCATTGAATGGCTTTTTTATTATAAAGAAAGGAAATGATTACATATTATCATCTTCGTTCATTTCTTCTTCTACTTCTTGTTCCATTTCGTCCCCTGCTTCATCAGCAGCGTTTTCTACGTCCTGTCCGGCTTCTTCCATTTCGTCCCCTGCTTCATCAGCAGCGTTTTCCATATCTTCGCCCATAGACTCTACAGCCTCTTCAGATTTTTCTTCTGTAGTTTCTCTACAAGAGTAGATTGATAATGACATTGTTGCAACAGCAAATAGTAAAAATAATTTTTTCATTGTTAAAATGTTTAATTAGTTGAAGACACAAAGTTAAACAAATTTTAATTATGCAAAAGGACTCTTTTCACTTAAATATTTCCAGTAACGTTTTGGTACGTGTTGCACGTGAAGTCTCATGTTTACTCGGCTTTTTATATTTGTAGAGTCAAAATATTCCTTCCATAATCTCTGAAAATAAATTTCTCCCTGCTCAAAATATTCAGGATTTGCTCCTAAAACACCTATATCTTCAGGTAATTCCAACGAAACAAATTCGGTTTTATTCAGGTCATAATGCACTCCGATTTTTCGTTTAATATCATAAATCAGCCATTTCTGGTCTGCATATCTACTTTTAAAATGCTTTGTGATTAAAGGAAGAACATTAAAGTCTGGTTCAATGATCGCAAAATAGATATCGTCTTTTGTTAGTCTAAATCGCACAAAAGCTTCCATGCGGTGTTTTTCTCTGCTCACCTGCTTTGCAATATTTGCGATATACAGGATCGTAGGATCAGAATAATCATGTTCTACTTTAACCTTCCGGTTAAATATATATTGAAGCATCTGGTAGATCTTTAACTCTATGCCCGGCACTTCACTAAGGAATGCCAATTTTATTCTGATAAAGCTATTAGAGGATATTTTTTTCTTAATTCCGTTTAGAACACGTTGAGCTTTAACCGCATCTGTAATGATATTATGAATTTTACTAAATAATTGCTTTTGATCCTCTCCATCAGGAACGATTTCTACAACATTCAGCTTTTGCTCGTAGGCCGTAAAAATACAGGTAAGAAAACCTTTAAAACTTCCGTCGTATGTGAGTGCTGCATCCTTCATTAAAATAAGCTTATTTGAGGACTCAAAGTTTTGCTAAATTTGCTGTGTGAATTTTTTAAAATGATCTGTTTTAGATTGGAACTGCTCAGGTCTTTCAATTCTTTTTCCCTGGAATCACAGGTGATGAAATACTTAGCACGGTTCATTGAGATTCCGATCTTTTTCAAATGCTCCCAATTTAATTTCCTGAATTTTCGCGCCTGGATGATTTTGTTGACAGATTTCAAACCAATTCCAGGTATTCTAAGAAGCAGTTGTTTGTCCACCCGGTTTATATCAACTGGAAATAGATGTCGGTTCCTCAAGGCCCAACTAAGCTTGGGATCTATTTCCATATCTAAATGCTGAAAATCATTATTTAATAATTCCCTTATATCGAAACCATAAAAGCGCATAAGCCAATCGGTTTGATAAAGCCTGTTCTCCCTTAGCATTGGAACTGCTGAGCCTAATGCTGGTAACCTGGGATCTGTACTAATTGGAACATATCCGGAATAATAAACCCTTTTCATATTGTATTTCTTATAAAAAAAGGCTGAAGAATACATAATATCGCGGTCACTTTCACCGGTAGCACCTACGATCATCTGGGTACTTTGTCCAGCAGGAGCATATTTCGGAGTGCTTTTTATCAACCTGGATTCCTCTTTATATTGAATGATCTCATTTTTCACCTTTTCCATAGGTTTCATGAAATCTTCATGTTTCTTGTCTGGAGCCAGCAATTTTAAACCTGATTTCGTCGGAATTTCAATATTCACACTTAACCTGTCGGCGTACAGGCCTGCTTCCCGCATCAATTCATCACTGGCTCCAGGAATACTTTTTAAATGGATGTATCCATTAAAATTCTCTTCTTCTCTTAGCTTTTTCGCAACTCTTATAAGTCGTTCCATGGTATGATCGGGGCTCTTGAATATTCCCGAGCTTAGGAATAACCCTTCGATATAATTTCTGCGATAAAAACTAATGGTAAGATCTACCACTTCCTGAACTTTAAATGCAGCTCGTTTGATGTCGTTACTTTTTCTAGTAACGCAATAGGCACAATCGAATATACAGTGGTTAGTAAGTAGGATCTTTAGAAGGGATACACAACGCCCATCCTGGGTATAGGAATGACAAATCCCCATTCCAGAGGAATCTCCCAGCCCTTTGGATGTGTTTTTTCTTTTACTGCCGCTGCTCGAACAGGAAACGTCATATTTCGCAGCATCGGCAAGAATGCTGAGTTTTTCTTTTATTCGATCAAAATTCATAATATTGGAATATTTCCAAAATTAGGAAAAATTCCAATATTATGATTTCTTTAGTTGATTAAATTATTAACGCTAAACATTAAAATATTTTAATCAATAGTTGTTTTCTTAACCTCAGGATAGGTGTCCGGGTCTTCCCCGGCTAATTTTGCAAAATTTCTATAGGCTTGTTCTACCTTTTCTTTAGGAGTCGTCTCGAATTCTTTTTCAGTAACCTTATATTTTTCCTGTAGTGACTTTAATTGCTTATGAAGTTTATCCTGAATATCTGCATAGGCCTCTTTACCATATAAGTTATTTTCCTCCTGTGGATCTTTCTTTAGATCGTAAAGTTCCCAGGTGTCAATATCATCATAAAAATGAATTAGTTTATAGCGATCGGTTCTAACTCCATAATGTCTCTTTACCATATGAAATGCAGGGAAATCGTAATAATGATAGTAAACAGCATCTCTAAAATCTCCATCCTTGGCATTTGAAGTTAATAATGGCTTAAGAGATTTTCCTTGCATGGAATCCGGTATTTCCACTCCTGCAAAATCCAAAAAAGTAGGGGCGAAATCCAGATTTTGAGTTAAGGCATCAACGGTGGTTCCTTTTTCAATTCCTTGAGGATATTGCATCAACAAAGGCATAGCCAGAGATTGTTCATACATGAACCTCTTGTCAAAAAAGCCTTTTTCTCCCAGGTAAAATCCCTGATCTGTAGTATATACGATAATAGTATTTTCAGTGAGGCCCTGTTCTTCGAGGTAATCCAGGATCTTTCCAACTCCTTCATCTACTGCCGCGATGGTTCCCATATAATCTCGAAGATATCTCTGACCTTTCCATTCTGCCAATTCTCGTCCGCTTAAATTGGCTTCATGAAAAGCATCATTTTTGGGACGATATGCTTTATTCCAGGCATTTCGTTGTTCATCGGTCATTCTTTCAAAATCTGTCGTCCAGGGGTTATGTTTTAAAGAGTCACTTCCTTTTGCAACGGTCATTTTTAAATCATGCCCTTCATACATATCTTCATAAATTGTTTGTAGTTGTTCCTGTGCTGCAACCTGATTCTCATGCTTCGAGAAATAGGTATCCGGTAATGGAAAGTTTACAGAATCATATTTATTTATATGTCTCAAGGCCGGCATCCAATTCCTGTGCGGTGCTTTATGATGGACCATTAGAAAGAATGGTTCGTCTTTTTTTCTTTTGGTTTTCATCCATTCGATTCCCATATCGGTTATGATGTCTGTAGCGTATCCATTAACTATAGAAGTATCATTTTCATGAATGAATTCCGGGTTATAGTAATTTCCCTGGTCTTTTAGGATATTCCAGTAATCAAAACCCTGTGGTTTACCGTCTAGGTGCCATTTTCCAACAATTGCAGTCTGATAACCAGCTGTTTTTAAATATTTCGGAAGAGTGGGTTGGGAGCCATCAAATTTCTCACCATTCATTCTAAACCCATTAATATGACTGAATTTCCCGGTTAAGATCACTGCACGGCTAGGTCCACAAATCGAATTAGTACAAAAGTTATTTAAAAATTTTGCTCCATTGTTTGCAATTCTATCAATATTAGGAGTAGGTGCCAATTGACTAACAGGATGGCCATAGGCACTAATTGCCTGCGCAGCATGGTCGTCACTCATAATAAATACAATGTTAGGTCTTTTAATTTCGGGATCACCTTTTTGATCATTTTCTTTTCCTTCATTACAACCAAGAAAAATAAAACTTAAAATGAATAGCAATGGAAAAAGCATTTTTGTTTGTGAACGAAGCTTATACATATTGATAATTTTGAATGATCAAATTACGAAAGTTTTCGTAGAATTTTAGTAATTTTCACCTGCTCAATGACTGCACAAATAAATCTACGGGATGAGAGGAAGTATCCATAAACACCTGATTTTATTACTGTTATTTGTTAATAATACTTATTCGCAACAGTTAGTACCACCTATACAAAACTATTCTCCTGCTCAATATTCCGCAGCCAGCCAGAACTGGGATATAGCACTAGATGAAAATGGAGTGATTTATACTGCGAATAATCAGGGGCTACTGGTTTTCGACGGATTGAGATGGGAGCTTTATCCATTAGAGAGTCAATCGATCATCAGATCGGTTTACCCGTATAAAGGTCGGATTTATACTGGATCCTATAAGGAATTTGGATATTGGGAAACCCAGGAAAATGGGTGCATGAATTATATTTCGCTGTCTCCCTTAATGTCTGATTTCGATATGCAAAGTGATGAATTTTGGGAGATCATAGATTATAAAGGAGCAATATATTTTCGAAGTTTTGGTGCAGTGTTTAAATATGAGAACAATGAAATATCTAAAGTTCAAAATATTGTTACCACAGCCTTAGGTAAATTTCAGGATAAATTACTCGTGGCACCAAGAAAGCAAGGTTTGGTTTTTCTTGATAAAGAGGGTAATACTCAGCCCCTCAAAGGAGATCTGAGTATCCTGAATGATGTAAATATTATCGATGTTGAAGCCAGGGGAGATACATTATTTATAGGAGGTAAGGAGGACTTATTTATCTATTCCAATGGGAAGGTCAACAGGTTTAATAATAAGGAATTAAAGACGGTTTTAGAACAATCTGAATTAAACCATATTGTCTCTGTTTCTAAAGATGAGATCGTTCTTGGTACTATTAAAAATGGCATTATTCGCTACGATCTTAAAAACCAGAAATTTGAGGTATACAATCGCACTTCGGGGTTGCAAAATAATACAGTTCTGGGGATGACTTATTCCAGGGGCCGATTGTGGCTCGCATTGGACAAAGGTGTTGATATGGTAGGTTTGGAAACGCCTATAACTTTTTATACGGATAACACCGGAGAGTTAGGTGCTGTTTATGATCTTCAAAATCATAATGGGAATTTTTATTTAGCAAGTAATACCGGCGTATATGGCTTTTCAGACGGAAAACTTAGATTAATAGAGAATGCTGAAGATCATACCTGGAATCTTGAAGCTATAGATGATGTATTATATGCCAACCACAATACCGGTATTTACAAAATTATTAATGGTAGCTTCATTCCCATTGAGGCAAGAACGGGTAGTTTTTCCATAAAAAAAATCCATAGTGATCCTAATAAGCTCCTGATATCTCATTATACTGGTTTAAGTATATATGATAGGGAAAAGGACTCAATAAGTGAAATTGAACGGATAAACTTCCCTGTTAAAGAAGTGGTTTTTGAAGATGAATCCACGTTTTGGGTAGCGCATCCGTATGAAGGTATTTATAAAGTAAAGCATCAGAACTTTAAAGATATTGAAATCACTAAAGTCCCGCCATTGGTTGAAAATGCCAATTTCAATCCCAAAATTTACAAGCTAAATAATCAGATAGTTATTTATGTGAATGAAAATTGGTTTCAGTATAATCCGTTTAAAGAAAAGTTTGAAATTTTTGAAGAGCTGGAAAATTTTAATGACTCCAGGCTAATATATGAAGGTAAAGCGGAGTATGTTTTTGCTGATTCTGATCAGGGCTCTTTAACCTTTACCAATCTGAAAGGGGAGAACATCCTTATTCCTTCAGAAAAACTAAATAACAGGCTGGTAAGATCTAATGAGAATTTAATACGAGAAAATGATTCAATTTTTTATGTTACTCTAAATGATGGATTTGCCAGGATTAATATAAATAAATTAAAAAATCGATTCGATAAGCAATGGATTAGTGAACCTTATATAGAGGAATTTTCTGATGAATTTCAGAGATATTCATTGAGCCAAGCTAATGTAATACCTTATAAGAACTCCAGAAATATCACACTGAGAATAGGGATGCCTATTTCAGAAGCCAATACTCTAAGATATCAGTTAAATGGTGAAGAGGTACTAATGGGGCAGGTTGAAAACGGGACACTGAATTTTAGAAATCTTCGACATGGCGATTATGCGCTAACATTAAGTTCTATAGGCAGTAATTCAGATAAGATTAAAACTAAAAAATTTCAGTTCACTATAGCTCCACCATGGTATTTCTCTGTTTGGATGAAAGCTGTTTATGTCTTACTATTTATTTCCATTGTAGTTCTGATATACTGGTTGAATCAGCAAAAACTTAAAAAGCATCAGTTACAGTTAGAAGAGAAATTTGAAAAGGAACATGCGGAGCGCTTAAATAGAATCGAGAAAGAAACCCTGCTGAACGAGATTGATCTCAAAAGGAAAGAACTGGCTAACACTACGATGATGGCAGCTAAAAAGAATGAGGTTTTAATGGAAATTCAAGGAGAATTAAATAAGGATAAAAATAAGTTCTCCAATCAGTTTCGTTTAAAGCATATAATGAATAAGATAAATAGTGCTGTAAAGAGCAAGGATGAGTGGAAAGTTTTTGAAACAAACTTCAATGAAGTACATGAAGATTTCTTTAAAGATGTTCTGGTTGAATATCCTAAACTTACAAGTAAGGATTTGAAACTGTGTTCTTATTTAAAAATGAATTTAAGCTCAAAAGAAATTGCTCCATTAATGGGAATTTCTGTTCGTGGAGTTGAAGTACATAGATACAGATTAAGAAAAAAAATGAACCTTGATAGCGATGTGAACTTGACAAAATTCCTTATAAAGAATTTCTAATTTCATAATAAACAGGTGAAAAAATTAATAGATTATACTACTACATTACTACATCATACCTTATTTTTAAATTAAAATTCATACTTCATTAATGAATTAAAAAGTTGTTAGTCAGTTAATTAAGTCTTAATTTAGGTTGAAGTAGTAATTATGTACTACAACGTTTGCGTAAAGAATGCGTATGGACGTATCTTTCTAATACAAATTAAGCAAAAACACCTAACAAGTATGAAAGTAAAACTATTCTTGGCTGGGGTATTTCTATTAGTCTTCTCGGGACTAGGATATGCACAGCAAACCAAAACCATTAGTGGTATTGTTACAGATGCTAATCAAGTTCCTTTACCGGGTGCTGAAGTTAAAGTATTAGGTAAATCAACTTTTAGCGTAACCGATTTTGACGGAAACTTCACTCTCGAGGATGTTGAGGTTGGAGATGTTTTTCGCGTTACTTTTCTTGGGTTTAAAGCTCAGGAAATAGAAATTGGAAATAATGATAATTATTCTGTAGTTCTGCAGGAAGATGCTGGGCAACTTGACGAAGTCGTTGTAGTTGGTTACGGTACACAAAAGAAAGTAGACTTAACGGGGTCTATATCAACTATCAAATCAGAAGAACTTACTAAAACACCTACTGGTTCTGCAATGCAATCACTTCAAGGAAAAGTAGCAGGTCTACAAGTTGTGAGCAGTGGTGCCCCGGGAACGTCACCTACGGTTAGGGTACGTGGTCTTGGGTCTTATACGGGAGGTGGGGCTTCAAACCCTCTTTACGTTGTAGATGGTGTTTTTTATGATGACATTGACTTTTTAAATAGCGAAGAAATTGAAACTGTTTCAGTGCTTAAAGATGCATCGGCATCTGCTATTTATGGGGTAAGAGCAGCTAACGGGGTAGTTCTAATTGAAACTAAATCAGGAAAAAAGAATCAGAAACCTCAAATAACTTATGACGGTTATCAGGGTATGCAAATCGCACAAAATGTTGTTAAACTTTCTAACTCAGAGCAATTTGCAACATTGGCAAGAGAATCTGGATCTGCCGCCGAAGCTAGTTTTATAGAAAACGCCATGCAGCGGTATGGACGTAGTAGAATAAATCCTAACGTACCGGCTGTAAATACAGATTGGTATGATTTGATCTTACGTGATGCACTAATTCAAAATCATAGTTTAGGAGTAACTGGTGGTTCTGAAAGCGTTACCTATTCTATAGGGTTAAGTGAATTCTACCAGGAAGGTATTTTGAAAATGAAAAATGATTATGAGCGATTTAATATTAGATCTAAAGTAGATGTTGATATAACCGATAGACTAAAAGCTGGGGTTTCCACGCTTTTCAGTAATGCGACCAGGTACCGCCCGGAAGAAGGTGCCTTTAGTTCTGCATATTTTGCAGTGCCAATAATGCCAGTTCTGGATACTACTAAAACCAATGCCTATCCAAGGCCTTATGCAAATGCTCAGGATTTAGGGTATAGAGGACCACAAAATCCTTTTCCTTTAATGGAGAATACTGAAAACAGAAATAAAATAAGGAATACTTTGATGACTTTTGATCTGGCCTATCAATTAGTTCCTGATAAACTAACTATTCAAACAACATTCTCACATAATTTTGAAACATTAGAAACACGAGAGGTAAGGCTTCCTTATTTCTATGGAAATGGAAATGCTTTTAGAGAAAATGCTGAATTAATAAAAAGAAATGAAACGTTTTCTGAACAAACATGGGATAACACCTTAACTTATAATGATGACTTTGGAAAACATAACCTAACGGCTTTAGTAGGTACTTCCTTTAGAGATCGTTCTTTTGAACAGCTTGAAGCTAAAGGTTTAAATTTTCCCAATGGTCCTGGAATAGGCGATGAGTCATATTTCCTTGATTTGGCTAAAACAATTGATATTGATGGTGTAGGTGATAATGGAGTACAACAATATTTCTTCTCCTACTTCGGAAGATTAGCTTATAATTTTGATGATCGTTACCTGCTTTACGGAACTTTTCGAGCAGATGGTACCAGTAAATACCAGGAAAAATGGGGTTATTTTCCTACTGTTGGTGTAGGTTGGGTAATTTCAGAAGAATCATTTATGGAGGACAATGGTGTTTTCGATTTCTTAAAACTAAGAGCTAGTTGGGGAGAATTAGGGAATGCCAATGTAAATTCAAGTACCGGAGGAATAACATCTACTGAAGTTGATGCAGCTTTTGGTGACGTTAGATATTCAGGATTAGTCACCAGTAGTGATTTTGAAGCGTTGAAATGGGAGGTGACCGCGGAAACAAACGTTGGGTTAACAGCCAGATTATTTGATCGTCAGTTATCTCTTGATGCCGATTATTTTACTAGAGAAACTAGAGATGCAATTATCCCTGTTTCAAGGTTTTTAGTGCCAGGTTCAACGAGAAAAAATGTTGGAATTATAGAAAACTCTGGATTTGAGTTGGAGGTGAATTGGAATAAGCAAGTTTCAGATGACTTTAGTTACAGTATAGGAGCAAACTTTTCAACCTTGAAAAATGAAATATTAGATTTAGCCGGGCAGGAAAATTTGACTACTGGTGGAGATGTTGCGCAACGAAGCGTTGTTGGAGGTAGTATTAATTCTTTCTTTGGACTTAAGGTTGCTGGTGTATACCAGACTCCGGAAGAAATTCAGAATGACCCGGCAGCACAAGCGGCCATAGGAAATGGACTAACGGTAGCACCTGGAGATTTTAGATTTGTAGACCAAAACGGTGATATGGTTATTGATGCACAGGATAGAGTTGATCTTGGCTCTTATTTACCATCATATAACTTCGGTTTTAATTTAGGTGTAAATTACAAGGCTTTTGATTTTTCCTTAAATATCATCGGACAAGGAGGGAATGTGATAGCAAATATGAAACGTTTTGCCATTCGCCAAACACCAGATCCTAATATAGATAGGGATTTTGCGGTTAATCGCTGGCACGGTCCTGGAACTTCAAGCGAATATCCATCTGCTAGAGGGATAAGAAATCCATGGAGTAACCAATTTCTTAACAGCTTTTTTGTTGAAGACGGCGATTTTGTAAGACTGCAAAATGTGACGCTGGGGTATACTTTGCCAGAATTCAGTGGGGAATTTAATCCTAATATTCGATTTTATGTGACTGCGGAACGTCCATTGACCTTCTTCGATTATAATGGCTTTACGCCAGAGGTTCAGGATGGTAGGGACAATCAAACCTATCCAATTCCAGGAGTATATACATTTGGTGTAAATATTAAAATTTAAAAAAATAGTTATGAGATATATAAAAACAAAGCAATTGTCTTTGCTTTTAGCATTGCTAGGCATGCTGCTAGCAGGATGTTCAAGTGAATTGGACCAGGCGGAACTTAATAATAATTTTGCCGGAGGGACCGATTTTTCGAAAACTGATGACATGATATTTTCCCTTGTGGGTCTTTATCAGTCAGTTGCTGATAGAGGTTGGGAACAACCACTGGTTGTATCTACCAGAGGAGATGATGTGAATGCCGCAGGAGATCAACAGGGCCTTAAAAATCAGGATCGCTATGTATATGACAATTCTTTTTTTGGGTCAAGAACTTTATGGGAAACTTATTATGAAGATATAATACGTGCTCATACTGCGATGGAACAAATAGAAAGATATATGGAATTTGCCGATGAGGATGGCAAAGCATTAGGTAGACAGTATATAGCCGAAGCTAAAGTTTTAAGAGCGGTATTGCTTTTTCAATTGTCGCAGGTTTATGGAGCAGTTTTTATTCCTGAATCTTCTAACCTGGATGTATTTGCAGACGTAACGAGCGTTCCAACTAAAGACGAGGTAATGCAGCATTTATCTGATCAAATGGATGAAGCAATTCCATATTTGTTAGATATGAGACCAAACGAGCGTACAGATTTACCTGGAGGAGTAACAAAATATACGGCCTTACATATTAAGGCTTTGGCTAATCAGGAATTAGAAAATTATCAGGCGGTAGCAGATGCCACAGGGGAAATTATAAGCTCTGGAAAATTTAGTCTTTATCCTGATTTTTACGAACTTTTTAAAACTCCAGGAAAGCTTAGTGACGAAAGTCTTTATGAGTTTCAATATTCCGATTTTGGAATGGGAGAAGGAGACAGGGTAGATCACCTCTATGCTCCTTATGGTCCTAATAGTTGGGATCCTGTGGTTACAGGTGCTGGTTCCGGATGGGGCTTTTTCGAGCCTAGTATGAAATTCGTTGAATTTATGCTGGATAGAGATGAAACTGTACGTTTGGAAACCTCGGTTTTCTTTAGTCAAAGAGGTATAGATAGCCTTACTACAGTCACCGATTATACAGCTGACGAACTCCCTGATTTCGTTTCTCCAACTACGAGAGATGGAGACACCAATACATCTGATGTGAGATCCATATTTTCTAGTGGTAAACATTATTTACCGACCAACCAGTTAATTCCTGGACGTACGGCGTATGGAAGTAACAAAAATTACATAGTATATCGCTATGCCGAAACACTACTTATGTATGCAGAAGCCCTTGTACATGGCGCTTCAAGCAATGCAATGAGTGCCGATCAGGCAGTAAATCTAGTAAGAGAAAGAGCAGGATTAGCGCCAATTAGCGGAGTAACGTTAGATCAGGTTGTTGATGAAAAATATGCAGAACTTGCCATGGAATGGGGTAAGCGATTTTTTGATATGGTTAGATTAGGAAGATACGATGAGTTGAGTTTTGGAGGTAGAAATTTTACTGAAGATAAAAAGTTTGTAACCTATCATCAAGATCAAATAGATGAATTCCCAATTTTAGGGGATGTGCCTAGATAAATAAATAATATAAAGCAATAAAAATGAAAAAATTAAATATCTCTTTTATTGGACTCTTCTTATTATTTTTCGCATTAACATCTTGCGAAAATGATGGAATAGATCCAATTACACCAGTTGATCCCGGTGCCGATGCCGGAGATCCGGAAGTGGTAATTACTTCACCTCTTGATGGGTCGACAATTAAAGTGTTAGAAGAAGTATCGACTATAACTATAAAATTTGAAGTTGAAGACGATATTGAAATTGCCAATATCGAGGTGAAAGTAGATGGAAATACGGTCACAACCATGAACGACTTCCTTGATTACAGAGTTGTTAAAGATCAGGTGGTTTTTGATAATGTAATGAATGGAGAACATACTGTTTCTGTGACTGCTACCGATTTGGAAGGTAATTCTTTTACTGCGACACATAACTTCAGTAAAGAACCACCTTACACTCCAAAGTTTGCAGGCGAATTTTTATATATGCCTTATGATGGAGATTATGTAGACTTAATTACTCTCAAAACTGCAGAACAAATTGGAACTCCAGGTTTTACTGAAGATGCATTTCTTGGTAGTAAGGCATACAAAGGAGCAGCTGATTCTTATTTAACTATCCCTTTTGATGGATCTATAGGTGAAGAATTTACTGCAGCCTTTTGGTATAAATTGAATAGTGACCCTGGACGTGCAGGGATTCTTGTTGCAGGTGCCAATGCAGATGATAGAATGCAAGGTTTTAGATTATTTAGGGAAGGTGACGGAACCTCTCAAACCATCAAATTAAATGTAGGTACCGGCGGTGGTGAAAGCTGGAATAATGGAGGAACGCTAACCCCCGATACGGGAGATTGGGTGTTTATTACATTTACAGTTACTCCAACAGAATCTGTATTATATGTAAATGGAATGCAATTAAACACAGGTACACTTTCATCTCCAATAGACTGGACAGGTGTTGAAAAGCTTACAATTGGAGCAGGTGGAGAAACATTCAGTTACTGGGATCATAAATATGAAAGCAGTCCTATTGATGAACTAAGATTTTTTGATAAGGCTCTAACTCAGGAAGAAATTCAAGGCCTTATCAACGCTTCAGCAGAAACACTTTACATGCCTTTCGATACAGGCTTTAATGATCTTGCAGCGAATCGTGAGGTTACCGTTGAAGGCGATCCTGAAATAGTTTCAGAAAGTGTAGAAGGAAGTGGTGCATATTCAGGAAAAGAGGGTGCATATTTAACCCTGCCTTCAGAAGGTTTAACAACTCAGGAATTTAGTGCTTCCTTCTGGTATAATCTAAATGCCACACCAAATAGAGCAGGTATTCTAGTGATGGGCCCGGAAAATCCTGAGAATGCTGGATATCCGGAAACACAAAACAATAGGACTTCTGGATTTAGATTCTTTAGGGAGAATGGTGCGGAAGGATTCCAGCGATTTAAACTAAATGTAGGTGATGGCTCCGCCGATACCTGGGTTGACGGTGGAACTGCCGCGGATGTGCCTAATGATGCAGGATGGATACATTTGGCATTCACAATATCTCAAACTACAGCCATCGTATATGTAAATGGTGTGGCTGTTAAAGAATCTACTTTTTCGGGGATAGATTGGACCGATTGTGACCTCTTATCGATTATGTCTGGTGCTCCAAGATTTACAGAATGGGGACATTTGTCTGACCAGAGTGATATGGATGAATTGCGTTTGTATAACAAAGTTCTTACCCCTGAAGAAATTCAGGAAATGGCACAATAAATTCTTATAAGCAAAGCTCCAGAGTACTGAATCTGGAGCTTTGCTTTATATCTGGGTTTTATCAAAAGTTTTTAATTTCTGCCCCATAATTTTTATATAAAGGGCAGAGAAATAGATAATTATGTTCAAAATCGATCTTTCCAAATTACTGTTCTTTGCGGGATTTTTAATGTTCATGTCTTGTTCAAATGATTCTGGACCGGGTTATCAGGAACCTTATAAGCCAGATCCAACCGATGATAATGGATCAACCGATGACGGTCCTGTAGAAGAAAGTCTTACAGATAATGAACTTCTCGATCTTGTTCAGGAAGAAACTTTTAAATATTTCTGGGACTTTGCTGAAGCCAATAGTGGAATGGCCAGAGAAAGATCACAGGACGATGCATATGGTGGTCAGGGTGCAAATATTGTGACTACAGGAGGTACAGGTTTTGGTTTGGCCTCATTTCCTACTGCGGTAGAGCGTGGCTGGATTAGTAATGCAGAAGCAACAGATCGTTTAATGAAAATCCTTGATTTTCTGGAAACTGTACCAAAGTATCATGGTGCATTTTCTCATTGGTATCTTGGAAGCACAGCTGAAACCAGACCGTTTAGTGATCTTGATGATGGAGGTGATCTTGTTGAAACGGCATTTCTTATTCAGGGACTACTTATTTGTCGGGAATATTTTGATGATGCGGACATAGATTCCAGGATTACTCAAATATTTGAAAATGTAGAATGGGACTGGTATACCCAGGGAGAGAATGTACTTTACTGGCATTGGTCTCAAAACCACGGTTTTCAAATTAATCTTAAAAATTAGAGGATGGAACGAGGCTTTAATAGTATATGTACTGGCAGCATCATCACCCGAACATAGTATTTCAAAAGAAGTATATACAGATGGTTGGGCATCCAATGGGTCTATTGTAAACAACAGGAATCATTATAATATTAATTTACCAATGGGTCCAGCTTTCGGTGGCCCATTGTTTTTCAGTCATTATTCTTTTATAGGTCTGGACCCGAGAAATCTTCAGGATGAGTACGCAAATTATTGGGATCAGAATACAGCTCATAGTTTGATCAATTATAATTACTGTGTAGATAATCCCAAGGACTTTGAAGGATATGGAGAAAATTCATGGGGTTTAACCGCCTCTGATAGTAAAACAGGATATGCGGCGCATAGCCCTACCAATGATTTGGGAGTAATAACTCCCACTGCCGCATTATCCTCTTTTCCTTATACGCCTGAAGAATCTATGGCTGCCCTGAGATATTTCTATGAGGTCCAAGGTGATAAGCTTTGGGGAGAAATGGGGTTCTATGATGCTTTTTCTGAAGAATATAATTGGTATGCAGATGGATACCTGGCAATAGATCAGGGACCTATTGTTGCTATGATCGAAAATTACCGGACTCAACTACCCTGGAATTTATTTATGGCCAATCAGGAAATAAAAGACGGTTTAAACAAACTTGGATTTTCTTATTGAGAAAACTAAAAAAACTAAATCATTAAAATGATGAAAAAATATCATCTATTTATTTTTATAATGACTTTAGGTCTTGTTTCATGTAAAAATGATGTGAAGGACAAAGAGTTGGCTAAGACTGCCGATATCAGTACTGAAAAACTTTCTGAGGAAGCACTTTTAGACACAGTTCAAAAACAAACCCTGAAATATTTCTGGGATTATGCCGAGCCTAACAGTGGAATGGCAAGAGAAAGATTTCATCCTGATGGTGATTATCCAAAAAATGATGCCCATGTTGTAACCACAGGAGGAAGCGGATTCGGACTTATGGGGATTGTTGCCGGAATGGAACGAGGTTTTATTCCTCGTGATTCAGCCGTGGCCAGACTTGATAAAATTGCCGATTTTCTTGACAATGCTCCTCGTTTCCATGGAGCCTGGTCTCACTGGATTAATGGCGAGACTGGAGAAGTGCAGGCATTTGGAGAAAAAGATAATGGAGGTGATATCGTGGAAACCTCCTTTTTAGCGCAGGGATTCATTGTGGTTAGAGAATATCTTAAGAATGGTTCAGAAGAAGAAAAAGCGGTAGCTGAAAAATATGACAAACTTTGGAAAGGTATCGAATGGAACTGGTATACCAATAATAAAGATGGTATTTACTGGCACTGGTCTCCCGTTTATGAATGGGAAATGGATTTTATGATCGAAGGCTATAATGAATGTTTGATCACCTATGTGATGGCAGCTTCCTCACCAGAGCATGCCATAGCACCAGAAGTATATCATGATGGCTGGGCCAGAAGTGGAAATATTACTACAGATGCAGAAGCTTATGGAATTCCCTTGATACTAAAACACAATACCCGTGGAGATAAAGGTGGTCCACTTTTCTGGGCTCATTACTCTTATTTAGGTTTAAACCCGAAAGGTCTTTCAGATAAATACGCGAATTACTGGGATTTAAATACGAATCATACGCTCATCAATTATAAATATTGCCAGGAAAACCCGAAAAACTTTGAGACTTATGCACCAAATTCCTGGGGGCTTACGGCTAGCTATACCCGCAACGAAGATGGAGGTACTGGTTATGCTGCCCATTCGCCAGATAGTGATAGAGGTGTTGTTTCACCCACTGCAGCGATAAGTTCCATTCCTTATACTCCCGAAAAGTCTTTGGATGCAATGAGATATTTTTATACAGATCTTAATGAGCTTCTTTGGGGACCTGCAGGATTTTATGATGCTTTTAGCCTTGAAGGCACTCCTTGGGTGGCTGATAAATATCTGGCTATAGATCAGGGGCCAATGGTGGTAATGATAGAGAATTATCGTTCGGGATTGATCTGGAATCTTTTTATGGGAGCGCCAGAAGTACAAAACGGATTAAAAAAATTAGGATTTACTTATGAAAAATAGATCGAAATATTTGCTGATCACTTTATGTGCGATTTTATTATTGATGCCTTTTGGTATTAATGCGCAGAACAAAGAAGATTTTAAAAGAGAACAATTCATTTCTGAAAATGATACGCTCAATTACAGGATACTTTATCCTGATAATTTTTCTGAAAATGATAAGTATCCGGTGGTTTTAGTCTTACATGGTGCCGGCGAAAGAGGGGATGATAATGAAGCGCAATTAGTGCATGGAAGCGATCTGTTCCTGAAGGAAGAAAATAGAGAAAAATTTCCTGCAATTGTGATTTTCCCGCAGGCTCCAAAAGAAGATTACTGGGCTAAAGGTTGAAGTGAAAAGAGATACAATGCCATTTCAATTCGATTTTAAGAACAAAGAAGCACCAACAAAATCATTGGGATTGGTCATGAAAATGATGGATTCAGTGGTGGCTCAGGACTTCGTAAATGAAAAAAGGGTATATGTTGGCGGACTTTCTATGGGTGGAATGGGAACTTATGAGATCATTTTCAAGAAACCTGAAATGTTCGCGGCAGCATTTGCTATTTGTGGGGGTGCCAATCCTGAAATTGCCGAAGCTTATCCTAAAGGTTTCAATATCTGGATATTTCACGGAGAAAAGGACGATGTAGTTCAGCCACGATTTTCAAAGACAATGGCCAGAGAAATTAACCATCAGGGAGGAAATGCCAAGGTTTCTTTGTACCCGGATGATAATCATAACAGCTGGGATTCGGCATTTTCAGAACCATATTTGTTAAGCTGGTTATTTTCCCATGAGAAAAAGGAAAAATGAGATAAATGAAAGGATTAAAATATATACTTACATCTACAGTCTTATTATTCGGTTTCACCGTTTTTGCACAGGAAGTGGTTCCGGAAACCTATTGTAATCCACTGGATATAGATTATACTTATATGGTTTATAATTCGAGTAAGAATATTTCCTATCGTTCCGGTGCCGATCCTGCAGTAATAGAGTTTCGTGGTGAATACTACATGTTTGTCACGCGTTCTTTTGGTTACTGGCATTCTAAAGATTTGATCGATTGGGAGTTTATAAAACCTGAAAAATGGTATTTCGAAGGCTCCAATGCTCCAACCGCTTTCAATTATAAAGATTCACTAGTGTATTTTGCGGGTGATCCTGCAGGCTACGGAAGTATTCTTTATACTGATGATCCGAAAGAGGGAAAATGGAAACCAACGGCTTCGATTTCCAACAATATTCAGGATTCGGAATTATTTATTGACGATGATGGGAAAACCTATTTATATTGGGGTTCATCCAATGTACATCCTATAAAGGTCAAAATGCTTGATAAGGATGACCGCTTTCTTGAAACCGGTACAGAAAAGGAACTTATTAACCTGGTTGAAGAGGAACACGGCTGGGAAAGATTTGGTGAAAATAACTACCATCCAACCTTAAAGGAAGGCTACATGGAAGGTGCTTCGATGACCAAGCATGACGGAAAATATTACCTGCAATATGCTGCGCCTGGTACGCAATTCAATGTCTATGCCGATGCTGCCTATATTGGGGAAACGCCACTTGGTCCTTTTAAATACATGAAGAATAATCCCATGAGTTTCAAACCGGGCGGGTTTACGAATGGTGCCGGTCATGGCATCACCGTGAAACAAACCAATGGACAATACTGGCATTTTGCTACAATGGCGCTGGCTTCCAATTCACACTGGGAACGCCGTTTATGTATGTTCCCGACTTATTTTGATGATGAAGGATTGATGCATGCCGATACAAGTTATGGAGATTATCCACTTTTCGGTCCAGATCATCCAACTAAGGCAGGACAGCATAGTGGCTGGATGTTACTTTCTTATAAAGGAAAAGCAACGGTGTCTTCTTCAAAAATGCAGACGAGAAAAAGTACTGCTACAGATGGAGATTTTGACATCACCGAAATGCCAATGGAAAAGAATAGCGAAGGTGAAATTATATCGAAATTGTTAACCGATGAAAGTCCGAAATCTTTCTGGGTTGCTGAAGCCAATGATAATAAGCAATGGGTTGAAATAGAAATGCTGGCGCCAGGGAATATCTATGCATTTCAATTGAATTTTCATGATGAGGAGTCCGGAATATATACCCGTACCGAAGGTTTACGACATAGGTTTACTTTAGAAGTTTCAGAGGATGGCAATAAATGGCAAACGGTAGTCGACAGAAGTAATAGTTATGAAGACGCGCCTAATGCCTATATCACCCTTAATCAACCGGTAAAAGCGAAATATGTTCGCTACAAAAACGTGAAAGTACCGGGGAAGAACCTGGCATTATCTGAAATTAGGGTTTTTGGAAAGGGATTAGGAAAAAAACCTTCAGCAGTTAAAGACTTTAAAGTTTCCCGTGAAGAAGACAGAAGGAATGCTTCTTTTAGATGGGAGCCTGTTAAAGGTGCCCAGGGCTATAATATCCGCTGGGGGATTGCACCAGATAAATTATATCAGTCCTGGTTAATTTACGATGTAAATGAGCATTTTATGCGCAACCTGGATCGGGATACAAAATATTATTTCAGTATCGAAGCATTCAATGAAAATGGGATCTCCGAAAGATCTGAAATTCTAACAGTCAAATAAATCGAAGAATCAAATAAAGAATCAAAAGCGAAGAAAATGAAGAGAACTTACTTATCAATAATCTGTATAGCTTTTATGGGGATTTCATTCCTATCGGCTCAGGAAAAGATCCCGCAAGTAGAAGAATTGCTTGCAAAAATGACTCTTGAAGAAAAGATTGGTCAGCTCAATCTTTTAACTCCAGGCGGCGGAGTGGCTACTGGAGCGGTTGTTAGTAAAAACGTTGAAGATAAAATAAAAGCGGGAAATGTTGGCGGGTTATTTGGAGTTTCAGGACCTGAAAAGATCAGGATTGCCCAGGAATTTGCCGTTAATGATACCCGTTTAGGAATTCCACTCCTTATAGGTTCAGATGTGATCCATGGATATAAAACAACCTATCCAATTCCACTGGGAACATCTGCCAGTTGGGATATGGAATTGATAAAACAGACGGCTCAAATGGCTGCGAAAGAAGCTACTGCCGATGGGATCAACTGGAACTTTTCTCCAATGGTAGATATTGCCAGAGATCCAAGATGGGGAAGAATTGCTGAAGGCGCAGGGGAAGATCCTTATTTAGGATCCCAAATCGCAAAAGCTGTGGTCCATGGTTACCAGGGAGAGGACCTTTCCCAACCACAAACCATGTTGGCTACCGTGAAGCACTTTGCCCTTTATGGAGCTGCAGAGGCTGGGAGAGATTACAATTCAGTAGACATGAGCCGTTTTAGAATGTTCAATGAATATTTCCCTCCTTATAAAGCTGCCATAGATGCTGGTGTGGCCAGTGTGATGAGTTCTTTTAATGATGTGGATGGTATTCCCGCTTCCGGTAATAAATGGCTTTTAACCGACCTCTTAAGGGATCGTTGGGGATTTGATGGATTTGTGGTTTCAGATTATACCTCGGTGAATGAAATGATCGCACATGGTCTTGGAGATCTTCAGGCGGTTTCAGCCCTATCTCTAAAAGCCGGCCTCGATATGGATATGGTAGGAGAAGGTTTTCTAACCACTCTAGGTAAATCTGTAAAAGAAGGAAAGGTTACCGAAGAAGAGATCACCATCGCCGCAAGAAGGATACTTGAAGCAAAGCACAAACTTGGGTTATTTGAAGACCCTTATAAATATCTTGATAATAGTAGACCAGATAAAGATATCTTAACCGAGGAGAACAGGGCTCTGGCACGCAAAGCAGCCAGCAGGTCCTTCGTTCTTCTTAAAAAGCACAATGATATCCTTCCATTGGCAAAAGACGCTAAGATTGCTTTAATAGGCCCATTAGCTAACAACAAGAATAATATGCTGGGAACCTGGGCACCAACTGGGAATCCTTCGGTTTCTATTCCTATTCTGGAAGGAATGAAGAATGTTGCGCCTAATGCTAATATTCGATATGCAAAAGGAGCCAATATTTCTAATGATACCAGCTTCGCTAAAAAAGTGAATGTTTTTGGCGAACGCATACAGATCGCAAACGAGTCTCCTGAAACCCTACTAAAGGAGGCTCTGGATCTGGCAAATACTTCAGATATTGTGGTGGCAGTTGTTGGAGAAGCTACTGAAATGAGTGGCGAGGCAGCAAGCAGAACCGATATCACTATTCCCGATTCTCAGAAAAAACTGATTAGAGAACTGGCCAATACGGGCAAACCTGTGGTTTTGTTGTTGATGAGCGGAAGACCATTGGATATTTCAGAAGAGATGCAGTTTCCGGTTAGTATTCTTCAGATATGGCATCCAGGTGTTGAAGCCGGAAATGCCGTTGCCGATGTTGTTTTTGGAGATTACAACCCTTCAGGGAAATTAACGGCAACCTGGCCAAGAAGTGTAGGGCAGGTTCCAATTTATTATGCCGAAAGAACCACCGGTAGACCAGGACCGGAAAACGGTGAATTTCAGAAATTCAAATCCAATTACCTGGATTCTCCAAATACTCCATTACTTCCGTTTGGTTTTGGCTTGAGCTATACCACTTTTGAATACGGCGATGTGAAATCTAATTCAGCTGAAATTTCTTCAAACGGATCAATAGAGCTTAGCGCGACGATTACAAACACCGGAAATTATGACGGTGATGAAGTAGTGCAGCTTTATATTCATGATAAGGTGAGAAGTATCACTCCGCCCGTAAAAGAGCTGAAAGGATTTCAGAAAATTTCCTTGAAAAAGGGAGAGTCTAAAACGGTGACTTTTAAGATCACTCCTGAAGATCTGAAATTTTATAATTCACAATTAGAATATGTATTCGAGCCAGGTGAGTTTGAATTTTTTATCGCCGGAACTTCTGATGCAGAATTTGACGGTTCTTTTAGCTTAAAAAAATAAAAGTATAATCAATAGAGAAAATACGTCATTCTGAACTTGTTTCAGAATCTAATGATAGTAAATCATTACTGTTAGATCCTGAATTAAACTCAGGATAACGAAATATCTTAAAGTTTGGAAGCCCCGGTTTTTAATTAAGTCGGGGTTTCTTTTATAGCTTTTCCAGTCGGATTCCAGACAGTATCGTTTTGCCAGATTGACTTCTGAATTCGATCAACAGGTCTTTCTCCGTGCTAACTTCGTAATTGAGTTCTACTGCCTGCAATATTCCATATTCAGCAGCAAGATTCAGATCTTTTTCCACGATCTCACCGTTTATCAGGATGTCAAAAACCCTAGCTTCATCTGAAGATTCCTGCTGATCTGATCCAAGGTTATAAATACTATTAGTGGAAGCAGAGCGATTAGGTTCGGTCAAAAATAAAGAAATCCTGTAGTTGCCTTTCGGAACCTCAAAATTATAGGAATCCAAACCTTCTCTCATGGTTTGATACAAAGGTTCTTTTGTTGTTAATTTAATATTTGCCGCGGTTCCCTGGAATTTATTATTCGATTGCTGAAAAACATCTCCTCCGGAATAGCCGAAATCATTTCCGTCAAATTTCTGGTCACTTATCCAGATCTCCCCGGTTTCTTCATCAATAAAATCACTGTGGCTTCCAATGTTAATAAGCAAAGGATTTGTTTCTATGCGGTTGATAAGATTTTCCCTGAATTCAACATTGATCTTTCTAAAATGTTCAGCATCGCCAGATTTAGCTCTAATTAAATGAAATCCTTCAGATAAATTCAAATTGAATTCCGCAATATTATCTGTAACCGCTGAGGTTTTTTTCTCTTTGTCATTGATACTTAGCTGAACCTTTTCAGCATTAGAAAATACCTTGAGATGTATTGAATCTTCTTTTGGAACAATTCTATTTTCAAAGTTATTTCCGGCGATATAAATAAACGGTTCGTTACTCAATCTCGCTTTATAATAGTAATAAATATCCTTTGGTTCGCGGTTGAAATTCACCAGCCCTTTCTGGTTGATAAAGGGCCTACTATCCTGCCGGCCGGAAGATCCGAAATCAGCAAAATTCCAGGCGGCCATTCCCAGCATATAATCCCTTTCTATCACCTGGTTCAAATAACTCACATGACTTTTTAATTGGTATGCCTCGCTGAAATCCCATGGTTTGGGATCGTTCGTCTGAATTCTGGAATCGCTTCCGGGGCCATATTCTGAAATTAATATTGGCCGGTTGGGATGTTCTTTATGCTGCCGGTCCAGGAATTTTCCTAAATTTTCAAGACCGGGAGTATACCACCCAAAATATAAATTCCAGCCAATGACGTCCGGGATATCAGCAATTCCGGTAGTATTATAAAGCTCATTCTCATGCAAGCGCCATCACACTCAATCTTGAGGTATCCAGTTTTTTAGTTTCGGCTTCCAGTTTTTTAGCCAGTTCTACCGTAGTTTTTATCTTAGCCTTTTTATCAGATTCACTCATGTCTCCTGTGAAAACCAGTCTGATAAAGATCTCATTCATATAACCCCAGAAAACAATTGACGGATGATTACCCAATTGAAGGATTTGCTCGCGGAGCATATTTATTGAATTCTGATGATAAGCCTCAGAATCGGTCACATCATTGATCACAGGAATTTCGGTCCAGACCAGTAAACCAAGTTCATCACAAATCCGGTACACTTCAGGGTCCTGGGGATAATGAGCGGTTCTAATAAAATTCGCCCCCATTTCCTTGATCATTTGGTAGTCTTTCCTATGAATGGAATTTGGAACGGCATTCCCCATATTCTCAAAATCCTGATGCCTGTTAGCGCCGATCAGTTTTATTGATTTTCCATTCAGAAAAAAACCTTTTTCAGGATCTGCTTCAAACCACCTACAGCCAAATTTTGTAGAATAGGTATCTGTTATTTCACCAGATTCTGAATTAGTCAGGCTGGCAGATATTTGATATAATTCAGGGCTGTCAGGCGACCAGAGTTTCGGATCTTTAATCTTGAAATCGACCGAGAATTTTCCTGAATTCAAGGTTTTTTTATATTCTGAAACTTTATTGCCCGAAGGATCGGTGAGCTTAATTTGAAGTTCTAATTTTCTGTTTCCGGAATTTTCTACTTCCCCGGAAAAATTTATCTCAGCTTTTTCCCGGGAAACTTCAGGGGTTTTTACAAGAAGATTTCCGGCTGTTTCTCCTTCCATTTTAAAATGGCTTTTTCCGGTTACAATTACTTGTAGGTCGCGATAGATTCCGCCGTAAAAATTAAAATCAGCTTCCAGAGGAGGAATATCGGGATTATAAGCATTGTCAACTTCGATGCGAATAGTATTAGAAGTTCCAAAATTCAGATATTCAGATATATCAAAAACAAAGGCGGTATACCCGCCGATATGTTGGCCAACCATTTCCTCATTAATAAAAACTTTAGTTTCCTGATTAGCTCCTTCAAATTTCAAAAATATCGACTTGTCCTTCCAGGACTCCGGAGCAACCAACTGCCTCTTATAAATACCTTTACCGCGATAATACCCGTCATTTTCTTCAAAAGCATCTTCAGCATTCCAGGTGTGCGGGATGTTTACAGTTTTAATTGTTTCAGAATTTTCCAAATGAAAATCCCAACCTGAATTCAGAGTTTTGACTAATCGCTGGGAATTAACCGTACTACTGAAAAGAAATAATAGTACTGGCAAATATTTGAAAAACTTCATTCTTTATTCTTTGGTAACAGGTTGCGTCCAGGCTACTTCGGTATCGCCTTCTTTGTATGGATTCTTTTTCAATTTATCTGAGATGATCTTGGCTCTAACAAAAAGAATATCATCTGGAAGATTATATTCAGCAGAAGTGGCCTCTGCTTCTTTAAGAATTTCACTATTTGTATTTCCTTTCTTTACACCAATAAACTGGATCTTATAATTGACATTTCTTTCCTGTTTGATTTTTATGGAAAGCCTATTGTCTTCAAATTTCATATCTTCCAATTCTACACCCGTACTGGCATAAAAATCTCCGGATTCCAGAGCATTGATAATACTATTAGGCTTTAGTTCCTTTGATCTGACCTCTACCCAACCGCGACCGGCATTGCTCCATTTAGACCCGAACTTATGATAATGGTGGCTATCATCTGTAGCTATTCCTAATAAGAGTGGCTTACCCATGGAATGATAGGCGATATTCACCTGATCCCACATTTTCTCAGTGCTATCATGGATGCTGTCGCCATAATTATTTACATAGGGATGCCCGTTGAAAACTTCAAAAAAACGTTCTCCATCCAATTGAATAATATCATCGGCAGTGATGGCATAAGTGAAATTGGGATGATTAAGATGCTGCATCACCGGTTTCCCAATCTTTTCCTCGTGCTCCTTAATGGCATTCAGGTTATTCTGGATAAGTTCAACTATGGTCTTCCCTTTGCTTGGCTTGATGACCGAATCTATATTGATCGCGCCCATATGCACCGCCTTATTATCAAGATAAGTAGTGACTTCTTCAGCCTTGAAGATCATAAATTTTTCGGGTTCCTCGAATAAAGGTCTGAACTCCTCCAAAGTTTTTAGCTGAACCTGAAATCCATTCTCAATTTCTCTATAGGTTATCCAGTCTTTACCATATTTCCTCAGGTATTTCCTGAAGGCTTTGAGGTAAAGCTTGTCTTCGGTTATGGTCTTTGCTTTTACACCTTCGGCAATGATATTATGGTCAGACAAGGCCACGAATTGATAGTCATGATCTTTATACCATTGCATGATCATTTCGGGAAATTCGTCGCCATCGCTCCAGTAGGAATGAGTGTGTAAATTTCCCTTATACCATTTCTCTTCCTGGGCCTTTACAGCAGCTATATTGCAAAGACAAAGGATGAATAATAATGTTGATATTGATTTTCTCATTTATAAATTCTTGATTGAATTTTACTTTTATTAAACACCACTTCATTCAGAAAATTAAACACTTCAGGTAAATGGTCGAAGGGCATTCCTGAAATTTCGTGTCTGGCGCCATTAAAGGTGTAGAACAAATAGGAAGAGTTTAATTTCTCCAGTTTATCTACAATGGTTTTTGAACCGTCCAGGATCAGGTACCCGGTTTGAGCTGGTTTCGCAATAATGATGTGCCGCGGTTGCATATGGAACCAGGTTATCATCGGTCCCATGGAAAAAAATTCCGGGAATTGCCTGCTCTTCATTTAAATATCGTGCATCAACAATAGCACCCGCTAGTGACATGACTGCTGAAAATTTAATGTCGGAATATTTTTCAGGATTATCGAACATCAGGTCTGGATTATAAACTGCATTTAGAACAGCTTCGGCCCCGGCACTGCTTCCTCCGACAATAATATTTTCTGAATCAATATTAAATTTCACGGAATTATCTTTCATGAATTTAACGGCATCCATAAAATCTTCAGCAGCGAGTTGAAAGGTTTTGATCTTTCCCGCTGCTTCATAATCACAGCCAAAGCCAGTTTCCTTTCTTTTTAAACGGTAAGAGATCAATCCCACAGTATAACCCTTAGAAGCGGCTATTTTGGCAAATTTCACTTCCTGGGGATTTTTAGGACTGCCCCCGGCAAATCCTCCGCCGTGCATAAAAACGATTAGCGGTCTTTCTTTTTCTGAATTTACTGGCTGATATAGGTCAATGATCAGTTCTTCATTATCTTTTTCTGCATAGGTTTCCGTCCTTACCTCATCTACTTTATAAATACTATCAATGTATTTTTCCTGAGCTTCAGTATTTTGAAGCGCTAAAAGAAAGAAGAAGAAAAATAGAATTCGTTTCATTGGGTGTTTTTATTTATAACCTTGAATATACTCAATTTTGAAGGGATAAATAAGTAGTAATTTCGTGTAGAAAATTTTATCTTCGCACCAATAATTTTGCAACTATGAGTTTACAGGATAAAGTGATGGCGGAAATGAAGGCCGCTATGAAAGCTAAGGATAGTATGAAACTTGAGGCTCTAAGAGCTATTAAAGGTGCTATTTTGCTAGCTAATACTGAATCTTCATCAAAAGACGGATTGTCTGAAGAGGAAGAAATGAAACTTTTACAAAAACTTGTAAAGCAACGTAAGGATAGTGCTCAGATCTATAAAGAGCAGGGGAGAGAAGACCTTGCTGAACCAGAATTAAAACAGGCTGAGGTTATTGAACAATTCTTGCCTGAGCAAATGAGCGAAGCTGAAATTGAAGCAAAAGTTGATGAGATCATCGCTAAAACTGGAGCTTCAGGAATGCAGGATATGGGAAAAGTGATGGGAATGGCAACTGGTGAATTAGCTGGGAAGGCTGATGGTAAAACCATTTCTGCTATTGTTAGAAAAAAACTGGCTTAGAATAATTTTGTTACATTGAGCGCAGTCGAAATGTGAGAAGTGAGAAGTGAGAAGTGAGAAGTGAGAAGTGAGAAGTGAGAAGTGAGAAGTGAGAAGTTGTAAATAAATCTTTCTAATGTACGATGAAATTTTTATTTTCTGATAACTGATAACTGATAACTGATAACTGATAACTGATAACTGATAACTGATAACTGATAACTGATAACGGCCCCGTGGCGCAACTGAATAGCGCATCAGATTTCGGCTCTGAGGGTTGCAGGTTTGAATCCTGCCGGGGTCACCATTAAAAAGCCACAATATAATTTATGTTGCGGCTTTTTTATTTTAATATATGCCTGACCAGATTTGGTAAACCGACTCTACTCAGTTTACCTGCTCTTTTCCGGGTCTGGCATTATTTATAAATAGCTATGGATATGATTTTCCATTACATCCTCCGGCCTGTTTTCACTTATTTTGATTCAAAGCTAATCAACTTTGGAGTTTTGAATTACGGATTGTCGTAAACTCTATTTTTGAGGATTTAGATTTTTTTTAACTTTTGAGATAGAATTTGAAAAGTTTCTTTCTTATTACATGTTTGGCTGAAGAATATAAAAAATTAAGTGTTAACGAGGCTTTCACCAATAATATTCTAGTTTTGGAAAAAATAGAATCAGGATAAAAAAATAGGGAAAACCCTTATATTTTATCTTTTCAATCTTCTCTAATTTGAAGCTTTACATAAGATCAATAAAATGATACAAGATTATAATAATGTATACCGAAATATTATCTTGGGCCTAAGCGTTATATTAGCGGTTTACATAGTTTTTAAATATTTAACCTGATTCATCAGGTATCAGTAATTCTATTTTTATCTTCTGAAAATAGCCGACCTAATTTATAGTTCTACTCATAACAGGTTGCCTGGTTTACAATTTATTTAATAATTGTTTAAGGTTATTAGTCTGGTTATGAGATTTTTATTTAATTTTAGTATTTCAAGGTTATTTGGTTTTTTTTAAGCCGGAGCGTTAAATCTTATATAATTAATTTTTTTAAGGAGGCCTATCCAATACATTAGCCTTCCAGATAAAAACTAACACCTATGGCAGCTTATTTTAATTCTAACCAATTAAGATCCTCATTGCAGGATCTCGTAACAATGTATATAAATGAATGCAAGGATTGTAAAGTACTTTCCCAGGATTGTATGGACCTTTTAAAGCATAATTTTCTTGCAGAATTTGTAGTCTATAATAAAGCTAATGATACCATAGAAATTGGGATTAGTAAGTCTGATAAATTTGATGGTTATCCAGAAATTGAGATTTATACTTTTCCTCTGGAAGATACCGGTAAGAAAGTGGATTATTCTTTCAAGAATAATCATGAAGACCTGGAATTCTATGGTAAGTTGATTGGTAGAAGAAAAGGAATAGGATCCAATTCAATAGTTTTATTAGAGTAATAGAAAAAAGAATATAATAAAAAAGCAGTTCTGATTTTATTAGAACTGCTTTTTTATTTTATACCGTTTTCTTTGTGGCTATATGATCCATGATCATTTTCGCATGGACTCTTGAATTTTCAATAAACCATTTATGTGTTTCAACCCCTCCGCATATTACCCCGGCCAGGAATATTCCCGAAATGTTCGTTTCCATGGTTTCTTCGTTATAATGAGGTATTTTCCGACCATCTTCAGATAGTTCGATTCCCATATCCTGCAGAAAAGCGAAGTTAGGGCGGTAACCTGTTAGCAGTAGGACAAAATCATTCTCAATAGTTTTTTCTCCTTCAGGAGTGATGAGGATAACTTCCTCCTCTTTGATCTCTTTTAGGCTTGAGTCAAAAAAGACTTTAATGCTGCCTTCCTTGATCCGGTTTATAATATCAGGCCTCACCCAGTATTTTACCCGTTCACCAATTTCAGATTTTCTAACTATCATGGTTACCTCACCGCCTTTTCGGTAAATTTCCAGCGCTGCATCTACTGCTGAATTACTTGCACCTACGACTAATGTTTTTTGCGTGGCAAAATAATGTGGGTCATTGTAGTAATGTGAAACTTTCGGTAAATCTTCCCCGGGAACTCCCAGATAATTAGGAATATCATAAAAGCCTGTTGCTACAATCACATTTTCTGCGGTATAATTTCCCTTCGAAGTCTCTACGACATGCTCATGTTCATTAACAGTCTCAACAGAAGTTACTTTCTCGAATAAATGAATATTAATGTTATTGTTAGTGGTGATTCTTCGATAATATTCCAAAGCCTCACGTTTTCCTGGTTTTGGATTGTTGCTGATAAAAGGAATATTATCCAGTTCCAACTTTTCTGAAGTCGAAAAGAAGGTCATATTAGTAGGGTAGTGGAAGAGGGAATTTACAAGACAACCTTTTTCCAGTATAATGTAGGTGAGTCCCTTTTTTTCTGCTTCCAGAGCACAGGCAATACCTATAGGTCCGCCTCCAATAATTACGACTTCGTATTTATTATTAGGAATTTGCAACTTCTTTTAGATTTTTGATGGTTTTGGGCTGGTCTTGAGATTTGAAAACAAAACTTCCGGCAACCAGCACATCTGCTCCTGCTTTAGATAGCTTTGCAGCATTTTTATCTGTTACACCGCCATCTATTTCAATAAGTGTTGATGCATTGTTAGTAGTGATAATTTCCTTCAACCTTTGTATTTTATTGTAAGTATTATCAATAAAACTTTGTCCCCCAAATCCAGGATTAACACTCATTATTAGTACTACGTCGATATCTTTGATCACATCTTTCAATAAATCCACACTTGTATGGGGATTAATCGCCACACCGGCCTTCATGCCCTCTGCTTTAATAGCCTGTAAGGTTCTATGTAAATGCGTGCATGCCTCGTAGTGAACCGTAAGAATATCAGCGCCTAACTGGGCAAATTCTTTAATGTATCTATCTGGATCAACGATCATCAAATGAACATCGATGGTTTTTTTAGCGTGTTTAGTGATCGCTTTTAGAACCGGCATCCCGTAAGATATATTTGGCACAAAAACTCCGTCCATAATATCAATATGAAACCAGTCTGCTTCACTATTATTCACCATTTCAATATCTCGCTGAAGATTTCCAAAATCTGCCGCTAGCACAGAAGGGGCAATTAACTTTTCACTCATAATTTGTGTTGCTAAACTTTAATCCACACAAAAATAACAAGTTTAAATCGATTTGATGCCTTCTGTAAATTTATTTAAGATGTAGCGTACAGAACTCTGAATTTTAGGATTTAGTTTTTCAATTTGGGAAAGATAAAGATCTATATTCTTTGCTTGAAAGCGAGAATCTAAAGAAATGAAATCAGCTTTGTATCTTTTAAATTTTGTCTGAGAAACTTCTTTTTCAAAAATGGTAATAATATTATGATGTCTCTCGTCTGCCACTATTCGAGGAAATAATTCTTTTAAAAGTGCTTTCTCACCTTCCAGAACCTGAAAAAAATTTCCTTCGGAATAAAGAAGAATTCCGGTTATGTTGTGCTCATTATTCCAGTTCTTGCTAAAGTCCAGAACTTCTTGAATCTCTTTTTCTGAAAGCTGGTCATTAACCGAACTTACATAACTAATTGCATAGCGCATAAATCCTAAATTTAGATCTCTTTATTGAAAATAATTATTTCGCGAAACTATTGAAATTTTTTTTTCAATTGTTTATGAAATTAAAGGCAGATTTTGCTGCATGATAACCACACATCCCGTGTACACCTCCGCCAGGAGGTGTGGAAGCGGAACAGATAAAAAGGGAAGGGTTAGAAGTTGCATATGGATCAAGTTTAGCAACGGGCCTGGTAAATAACTGAGTAATATCCTGCTTTCCACCATTTATATCTCCCCCAATCAAATTTGGATTGTATTGTTCCAATTGCTTTGTATTATGAGTGCGCTTTGCAAGAATAAGGTCCTTGAATCCCGGAGCAGATTTTTCAATCTGATTTTCTATTGCTTCGGTAAAATCTGCTGTATTTCCATTAGGAACATGGCAATAAGCCCAGGCTGTATGTTTTCCCTCCGGTGCACGTGTTTTATCAAAAACTGAATGTTGGGCGAGGAGTACGTAAGGGGTCTTATTTATTTTATTTCTATGAATATCATTTTCAGACTCCTCAATTTCGTTAGTACTATATCCAAAATGTACAGTGCCAGATTTTCGGCATTTTTCATTTATAAAGGGAATGGGGCCTTTAAGTGCCCAGTCAATTTTAAAAATTCCTGCTCCGTATTTATAATTTTGAAGTCTTTTTCGATAATTATCTGAAAAGTCTGTATTCTTTATTTTTAGAATTTGTTCCGGAGTTAAATCAAATAGATATGAATCAGCTTCAGGTAACTGTTTGAGATCTGTGATATTTTGATTGTAGGTAATCTCCCCTCCAAGAGACCGATAATAGGAAACTAAGGCATTAATAAGACTTGAAGCGCCACCTTCAGGAAAAGGCCATCCGTAATTATGAGCCATAATATTTAGCACGAGACCAAAAGAAGCTGAAGCCATATTGGTTAACGGTAATGTTGAATGTGCGGCTGCACCATAGAAGAATACTTTGCTTTTTTCGGTCTTAAAATAATAATCTACCAGCATCTTAGCTGAAGGAACCGCATGCAAGCCAAATTTCATGAGTTTTAAAGGATGCTCGGGCCAGCCTAATGGACCAAGAATATCGTTTTCTAACCGGGGCCAGTCAGTTTTTAAAGATTCAAACAATTTTTTATATGAACTTTCATCCTCACCAAGTTGAGCAGCTGTTTTATCGATATTTTTATAACAGGCTATTGCCTCACCGTTTTTTAGTGGATGGGAATAAGGGATCTCTGGGAAAATCCATTTCAAACCATATTCGGTCAAAGGTAGTTCTCTGAAGAAGGGCGAAGCATAGGCCATCGGGTGGATAGCCGAACCAATATCATGTTTGAAACCAGGTAGGGTAAGTTCTTCAGTTCTTGTGGATCCTCCTGGTGTAGAGGCCTGCTCAAAAATTGCGGTTTTTAGTCCTTTTTTTTGAAGATAAATTGCTGCGGCAAGTCCATTTGATCCACTACCTATAATTATGGCATCATATTTTGAAATCATTATGGTAATTGTTTTTTATCCAGGCTTTTTAGATATTCCTTAAAAGTTGTAGAGCCATGTTTCTCACCTATCATATCATGGGTGGTAATATATTTGAAATACTCTAATTTGTCATGAAAGTCTTCGAAGACCTTTGAGAATACAATTCCCATTTCAGCAATAGATTCGGGTACTTCTACCACCTGCCCTCCAAAATTTTCACTGATCATTTCAGCCATTTCCTTTCTGGTGTGAACTTCAGGGCCTCCAATTTCCATCAATTCCGGACCTTCGCGCAGTATATCTGCAGCAACTTTAGCCAAATCGCAGTGATGAATACTATTGGTCTTAGCTTCGCCATTTCCAATTACGGGTATAAACTTTCGTTTCGCCATAATAATAAGGTCATTGATTCCAGAAAAGAAGCCTACAGGCCTTATAATTGTATGATCGATCGCTGAATCCTGCAAGGCCTTTTCAAAAATCCGGTGTCCCTTAGCGACCTCGGCATCCATATTTTCTTCAGCGCGCTTTATAGAAATGTAAATAAATCTTTTAACCGCGTTTCTTTCAGCATCCTCCAGGATATGTTTATTGGTAAGATAATCTGTTTTGTAGAAGGAGGTATGGTTATTAGTAAAAAGACTTACGCTATTTCCTAATGCAGAGATAATCATGTCTATGCCCGAAGTTATATTTTTAAGATGATCAAATTCTTTACTAGCGTCTCCTTTCCATATATCGCGGGTATATGGGGTTAGCATTTCTACACCGTCATTAGAACTTGTAAGCACTCTCAACTTTTCCCCGCGCGCGTGCAGAATTTTGACCATCTCTATACCAAGCGCACCTGAAGCTCCCGCAACCAGGATTGGTTTCTTCTCGTTCATAACAATGTTTTCGAGAATTTACACAGAAAGGGTAAATTACCACAATTGGAAAGAGTGATTAACATAAGTTTCGTCACAGCTAAAAAGAAAAAACCCCGGTCATCACTCCGGGGTCATTCATCAATCAAAAAACGAACAGTTATTTTCATAACGGGTCATCACTCCCGTCACTAAACTGTTGTTACTTTAAATATTTTAGCCAAGATACGTTTTTAAAATTTTACTTCTAGACGTATGCTTTAATCTTCTGATGGCTTTTTCTTTAATTTGACGTACTCTTTCTCTTGTTAGATCAAAAGTCTCGCCAATTTCTTCTAAGGTCATAGGATGTTGATCTCCCAGTCCAAAATAAAGTCTGATCACATCAGCTTCACGAGGAGTAAGAGTCTCTAAAGCACGCTCTATCTCAGTTCTTAGAGATTCGTGCAATAGCTCCTTATCTGGATTTGGAGATTCACCAGAACGTAAAACGTCGTATAGGTTAGAATCTTCTCCTTCTACTAAAGGAGCATCCATGGATACGTGACGTCCAGAATTCTTCATAGATTCCTTAACGTCATTAATAGTCATGTCAAGTTCTTTCGCTATTTCCTCAGCACTTGGCGGACGCTCATGTGACTGCTCTAGAAAAGCAAAAGTCTTGTTGATTTTGTTAATCGAACCAATTTTGTTCAAGGGTAAACGAACAATCCTTGATTGTTCAGCTAACGCCTGAAGGATAGATTGTCTAATCCACCATACAGCATATGAAATAAATTTAAAACCACGTGTTTCATCGAAACGTTTCGCAGCTTTTATCAACCCTAAATTTCCTTCATTGATAAGGTCGGGAAGGGTTAATCCTTGATTTTGATATTGTTTTGCTACAGAAACCACAAAACGAAGGTTCGCTTTGGTTAATTTCTCTAAGGCACGGTCATCACCCGCTTTAATTCTTTGTGCCAATTCTACCTCTTCATCAGCGGTGATCAGGTCTACTTTTCCAATTTCTTGCAAATACTTGTCTAACGAAGCGGTTTCACGATTGGTAACCTGCTTCGTAATCTTGAGTTGTCTCATCTATCTTCTACTTGGATTTTAATTGTGCATAGCTCTTGTACATAGTTATACGTAAGAATTACTCTTAATGTTACAAAATCAAAATAAAATTTTATTTGGGCGTTGCACTTCGTGCCGGGCTTTGCGCTTCAAGTCCTCGCTTCTTGCAGTCGCTGCGGGCTTTTCACTACAATCCCTAACGCGGCACATCACTCAATTAAAAATAAATATTTTATTTCAACTTAGGGGTAGTCGTAAGTTTATAATTGAAATTTCAAAAGATTTTAAAAATAAAAAAGCCCATGCAATTGCATGGGCTTTTCAATAAATTCAGAGAAAGACTATTCTTTATCTTCTCTAGGTTTTCTATCGTCACGACGATTATCACGACCACGGTTATCTCTACCACCTCGATTATCTCGAGAGCCACGATTATCTCTGGAACCACGATTATCATCTCTAGGAGGTCTTGCCTGGTAACCTTCAGGTTTTTCCATTAAAGCTTTCCTGGAAACTTTATCTTTTCTTGTTTTAGGATCAAGACCAAAGTATTTCACATCGATCACATCACCTAACTTAAGAACATCATTTACATCATTAGTACGTTCCCATGCAAGTTCAGAAATATGAAGAAGTACTTCGTTACCCGGGGCATCAACATATTCTACAACAGCACCAAAATCAAGGATTTTGATCACTTTTACTTCGTATACGCTGCCTTTTTCAGGTTTAAAGGTGATAGACTCGATCTTCGCAAGTACTTTATCAATACCTTCCTGCTGAGTTCCAAGGATTTCAACAATACCTTCTTCTGTAACCGGATCTTCATTGATCACGATCTCAGTTTTAGTTTCTTTTTGAAGTTCCTGAATTACTTTTCCACCAGGCCCGATCAATGCACCGATGAATTCGTTAGGAATTCTTCTGGTAATGATCTTAGGAGAATGTGCTTTTACATTCTGGTTTGGAGAAGGAATAGTTTCAGTTAGTTTCTCAAGTATATGAAGTCTACCTGCTCTTGCCTGTTTTAATGCAGCTACAAGGATCTCATAAGAAAGTCCTTTAACCTTGATGTCCATCTGGCAAGCTGTGATACCGTCTTCAGTTCCTGTAACTTTAAAGTCCATATCTCCAAGGTGATCTTCGTCTCCAAGGATATCAGAAAGTACAGCATAATTTTCACCATCAGAAATTAATCCCATGGCGATACCTGAAACTGGCTTCTTTAACTGAACACCTGCATCCATAAGCGACATTGTTCCTGCACAAACTGTAGCCATAGAAGAAGAACCGTTAGATTCTAAAACTTCAGATACTACACGTACTGTATAAGGGCAATCTGCCGGGATCATTCCTTTTAATGCTCTTTGAGCAAGGTTTCCGTGTCCTATCTCACGTCTTGAAGTACCTCTAATTGGGTAAGCTTCTCCGGTTGAGAAAGGAGGGAAGTTATAATGTAAGTAGAATGTCTCTTCTCCCTGTTGAGTTGGAAGGTCTACCTGGTTAGCTTCTCGGGAAGTACCTAAAGTAACTGTTGCCAAGGCCTGAGTTTCTCCACGAGTAAAAATCGCAGAACCATGAGTTGATGGAAGGTAATCTACCTCACACCAGATTGGTCTTATCTCGTCAGTCTTTCTACCGTCTAATCTAATTCCTTCCTTAAGAGTTAGATCACGAACAGCTTTTTTCTGCGCATCTGCAAAATATCCGGAGATCATCTTGCCTTTCTCTTCTAATTCTTCTTCAGAAAACATCGCTTTCACTTCTTCTTTCAATTCAGAAAAAGCTTCGCTTCTTTCTTTTTTACTGGTACCGCTTTTAGCGATATCATATGATTTTTGATAAGTAGCATCAAGAATTTTCTTCTCAATATCTTCATCAGTTTCTGCTACTTCATACTCACGTGTTTCTTTCTTTCCGAATGCTTCAGCAAGTTTTACCTGAGCTTCACACTGAACTTTAATAGCTTCATGGGCGAATTTGATCGCTTCAGCCATTTCTTCTTCAGAACATTCGTCAAATTGTCCTTCAACCATCATTACTGAGTCTGCAGAAGCACCAACCATGATATCCATGTCTGCTTCTTTAAGAGCTTCTCTGCTTGGGTTAAGAACAAATTCTCCATTAATTCTAGCTACACGAGCTTCAGAAATAGGAGTTTCAAAAGGAATATCAGATAATTGAATAGCTGCAGAAGCGGCTAGACCTGCTAATGCGTCTGGCATAACGTCGTCGTCATGAGACATTAGCTGGATCATTACCTGAGTTTCAAATTTGTAGTCTTTTGGGAATAGTGGACGCAATACACGGTCTACTAAACGCATTACTAGAATTTCTTCGCTACTTGGTCTTGCCTCTCTTTTGAAGTAACCTCCAGGGAAAAGACCTGCAGCAGCAAATTTTTCACGGTAATCCAGTGTTAATGGAAAGAAATCCATTGTAGTAGGCTTGTAAGAAGACACTACTGTACAAAGTAACATGGCATTACCCATTTGAACAACAACCGACCCGTGAGCCTGTTTTGCCAATTTACCGGTCTCGAGAGAAATGGTTCTGCCATCTCCTAGATCGATAACCTCTTTAAATGTTTTTGGAATCATAATAATTTCGAATTCTTGATCTGAATAACTTCAACCAGATCATTTTGTTAAACAAAGGTCTCCGCCATCCGGACGGCCGGGTTGTGTGTGTTGTGTGTAGTTGTAAGCTGACCAATGAAAAACTACCCCTCTGGGCGACAATTTTTGAAAACCTGGCTCAAAATCCAGGACAATCTAATATATAAAAAAAGGGGCACAAAGCCCCCTGAAAATTATTTTCTTAATCCTAGTTCCTTTACGATGGCACGATACCTCATGATATCCTTTTTCATCAAGTAGTCTAGAAGACTTCTTCTCTTACCAACCAGCATTACAAGTGAACGCTCTGAATTGTAATCTTTACGATTTTTTTTCAGGTGCTCAGAAAGGTGAGCGATTCTGTAAGTGAACAATGCGATCTGTCCTTCAGCTGATCCGGTATCGTTCTTTCCTTTACCGTGCTTTTCGAAGATCTCTTCTTTTTTCTCTTTTGCTAAATACATTCCAATATTATTTAAATGATTTTTATGTATGGACAGTTTTTCTGTCAGGCGGCAAAGATACTACTAATTTGAAATTTACCTACCTAAACTGCATTTTTTATTATAGTGAGTTTAAGCTCTTACCGGTTGATTCTGAATAAGATCCAAATAAAGGTTCACTTTATTCTTCAATTCAGATCTCTTGGTAATAAAATCCAAAAATCCTTTCTCTTTTAGGAATTCTGAAGTTTGGAAATCTTTAGGAAGATCTTTTCCGGTCGTGTCTTTTACCACTCGCGGCCCGGCAAAACCTATCAAAGCACCTGGTTCAGAAATATTGATATCTCCTAACATTGCAAAGAAGCTGTTGTTCCTCCGGTTGTTGGATCTGTTGCTAAAGAAATATAAGGAATTCTGGCGTCTGCAAGCTGGGCTAACTTCACTGAAGTCTTCGCCAATTGCATTAAAGAGAGTGCTGCTTCCTGCATTCTTGCTCCTCCAGATTTGGAGATGATCATTAAGGGTATTTTATTCTTTAAGAGCATGATCTGCTGCGCGGGCAATTTTTTCACCTACCACAGACCCCATACTTCCGCCAACAAATTTAAAATCCATACAGGCGATAACAATTCCTTTCCTTTAGATTTTCCTACTGCACAACGAACGGCATCTTTTAATCCCGTTTTTTCCTGTGCAGCCTTCAACCTGTCGGTATATTTTTTTGTGTCTTCAAAATCCAAAGGATCCTTGGAGGTCATGCCTTTATCCAGTTCCTTAAATTTATTGTCATCAAAAAGTATTTTGAAATATTCAGCGCTACCAATTCTTACGTGATAACCATCCTCGGGACTTACATAAAAGTTGCTCTCTAGTTGTTCTGCATCAACAATTTTTCCTGTTGGAGATTTATACCATAAACCTTTTGGAACATCTTTCTTTTCTTCTGTAGGGGTCTGAATTCCTTTTTGTGTTCTCTTAAACCAAGCCATTTCTTTCAAATTTTATCTTCCGAGTATCAACTTTATGGCAATAAAAAACAGCCTTACCTATGAGATAAGACTGTTTAATTATATTTATAATGTATTTACGTTATTTAGATCTTCAAAGGCTTTCTTTAAACGTGCTTTAAAAGTAAGCTCACCTTCACGAAGCCATTTTCTTGGATCGTAATATTTTTTATTTGGTACATCTTCGCCTTCTGGATTACCAATTTGGGTGGCCAGATAGTCTTTCTTTTCTTCCATATAATCTCTTATTCCTTCAAGAAATGCATATTGAAGATCGGTATCGATATTCATCTTAATTACTCCGTAGCCAATTGCTTCACGAATTTCTTCAACCGTTGAACCACTACCACCATGGAAAACAAAATCGATATGGTTTTCTTCAACATTGTAATGTTTAGTGATATATTCCTGGGAATTCTTAAGAATTTTCGGGGTAAGTTTTACATTTCCTGGTTTGTACACTCCATGTACGTTACCAAAAGCAGCAGCAATTGTGAATTGATCACTTACCTTACTAAGTTCTTCATAAGCATAAGCAACTTCTTCCGGCTGAGTATATAATTTTGAAGAGTCTACATCAGTATTGTCTACGCCGTCTTCTTCACCACCAGTAATTCCTAATTCAATTTCAAGGGTCATGCCCATTTTAGACATTCTCTTCAAATATTTTTTACAGATTTCAATATTCTCTTCAATTGGTTCTTCTGAAAGATCAATCATATGAGAACTGTAAAGCGGTTTGCCAAATTGTTCAAAATGTTTCTCACTAGCGTCTAAAAGTCCGTCAATCCATGGGAGTAATTTTTTTGCACAATGGTCTGTATGCATAATCACGGTCGCTCCATAGGCTTTAGCCATTTCATGAACATGTTTTGCTCCAGCAACACCTCCGGCAATTGCTGCCTTTTCATTTTCATTAGACAGTCCTTTTCCAGCATTAAACTGGGCTCCACCATTAGAAAACTGTATAATAACAGGGGATTTTAATTCCGCAGCAGTTTCAAGTACAGCATTAACACTGCTCGAACCAATTACATTTACAGCTGGTAATGCAAAGCCCTTTTCTTTTGCATAATTAAATATTTCCTGAACTTCTTTTCCTGTGGCTACGCCTGGTTTAATATTGTGACTCATAACTTTTATTGAATTAGGCTTACAAAAATAAGAAAATAAACTGGCTTAAAAAGGATAATTGATACCTACATTATAAACGGCATTATTGAAATTATAATCTTTAAACCATCTTTCTCCTCCAGGTCTTGCTGGATCGTAGGTTTTGAAGCCCACATCAAATCTCAAAACGAAAAAGTTAAAATCATATCTCAAACCAAATCCGCTTCCCACGGCGAGCTCCTTTAGATCCTGAAATCCATCAAATCGATATTCCGGGATTTCTACATTATCTAAAACATTCCAGATATTTCCTACATCAACAAATAAGGCTCCTTTAAATTCATCAATTAAACCAAAGCGATATTCTCCGTTAAAGGCAAGCTTCATATTTGCTTCGTTAAATTCCAGGAGACTGCCACTACTTCCAGGGCCAAGATCATAGGCTTGCCAGGCGCGGTTGTCATTTGGTCCACCAGCAAAGAAAGTTTTAGTAATTGGTATGCTGTTGGCATTTCCATAAGGCACAGCAATTCCTCCAAAAGCCCTTACCGCCAACACCTGATCTTTTCCTATGTCCCAATGTTTTATAAAATCAACTTCAGTTTTAGCGTATTGAGAATAAGTGACGCCTATAACTTTGTCATTTCCCTGGTCATTTTGCTCATAGTTCAAAACACCGGATAATGCTGAAAGTATATTTCCGGCAGTTTCAATTTTAAAACGGAATCTGGAAAAATCCTTATCATATAAACTTTCCCTGGTATTCCAGAGATAGGTGAAATTAGATGCAAATATCAGGTTGTTTTCAGTAAGTCTAAGTTTACGTTCATAAATGTTAAGAACATTCAAAAGATCATCTTCATTTAAGCCCGTGTTTGGAAAGTCATCTGAAACTACATATTGAATAAATTCATCTGCTTCATCAGGAATTTCAAGGGTTGGGCCATCTGATGGATCGTTGAATTCAAAATTACTGTTCTGAGCGAGATTATTAAGTTCTTCAAATGAATTACGATATACGTTAAAGTAATTCTCCGGATTTAGATTTCGTACATATTGAATATTCAGTAGATCTAAACTATTGGACAGCTTCTTAGAAGGTTTCCATATATAATTTAAAATTCCGGAAAATGTCTGTTTGTCCAATCCTATATTTCGCTGAGTGCTAAAGCCAATACTCATATTGGTAAATGGAGACATGTATTTAGGGATAATTTTTTCAGTGTTTAAAGGCAGGAAGATTCTGGGTAAGCTTAATTTCATATCGCCTCCAACCTCGGTAATATCGAAAAACCTGTTATCATTACTACTCGCGGCAGCATCTGTGGAAGATGCAATACTTCCCCGACCTGAAATCTCTAAATTTTCAAGACCTCCGAAAATATTTCGAATTAAAAAAGAACCTCCGAAACCAATTCCAAACTCCTGAATATTACTTTGGGATATATCAAAATCAAAACCTAATGAATATTTAGGTAAAGGAGAAAGGAAAATGTTGCTAACAAGATCTGTTTTGGTACTATCTGCAGGGTCAAGTGTATATTGAATATCGGGATATTTAAATACCCTCAATGAGTTGAGTCGGTTATATGTCCTGGTGCGGTCTGTATCCCGGTAAATATTTCCGGGTTTAATAAATATGGCATCAGCAATTGCTTCAGGTTTATAACGCATTTCTTCAAAACTATAGAGAGAATAACCTTCGTGATAAGCACTGTCGGTTAAAGCCTCGTTTCGGTTTGAGTAGGCATAATCGGTGAAAATATTAACCTTACTTATTTTGTGAATTTTAAAAGGAACTCTTGAAACACTGTCTCCAACATTATTTCTTTGGTTTTTAATAATAAGGGTAGTATTTACTTTATGATTGGTGTCTACTGTATCGGCATCAAAGCTTATATATTCCTGATCAAAATTGTAAACACCATTATTTCTGAAAAGGTCAGAAAGTCTATCACGCTCTTCGTTAAAATCAAGGGTATTATATTGGATACCCGATTTTATAGCACTTTCAGATTTATTCAATTCGTAGAGAGAGTCTAAGGCTTTAGATGAAATTTCAGTTTGAATAGAATCTAAAATATAAGGTTCATGCGTGGTAATATAATACTCCACTCGAGCTCTTTTCTCTTTTTCTTCAATCTTTATAACCTTACTATCTGTTTCTACATTAAACCATCCATTATTCCAATACCAGGATTCAAGACGATTTTCTGATTTTTTAGTGTCTTCCTGCTTTACAATTACCGGGGCTTCTCCCGTTCTTTTAAACCATTGATTAAATTCTACTCTGGAGTGAATATATTTTTCGAATTGTTTTTTTGATATGATCGAGGTTAGAGTGTTGCGCTTTCCTTCATTCTCTAAATATTTTACTGTGAGAATACTATCTATATTTGGGCGCGCTAAATTATAAAAATGTAATTTCAATGGAAAACCCAGAATTCTTGTATTGGGTTCCTGGTATAGCTGACCGGAAATTTTAGAGTCTTTAATTTTTTCTCCGTTGGTGATAATTTCATTTTTAACCAACAAATTTTCATCGGCGTCTAATCTTTTAACGGCGTTACAGCTAATTATTAGGGCGGAGATTAAAAAAAATAATAATATTTTTGCGAAAAGCCGTTTCAAACAGTAGCGATTAGAGGCTCAAAAATACATTTTTTGAATGGTTAGCAAAAGCCAGATTAAGTTAATAAAAAGTCTTTCTCAAAAAAAGTTCAGAAATAAGCATGAACTCTTTGTAGTGGAAGGCGTAAAAGGCATTCAGGAATTTTTAAATTCTGATTTTGAATTGGTTTCATTGTATTCCCGGGAAAATATATTCCAGGTTCCAGACAAATACCTTACCCTTACTGATGAATCTTCCTTGAAAAAGGTCAGTTTTCTTAAAACACCTCAAGTTGCCTTGGCATTGTTTAAAATTCCGGTCCAAAAAAACCAGAAATTAAAGGACTGACGATTGCCTTAGATGGAGTGAGAGATCCTGGTAATTTGGGGACTATCATTCGCTTGTGTGACTGGTTTGGCGTAGAAAACCTTATATGTTCTAGGGATACGGTTGATTGTTATAATCCTAAAGTTGTCCAGGCCAGTATGGGATCACTTACCAGGGTGAAAATTAATTATTCTTCATTGGAGGATTTTATAGAAGAGAATCAGGAAATTCCTGTTTTTGGAACTTTGCTTGAAGGAGAAAATATTTATTCTGAAGCAATGCCAGAGTCAGCAATTGTAGTTCTTGGTAATGAAGCAAATGGAATAACCGAGGATGTCAAAAAATTACTTACAAGGCAGATAAATATTCCGCAATTTGGCCAAATTCAGGAAACCGAAAGTCTCAATGTGGCCACCGCAACCGCAATAATTTTAAGTGAATTTCGAAGAAGTTCTTCTATTGAAAAGTGAAGTTTATAAAGATGGCTCTCGAAGACATTTTGTCTACATTTCCTGTGTACAAGCTAGTAGGGTCAGCATCCCGAATTAGTTCGTCATTAATTGCAAATACACCGCGGATAGAAGGTGATAGTTTGAAATAATAAAGATATAGATCAATACCAAAACCAATTTCATAATAATACGTATTGGTGGTCATTCTAAACTGTCCTGCGCTATTATCGTCAGGGTTGTTCTCATTACTGCTAAGATTAATGGAAGTGGAAACTCCTCCAACCACAAATGGCCTGAAATTGTTTAGTCTGTTAGCATTAAATTTCACTAATAAAGGGATGTGTACATAGGTAGAGCTAATTTCGCGATATGTATTCGCATCTGCTCTTAAAGCTTGGAAACCACGTGTGCTGAAATTAACTCCCGGTTCCAGCCTTAAATCTATATTATTGTTTAAACGTAAGTTTCCTACCAGTCCAACATTAAAACCAACTCTTTTTTCTACTGCAAAATCCTGACCTGTAACCGGGCTTGGATCATATTTCTTATAATCGAAATTAAAGTCATAACTGTTAAGTCCTAAAAAATATCCCCAGGACCATGTTTGTTGATCAAAATTCTGCTGATTTAGTACACGTTCCCCTGAAAATATTTGAGCATCAACAGTATGAAAGCATAGAGTTAAAAGGGTAATCGCAATTATTTTTTTCATGGTATTACTTTGAAGCAATATAAATGGTTGAAACGCCAAATGTTTGTGGCAAATCTTCTACATCTATAAACCCTATTTTCTGCAAAATATTGTTGAAGTTAGCTCCATATGGAAAACTTGCTGCACTTTCACTTAAATAGGAGTAGGCGTCCTTATCTTTTGAGAATATTTTGCCGATAACAGGTAATATTAGATTAGAGTATAACCGATAGCCTTGTTTGTAGGGAAATTTAGTAGGCACCGAAGTTTCCAATACTACAAAAATACCACCGGGTTTCAAAACTCTGAAAATTTCTTCAAGACCTTTTTCAAGATTTTCAAAATTTCTAACTCCGAATGCTACAGTAATCGCATCGAAAGAATTATTTTCAAATGGAAGATTTTCTGAATCTCCCTGTATCATTTCAATTCTTTGATCCAGATCTTTCTGGCTAATCTTCTTCCGTCCAACATTCAGCATTCCTTCAGATAAATCTAAACCAACAATACGTTTTGCGCCAGTATTTACCATTTGTATGGCAAGATCGCCTGTACCAGTAGCTATGTCCAGAATACTCTCAGGATTAGTTGCGGCAACTGCAGCAACGACCTTCTTTCTCCATTTCACATCGGTTCCTAAAGATATAACACGATTAAGACCGTCATAATTGTCTGAGATATTATCAAACATTTGCTCAACCTGCTTCTTTTTTGTGAGTTTGGAATCCTTGTAAGGCGTAACCTTCTTACTCATAGAAAAAATTTGGGTCAAAGATAACCTATATGCTTAAAATACATTGTAATTCAATAATTTTTTATCTTATTCAGCCTGATTTTTCGTTTCTCTAAAATAGCTTAACTTTGCGTGCACAATTTGAAGCTGTTATATGAAAATAATTATCGCCGGAGCAGGTGAAGTAGGATTTCATTTAGCTAAATTACTTTCCTTTGAATCTCAGGATATCACGCTAATTGACCCCAACAGAGACAATCTTGCTTATGCAGATACTCATTTAGATATTAGGACGATAAAGGGAGATGCCAGTTCAATTAAGATTCTTAAAGAAGCTTATGTAAAGCATGCAGATATGTTAATAAGTGTAACCTCTAGTGAGGCTACCAATATTACAGTTTGTGTATTGGCTAAGCAGCTTGGTGCTAAAAGAACTATTGCCAGGATTTCAAATACTGAATATCTAGAAAATCAGGGAGAGTTAGGTTTTACGCGGTTTGGAATTGATGAATTGATTTCACCTGAAGCTCTTGCATCTCGGGAGATTGAATTGTTATTGAATCAGTCAGCGTTTAACGACAGTTATGAATTTGAGGAGGGGGCGCTAACGATGATCGGGGTTAGTTTATCTCGTACAGCCACTTTTGTAGGTAAAACCGTAAAGGAAGCTGCGAAAATTTTTCCTGAACTTAATTTTGTTCCAATTGCAATTCAAAGATTTGGGACTCAATATACTTTGATTCCGAGAGGCGATACTCAATTTAAAGATGGCGACCAGGTATATTTTGTAACCTCAAAAAATGGAGTAGAGGAGCTGTATAAGCTTACAGGTAAGGTTAAGCAGGACATAAAGAACGTTATGATTCTTGGAGGTAGTAAAATTGGAAGAAAAACCGCCCAGGATCTCTGCCGGAATAACTTCAAAGTTAAGCTGGTTGAAAAAGATAGAGAGAAGGCCTATGAGTTGGCAGATGAACTGCCGGAAACCCTAATTATTAATGGAGACGGGCGTAATGTGGAATTGCTGGAAGAGGAAAATATTCATGATATGGATGCTTTTATTGCTGTGACAGGAAATTCAGAAACAAACATCATGTCATGCCTGGTTGCGAAGTCGAAAAGCGTTAAAAAGACCATCTCTTTGGTTGAAAATATGGATTATTTTCAATTAAGTCACTCTATTGGTATTGATACACTTATTAATAAGAAGTTACTTGCTGCGAATAACATTTTCCGATATGTAAGAAAAGGTGAGGTTGTAGCTATGACCAAGCTGAACAATATGAATGCGGAGCTTCTGGAATTCATTGTAAAACCGAAGTCACAGGTAAGTAATAAAAAAATTAAAGATCTGGATTTTCCCAGATCTGCAATTATTGGAGGGATTATTAGAAATGGGGAAGGTTTAATTGCCCTTGGAGATTTCTTAATAAAACCAGGAGACCGCATCGTGGTATGCTGCCTGCCGCGTTCTATTAACAAAGTAGAAAAACTATTCCTCTAATGCCCAAACTGAATTATCAAATAATTCTGCATGTAATGGGATTATTGCTGCTTTGTAATGGCGGCTTTATGTTACTTGCAACATTAGTTAGCTGGTTTTACCAGGATGGTGTAACACTGGAAATTTCTACAGCGGCGCTTTTAACATTATTCGTAGGTACCCTGTTGATGTTTACAACCCGGGGCCACAGTAAAGAGGTTAAAGTCAGGGAAGGATACATCATTGTTACATTTGGATGGATATTCATGGCATTGAGTGGAGCCCTTCCATATGTTATAAGTGAATCTATCCCGAGTTTTACAAATGCTTTTTTCGAAACGATGTCTGGTTACACTACAACAGGAGCATCGATTTTAAATGATATTGAATCTATTCCCAAGGGTATTTTGTTTTGGCGAAGTTTGACCCATTGGATTGGCGGAATGGGGATTATTGTTCTTGCTATTGCTATACTTCCGCTATTAGGAATTGGAGGGATGCAATTATTTAGCGCAGAGTCTCCCGGTCCTAGTGCAGATAAGCTAAAACCTAGAATTACAGATACAGCGAAAAGACTTTGGCTTATATATGTTTCTTATACTCTGGCTGAAACAATTTTACTGTGGGCAGCGGGAATGACCTTTTTCGATGCAATAAATCATGCTTTTAGTACTTTATCCACTGGAGGTTTTTCTACTAAAAATGCCAGTATAGCTTTTTGGAATGATAACCCTCTAATTCAATATATCATCATTATTTTTATGCTGCTGGCTGGAAGTAACTTCGTTTTAAGTTATTTCGCTTTTAAAGGTAAAATAAGTCGGGTGCTACACGATGATGAATTCAAATGGTACATGGTATTTATTGCCGGTTTCACCGCGATTTCTGCTTTGGTGGTCTATTTTCAGGCTGATGTTAGTATTTCTTCCATAGATCATCCTATGGTTTGGGGAGAGGGTGAAAGTGCCTTCAGGCATTCTCTTTTCCAGGTACTTACAGTAATCACCACTACGGGATTCGTTTCAGCAGATTATACTATGTGGACACCTTTTTTGACTATACTGTATTTTGGACTTTTTTTTCTTGGTGGCTCTGCGGGATCTACGGCAGGAGGGGTAAAGGTGATGCGTCATATTATCATGATCAAGAATGGTATTATCGAGTTCAGAAGAACCCTTCATCCAAACGCCATATTACCTGTAAGATTTAATGGTAAATCTATTAGTAAGGAAATTGTTTTTAATATTCTTGGATTCTTTATTCTTTATATGCTCTCTTTTATCATTGGGGCGGTAGTCCTGGCCGCATTGGGGCTTGATTTTGAAACGGCTATTGGTGGAGCTGCATCTTCTTTAGGAAATATAGGTCCTGCTTTTGGTAGATTAAGCCCGGTTAATAATTTCGATATGCTTCCAGATTTTGGGAAGTGGTGGACTTCATTCTTAATGCTTATAGGAAGACTTGAATTATTTACTGTTTTGATTATTCTAACTCCTTTTTTCTGGAGGAACAGATAATTTTAAGTGGGTTAAGAAATATTACTTCGAGTAAATAAGATATCAAATGGATATTCTGAAAAATAGAAAAACCGGCATCTGCCGGTTTTTCTATTTAAAATATTTATATGTCTTTAAGACAGGGCTTTCTTGATTCTGGACATTGCCTCGGTAATTTGATCTTCGCTGGCCGCATAAGAAATTCTAATGCATTCGGGATTTCCGAAGGCGTCTCCCGTTACAGTGGCTACATTAGCTTCTTCAAGTAGGAACAGGCTGAAATCTGTAGCACTCAGAATTTCATGACCCTTAATAGTTTTTCCGAAGAAGGAGGAAACATTTGGAAAAACATAAAAAGCGCCTTCTGGTTCAGTAGTTACAAATCCATCTATACCATTTAGTAAATCAATGATCAGTTTTCTTCGGCTTTTAAAAGTATCTATCATATGACTGATCTTACTAACCGGAGCCTCCAGGGCAGTGATTACCGCACGTTGCGCAATACAATTTGCTCCGCTTGTTATCTGACCCTGCATCTTATTACAGGCTCTTGCGATATATGAAGGTCCTCCAATATATCCTATTCTCCAACCAGTCATTGCAAATGCTTTAGAAACACCATTCACGGTAACTGTTCTATCATACATATCTTCAAATTGGGCCATAGAGGCATGCTCGCCTACAAAATTAATATGTTCATATATTTCATCGCTAACAATAATGATATCCGGATATTTTTTTAATACATCTGCAAGTGCCCTTAATTCCTCTTTGCTGTAAACCATTCCACTGGGATTGCAGGGAGAACTATACCATATCATTTTGGTTTTTGGGGTGATGGAAGCTTCCAGTTGTTCCGGAGTAATTTTAAAATTTGTCTCCACGGTAGTGGGAACTTCTACAGGAACTCCTTCTGCTAATTTTACAATTTCAGCATAGCTTACCCAATAAGGGCAGGGTAGAAGAACTTCATCACCAGGATTAAGTACAACCATGGCCACATTGGCGAGAGATTGTTTTGCGCCGGTGGATACTACAATTTGAGATCTATCGTAAGTTAGATTATTATCTCTTTTAAATTTGTTTATAATCGCATCCTTTAATTCAACATACCCATCGACAGGTGTATAAGAATTGTAATTATCATTTATGGCTTGAATTGCCGCTTCCTTAATAAAATCTGGAGTATTAAAATCGGGTTCCCCAAGACTTAAACCAATGATGTCTTTGCCTTCGGCCTTTAGTTCACGCGCCTTTGCTGCCATCGCAAGGGTTTGAGAGGTAGCCATTGAGTTAATGCGATTTGATAATTTTTCTTGCATAATCTTATTTTTTAAATTTTACTGCAACTGTTAATTGCGCGTGCTATTTTTAAGAAGCAGATTCAAAGTTAAAATTTTATAAATTCCATCGATCTGATTTCAGAAAAAATTAGCGATAAAAAATAACTACTTTTGCACAAAATCATAGACTTTGGAATTAATAAGAAAATATTTTCCGGACTTAACAGAAGACCAGGTTGAAAAATTTGAGAAGCTTGAAGAGCTATATAAGGACTGGAACCTAAAAATTAATGTTGTTTCGCGAAAGGATATTGATGAATTGTACCTAAGACATGTGCTTCATTCATTAGGTATTGCGAAAATTCAGGAATTTCAACCGGGTTCTAAAATTCTGGATGTGGGTACAGGAGGAGGTTTTCCTGGTATTCCTTTGGCTATTCTTTTTCCGGAGAGCGAGTTTCACCTTGTTGATTCTATAGGAAAAAAAATAAAGGTTGTAGATGAGGTTTCTGAAGGTCTGGGTTTAAAAAATGTCACCTCATTTAATCAACGAGTCGAAGAGGTAAAGGGAAATTATGATTTTATAGTGAGTCGGGCAGTTGCGGTGATGCCGAGTTTTGTCCGTTGGGTAAAAGGCAAGATTGCGAAGGATAGCAATCATCGAAAGAAGAAATGGTATTCTTTATTTAAAAGGAGGTGATCTATCTGAAGAACTCAAAGATTACCGCACGGCGAAAATCTTTGAGCTTTCAGACTATTTTGAAGAGGATTTCTTTGATACTAAAAAAGTAGTTTACTTGCCCATGAAATATAAAGGCTAATCTATTTCGTAATAATTAACTTCTTGGAATAGGAATTGTTACCAGAAAAGACTTTTACAATATACACTGCTGAACTTAATTTTCGATTAATTCTTAAGAAACACCGACTCTTCTGTAGGAACATCATAAAAAGTCATGATCTTCTGTCCTGAAATGCTGTAAAGTTCTACAAAATCAACATTAATTAGATCTGGATTGAATAGAGAGATTTCATCGGTCTTTTTTAAATAGTTTAATCCAAATAAAGAATCATCAAGTATAATTACAGGTTTCTCATTTTCCGAAACTTCTTCACTTTTGGGCTTTTTGAAAACCAGTTCGAATTTCTGATTGAAAAATCCAATTTCTTCTGCGGTTGCAGTAAAGGAAGTATCAGAGAGATTATGATAGGTTTCGTTCTCAATATCTTTAAGATACACATCTATTTTACTCTGGAAATTTTCGAATTCATCAATTTTAATAGTGTATTCTCCTTCCTGCGCTACTTTAATACCAAAAGGCAATACCTGATCTAAGATTGAAATTTGGAACCGCCTGAATCACAAATTCAGTATCATCGATCATCCAGTACATGTCTTCCACATTATTTTCAATAAGAGGAGCATCATATCCCAAGATCAAACCATTAGTTGAATTACCATCGGCTGTTACCAGAATTTGCCTGTGATATCCTTTTGGAGATTCAAATTTTAGGCGGATTTTGAATCGGGAATCCGTGAGTATATTTATTTTCCTCTTGCCCTTTTTTATCTTTCAAAGATTTCTCCTGGGAGTGAAACTGGGAATCTTTAGTAGCTTCAGAAACGAAAGCTCTATATTTATTTTTGAAGGTAATGGCAGTTGGATTTGAAGCACCTTTTGTATTAATGAAGAATGCCTGTGCCACAGGAATATATTTCCCCGGTGGGTCTTTCTCACTATATTCTCCGGTAGGATTTATTCGAGAGTCTATAGAGGAGGCCGAAGCAACTCCTCCTGATAAATTATAAACCGCATAACCACCCACATATTCTTCAAGGTAATGAGAGTTCATAGGGCCAAAATGATCCCAGAAGTAAAGACTTCCATTAAAATTTTCTTTGGCAATAGCATTTTCTTCGATGAATTTATTTGCGTCTATTGCTGAGGGGTATGGATTACCGGTAAGAAGATTTTGATCAGTTCCTACTGTAACCATAATATCTCCGTTGTTAGGTTTTCCACGGAAAGTGTAATTTTGTCTTTTGCTTACCGGGACGTAGCCCTGGGTGCCTTTCATACTATAACCAATACCTGGTAATAATAGTTCGTCAATATCAATTTGTTCCCATTCGGAAATAATCATTGGCATTTCCCTGAAAAGTATAAAGCCAATAAGAGCTAATTTTTTTGGTACCGGAAAAATTACCGTCCGCCCAATGAAAATGGTATTAAAACTGAAGGATTTTGGAGAATTTGGATCTGTTGCCGTCCATTAAAACTTCATCAATCTTAAATCCATAATTATTTGGTTGCTCAATTTTGTAGTGACACAGGGGAAGTCCAATAATTATAATTAAAACTATTGGCAGTTCCCTGTTGATCTCTATCTAAATAACCGGTACTGGTTTCTTCAAGGATACTACCTTCAGGCTGGACAAGTTGTGATTCACCGTTGAGGTCAATAGCTCCATTCAATTTCAAATAATGACTGATAAATAATTCATTCCCTGTTTGATTGGTAACAGAACCCTCCATATTTAGGATGCTGGAATTACCGGATTTTGAAAGTAAACCCAACATTACGATGTCCTTGTAATTTGACTTTAGAGTATGAGAAGTCACTGCAATATTCCATTCAATCTTTTCATTATTGATTCCCGTGGAGTTCGGTGAATCCCAAACCTGAGGTTCTTTCCATGAGTTTTCATCCCACCAGACACCATTTCTTGCTGATATATATGGAAGTGGAGCGGTGGTTTCCTGAGTAGTTGTAATATTTATAAGTTTTCCGCTAACTTTATTTGTAGCACGATCTTTTGTAACTCCTCCTGAAATTTCTATAGGATCTAACCTATAGTAACCCTGGAGATCAGACCATTTTAGATCATCAGGTGCATCTATTGGAATGATCTCTCCTTGCACAGCACCGGCATTATCCAGAATATGCTGATTCATCAGAAGTCTAATTTGATCTTTATTGAGTGGTTTTGACCATAATCTTACTTCTTCCATCCATCCATGAAAGAAATTTTTGGGATTATTCGGAGCACCAGAATCATATATGGCCCCTAGAAGGAATGGTGCAGAGGTATTCCCAGGATTGGAAGCGTTTCCTTTAGAACCGAGCGGAATTCCATCCACATATAAGGTAGCAGTTGAGCCATCAAAGGAAACCGCAATATGGTACCATCGGTCTGTATCTACATTATTACTGGCAAGTCCTGAAACTCCTATTCCGTCTATTGAAGGAACTCCGTTTGTTAGTTTAAGCTCAAAACCACCTGATGGATTTGAAATGTCTTTTTTAGATAATATAGTCCTGCTTCCGTCTTTGGACTTTGGTTTTATCCAGGCTTCAAAAGTAAATGGACCCCCGGTAAACCCATAATTATCTCCGAAATTCACATAGTCATCAATCCCGTCAAAATCCAGTGTACTACAATTGGTAAATGTAATTTTAACATCGTCAGATTTACCGCAATCCACACTCCATCTTAAGGTGTAGGTTCCCTGATTTCCGGAAAATGTAGTAGTAGGAGCAGCATCATCAGTAAAACTTCCTCCGGCTGGACCGTTCACGATTGTCCAGATCCCAGAGATAGGATTACCATCTACATCTAAATCAATTTCAGCTTCAAGCTGAGTGGAATTAAATCCGCATCCAAGAACCTGATCTGGTCCGGCATTTGGGATTATTTCACCAGGTTCAGTTATGGTTACTGTTATAAATGTTTCACATCCATTCGCGTCAAGAATATTCACTTCATATTCCCCTGCTGCGAGGTTTGTAGCGGTTGGCCCGGTTTGTCCGTCAGGCCATACATAAATGTAATCTGGTGTGCCTCCTTTAGCCTGAACTGTAGCACTTCCGTCATTTCCCCCATAGCAACTAACGTTAGTTTGATTAATAATATCAGCCTCAAATGGTTGGGCAGGTTGGAGGATTTCAACTTCAGATGTGGTATAAGATTCATTTGTATTTGAATCCCTTATAATTACTTTATATGTACCTGCACCTAATCCATTAAATATATTTCCATCTTGGACGGGTTCCATATCAGGTGGCCCAACTAATTCATAAGTGTAATTGCCAGATCCACCCGATGCTCTTGCTTCTATTCTTCCATTTTCAGCACCAAAACAAAGTAATTCGTTAGGGAAAGCGATTCCATAAAGTGGTGAACTTACAGTGGCCTCATTATTTGTAGAATAGCATTTCGGGTTATTTCCTTTACCCTGTGTAGCTCCGCATTCCCGACTTTTATTAACCTGAAATGTTAGATAAATCCCTTTTATTTCTACATTATTTTTACAATTATAATTTAATTCGAAAGTTTTAGCGTTAGTAGGAATGTCCTGGTATTCATAAAAGCATCCTATTAATTTGTCATTGATTATTTCACCAGTTTCAATGTCTTCTATTGAATATATTATTTCAACCTGAAGGCTATATCTTTTAGGGCTAGTAGGAACCTTAATATATAGATATTTTGATTCTGAACTGTTACAGTTGGCACTCGTTACCGGCGTCCCATTTTCATCGTCCAAGCCAATATAAAAATCACCTACTCCTAAATCACTAGATCCGCAATCGTCTGAAAAACAACCTCCTACATACTGAATTATAGTTTGCTCAAAATGTCTGCCGTCAGAGTCCTTAATAACTAACTTGATTTGTTTATCTCCAATTTCATTATACTCAACGCGATGTGGACCGGGTCCAATATTTTCTCTTAAACCTTGCCCGTCTCCAAAATCCCAGCTATATTCATAAATGCCAGATCCACCGATGGCCGTTCCTCCTTCAACGCTAAAAGTTGATACTCTAATTAGATCTTCAGTATTTTCACAAACTGAAGTAGGTAAAATATTCCCTTCTATACTATCTACTATAACCACACTTTCTGTAGCTATACAACCATTGGCATCGGTTACAGTTACGGTATAGGTCCCCGCTGCTAGGTCTTTAGCAGTCTGCCCGGTATAAGTGCCACCGGTTGGACCGCCAGTCCATTCAAAAGTATAGTTTGGAGTTCCACCACTTACCTGGGCGGTAGCACTTCCTGTAGAGGATCCGAATGAAGTAGTTTCCGTAGTAAGAAACCCGGTTACTTTTAATTCAGTAGGTTGGGAAACTGTAAATGTTCGATCTTTAGAACATCCATTTTCATCTGTAACAGTAACAGAATGGCTTCCCGGAGCGAATCCAGTTGCAGTTTTACTGGTTTTGTTTGGGTCATTATCCCATAGATAAGTGTAATTCCCCACACCACCTTCAACTGATACAGTTGCCGTTCCATTGTCCTGTCCAAAACATCCAGAAGTGGTTTGCACCCCGGTAATGTCTACAAAAGTGTCTGGTTCTTCAATAATTACAGCTATAGGATCTGAGGCACATCCATTGGCATCGGTAACCGTTACCGAATAAGTTCCTGCAGGCAAATCTGTTTTTGTTGCGCCGGAACCTAAAGAACCCCAATCATAAGTTAAAGGAGCAACACCACCCGTTGCGGAAGCTTCAACTTCACCTGTAGCAAAACCATTACATAAAACATCAACTTTGCTGGTTTGAACAACAACAGGATCAATAATTATTTTTTGAATCGCTGAAGATGAATTACCATTATTATCAGTGAAGTTCCAGTTTATGGTATAAGTCCCTTCATTAGAATAGGTTATTGGATCTGTGGTAGTTGCAGTAACTTCACCTGAACAGTTATCATTTGAAACCGGAGCTTTAACGGTATATTCGCAACCCCATGTGATATCTTCTAAAACAGGGACTTCAGGAGCCTCATTATCTTCTACATACACAGTCTGGATTACTTCGTCGGCAGTATTTCCGTTATCATCCTGTACATTCCAGGCGATAGTAGTTATTCCAACCGGGTATGGTTCATCTAGTCCTAAACCGTCGCTCCTAATTCCTGTTGGAGCCGAAACACTACAATTGTCTGTTGCAGTAGCAGGAGCAATACTAAGACCAGCCTGACATAAACCTGTGTCATTGGTAGCATTAATATCATTTCCTGCGGTAATTACGGGAATAGTATTATCTGAAATTACAACTTTTTGAATAGCTGTAGCGGTATTTCCTGAATTATCGGTTACCGTCCATGTGACCGTAGTTTCTCCCAAAGGAAATTCTGCCGGAGCATCATTTTCTACTAAGGCAATTCCACAATTATCATTCGTAGTTTCTGATCCCAGATTTACATTGGAAGCATTGCAATCGTTAGCGTCAGTATCTGCCTGAATATCGGCCGGGGCAGTAATTGTAGGATTGGTATTGTCAGAAATTATGACTTTCTGTGTATCGGTTGCGGTATTACCTGCATTATCGGTAACGGTCCAGGTTACAATAGTTTCTCCCAGTGGGAAATTTGAAGGTGCATCATTGGTGACTGATGCAATTCCGCAGTTGTCATTTTTAGTTTCAGTTCCCAGGTTTATACTAGAAGCATTGCAATCGTTAGCGTCAGTATCTGCCTGAATATCTGCCGGGGCAGTAATTGTAGGATTGGTATTGTCAGAAATTATGACTTTCTGTGTATCGGTTGCGGTATTGCCTGCATTATCGGTAACGGTCCAGGTTACAATAGTTTCTCCCAGGGGAAAATCTGAAGGTGCATCATTGGTTACTGATGCAATTCCGCAGTTGTCATTTTTAGTTTCAGTTCCCAGGTTTATACTAGAAGCATTGCAATCGTTAGCGTCAGTATCTGCCTGAATATCTGCCGGGGCCGTAATTGTAGGATTGGTATTGTCAGAAATTACGACTTTCTGTGTATCGGTTGCAGTATTGCCAGCATTATCGGTAACGGTCCAGGTTACAATAGTTTCTCCCAGGGGAAAATCTGAAGGCGCATCATTGGTTACTGATGCAATTCCGCAGTTATCATTCTTAGTTTCAGTTCCCAGATTTACATTAGAAGCATTACAATCGTTAGCGTCAGTATCTGCCTGAATATCTGCCGGGGCAGTAATTGTAGGATTGGTATTGTCAGAAATTATAATTTTCTGTGTATCGGTTGCGGTATTACCTGCATTATCGGTAACGGTCCAGGTTACAATTGTTTGTCCCAGGGGGAAACTGGAAGGTGCGTCATTGGTCACTGAAGCAATGCCGCAGTTATCACTTGTAGATTCCGATCCCAGATTTACATTAGAAGCATTACAATTATTAGAGTCGGTATCTGCCTGAACATTTGCAGGCGCAGTTATCTGGGGCGTAATCTCGTCTTTTACTGTTACTGTCGCATTTCCGGTTCCTGTATTACCCTCTGGATCCTTTATAGTTAGGGTTACGGTCTGAGGACCAAGATCATTACAGGTAAAGCTTTCTTTGTTTAAAGTTTTTGAAGTTATCTGACAGTTATCTGTCGAACCATTATCAATATCCGCCACGTTAATTGTAGCAGTTCCACTCGCATTTAGTGAAACACTAATATTTGTGGTTCTCACTACAGGCGGGATATTGTCATTGTACTGTAGGGTAAAGGATTTTTCAGAGGTATCTAAATTACCATCGGTAACTTTAACTGTATAATTTCCCCAATAAATATTTGATAAATCTTCTGAGGTAGAGGTAAAACCATTTGGACCGGACCATTGGAATGAGTAGCTGCCATCTCCACCAGAAACAGAAATTTTTAAGATACCTGTTTGATCATTAGCACAATCAGGTTCAACTTTATTTTCAAGATCAATTACGATAGGGTCAGTTTGCCCCTGTGCACTCCAGGAAGAGAACATAATAATTGAAAAGAATAAAGCATATACATATTGGATTCGGGGTCCAAAAGTAGTTTTGTACATAGGCTACCGATCTAGATTTTCATCGGTAAAAATACACATAAAATCGATAAACAGTATATTTTTAAGAAAAAAATATCTTAATAATCCGCTTTAAATCAATTGAATACAAAGGCTATTTTTCCTGCGAACAAAGTGTTTCAATTTTTATTTAACAATAATCTTCTTGTTAGCTTATTCCTTTTTCAGAAAACACTTTTACAATATAAATGCCTGAGCGTACCGGGCGCATAGCGAAATATAGCTCTTGCTGAGTTGGAAGTCCATCGAATTCCTGAATAAGTTTACCTCCTACATCAAAGATCATAACTTTATTTACATCTAAGAGATCAAAATTACTAATTTTAACCATTTTACTAAAAGTACTATAGCTTATACCTAATAGACTATCATCATTTGGGAGGTCGGGATCAAGAATATCATCGGGATCTGGTATAACAGGATCGGGTTCCTGTGATTGGACTTCCTTAAAGAAAATTATTTCAAATCGATCTTTTATTTCTCCAGATTTGGTTTCTGCTGCGTATGGCTCTTTAAGTATGTCATGAATGGTATCATTTAAATTATCTTTTAGGTAAAGTTCTTTTTCAGTTGGCCAGTTTTCAGTTTTGTCTATCCTGATCTTAAATGCGCCTCCTTCACTGGTTTTAATCACCAATGGTAATACCTGCTCTTTTTCAAAACTTGGCACTCCCTGAATAACGAAAGCAGCTTCATCAAACCACCAATACATATCTTCCAGGTTATTTTCTATTAAAGGTGCATCATATCCTAGATCAAATCCATTGGAAGTATTTTCATCCATTGTAACAAGAATTTGACGATAATATCCCTTGGGAGATTCAAATTTCACTCTAATTTTCATTCTTTGATCATCGTCTGATGTGGAGGAAGTTTCCTGTCCTTTTTGTATTATTTCTTCACCTTCCTGTTGCAGGAATATCGAAGGATCCACGGAAGTTCTTTTATATGCTCGTTGTGTATTTTTGAAAATAATATCTCCAGCAAAGTTTTGAGTTCCTACCGTAGCGCTATTTAAAAAGAAACCTTGTGCTACAGGAATGTACTGTTTAGGGACTACATTATTAGAGCCTCCGCCGGTATTAATCCTCCAGTCATTTGAAATTGCGGGAGCCGATCCTGCCAGGGTATAAGTAGCGTAACCACCAATATATTCTTCAAGAATATGAGTACTACCTGAGAAGTGATCCCAGTAATATAAAGTTCCATTAAAAACATTTTCCCCATTCTCATTATTCCCAGAACCCGTTCCAACATTTACAAGATTATCTTTTAAGAATTTTTTGGCATCAATGGCAGAAGGATAAGGATTACCTACTAAATAATTTTGATTGTTCAGTAGATATAATTCGGCTGTTGGAATATTGCCATTATTGGGTTTACCTTTAAAAGTATATTTTTGAGTTGCTGTATTGGGCCCCACAGTGCCATCTGTTCCTTTCATTGAATAACCGGCACCTGCAATTTCAAGGTAATCCGATCCTAAAAATAGCCAGTCTCCATAAATATCTGCATCACCTCCTCTAAAATCCCATAACCACTCATTGCTAATAGTTATTGGAGAAGTTTTAGGTTTATCAGCCACAAAGTATCCGTTTTGGAAATTTACAGCGTCTGGATTTTTTTCCTTGTCACCATCAAAAAGTACCTGATCTAGCATAAAACCTGAGTTGTTATCACTTCCTTGGAGACTAACTGGACTTGTCCAGTAGTTATAATTATAACTACTCATTCTTCCTCTTTGATTTACCTGCAACGATCCGGAACTACTATTGGCTAAAATACTACCGTGATCCTGTAATAATTGTGATTCGCCTTCAAGATCCATGTTTCCATCCAAAAGGAGATAATGAGAAACTCTAATGAACTGACTTGCATTAATACTTAATTCCATATTAGCCGTTTCAGATAATAATCCCAGGATGGTAATATCTTTTGATGAAGATTGGATATTATGATTTATTCTAGCGATGTTCCAATCAATGGCAGTTCCATTCCATCCATTACTATTTGGTGGATCCCAAACTGATGGGCGAGCCCAGGTTCCGTCTAGTGCCCAGATTCCGTTTGCTCCATCAAAATAAGGAGTGGGAGAAGTGTTCTGCTGGTGGGTTGTCATATTGTGTAATCTTCCATCTACGGGCGTCAAAGAGAGGTCCGGGGTATATCCATTTACCGGCTTATAGGTGTCCAGAATTACACCTAGAACTGGATCTGGGAATGCTGAAATCAAGCGATAATAGCCTATAAGGTCACTCCATTTCTCATCATAAAAATTATCACCATCCTGATCAAGGTTGAATCCACCGAGAGTATAATAACTACCAGCAACTGTTTTATTTGGAACTATTTCTCCCTGAACATCTCCTGAAATTTTAGAGTTAAGATCCAACCGCTGGTTCATCATAAAGCGTATTTCTTTTTCAGAAACCATTGATTTCCATATCCGGACTTCTTCTATCCATCCGGAAAAATAATTTTCCGGTTCTTTGGTAGCGTTATTCCATTTTGCACCTATAAGAGTTTGATTACCGGTACCAGTTGCATTTATAGTTAAACCAGTATTAATTCCATCTATATATAATTTATTGCTCAATAATGCTATATGATACCAACGCGAATTAGGAGTTATATACCCGGGAAGGTCAGACATCTTAATTTCAACTCCAGGACTCGAAATAATAGTACCTGTTGACGCTTCAGGATATATCCACATTTCCACAGTTTGTGCTTCAGCATATACATCTGGAATGGAAACATAATCATTTACGCCATCAAAATCTAAGGTAGTGCAGCTAGGAAGTGAAACCTCGTTTGGAGTTTCTATAGGAGGGCATCCTGTATTTTCAATAATTTGTCCTCTAAGGCTTTCAACTCTATAATCATTCGGGTATACAGCCTTAGGAGTTAAATGCCATGTAAAAACATAGTCGCCAAGCTCATCTGCTTCAAAAATAATATTAGGATTATTTTTAGGATCCAGCGTACTCGCAGAATCCTGATTAATTAAAGTATAATTTTGGTTTGGTCCGGTAATAACCCATGATCCTTCATACCCATCTACTGTTGGATAATCTGTTATTGCTCCCTGAAAAGCTCCTACTGTACTGGCACTAAGAGTTATTCTGGTATTTCCACATTCTCCAATTTCTGCCGCGACATTAGTGGTGTATTGATCAAATACAAATACCCTCACAGTTTCAGAATTATTTATGTCCTCACAAGGATCACCATTACTATCCAATAATAAGGCTGTTCTAACTTCAAAGTCATTCCATCCTATTTTTCTTGGAGTAAATGATACAACTTTCTCATTGTCATTACCTATTTGTTCCAAAGTATTGTTTGGGTCGCTGGCATTCTCATCATAAAACCATTGTAATAATATATCCTGAGGTCCCTCAGGTACTTTAATATTATCTACCGCCCAGATATCTCCAGATCTTACCCCAGTATATTCAAATCGGATTCTAAGGTTAGATTCACCGATATAACTTCCCAAATCAAGACTCATTTGATTAACATTAGGAGTTCCGTAACCAAAATGGTCATAATTTCCACTACTAGCAGGGCCAACTATTTTATATAACTCCTTATAGATTGCCCCGTTTTTCAAGAGTAATACTCTAATTGTTGCATTTGTTGTAAGATTAAAAGCCTGATCAAATGTGATTATGCCCTCGTCTAAGGCAGTCAAATTAAAAGTGGGAGTATCCATATTGGAAGAATGGGTGCCTTGCGTTATAGCAAAATGTTCATTCTGTTTACCATCATTCCGCGGATTCCACCACATCTCACTGGTGTTATATGGAGAGTTAATTTCTGCAGTGGTAAATTTCCATTTGGGCTGAGTTTTATGCCAGTGATTAGGTGCGCCAGAATCGGCAGAAGCATTATAATCAACTTCATTCCCGTTTGGATCAGTGAAATCCCATCCTTTATTTTTGATTCCTGCATTGGTAAAGTCTCCACCTTCAAATTTTCCATATTCTTCACCGTAACCGGTACCAGAGCTTAATGAAATTTCAGTGCCATAACAAAGTACTGCCGGCTCAACTTCTACCGGTGATGGTTTGATATCTGAGGGTATCACACTTAAGATCGCGGTTTGGGAATATATCCCATTATTGCAGGCTCCATTTGCTATTTTTGCTCTGAAAATGGTAGATTCAACTGTGCTTCCCAAAATAGATACAAAATCGGAGGCGGTCAGGCTTGAATTGGTATTACTTAAAGTAGACCAGGTTAGGGTAGAAGCTGTTCTGTACTCCCACCCAACAACCACTCCAATTTCGTCTTTTAAAGAAAGTTCTTCCTGAAGGTTATTGGTTTGGATTTCGCAGGTAAGGTAAACCCTTTCGTTATTAGACCATGATAACTTTCCACCTTTCGGTTCCGCATCAATCTTGATAATTTCGGAATGAGAAACCTGAGGACAACCACCAGATGCAGCAATAGTATATGTGATTGTATGTGGGCCGTGTTGAAATAGGGTCATTTAAATTCCAAGTTAATTTTCCACTAGTTGTATCAAGATAAGAGCCCAGTGTAGTGCTTGAAAATACCCCATTTCCATCTGGCGCAGTGCCAACATTTAATCCTAATGAAGAGATACATACGGCGTTATTAGTGTCCAATCCTGCATATGCAAAGGTTGCTACCGGTAATTTAGTGATAATAACCTGTGCAGTAGCCTCAATCTGCTCGCAACCACCTGCAGCCGCAATGGTATTTGTTACGGTATAAGTGCCAGGTGTACTGGTAGTAATATTTATTTCTCCGGTAGAACTATTTTCGAAAACAAGACCAGTGGTTGAAGTGTATTCTCCATGAACCGCTCCCGTAGCTAAAGTGACAACAGGATTTCCTGAATCTGAACAATAAGGTGATCCTGCATAAGCAAAATCGGCTATTGGTAATTTGGTAATTGTAATATTTGCAGTGGCTGTTACCTCCTCACATCCCCCGGCAGCAGCAATAGTATTGGTAATGGTATAAGTTCCAGCTGTACTTGCGGCAATATCAACTTCTCCGGAAGAGCTATTTGTTTCTGTCCCACTATCTTTAAAGACCAGACCAGTAGAGGAGCTAAAGATACCTTTCATTGCTCCTGAGACCATTGTGGGTAAAGATGAGTCTGATGAATTGCTACAAAAAGGTGAAGCTGTATAAGAAAAATCTGCGGTTGGTAATGGAGTTATGTTAATATCGAAGGTAGCGGAATCCTGTCCGCAAACTCCATCATTTTTAGTAGTATAGGTAATAGTATAAGAACCCGTTGTACTTCCCGCTGGTGTAATGGCACCGGTAGTAGTGTTAAATATAAGAGTTCCCGTACCAACATCATTATATTGGTAGCTATAAACCCCTCCTGAGAATTCATTTTCCCCTGTAATAGCAGGTGTTTGTTCAGTGCCAATTGATATACAGTATTCACTTTCAGCATAACTAAAGGTATTAATCACAGGTTGTCTTACAAAGTGTTAATTCTTTAGTGGCGCTAACTTCTGTTGCAGAACACCCATTAATTCCAAATGCTTTTAAGGTAATAACCACAGGGTTTGAATCATCGTAAGATAGATCCGGTGAGAAAGTGGCATTAGAAAGGGAATTTGGATTAGAAATAGTGCCGGCGGCGGTAGGTACTGACCATTCTATGGTTGCATTTGATTCATCTACTAAGGCTCCGCTTGTTATGTTTATTGGCGTTGAGCCATCAAAACATACTGAAAAGTCAGGTCCTATAGCATCAATTTCAGGTAGCTCGCTTACAGAAAGGCTGCTTGGATTTGATATTATCTGTGAACAACTACCTCCCGGACTGCTAATAACCACATCATAATTACCTGCATCAGAAAGCAGCAATATTGGAAATTGTTAAACTTGAAGTTTCGAAACCGGCATATTTTACCGCGTCCGAAATCGGAATACCATCTTTTCTCCAGAGATAACTATCAATGTTACCCGTTGCCGCCACTGATATTACAACCGAAGACTCGCCTTCACAACTTGTAATGTTGGGTTCAGGTTGGTCGTTGATTATAATGCTCTGATTTACAATTATTTCAGCGGGATCTGAAGTTACACTGCTACATGGAGCTACTCCAGATATTTCAACTGTGTACATTCCCGCGTCAGCTGCGGAAACCTGGTTTATATTTAAAGTTTGTGAGGTAATACCTGTAGATACCCCATTTTTAAACCATTCGAAGGTGAGGCCTGTGCCTGTGGCATTGGTTGTTAAGCTTACCGGGAAACCGGCACAAATACTTTGTGTAGGTTCTGGCTGAGTAGTGATTGATACTTCCTGATTTATGGATAAAGTTTTGGTTGATACTGCATTTGCGCAAGGCGCATTGCCTGTGGCAGTCAGGGTTAAAGTGACTGTGCCTGTTTCCCCGGCACCAGGAGTATATGTAGCTGTAGTAAGTGAAGAAGGATTAGCAATAGTTCCAGTTCCATCGGATGACCAGATGATACCAGCGTTATTAGTAGCAGATGCACCCGCAGTTATATTCACTACTGAATTTGAACATGTAGTGACGGCAGTTCCTGCGACCGCTGTTGGAGCACTTGAGATATTTAAAGTTTTGGTTGATACTGCATTTGCGCAAGGCGCATTGCCTGTGGCAGTCAGGGTTAAAGTTACTGTGCCTGTTTCCCCGGCACCAGGAGTGTACGTAGCTGTAGTAAGTGAAGAAGGATTAGCAATAGTTCCAGTTCCATCGGATGACCAAATGATACCAGCGTTATTAGTAGCAGATGCACCCGCAGTTATATTCACTACTGAATTTGAACATGTAGTGACGCCAGTTCCTGCGACCGCTGTTGGAGCACTTGAGATATTTAAAGTTTTGGTTGATACTGCATTTGCGCAAGGCGCATTGCCTGTGGCAGTCAGGGTTAAAGTGACTGTGCCTGTTTCCCCGGCACCAGGAGTATATGTAGCTGTAGTAAGTGACGAAGGATTAGCAATAGTTCCAGTTCCATCGGATGACCAAATGATACCAGCGTTATTAGTAGCAGATGCACCCGCAGTTATATTCACTACTGAATTTGAACATGTAGTGACGGCAGTTCCTGCGACCGCTGTTGGAGCACTTGAGATATTTAAAGTTTTGGTTGATACTGCATTTGCGCAAGGCGCATTGCCTGTGGCAGTCAGGGTTAAAGTTACTGTGCCTGTTTCCCCGGCACCAGGAGTATATGTAGCTGTAGTAAGTGAAGAAGGATTAGCAATAGTTCCAGTTCCATCGGATGACCAAATGATACCAGCGTTATTAGTAGCAGATGCACCCGCAGTTATATTCACTACTGAATTTGAACATGTAGTGACGGCAGTTCCTGCGACCGCTGTTGGAGCACTTGAGATATTTAAAGTTTTGGTTGATACTGCATTTGCGCAAGGCGCATTGCCTGTGGCAGTCAGGGTTAAAGTTACTGTGCCTGTTTCCCCGGCACCAGGAGTGTACGTAGCTGTAGTAAGTGAAGAAGGATTAGCAATAGTTCCAGTTCCATCAGATGACCAAATGATACCAGCGTTATTAGTAGCAGATGCACCCGCAGTTATATTCACTACTGAATTTGAACATGTAGTGACGGCAGTTCCTGCGACCGCTGTTGGAGCAGTTGAGATATTTAAAGTTTTGGTTGATACTGCATTTGCGCAAGGCGAATTGCCTGTGGCGGTCAGGGTTAAAGTGACTGTGCCTGTTTCCCCGGCACCAGGAGTATAGGTAGCTGTAGTAAGTGAAGAAGGATTAGCAATAGTTCCAGTTCCATTAGAAGTCCATATAATACCTGCATTATTAGTAGCTGAGGATCCAGTGGTAATGTTAACTGTGAGTTGGAGCATGCAGTTACTGCCGTTCCCGCAACTGCTGTTGCAGGCGCATTAACGGTTAAAATCATCTCATCTGCAACTACAGGACAATTCACATTGCCCGGTTCCTGTGTACTAATTAATTTAAGACTAATTTGCCCAGTAAATGTTTGAGGAGGAGTGTAGGTTGGATTTAAAATTTTATTATTGCTAAAAGTTCCTCCCGATGGTGTTGCAGTCCACTGAAATTTCTGAGCATATCCGTTATTTTCACCAGAAAGTACAATAGATCCTCCTCTACATATGACTTTCATCTAAACCTGCATATACAGAAGCTGATTTATCAACATTTACCTAAAGGTTTTTGTAGAACTAGTTCCACATGCATTTTTTGCTGAGGCAGATTACATTATAATTTCCGCCGGAGTCGGCAGCTCCGGTTACATCAACTGTAATTGAATTGGTGCCTTCTCCCCCAGTAATATTCCATCCATAAGGAACTTCCCAGATATAAGAAGATACATTTGAATCTGGAGTAACTGTATAAACCAATCCGGAAACTGGTGGACAAACCCCCGATGATATATTAACTATTCCAGTTGATGGTGCAAATACAGGAGTCGCTGGTGGTGTATAACCAGTCATTGTAATACTATTACTAGTTGCAGGTAACTGGAGATGCGCAAGTTGCATTTGAAGTCATTACCACCGAAATCTGCGAACCATTGGCAAGTGAATTAGCAATATATGTGGCGCTGTTAGTTCCAACATTTACTCCACCATTTTTCCATTGATAGGATGGAGAACTTCCTCCATTTGTTGGGGTCGCTGTAAAAGTTACTGGTGTGGAACCACCTGGTGCAGTGGTACAAATGGAAGTTGAAGATGAGGTTATAGTAACTGAAGGCGTTATCGTAGGATTTACAGTTAAGGTTTTAGTTGCATTTACAGCGCCACAGGATCCACCTGCAGTTGTAAGCGTTAAGGTGATTGAAGAGGGTGCTGAAGCCGAAGCAGTGTAAGTTGCGGTACCGGGACTACTCCCTGAATTATTTAAAAAACTACCACCGGCTCCTCCATCTGACCAAACAGCTGAAGTAGCTCCTCCGCCAAACGAACCGCCTAAAGCAGTGGTGGTTCCTCCCTGACAAATGGCAGGAATGACTCCTCCTGCATTTACAGTAGGATTCGGATTTACGGTTAAGGTTTTAGTTGCATTTACGGTACCACAGGATCCACCTGCTGTTGTAAGGGTTAAAGTAACTGATGCCGGTGCTGAAGCCGAAGCTGTATAAGTTGTTGCATTGGGATTACTACCTGAATTATTTGTAAAACTACCCCCAGCTCCTCCATCTGACCAGACAGCTGAAGTAGCTCCACCTCCAAAAGAACCACCTAAAGCTGTGGTTGTTCCTCCCTGACAAATTGCTGGAATAGCTGCACCCGTATTTACCGTAGGATTTGGATTTACAGTTAAAGTTTTAGTAGCAGCAACGGTTCCACATGATCCACCTGCTGTTGTAAGCGTTAAAGTGATTGATGCCGGCGCAGAAGCCGAGGCGGTATAAGTTGCAGTACCGGGATTACTACCTGAATTATTACTAAAACTACCACCTGCGCCGCCATCAGACCAAACTGCTGAAGTAGCTCCACCTCCAAAAGAACCGTCTAAAGTTATGGTTGTTCCTCCCTGGCAAATTGCAGTTAATGCTCCTCCGGCATTTACCGTAGGATTTGGATTTACAGTTAAATTTTTAGTAGCATTCACCGTTCCACAGGATCCTCCTGCTGTCGTAAGGGTTAAAGTTATCGATGCGGGAGCTGTAGCCGAAGCTGTATAAGTTGCAGTACCGGGAGTACTACCTGAATTATTACTAAAACTACCACCTGCGCCGCCATCAGACCAAACTGCTGAAGTAGCTCCACCTCCAAAAGAACCGCCTAAAGCGGTGGTTGTTCCTCCCTGGCATATGGCATTAACAGCTCCTCCTACATTTACCGTAGGAGTTGGATTAACGGTTAAATTTTTAGTAGCATTCACCGTTCCACAGGATCCTCCTGCAGTTGTAAGGGTTAAAGTGATTGATGAAGGTGCTGAAGCCGAAGCGGTATAAGTTGCAGTACCGGGAGTACTACCTGAATTATTACTAAAACTACCACCTAGCTCCTCCATCTGACCATACTGCTGAGGTAGCTCCACCTCCAAAAGAACCGCCCAAACCTGCAGTTGTTCCTCCCTGGCAAATCGCAGTTAATGGCTCCTCCTGCATTGACCGTGGGGAGTGGATTAACCGATCATAGAAATATCAGGACTTGTAACCGGTCCCGAAGTACAGTCGGAAGTTAATAATACATTTACTACATAACCATTTTGAAGATTGGAGGTTTGAAAGGTATTGCTAGAGATTGGAGTACCCTGGTTTACACCATTTACTCTCCATTGGTATAATATATTGGTGCCGGCATTGCCGGTAAAAGTTGCTGTGAAAGTAACCGATGTTCCTGCACAAATAGTATTAGCAGGAGCGTCTGAAGCGATTGAGACGGTTGGAGTACATGTTTGTCCATATCCCAAAAAGGAAATCAACAAAATGACGCAAAAAGATATACTTTTTAGAGGTAATTTATTCCCCATAGTCGTCTCAAAGGTTAATTACAATAAATAGTTCTTAAGTAGGAGTATCTATAGAGGGGTAATAAATTGGGGCAGTAATTAAACTAAGTTACAATCGACTGGGGCCAAATGATTTAGCAATTAAATTTAACGGAAAATTATTAAATAATACACACTTTTCGCTTAAAAACCTTAATAGTCGACGAAATCGGCATTGAGAAGATGGGGTTTGTAACTTATTGATTTTAAGTAAAATAAAAGGGCCGCCCAAAAAGGCGGCTATTTTAAAATTTGATATAAAATGAAAATTATTCTCCCATAAATGGGTATCGGTAATCAGTTGCTGGAACGAATGTTTCCTTGATCAATCTTACAGAAATCCATCTCATAAGATTCATCTTAGATCCTGCTTTATCATTTGTACCACTGGATCTGGCTCCGCCAAATGGTTGTTGGCCTACTACAGCACCAGTTGGTTTATCGTTGATGTAGAAATTCCCGGCAGCATTCTGAAGCAGATCGGTAGCCTGAGCTGCAGCATAACGGTCACCTGATAGAATTGCACCTGTTAGTGCGTAAATACTTGTGTTATCCACAGTTTCACAGATCTCAGCCCATTTATTTTCGTTAAAATTCTTGTCATCATATACATAGATAGTTACTACGGGTCCGAATAATTCAGTTTCCATAGTAGTATAATGAGGATCTGTGGTAAGGATTACCGTAGGCTCAATAAAGTAACCTTTAGATTTATCGTAATTTCCTCCAACTACTATTTCAGCATTCTTATCTTTCTTCGCTTTATCAATATAGCTGGCTAAGCTTATCAAAAGCACCTTCGTGAATCACAGCATTGATAAAATTCGTCATATCTTCCGGAGATCCCATTTTAAAGGACTCAACATCTTCTTTCACAAAATCTTTGATCTCAGGCCATAAACTTTTTGGAAGATACACACGAGAAGCAGCACTACATTTCTGTCCCTGGTATTCAAATGCCCCTCTGGAAATTGCTGTTGCAACCTGCTTGGCTTTTGCTGTTGGATGCGCAAGAATGAAGTCTTTTCCACCTGTTTCACCAACAATTCTTGGATAGGTTTTGTACTTGTGAATATTGTTACCAATTTTCGCCCAGATTCCTTTAAATACATCTGTACTTCCTGTGAAGTGAATTCCGGCAAAATCCGGACTAGCCAATACAGTATCCGTGATCATTTCAGGATCACCATTGATCATGTTAATTACACCATCTGGAACGCCTGCTTCTTTAAATACTTCCATTAGAACCTGAGCTGAAAGCATCTGGCTATCGCTTGGTTTCCATACTGCAACATTACCCATAAGGGCAGCACTTGTTGGCAGGTTTCCGGCGATAGCTGTAAAGTTAAATGGAGTGATCGCGTAAACAAATCCTTCGAGAGGTCTGTATTCAACACGATTCCAGCATCCATCTGAAGATTCCGGCTGCTCATTATATAATTGAGTCATGTACTCAACATTAAAACGAAGAAAATCACAGATCTCACATGCCGAGTCAATTTCAGCCTGGTAAACATTTTTTGACTGCCCTATCATTGTGGCCGCATTCATTTTTTGCCTGTACGGTCCAGAAATAAGATCGGCAGCTTTTAAGAAAATAGCGGCACGTTGCTCCCACTCCAGTTTAGCCCATTTTTTTCTGGCTTCCAGAGCTTCTTCAATTGCTTTTTCTACATGCTTCTTTTTCGCCAGGTGGTAAGATCCCACCTCGTGCTTATGATCGTGCGGAGGATTTATTGTTTTCGTGTCTCCTGTTTTAATTTCTTCAGAGCCAATATAGAGAGGAACCTCTGTGTTGGCATTGTATAGATCTTTGTAAGTAAGTAAAACTTCTTCTCTTTCGGGGGTTCCCGGTGCGTAACTCTTAACTGGTTCATTAACAGCTACGGGAACATGAAAAAATCCTTTTCCCATAAATAATATTTTTGCTTTTTTCTATTAATTTTAATAATGATAAAGGTAAAAAAATAAAGCGGTTTTGAAGAAGAACTCAACCCACTTCACGAAAGCTTAACTTTTTTTGTAATTTTCCTTAAAATTTTGACTTTTAATCATGTGTACAATTTCTTTGGTTCCCCATCCAGATTCCATGAATGGCTTTATTTTAACCTCCAATCGTGATGAAGCTGTAAGTCGAAAAACCTTACCTCCACAAAAAGAAGTCTATAAGAATACAAAACTTTTCTTTCCGAAAGATGAAAAGGCAGGTGGGACCTGGATAGGGGTAAGCGAAAATTGTAGATGCATTTGCCTGATGAATGGTGCGGAAACTCCTCATACTAGAAAACCAGAATATAGAAAAAGCAGAGGAGTGGTGGTAAAGGACTTTTTAGCTGCGTATAAGTTAAAAGAGATCATGAAAGAATATGATCTTGAAGATATAGAACCATTTACCATGATCCTTGTGGAATGGGGGAACGGTTTGATTTTTTATGAGCTTTTATGGGATGGTGAAAATAGAAAAATCACCAAGCTGCCTTTAAAAGATCATATCTGGTCATCTTCTCCTTTGTATTCAAAGGAAATGAAAGCACTTAGGAAAAAATGGTTTAAGGAATTGAAAGAATCAAAAGGGTTTTCCGCCCAGAGTTTACTTGATTTTCACCACAATGCGGGAGAGGGAAAAAAGGAATATGATCTCATTATAGATCGCGGATTTTTAAGAACTCAAAGTATCACACAAGTGAAAAATTCAGCAAAAGGATTGAAATTCAAGTATGAAAACCTGGAGAGTAAAGAACTTGTTGAAGAGTATTTTCAATTTAATGCATAGGGAGCGCTGAGTTGGAACGAAGGAATCTTTACTTTGAAACTTTTAGGAGAGGTTAAATTGATCATGTTGTAATGGCCGCTCATAGCCCCAAGTGGTGCCGTAAGTAAACAGCCGCTTTTGTAGGTATGTTTCTCTCCTGGTTTCAATAAAGGTTTTTTCCCAATAACACCTTCGCCGGAAACAATTTCAGTATCATTCAAAGCATCTTTTATCTCCCAGTACCTTGATTCCAGTTTAACCGAATCTGTACTCTGATTTTCTATACTAATCTTATATCCAAATGCAAATTGCATTTTATAGTTCTTATAGAACATCCCTTCGAAATGGGTTTCAACGGAAATTTTAATGCCTTTAGTTACTTGTTGTGTCATTTTAAAAAACTGAAAAAGAAACAATTACAGCTATAATTGTTGCGATTGTAGCTAAAGTAAAAAATATTATGTTCAGTATTATGAACTTTAAAATCGTTTTAACACGTCCCTGGCAATAAAAGTTTCGCATAGCCTTGTATAGATAAAAAACAAAAACCGTGTTTGCCAGTCCAAATCCCCAGTCAGAATTCAATATATAATCTATTAGGTAGCCTATAATATAAAGGACAAACAAAGTGGTTTGCACGTGGAAAGCAAAGATGAGATGCTCCATATAATTAAAGGGCCGTCTTATATAAAGAAGCCAGATAAATAATGCAAAAACCGGCAGATAAAAGAAAATGATGAATGGTAGCTTATTGATAAAGTAATCTGCAAATAATTTTGGGTTGTTATAAAAAAGGTCAAATTTTATAGCCTTTCTGTAAAGCCACTTATTCCATTCCGTATTCGAATATTGGAGATCCAGCATTGCTTCTTCCTCCTTCCGCAAGCCTTTTTCCTTATAGTATTTATAAAATATTTGGAGCTTTTTAGAATTTTTCTCCCAGAAATTCATTGTGTCCAGTTCCTTCTCTGAAGAGTAGATATCTTCATAAGTTTCTTCTACCTGTTCATTATTGCTGGGTATATTATTTATTAATGAGTCCATCTTGAGATTGTTCTCTTTCAAACCTGGCAGCTCATCTAGTTCTGACTTTAAGATGCTATCCTGCTGTATTTTATTTACCCCGTCCTGAATATCATTTTCCTGTTCTGCAAAATTTACGCCCTCAAACCGGTTGGAAAATCCTGCGATAAGAAAAAAGACTATGGAGGCACTTAAATAAAATCGAAAAGGATTGGCATAGCGCATCCTTTTGCCATTTATATAGTCGCTTGAAATTCTTCCCGGGCTGAATAACAGTACCCTGAGCGTTCTTTGAAATCTCGAATCGTAATTAAAGAGTCCGGAGAAGAATTCAGTGAAAAAGTCACCAAAGCTTAATTTTTTAGTGCTGTTCTTTTGACCGCAATTAGGACAAAAATGGTCACTTTTTTCAAGAGGAAGGTGGCAGTTTAAACAGGTTACACCGCGATATTCATAGAGAGCGTCCTTTTTGTTATATTTTTCCAGCATGGGAAAAGGTATTAATTTCGAATATTTTCAGAATTGGCGTATCCCACCCCAATAAGACGATCGTAACGTGCACCGGGAGTTCGATAATAAACTAAAATGCTGTAAACATTTTCAGTTTCATCAAAATTTCCACTTATAAAACCATCATTAATACTGCCATCTTTATTTAGCAGCACGTACTTATAGTTGTAATAGCCTTGTTTGAATAAACGAGCTCCCTCATAATAACCCGTGTCCTCGTTATATGTAAGTAGCGTACTTTGGTCTAATTCATAATTATTGAATCCTCCATAAAGATGTATTTCACCATCCTCAATAGGATCATAATTCTTTAATCTGAAATGCAGCCATACATATTCTGCTTCTATATCTGAGTTTTGCGCCAGCATATTTCTTACCACAAAACCGCCGTTTATATCGGGATTATAAGTATAGGGCTCATTTTTTCTGGTAAAATCCAGGAATAAGTAATGATGATACAACTCACTTAATTCCACGCTGGAAATATCAGAAGTTGTAACTCTTATTTCTTTGTTATCGAACTGCAGAAATTCATTTCCTCCCCAAAAAGAAGATTCTGTATTATACCGGTAAATGAGTTCGTTGGCAATCGTGTACTGCGGCTTGAGATCATTTATTGCCAGTTTCAGATTGAAATTCTGGATAACACTTACCTTTACATTCTCACTGGGATTTTTAAGTAAAAGATCTGGAGAATCAACACTAAAGTTAACTATCTGTTTTTCGTCTATAAAGTTGAGATTTCTGGCTCTTTTAATTTCTGCACTAACCTGGGCAATAGGTTCGTAAACCATAAATTTTCTAGAGAATATTAGCTCCCGGTTAGAATTGAAAATATTTAAAATATAATTCCCGGATACTGTCAGGCTCTTTACGTTGTTATTAGGGATGGTGAGCTCGTAATGAGTATAAGGTTGCAGGGTATTAAGTGCATTTGTGTATTTTGTAATCCTTACATCATCAAATCCATCTAAAAATTCATTCTTGTTTAATTGGCTTGGAGACCAATCGAAATTGTAGTGCTCTATAGTGTAATAATAGTCGGCTTCATCACCTATAATATCATCGAAACTAAGATTGATTCTACTGCCAAGCCTAATAATTGGGTTCCCGGTATTCTCAACAGAATCGCCCTTGAATATAATTGTTCTTATAAAGGTTGGGGGAGGAGTCTCTTCACCTACCTGACAATAAGAAGCAAACGGAATAACTCCTAAAAACAAGATTAATAGAAAAGCTTTCATAAAATTTAATAATAAACAAAGTTAAAAGAAATAAGCTTTTTCCGTGAATTTATTTTAACAGTCGATCAAAGTAAAATTCTTTTAATTATTGGGGTAAATGGAGTGAAAATTCTTAAATTTGCCCGACTTTAAACTAAAAATTTTAACATACACTCCATCCTATGTCAAAAGACATTCGAATTAAAAGAGGATTATCTCTGCGATTAGAAGGGGAGGCGGAAAAAGAGCTTGTGAAGGCTCCAAGATCCAAGACTTACGCGATCAAACCGCCAGATTTTCACACTGTTGTACCTAAAATGGTTGTTAAAGAAGGAGCAAAACTTCTTGCCGGTGATGAGATCTTCTATTCAAAATATACAGAACAAATTCGCTTTACTACACCTGTAAGTGGTGTTCTTAAAGAAATTAAAAGAGGGGATAAAAGAAGGATCCTTGAAGTTATTATCGAGGCAGATGCTGAAGATGCTTACCGTGAATTCGGTAAAATGGATGCATCTAAAGCTGACGTTAAAGATGTAAAGGAACGAATTCTTGAAAGCGGTTGTGGTGCTTTTATCTATCAGCGACCTTATGATATTGTTGCTGATCCTAAAGACACCCCTAAAGCTATCTTTATTTCTGCGGTAACTACCGCTCCTCTTGCAGCTGATAAAGGTTTTATCATAAAAGATAAGATCGAGGCTTTTCAGGAAGGGATCAATGCTTTAAGAAAACTGACTCCGGGAAAAGTTCATGTTTCTGTAGATGATAGTTCAGCCGAATATTTAAAAAATATTCAGGGAGTTGAATTACATCATGTAAAAGGAGCTCATCCTGCAGGTAACGTTGGTGTTCAAATCCATAAAATCGATCCTGTTAATAGGGGCGAGTTTGTATGGACAGTAGGAGTGGAAGATGTTGCTATAATTGGTAACGTTTTTCTAACTGGTGAATACCATGCAGATCGCACGATCGCTGTTGCGGGAAGTGAAGCAAAAGATAGAAAATATTATCAGGCTACGATTGGAGCAAATGTTTCAGATCTTATTGGGCAGGCTCCGGATAGTGTTCGAATTATTTCAGGAGATGTGTTGACAGGAACTCAGCTTTCCAATAATCAATACGTAGGATTTTTTGAAAACGAAGTGACTTTGATACCTGAAGGTAATAATTACCGAATGTTCGGTTGGTTGCCATTTACCTATAATAATATTCACTCCAACTCACATACTTCTCTATCCTGGTTGTTTCCAAAGAAAAAGTTTACGCCAACTACAAACCTTAACGGGGAAGAGCGTGCTTTGGTGGTAACCGGAGAAATGGAAGAAGTGCTGCCAATGGATGTATATCCTATGCAGCTTATTAAAGCTTGTATGGCAGGTGATATTGAGAAAATGGAGAATTTAGGGATCTATGAAGTAGCTCCTGAAGATTTTGCAATGGTTGAATATGTGAATACTTCTAAAATTGAAATTCAGGAAGTAATTAGATTGGGTCTGGATTTAATGATCACCGAAGTAGGTTAAAAAGCTGAAGAACTATGGAATGGATTAGACAAAGATTAGATAAAATCAGGGAGCCTTTTAATAAAGGTAATAAATTAGAGAAGTACTCACCAGCGATCAATGCTTTAGATACTTTTCTTTTTACTCCCAACCATACAACAAAAAAAGGAGCTCATATTCGTGATGCAGTAGATCTTAAAAGAGTCATGATTACAGTGGTTCTTGCTCTTGTTCCGGCGCTTATTTTCGGAATGTGGAATGGAGGTTACCAGTATTATTCTCAGTTAGGTGAATCTTTCACTTTCTGGGATGCTATTGGTCATGGAGCTTTAAAGATTTTACCAATGATCGCTGTATCTTATGGAGTGGGTCTTGGTATTGAATTCGCGTTCGCGATCTTTAGAGGTCACGAGGTGAATGAAGGTTACCTGGTAACAGGACTACTTATTCCTATGATCATGCCTATAGATATTCCACTTTGGATGGTGGCTTTATCTGTAGTATTTGCAGTTCTTATTGGTAAGGAAGCATTTGGTGGTACAGGAATGAATATTCTGAACCCGGCACTTACAGCTCGTGCATTTGCATTTTTCGCATATCCTACTTATATGTCTGGTAACACCGTATGGGTAAGTAATGCGTCTGAAGTTGATGCAGTTTCAGGTGAAACTATTTTAGGTAAATTAGCTTCAGGTACAGATGTTCCTTATTCAGCAATGGATATGTTCTCAGGAGTAATTCCGGGATCAATCGCTGAAACGTCAGCAATATGTATTCTGGCAGGAGCATTATTACTTATACTTACAAAGGTAGGAAGCTGGAGAATTATCGTGAGTGCTTTTATAGGTGCTGCGGTAATGGGACTTATTTTTAATGCGCTACCATCAATGGGACTTGAAGGAAATGATCTTACTAACTTCCCCTGGTATTTACACTTGATAGTTGGTGGACTTGCCTTTGGTATCGTCTTTATGGCAACAGATCCAGTCTCAGCTGCTCAAACCATGAAAGGTAAGTGGATCTACGGATTCCTGGTTGGGTTCTTCTCAATTATGATTCGTGTATTCAACCCGGCCTATCCTGAAGGTGTGATGTTGGGAATCCTTCTAATGAACGTTTTTGCACCAACTATAGATTACTATGTAGTTCAGGCTAATGTGAACAGAAGAAAGAAAAGACTTAAGAATGCTAATCCTCAGGTAGAAACAGCATAGATATGGAAGAGAAATCAGTAAATAAAACAAACAGCAACGGCTATACTTTTATGTTTGCCGTGATCCTTGTGGTGGTTGTAGCTTCGGTACTTGCGTTTGCTGCGACTTCACTTCAGCCTAAACAGCAGGAGAACATTCGTAAGGAGAAAATGCAAAATATATTGTCTACAGTTGGAATTACCACTGATAGAGAAGGAGCGAAAGAACTTTACGATCAATATATTGTTGAAGAAGTTGCCATTAAAGAAGATGGATCTGTAGACGAATCTGTAGATGCCTTTAAGGTAGATCTTGCTAAGGAGCTTAAGAAACCGGTTGCAGAACAGGTATTTCCACTTTACGTTGCAGAAGTTGAAGGTTCAAGATATTATATCGTTCCTTTAAGAGGTAACGGGCTTTGGAATGCGATCTTCGGATATATTTCCCTGAAAGACGATGTGAATACTGTTAAAGGAGCAACTTTTGATCACCTTGGTGAAACTCCCGGTTTAGGTGCAGAGATCACTAAAGAGTGGTTCAGAAAGAAATTTGAAGATGAGAAGATCTTCGATTCTAATGGTAACCTTGTAGGGGTGTCTGTGGTAAAAGGAAACATTGACGTTTCCGATAAAGATGATAATAAAGTTGATGCAATTTCAGGAGCGACTATTACTGGTAATGGTGTATCTGATATGATCTCTGAAAGACTGAAGCGTTATTTGCCTTATTTCAAGAAGCAAACGGATATTAAAGTAGCAATAAAATAATTATGGCTAAAGAGAAAAAATATAACTCTGCTAAGGAGGAAGAGAAGAAACAGGAAATGATCCTTTTTCTTTCAGATTCTGAAGAAAAAGAGCATTTTCTTTCCAAAGGGAACAGAAAATTATTGTCGGATCCAATGAATGATAACAACCCGATTACCGTACAGGTGTTGGGTATTTGTTCGGCCCTGGCAATTACAGTGCAGTTAGAACCAGCTATCGTAATGGCAATTGCGGTAATGGTGGTAATGGCATTTAGTAACATGATCATTTCGATGATGCGAAACCTTATTCCAAGTCGTATTCGTATTATCGTGCAATTGGTGGTGGTCGCTTCTCTTGTAATTCTGGTAAGTGAGATATTAAAGGCTTACGCTTTTGATGTGAGTAAGCAGTTATCGGTATTCGTAGGACTTATTATTACCAACTGTATTGTAATGGGCCGTTTGGAAGCCTTTGCTTTAGGTAACGGAGTTTACAAGTCTTTCCTTGATGGTATTGGTAACGCTGCTGGATATGGATTGATCCTTGTGATCGTAGCATTTTTTCGAGAACTTTTAGGTTCGGGGAAATTATTCGGATTTGAAGTTCTTGGGCATAAAGGGGCTACGTTGGCAGAATCAACCGGACTATATTCGTTTGGTTATGAAAATAACGGTTTAATGTTGTTATCTCCAATGGCTCTTATCGTGGTAGGACTTATTATCTGGGTGCAACGTTCCAGAAACCGTAAACTAATTGAAGAAAACTAATAGCTGAACAGCAAAAAAGTATAAAAAATGGAATTAGTTAATCTATTTGTAAGAAGTATTTTCATTGAAAATATGATATTCGCCTACTTCCTGGGAATGTGTTCCTACCTGGCGGTATCAAAAACTGTAAAAACAGCTGTTGGTTTAGGTGCTGCGGTAATTTTCGTACTGGCTATTACTGTACCAATTAACTTTTTACTTGATAATTACCTGTTGAAACCTGGAGCTCTTAGTTGGTTAGGAGCAGAATATGCAGATGTGGACCTTAGTTTTCTAAGTTTCATTATGTTCATTGCGGTTATCGCGTCTATGGTACAACTTGTAGAGATGATCGTTGAAAAATTCGCTCCTGCACTTTATGGTGCTTTAGGTATTTTCCTTCCTCTTATTGCGGTAAACTGTGCCATCCTTGGTGGTTCATTGTTTATGCAGCAAAAAGATTTCGGAGGAATTTCTGAAGCTATTACCTACGGTTTTGGTAGTGGAATTGGATGGTTCCTGGCAATTCTAGCAATTGCGGCCATTAGAGAAAAAATTGCATACTCAAATGTTCCTGCACCATTAAAAGGTCTTGGTATTACATTTATCATTACCGGATTAATGGCACTGGGTTTTATGAGTTTCATGGGAATTAAATTATAATCGTAAAGAAAGATTATGACAGTTATAATAGCGAGTGTAGTAGTATTCTTAGTTCTTATTTTGTTATTGGTATCTATCCTATTGGGAGCCAAAGCAAAATTATCCCCATCTGGGCCTGTAACTATTAATGTTAACAATGAAAAAGATATTGAAGTAGGTTCTGGTGGAACTTTACTTTCAACTTTAGGAGATAACAAACTTTTCCTTCCTTCTGCCTGTGGTGGAGGTGGAACCTGTATCCAGTGTAAGTGTATCGTAAAAGATGGCGGTGGAGCAATTCTTCCTACAGAGGAGCCTCACTTTACCAGAAAAGAGATCGCAGACGGGTGGAGACTTGGTTGCCAGGTGAAGGTGAAGCAGGACATGAAAATTACCATTCCTGAAGAAGTTTTCGGAATTAAGAAATGGGATGCTACGGTTGTTAGAAACTACAACGTGGCTTCATTCATTAAGGAATTCGTTGTAGAAATTCCTGAAGTGATGGATTATAAAGCTGGTGGATATATTCAGATTGAAATTCCTAAAACGGAAGTGAAATTTGAAGATATGGATATCACGGCTCACCCTGAAGAGCACGAAACTCCAGATAAATTTAAAGCTGAGTGGGATAAATTTAAATTATGGCCACTGGTAATGAAAAACCCTGAAGTGGTGGAAAGAGCTTACTCTATGGCTTCTTATCCTGCTGAAGGACGTGAAATTATGTTGAATGTTCGTATCGCAACACCACCATTTGATCGTGCAAAAGACGGATGGATGGATGTAAATCCAGGAGTTGCTTCTTCTTATATCTTTAGCCTGAAAAAAGGAGATAAAGTAGTTATTTCAGGTCCTTATGGTGAATTCTTCATCAATGAAAGTGATGCTGAAATGCTGTATGTTGGAGGTGGAGCTGGAATGGCGCCAATGAGATCTCACTTATATCACCTTTTCAGAACATTGAAAACTGGTAGAAAAGTAACTTACTGGTACGGTGGTAGATCTAAAAGAGAATTGTTCTATACAGAACACTTTAGAGCATTAGAAAGAGATTTCCCTAACTTTAAATTCTACCTGGCACTTTCTGAGCCAGCTGAAGAAGATAACTGGAAAGTAAAATCCAGTCTTGATGATGAAGGAGACGGATTCGTAGGATTTATTCACCAGGTGGTAATAGATAACTATTTATCACATCATGAAGAACCGGAAGAAATTGAACTATATTTCTGTGGACCTCCATTGATGAACAAAGCCGTTCAGAAAATGGGTGAGGACTTCGGAATCCCGCCAGAGAATATCAGATTTGATGACTTTGGAGGATAATAATTATAATCCCGCTTCGGCGGGATTTTTTTATTTAATATGATGTTTCATTTTATGTATCACGTCATCCTGAATTTATTTCAGAATCTTCATAAGCTTTAATTTGAGAAGCTGGAACAAGTTCAGCTTAACGATAATCTATTTTTAGCCATCTAATTTTTATCTTTATCTCATGCCGAAATTAAATGAACAGGAACTGCACAATCTCGCGATGAATATCGTAGGGAAGGATCTTGAAGATAATGGATATGAATTTTTAGGAGTTAATAGCAAGTTGAAGAGAAATCCTCAATTCGTAGCTCTTAAGGATACAAAACTTCATTTTGTAATCGTAAGAGCGATTATATATCCAGATGATCCAGGCGCGTTTGATCCAGCTTTCATGAACGATATTAAAGAGCATGCTCAGAAATTTAATGCCCGTACGTTTTATGCCGGTGTTGGTTTGGCTAATTCAAGTGATTATGAAAAACCGATCACGAGCGATGAAGATTATATTGTGAATTACTCTGGTTGGGAGGAATTTTAATCCATGAAAGCGCATAATGGGTATTTAATATTAAGACCTGAGACAATATTTGTAAATAATTAAAAGGATAATTGCTATTCAATATTCTTTCTATGAAAAGAATTTCATTTTTTGTTCTGTCATTTTTATTGCTGGTTTCCTGCAATCCAGAGGCTGATGTCAATAGCCATGAGTTTAATGGGGAAGCGCTAGGTACTACTTATATGGTCCGATACTTTTCAGATAAGGATTTGCAATTTGAAAGATCACTAGATAGTATTCTGGAGGAGATCAATTCATCTATGAGTACTTATATCACCAAATCTGATATTTCAAGAATAAACAGGGGTGATACTTCGGTAAAGGTTGATGAGCACTTTGTAAAAGTATTTAATGCATCAGATAAGATTTTTAAGGAGAGCACGGGCTTCTTTGACCCAACGGTTGGTGTTCTTGTTAACGCCTATGGGTTTGGTCCCGGAAAGCCTCTTAAAGAGATCGATAGTGTGAAGTTGGATTCTCTGAGAAATCTTGTTGGCTTTGATAAGATCAGGATTAAGGAGGATCATACCATTGAAAAAGAAGACCCTTATATATACCTTGATTTTAATGCGATTGCCAAGGGTTATACCATAGACGTAATAGCTGAATATCTGGAATCTAAAAATGTAGATAATTATCTTATTGAACTTGGTGGCGAATTGAGGGCAAAAGGTAAGAACCTGGAGAATGATGCTGAGTGGGTTGTGGGTATAGATGATCCAAACCAGGAGGAAGGAACGCGAAGATTACAGGCTAAGGTAAAACTTACTGATGCCGCAATGGCAACGTCCGGAAATTACAGAAAATATAGGATCGATTCGATCACCGGGCAAAAATTTGTGCATACCATAAATCCAAAATCTGGAAAGGCCGAAAGAAGTAATCTGCTAAGTGCTTCTGTAATTGCTGAGAATTGTATGCTGGCAGATGGTTACGCTACGGCATTCATGGCCTTAGGCCTGGAAAGAACTAAAACTGTCCTTGATCAATTAGATGGCGTTGAAGTATATATTATGTACTCTTCCGAAGATGGGGAAATGCAGGTCTTTCAATCTCCTGGTTTTAAAAAGAATTTGCTGGAATAGCTATTTGTGGCAAACTGGAATGATCTCCCCTTTCGCCAGCCGATATTGGTCTATTTCAGAAGCTGTTAATTCTGCGGTGTAGTCTGCTTCTTCTACTCTAAAGCCTACAGCACGTAATTTATCAAAGTAATCCCTTCCGTAAACCCGAACATGGTCATATTGGCCAAAGATCTTAGCACGCTCTTTAGGATCGGTTATAGAATCATCCTGAAAGGTAACTTCGCGATCTAATTCCTGTGGAATTTGTAAAATGGCAGTTCCACCTGGCTTAAGAATACGATACAATTCATGCATGGCTTGTTTGTCATCTGGAATATGTTCCAACACGTGGTTGCATAAAATAAAGTCGAACTTTTCGTCTTCAAAAGGCAGGTCACAGATATCAGCCTTAACATCTGCCAACGGCGAATTAAGGTCTGTCGTAGTATAATCCAGATTAGGTAAGTTCCTGAATCGCTTATAAAATGCCTGTTCAGGAGCAAAGTGTAATACCTTTAGGTTCTTGTTAAAAAACTCAGTTTCATTTTTCAGATAAAGCCATAGAAGTCTATGCCTTTCTAATGAAAGGGTAGAAGGGGAAAGTACATTTTCCCGCTGATTCTCGTAACCGTAAGGTAAAAACTTTCTGAAACCGCTCCCATCTATTGGATCGGTATACCGGGTACCTTTAAGGTAAATCTTTAAAAACGGCCTTACCAGGTAACTAATTCTAATAAGAACAGGCCTGGGAATTGAATTTAAGGCCAGTTTAAAAAGATTACTCATTCTCTATACTTCGATATCTCCCCAGTTTTCACCCGATTTTATTCGATACAACTGCATCTCAGAGACTCCAAATTGCTTGGCAAGTACTCTGATACGGGTTTTTCTCTCGGGATCTAAAAGTTTTTTCTTCAGGATTACAGCCTGTGCATAGGTTAATTTTGAATAGGAGGTAACTTTTCTAAGTTTCCTTTTCTCCTTGTTCTCCTTTACCTTAGGACTGTTATATTGATGTTGGACCCATTCGTCTTTGGTGGCCCAGGCCAAATTAGAAACGCGATTGTCGTTCTTCACGAAATTCTTGTGAATCACATACTGGTCGCCTTCTTTCTTCTCTAAAAACATTTCAGCAATAATGCGATGAATGTAATACGTTTTGTGTTTTCCATTCTTCAATTTTACCGCGAAGTTTAAATATCCACCTACTTTTCCGCCTTTCATTAAGTCTCCATCGGGATTTTTCAGATAACTGATCATTCTTCCGAAATTTGAGACTTTATAGATAAAGCGGTCTTCCCAGGAATCTTTGTGTAGGGTTTTCCAGATTTCCTGTCTGTAACTTTTAATCATAAACTTTTGCTCTAAATTCGTCTTCTTCTTTTGTATTAATATTTAAGGATTCATAGATGTATTTAAATGTCGATAGTAATTCTGGTTTGCCGTCAACAAGCGCTACATCGTGTTCAAAATGAGCACTTGGCTTATTGTCAGCGGTAAGTATTGTCCAGCCGTCAGGCAGTTGTTTAATTCTTTTTGTTCCAAGGTTGATCATAGGTTCTATTGCGACTACCATGCCTTCAACAAACTTCTTTCCTCTTCCTCTTTTTCCGTAATTTGGCATTTCCGGGTCTTCGTGCATGGTCTTTCCAAGTCCATGGCCTACAAGTTCTCTAACCACTCCGTAGCCACGGTCTTCAGTATATTTCTGAATTGCATAGCCTACATCACCAACGCGATTTCCGGCTTTAAATTCTCTTATACCCACATAAAGTGATTCTTTAGTTACTTCAAGCAACTTTTTCACTTCCGGGGCAACTTCTCCAACTTCAAAAGTATAGGCATGATCCCCATAAAATCCATTTTTGATGGCTCCGCAATCAATGGAAATTATATCCCCTTCTTTAAGCGGGTTATCATTTGGTATTCCATGTACTACCTGAGCATTTGGACTCATGCAAAGAGAATTAGGAAAATCATATAGTCCCAGGAACCCTGGCTCGGCTCCGTGATCTCTTATAAATTCTTCAGCCATTTTATCCAGTTCAAGTGTGGTAACTCCCGGTTTAATTTCAGGAGCTAACATTCCTAAAGTTTTAGAAACTATTAGGGCACTTTCACGCATCAATTCAATTTCTTCTCTGGATTTTGGTATTATCATAGTCTTTATTACAATCTTCCGAATAAACCGGATCTTTTCTTTTTCTTTTTCTTTCCGTTTCTGTGGGGGCTTTCTGTACTAAGCAATTGAAATATCTCGCCCCAGCCTTTCATTCCACCTAGATTACGGTCATCAATAAAAATATCTGCAAGAATTTTTCTGCTTATTGTTTCATCAAATTCTTCCTCCGGATAACTCTTATTTACGGCGTAAAATTTTAATCCATTCTTTTCGCAAAAGCTTACAGCTTCCTCAAGACGATTCCCGTGACGATAAGTCCATAAGATAATACGATGCCCTTCTTCCTGCAACTTTTTTAAGGATTCAAAAGCAAAAAGTATAGGTTTTCCAATCTCGGGAAATCTGTTCTCCACTATAGTCCCGTCAAAATCAACTGCTATCGTAAGAGAATTGGGCATAATGCGAAATTAATTAATATTTTCTGAATTAAATACGAAGCGAGACTATAAGTTAGTTTGCGTAGGAATTTCTGTACTCTTTTCCGCTAACTATAATAGCAATATCCTCTTCGATGCTTTCTTCCTGTGGATACTCAACAAATCTATTCACTTCTTCACCGTCCTTATAAAATATGATGGTTGGTACACGGTGAACATTTAGTTCTTCTTCAATTTTAGACGGAGTGGTTTTGTTATAGTCTACAGCAACCAGTTCAATGTCCTCATAGTCATAGTCGGCTTCGTCAAGTATTTTAAGAAGTTTAGGTAACTCTCTTTTACTATCTCCACACCAGGTTCCCATTAAAACTTTAATTTTATAGTCGTCTATGTTTTCCTTGATGGTGGCCATAGCTTCTGTGTCGGGTGAAAACTTCTCATACCTAGGTGTAAACCAACTAGAAAATGGTTTTTGCTGTAGGTCTTCTTTATGAAATTCCCCTAAAAGCATATCTTTTTGAAAATCTTCTTCACTTGTTAAATCGTCCGTTTGGGTTTCTGCAATTGATTTTTTTACCGTATTTCCGCAGCTTATAGTAGTAATTACTGCTAATAACATTAAAAATTTATTCATAGTAAAATTTAGATTAGTGGGTCTTCAGTCATTAGATCTGGTTGGGTGATTCCCATTAGCTTTAATATCGTCGGCGCTATATTTCCTAGCTTACCATCTTTTATGTTTTTCACATCTTTATCCATTAGAATTAAAGGAACCGGATTGGTAGTGTGCGCTGTATTAGGGCTTCCGTCTGGATTGATCATCACCTCACTATTCCCATGATCGGCAATAATGATTATCGAGTAACCATGATCATAGGCAGTCTCAGCTACCTTTTTTGCACAGGTATCAACTGTTTCACAAGCTTTAACTGCGGCGTCAAAATCTCCTGTGTGACCAACCATATCAGGATTTGCAAAATTAAGGCAAATAAAATCTGCCGACTCTTTGTCTAATTCGGGAATGATCTTTTCTGTAATTTCCGCAGCACTCATTTCCGGTTGTAGATCATAAGTTGCCACCTTTGGGGAATTACACATAATTCTTTTTTCTCCTTCAAATGGTTCTTCCCTGCCTCCGGAAAAGAAAAAAGTAACGTGAGGGTATTTTTCGGTTTCCGCGATTCTTATCTGTTTCTTTCCTTCATATTCTAAAACTTCGCCCAGAGTTGCTTTGATATTTGATTTTTTGAAGATGACATTCACATTTTTGAACTTATCATCATATTTTGTCATGGTAACATAATAAAGCGGGAGCTTTTTCATGTCGTATTCAGGAAAGTCGTCCTGTGACAGAGCCTGGGTAAGCTGCCTTCCCCTGTCTGTCCTAAAGTTGAAATAGATCACAACATCTTTTTCACTTAATTTAGCCACAGGTTCACCGTTATCATCGGTAAGAACTATTGGCTTGATAAATTCGTCACTAATGTCGTTATCATAGCTTTCCTGGATTGCAGCGACAGCATCGGTAGTTTCTTTCCCTTTTCCTTTTACGATAAGATCGTAAGCCTGCTTTACCCGTTCCCATCTCTTGTCACGGTCCATTGCGTAATACCTTCCAATAATAGAAGCAAGTTTGGAATTGGTTTTTTCTAAATGTGGTAACAGGTTTTCAACGAATCCTTTACCGGAATGTGGATCTACATCTCTACCATCGGTAAATGCATGTACATATTTTTGTTTTACGCCAAATTCTTCAGCGGCAGTTAGGAGACCTTTCAAATGGTTAATATGGGAGTGTACACCACCATCACTCAATAAACCCATGAAATGAACTGGTTTATTGTTTTTAACGGCGTAATTAAAAGCTTCTTCAAGAACAGGCTCGTCCTTTAAAGTATCTTTTTCAACTGCCATATTTATCTTGACAAGGTCCTGGTAAACTATACGGCCAGCTCCAAGATTCATGTGTCCCACTTCACTGTTACCCATCTGGCCTTCAGGAAGTCCAACGTTCATTCCGTCTGTTCTAAGTGTTGCGTGCGGGAATTTATCTGGCAGGGAATCCATAAAAGGAGTCTTAGCCTTAGCAACGGCTGAAACTTCCTCATTTTGAGTAATGCCCCATCCATCCAATATCATTAAAAGGACTTTCTTTTTCATGTGCTAAAATGGTTTGGGCGATAAAGATAAAAACATTTCGATGCAATGCCTTAGCATACTTCTATAATGTTTTATTAAAACTACCAGTATTATTAATCACTACATATATTTTTTTTAATTCTATTCTCCAAAACCGGTTGAATGTTTACTCTGGCAGAAATAGATGGATTTTGAGCTGACTCAATTCAGATCAAACCAGGGGATTTTTTCTTTCTGAAAATTACGGGACAAGTACCTATTAGAAGACTTAACATATTTTTTCAAATTTTTCAATTGAATCTGTTGAAAATTTAACGTTTTAATTTTCCGGAAATGAAATAATTTATAAGTTTTAGCGTTTCCTTAATATACTTGAAAAATCAAATCCAGCTAAGTATTTTTGGGTCTGAGAAGGTTGACAATTGTTAAAATTGCTCCATTTTTAGAGTTTCTTATGAATTTTCGTATGTTGGCAAGGATTTTGGTTTTTATTAACACAAGAATAGAAAAACAATATTATATGAAGTATAGAATCCTGACTGTTGTAGGAGTATTAATTTTCTCATTTGCATTTAGCAGTTCTGCTGAAATCAACAATTCGAACGATTCCAAAATAGTTCCGGAATTATCAATTAAAACTGAATCTGAAAAATCTTCTGAAGCAAAAATTGTTGAATTATACGACAGCTTTTCAACCAATAATTCCACAATGCCTCAACTGGCTGTGTTTAAGAACGCTATAAGTGGTTATGATAAGTTGGACGTAGATGGTAAAATATCAAATCCGCTATTAACGGTAATAGATTTTAATCTTTCTTCCACAGAGAAGAGGATGTGGATTCTAAATATGGATACCCAGGAAGTAGTTTTTAATACGTATGTAGCACATGGTAGAAATACAGGTGGTGAGTTTGCTAAAAACTTTTCCAATAAAGTGAATTCTCATCAGAGTTCCCTCGGGTTTTATGTAACTGGTGATACGTATTATGGTAAAAACGGATTGTCCCTTTATTTAGATGGTATGGAAAAGGGATTTAATTCTAAAGCACGTGAGCGTTACGTGGTAATTCACGGAGCAGATTATGCTGAACCTTCTTTTATTAAGAAATACGGGAGGCTTGGTAGAAGCTACGGTTGTCCTTCAGTACCGAATAAGATCGCAAAGGAATTGATCAATACGATCAAAGGAAAGTCGGTAGTTTACATCCATAAGAGCAACGAAAACTATCTGAAAAACTCAGGTTTTTTAAACGTATAATCAGGACTGGGGTTTGAAAATCTCCCAAAGTTTCTGATCAAGATTATAGATATCATCAATAAATTTGGTGGTATCTTTTTTTTGATAAGCGGTCCAGTAGAAATGATGAACCCTAACTTTTTGAGTAACCGCTATTTGGGTGGTTTTCCCGGATTTAAGGATTTCATCAATCTTATCACGATCGTATTTCTTCTGATCACTTAGTAGGTATTCTGCTAATTCCAGAGCGTTTTGCACCCTTACGCAGCCTGAGCTTTGTGCTCTGGCATTATTTTCAAACAAACTTTTTGAAGGAGTATCGTGCAGGTAGATCATGTATTCATTAGGGTAGATGATTTTTACTACTCCTAAAGGATTAGAAGCTCCCGCCGGCTGGCGATAGGTATAAGATTTTGCCTTGGATGAGCCCCAGTCAACTTCAGAAGGATCTACAATACTTCCCGAGCCGTCATAGATTTTGATATTTTTCTTTTTGAGATAATTGATATCCCGTGAGGCACCGGGTATCACATCATTCTTTTTAATAGTAGGAGGGATGGTCCAGGTAGGATTATAAATGATATACCCAATTTCATCGGAAAAGACCGGTGTTTTCCTAACCTGAGTTCCCACCATGGTTTTATGAGAGCTTATGGTGTCACCGTTTTTAATAACACTTAGCTTATAGTTGGGGATATTGATGATAATATAATGATCACCAAGGTCTCTTGGATACCAACGCCATCTTTCAAGATTCACCAGTATTTGATGGTATCGGTCTTCTTTAGAAAGATTAAGATTGGAAATAGTGGTATTGCCAAGAAGGGCATCTACCTGTAAGCCATGATCTTGTTGAAAAGCTTTCACCGCTTCCTGAATATCCTTGTTATAGATTGGTTCTACAGAGTCTAAATTCTTCTTGAAATATCCAAGTTCTGAGAGTCGATTCGCAACCAGGTTTATTCTATCATCAGTCTCTCCGGGTCGTATAAGTGGACCTGATGGAATAATGGTAGCATAATTTTCCATAACTCCTGTCTCTTTATATTCCTTTAGAGATCTTTTCAAGCCCTGGTAGACAATATGATTAGGTTTTACTGAATTCAGGACCTCTGTTATATTTTCTTCGGAAAGTGCCTTTTTGAGCAGTTCTGATGCATTAACTTTATTTAAAGGGGTTCCCCATATCTCATAGATCTTTGTTGGATCTAATTTTCCGGTTCCCAAATCGTCAGCAAGCCTTAAAAAAGCATCGGTGAGTAAAATTTCAACTGAATTGTTTTCGCTTTCTGAATTTGAATCCAGGGAGCTTAATAGCTTAAAAAGAATTTCTCCATGATAATCTTCAAAGAATAAGCCTTCGTTTTCTATTTCTTCAATATTCCTGAAAAGGTCTTCTCGTAGTTCCCTTGTGGTCCAGATTGGCTGGTATTCATTTTCCTTATAAAATTCTGAAACGGCCTCAGCCCTGTAAAGTTCAGGATCTGCCGTTTCTGATTCTTCGAGAAAATCCTTAATAGCCTCAGTGTTTGTGAGAGATTTGATCTCTACAATTTCATTTCGCTCTTCAATTCCTTCTTTTTCTTCATCTTCTTTACAGCTGCAAATGAGCAGAAAAAACAGAGCGAAAAGTATGGAGGGAAATCGCATAAGAAGGTTTGTAAGAAATTTACGTTAAGCTCTAACGTCCTGGTAGGATTTATGTTTGTCGAACTGGACTTCGGCAAAAGGGCACAGGGGTTCTATCTTGTAGCTGTGTTCCCGGGCGTATTCAACACTTTTTTTAACGAGACGGGAAGCTATTCCCTGGTTTTCCATCTCTCGTTTTACCTCAGTGTGATCTATAGTGAGGACATCATTTTCATCCCGGTAATAGGTTAATTCAGCAATTATCCTCTTTTCATTTTCTATATAGAACATTCCTCTGTGGTTGTTCTCCCTGTGCTTTATTTCCATATTTATTTTTTGAAGATGCCATCAACTATACCGTAATCCATAGATTCTTTAGCATCCATCCAGTAATCTCTGTTGAAATCTTTTAAAACTTTATCTACGCTCTGGCCACAGTTTTCAGCAAGAATCTCCGCGCTTAAATGTTTTGTTTTTAAAATTTCATTGGCAGCGATCTCAATATTTGAAGCCTGACCTCTTGCTCCTCCACTTGGTTGGTGTATCATTACTTTAGCATGAGGCTGTATAAACCTTCTTCCTTTTTTACCTGCTGATAGAAGTATAGATCCCATAGAAGCGGCTAATCCTGTACAGATAGTAGATACAGGTGATTCCAAACTCATAATGGTATCATAAATGGCAAAACCATCTGTTACATAGCCCCCAGGACTATTAATAAAAAGTTGAATTTCACCATCTCCTTCAAGATCAAGATATTCAAGCCTGTCAATCACATATTTGGCAGTTTTATCACTCACCTCACCCCACATATAGATCTTTCTTTTTTCTAATAATTTAATATCTATTAAATCCTGAATCTTTCCCGTTTTATTTTTCATGAAATCCATTTATACTTATTTATCTTGTATTAAGTCGAAGCTAAAAATATGACTATTTTAGCAGAAAACAGAATGATGGAAGTGGCATTTAACAAGATTTTAAAGGAAGAGTTTTCAGTAGTCTTGCCATTCCTGAAAAAACTATACAGGGACCCGCCGGAAGAGCCGGTTTTAAAAGAAAGATTGCTGGAAATGTTCGATCAAAACTATGAATGTTTCGGGATCTATTTTAATGAAAAACTAATTGGTGTATTTGGCTTGTGGTTCATGACCAGACATTACGCCGGAAAATCCTGCGAGCCTGATCATATTTTTATTTCTAAAGAATTTCAGGGGAAGGGAATTGGTAAATCTCTATTTGCATTTATTGAGGAGTATGCTGCTTCAAAAAATTGCGAAACTCTTGAACTCAATAGCTACGTGGAGAATTTCGGAAGTCATAAATTCTATATGAATCAGGGTTATGTGATTCGGGGCTATCATTTTCTAAAGAAACTCTAATGCATGGAGTATTTTCCAAATATTTAAAAATTAAAAAACCTGCGTTGGGGAGCGCAGGTTTTTAGTTGGGGTCAAAAATTGTTATTCAGATACAGCCGGTGCGGTCTGCATTTTCTTCTTGCGTATCATCAGTACAAAGGGGACACATATTAAAAACAATATTCCGAGATAAAGGAAAATGTCCATATACGAAAGCACCGCACTTTGCCGGGCAATACTTCCATTCAATACCTGGTAGGCCCTGTCCAGAGATTCATTCGCGCTGAAACCTTTGCTCATGAACATCTGTTTAAGTCCCTGGATTCTTTGCTGCACCTGGAAATTAATAGCACTGATATTCGGAATGAGATCTACTCTATGTTGCTGACTTAATCTTGAAACCATGGTCGTTATAATCGCAATTCCGAAGGAACCTCCAAGCTGTCTCATCATTCCTGTAAATGCGGCACCTTCTCCAATATCCTTTCCCTGCAAGGTTGAAAGAGATAATGTTGTGATAGGAACGAACAATAGTCCTAATCCTATTCCTCTGGTTACAAGTGGCCAGAACATCAATTCTGAAGCGGTATCTGGTGTCATTAAATTATACATCCAGAAACTGTAAAGGAAGAATACTACAAATCCGGCGGAGGCCAGGTATTTGTGGGATATACCTCTTTCCAGGAGTTTCCCGATTATAGGCATCATAATTCCCGTGGTAATGGAACTCGGGATTAATAATAAACCGGCATCGGTGGCTGTCCAGCCAAGTATCGATTGGGTGTAAATTGGAATCAAAAAGGTGGATCCAAATAATCCAAATCCAAGGATAAAGGTTAGAATAGTTCCTATACGGAGGTTGGTATCTCTAAGTACTCGTAGATTTACAACGGGATGCTCATAAGTAAGTTCTCTCCAGATGAAAAATATAAGCCCGAATACTGAAGTCAGACTCAATAGAACGATCAACGGATCTGCAAACCAGTCATCCTGCTGACCATGTTCTAAAACAAATTGAAGTGACCCGATAAAGGTAGCTAGGAGAATAATTCCCCACCAGTCTACCTGATTTACTTTCAGCTTTTCACCATATTTAGGACTTCTCACATAGAGAATGGTCATAAAGGTTGCTATAATCCCAATTGGGATATTGATATAGAATATATAAGGCCAGGAAAAGTGATCTACGAGATAACCTCCCAATGGCGGGCCTAAGGTGGGGCCTACGATCACACCCATTCCATAAATAGCCTGAGCCATCCCACGTTTTGCAACCGGGTAACTTTCAGTAATAATAGTTTGCGCGGTAACCAGAAGCGCTCCACCTCCCATACCCTGAATAAATCTAAAGGCGACTAATTCCCAGATATTGGTAGCGTTTCCGCAGAGAAACGAGGCTACGGTAAAGATCACGATCGACGCTGCGAAATAATTCCTTCGGCCAAATTGCTTGGAAAGCCAGCTTGTCATTGGAATAATGATCACATTGGCGATCGCGTAGGCGGTAATTACCCAGGCTACATCAGTTAATGTAGCTCCAAGGCTTCCTCGCATTTCATTCAGCGCGACATTCACAATGGTTGTATCTATGATCTCGAGAAGCGCACACAAAATTGCGGTGACCGTGATGATCACTCTTCGAAAACCATATTCAACCAGGCTGTTTTCTTCCTCCTGCATGAATTTAATTTAAATGTACGTCCACAATTACATTCATTCCTGAACGAAGTCTTTTAAGTTTTTCCGCATCATTCTCATTCGTGAAATCGATCTTCACTGGGAGTCGCTGAACGGTTTTCACAAAGTTTCCCGTAGCATTATCTGGCGGTAATAGAGAAAATCTCGCTCCTGTTGCCGGTGAAAATGCACTAACCACGCCTTCGAATTCCATCCCGGGATAAGCATCTACTTCAATTCCTACTTTTTGACCTACATTCATTTCTGAAAGCTGAGTTTCTTTAAAATTGGCAACCACCCATTTCTTTTCAGTATTAACCAGATAAAATAATGCCTGTCCCGGTTGAATGAACTGTCCGTTTTGAAGATCAACATTGGAAAGCTGTCCGTCTATTGGAGCAGTTACTGCTGTATAACTTAAATTAAGCTGAGCAGCATCCACCGCAGCCTGGGCACTTCTAAGATTTGCTTCTGCTACAGAAACCTGTTTTTCTGAAATATCGGTCTGAGAGATCGCAGCATTTCTTTGACTTGCCGTAGCCTGTTGCTGGTTCTTCAGAATTTCAAGATTCTTTTCAGCTTCCTGCTTGGCGGCCATTGCCTGCTCATATTGCTGTTCAGTGATCGAATGATTTTCGTAAAGATTCTTATAACGCTTAAAGTCATTTTCAGCTCTCCAAAGCTTAATCTTTGCAGTCTCTATACTTTGAGCTGCTGAATTCACCTGGGCGTTCGAAGCGGCTGCATTAGCCTGGTAAGATCCAATACTCGCTTCAGCAACATTCACCTGACTTTTAGCAGCAGCAAGTTTTGCCTTTGCCTGCTCCAATTGTACCAGGTAATCTTTACTATCTATAGTGAAAAGAGTGTCGCCCTTTTTTACTTTCTGATTATCATCCACAAAAACATTCTCAACATAACCACCCACATGAGGAATAATTGCATTCATATTCGCTTCCACCTGGGCATCATCGGTCTCCTCGTGAGAAAGAGAATGTATGTATTTATAACCTCCGTAGATAACTCCGGCACCAATGAGTACCGAAATGATTAGGATGAATTTTTTATTGGTTTTCTTTTTCTGTTCCATCTTCGTCAAAAATGATTTATTACTTATTGAATTCGTTAGTTAATTTTCCTTTGGCTCTTAAGAGCTCATAGTATGTTTGGGTAATGCCGGCACGAGCATAAGCCAGGTTGATCTTCGCCTGCAATTGCTCAACATCTGCTTCCAGAAGATCATTGGTATCTAAAAGTCCGTTATCGTATTTGTCTTTAACGATACGGTAGTTTTCCATCGCCTGTTCCTGTGACTTACTATAAACTTCAAATTTTCTTTGCGCCAGCTTATAATCCTGTTCAGCATTTTTGATCTGAATTTTGATCTGATCAGAGACCATCTCTATGTTGTATTGTAATTCCTGGGCTTTGCTTTCAGCCAGTTTTACTTCATGCTTATTTTTGAAGATATTCGCAAGGTTATAGGAAACACCAACGCCTACATTTGCAGCGTTAGAAACGGTAAGCGCATTTTGAAGGTCCAGGGCTATATAACCACCGGTTAGTCCAATTGATGGATAATAGTCGGCTTTGGCCATTTCTATATTGTTTTCTGCGGCATCCTTTTGAAACTTTAAAGCTTTAAGATCATTTCTGCTGATCTCTTCTGAAGACAAACTCAAAGGTGTAATGGTGAAATCTGAATCATCTATATTTATCTTAGTCCCTTCAGGTAACTTCAGAATTGTAACTAACTGATAATTGAGAATTTCAGCATTTTTCTTAGCTTCTTCAAGGCTTACCTCTACATTGGATTTCTGGATCTGAGATTTAAGCAGATCATTTCTTGCCAGTAATCCGTTTTGTTCCATGGCACTGAAATCTTTCACTCGCTGCTTCGCACTTTTTACGTTTTCCTGAACCAGGTCTACTGTTTTTCGAGCCATATAAAGGTTAAGGTAATTCTGAATAGTTTGAAGCGCGATCGATTCTTTGCTGTTTTCAACATTCAGCTCCGCAGCTTTTAATCCATTTTCTCTTGCTTCCACGGCATTCTTCAGTTTAAATCCTGAAAAGAGAGGCATTGAAACAGTTGCCTGACCTAATAACAGGTTATGGATCTTAGGACTCGGAGCAGGCGCTGCATCTGGATCTTCAGAAGTATTTCCCAGTGGAAGTTTAAGCTCAACATCCGCATTGGTTAAATAGCTATACTGTCCTGAAAGTTTAAAATCTGGATATTGTTTATTTTTGGTGATCTTTAATTCATTTTCAGCAGTAATAATTTCAGTTGCAGATCTTTTTGCTTCATCACTATTTGTGAGTGCGAGATCTACGGCTTCTTCTATGCTTAGCGTTTTTTGCTGCGCAAATATATTTCCCGCTGTAGTAATCATCAGCGCAGAAAATAGAAGGATCTTAATCTTCATAAGTTAATAGGGCTTTTATGGTTCTTTGAATATGTGGGGTTAGAATATTATGGATGTAATCATCGAAAGACTGTTCTCCTTCCAGATCGTGCATTTCCTGGAAGAACCTCTTATTGTAGTAGAAATTGAAATAAGTTCCCAGGATCGTGGGAGCGATAAGAGGAATATTTACATTTTTAGAAAATACGCCTGCTACCTGTCCTTCTTTAATAAAGGTTTCTATAAGTTTGAAATTTCCTTTTTTACCTTCGATATAATTTTCAAAATCTATTTTACGGGCAAGATTTGAGTATTCAAAATGAATGATCTTGTAGATCCTGCGACTGTTATTGATCCTCTGGACAATAAGCGCCACGATGGCGTCAACCTTTTCCAGAAAATTCATCATTTCTGATAGAACAGATTCTATCTGGATCTTAAAATCTGAGGTTCGGTAATAGAGTAGTGCTGCCAGCAACTTTTCCTTGGATCCAAAATAATATGAGATCATGGCGACATTGATATTAGCCTCTTTTGAGATCTGTCTTACCGAGGTGCCGTCAAAACCATTTTCAGCAAATAATTTTTCGGCAACTTTAAGGATCTGAATATGTTTTTCAGTTAATTCCATAGGCTGATTTTTAAAATCGGCTACAAAATTAAACAACTGTTTAAATTAAACGTTTGTTTAAATAAACTTTAACATGCAGAAAAAACCTCCGATTATGAAAATCAGGGTTATATAACACTGTGATCTTAATTTTTAAAAAAGCTTATAAATTTTTTGGAATTTGGAAAGGATTCAGATTATATTTGCAGCTTAGGCGGGAGTAGCTCAGTTGGTAGAGCGTCAGCCTTCCAAGCTGAATGTCGCCGGTTCGAACCCGGTCTCCCGCTCTAAAAGCCTCTTCGAAAGAAGAGGCTTTTTTTTATGCCGGATTTTTTACTTAAATAACCATAGTACTTGTTCATCGTCAAGCTGAACTTGTTTCAGCTTCTCTCTCTCTCTCTCTCTCTCTCTCTTCTTTTTGAATACGAAATTCGGGGTTTTTAAATGAGATTTCGCACAAAAAAAAGCCGAAAGTAAAACTTCCGGCTTTTATAAGTAGGGTTTAAAAGTGTTTTTAACCGTTCATGGAGATTAAAAACTCTTCGTTATTTCTGGTACTTTTAATTTTCTGATTAATGAATTCCATAGCTTCTATAGGGTTCATATCAGCAAGGTATTTTCTCAGTACCCACATACGTTGAATGGTGGTATCATCTAATAATAGATCATCTCTACGAGTACTTGATGAAACAAGATCTATAGCAGGGAATATTCTTCTGTTAGAAATTCTTCTGTCCAATTGAAGCTCCATGTTACCAGTTCCCTTGAATTCTTCAAAGATAACCTCGTCCATTTTAGAGCCTGTTTCAGTAAGTGCAGTAGCTATAATAGATAACGAACCTCCGTTTTCAATATTACGTGCGGCACCAAAAAATCTCTTAGGTTTGTGAAGTGCGTTCGCATCTACACCACCACTCAATACCTTGCCACTAGGAGGTTGAACGGTGTTATAAGCTCTTGCAAGCCTGGTGATAGAATCCAGTAAGATCACTACATCGTGACCACATTCTACTAAACGTTTCGCTTTTTCAAGCACGATGTTTGCAACTCTAACGTGTTCGTGAGCTTCTTTGTCAAAAGTAGAAGCAACAACTTCTCCTTTAACATTACGTTGCATGTCAGTAACCTCTTCAGGTCTTTCATCAATCAACAGGACAATCTGGTATACTTCAGGATGATTCGCAGCAATTGCATTGGCGATATCCTTTAATAACATCGTCTTACCTGTTTTAGGTTGAGAAACGATCATTCCACGCTGTCCTTTTCCTATAGGTGCAAAAAGATCCATTACCCGGGTCGAAATTGAACTCTGTTTTTCGGCAAGGTTGAATTTGTCTTTAGGGAATAATGGGGTAAGGTGTTCAAAAGAAACGCGATCTCTTACAACCTGAGGGTCAAGACCATTGATCTTGTTTATCTTGATAAGTGGGAAATATTTCTCACCTTCTTTTGGTGGCCTGATTTGTCCTTGTACTGTATCACCAGTCTTAAGACCAAAAAGTCTTATCTGTGACTGAGATACATAAATATCATCTGGAGAAGTAAGGTAATTGTAATCTGAAGATCTAAGGAAACCGTAGTTGTCCTGCATGATATCCAGAACTCCTTCACTTTCTATGATAGCGTCGAATTCGTAATCTGGTTCACGGTAACGATTTCTGTTATCGCGGTTACCATTATTTTTTTTATGATCATTACGGTTATCGTTGCGATTATCATTTCTGTTATCGCTACGATTGTCGTTCCTATTCTCATTCCTGTTGTCGTTACGACTTCGACTGTCTTTTTTATTAGACTGACTTCTGTCTCTGTTGCTGCTCTTCGCCGGAGGATTGTTTCTGTTATCGTCTTTTTGAGAAGAAGATGAATCTTTTTCCGAAGGCTTAGAATGAGTAGAAGAGTCTTTTCCTGACGGCTTAGAGTGATCAGGCTTTGAAGGAGAAGAAGACCTTTGAGGTTTTCTTTCGCTTCCAATTTTTGACTTTTTTTGTGGTTTTGGTTTTGCCGGCTCCTGATTGTCGTCGGTAAGAACTTCTTTCACTTTTTTTGGATTTGATGCCTGGTAGTCCAGGATCTGGTACACCAAATCTAGTTTTTTTAGAGTCTTGAACTTAGGAACGTTCAGCGTCTCAGCGATTTCCTTAAGTTCAGGAAGCTTTTTAGCTTTTAATTCTGAAATTTCAAACATGTATGCGTTAAAATAATTTTCGTTTGGATTGATTTTAAAAAACTTCTCGAGGAAGAACAAAAAGTTTGGAGGCTTAAGTAACCAACGTTGAATGGGTTACGAAATGTTCTTGCAATAATACAACTTTATTTTAAACTTTTAGACTGTAATTCTAAAAAGAATCTTTTATTTTTGTGCCGCAACAGCAATAAATATGCTTCAAAGAATACAAACTGTTTACTTACTTTTAGCAGCGATAACGGCCGCAGGCCTTATATTCGTATTTTCACTCTGGAAAAATTCTGCAGGTGCAGAAGTTTACGCTCAGGATCAATTGGTAGTCTTAGGAATGTTCCTGGGTTCGGCAGCATTTTCTATAGTAAGTATCTTTATGTTTAAAAATAGAAAACTCCAGTTTGTACTGGGGCGTCTAAATATAATATTGAACCTTTTTTTACTAGGAGTGTTTGTTTATTGGTCTCTAACTTTACCTGGAGAAATTGATATTTCAGAGAAGGGTATTGGGATGTTTCTTCCTATTATTTCTATCGTTTTTATTGTTTTGGCCAATAAGGCCATCAAAAAGGACGAAGATCTCGTAAAATCTGTTGACCGATTACGATAAGCCTATAATCTTAGTAGTATTAGTGCGTGGAAAACCCGAAGTGAAAGCTTCGGGTTTTTTAATGCCTCAAAGAGGCTTTATTAATTCAATGGTATAGCTTTTCAGTTTTCCTGGTTTTATTAACTGCTTCCCCGGATTGGTTTTATGGTTTTATTCCAGTTCTATAACTTCCAGATCCTTGATCTCTTTACCGTCTATTTTAAATCGAAGCATAGTTCGTTTTTTGTGAAATCCCTGTTTTCCTGCGGCCCCGGGATTCATGTGAAGTAAATTCAGATTTTTATCATTCATTACTTTCAGAATATGGGAATGTCCTGAGATAAAAATTTTAGGGGGATTTTTTTTGATCTCTTCCTTTACTGCCGGGGAATATCGACCCGGGTATCCGCCAATATGTGTGATCCAGACATCAATTCCTTCACACATAAAACGATTGTTAAGAGGAAATTCTTTTCTAATAGTCGCGTTGTCGATATTTCCATAAACACCTTTTAAAGGTTTTACCGCTTCTAATTTATCGGTAATTGAGAGATCTCCAATATCTCCTGCATGCCAAATCTCATCTGCCTGTTCGGCGTAATGAATAATTCGGTCGTCCATATGTCCATGCGTATCACTAAGCAAAAGGATCTTTTTCAAAATTTAAACTTTAAAATTGGTTTAACAAAGGATGAGTGTGCAAAGACTTTTTCCTTGTTATAATTGCCTTATCTTTGCATTTCGCTAATATAAAAATAAAGCGGGGCTTGAGGTATTTTGTAGAACTCTCTTATTTTGGAAAGAATTATCATGGCTGGCAAAATCAGCCTAACTCTATAAGTGTACAGGAGGTGCTGGAAAAAAATCTTAGTAAAGTCCTACGTTCATCAATTGAAATTGTTGGAGCCGGTCGTACAGATGCGGGGGTTCATGCCGTACAAATGTTTGCTCATTTTGATCATATTGAAAATATTGACGGAACACTTTTGAAGTATAAACTAAACTCAATGCTTCCCAAGGACGTGGCGATTTCAGAAATATTTCAGGTAAAGGAAGATACGCATGCAAGATTTGACGCAACTTCACGGAGTTATGAGTATCATTTGGTTCAGGAAAAGGATCCATTTAATACTGATCTAGCCTGGTTTTTGAGGCATGAACTGGATGTGGAGAAAATGAACCAGGCAGCCGCGATTTTGAAAGAATATTCCGGTTTTAAATGTTTCTCTAAGAGTCGTACCGATGTAAGGACATACAATTGTAGAATAGTTGAGGCGGAATGGAAAATAAAAGGAGAAAAATTGGTTTTTCATATTACGGCGGACAGATTCCTAAGAAATATGGTACGGGCTGTTGTAGGGACTTTGATTGAAATTGGACAAAATAAATATCCTGTTTCGCATATGCATGAAGTAATTAAAAGCGAAGACAGGGGTAAGGCCGGGACATCGGTACCTGCTCATGGATTATATTTAACCAGGATCACGTATCCTGAAAATATCAGAATAAACTAAATGGCATCAAAAACGGGAAATGCGTTCGATATGGATTTATTTAAGCGACTGCTTAGATATACCAATCCCTATAAGCGAATCTTCTATTTCGTGGCGGTGGCGGCTATTATGGTTTCTTTGTTTGGAGTTCTTAGGCCTATACTGCTCCAGGAAACTGTAGACGAGGCATTGATGCCTGCCGATTTTGACAGTCTTATTTATTATGTAAGCCTGATGCTGGGCGTGTTAGTCCTGGAAGTTATATTTCAGTTCTGTTTTATCTATTATGCGAACTGGCTGGGCCAGGAAGTGGTAAGAGATATCAGGGTAAAGCTTTTCAAGCATATGCTTGGCTTTAGAATGAAGTATTACGATAAATCTGCTGTTGGAAGATTGGTGACAAGAGCGGTTAGTGATATTGAAACCATTGCAAGTATTTTTAGTCAGGGTTTATTTATGATCATTAGTGATCTGCTTAAAATGCTGGTGGTTATTGGGGTAATGTTTTATAAAAGCTGGGAGTTAACTTTACTGGTGCTCACGGTGCTTCCTTTCATTATTTACGCTACACGTGTTTTTCAGAAGAAAATGAAACTTGCTTTTGAAGAGGTTAGAACACAGGTGGCGAATCTTAATACATTCGTTCAGGAGAGGATCACCGGAATGAAGATCGTTCAGCTTTTTACAAGAGAAAAGACTGAATATGCCAATTTCAAAGAAATCAACGATAAACATAGAAAAGCCTGGGTTAAGACAGTTTGGTATAACTCTATCTTCTTTCCAATCGCTGAAATGTCTACCTCTATCACCATTGGTCTTATTGTATGGTTTGGAGGTTTAAGGGTAGTAGCCGGGGACGAAATGTCTTTAGGTATTATCGTGGCTTTTATAGAATTGTCTCAAATGTTATTCAGACCCCTAAGACAAATTGCAGATAAATTCAATACTCTGCAAATGGGAATGGTGGCCGCAAATCGTGTTTTCGATATTATCGATACTGAAGCTCATATTGAAGATAACGGAACTCTTGAAGTAGATAGCCTAAATGGGGAGATCGAATTCAGAGATGTTCGATTTAGTTATGTTGATGAAGAAGAGGTTTTAAAAGGAATTTCATTTAAGGTGAAGCCGGGAGAAACCGTTGCCATTGTTGGTGCTACAGGTGCAGGGAAGTCAACGATAATTAATTTGCTTAGCCGTTTCTATGAAATTAACAGCGGAACTATTTTAGTTGATGATACCGATATTAAGAGTATTCAGCTTAGATCTCTAAGAGCTCAGATAGCAGTGGTGTTGCAGAATGTTTTCCTTTTCGCCGATACCATCATGAATAACATCAATCTCGATAATCCTGATATTTCTGATGAAGACGTGATCAACGCAGCGAAACAGATCGGAATTCATGAATTTATAAGCTCATTGCCGGGCGGGTATTATTATAATGTAAAGGAAAGAGGAGCGATGCTTTCCTCGGGTCAGCGGCAGTTGATCTCCTTTTTAAGAGCTTATGTTAGTAATCCAAGTATTCTTGTTTTAGATGAAGCGACCTCTTCTGTTGATTCTTATAGCGAACAGCTTATTCAAGACGCTACAGATAAAATTACAGAAGGGAGAACTTCTATCGTAATTGCTCACCGTCTTGCTACTATTAAAAAGGCCGATAAAATCATTGTAATGGATCAGGGTGAGATTGTTGAAATTGGTAATCATAAGCAGTTACTTCAAAAAACTGATGGTTACTACAGGAAGTTATATGAAGTTCAGTTCAAGGCCGAAGAAGCTATTTAATCTATCTGAAATTCAGAAAAATACTTTACGTATATATACACGCTAGCTATTATTATGGCTAGAAAACAAATCCCAAAGACAAGAAGAAATAGAAGGGTTTTTAGTAAAACTTTCCAGAACTTTAGCTGATATAATTTCTTAAAAACATATCCGTAATAAAGAATATAAATAGGGAGACTTACAAAATTAGTAATCCTGAAAGCTCTTTCATCTACAAAGGAAATAAGAACGAGAAATGCCGTAATTATATTAACGTGTGAATAGGCATATAGATGCGTTATAAGATGTTCAGCAAGATTGTATTTTCTATTTTTCAGGAAAACCAGCCTGGAAATTAGAGTGATAACGGGAATTAGAATAAAGGTGATCAGGTTGATATTTTCGAGCAGCTTCGTCGTTAACTCTCTTGAAATATCCTGATCTTCGATATTGGCTTTAAATCCGCTATTTTCAAGGTATTCCGGAAAATAATTCAGATTTATAAAAGTGTATAAACCAGTTAGCGTTAGTGCAATGGTAAAATAACCATAAGGATTAATATATCTCTTTCTCAAACCATCAATATAGCCTCCAATGACGTCTAAAGGCTTTCGGAAAAGATCAAGAAAAGTAAGCACTGGTTTGTTAGACTCTATGCTCCAGAAGGATTCGAAAAACTCGCTGGACAAATAATTTACGGTAAGTCTTTTTTGAATGATCTTTGCACCACAGTTGGAACAGTAGTTCTCGCTAACCTCAATTGGGTGACCACAATTCTTACAGTGCATATTTAAAAGGTTTAGCTAATATCCTCCTTGATCTTGTCTTTCAGTTCTTCCATAGTTTCAAACATCACGAATTGACCGTCTTTTATGTAAGAAGTTTGTCCGGTTTCTTCACTAACTACCAGAGCCAGGGAGTCAGTTTTTTCAGTAATCCCAACAGCTGCACGGTGTCTTAGTCCAAACCTTAGGGGAATAGATCTGTCATTGGAAACCGGTAAGATCACTCGGGTAGCGGTGATCTTATTTTCTTCGATTACCATTGCCCCATCATGCAGCGGGCTGTTTTTAAAGAAGATAGATTCAATAATCGGTTGATTTACCTCAATCTTCATTTTATCACCTGTATTCTTTACAAAATCGAGCTTGTTACTTTTCTGAATAACCATGAGAGCTCCGGTATAGGTTTTCCCCATGCTTTCACAGGCATCAATAATAGCATCCACATTGATCTTAGAATCAAAATCATCCCGACTAAACTTAAAACTTTTGAAAAACCTGCCTTTCTGGGTGAAGTTCGTAGAGCCAATCATTAGGAGGAATTTTCTTATTTCCTGCTGAAAAACCACGATAAGCGCAAATACTCCAACTCCTACAAATTCCCCCAGAACACTACTAAGCAGTTCCATTTGCAGTAATTGTGTAAGTAGCCAAACAAGGTAAATTACTACAATACCAATAAATATATTTACAGCCGCGGTTCCACGTACCAGTTTATAAACGTAGTAGAGTAGAAGGGCTACAAAAACAATATCCAGGATATCGAGAATTCGAAGATCTATGATGTCCAAATTGCGGGGGTTTTATGTAAAAATAGAAAAACTAAAATTAGTTTATGAATTCATGGGTTAATTTGATGCATTCAACGGCTTCTTTTACATCATGAACGCGTAAAATATTAGCTCCTTTTGATAGAGCAGCCGTGTTTAAGACAGTGGTTCCATTCAGTGCTTCATTAGCTGAAATATTCAGTTTTTTCCAGATCAAACTTTTTCTGGAAATACCAACCAACAATGGTAATTCCAGATTTTTGAAAAGTTCAAGTTTAGAAAAAAGTTGAAAATTTTGTTCAATATTTTTAGCGAAACCAAAACCTGGATCAATAATTAGGTCATTTATACCAAGATCTCTTGCCGCTTTAATTCTTTCGGAAAAATAAAAAAGGATATCTGAAGTTATATCTTCATATTGGTTGAGGTCTTTCATGGTTTGCGGAGTTCCCTTCATATGCATCATCACATAAGGAACCTGAAATTCTGCAATTACAGAAAGCATTTTATCATCCAGCTTTCCTGCAGAAATATCATTGATCATCGCAGCGCCATTTTCAATACTTCTTTTAGCTACTTCAGCTCTAAAGGTGTCTATGGAAAGATTCGCTTCCGGAAATTCTTTAAGAATAAGTTCAATTGCGGGGATCATTCGGTTTAATTCCTCTTCAACTGTAATATCATCGGCTCCGGGTCTTGAGCTATAAGCACCAAGGTCCAGAAATGTAGCTCCATCTGTTAGCATTTTTTCAGTATTGGTGAGGATCTCTTTTTCAGTATTTGAACGGCTTCCGCTGTAAAAAGAATCGGGAGTGATATTGATGATTCCCATCACTTTTGGCAGGGAAAGATCGATAAGCTGGCCTTTGCAATTAATGAACATACTGTTCTTTGGATTTTTTGATAGCACGGAAATAACTTTGACTATCTGAAATATTTGCCCGAAATTTACGCAAATTACATCTACTTCATGCAGGATACCTCAAAACAATACGACGCAGTAATTGAAGGCTGCCGCAGTTTGTTTCTAAATAAAATGAAAGATTACGGCTGTGCCTGGAGAATTTTAAGGCTGCCGTCCCTTACCGATCAGATCTTTATAAAAGCCCAGCGAATTCGTCAGTTACAGGAAAGTGAAGTCCGCAAGGTGGATGAAGATGAAAAATCTGAATTTATCGGAATCATCAATTATTCTGTTATGGCGCTTATTCAGTTCGAAAAAGGTATTGCCGACCAGCCTGATCTTAGTCCTCAGGATGCGATTAAATTGTACGATGACAAGGTCGCAGAAACCAAAGAATTGATGATGAACAAGAATCATGATTATGGTGAAGCCTGGCGTGATATGAGAATAAGTTCTTTGACAGATCTAATCATTCAGAAATTACTTCGTGTAAAGCAGATTGAAGATAATAAAGGTAAGACCATTGTTAGTGAAGGTTTGGATGCGAATTACCAGGATATGATCAATTACTCGGTTTTCGCTATGATACATTTTAGTGAAGCTGAAGAAAGATCTACCGTCAAATAATATAAATATGAAAGCAATTGTAAGTATCGCCAGGATCCTGGTGGGAGTTCTTTTTATTTTTTCAGGATTTATAAAACTGAACGACCCCGTTGGATTCTCTTATAAATTGCAGGAATATTTTAGTGAGCCTGTACTGGATATTCCATTTTTGATTCCCTTTGCTTTAGTAATTGCAATTTTGATCGTGATATTTGAACTCGTGTTGGGTATAATGCTCATCATTGGGTATGCTCGAAAATTCACGAGCTGGAGTCTTTTACTCATGATCATTTTCTTTACGTTCCTAACATTTTACTCGGCATACTTTAATAAGGTGACAGATTGTGGATGTTTTGGAGATGCTATTCCGCTTACTCCCTGGGAATCTTTTTATAAAGATGTGATCTTGCTTATTTTGATCCTGATCATCTTTTTCAATCAAAAGTATATCAATCCTATTTTTGAGCGAAAATATCATAAATGGGTGATCTTTGCCTGTTATATGGCCTGCTTTGCATTTTGCTATCATGTCTTGATGCATCTTCCTGTTTTCGATTTCAGACCATATAAGATCGGCAATAATATTCCTGAGAAAATGAAGCTGCCGGCAGATGCCGATAAGGCAGAAGTAACCTATAGCTGGAAATTTAAAGTAGACGGAGAGGAAAAAATAATTAAGAATAATGGAGCTTATCCTCAGGTAGATGGTGAGTTTATTGGAGTAGAAACCTCACAATCTGGTGAGAATGCGATAGCACCAATCCACGATTTTGTGATAGAAGGTGAAAATGGTGATATTACTCAGGAAGTCCTTGCTGCAGATAAAGTTTTACTGATAGTTGCCTACAATCTGCGTTCAACTGAAAGGGATGGGTATGAAGCCGTTAAGTCCCTGAGCGAAAATGCGCTGAGAAAGGGATATAAGGTGATAGGACTTACTGCTTCTGGAACAGAATTTCAGAATGAATTGAAGGAAAAATTTAATTTAAACTTCGATTTTTATCAGACCGATGAGACTGCTTTAAAGACCATCATTCGTTCAAATCCCGGATTTCTTATCCTTAACCAGGGAACAATTACCCAGAAAAAACATTGGTTCGACGCTTCTGATATTGAATTATAAAAATTTCCTACAAGACTTTGAAGAGTTTCTAAAATTTCAAGGTTTGGCATTGGTTTAAGATTCAATGAATCCTCCTTTACTTATATTTGTGGTTGCTACTGATGTCTTATGGCGTCAGCTAAAATGAACTATAAAACCAAAACATAAAATTATGAGAGATAATATAGTTGCCGGAAACTGGAAAATGAATAACGACCTTGCAGAAACTGAAGAATTGCTTAGCAAGTTAAAACTTCAGCTGGTTAAGGAACCGGAAGCTACGGTTATGGTTGCTCCTTCTTTCACAAATCTATATCCATCTTTTCAGGCTCTTAAGGATACTCCTGTTATTGTGGCTGCTCAAAACATGCATGAAAGTGAAAAGGGCGCTTTTACTGGTGAAGTTTCAGCGAGCATGCTGAAAAGTATTGGAATTAATACCGTAATTATTGGTCATAGCGAGCGAAGAGCTTATTTTAATGAAACCAACGATGTCCTGGCTAAAAAAGTACAGGCGGCGATTGATAATGATATGACAGTGATCTTTTGTTTTGGAGAAGAACTGGAAGATCGAAAAAGTGATAAGCATTTCGATCTGGTTGAAACTCAATTGAAAGAAAGTCTTTTTCAGCTTCCTAAAAGTGCATGGAAAAATATCATTCTGGCTTATGAACCGGTTTGGGCAATTGGTACCGGTGAAACTGCAAGCCCGGAACAAGCTCAGGAAATGCATAAGCATGTGAGAGATCTTCTGAATAAAAATGTTGGTAAAGAAGTAGCAGAAAATACTTCTATCCTTTACGGGGGAAGTGTGAAGCCTGGTAATGCTAAGGAAATTTTTGCAAAAGAAGATGTAGATGGAGGTCTTATTGGTGGAGCAAGTCTTAACGCGGTGGACTTTATTGAGATCGTAAATTCATTCTAAAAATGGCTGGAAATTATTTTGAATTTCAGTTTAAAATAGACCCGGTACAGCCGGCTTCTGAAATTCTTATTGCGGAGTTGGGTTACCTGGGATTTGAAAGTTTCGTAGAGAACGACGATGGGATCACAGCCTATATTCCGGAAGAAGAATACGAAGATGATATTCTGGCTAATGTTCACATACTGCAATCTGAAGATTTTACAATCACCTACGATCAGAATGAAATAGAACGTGTGAACTGGAATGAGGAATGGGAGAAAAATTTCACTCCTATCCTGGTTGATGAGCATTGTAGTGTAAGAGCACCTTTTCATGAAAAACCCGATGTGGAATTTGATATAGTTATAGAGCCGAAAATGTCTTTTGGGACAGGTCATCACGCAACTACGCATATGATGATCCAGCATATTCTGAAAAACAATTGGGAAGAAAAAAGCGTTCTGGATATGGGTTGCGGAACTGGTGTGCTGGCGATCCTTGCTGCAATGAAAGGAGCGAAAACTATTGACGCTATCGATATTGATAACTGGTGTTATTTGAATACGCTTGAAAATATTAGAAGGAATGATTGTGAGCATATAAATACGGAAGAAGGCGGAGCAGAGTTATTAGAAGGAAGAAAATATGATATGATCCTGGCTAATATTAACCTGAATATCCTGACGAGGGATATGCCTGTGTATGAAAAATGCCTTAAACCCAAAGGTAATTTATTTCTTAGCGGATTCTATAAAGGAGATTTACCAGCCATTAAAAAGGCCTGCAAAAAACTTGGTTTGTATTTTGTAGAGAATTTTGAAAGGAATGAATGGGTCGCGGCCAAGTTTTCGAGATAAGGTTTTTATCAGAATTTGTATCTTTGAGCTATGTTGAAAGTGAATTTTTGAAGATGAGTACGAAAGAAGAATTATTAGAAAAGGTTGACATAAAGTCAAAAGAAAAGAAGGAAAATGAGATTGTATTATATAATGATGATTATAATACGTTCGATCATGTGATAGAAACTCTAATCTATGCTTGTGACCATACTCCTGAGCAGGCAGAACAATGTTCGATCCTTGTTCACTATAAAGGTAAATGTACAGTAAAGACAGGGCCATACAAAGAATTAAAGCCCAGATGTTCTAAATTATTAGAAGCCGGTTTAAGCGCTGAAATAATTTAGGTCAAAAAATCCCTTTAAACTTTTCAGATTTTAAAATAAACAATATATTTGCACCCGCTTTGCAGGACAGTAAAGCATTATTAAAAGGCCTCGTGGCGCAACTGAATAGCGCATCTGATTACGGCTCAGAAGGTTCCAGGTTTGAATCCTGGCGAGGTCACGAATAAATGATTCAATTAGAAAAAACGCCAAGCTCGCTTGAGCGTTTTTTTTATTTGAATTATTTTCAAAGCGGAGCTTTGTCAGGAAAGGCGCCGACACTCCTGGCGAAACCAGAAGTATCAAAAAGATTTTTAATTAAGTATGCAGAAATAATAAAAAACACTCCAAGAGAAAGTCCTCCAAACAAACCATGTCTTAGAAATTTACTCCAGTCTTTGCTGATTTTTTCTACTGGTCTAATATCGAAATACATACTTTGCCAGCTAGATCTATAGCCAAAAACAAAAGCCATCAATAGCGCAATGATAATTCCAAAAATAGCACCCGTTACGGCAAAAGTGTTATTAAATTTCATCTCACCAGCAATTTCAGGGGACCTAGGTATAGCTATTCCGAAATAAAGACCTAGTACAACTATTAGTGGAACCAGATATAATATCACATTTTTTAGATGTAGGAAAAATTTATTAGAAATAGAGTTGTACCATATCTCTGGATCTTTATTTTTAGATGTAAGCTTCTTTGAACCTTTAGTTAATATGAAAATTACAGAAGCAGTTAAGCCGGATAATACACCCGGTACAATGAAGTGCAGCGGACCTGACATGAAAAAGCCAGCGTGAATTGATAATAGTATGCCTTGACTAATTCGTGAGGTTATAATATAATTTCTTTGTGAAATCAGACTTTCTAAAAAAACAGGTTGTAACTCTTCAATGTAAAATGATGACCTGGGCTCTCTGGCAATTTTATTTAGCCATTTCTGTGACTCCAATTGACCAATTTTTATACTTCGATCAATCATTATAGCACTATTCCGGAACATGTAATCATCATATTTTTCCCATAATACTTCAAGTATTTCCTCTGAAGATCTCTTATCAATTCTTTTAAGGTCATCAGGCTCAAATGTTTCATTAATTTGAGTTAAAATAAATAACGCCATCGGATACCTTGCTAACATCTTTAATTTATCACTTTGTTTGATGATGGATTTAAAATGGCTGCTATTAGGTAATTTTCTTGATATTTTTTCAACTTGAATGGAAGAGAGAGGTCTTAATTCATATACATGGAAAACGTTTTTTGCGAAAATATCATTGGCCTCTAAATATTCATTTGTTTCGATAAATGCTTTTGGTCTGCTGGTTAAAGCGAGTGGATTTATTTTAGAGTAATGATATATTTCCAAGATTTTTTGCTCTCTTAATTCCTGCGACATTTGATCCAGTCCATCATAAAAAGGAAAAATCTTATAAGACTGTATTAATTTCTCCGCTTGCTTTTTTTCGATATGAAATACCCTATCTAATTCTTTTGCCATCCACTGTTCTATAGATTGATTTTTTTTCCAGGTAGAAAGTGAAAAATAAACTGGAACTAATTGTGATTTTTCATTTTCAAGTAGATCTAATAGAAAGTTAAAAGTGGAAGAAGTCTTACCTATGCCTGCTTCCCCAATAACAACGAAATTCTCTTGCGTAGACTTTTGGTTATATCTTATTAGATCCGGTAAGCTTCCTTTGAATGTTGGTCTTTCTGGATGAGATCTAATTCTCCAATTCAATTCTTTGATATATTCCAGATTTCCTTTTTCGATTTCATTAATATTATTTACACAAAACGAAATCATTCTTGATTTTAGAATGCTAAGTAAACCTTCGTATCGTGCTAAATTCTGTTCAGCTTTTACCTTATTGATTGTAGGCTTTTGGAGTTTTAGAAAAATTAATGATCTTATCAATAAAAAAAGCAATTTTATCCTGGAAATATACTCCCTAAAACGCCGGCCAAGATAGATCCAATAGATAAACCGAAATTATCTAAAGTATGTTGTCAAGGGCTTCTACGGAGAATAGATACTACCCAAAGTAAAGATTATTCCAACGATTATTATTACATGCTTTACCCTCATACAATAAATTCCTAGAAGTAGGAAGAGAAGGCTTTTGGGTGAGCAAAATGAGTAGGGTAATTTCATAAAAATAACAAAATAATATTAACTATCTGTATAATAAATAGTTAAGTTAAATTAGGTAGAGAGTATTCTGAGTATTATAATGAATTAAAGTTTTTGATTAAATTTTGAAATCTATAATTTAGATTGGATAATATATCTACTTAGCAGACTGGCAGGTCACAAAATAAAATCCGCAAACACTTTAAAAATAAGGTTTTGCGGATTTTTTATTTTCCTTTGTACCCCTATTGCGTGACCGGTTGTTTAGAGTATCCTTGATTTTTTTGGCTGGTCATTTTAAGTCATCTTGCAATTGCATTGCAATTATTTCTTTCTACTTTTGTTTCATGAAATTTTTGGCAGTCATATTCTCTTTTTATTTCCTGGGCTTAACCTTTTTGCCTTGCGAGGATGACGTAATTTCAAAGTGAAGACAATACCGAATTTCACCAGTTGGATAATTCTCACTCATCACAATCTTCAGCAGATGATTGTAGTCCTTTCTGCCAATGTCATTGCTGTCATGTGCACATGGCAAGTTTTAACTCTACATATCAGGAATTAATTTCTTTAGAGATTTCAACAGAAATCCCGGAAGTAAACTACCAGCTGGGAGACGATATTCCCGGATCTTTTTTCCAACCTCCACGGGTTTAATTCAGTTATAGGATACCTACGTCCAAATGATACTAATTGTTTGGGCCAAATTCAATATTCACTGAATTAAACATACTATTCATGATTAATAGAATCATTGATTTTTCAATCAATAATAAATTTATTATTGGGTTGTTTACCGTGGTACTCATAGGAGCCGGCATCTGGAGCATGACCCAGGTTCCCATAGATGCACAACCCGATATCACTAATAACCAGGTGCAGGTAATCACCCAGGCACCAAATCTGGGAACACAGGATATAGAACAATTTGTTACCTATCCCGTTGAAATTGCCATGAGTAATCTTCCGGGAGTACAGGAAATTCGATCTGTTTCCCGCTTTGGCCTATCCGTTGTCACTATCGTTTTTAAGGATGATATGGGCACTTATCTCCCCCGGCAACTTGTGGCCGAAAAGTTGGGCGAGGTTAAGGAAGAAATACCTGTAGGTTTTGGTAAGCCTTCAATGGGGCCGATATCTACCGGCCTGGGTGAAATATTTCAATACACACTTGAAGTAGATGAAGCTCATAAGGATGAATATTCACCAACCGAACTTAGAACTATTCAGGACTGGATCGTTCGCCGCCAGATGGCCATGGTTCCTGGCGTGGTGGAAGTTAATGGAGTGGGAGGCAAGATCAAGCAATATGAGGTAGCTGTAGATCCTGATGAACTTCGTGCTATTGGACTTACGATTTCTGATGTGTTTGAGGCCCTTGAAAATAATAACCAGAATACTGGAGGTGCCTATATTGAAAAAAATCACCAGGCTAATTTTATTCGTGGCGAAGGCCTGTCCAGGAGTATTAAAGATCTTCAAAAGATCGTAATCACGAATTCTGAAGGGATCCCTATTACCATTGGTGATGTCGCCGAAGTTGGAATTGGAAGTGCAGTGCGTTATGGAGCGCTTACTAAGAACGGCGAAGGCGAAGCGGTTGGCGGCATGGTAATGATGCTGAAAGGAGCAAATTCTAATGAAGTCGTTGAAAATGTAAAAGACCGGATTAAACAAATTCAGAAATCATTGCCAGAAGGAGTGAGTATCAAATCGTTTCTGGATCGTAGTGAACTTATCGCCAGTACAACCTCTACCGTAAAAGGCAATTTGATCGAAGGCGGACTCATTGTGATCTTCGTCCTGGTTCTACTGCTTGGAAACTGGAGAGGAGGACTCATTGTTGCCTCAACCATTCCGTTATCGTTATTGTTTGCATTTATTTTGATGAATACTTTTGACGTCTGGGCTAACCTTATGAGCCTTGGCGCTATCGACTTCGGAATTATTGTAGATGGAGCTGTAATAATCGTGGAAAGTACTGTCTTTATTCTTTACCAGCGCATTGGCAGGAATCAACGGAATGATCAAAAAGAAAAAGATAAGATCGCGGCATCCTCTTCCAAGAAAATGATGAATTCGGCATTTTTCGGTCAGTTGATTATCCTTATTGTATTTCTGCCATTACTTGCTTTAGAAGGAGTGGAAGGTAAAATGTTCAAGCCAATGGCACTGACGTTTATTTTCGCCATGCTTGGCGCTATGATCCTGTGCTTAACCTATGTCCCAATGATTTCTTCGGTTTTTCTCAAACTACCAAAAAAGACTAAAAATACCTGGGGAGATCGCTTCGTTACCTGGTTACAGAACAGGTATGAGCCTCTGCTTCAAAGCGCATTGAGAAAAACTAAACTTATTATAGGATTTACCATCGGGCTCTTTGCCCTTGCTATATTTTTATTTACCAGAATGGGTGGCGAATTCATTCCGCAGCTGGACGAAGGGGACATTGCATTTCATGTTATTCTTCAACCCGGAAGTTCTCTGGATGAGGGATACAAACTTCTACCAGAATAGAAAGCTTGCTATTAGAAGAGTATCCTGAAATTGAGCAGGTGGTTACCCGTTTTGGTGTTTCAGATGTTCCAACAGATCCTATGCCTATGGATATTGGAGACAGTTTTATCATTTTAAAAGATAAATCTGAATGGACATCTGCAGAAAGCAAGGAGGAGCTTATTTCAAAAATAAAAGAAAGCCTTAGTATTATTCCCGGAGTGAGTTATGAATTCACCCAGCCGGTAGAAATGCGTTTCAATGAACTATTAACAGGGGTTCGTGAAGATATTGCAGTGAAGATATATGGAGAAGACCTGGATCTTCTTGCGACGAAAGCACAGGAAATTAGCGGCCTCATTGGCAATATTGAGGGTGTTGCCGATATGAAAGTGGAAGCGACCACAGGATTACCTCAGATCACTGTAGTTTACGACAGGAATAAGATCGCTCAGTATGGACTCCAGATAGCTGATCTTAATTCACAGATCCAGTCGGCATTTGCAGGAGGAAAAGCAGGGGTTATTTTTGAAGGTGAAAAAAGATTCGATCTGGTAGTTCGTCTTCAACCGGAAAACAGGAAGAACATTGGCAATATTCAGAATTTATATGTGAATATACCTTCCGGTGAACAAATTCCGCTCAAAGAAGTAGCCGATATAAGCTACAAATCTGGTCCCATGCAAATAAGCAGGGATAATACAAATCGCAGAACTTACGTGGGTGTGAATATCAGGAACCGCGATGTGAAATCTGTCGTGGAGGATATTCAGAATAAATTAGACGAAGAATTAAGTCTTCCACCTGGTTATTATATCAGGTATGGCGGAGCCTTTGAAAACTTCGAACGCGCCAGGAAAAGACTGGAAATTGTGGTTCCAATTGCGCTATTCCTGATTTTTATCCTGATTTATTTTGCCTTAAAATCTTTCAAACAAACCACCATGATCTACATGGCGATTCCGCTCGCGGCTATTGGTGGCGTCTATTCATTATGGTTAAGAGGAATGCCTTTTAGTATATCAGCCGGAGTAGGCTTTATTGTGTTGTTCGGGGTTGCGGTATTAAACGGTCTTGTACTTATAAGTGGCTTTAATGAACTCAAGGACGAAGGAGTTTTAAATATTTCGGAGCGTATTAAACTGGGAACCAAACGCAGGATAAGACCGATCTTATTAACGGCACTAACCGACGTATTAGGATTTCTGCCGATGGCAATTTCATCTTCGGCCGGGGCTGAAGTACAAAGACCTCTGGCCACCGTGGTGATTGGCGGACTGGTAACTTCAACATTCTTAACCTTATTTATCCTGCCGGTTCTTTATCGCTGGATGGAAACCAGGAAAAAAGCTCATAAAATGAATCCAAAATTTGCAGGTGCTATGGCCATTATTTTGGCTGTTGGTTTCAGTAATAATTTGATGGCACAGGAAACAGACGAGATACGGGAGATAACCCAGAAAGAGGCAGTTGAAAAAGCACTGGAGAATTATCCGCTTTTAAAAAATAAGGCCCGTGAAGTCGATAGGGAAAATGCTATGAAAGCTGCGGCCTGGGATTTTGGTAAAACAAGTGTATTTACTGGTGGTGAAGAAATTGGTGATGCCGGAGGAATATATACCACTGTTGGTTTTCAGCAACAGGGAATAGACCTCTTTGGAATTGCCAGTAAAAGCCGACTTTATAATGATAGGATCGATCTTGCGGAGAGTGATCTTGAATTGTCCAGATTACAGGTTAGCCGGGAAGTGAAGAAAGTCTGGAGCTCGGCTTATTCCGCCAAATTAAAGCTGAAACTTTTCAACAGGTTAGACTCCTTGTATACCCGTTTAGAAAGGGCGGTTGATTTAAGATACGAGACAGAAGCGATTTCCAGGCTGGAAATGCTCGCCGCGAAAAACAGGATCAGGGAGATCGAAATTCAGAAAGATCAGGCGGCAAGTGATTATCAAAATTCGCTTCGGGCATTAAGTCTATGGCTTGGAGAACAAAAAATTAAAGTTTCCGGAGAAGCATTAAACAATCCGCGTCCTGAATCTGAATTGCTTCCTGAAAATATCAAAAATCATCCTTTGCTTCAAATTTCCGAAGAAAAAGTACAAATAGCTAATTCGCGAGTAAAGGTTGAAAAAACCGATTTTCTACCTGCAGTTAATCTCCAGTATGGATTACAAAAAGTGAATGGAGCAACCGGATTCTATAATTATCAGGCGGGAATTTCAATTCCTGTTTTCTCTGGAAAAGAGCATGCAGATGTAAAAACGGCCCGTATTGAAAAAGAAATTGCCCAAGAAAACCAGAAGTTTAGAAAGGAGCAGATATCCAATGAATATCAATCGGCTTTAGAGAATTTCAGAAAATGGAAATCTTCCTGGGAATTTTATCGCACTGAAGTGGTTCCGCTATTGGAAGATCAGCGACAGGGAACTTTACTGGCCTTTAATGAAGGAGCAATAGATTATACAGAAATGATCCAGAATCTGGACAATGCTATTCAATCTGAACTTCGGGCGATCGAAGCTTATAAAAATTACCAGGTTGCCCTGGCCGAAATTGAATTTTACTTAAAAAGAAAATAAAGAAATGAAAATTATAAAGATCATATTAGCAAGTACCGCTATTCTGCTTGCTTCCTGTGGAGAAAATAAAAAACAGGTTTCTGAAGAAAAGAATAATGCGGTTAAAGAAACGGCTAAAGAAGTTATGCTTACGCAACAGCAATTCGAAGCGCTGGACATGAAAATTGATACCTTAACTTCTAAGCTTATGAGTGGTTTTATCGAGGCCAACGGGCATCTGGAAGTGCCGCCGCAAAGTGAAGCTAAGGTTACCCCGGTTATCGGGGGCAATATCAGTTCTATAAAGGTGATCGAAGGGGACGCAGTGAACCGCGGAAGTGTACTGGCCTATCTTAGTCACCCAGACATCATCAAGGTCCAGATAGATTATGTAAATACAGTAAACAGTCTGAAATTCCTGGAAAAAGATTATGCCAGGCAGAAAAGGCTCTATGAGGAAGGCGTAGGTTCAGGCGAAACTTTTCAGAAGGTAGAATCAGAACTGGAAGGTGCAAAAGCCCATGCAAAAGGTATGGAAGCCCAGCTAAAGCAACTTCATGTAAATCCAGAAAAGATTAAAAATGGAGATATTCAGCAGCAAGTTCCTGTTTTAAGCCCTATCAAGGGAGCTGTTCAGGCGGTAAATATCAAAACAGGACAGTTTGTGCAATCACAAACAGATATGTTCGAAATTATAAATACAGATGACGTACATGTGGATCTAATGGTTTTTGAGAAGGATGTTCCCAGCGTAAAAGAAGGTCAGAAGGTCTTTTTCAGTACCTCTTCGCAGCCGGGAAAAGAAATGGTTGCCGAGATACTTTCCATTAGCAAAAACTTTGAACAGGATCCCAAAGCCTTGCATGTACATGCCGAAATTGATAATCGGTCGGGCCAACTGGTGCCTGGAATGTATGTTAAAGGGAGAATTGCCATAGAAGACAATAAAACATTAGCTTTTCCTGAAGCCGCGATCGCTAAAAATGGAGATCGGTTTTATATTTTTTCTGTTGAAACGGAAGGTGAACAATGGAGCTTTAAGCCGGTTGAAGTAACCACTGGAGTCACTGAAGATAAGTGGACCACAGTGAACTTAATGGAAAAGACGTCTGAAAGTATGAAATTTGCTTTTAATAATGCGTATTACCTTATGGCCGAAATGAATAAAGGCGAAGGAGGACATAGTCACTAAAACAAAAAAAAATGGGACATCAACATTCACACGATAATTCGGGAAAGAATTTAAAGCTGGCATTTTTTCTAAATCTAACCTTTACGATCCTGGAATTTATTGGAGGACTATATGTTAATAGTATTGCGATAATATCAGATGCCGTGCATGACCTGGGAGACTCATTGTCTCTCGGGACTTCCTGGTACCTGGATAAAAAAAGTAAAAAAGATTCCAATTCAAAATTCTCCTATGGTTACAGGAGGTTTTCTTTATTGGGAGCTTTGATCAACAGCCTCGTCCTAATTGGTGGTTCTATATATGTGATATATGAGGCGGTGGGCAGAATTCTCAATCCAGAACATTCAGATGCGCAGGGAATGATAATTTTTGCGGTGATTGGAGTTGCCGTGAATGGTTACGCAGCGTATAAACTAAGTAGTGGTAAGACGTTAAATGAAAAGGTGGTATCCTGGCATTTGATGGAAGATGTATTAGGTTGGGTTGCAGTACTTGTAGTTGCGATCATATTATATTTTAAGGATATACATTACCTGGATCCTGCATTATCTTTACTTATTACGCTCTATATATTGTATAACGTTATTAAGAGACTCAAAGAAACACTGTTTATATTTCTTCAGGGGGTTCCAAAAGATCTGGACATTGAAAAAATTAAGGATGAAATACTGGAAGTCGAAAATGTAAAATCACTTCATCATACGCATATCTGGTCCCAGGAAGGTGAACATCATGTATTCACTTCACATGTAATCCTTGAAAATATTGAAAATTTTGATCAGGGAATTACTGCTAAAGAACATATTAAGGAGTGCCTGAAGGAGTATAATTTTGAGCACTTCACGATCGAATTGGAATTTGAGAAGGAAACCTGTGATCTAAGAAGCTAAAAGAATAGTATTTTAGGAGAATTGGGAGACCAGGCGTTGTATGCTTAGATTGGTGAAGTTATTCTTTTCTGTCTAAGGGTACCGCCTATTTGAGATTAACTGAAGTTACGACTAGTTTTTATTCCTGATTATTTTTAATATCCGGTTATACATTATTTCTGAAAGACTCCAGTTGTATCCTTCAAAGTTCACAGTATTTGTAAATTGAATAACCACAGCGTCTATCTCTTTATGGTATTTAGCAATAGTTTGATAGCCTGGTATTAGACCTGTATGTTCATATTCATAGATCGAAGAATAAATTTCCTGTTCCTGTTTATTTTTAAATACGGAACCATTGTTTAAAGCTCTGATAAAATTACCTAAGTCCTCTGCGGTGGCCAGCATTGAACCATTATCATCTGTCTTTAAATCGGCATCATATCCAACATAATAACCACTCATTACATCATTCATATCTACCTCGTCAATAGAACCGAAAGTGTTGTTTAAATTTAGTGGTTTTAAAATTTCTTCCTGAATAAATTGAAAATGCTCATAGCCTAATACCTTATCCATAATTCTGCCAAGCAAAAGGTAATTGGTATTTGAATATTCATAAGCTTCACCTGGTTCAAAATTCGCCGGTAAATCAAAAATCAAAGCAAGTTTTTCCTCCTCCGTATCTTTTGGATGGGCCCAATAATTAAAGGAATCTGTATAATTTGGAATACCACTTCTATGTTGTACCATCATTCTCAAAGTGATTTGATCTGCATTCGCAATTTTGCCCTTTAATTCAGGTAAATAAGCGGCGAGGCTTTTATCTAAAGAGATTTTGCCACTGTAGGCAAGTTTTGTAACCGCCAATGCATTATATAGTTTACCTACACTTGCTATTTTGAATAAAGCATGTGGGTCGGCAGGTATCTTGTTTTCTCTGTTTTTATATCCTGCAGCATACAATTCAGGTGGTTTTCCTTTTATATCTACATACACAATAATCCCGTCAAATCCGTAATCAGTTGCTTTATTTACCTGTTCCTGAACTGTTTTGGGTAATGGTGTTATCCAGGCTTTAATAATTGGCCAGGGAACAAAGTATAAGGAAACTATTGTTCCAATGAACAATACGATTCTAAGTATCCAGGTTCTTTGTTTCTTTTTCATTGTACAATAGACATTGTTGAAAAATAGCCTCAACGGTCCTGGTTATAAACAGTTGGATGATTAAGGGGTGCCCACTTGTTTGATTAGCTATTTTCCTTGCTGCTTTCTAAAATTACACTTTTTCAGCAATACCCGTAATTTGTGATTAAGCGAAGTTTGCTGCTGGCTTTTAAATTTTCAATATTGATTAGGTCAAAAGCTGATCTTTAGCATTTTTGAATATCAGTATAAAAAATAACTTGGCCCGAAATTTCACGGTTCAACAATTCTGCCTTGCCACTCACAGAATGAATAAAAATTTAAAAGGATGCAAAGTTCTGAGGTAAATTAGGGAAGATCTAAATATTACAGTTTTTGTGATGGGCTATAAAAGAGTCTTATAGTCTTTTGGTTTAAGAAGTAGAAAAAGGTGCTGGAATACTATCCTTTAAGCTATATGCTTTTGTATCCTGGTGTATAATTCTTCAATGTCAAATGGTTTTTTAATAAAATCACAGGCACCGGAATCATTAGCAATTTCAGGATGTGCGTGAGCCGACATAAGCAAAACAGGAATCCCCTTCTTGTGATTAGAGTTCTTGAGGCCTTTACATAAATCTACTCCGTTCCCATCGGGAAGCATAATATCCATCAGGATAAGATCTGGATCTGAATTTTCTAACCTTTCTTCAAAAGAAGTAGCATTGGGGAAAGCTTCAACCTCGTAATTTTTGTCAGTTAAGAGGAATTGTATAAGATCTCTTAAGCTGTGATCGTCTTCTACTAAAAAAATTGTTTTCATCGTCATTCTACTTGTTGCAAATATATGTAGCCGAGAAACTTTACCTTAAAAAGATTTTGTTAAATGCTAATACCAATATTATAAAGTTTAGTTATTTAAAGGAAGACTGAAGTAAAATTCTGAACCTTTTCCTTCCTCGCTATTTACGCCCAATTTACCTTTATGAGCATCGATGATTTGTTTAGTTAGATACAAACCAAGCCCAAGGCCGTTAATACCCTTTGTAGATTCTGCGCGATAAAAGCGGTTAAAAACATGATTTTGCTGTTCAGGGGTTAATCCCAATCCCTCATCTTTTACGATAACCGTAACTTTATGCTTGTTGGCTTTTAGCTTAAAATAGACTTTATCGGCCTTTGGAGAATACTTTACAGCATTGCTCAATAAATTATTTACTACTTGTTCAATTCTTTGCTTATCTGCCTTAATCAATATGGTGTTATCTCCAAAATCGGTTATTAACTCGTGTGTGTTCTCGCTATAATTGTAAGTTTCGCTCATATCACGAAGCATTTCCCGTATATCAAATTCTTCATAATTGAATTCAAGTTTACCGGCCTCTATCCGGGACATATTTAAAAGATCATCAATAAGAGTATTTAAGCGGTTTGCCTGGTCTAAAGTTTTTGTTAGGAATAATTTAGATTTTGGTTCTTCAATTTTTTTCTCCAGGATCTGAATGTAGCCTTTAATCGTAGTTAGAGGAGTTTTTAATTCGTGACTTGCGAGAGCTATAAACTCATCTTTCTTCTCGCTTAAAGATTTTACTTTTTCAAAGAGCTGTGAATTATCCAGGGTAATAGCCGCCTGTGCAGCAATGTTCCTAACCATCACCTCGTGTTCCTTTTGAAATACACCTTTATCAGGGTGTCCAAATATTAGGCCTCCTATTACATTACCAGAATTAGAAATTACAGGAACTGCCATATAACTGATCACATTTAGGTGCCCGAGTGGCATACCATTGTGGGGCACATTCTGGCCATAGCGTTTGTCCTGTCTAATATCATCTACCCGAACGATTCCCTGGCCGGAAAAGGTTGGTTGAAATACGGAAGTGTGTCTGGGCATTCCCAGCTTTTCAAAGGCTTTTTTCGGGGCGCCGGAGAGCGTATATAGTATCATGGATTCTCCGGATTCTACTTCGGTATTATAAAAAAATGCCCCGAATTTAGCCCCAGATAATTTTGTGGTAGCATCGGTGACTTTTTGAAGTACCGTTTCCAGATCTAGCTTTGAGGAAATATCTTTTCCAACAGAATTAAGTATTCTAAGTTTCTCTACGTAATTTTCAATTTTCTTTTTAGACTTTATCTGCTCTTCAATATTTCGAACAATTTTGGAGGCGCCAATGATTTTTCCGTGACTGTCTTTTAGAGGAGATACACTCACTGAAACTGGCACCTCTTTTCCGCTTTTAGAGAGTCTTATGGTTTCGAAATGCTCTATTCTTTCCCCGGAATGGATTTTACTTAAAATTAGTTTTTCTTCACTTAATCTATTTTTAGGAATAAGTATAGTAATAGATTTACCTATTACTTCAGATTCTGAATAACCAAATATTCTGCTGGCACCGGTATTCCAGGTGTTAATGATCCCATTAAGATCTTTACTAATTATTCCGTCATCTGAAGATTCTACAATCGCAGAAAGGCGGGCTTGTTTTTCTTCGCTTTTTAATCGCTCTGAAATATCACATGCTATTATAGATGCACCAATAATTTTTCCGTGATCATCTTTAACCGGAGAGATGCTTAATGAAATGGGAATCTCTTTGCCGGCTTTATTTACATAAATAGTTTCAAAATGATCTAAAAACTTCCCATTTTTAATAGTTTTAAGTATGCGTTTCTCTTGCTTACGATGGGATGAGGGGATAAGAATGCTAATATTTTTGCCTATTATTTCCTGTTTGGTATAACCGAAGATCTTCTCGGCTGCATTATTCCAGCTTGTTATTTCACCATTTAGGTCTTTAGTAATAATAGCGTCATTAGAAGATTGGATATCCGCAAAAAGGGTGTTTTGTTTTAAATTTATTTTTTCAGTTTTATTAAAAGGCTGAAAGTTAAACTGAAAAGCTATTTCTTCCGGGTGCTGGTTAGTATATATATTAGAAGTGATGGTATAGCCTGAATTACCTGACCTATCAAGATATAATTTTTGATTTTTTATAGATTTTTCCTCTTTGATTGACTTAAAAAATAGAGATTCTTCAGTCTTTATTGGATTTCCAAATTCATCAAAAAACGGAACTACATTATCCTTTAGAATAGAAAATTCTTCCAAGGAAATATTAGGTAAAATTTTCTCACATGATTTATTTAAAAAATTAATAACCCCATCCTTATCACAAATAAAAACAGGAATTGGTATATTCATTAATACCTTTTTATATTCCAAAATAGGGGTTTTTGATTTTAAATTTTGTTCAGGCTTAGATGTAGGGTGCATAATTAAATAATTCTTGGGCTGAATATTTACTGCATTTATAAAATGCCTTGATTTGAAGTGTTTTGCAGTCTATTTGTATTTCGTGAATAGCTTTTTACATAACCCATGCAATTTAAGTTTGTAGTTAAACAAAACCCAATGTTTAGTATAATTTTAAGAGTTAATATTTTGACGAATGCCAATAGATTCCTGCTTCTTATAAGCCGGGTAGATTTTTATTCTTCCAGTTCTACAATTACCTCGATCTCTAAGGCGATATTAGAAGGTAAGGCACAATGTCCTACCGCCGCCCGGGCATGTTTTCCTTTTTCACCGAACACCTGCACCATCAGGTCCGAAAATCCATTGATTACCTTGGGCTGATCGTAAAAATCGGAGGTAGAGTTAACCATTCCCCGAACCTTTACGAATTGCTTGATTTTACCAAGGTCTCCACAGGCAGCTTTTAAGGTGGCAATTATTTCAATTCCGGTTTGCCGGGCCGCTTCATAACCTTCCTCAACCGTAAGATCTTTACCCAGCTTCCCTTTCAGGTTGCTTCCGTCACCAGATAAAAAAAGAAGATTTCCTGTCTTACGCCATTTTACAAAGTTGGCTGACGGCGCAGTGACCTCGGGAAGTGTAATTCCCAGTTGTTCCAGTTTCTGTTCCGGTGTTTGGCAGAATCCGGAAAAGCAAACACAACAAAGTATAAATAGACAGAAGTGATTCTTCATAGCTTAGATCTTAGTAGTGGTTTCTAATTTAAGGACTTTTCAACCTTTAAAAGATTATAGACTTCGTAAGCCTGCTGATAATGTCGTTCCTCATGAGCTACCAAAATATCAAAAGCTGTTTCAAGTTTATAAACTATATTCTTATTCGCGGGGGAAGAAATGATAGCGTTTGCATTAATATGATCTTCAGCTTTCAGTATTTCTTCTTTTAATCTTTGCTGGTGCTCCTCAAAGCGTTTTATGATATCTCTGGAAAAATTACTTTCTTTAGGTTCCCAGATAGGGAAGGTCTTCATCTTCTTTTTTCTATCGGGCTGTACCGATTTAAGAATCAAATTACCAAAGAATTTAACGACGAAACCAAATCTGGCTACAAAGGGTAATTTGTAATTGCCTTTTTTCAGACTTTCAAAAGCAGGATAATAAGATTCATTTAGAATAATAAGATGTTCTATATTTTCGGCAATACTCCAGGTATCTGGCTTAGGTTTCCAATTGAGCTCTTTCTGGTTAAGAGACCTGAAGGAATTTAAAAATTTTCCAGTGACCTTATCTATTTTGATTGCCCACTTATTCATCATCTCAATTATTGGTAGTATTAAAAGTAAAGAAAAGCTACGAGATAACTTTTTAGAAAATTTTACAAAAAATAAACCCTGCTATCTGGCAGGGTTTATTAAACTCAGGACGGTTAGGCTAATTATGAAAGGTATTATGCATTAATTATTTTTTTAGTAGTTTTTAATTTCGGAGGCATTAAAGATTCCGGCATATTTTTCTTTTTCATCCCTAAGCTTTTCATATGTTCAATCGTATTATTTTTTACACAATTTTCAATATCTCTAATTTGTACGCGATAACACGATTTTCTGATGTACATAGCATCATTATCGAAAATTTTAGAAGTAATATCCAGATCTGTCATATTACCATTTATCCGGCTTGATAAATAATAATTGAATTTTACATTTCTCTTATTCCATAAGGGTAAGCCTTCAGTTTTAGGGATATTGATATCATCTCCCAGTTTTTTATATTTCATAAGTGGCTTATTTTGAGGTTGTATAAATAAATTTATGGAAAATGCTTTCTAAATTTTAACGCTATTCAATTTTAAATGAATTCAATTCGTTGAAAATGAGTGATTTTGAGTTTTGTTTTCATGTCTCTTTGTTTAATTCAATAATTCATAATGTTGAAAATCCTTTCAGTTTAATATCTTTAAAAATAAAAAATGAGCTTTTCTAAATTGTTTGATTTTCTCCGTGATCTCAACAGGAATAACAATAAAGAATGGATGGATGAACATCGGAAGGAATATTACGAGGTTAGAGATTTTTATATTGAATGGTTGAACCAAATGGATATAAAATTAGCTAAAATAGATCCCGATTATTCACCAACCACTGGAAAACAGGCGATAAACAGGATTAATAACAATCTTCTTTTTCATCCTAATAAGCCGGTATATAAGGATCATTTTGGAGCAGGCCTGGATAAGGAAAAAGGAAAGGGAGACTTTTATATTCATATTGGGATCAATGAAAGTTTTGTAGCTGGAGGAATATACAGGCCTAAGAAGGAAATGTTGGATAGTATAAGGGCTGCCATAGATTATAATGGTGATGAATTTAAAGTTATTCTTAGACAGAAGTCCTTTAAAGATACCTTTGGCGGATTAATGGAGGATGAAAAACTAAAAACCTCACCTAAGGGCTATTCCAAAGACCATGAGCATATAGATCTTTTAAGAAATAAGAGTTTTGCCGTAATGCATTCCCTTACTCAAAGGGAGATCATGAAGGATGATTTTCAGCAGAAGCTTATCGATATCTATAAGGAAATGCTACCTTTCCGTAATTACCTTAATAATGCGGTAACCGTTTAAAATTAGAAGATGGAATTGAGATCATATGTTAGAGAAGTACCAGATTTTCCTAAGAAAGGTGTAAGCTATAAGGATATTACACCTTTATTGCTGGATCCTGATGCGATGCTCCTGGCGGTAAAATTATTTATGAAAAATTTACCTCATGATAAGATCGATAAAGTTGTGGGGATAGAATCTCGTGGATTTTTCTTTGCTACGCTTCTGGCTGAAAAATTAAACGCCGGTTTCATCCCCGTTCGTAAACCCGGAAAATTACCTCATACGATACATAGGGAAAATTATGATCTCGAATATGGAAGCGATTCCCTGGAAATTCATAAGGATTCGATAAATGAAGGAGAAAAAATTTTATTGCATGACGATGTACTTGCAACCGGTGGAACTGCTGCTGCTACCTGTAAATTAATTGAAAAGTGCGGTGGTGAGGTGATTCAGTGTAATTTTCTGATAGAACTCGAATCTTTAAAGGGAGCTGAGAAACTGAAAGGTTATAATGTTTCTTCTTTGATTAAATATTCTTAATCCAAAGCATTTTTGGTAACCCATAACTTCCATCCAATAATGGCCATTTGCAGCTTACTGGCTTTTTGAAGATCCAGTTTTTTTTTCGAATAACTTGGTAAGATCTTTTTATTAAATTTCGATAAAGTCTTAAAAATCTGCTTTTTCATTATTTAAGTTGCTTTTAATCAAAGATATGTAAAACATGAAAAAAAACCTGCTCTTTTCTAAAAGCAGGTTTTTTGAGTGTTATTTACGGAGTTTATTATTCTGAAGTATAAATTATAAATCCGCCGCTATTTTTTAAGCCCACATGAATATTAGGGATCCCATTAGAATTGCTGTATTCTGAATGGACCATGCTGTTTTTACCGTGAAACTTCACTTCGATATCTGTAATAATTCCAGTGTGGTTTCGCACAATATTCATAAGGTCCAGTGTATAACCGGTTTTTTTCCTGGCTTCCTGCTTCAAGGCTTCTAATTCGGAATCACTGAAAGTATTTTTAATAAGGAATATTGCATCTCCATTTTCATTAGAAGACTTTTTTGTATGAATTTCAACGACTCCATTTTTAGCTTTCGCACCATATTTTTCAGTAGCATTTGCTCCTTTTAAAACCATCATAGATGCAATAGTTTCTGGATTTATGGAATTTGGTTCAAAGCTTTCCGTTTGCTCTTCGCCGTCAATGACAAATAATGGATCTCCACCGTCCTGAGAAATAATCTTAACCTTTGATTCATCAGAATTAATTACCGGCATATTTCCAGCTGACACAAAACTTACCGACTTAGAACCTTTACTTTTAACTGCAAAGTGAACATCTTCATTAGCATTTGAATTGCTTCCTGTGCTTCTAATCACCAACGCCCTTCCTGATTTTGGGGCAGTTCTCGTATGCCAAACTTCGGCATTGCCATTTTTACTATTAGCCATTGCAACGTTGCCGGGAGCTGAACTTCCCGAAGAAAAATACACTTCTCTCGAAGGAGTGGGATTTTGACCTGAATTCAAATTGATAAAATTAGGTTTCCCGTTCTCTCCAACCATGATATAACGACCACGAAACTTTTCATGGCTATTTACATCTTTCATCTCCTTGTTGAAATTTCTGATCACTGCTGCATCCGGAATGATAATGACTCCGCTTTTTGCATCTTTTCCATAACGATTCACAGCTTTTTCTCCAATGAAAATCTCGAAATTAGATCTTAAGCCGATATATTTATTTGATAGTTTTGAAGCTTTGAATTTTTTACCATTCAAAATATATAATGGGTCAATCCCAAGCCTGGCTATGCTTGTTTTTTTTGGAGCGACTCTTCTATTGGTCCAACTTACTTCCGGGGCTTCTTCAATCTCAATGACTTCTTCTTTCTTCTGACCTTCATTCACTTCAATTTCTTTCGCGATTTCGATTTCTTCAATTTCAATCTCTTCTGCAACCTCAGGTTCTTCGATTGGTTCAGCGGTTTCTTCGGTTTGTTTCTCCTGAACGACCTGGGCCTCGGTTTTTACATTAAAAAGCAGCATGAAAGCTAGTAGTAAGGGCATTACAAGACTTAACTTCCACGCTGGACTTTGGGTTGATGATTTTTTGTTTAACATAAGAATTCGTTTTTTGATAAATGATTGATAAAAATGATTAGTGAGGGCCGGTTTTAAATCGGCTATTGAAACTTTTAATAGTGCATGCTGATATTCTTTTATTTCTGCTTTTTTAGTTACCGTCTCGCGATCTGCAATAAATTCCAGGTTTTGCTCTACCGATCTTTTGTAAAACCAGGCAAAGGGGTTAAACCATAATATGCAGCTCACAAGATTTACTAACAATATATCTGCAGAATGATATTGCAACGCGTGAACCTTTTCATGTTCAAGAATTAGGTTTAGATCTTTTGCAGAGTGCTTGTTAGGATTGAAAACTATATACCTGAAAAAAGAAAATGGCAACTGATTTTCAGTAGTTTTTATAAAATTTAATCCTGATTTCTTTTCCGGATTATTTTTTAAAATAATATTTACTACCAGCCTCAACTGATGCACTAAGCGTAAAAGGAAAAAACCAGTGATGATGAGGTAGGTGATTCCGGCAATTTGCCACCAGTCAGTAGGTGTTTCAATTGGCATGCTTGAGACTTCCGAAGTTGGAATATAATTATATACTTGAGAGCTTGCTTCAATGTATACTTTTCGGGTAAGATATAAAGCAGGTAAAACCGCAGATGTCACGATACCGGAGATTAGAAACTTTCGATTTAATTGAAATGAAGTATCCTTTTTCAGCAATAGAAGATAGCTCAGGTAGAAAATGCCTAATAGGGCAGAGGCTTTTAAGATGTAAATTAAAAAGCTTTCCATTATTTCTTTTCGTTTTCGATAATATCCAGGATTTCACGAAGCTCTTCGGCGCTTATCTTTTCCTCTTTGGCAAAATAGGAAACCACATTCTTGAACGAGTTGTCAAAAAATCGTTTCGTGGCCATATTCATAAATTGCTTACGGTATTTTTCCTTGCTCACTATTGGGAAATATTGATGAGTCTTGCCAAAGGCTTTATGGGAAACAAATCCCTTCTCCTCCAGATTTCTAATAATTGTAGAAACGGTATTGTAATGTAATTTCTGGTCTTTCAGCTCGGGTAAAACTTCCTTTACAAATGCTTTTTCGAGATCCCAAAGCACTCGCATGATCTCCTCTTCTTTATTTGTTAATTTTTCCATGGAAATAATAGGTTCTAAATTCCTGTTTTCAAATATAACGAAAAAAATAGTTTTAAAACTATAAAAGTAGTTGTTTTTCGTTCTGCTCATTATTTACGGCATTTCTTCTATCTTCGCCAAAAATTGTTTTATGAGCATTGTTTACTTAATCATTGGTTTTGTTTTGCTGGTAATAGGAGGGGAGTTCCTGGTGCGATCATCGGTAGCGCTTTCCCTTAAGCTGAATATTTCCAGAATGGTCATAGGGCTAACAGTAGTTTCTTTTGCTACATCTGCCCCAGAACTACTGGTGAGTTTACAGGCAGCCGTGGATGGTTTTTCTGATATCTCGCTTGGAAATGTGATTGGATCGAATATCGCCAATATCGGGTTGGTCCTGGGATTAACTGCAATGGTCTCACCATTAATGGTAGATAGAGACTTCTACAGATTAAACTGGCCGGTTATGATGGTTTTTTCCATAGTGCTCTACTTCTTTTTATTGAGTAATAATGAATTATCAAGGATTGAAGGTGGTGCTTTGTTACTTGGTTTGGTGGCTTATCTCTTTATACTTATTAAAAGATCCCGCAGAAAGGATAATGTGATTATTGAAGAAGTAGATGAATCTTTGCGAGAAGTTAGAGGTATTAAAATGACCATATGGCTTCTAATTGGAATCTTTGCCCTTTGGGGTGGTTCAGAATTACTGGTTGAAGGGGCGGTAGACCTTGCAACTCAACTAGGAGTAAGCGAACGGGTTATTTCAGTAACCGTTATTGCTGTAGGAACCAGTGTTCCGGAACTCGCAGCTTCGCTTATAGCCGCTATGAAAAAAGAGAAGGCTATCTCTCTAGGAAATTTAATAGGCTCCAATATTTTCAATATAGCTTCAGTCCTTGGTTTAACAGCGATCATTAAACCTATTGCTATTCAATCTTCTGAAATTTTAAGTAACGATATGTTCTGGATGTTAGGAATCGCATTTATTTTATTACCGATGCTTATGATTCCTAAAATGTCAGAAATGGGCCGTAAAGAGGGCTTTGTTTTACTGGCAGGTTATTCTGTATTCATTTTACTTACGATACTATAAAAAAAGCCGCCAATTAAGGTGGCTTCTTCAATCTTTGCCAAAGCTAGTATTATACACTTAGCGAAACTGCGGCAGATTCTACGGTTTTAATTATTCTTGCTTTAACCTTGTAAAGATTAGCATTCGATGCAGGTCTACGATCTTCTAGCCATCCTTTATATCCTTTTTCTACATCGCTTTTTGAGAGATATTAAATATTATAATATCCATCCAGCCATATGTACTCTAGTTTAGCTTTACTGCTCATAATTGTGAATATTTAGAGTTGCGTATAAAAGGTTTAAAATATTAATTCGCTCTTAAACCCCTTTTATATTAGGGTATAAAAACCTAAAACGAAGTTAATTTTTATTCAAACCCTATTTTTTAAGGGGGTAAAATTTAATTTTAGTATTTTTTAAGGATTGAATTTCATTTTTTCAATTCAGAAATCCTATATTCGCAACTTATAGTGCAATAATTGTATTATAGAGCCTTTTTATAATGAATAGAAAGTCAAATTAAGAGTTAAAAACGCACCTTAAAATTTTTATATGTCAACTTTAAGATTTCAAGCTTTAAAAGAAACTTTAAACCGCAAGCCCGTTAAGATTCATGAGCCTGCAAGAAGATCAGAGATATTCTCTAGTAATGTATTTAATGAAACTGTAATGAGACAGTTTCTTACTAAAGAGGCCTTTGAAAATGTGATTGAAGCTATGCGTACGGGAAAGAAAATTGACCGTAACGTAGCTGATCATATTTCTACCGGGATGAAAGAATGGGCGATCTCTAAGGGAGTTACTCATTACACCCACTGGTTTCAGCCATTAACCGGAACTACTGCAGAAAAGCATGATTCCTTTTTCGAACCTTTAGGGGAAGGTCTTGCGATTGAAAAATTTGGAGGAAGCCAGCTGGTACAACAGGAACCTGATGCTTCCAGTTTTCCAAGTGGAGGAATTAGAAATACATTTGAAGCACGTGGTTATACCGCATGGGATCCAACTTCTCCTGCTTTTATATGGGGTACTACTCTTTGTATACCAACAATCTTTGTTTCGTATACCGGGGAAGCACTGGATAATAAAACTCCATTATTACGAGCGCTGCAAGCAGTAGATCATGCCGCTACAGATGTAGTGAAGTATTTTGATAAAAATGTAAAGAAAGTAAACGCTACCCTTGGTTGGGAGCAGGAATACTTCCTTATAGATTCAGCTTTGGTCGCTTCAAGACCTGATATTACGCTTACCGGAAGAACTCTTTTAGGTCATTCTCCTGCCAAAGGACAGCAATTGGATGATCACTATTTTGGGTCTATTCCGTCAAGAGCGATCTCTTTTATGATGGATCTGGAGATAGAGTGTATGAAACTGGGTATACCGGTTAAAACGCGTCACAATGAGGTTGCACCCAACCAGTTTGAGTTAGCTCCTATTTTTGAAGAAGCTAACCTTGCGGTAGATCATAATTCATTGATCATGGATGTGATGAAAAAGGTTGGGGAAAGACATAACCTAAGCGTATTGATGCATGAAAAGCCATTTGCCGGAATTAACGGTAGTGGTAAGCACAATAACTGGTCTTTAGCTACAGATACAGGTACGAACCTATTATCTCCGGGCTCAACTCCAATGAAAAACCTTCAGTTTCTAACCTTTTTTATAAACACCATCAAAGCTGTTTATGATAATGAGGAATTATTGAGGGCATGTATTGCAAGTGCCTCAAATGACCATCGTTTAGGTGCAAATGAAGCTCCGCCTGCAATTATTTCAGTATTCATTGGATCGCAATTAACTAAAGTGCTGGATGAACTTGAAAAAGTAACTGATGGGAAGCTTTCTCCCCAGGAGAAAACAGATCTTAAATTAAATGTAGTAGGTAAGATACCAGAAATTCTTCGTGACAATACCGATAGAAACCGTACTTCTTCTTTTGCCTTTACCGGAAATAAATTTGAATTCCGTGCTGTAGGTTCTCTTGCTAACTGTGCAAATGCGATGACTGTACTTAATAGTATTGTTGCCAAGCAGCTTAAAGACTTCAAAGTTGAGGTTGATAAGCATATTAAAGATAAGAAGATGAAGAAAGATGATGCTATCTTTAATGTTCTTAGAGAATACATCAAAAAATCCAAGAAGATTAGATTTGAAGGCGACGGTTACGGAGAAGCCTGGGAAAAAGAAGCCAAAAAACGCGGGTTAAGTAATAACAGAACGACTCCCGAAGCACTTAAAGCTCAAATTAGTAAGAAGACTATTTCTTTATATAAAGAGCTTGATGTGATGAATAAAACAGAGGTCGAAGCTCGTCATGAGATCGAACTTGAAGAATATGCAATGAGAATCCAGATCGAAGGGCGTATCCTTGGGGATATCGCAAGAAATCATGTGATTCCAACGGCAATTCGTTACCAGAATATCCTAATCAAGAATGTTACAGGCTTGAAGGCTATCTATGCAGATGAGTATACCAGACATGCAAAAGAACAACTAGAGATTATAGAAAGTATCTCGGCGCATATCGCCAGTATCAACTCTAATGTAAATGCGATGATCGAAGCTAGAAAGATTGCCAATAAGATCGAAGACGATGCAGAGAAAAAAGCATTTGCTTATTGTGATGATGTGAAGCCTTTCTTTGAAGAAATTAGATATCACTGTGATAAACTGGAATTATTAGTAGATGATGAACTTTGGCCATTGACCAAATACAGAGAGATGTTGTTTACCAGATAATCTACTTTTAAGTAATAATAAAAACTAAAAACCTCGTTCATATTGAACGAGGTTTTTTTATTGAAGAGCTATAATTTTCATTTTTTCATATAATTTTTCTTATAAAAATGTTTTTTAACTAAAATAAATGCGTTTTATCTAAAAAATTTTATGAATGTGTAATTAAAATATATATTCGAATCAGAGTTTAACAATCCCCCCACACTGGTTAAACTTCACCCTATTTTTTTTGAAAAAAATTATAATTTCAGAATCTCTTAAAGATTTTTCTGCCTTATAATTTTAATTATGTAGCATAGGTCACCCTGCCAATGCCTGGAAATTTATTGCCTGTTTGAAAAAATGAAATAACAGGAAACCAAACCCCAAAATTAATTTGTAATCTAATTGTTAACCAATATTAATTTAAATTTTTTATTATGAAAAAAGCGATTATTTGCGCGGGAGCGCTAATGTTTGGGGCATTTGCTTTTGCTCAGGAAAACGTAAGTGACGTTGACCAAAACGGAAATTCTAACAGCTCATCAGTTAATCAAATGGGTATGATGAACAGATCTACTGTTGATACTGATGGAGATCGAAACAATGCATCTGTAGACCAGGGATCTATGGATAATACCGCATGGATCAAGCAGGTGGGTAATGATAACCGTGCTACTATAGGACAGAATGATGATCATCCAAGTTCAGTTGGGGATAACCTGGCTAAACAATTACAGGTTGGTAATGATAACCGTGCAACGATTGATCAGGATTCTCCATATACAAATGGAGCAGGGAGTGGTACCGTAAAATCAAGAGCTCTTCAGGAACAAAGAGGAAATGATAATGTTGCCAGCATTCAGCAGGTAAATAGCAACCATTATTCAAGTCAGGAACAATTTGGGAATAGCAACCGGGCTACTGATTACCAGGATGGTGCTGGTCAAAGATCTTTAGTTGAACAAAGAGGGGATCGTAATAGAAGTTCAGTTGTTCAGAGAGCTGGATGGGGTAGTTATTCAAATGTGTACCAAAGAGGGAATGATAACCGCAGTACAGTTAACCAGAGTGGTGCTCAGCACGTGTCTAGAGTTTCATCTATTGGGAATAGCAACAGAAGTTCTGTAATGCAAAGCGGTAATAAGCAAAGAAGTATGGTAAACCAGGTTGGTAACAACAACGTTTCTACTGTATCTCAGTCTAACTAATTTTTACCTTAAAAGCGCACATTGCTAAATGTGCGCTTTTATTCTTATCTTTTTGTCATGAATATTAAATGGATTTTCAGTTTTATAGGAATACTTGGATTTTTTTCTCAGACATTCGCACAGGATTCTGATAGTCGATCAGAGTTAATGATTATACAACAGGTTACAGAAGAAAATCAGTTGGAAGAAATAGTTAAAAATAATCAGAGCTCAGTTTTTCTTAATCAAATTGGCCAGTTTAATGAGGCCAATATTTATTCTAAATCTCAATCTTCCTCATATTCAATTTTACAAGCGGGAGTAAATAATAATATTTACCAGTATAAAATTGCAAAAACTTTGAATGAAAAGATGGAGCAATTTGGAAATAATAATCGTGTTTTTGAAATTGCTAATAATTTTGTAGAGAAGACCGATAGCAACATTAGCCAGCAGGGAAATAATTTACGAGTTGAAAAATACGGAAATAATGAAATAGGAGCTAACCTGAATATAAAAATGAAAGGAAACTCCAGGACAGTGATTGTTCGAAACTATCAATGAACTCAAGTAGATACAGATCAGGTTTAATTTTAAAGACTTTTATAATAGGTCTTTTCTGTATTTATAATACTTCCGCTCAAAATTTCAATACTGAAATTGAACCCATAATTCAGATTTCTGAAAAGGCTCAGGATGCTATTGAAATCGCTGGAATTGCTAAGAATTTAACCAATACAGATTATTCATTGAAATATGAGCTATCTGTAATTAAAAATGATGAAAATAATAATTCTTCAAAAAATTCTCAATCTGGATTCTTTACCTTAAAACCTTACGAAGCTAAAAATCTGTCTAAAACTGTTATCAATAAAAATACAAAACTCGTTATTTTATTGCTGGTATATAATGAGAATGATGAAATCATAAGTACGGCAAGAAAGGAATTAAATGGAAAAGAGAAAGAGGATAAAATAGTAGAATCCTATAAAAAGGAGAATGAAGGTATTGTTTTAAAAGGTCTGGTAACCGAAAATACCAAGACCAAATCGGGAAAGGATTTTTATGATTATTTTTATCAGAACTACAGTATGAGCGGAAATCAAACTTCTAAGATCATCAACATTGATGAAATTATAAGTTATGGCAGAACAACACGATTAGTAGTAAAAGTGGAGAACCAGATAATTTATCAGTTTTTCGCTAAGCCAAGACTCGACTATTTGAAAGAGCAGGCAGAATTTGCTTTCCGTGAATTGAACGAATATTTGCAATACCTTGAAAACCGGAATGAATATACAACCCAATATTAACCTAAATCTTACCTATGAAAAAACCATTACTTTTACTGTTGATGCTATGCACTATTGGTACGTATGCTCAACAGTTAGTTTATACGCCTAAAAATCCCGCTTTTGGGGGAGAGACCTTTAATTACCAGTGGCTGCTTAGCTCTGCACAGGCTCAAAACTCCTTTAAAGACCCTGGCCTTGATGAATTTGGGGAAGATCGCACAGAACTTGATTTATTTAGAGAGAGCCTTAATTCACAGCTATTAGGTCAAATTACCAGAAAATTGTTCTCAGATCAGTTGGGTGATGGAGATTTAAAAGAAGGGCGTTATACTTTTGGCGGACTTGCCATAGACATCTATCCTTCCGAAGATGGTCTCGTAATCGACATTCTGGACACCAATACCGGTGAGCAAACCCAAGTAGTAATCCCCAATTCTTAGATAATTTATGAAATATCCAATACAGTCATTATTGGTTGTTTTCATGCTCTTTTTAAATTCTTGTGGTTCTTATATGAACCAACCTCTAGATAGTAGTAGGGCAAGATTGGGTGAAACAACCAAAGCGACTAAAAAATTGATGAAACTGCCACAACCTGAAGAAAAGGTAGTAGTGGGAGTTTATAATTTTAGAGATCTTACAGGGCAATATAAAGAATCAAATTCCGGGAGTACTTTCAGTACGGCAGTTACTCAGGGTGGTACGGCAATTCTTATTGAAGCACTGGAAAACTCCGGGTGGTTTACACCTATTGAAAGGGAGAATATAGGGAATCTTCTAAATGAGCGAAACATTATACGGTCCACGAGGCAGGAGTATCAGGGAGCCGAAGAGGGCAAACCTCAAATAGCTCCACTTTTATTTGCAGGGGTTCTTCTGGAAGGAGGAATTGTAAGTTATGATACCAATATTATTACGGGAGGTGCAGGAGCGCGCTATTTTGGTGTAGGTGGAAGTGCCCAATATCGTCAGGATCGCGTCACTGTTTACTTACGGGCGATCTCAACTTCTAGTGGGAAAATTCTTAAAAATGTTTATATCTCTAAAACGATCTTATCACAAGCCCTGGATGCCAGTGTTTTCAAATATGTGAAGTTTCAAAGATTACTCGAAGCTGAAGTAGGTTTTACACGAAATGAACCGGTGCAACTCGCAGTTACGGAAGCTATAGAAAAGGCCGTTGAAAGTCTTATCATTGAAGGCGTTGAAGATGACCTCTGGAATGTTAAAGAGGGAGAGGATGCCGTGACCTTTATTTCAGAATATAACCAGGAAAAAGAGGATGCCGAATTAACCGGTCTTTACAATAGAAAATATATTTCAAGAAACTATAAAAGTTCTATCGGGATGAGTCTTGGAGGGAGTTTAATTAGTGGAGATTATAGCAATGAGGAGATTGCACCTATGATCAAGATAGATTATTCAGCAAAACTCAATAATTCATTTTTTCTGAATTTTGCGGGAAGTGCTTTCGAGTTGTCCAACGGAGAAAGGTTCTCAGATACTTACGCAGGTGTAGATCTTAATGCCGGTTTTCTGGTTCTCCCTAATGATAATTTAACTCCGTATATCTATGGCGGAGGCGGATATGTTTTCAATTTGGGAAGTGATATTCCTGAAGGTATTGATAAGTCTTATTTCAAAACTCAATACGGGGTAGGTTTAGAGTACTTATTGTCTCAAAAGATAAGCTTGAAGGCCTATGCAGAACATAATTTATTTTTTTCTGACGATTTGGACTATATAGACCAGGGAAAAAGGAAGGATCACTACTTTAATTTTGGGATTGGATTAAATTTTAATCTCGGGTTAAACAGTAGTGGTAAATCAAATCAAAACAACTAAGACAATGAAATTTCTAAATATAATACCGCTGTTTTTTATTTTTTTGCTCTTATCCTCCTGTAGTGAAGATACCATAGATTCCATGGGTAACGGAAACATAACCGGAAAAGTGGTGATGGAAGGATCTAATGAGCCTGTAGAAAATGTAAAAATCTCAACGAACCCAACTTCCTCTACTGTTTTTACTGATGAAATGGGAGAGTTTATTCTGAAAAATGTACCCGAAGGGGAATATTCAGTTCAGGCTAGAAAAGAAGGATTTCTTACTTTATTTGAAGGGGCAACGGTGAGAACAAATACTGATATAAATGTGATTTTTGAACTTTCAGTTGAAACCGCCAATAATAAAGCACCTGCTACCCCGGAGTTAATCTCTCCTGCAGACGAAGCTCAGGACCTCGATTTAAGTCTTGATTTTATATGGGGGTCGTCAGATCCGGAACAGGATGAACTTACTTATGAATTGGAAATCAAAAATGACAGGAATAATGATATTCTTAGATTTTCAAGTATTCAGGATACGACTTATACCGTCGAAGATTTAAAGTATGGATATAAATATTTCTGGCAGGTAAAAGTATCCGATAGTATTAATGAAACTATCTATAGTGAAGTGCAGACTTTTACTACTAAGCCTGCTCCTCAAAACAATAATTATTTTTTCGTTAGGGAAATTGATGGAAATAATGTGATATTTTCTGCGGATATTGAAGGGAATGAAGTGCAGCTGACTTCTTCTTCATTGAATAGTTTCAGACCCAGAAAAAATCTGAATGTAGATAAAGTTGCGTTTTACAGAATTATTGGTGGAGCTACTCACTTATTTACTATGGATAGAGACGGGACCAATCAACGGCAAATAACCAGCAGTATCCCAGCAAAAGGTGTCGACAATGAGAGTTTGGGTTTCTCCTGGGCCGATAACGGCAGATTCTTGTTGTATCCTAATTTTGATAAGGTTTATAAGATAAGTGTAGATGGAAGTGGTAAGGATATTGTTTATCAGGCTCCTTCAGGAAGATATGTTCGGGATATTCAACAAAGTGAAGACAGGATGAAAATTCTAATTCTGGAAACGAATCTCGATGGTTATGATGGTTCTCTTTTCACTATAGACAGCAATGGAAATAAAATGGATGTGGTGATAGAAAATGCGGAAGGTGCTATAGGAGGTATAGATATCTCTTTAGATAATAATTTAGTTTTATTTACCAGAGACGTCTCTAATTACGAAAACCCTACCGGAAGGCAGTTAAATGCTAAAATGTATATCTATAGAATGGATAGCGGTGAGGTGATAGATATTAGTACCGAGAAACCAAATGGAACAAATGATACAGATCCAAGGTTTGCACCGAATGAAGCTTCCGTAATTTTTGTAAATGCATCCAATGAAACAGCAGCAGTTAAATCTATTTATCAGGTTACATATGATGAAGAATTTGACACTTTTGAAGAAGAACGTGAACTGATAATTGAAAATGCAAAAATGCCCGATTGGGAATAATACCAGTTCCAATACTAACCCAGGCCACGCTAAAAAGCGTGGCTTTTTTATTTAAAAATTCCCGATTATTTACCAGAACTGTATAAACTAATTATCTTTGAAATCTCTAAGAAAAAGTCATGAGCAAAGAAGTAAGTAAGCGATATTCAGGAAGAGGTGTTTCAGCCGGGAAAGAAGATGTACATAATGCCATAAAAAATGTAGATAAAGGGCTTTTTCCAAAAGCTTTCTGTAAGATCGTTCCAGATCATTTAACAGGTAGTAACGATCATTGCCTGATCATGCATGCCGATGGTGCCGGAACAAAATCTTCTCTCGCTTATATGTACTGGAAAGAAACCGGAGATATTTCGGTTTGGAAAGGAATTGCCCAGGATGCACTTATTATGAATATCGACGATCTGCTTTGCGTTGGTGCTACCGATAATATTCTGCTTTCTTCAACAATTGGAAGAAATAAAAACCTGATTCCGGGTGAAGTTATTTCTGCAATTATAAATGGAACCGAAGAATTAATTTCAGAATTAAAAGATTTCGGAGTAGAGATTCATTCTACCGGTGGAGAAACTGCCGATGTTGGAGATCTCGTTAGAACCATTATTGTAGATTCTACAGTAACTGCAAGAATGCCTAAAGCAAAGGTGATCGATAATGCCAATATCAAACCTGGGAATGTGATTGTTGGGTTGGCGTCTTTCGGCCAGGCGAGCTACGAAAAGGAGTATAATGGAGGAATGGGAAGTAATGGTCTTACTTCGGCTCGTCACGATGTATTCTCAAAGATATTAGCTGAAAAGTTTCCGGAAAGTTTCGATAATTCAATTCCTGAAGAATTGGTTTATTCCGGAACAAAGAAGCTTACCGATGCGGTGGAAAACAGTCCGATCAATGCCGGTAAATTGGTGCTTTCGCCAACAAGGACTTATGCCCCGATAATCAAGAAGATCCTTAGTGATATTGGAAATGATAAAATTGACGGGATGGTTCATTGCAGTGGAGGAGCTCAAACAAAGATCCTTCATTTTATCGATGAGAATCATATCATAAAAGACGATCTTTTTGAGACACCGCCACTTTTTAAATTAATTCAGCAGGAGAGTAAGACAGATTGGAAGGAGATGTACCAGGTTTTCAACATGGGACACCGTATGGAGATCTACGTTGATGAAAGTTTAGCTGATGAAATTATTGAAATTTCGAAGTCTTTTAATGTAGATGCTAAGATAATTGGTAGAGTCGAAGCTTCCGATTCGAAAAAGCTGACTATTAAAAGTGCTCACGGAACTTTTGAATATAGTTAGTGTGGTCTACCTGTATTTTTACTTATAATTTTACCAAACCCAAAGATACCATCCAAACAATTTTTCATTGGAATTGAACTCTCTCCAGATTTTTGAAGATTATATTAAGCCTCACAGTGAGGGCAGTTGTATGCATTATTCTATACTCCAGCCGGAAATGGAATATTTTCAGCATGAATATGGATTAATTTCGTTTATCAAAAAATATGGATGTTATATCGTATTATCTGATCCTATATTTAAATTTCTGTAAAGGATTAAAATGAATTAATAAATGAATTTCTGAAGAGGTATAATCGTGTTTCATTTGTCCAGGTTTAAAGGAGCTTCGGAATTATTACATAATAAATTTAATTACTTCTCTACACAAATAGGGAATGAAAGGAGAATTAATATTCAAAACTGGAAGAGTAGTGGAAAGAGAAAACAAGTAATTCGCACTTCCTGTAATCAGGCAGCAAATCGAAATTTAGAAAGAATGAAATTCTGGTTAAGCTTTTTGGTTAGTTTTGTCATATTCGCGAATTTTCTGGCAATATTTTAATTGGATCATGGTGTAGATAGTATGGTTTAGACTTTGAAACGACACTTAACTTTTTCTACTTATCTATTTGTTGAGATACTTTTCGAAATATCGCATATTGATTATTTTTTAAATTGCTGACGGTTTGTGACGGACTACCAGAATATTATGAAGTCCTGTTTTTAGAACAAGTAATATATGCCGTTAAGGATCCTGAAGCCATAAAAAATTTAAATAGAAGGATTCAATTCTAAATTTGTTTGTCCCTTCACTATTTAACTAAAATTGAATTTGATCTTCCAATTGTAAATTACTGTTTTTATAATTGCTATATGATGGATAATCTTACAATTATAACGGAATTAATTATACGAAATCGAGGTTTATCGATGATTCATCATTAAATGAATGGCAAACATAGCCGGAGATTTTGATCAAAATCTCTGTATTTTTAAAATCACTTTTTTATTCTTTGGGAATCAATTTCCCTGGCTCTTGTGGCAACCAGTATCTCCTATCTGAATAGATATGAAGATAAAAGTGTCTTTTTGTTTTGGTGATTGTATCTTTCGGATTTGTTTTGTCTGATAATTTTCTTCTACAATGCCCATTACCTTGGATTTGAGGTGTTTTATTATCTGGATAGATTTGCCAATATTATAGGAATAGCCTTTCTACTTGCCTTTAGTGCTAAAACTTAAACTTCAAGGTTTCAACTTATTTCATAATCCTTAAATGCGAATTTCAGCTTATTTACTGCTGGTTTATAGGGTAGCTCCTGAACTTCGAAATCTCAAAAGCAGTATTTTTCAAAAACTGATATTTTTTACGGTATTTACTCTCAATCTGGGCATGTTATTTATGCTGGTAGATATGGTCCCGGCTAAATTCGGATATCCCTTTTTAAGTATCTTGTTCTACGCCTATGGGATTACCATGATCACTTTGGTGATAGCGGCTATTTCCTATAGTAACCGATATTCTAATAAAACCTCATTTTATTATACGGCGGCTACCTTATGTCTGGTCTTTTCAGATATTACTTCCTTTATAGCTTACTACCTTGAGTTTAATGAATTTTACTTTCCTGACAGAATTTTCTATATTCTTGGAATAGCAGGACTGGTTAAATTTACTACTTTAACCAGAAGCCATGAGGCGGTTACCGATTTAGAAAGCCTTTAAAGCTTTCTCTGAAATTTCAGGCAAATTATTGTAAATTTGCTATCCTAAATTCAGTAGTAATATATGATTGAGAGACTTAATATCGTAAAACAGCGGTTTGATGAGGTGAACGATTTGATTATTCAGCCGGATGTAATATCAGACCAGAAGCGATATATTGAATTAAATAAAGAATACAAAGACCTTCGGGCTTTGATGGACGAGCGTGAAAAATATATCAGCTTGACCGATAATATACAAGAAGCTGAAGAGATCATTTCAGACGGGAGCGATGCTGAGATGACTGAAATGGCAAAGCTTCAATTAGACGAAGCGAAAGGCCAGCTACCAGAACTTGAGGATAAGATAAGAATGATGCTTATTCCTAAAGATCCTGAAGATGGTAAAAATATCGTTATGGAGATCCGTGCCGGTACCGGTGGTGACGAGGCAAGTATTTTTGCCGGTGATCTTTATCGTATGTACACTAAATATGTCGAAAGCAGGGGCTGGAGTCACAATATTGTTGATTTTAGCGAAGGAACCAGTGGAGGTTTTAAAGAGATGATCTTTGAAGTTTCAGGAGATGAGGTTTATGGTACGATGAAGTTTGAAGCAGGTGTTCACCGTGTTCAACGTGTTCCTCAAACAGAAACTCAGGGACGGGTTCATACTTCTGCAGCAACAGTTATGGTTTTGCCTGAAGCGGAAGAGTTTGACGTGGAAATTGATCCAAAAGATGTTAGAATAGATTACTTCTGTTCTTCTGGTCCCGGTGGTCAATCGGTGAATACTACTTATTCGGCGGTTAGATTAACTCACGAACCTACTGGTTTGGTGGCGCAGTGTCAGGATCAGAAATCGCAGCATAAGAATAAAGAAAAAGCTTTTCGTGTACTTCGTTCAAGATTGTACGAAATGGAGCTTGCTAAAAAAATGGAGGCCGATGCGGCTAAGAGAAACTCCATGGTTTCCAGTGGTGACCGTAGTGCAAAGATCAGGACTTATAACTATGCACAAAGTCGTGTAACCGATCATAGGATCAATTTAACGCTTTATGACCTTTCTAATATTATTAATGGTGATATCCAGAAGATCATTGATGAGTTACAGCTTGCTGAAAATACTGCCAAACTCAAAGAGAATTCAGATATTCTTTAATTAGAATTGAGAAGTGAGAAGTGAGAAGTTGTAAACAAAGCATTCTAATGTATGACGAAATTTTTATTTTCTGATAACTGATAACTGATAACTGATAACTGATAACTGATAACTGATAATATGACTTCACAGGAGCTGACTGAGCAGATCTTCAAGAAAAAATCGTTTTTATGTGTAGGTTTGGATACCGATCTTGATCAGATTCCTACCTATCTGCTTTCAGAAAAAGATCCTGTGTTCACTTTTAATAAAGCCATCATTGATGCAACCCATGAATATTGTGTGGCATATAAACCTAATATAGCGTTTTATGAAGCTATTGGCGTGGATGGCTGGAAGGCTCTAAAAAAGACCATAGAATATTTACATTCTGAATATCCTGAGATCTATACTATCGCTGATGCTAAGCGAGGCGATATTGGAAATACTTCGCGTATGTATGCCAAGGCATTTTTTGAAGATCTGGGCTTTGATTCTATTACCGTGGCCCCTTACATGGGAAAGGATTCTGTAGAGCCATTTCTTGAATTTACAGATAAGCATACCATTTTACTCGCCTTAACTTCAAACGAAGGAGCTTTCGATTTTCAGACTTTGAAAACAGGTGATGAAGATCTTTATAAAAAAGTGATTAAAACTTCGAAGGAATGGAATAATTCTGAAAATCTGATGTATGTTGTTGGTGCAACCAAAGCCGAATATCTTTCAGATATAAGAAAAATCATTCCTGAAAACTTCTTATTGGTTCCCGGAGTGGGAGCCCAGGGAGGAAGCCTGGAAGAAGTTTGCAAATACGGAATGACTAAGAATGTAGGTCTTTTAGTGAATTCTTCCCGTAAGATCATATATGCTTCAGATACTTCAAATTTCGCGGAGATTGCAGCCGCTAAGGCAGAAGCTATGCAAAACCAGATGGCTTCAGAGTTAGAAAAATTATAAATCTTACCTATGGAAATTCAGGATCAATTACATAGAAAAATTGAGCTGAAAGATATTCCTAAAAGAATTGTTTCTCTTGTCCCAAGCCAGACAGAACTTTTGGTTGATCTTGGTCTGGAAAAATTTATTGTGGGAATCACCCATTTTTGTGTTCACCCTGAATTTCTAAAACAAATAAAGACCAGCGTGGGTGGTACCAAAAAAGTAAATCTGCGAAAAGTAAAAGACCTTAAGCCTGATATTATTCTTTGCAATAAGGAAGAGAATACCAAAGAGATGGTGGAAGAACTGCAGAAAATTGCCCCTGTTCACGTTTCTGATGTTGCCAATCTTGAAGATGCTTATAATTTAATGCGGGATTATGGGGAGATATTCAATTGTGAGGAACTGGCATTTACTTTGGTTAGCTCTATTCAGAAAAAAGCTGAAAATTTAAAAAAACTGACGGCGAATTCTACAGAAAGAAAAGTAGCTTATTTTATTTGGGAAAATCCTCTTATGGTGGCGGGTAATGGAACCTTTATAAATGAAATGCTAAATCTTAATAAGTTCGAAAACGTATTTTCTAAAGAACGATATCCTGAGACAAGTTTTGAAGAACTGAGGCAATTGAATATAGATTTATGCCTGCTATCTTCGGAACCTTTTCCTTTTAAGGACGAACACAAAGCGAATTTTAAAGACTTTGCGGAAGAGGTAAAGATTGTAAATGGGGAATATTTTAGCTGGTATGGCAGCCGCTTAATCGAAGCGATGGATTATTTTAAGCAGTTTCATTCCTAGTTTCAACCAAAGAACAATTCATTCTTTTCAATTCAGCCATAATCTTTTTAGCTCTGGAGTTTAACTGATCGCTTTTTTCCTTATCTATTGGAGCTATCTTGTAAGCACGTTGCATTAGCCTTGAGTATTTTTCACAAAGGCGCTCTTCCCGGGTTTTATTTTCAAAAATTCTAAACATATTAAATTTTAATCTATCAATCCACATTTATCATTTCTACACGAAACAAAGCTAAGGAGACAGGCCCTTATATAATGGTAATGTGCCGTTAAGTTTAATCTAAAATAATAGGAGAATTCGATGAAAAGTGTTAAAAAATTAAAGAATGTAAGAAAAAGCTTATCTGTCCTGAAGCGCAAATACTTTTCGTAAGAGATCTGTAGTCCTGGCTGATAACGTATTTCTGATATCATTTTCTTCTCTGGCGATCATAAGAAAAACTCCGTCAAGTGCTTCATTCGTTACATAATCCGGAAGATCAGGATTTACATTACTGGTTATAGGAAGTGAATTGTATTTCTGAATAATATTTTTCCAAACCTGGGTGGCTCCAACTTTATCTAGTGAATTGCTAATTATAGGGTTGAAGCGTGTATATAATTCCTTTTCAGTTTTATTAGAAAGATACATCGTTGCAGCATCGTTAGATCCCAGTAAAATATTTCGAGCATCAGCAAATGCTAATTCCGGTTACCGCATCGGCAAAAACCGGTATCGCTTCGCTAACGGCATCTTCTGCCGCACGGTTTAGTACTTTTAGACCTTCATCAGCCAAAGCGTCGAGGCCTACATCTCTTAATGTCTTATCCACCTTTTGAAGTTCAGGTGGAAGTCCTATTCTAACCAGTTCATTACTGAAAAATCCATTTTCTTTGGCCAGACTGGTCACCTCTTTATCTATTCCAAATTGCAGTGCCTGTTTTAAACCTGAACTAATTTCAGCATCACTTATTCCATATTCCTGAGGAAGTTGCGTGGCAATTTGTTGTAATTCAGCGCAAGAAGTAAGTATTAATATACCGGCAAAGGCGATGATCTTTTTCATAAGTAGTAGTTTTTCCAAATATAACTTCTACAGGAAGAAGTCTATATCATCAAAAGTTATAATAATACTAAAACCCTCAATTTTGATTCAGTAACTAAATCTTGTTCTCAGAAACCAGGCCAATAAAAATCAACGTCTGTTAATAGATTTTTTGTTTACTATAAGGCTTTAAAATCTCTTTTTCATTGCGATTTTCTTAAATTGCAGGTCCAAATTTTAGACAGAATTAAAAATGGAACAACAAAGTCCCTATAAACCTGAAAATAAAATAAGAATTGTAACTGCCGCTTCCCTTTTTGATGGGCATGATGCTGCAATAAATATCATGCGCCGAATTATTCAGGCTACCGGTGTTGAGGTTATCCATCTCGGACACGATCGTAGTGTGGAAGAAGTGGTGAATTGTGCCATCCAGGAAGATGCTCAGGCGATTGCAATGACCTCCTATCAGGGTGGTCATACCGAGTATTTTAAATATATGTATGACCTGCTGAATGAAAAAGGGGCAGGACATATCAAGATCTTCGGAGGTGGAGGAGGAGTGATTCTTCCCGAAGAGATCAAGGAATTGATGGATTACGGAATTGACAGGATCTACTCTCCAGATGATGGTAGAGAAATGGGATTGCAGGGAATGATCAATGACATGATCAAAAGAGTGGATAATGAGGTTCCATGCCTGCAGGATACAGATAAAGTCCACGAGAATTTAAAAAAGAAAGAAGTAACTACCATCGCAAGACTTATTTCTCTGGCCGAGAATAGACACGAGGAGTTTAAAAAATATTTCAATAAAAAAAATTACGATACAGAGAAAACACCTGTTCTGGGTATTACCGGTACCGGTGGTTCAGGGAAATCAAGTTTAGTTGATGAGTTGGTAAGGAGATTCTTAATGGACTTTCCTGATAAGCATATTGGGATTGTATCTGTAGATCCTTCCAAAAAGAAAACCGGCGGAGCTTTACTGGGAGATAGGATTCGTATGAACTCTATCAATCACGAGCGGGTTTATATGCGTTCCCTGGCAACAAGGCAGGCGAACCTTGCGCTTTCAAAATATGTTGCGGAAGCGGTTGATGTATTGAAAGCATCCGGTTTTGATCTAATAATTCTGGAAACTTCCGGAATTGGACAAAGTGATACTGAAATTCTGGACCATTCAGATGTTTCTTTATATGTTATGACCCCTGAGTTTGGGGCAGCTACCCAGTTGGAAAAGATCGATATGCTTGATTTTGCTGACCTGGTTGCGATCAATAAATTTGATAAGCGCGGAGCTCAGGATGCATTGAGAGATGTGAAAAAGCAATATCAGCGAAATCATCAGCTATGGCATTCAGATGCTGAAACACTTCCTGTTTTTGGAACGATCGCGTCCCAGTTCAACGATCCGGGGATGAATACACTCTATAAAAGCATTATGGATGAGGTTGAAGAAAAGACCAAATCCGGACTTTCCTCTACTTTCGAAATTTCGAAAGAGATGAGCGAAAAGATCTTTGTGATCCCACCAAAGCGTACACGTTACCTTTCAGAAATTGCTGAAAATAACCGGGGTTATGACGAAAAAGCCAATTCGCAGGTAGATGTGGCGCAAAGACTTTATGGTATCTATAAAACTATTGAAACTGTTGCCGGGATCAAAACTGAATTCGGAGAAGATCAACATAAATATTTAGACAAAAATGGAATAGATCAGGATGGGATTTATGAGGTCGCGGAAGATTCTCAAAATGACTTTCTGAAACTACTTTTCGCCGAATTTGATAAAACTAAAATGGATCTTGACCCTTATAACTGGGAAATGATCCTTGCCTGGCAGGATAAGGTTACCAAATACAGGGAACCAATCTATAGCTTTAAAGTTCGTGATAAGGAGATCAAGATAGATACTCATACCGAATCACTTTCTCATACACAGATCCCGAAAGTAGCCTTGCCAAAATATAAAGCCTGGGGAGATATTCTTTTATGGTGCCTTCAGGAAAATGTGCCAGGAGAATTTCCTTATACCGCGGGATTATATCCGTTCAAGAGAACAGGGGAAGATCCAACCAGGATGTTTGCCGGTGAAGGGGGACCGGAAAGAACTAACAGGCGTTTTCATTATGTAAGTGCGGGACTTCCTGCAAAACGTTTATCTACAGCATTTGATTCTGTTACGCTTTACGGTAACGATCCAGATCACCGTCCTGATATTTACGGAAAGATCGGTAACTCAGGAGTTTCAATTTGCTGTCTGGATGATGCCAAGAAATTGTATTCAGGATTCGATCTTGCAGATGCCATGACTTCTGTAAGTATGACCATTAATGGTCCTGCACCTATGTTGCTAGGGTTTTTCATGAATGCTGCCATAGATCAGAATTGTGAGAAATACATCAAGGAAAACGGGCTGGAAGATAAAGTAGAAGCTAAGCTAAAGGAACTTTATGATGATAATGATATAGATCGTCCTTCCTATAAAGGAGAACTTCCGGAAGGAAATAATGGTCTTGGACTCATGCTTTTAGGTTTGACCGGAGATCAGATCCTACCAAAAGATGTTTATGAAAAAATAAAAGCTGAAACGATTAGCGTTGTTCGTGGAACCGTTCAGGCAGATATTTTAAAAGAAGATCAGGCGCAGAATACCTGTATTTTCTCTACTGAATTTGCTCTTAGGTTAATGGGGGATGTTCAGGAATATTTCATAGAAGAAAAAGTAAGGAATTTCTATTCGGTTTCTATTTCCGGATACCATATTGCGGAAGCAGGAGCGAACCCAATTACACAGTTGGCGTTTACTTTAGCTAACGGATTCACTTACGTGGAATATTATCTAAGCCGAGGAATGGATATTAATAAATTTGGCCCGAATTTATCTTTCTTCTTTTCTAACGGGGTAGATCCGGAATATGCCGTAATTGGTCGTGTAGCCAGAAGGATCTGGTCTAAAGCACTAAAGCATAAATATGGCGCGAATTCCCGTGCGCAAATGCTGAAATATCATATTCAGACCTCAGGTAGATCACTACATGCGCAGGAGATCGATTTTAATGATATTAGAACGACTTTGCAGGCACTTTATGCGATCTATGATAACTGTAATTCATTACACACAAATGCCTATGATGAAGCCATTACCACGCCTACAGAGGCTTCCGTAAGAAGAGCCATGGCGATTCAGCTCATCATTAATAAAGAATTAGGGCTTACCAAAAATGAAAATCCAATTCAGGGATCATTCATTATAGAAGAACTTACAGATCTTGTAGAGGAAGCTGTGCTAACAGAATTTGACAGAATAACTGAAAGAGGTGGAGTACTTGGAGCAATGGAAACCATGTATCAACGTGGTAAGATCCAGGAGGAAAGCCTGTACTATGAGACGTTGAAACATAACGGAGAATATCCTATTATCGGTGTGAATACGTTCTTAAGTTCTACAGGTTCTCCAACGGTTACCCCGGGCGAAGTGATTAGAGCCACGGAAGAAGAAAAAGAGGCTCAGATCAAAACTTTAGAGACCTTGCATGAAGCAAAAGAATCTAAGGCGGAAGCAACTCTGGAAAAGATCAAGAAAGCAGCCGTGAACAACGAGAATCTTTTTGAAGAATTAATGGAGGCCACTAAGGTTTGTTCGCTTGGCCAGATCACTCATGCATTATTTGAAGTAGGAGGACAGTACAGAAGAAATATGTAAGCAGAATCTGGCCCTCGGTTTATCAGCGTGGGCTTAGAGGTCGCTTATCCCGATAAGCAAAGCGATATCGGGATCTCTTCATTCCTGGAACCTTTTAAGGTGAAAGGTTTGTGAATCTTCTATCCTGAAAATAATCCAAATAAAAAACCCAGACTTTAGTCCGGGTTTTTTATTTGATATCACTCTTTAATTTATAAAGAAAGTCTCCAAATTCTTTGAAGCTTCCTGAATTTTTGTATTTCCTTTCGAAGAATGAGGAGAAAGTCTTTTCCGTTGCTGCTCACATATTCCAGTCTTTCACAACTCTTATATAATCTTTCGGTCAACCGGCTTACGCTAGCCACATACTGCATTCTAGTGTCCTGAAAAAATTCAGTTTCAGCTTTATTAATATTTAAGATAAGAGAGTGTGAATTTCTAACAATATCTCCCGTAAAATATATCCGTTTATCTTCTGTGCCGTTTTCGCTTAAAACTGCCAGATCTGGAGTCAGGTAATCAGAAATTCGTCTGGAAATCTGCATGATCTCCTGTGCCTTAAAATATAAGGCAGAATTCTTGCTTTCCTGATTTCCTGAAAAATAGTTCACTTGCAAATTTTACACTAATGTAATTAGTAAATTAATTTCACCGCTTTTAAAATATTACTAAAAATTATATTTATCTTTAAAAATTAAAGAAATAATATATTTAAACTTTAAATTATTGTGGATAATTTAAACTGGGCCATACTCGAGGAATTGCAAAAAAATGCCAGGGTATCCTTTTCAGAAGTGGGAAGAAAAATCGGGCTTACCTCACCGGCAGTAGCAGAACGTGTTCGGAAAATGGAAGATGCCGGGATAATCAATTCATATAAGGTTAATCTTTCCCATCAAAAGACCGGATACCAGTTAAGAGCTATAATCACTTTACGGGCATTTACGGGAAGATTAAAAGCGTTTCTGGAAACCGTGAAGACCTTTAAAGAGGTTTTGAACTGCTATAGAATCACAGGGAATGAAAATATTATAATGGAAGTTATTTTAAGAGATCAGGTACATCTGGAAAAACTTATCGATAAATTGATCACTTACGGAGAAACCAGAACACATATCGTCCTCTCCAATGTAATTGAAGATGCTCCTGTAAAGCAAAGGCTGGAATAGGTTTTTCCAGATTTTTTCTTAACGATTGATAAAAACTCCTTATTCCAGTTTCGAAATATCTGTTAAAATAGCTGGGTATCAGGTTCGAATATTAACATGCGGTTATTAGCTGGTTTTCTTTTAGTTAAATTGTATGTAATTGTAATTTCCTTAAGATAGTGACGTCTAACCTGTACTTACATTTGTGTAAGAATTGAAAGTATAAAACCAAGTTATGAAAAAGAAGACGCTACTATTTTTGATGCTTGCATCAGTTACAGGATTGATAGGATTTACCGGATTATCATTTGATGGTATAGAAGTTATTAGAGTGATGTTCCTGATTTTTGCAGATCTTTTGATTATTTCAATTATGGCGAAATTATTTTTTCCAGATAAACCAAAGTTGAAATATCAGCGAGTGAAAGGAAACTAAATTATTATTCAAATTAATATAAAATAACCTGCAGTTTTTACTGTGGGTTTTTTTATGGAATAATTAGTGATGCAATTCCTATATTTAAGCTTATAAACTTACTTATGAAAAGAGTATTATTCGTTGCACTGACTGTTTTAGCCTTCACAAATTTAACCGCCCAGGAATATAGAATAGTGAAGGGAGGGATAACAGATTCCTTACCAATTCCAGGTTTCAATAATGAAACCTATGCGCTATACACTCCCTCTGATTATACCCCGGAAAAAAAGTGGCCGGTAGTTTTCGTCTTTGATCCTAAAGGAAGAGGAGCTGTTACGGCTAATCTTTTTAGAGCAGCAGCAGAGAGTCAGCATTACCTTATTGCTTCTTCTAATATTAAATTGAAATCGGAACCTATAGATAGTATTATAAAGACAGCTACGGCTATGATGAACTCAGTTCTTAATTCATTTCCTGTTGAACCTTCGATGGTTTACACCGCCGGGATGGGTGAAGGAGCCCAGGTTGGATCGGCCTTACCAATTATCTATAAGCAAATGGCAGGTGTAATGGCTGTTGGAAACTCCTTTGTGAACCCTGAATATTTGAACAAGAATAATCCATACATGTTTATAGGTATTGCAGGGAATAAGGATTATATGGTTTACGAAATGGAGGGATATTTAAGGTTCTACGATGATCAGGATTTTACCACCGATGTTTACTATTTTGACGGGAAGGAAGATGAATGGCCTGGATCTTCAGTCATTTATAATGCGATGACCGGTTTTACGCTTGAAGCTATCAAAAAGGGGAAAAGACCAAAGGATGGAGAATTTATTCAACAACTGTATGATAACGAAATAGCTTATACTGAAACTTTAAGAAGAACTCGTAATTACTATGCAGCTTATGAAAAGCTTGATAGAATGGAGGATAAATATGAAGATTATGGTTTTGAAGATGATATTAAAGAACGTTTGAAAGAAATAAAAAAAATTGACGGCTATAGAAAGCAGAGAAATGATTTTAGAGAAGCTACTGCTTTTGAAAAGCAACAACAATCTGAATATGAATATTTGTTGAAATCTGATATAATGACCGCTAATTTTCAGAATGTGGGATGGTGGGCATATCAAATTGATGAACTGCAAAAATTAGAGGAAAGCTCTAACGAAGCCAAGGCTAACATGGCTTACCGTTTACATGGATATTTAGACTTTGTTTCTAAAAGAAATTTTGATGAAATTATGAAGGCAAATGTCCCTATTGACGCAAAGATATTTATTAGTGTTTTGCGCACAGCCATCAATAGGAAGGATCCTGAAGCTTATTTGAAAATTATCTCCCTGGCTGGTTCAGACGGTGATTATGAAACAGCCCGCTTATATTTGGAGGATTTATTAGAAACGGGGTATTCAGATATGGAATCACTCTATAATATAGAGGGAGCGTTGGATCTTCAGTTCACTCCTGAGTATAATGAGATCGTGAAGAAATATTTAGGAGAGTCGAAATTTTATAACGAAAAATCCTCGGAGAACTAAATTGCTTCTTTCTTTAAAAGTCCTTTCAGAATAATCAAAAGAAAACAAGCCACTACAGCCAGGCCAAGCATAAAATACCAGGTAAACTCGAATCCGAAATTATCTATAAGTTGCATTCCGGAATTGTGTCCGAAAATATGACTTATGGAAAAAGCAATGCTATAAAGGGCCATATAGGAACCACGTTTTTTACCGTCAGATCTGTTTAAGGCGAAACTGTTTGAAAACGGAAAACCAATCATTTCTCCAACAGTGGCCAGTAACATTCCCACAATTAGAATTCCTGTCCAATCTGTTAAATTAATTACCAGAAAGCTTATCCCGGTTAAGAAAGTTCCAAGGATCACGTAGCCTATCGCAGTATGCTTCCTGTTTTCCATAAACTTAATAAGCGGCATCTCGAATAGAAATATCGTAAGGCCATTCAATCCCAATAATAAACCTATCTCAAGCTCATTCAGATGATGGTTATTTGCATAAAAAAGGGGCATTGTAGAGAAATATTGAATGAAAATAAAGCCAAAGATGATCATCGCCAGAATAAAAACGAGGTATACTTTATCGCTCATAGCCGATTTTGCTCTAATCACGATGTCTTCCGGTTCAGGAGTAGATCTTTTAGGATGTAGTAATTTCAATAAAAGAATACCTGCTGCCAGGCAGGTAAGTCCATCTACCCAAAATAGGCCGCTATAACCAGCAGTTGCGATTATCATTCCGCCAATAGCAGGTCCTGCAGAAAAACCCAGGTTAATGGCCAGTCTTATCAACGTAACCGATCTAGTTCTATTCTGAGGTTTGCTATAGGCGCTTATAGCAACAAAAACTGCCGGTCTAAAAATATCGGCTACCGTCATTACCAGATAGACACCAAGGCATATCGACCAGAAGCTTGACGGAAATTGAAGCAGAACAAATAAAAAGGAAGAAGCTATTAAGCTTAAAGCCATAGTCCTGTAATGCCCAATCTTATCGGTTAGTTTTCCTCCCAGCCATGAACCTGTGACCGAACCCAGGCCAAAGAAACTAAGGATCCAGCCAACTTCTTCAAGACTAAAACCTCTGCTTTTGGTTAAGTATAAAGAAAGAAACGGGATTACCATTGTTCCTGCTCTATTTATAAGGGTGATAAGTGATAGCAGCCAGATCTCCTTTCTTAATCCTCCAAAGGAGTCAACATATGATCTAAATATTTTTTGCATGCGCGGTGATGAATCTTCAAAATTAAATTAAAAATTGGCTGTTTTAATTATTAATTTTAAAGTCTTAAAAATTCCGGATCATGAATAGAAGATTTGCCCTGACTTTTACTTTTTTAATTATTTCTTTTCAGTTTCTTTCCGCACAGAATGCGGAACTGGCTAAAAGTTCAAAGAAGTTTCAAATTGAACTCAATAAGGAGTATGCTAATCCAGAGGAATCACCTTTGGAAGAAAAAGATTTAAAAGAGTTTAAGGAACTGGATTTCTTTGAAATTGATCCTGAATATATCGTTAATAGTGAATTTGTAAGAACTCCATCAGAATCTCCATTTACAATGAAAACCAGTACCGACAGGGCGCCTGTTTATGTGAAATATGGAGAGTTGTACTTCAAATTAAAGGGGAAAGATTTCAAGTTGAATGTATATCAAAATCAGGAATTAACTCAGGATCCTGAATATTTTGATTATTTATTTCTGCCTTTTACCGATCTAACCAATGGCGAGTCTACTTATGGAGGTGGGAGGTATATAGATCTAAGAATTCCGGATACTAAAGAAGTCATATTAGATTTTAATAAGGCATACAATCCTTATTGTGCTTATAGCGGCAAATATTCCTGTCCCATCCCACCTGAAGAGAATGATATGGCCATAGAAATATTTGCCGGGGTTAAAGCTTTTAATAAGCACTAATTAGAACGCATAGATGGCTGCAACCAAAAAAGATGCAAGGTTACTGCTAGCCTCCAGATCCCTGTCCAGGAACGCAGGGTAATCATCAGAAACCGTGTCAATTCTGAATTCAGGTTTTATGATTAGTCCTCCTGATTGGAAACTTCCTGTAAGAGTAAAAGCCGTTACGCTCGTGTCGGCATCGTATACAATTCCACCATCTTCAAGTTCCTTAAAGTATTCTGCTCTTAGACCAATTCCAAAACTTTCAGAAAGAGCCAGTTGAGGGTAAAGCGCTGCTCCATAAAAACCGACCCCTTCAGTATCCTGATAGGTGGTGTTAAAGCCTAAGTAAAACGCATCTGTAAGATCCCATCCCGTAGTAAGATCTATCTGAAATAAGGCATCGTCAGAAAGACTTTGTTCTCCATATAATAAATTTAAATAAGCACTTCCTGAATCATTGGAATATCCAAGCTGACCTCCGAAGGAATACTTACCAATAGGATTATATTCGGTATAGTCTGTTGGATTCATAACGGCTAACATTCCAGTCCAGTTATCATTGAAGCTGAAATCAGCTTTTAAACCTGTATGCGAAAAAGGCCCGTATGAGAACATATATGAGGTTGAATAATTGAAATTGGCAACGGGAGATATCACCTCGTAACCAAGAAAGGTGTTCCAGTTACCCAGAGTGAATTTTAAGGCGTCGTTTACTTTGTAGAAAGCATATAACTGGTTGACAATGTTGGTAGAAGGACCAGATAAAAATACAGCATCCTCGCCACGTGGTCCAAAAACCAGGTCGGCAACAAAACCAACTTTATCTCCTTCATAGCCGAGGATCACATTTGCCATTCCAATTGCAAATCCAGGATCATTAGCGAATGAAGTTGCCGGTGCGGCAGGAGTAAAACTCACTGCATCGCCGCCTACAATTTCTTCCGATTTATTTAAACCATTAAAATTGGTTCTGAAATAAGCATCAACGCTTCCGCTTATAGAAAACTTAGGTGCTTGTTCTTCCTCTTCTTCCTGTGCGATAATAGTAGAACTTGTAAAGACTACTGGTAATAAACACAGAATTTTTACTAATTTTGAAAATGTAATTGCTTTCATAATGAAATTGATTAATAGTTTGACTTAACTAATAGTTTCGCGACTGGGTTGATCAGGTATTGATCTTGAATTATAAGCGGTTATTTTATACGGAGCGTTTGGAGGAACGCTCCGTTTTTTATTTAACCAACAAATAGATTCTTAGGTGATTATTGCTGCTTTAATCCGAAGTCAGGATAAGCATCCATGCCATGTTCATGAATATCGAGACCTTCTGTTTCTTCTTTGGCCGATACTCTAATACCTATAGATACTTTGAGGATATAGAAAATTATAAAAGAACCCACGATGCAAATTGCTGCATAACAGGCAACACCTATAAGTTGTGTTATAAACTGGTCAAAACCTGCCAGCTTTCCGAAGATGCCTACGGCTAAGGTTCCCCAAATTCCACAAATTAGATGAACGGCAACCGCACCTACGGGATCGTCCAATCTTATTCTATCTACTAAAGCTACCCCAAGAACAATTATAACTCCGGCAATACCCCCAATTAGAATAGCATCTGTTGGTGACATTTGATCTGCGCCAGCAGTAATTCCAACCAATCCTCCAAGGATTCCGTTTAAGAACATGGTAATGTCGTAATTCTTATATAGTGCCGATGAAAAAATAAACGAAGCTACTCCTCCGGCAGCGGCAGCCAGGCAGGTAGTCACTAAGGTTAGGGAAGTAAGCTCAGGATCGGCAGAAAGTACAGATCCTCCGTTAAATCCAAACCATCCTAACCAGAGTATTAGCACACCGGCAGTTGCGTAAGGCATACTGTGCCCCGGAAATGCACCGATCTTTCCATCTTTGAATTTCCCGATTCTTGCGCCCAATAACCAAATGGCTACTAAAGCTGCCCATCCACCAACAGAATGTACTAAGGTTGAACCTGCAAAATCATAGAATCCCATTTCATCAAGAAATCCACCTCCCCATTTCCATGAACCTGCAATAGGGTACACTAGGCCTACATATAGAACAACAAAGATCATAAAGCTGTTTAGTTTGATACGCTCGGCAACGGCACCGGAAACAATCGTCGCAGCGGTTGCAGCAAACATCCCCTGGAATAAAAAGTCGGTCCAGTAGGTATAGCCTTCATTATATGCCAGATCTAAACTCCCGTCTACCATGGGACTGCTAAGGCCAAAACCGGCAAAGCCCAGGAATCCGTTGAACTCTCCCGGATACATCAGATTAAAACCTAACAGGCAGTAAAGTAATAATCCAACAGTGATAATAAATACGTTCTTGAATAATATGTTGATGGTGTTTTTTTGTCTTGTTAGTCCTGTTTCCAATAATGCGAAACCAAGGTGCATAAAGAACACCAGTCCTGTACAGATCATCATCCATACATTGTTTACAGTTAATAGTCCTTCCATAATTTCTTGCTCTTTAAAATTCTTTAAATAATTTATTTAAGGGATTCAGCGCCTTTTTCTTTTGTTCTAATACGGTAGGCTTCTTCAATCGCATAAACGAAGATTTTTCCGTCACCAACCTTACCGGTATAAGCAGCCTTTAAAAGAGTTTCTACTGTTTTTTCTGCAAAAGAATCTGTTACCACTATAGAGAGGTAGCGCCTTTGAATATCGGTGGTACTATAACTTACACCTCGATATACATGACCTACTTTTTCATTACCTACTCCGGTAACATCCCAGTAACTAAAAAAAGTGACCCCTATATCGTGAAGAGCCTCCTTGGTCTTATCGAATTCTGATTTTCGAATGATAGCTTCTATTTTTTTCATAATTAATTATTAAGAATTGGTTAAATTTATAAAAATAGAGTATCATACCCCTAAAAAATTAGGGTGTAAACTGTATTTTTATGATATAAAAAATAAACACCCCTAAAAAATTAGGGGTGTTTATTTAAAATCGATATTTTTCAGAATTTGATATACTAAAGTATTAATTAGAAGAGCTTTGAGATTAGAATTCCGATCATTACTGCCAGAATTCCTAAAATAAGACTTCCAAAAAAGTATATTGAGAAGCTTAAATAATCTCCGGATTTTATAAGAGAATAACTTTCAAAAGAATATGTGGAAAAAGTAGTGAAACCACCACAGAAACCTACACCTAACATTAGATTTATAGGGCTGTTTAAGGTATTTGATCTAATTGCCCAGCCAAGAACCATTCCCAATATTAAACTGCCTACTATATTTACAAGAAAGGTGCCGAAAGGTATAAGAACGCCTGCGTTTAAGTATTTGCTAATGATATACCTTAAACTACTGCCTAAGCCACCTCCAATAAAAACAAGTAACAGATTTTTAAACATCGATGTCTTCGGTTTCCTGGGCGAGTGGAATGTAAATATTTGTGATCCATTCTGCCGGATTCGCGTTCTCCTTTGGCCCCGTTATATATACCTCAAAAGGCTGAGCATTTTCATCTGGTTTCAGGCCGTTTTTCTGCATGTAAGAATATGCATTATCCCAGGCTTCTTTAAGATTTTTATAATCTCCTTTAAGAGTAGTTTTTAAAGTACGCTGTTTAGGCATATAGCCATTTAGAATACTACTTTCTGCCGTAGTTACAACTTCGGCAGGTGTAAAGTAAGCTGCGGAATATATAGCCGTACCACGTTCCTCATTCCATTCATTATATAGGACAAATGGTTTTCCAGATATTTCAATATTATTTTTAACCATGAAGTTGTTCACTTCACTAAGCATTTTTTCCATTCTATCAGAAACCTGGCTTATTTTGCTTGCCGTAGTCATATACATATAGTATCCACCTCCATGCTGAGTGATACCATCGATATTGATAGAATAACTATCCATTTTTTTAGTGATTTCAGCCTGGAGATTGTTCAGGCCTTTCTCGAACATGGGAAGCATCATTTCAGGAAGGCTTTCATCTTTAAAAGTAAAAGCAGCTTTTTCCATAAAGCTTTGCTCTCCCTTCATTCCCCAGGTAACAAGGGTGCTATCACCCTGAGGTTCAAATTCCCAATATACATCACTGGTTGATTCCCCAAACGGAGTTTTAAAAGTTATTTTTTGATCTATACTGGAGTGTGGATTGGCTTTAATTGTTTTCATTTCTCCATTCCCCATCTTCTCACTTTTCCAGGAATATGATGCACCATCACCACTAGTTTTTTTACCATATTCCACAATCATATCATCAGATTCCTGAGACCATGGTTCCCAGTTTTTCCAGTTTGTATAATCATTAACCTCATTAAATATAACCTCTTGAGGTGCTTTCATCATCTGCTGTTTTTCAACCTGGAACTTACCATCTTTTGTAGCAATATAAATGGAAGTACCAATGATAAAAATTAGAAATAAAAATAAGAGGTATTTAAAAATTTTCATGATTTGGTTTTGATTAGGTAGTGCTAATATAATTAAATTAGGAGACCATACCTTAGTAAATTCCCTTGGAACTAATGCTTCAGCGTGGTTTTAATTAAAAATAAGAATAGAATGAAAATTATAAAACCTATTAAAACATACAAACTGCCTTTATAATATTTTTTATGAAGGCGAATGTCTTTTCTATAACTGAAGATCATTATAATAATAAAGGCAATAAGAAAGAGACCTGCAAAGATCCATTGTCCGGTAGAAAACATTTTGAGTATTTTTATGCAAAGTTAACTTTTTAAAGCTTGAATTAATATGAAGAAAAGAATTGCTGCAGTAAAAGAGTTTCATGCCGCTTTTGGTTTAGGAATAAAAGAAAAGCCAGTTGCCGATCTTGGAGAGGATAAGAACCTTTTAAGATTTAATCTAATGAAAGAAGAAAATGAAGAATACCTGGAAGCAGCTAATAATAATGATCTTGTTGAGGTGGCAGATGCGCTGGGGGATATGCTTTATATCCTTTGCGGAACGATCATAGAACATGGGATGCAATACAAAATTGAAGAGGTATTTGACGAGATCCAGTCCAGTAATATGAGTAAGTTGGGTGCCGATGGTAAACCTATTTATAGAGAAGACGGAAAGGTTTTAAAAGGGCCTAATTATTTTAAGCCTGATATTGACAGGATACTGGAAGAATAATTGTGAATTAGGAAAAGACTTTGCTTATTTGTCACAATGAAAAATCCCGGTTAGACCGGGATTTAATTTATATAATAAATATAAGGTCTTTATTTTACTTCGTATCTCCAGCCAAATTTGTCTTCAGCTTCATTATACTGAATCTTCATCAGTTTGTCTTTAAAGAATTTTGCATAAGAATCTTCCATCTTTGGTAATTCAAATTTTTCATTCTTATATCCAAAACCAACGATAGGATTAATAACTGTTGCAGTTCCTGAACCAAACATTTCTTTTAGGTCACCGCTTTTTGCAGCTTCAAGGATCTCCTGAACACTTACTCTTCTTACTTCGGTTTCTATATTGAATTCTTCAGCCAGCGTTAAAACACTTTTTCTTGTAACTCCATCCAGAATTCTGTCGTTTGTTGGAGCCGTGATCAGTTTATCGCCAATTCTGAAGAAAATGTTCATGGTTCCTGCTTCCTCAAGGTAATCATGAGTATTGGCATCTGTCCATATTATTTGTTGGAAACCTTCCTCTTTTGCAAGATTAGTAGGATAGAATTGAGCTCCGTAATTACCGGCAGCCTTGGCGAATCCAACACCGCCATCTGCTGCACGACTATATTTCTCAGAGAACTTCACTCTAACTTCTCCGCTATAATAAGCCTGGGCAGGTGAACAGATGATCATGAATTTGTATTCTTTTGCCGCTGAAGCCGAAACTCCAGCTTCCGTGGCGATCACAAAAGGACGTATATAGAGACTGTTTCCAAATCCTTTTTTGATCCAGTCTTTATCTAATTTCAATAACTCCTCAAGTGCATTGAAAAAGTATTCTTTTGGAAATTCAGGAATAGCAAGACGTTTACTCGAACGGTTTATTCGTTCAAAATTTTGATCTGGTCTAAACATCCAGATTTTTCCCTCATTGTCTTTAAAGGCTTTCATCCCTTCAAAAACAGCCTGTCCGTAGTGGAAAACTCTTGCTGAAGGTTCCAGTGAAAGGGGCCCATAAGGTTTAATAACAGGTGGCTGCCATTTACCCTCTTTATAGTCGCACTCCATCATATGATCTGAAAAAACCTGCCCGAAAACGAGATCGTCAAAATTAGTCTTGTTAATTTTTGATTGGGGAGCTTTTTGTATGTCTATCATTGAAGTGAGATTTTTCATATTATTGTGATAAGTGTACAAATTTACCTAATTAATAGTAGAATCAAAATCTAAAGTTTTGGTAAATTTGAGGTCTAACGGGTTTATTAGATTCGTAAATATGAAAAAGATGGTATTTGTTTTCGTTCTATTTTTAGCCTTTTCCTGTAATCAAAACAAGGAAGGTGAAAAGAAAAATGTTGTAGTGGAAGAACCGGTACAGGATGAATATGATTCTTTTGGTGTAGAAATAAGTCCTCAGGGTAGTTTTTCATCGTCTATTATGTTAGAGAAGTACGAAAGCCTGAGGAAAGGAGATACCATTAATGGGAAATTTAATACTACCATAAATAGTGTATGCCAGAAGAAAGGTTGCTGGATGGTTCTGGAGCTACCGGGAGTAAATGATGTGATGGTGAAATTTAAAGATTATGGTTTTTTTGTGCCAAAAGATATTATAGGGAAAGAAGTTATTATTCGTGGAAGAGCATTTGTTGAAGTAACTTCCGTGGAAGATCAAAGGCATTATGCCGAAGACGAAGGCAAGCCCATAGATGAAATAGTGGCTATAACTGAGCCAGAGAAAACTTTTGGTTTTATAGCAGATGGTGTTTTAATAAAAAAATAGTTGGAACGAAAAATTATAAAAACAGATGACGGGTCGGTGACCATTCACTTACCTGACTGGAACGAGCAATACCATTCTAAACACGGTGCAGTTCAGGAAGCACGGCATGTATTCCTGAAAATGGGATTGGACTTCTTTCTTGATAAATATAATGCTTCGGAAATTTCAATTTTAGAGATAGGTTTTGGAACCGGTCTCAATGCGTTTCTTACCATGCTGGAAGCTGAGAAAAAGCACCAGAAAATAAATTATACCGGGGTAGAAGCATATCCCGTATCCAAAGATGAAATCGAATTGCTCAATTATCCTGAGGCCGCTCAGGCTGAGGATCAATCACCTTTATTTCAGAAAATTCATGAAACTGACTGGGAGGAAATCTATTCGATATCTAATCTTTTTTCACTCAAAAAACAACAGAAAAAGTTTGATGAGATCAACGATAAAAATTTATACGATCTGATTTATTTCGATGCTTTTGGAGCTCGTGTGCAACCTGAATTGTGGACAGAAGAAATTTTTCAGCTTATGTATGCGTCTTTAAAAAAGAATGGAGTTCTTGTTACCTACGCAGCAAAAGGGAGCGTAAGAAGAGCGATGCTTGCTTCAGGTTTTCAGGTAGAAAAACTTCCCGGACCTCCAGGAAAACGTGAAATGTTAAGGGCTGTTAAAATATAAGTGTCTGCCCGTTAAACCTCTTTTAAAAAAAGCTCCAACCACAATGTCTATTGTATCTTAACAAGAAAAAATATGCGGATATTAATTACAGGTGCAACGGGATTAATTGGTTCAAGACTTAGTAGTTTATGTCGCAAAAACGGAATAGAAGTTAACTATCTTACTACCAGTAAGTCCAAGATTGAAAATAAGGAGGGTTACCATGGATTCTATTGGGACCCTAAAAACCAGGAAATTGAAAAGGAATGCCTGGAGGGGGTCCGGACTATTGTTCATCTTGCAGGAGCAAGTATTGCTGAACCCTGGTCTAATTCTTACAAAAAAAAAATTATTAAAAGCAGGACCGAGACGGCCAAGCTTTTACATACAACTTTAAAGCAAAATAATAATGTGGTGGAGAATTTCATTTCGGCCAGCGCAATAGGTGTATATCCCAGTTCTCTTGAGAAATTGTATTTTGAAGATGACAATGCAATTGCTGATAATTTTGTGGGTGAAGTAGTAAAAAAATGGGAGGCTGCTGCCGATAGTTTTGAAGGAGTTGGTCTTGATGTGGCAAAAATTAGGGTAGGGCTCGTTCTGGCTGAGAATGGTGGAATACTGGAAAAGATCAAAAAACCTATTTCACTGAATATGGGAGCTGCACTAGGTAGTGGAAAGCAATGGCAATCCTGGATTCATATTGAAGATCTGGCAGGAATTTTTCTTTTCGCCATTCAAAATGATCTAACAGGAACGTATAATGCTGTAGCTCCAAATCCTGTTACCAATAAAGAACTCACTAATCAACTTGCTTCTAAAATGGGTAAATCGGTATGGTTGCCTAATGTTCCTTCAATCGCATTGAAAACTTTGTTAGGCGAGATGTCTCAAATAGTGCTATCCAGTCAACTGGTGAGTTGCAAGAAAATAGTGGAACAGGGGTTCAATTTTAAATATACCAATTTGTCGCGAGCTCTTAACGACCTGGTTTAAAAATAAAAAAGGCTGCCATTGGCAGCCTTTTTTATTGAGATTCAAATTATAAACTAAGCTTTTTTAGCTTTCAGGTTTATCTTAAGAGAAACATCATCGTTGATGAATTTATCACCAAGTCCGTCAAATACAGATTTAGAACCATAGTTCACATTCCACTTGGTACGATCTATTGTAAACTCTTCACTTGTTATCTGGATACTTTCACCATCTTTGGAAATGGTAACCGGGAAAGCGATGTTTTTGGTTTCTTCCTTTATTGTAAGGTTACCCTGAAGCATTGACTGTCCTGCTTCTTCAGTAATTCCTGTTACTTCAAACTTAGCTTCAGGAAATTCCTGTACATTGAAGAAATCTCCCTCTTTACCTTCAACAGTTCCTTTAAGATGGGCTTCAAGATCAGATTTATTGTCACCTTCAAGATCGGTAACTTCAATAGACTTCATGTCTATTACGAAAGTTCCGCTTTCAATAACGCTATCGTTAGCCATAAAAGAACCATTAGATACTTTAATAGTACCGTTATGAGTTCCTGTTGGTTTTTCGCCTTTCCACTCAATTACAGAAGATGAAGTATCTACTGAAAATTTCATAGCTTCTGCTTGTGCAGTTGCAGCGTCCTTCATTTCTGCTACTTCTGCTTCATTATTATTGTTTTTACATCCGGTAAAAGCCAGTCCAAGACCTGCGATCACAAATGCATTTAAAAATATTCTTTTCATTGGGTTAAATGATTTTAAAAGTTCGGCGCAAAAGTAAATCTAAATGCACTGCTCACTTCATAAATTTTTATTAAAAAAACCTTGTGACATTTTGACATTTTAAATGAATTGGCAATGATTTTGACCCATAGAGCCTGAAAGTAAATTTTAAAAAATGAGCCGAAAAGAAAATAAAAATAAAGAAGAGCATAAAGAGGTTAAAGATCAGGTCGAAGAGGCGATGGATAATGCTATTGAAGAGGTAGATGGTAAAGAGGAGAATGAAGATGAGCAGATGGATGAGGATAAAGAAGAATTTACCGCAGAAGAACGTTTGAAAGAAGATGTTCAGAAGGAAAAGGATAAATTTCTTAGACTTTTTGCTGAATTCGAGAATTATAAAAGACGTACTTCGAAGGAAAGATTGGAATTATTCAAAACTGCCAATCAGGAAGTAATGACAGCTATGTTACCTGTAATGGACGATTTTGACAGAGCCTTGAGTGAAATGAAAAAATCAGGCGATGAAAATCTTATTAAGGGAATTGAATTAATCCATAATAAACTCAAGGAAACCCTTAAGGCTAAAGGGCTGGAGAGAATGGAAGTGGAGCAGGGCTCAGACTTCGATTCAGAGATACATGAAGCTATTACCCAGGTACCTGCACCTTCAGATAAACTTAAAGGCAAGATTGTTGATGTAGTAGAGCCGGGATATAAGCTAGGTGAAAGAATCATCAGATATCCAAAGGTAGTTACCGGAAAATAAAAATTCCTTTTACAAAATTTGTAAAAACCCAACATGAAAGAAGATTATTACGAAATATTAGGCGTAAGTAAGGACGCTTCAGCAGCAGAAATAAAAAAAGCATATAGGAAGATGGCTTTAAAATATCACCCGGATAAAAATCCAGGTGATTCTAAAGCAGAAGATATGTTTAAGAAATCTGCTGAGGCTTATGAAGTATTAGGAAATCAGGAAAAAAAGGCCAAATATGATCGCTTTGGTCACCAGGCATTCGAAGGTGGTGGCTTCGGCGGTGGAGGTGGTATGAATATGGACGACATATTCAGCCAGTTCGGTGATATCTTTGGCGGTGGTTTTGGCGGCGGATTCTCCGGTTTTGGAGGATTTGGCGGAGGCCAGCGACGTGCTAAAGGAAGTAACCTGCGAATTCGGGTAAGTCTTAATCTTGAAGAGATTGCGAACGGTTGCGAGAAAAAGATCAAAGTTAAACGCAAGATTCAGGCCGCTGGAACAACTTATAAAACCTGTACTACCTGTAAAGGTACCGGTCAGGTAACACGTGTAACCAATACAATTCTTGGTAGGATGCAAACGGCATCTCCATGTACTACTTGTGGCGGAAGCGGACAGATCATCGATAAGAAACCAGAGGGTGCAGATGCGCAAGGCCTTATGATGCAGGAAGAAACTGTTTCTATAAAAATACCTCCAGGGGTTGAAGATGGAATGCAGTTAAAAGTTTCAGGAAAAGGAAATGACGCTCCGGGTAATGGAATACCTGGCGATCTTTTAGTGGCTATTGAAGAAAAAGAGCATCCAAGTCTTCAGAGAGAAGGGGATAATCTGCATTATGATCTTTATATAAGTTATTCTGAAGCTGTGCTTGGAGCCTCAAGAGAAATTGATACGGTTACCGGCAAAGTGCGTATCAAGGTAGAAGAAGGTGTCCAGTCAGGTAAAATACTAAGACTTAAAGGAAAAGGTATTAGCAGTATAAATGGATATGGAAAAGGAGATCTTCTGGTTCATGTGAACGTTTGGACTCCAAAAACACTTTCCAGAGAACAAAAAGAATTTTTCGAAAGAATGGCTAATGATGAGAATTTTCAGCCAAATCCAGAGAAAAGTGACAAATCCTTCTTTGAAAAAGTTAAAGATATGTTTTCTTAAAAAGTCAATTTTAAGAAAAAATTTATATATTTGAGAATCACTAAGTCTTTTAGTGATAATTTTTCTTTTTCATAGCAATTTTTTTCCCATCCTTAATTTATTAAGGGTGGGTTTTGTTTTTTTAGAGATTTTTGAAATTATAAAATCCTCTTAATAGACTACTACTATCTTTCTATTTCTATATCTTTAACATTTCTATAAATGACTATATGGAAAATCTTTTGGTTGCAGAAAATATCTACAAACGCTTCGGAAATTTTACTGCACTCAACAACGTTTCAATAAATATTCCCAGGGAAAGTATTTTCGGTCTTTTGGGGCCTAACGGAGCAGGAAAGACTACCCTCCTTCGTATTATTAATCAAATAACCATGCCCGATGAAGGCAGGGTTTATCTTGATGGCAGGCCATTACACCCCGATGATATTGCCCATATTGGATACCTGCCAGAAGAAAGAGGATTATACAAATCTATGAAAGTAGGGGAGCAGGCTCTTTATCTGGCCAGATTAAAAGGACTTAGTAAAGCCGAAGCAAAGGAAAGACTTCAATACTGGTTTAAAAGACTGGAGATTGAAGGCTGGTGGGACAAAAAGATCCAGGAACTTTCTAAAGGGATGGCACAAAAAGTACAATTTGTCATAACAGTTTTGCACAGGCCAAAATTGCTGATTTTTGATGAACCTTTTAGCGGATTTGATCCTGTAAATGCCAATCTTATTAAGGATGAAATTCTTCAGCTAAGAGATGAGGGAGCTACCATTCTTTTTTCTACACATCGAATGGAGAGTGTAGAGGAACTTTGCGACTATATCGCTCTTATCCATAAATCGAATAAATTACTGGATGGTAAGGTTTCAGAAATCAAAAAGGAATACAAGAATAATACTTTTGAAGTTGGATTGGACGCCATGGATGAACACACTTTAAGAACTGAACTTGAAGAACGTTTTCAGATTGGTCCGGCTAAATTTAAAAGTATACAGGATGACCTGAAATTAAGTATAAAGCTCAAAGACCATGAGTCGTCCAATGATTTGATCCAGTTTCTGTTGACCAGGGCAAAAATCAATCACTTCGTGGAAGTGATTCCTTCCGTAAACGATATCTTTATTAAAACGGTGACTCAAAATGCGTAATCTTAAACTAATCATCAATAGAGAATATCTGGCCAGGGTAAGAAATAAGACATTTATTGTCATGACTTTTCTTAGTCCGCTAATTTTTGTGGGCATGATCATGCTTATTGCCTACCTGAGTATGCTGAATAGTACGGAGCAAAAGATCATTGGAATTCATGATGAAAGTGGAATGTTTGCCACCGAATTTAAAGATGGCGAACAGGTACAGTATTTTGATTATTCTAATAAAACTTTAGAAGAGGCCAGGCAGCAGGTATTGGATAATGAATATTTTGGACTCATCCATATTTCACAAATTGAATCTGGATTGGGTAAACCTTCAGAAATAGAGTTTTTCGGAAAAGATACTCCCGGTTTTGGAACTATCGAAAATATTGAAAAAACGATTTCCGATAAATTAACCCGGCAGCAACTTATTGCCAAAGGGATCGATGTTTCGGAAATAGATGATGCCAGGGCAGAGGTGAGTGTCGAAATTCAGAATTTTGCAGGAGAAAGAAGTTCTAAAATGTCTAATTATATCAAGATGTTTTTTGGTGGCGCTGCGGGGTATCTGTTGATGATGTTTATCATTATCTATGGTAATATGGTGATGAGAAGTGTGATCGAAGAAAAGACGAACAGGATCATTGAGATCATTGTTTCTTCGGTAAAACCATTTCAATTATTGCTGGGTAAAGTATTAGGAACTTCCCTCGCAGGTCTAACACAGTTTACGGTATGGATTATTCTGGGAACTGTATTGCTTTTAGGAGTTTCATCTTTTCTGGGAATCGATCCAACTACAGTTCAGACTCCTGCTTCTGCAGCGATAGAAGGAGCTGCGAAACCGGAAATAACTCAGCTCGTAGTGGATATTCTTAAATTGCCTTATGCGAGTTTACTTAGTTTCTTTGTGATCTATTTTTTGGGAGGATATTTCCTCTATAGTGCCATATATGCTGCTATAGGTGCTGCTGTAGATAGTGAAACCGATACTCAGCAATTTATGTTTCCTATTATTTTACCATTGATCTTAGGGATATATGTAGGATTCTTTTCAGTAGTTGAAAATCCTCATGGAACTGTATCAACGATATTTTCGATCATTCCTCTTACCTCTCCTATTGTAATGCTCATGAGAATTCCATTTGGAGTTCCATGGTGGGAAATTGCTATTTCCATCATCGTTTTAATTGCTACTAACTTTGGTGTTTTGTGGCTATCTGCTAAGATCTACAGGGTAGGAATTTTAATGTATGGTAAGAAACCGAGTTATAAAGAACTGTATAAATGGCTTAAATATTAGTTATGCTGCAGGATCAATCTACTAAAGAAAAGGTTACCGAGGTAATAGAACAGGATATCTGGGGCTTGATAAAAGATATGTGGAATGCGGGCTTCAGTTATTCCATAGGAGGTGAGGAAATAAAGATAACTGTTGGGTTAATTATCCTCATTATTTTAGCCTTTTTAGTAACCAGTGTTGTTCTTAGGATCGTACGGGCATTTATCACTTCCAAGCTAATGGAAGAGGATAAAATGAAATTCATCAGTGTATTTAAGTTTATAAAATACTTCGTCTATGTGGTGGTTATTCTCATCACTTTAAGCTCAACTGGCGTAGACGTAACCATACTTTTAACAGCTTCTGCAGCTCTATTCGTTGGTCTGGGGCTTGCATTACAGGAACTGTTTCAGGACGTAATAGGCGGAATTTTTATTATTCTCGATAAATCTCTTCTCGTTGGGGATGTCATTGAAATGGAGGGAAGGGTAGCCAGGGTTTTTGAAATTAAACTAAGAACTACCCGTGCGTTGACCAGAGATGATAAGGTAATGATCATTCCCAATCATAAATTTATTAGTGATACGGTATATAATTATACCCAGAACCATAAAACTACCAGGGAACTTGTGCGAGTGGGTGTTTCTTACGGCAGTGATGTGGAAAAAGTAAGAGAGGTTTTGCTGGAATGTGCCCGGGAACAAAAAGGAATTTTAAAGAAGCCGGAACCTTTTGTACTTTTTGAAGACTTTGGTGATTCGGCCTTGCTTTTTGGACTTAATTTTTATATTTCAGATAGTTTTGTAGATCCTAAAGTAAAAAGTGAATTAAGATTTAAGATTAATAATAAATTCAGACTTAATAATATCACTATACCATTCCCACAGAGGGACGTACATATGTTTTATCCACAAAACTTTAAAAATATGAACGAACCCGATCAGGAAGATGTATAAATACCTGGCGGTGAATGCAGGATGCCAGCAAAGAGCTTATATTTAAGAACACAATTACGCTGGAGGGCGGATTAAAATTACAATATTCTAATGGCAAAAATTTTATTGATAGAAGACGAAGCATCTATAAGAAGAGTCCTTAATAAGATTCTTTCTGAAGAAAGCAAAGACTATGAAGTTACGGAAGCCGAAGATGGACTGGAAGGAATGGAACTGGTTAAAAATGAAGATTTTGATCTTATTCTTTGTGATATAAAAATGCCTAAAATGGATGGTGTTGAGGTGCTGGAAGCAGTTAAAAAGGTGAAACCTGAAATCCCGGTAGTGATGATCTCCGGTCATGGAGATCTGGATACCGCCGTGAACACTATGAAAATTGGTGCTTTCGATTATATTTCAAAACCACCGGATCTTAACCGGTTGTTGAACACGGTTCGAAATGCTTTAGACCGGAAGGAACTTGTTGTTGAAAATACAAGGCTTAAAAAGAAGGTTAGCAAGAATTACGAAATGATAGGTGAATCTGAAGAGATTCATAATATCAAGGACATGATCGAGAAGGTAGCGCATACCGATGCACGGGTTCTTATCACGGGACCAAATGGTACGGGAAAAGAATTGGTTGCTCACTGGCTACATCAAAAAAGTGATCGTTCTAAAGGACCTATGATAGAAGTGAATTGCGCAGCAATACCTTCAGAATTGATCGAGAGTGAATTATTTGGTCATGTTAAAGGAGCTTTTACATCGGCCAATAAAGACAGAGCCGGGAAATTTGAAGCTGCAAATAAGGGAACAATATTTCTTGATGAAATTGGCGACATGAGCCTTTCAGCCCAGGCTAAAGTTTTGAGAGCGCTTCAGGAAAACCGAATTTCAAGAGTTGGTAGCGATAAAGACATCAAAGTAGACGTAAGAGTAGTTGCGGCAACCAATAAAGATCTCAAAAAAGAGATCGAAGAAAATAACTTTAGAGAAGATCTCTATCACAGGTTAGCCGTCATTCTTATTGAAGTCCCTCCATTGAAAGATAGAAAGGAAGATATTCCATTACTGGTGGATTATTTCAGTGAAAAGATCGCCAGTGAACAGGGAACCAACAAAAAAGAATTTACTAAAGATGCCATAGCATTACTTAAAGAAAGCGAATGGCGAGGCAATGTAAGAGAACTTAGAAATGTCGTGGAACGTTTAATAATTCTCGGCGGTAAAGAGATTACCGATGAGGATGTAAAACTCTTTGGCAGCCGGTTCTAAGGTCTTTTGTTCCTTGGATTTTTAGGATCATATTTTAGAAAATACATGGTGTCACCACTTGGATGATCCCATTCATGAAAAAGATCAAAACCAACCCGTTGGTAAACGATAGCATTCGTTCTTCCGCGGGTTTCTGCATATAACTCCAGTCCGGTATCATGAGCGGTCCTAAAGAAAACATCTTTCATTTCTTTTCCAACCTGAGTATCGGCACCACGATACTCCTTAAGAATTCCCCAAAACCAACAGTATAGATATTCACCTTCCTGGGGGCGTTGGTTCTTGATATATTTTTGAGTTTTCAGGATCTTCAAGGCATTCTTCACTCCTGTAACGTTGGCAACAAGTTTTAGCTCCGGCCAAAGATCTTTCCAGATATTATCGTCCTTCTTGCTGGTTTTAAAAAGTATGGCAATTCCCTGACGGTTTTCAGAAACAATAAGCGCATCTTTTTCAATCGCTTTATCTACCATATGCGTAGCAAGATATCTGAATCTTGCATCTCGATTTCCTCCTTTTTTTACAATATCCATAGAAGATGGTATCTCCTTTAGAAGCGTCGTTACTTTTTCAATGATATCTTTTCTCTCTAGTGTATCCAAGCTACTTTTATTTGTCGCGAAGATAAAAAAATTAACTATTATAAGAATTGTATATTTAGTAGTAGATATTCCAACATTATGAAGAAAATAGACCATTCCCAATTCAAAGTAACCGGCAAGATTGAACTGGATAATTCTAAAACGCGAATAGATCTTGATGCATCTGAAGAAAAGATTAAGGATGAAATGAAAGAGTTTAGAAAAGATCTTGGTGACTGGCAGGATGTCCTGTATGCTCATGGGAAATATTCCGTATTAATCTGTTTACAGGGAATGGATACTTCGGGCAAGGATAGTCTCATAAGGGAAGTCTTTAAAGATTTTAATAGCCGTGGAGTGGTAGTTCATAGTTTTAAAACCCCTTCAGAAAAGGAACTGAAACATGACTATTTATGGAGACACTATGTAGCCCTGCCCGAACGTGGAAAATTTGGTGTTTTTAATAGAACACATTATGAGAATGTTCTTGTAACCAGGGTTCACCCCGAATATATTTTGAATGAGAATCTTCCCGGAATAGAAAGCACTTCAGATATCACTGAAGGGTTTTGGGAAAAAAGATTCAACCAGATACGCAATTTTGAAAGTCATATTGCTGAAAATGGAACGATCATATTCAAATTTTTTCTGCATCTGTCCAAAGAGGAGCAACGGCAGCGATTATTAAGACGTTTAGATAAAAAGAGTAAAAACTGGAAATTTTCGCCTGGGGACCTGAAGGAAAGGAAATTATGGGGGAAATATCAAGAATGTTATCAGGAGGCGATCAACCAAACTTCTACCGAAAAGGCTCCCTGGTATGTAATCCCTGCCGATGATAAAGACACGGCCAGATACCTGGTGGCTAAAATTTTATTTAAAGAGCTCACTAAATATAAAGACGTTCAGGAGCCTGAGCTGGATCCCGCTATTAAAAAAAATCTTGATGAATACAGGGAGCAGCTCACCAAAGAAAAGAATTAAACCTACGGTTCGAAAAACTGAAAAAAATACTGTTATTTAGCCACTTAAATTTTCACCCATGAAGACATTTTTTACGGCCCTGATTTTAATTTTTTCGGGAGTTTCCATATTCGCTCAGGCTCAATCGACTGAAGATTCTCTAAATATTAGGAAAATATACGATATGTCCTTGCTAAATGGTAAAAGCTATGAATGGCTGGACCATTTGTCTAATGACATAGGAGGAAGATTGTCTGGTTCTTATAATGCTCAACAGGCGGTAGAATATACCAGGGGAGAACTTGAAAAATTAGGATTGGATAAGGTTTGGTTACAGCCGGTAATGGTACCAAAATGGACGAGAGGTGAAAGAGAATTCGCTTATGTTCAAACAGGACCCGGCGAAACGCGCAATGTCAATATTACTGCTTTGGGAGGCTCTATAGCTACGCCTGATGGTGGAACTAAGGCAAAAGTGATAGAAGTTCAGGGAATCGAGCAACTTAAAGAATATGGTCGTGATAATATTGAAGGAAAAATCGTTTTCTATAACAGGCCCATGCGTGCCGATTTGATCCAAACCTTTGAGGCTTATGGAGGCTGTGTAGATCAGCGTTATTCCGGAGCTGAAGAAGCTGCAAAATATGGCGCGGTTGGAGTGATCGTGAGATCAATGAATCTTCGGTTAGACGATTTTCCGCATACGGGTTCTATGAGTTATGGTGATACACCCGCTGAAAAAAGAATTCCTGCTGCTGCGATTTCAACTAATGATGCTGAATATTTAAGCGGGATTCTGAAAATTCAAAAGGATCTTCAGTTTTACTTTAAAATGAACTGTGAGCAGCATGAAGATGTTGAATCCTACAATGTGATTGGTGAAATAAAAGGTTCAGAAAATCCTGAGCAGATCATGGTTGTTGGAGGACACCTTGATTCCTGGGATTTGGGAGACGGTTCCCACGATGATGGAGCCGGTGTGGTACAATCTATGGCGGTTTTAAGGCTATTAAAAGAAAGCGGTTATACCCCGAAAAAAACTTTACGTGTTGTACTTTTCATGAATGAGGAAAATGGTCTGCGCGGAGGAAATAAATATGCTGAGGTAGCAAAATCGAAATCTGAAGATCATGTGTTTGCTCTGGAAAGTGATGCCGGAGGATTTACTCCAAGGGGTTTTGAATTTACGGCTACTGATGCACAATTCAATAAAATTATCTCCTGGAAGAAATTATTTAAACCATACCTTATCCATTATTTTGAAAGAGGAGGTGGCGGGGCCGATATTGGTCCGCTAAAAGATGGAAATACTGTTCTGGCTGGTCTAAGACCAGATTCACAGCGGTATTTCGATTATCACCATGCCGCAAACGACACTTTTGAGCAGGTAAATAAGAGAGAACTGGAACTGGGAGCTGCAACGATGGCTTCTCTGGTTTATCTGGTTGATAAGTACGGTCTGGATAATATTAATAGCGATTCTGTAGATAATTTAGATTAATTATTCTCCAGTAAATTAATTATCCGATTAGCTTTAAAAGAAGACTAAAGCATATACCTTTGCGACCTAAAATTTAGTTTTGCAGCTTTCGGCCTATACCAAAGAATTCGGAAAAAACCTTAATATCGCATATCCTGTTATGCTTGGCCAGTTGGGTCATGTTATGGTAGGTCTTGTTGATAATTTAATGATTGGTAGACTTGGGGCAGCTCCATTAGCAGCGGTGTCGCTGGGAAATGCGCTGGTCTTTATCGCTATGTCAATGGGAATTGGTTTTTCATTTGCAATAACTCCCTTAATTGCTGAGGCTGATGGGGCAGATGACCTTGAAGGCGGAAGAAGTTATTTTCACCATGGACTTATTCTAAGCACGATAAATGGTTTACTTCTTTTTTTACTGCTGTTAATTGCAAAACCAGTTCTTTATTATTTAGATCAGCCGCAGGAAGTTGTCGAACTGGCAATTCCGTATCTCAATATTGTAGCTTTATCAATGTTACCATTAATGGCTTTTCAGGCATTTAAACAATTCGCTGACGGACTTTCACAAACGCGCTATGCGATGTATGCCACAATACTCGCCAATGTGGTGAATGTGGTTTTCAATTATTTATTGATCTACGGGATCTGGATCTTTCCAAGGCTTGAGCTGGAAGGTGCAGCCTGGGGAACTTTAATTTCCAGGTTCTTTATGCTTTGGTTCATCTGGGAAATATTAAGACGGAAATCCAAATTTTTAGAATATTTCAAGTGGTCTAAAAAGGAGATGCTGAAGTGGTCTATTTTTAAAAGAATACTTTCACTTGGTTTTCCTACCGCATTACAAATGCTTTTTGAAGTCGCCATTTTTACCGGAACCATTTTTCTGGCAGGAAACCTGGGAACAAATCCTCAGGCAGCAAACCAGATAGCTCTCAACCTTGCATCTATGACTTTTATGATCGCAGTAGGTCTGGGTGTTACGGCAACCATTAGAGTGGGAAATCAGGTAGGTTTAAGAAAATACCAAGAATTAAGAAGGATCGGCTATTCAATTTTTCTTCTGGTGTTTTTAATCGAAGCAGTATTTGCAATTCTTTTCATTCTACTAAAAGATATTCTGCCGGTATTTTACATAGATAATATTGAAGTGATCTCCCTGGCATGCACAATTACTGGTAATTGCTGCATTGTTTCAGCTAAGTGATGGAATCCAGGTAGTCATCTTAGGCGCATTAAGAGGATTGCAGGATGTAAAAATACCTACAGTGATCTGCTTTATTTCTTATTGGATCATTGGCTTTCCGGTCAGTTTTTATTTTGGTCAGGAAGATCAATTGGGCAGTATGGGAATTTGGCTTGGCTTACTTGCAGGATTGACATCTTCTGCATTATTATTATATTTCCGCTTTAATTACTTAAGCCGAAAACTAATTCGAACAAAAGAAACTTTAATTGCATAATTAAAATAAATATGGAGCTTCCAAAATTTATATTAGGTGACAATACCGACCTTCCGGAATCAATTTTCGTAATTCATACCGAATTTCCAAGATTTATTATAGATCTAAAAGATGACGAAGTCGAATGGTTAGAAGATTTTGATAAGGATGACGAAAAAGAGCTTTCCAGTGAGACCGAAGGTTTGATCACTCAGGCTAGTGAATTCTACGATCGTGAGGTAAATAGATACGAAAAAGATTAAATGGAGAAATTAGCCGAATTAGACAGAGAACTGTTTTTATTTCTGAATAATCTAGGTTCAGAGCAATGGGACTGGTTATGGATCGCTATCAGCGATAAATGGATGGCGATACCCTTATATGCCATTTTGCTTTACTTAATCTTTAGAAAATTCGGCTGGAAACCCACTTTGATCACCATGGTGGTCGTGGCATTATTAATAACGGCTACGGACCAACTGGCGAACCTTTTTAAACACGGATTTGAAAGGCCCAGGCCCTGCCGGCAGGAAGGGGTGATGGAATATGCCAGATTTGTTGCAGAAAGATGCGGTAGATTTGGGTATTTTTCTGCACATGCCGCAAACTCGACCGGAGTAGCTGTTTTCCTTAGTCTTTTATTTAAAAATCATTACCCAAAATTATTTGTTTTCCTGCTAATATGGGCCGTGGTGGTCTCCTATAGCAGAATTTATCTTGGCGTGCATTACCCTGGAGATGTAATTACCGGAATTTTCATTGGAGCCCTCTTTGGATATCTATTCCATTTTCTAAGAAAATTCCTAACCCATAAAATTTTAAAGAAAGATCTAAGCCAGGCTTAGTAAGTGTTTGGCGGCAGCAAAGGCTGTGGTTTTGTTATCTTCTATTAGTTCCAGTTGTTCTTTCAGGGCGGTTTTGATCTTAGGATCTTCATAGAACCTGCTTTTCAGATAGTCATTAATGGTCTGATAAAGCCAGAATTTATTTTGCTCTAATCGGTTATGCTGAAAATGTCCATTTTCGTCAACCTTTGCCTTGAATTCCGTGATCATTTTCCAGACTTCAGAAACGCCTTCATTATATAAGGCGCTGCATAATTTAACTTCAGGTTTCCAATTACTTTCCTTCGGAGGATATAATTGAAGTGCCCTTTTGAACTCTAGTTTGGCTTCCCGGGCAGGCTTTTGATTCTCTCCATCAGCTTTATTGATCACGATGGCATCTGCCATTTCTACGATTCCACGTTTAATTCCCTGCAGTTCATCTCCTGCACCAGCCAGTTTTAATAAAAGGAAGAAATCGGTCATACTATGCACAGTGGTTTCGCTTTGCCCAACTCCAACGGTTTCGATAAGGATCACATCAAATCCCGCGGCTTCACATAATAGAATACTTTCCCTTGTTTTTCGGGCAACTCCGCCGAGAGAATCCCCGCTTGGAGAAGGTCTTATAAAGGCATTTGGTTTGGTGACCAGATTTTCCATTCTTGTCTTGTCTCCTAAAATACTACCATGGGAGACAGAGCTGCTGGGATCTACTGCCAGGACCGCTACTTTCTTGCCCTGGTCTATTAAGTAAGAACCAAAACTTTCAATGAAAGTACTTTTTCCAACTCCGGGAACACCGGTAATACCAATCCTTATAGACTTATGGGCATGAGGTAAAGAGCCTTCCACAAGAAATTCAGCCTGTTTCTTATGAGTTTTTTGGTTGCTTTCAATGAGGGTGATACCTCTTCCCAGAGCAGTTTTATTTCCTTTTAGCAAGTCTTTTAATAGATCTTTTTCAGAGAATTTATTCTTCCTGAAATTCCTGATCTTTTTAGCAGATTCTGCACTTACATTTCCGGATGCAGGTTTGCTTCCAGACTCGCTTAAGGCTGATTTTTGCTGTTCTTTACTCAAAATAGGACTGAATTTTTATGACAAATTTATGAATTCGTGTTTCAGGCATCCTCAAATGCTTGTTATATTGAAGCGAACTAAATTACTTAAATTATTTCACGCAATGAAAAACTTGTATAAAACTAAAGTAACTACACATGGTGGTCGTAACGGTCATACCCGTAGTGAAGATGGTATTCTGGATATGGAACTTAAAAAGCCGGAAGGTCTTGGTGGGCCAGGTGGAAATTATTCCAACCCTGAGCAGTTGTTCGGGGCAGGATATTCGGCATGCTATGGTAGCGCTTTAGAGGTCGTTGCTAAAAAGCACAAGGTAGACCTTGGAGATTATAGTGTAACTGCGGTAGTCAAACTTGGACAAACAGATTCTGGGAATCTTCAGCTATCAGTAACTTTGGATTCGTATATTCCCGGAGTTAATGTTGAAACCGGAGAAAAACTGGTGAATGAAGCTCACGAGATCTGTCCTTATTCCAGAGCTACCAGAGATAATATTGATGTTACCTTGAATTTACTTCTTGACGAGTAAGTTTAAAATAAAATTATTGAATTGAAGAGGTGCTGATAAGCGCCTCTTCTTTTTTTATAGGTATACTCACACTGGTCTCATCCCATGCCAGCACCATATTTACAAATTCTCCATTTTGTTCGAAAAGAATGGTGAATTGCTCAAAATCGGTATCAATTTCTTCTACCGGACGTTCCAGAACCAATGAGTCAAATTTAGCATCTCGATAGGCTTCCTTATCCAGATTGATTCCCCAGGGATACATTTTGGAATTAAAAATCACTTTCCAGCTTTTCTCCATAGGAATGGTCCATAAAGTATATTTTCCTGCTTCCAGCATGCTGCCGTCTACCAGAATGTCTTCATTAGTTTCAAAAGTAGTAGCTTCGTTAGCCCCTGTTCTCCATACTTCATTGTAGGGTACAAGATTTCCAAATATTTTTCTATCCTTTTTATATGGCCGGTTATAGAACACTTCGAGCTTTAGATCATCTTGTGTGTATGTTATAGTATCTTCAGGGCTATGGGCTTTTGTAGTGTATCTTAAAATAAAGACCATTACAACTCCAAGGAATACTACCAAGCCTCCGATCTTTAGTATAAGTTTCGTATTGCTACTCATCAGGTTTTTTAGGATATGTTTTTCAAAAATTCGGCCATAATGTACCAATATGCTGATTATTACTATTAAATGTATGAATATCAGATGAATTTGAATTTTTTTTCGGAATTTTTGCAACGCGGGACTTTTTGTCTCGTCTTTAAAGTGAACTAACCCATCAAAAACCGATTAAATTGATACAGCATAAGCTAATAGAAGCTTGCAAACAGAACAGCCGAAGGGCTCAGTTGCAGTTGTACAACAAATATTGTGACGGGATGTATTACGTGGCATTGCGATTTATGAAAGATACGATGGAGGCTGAAGATGCAATGCAGGAAGCTTTTATTAAGGCCTTTGCAAAATTACATCAGTTTAACGGAGAGGTCACCTTTGGTGCCTGGCTTAAACGAATAGTCATTAATAAATGTCTGGACAAGCTGAAAGCAAAAAAACTGGAATTAGTAGCAATAAACGAGCAGACACTGGGAACGGTTGAAGATGAGGAAAACTGGCAGGTAGAAGATGGTGTGAGTGTAGCGGAAGTAAAGAAGAAAATGGAAAATCTGCCTGAAAAATATAAATATCCTTTAATGCTTTACCTGGTGGAAGGTTACGATCATGAAGAGATTAGTGAAATTTTAAATATCACACAGGTTGCTTCCAGGACACTGGTGCATAGAGGAAAAAAGAAATTACAGGACGAACTTAAAACATTGAGCAATGGGACAGGATATTAGAGAAATGTTTCAAAACGAGGAACAGATAGGAAAAGAAAAGCTTAGCAAAGGTCATCAACGGAGATTTGAGGCCAGGTTAGAAGAAGCGCTGCCTGTTCAGCAGAAAAGAAACTATAGTCATTTTCTTCAAATAGCTGCCGTGATTGTAGTTGCCTTGGGGATAGGTGCTTTCTTCTTATTCAATAATGGAGAAGATCCGGTAGTTCAGGATAAAAACCAAATCGTGGAGACTCCTGTGAAAGAGGATAAAAATGAAGAAAATAAGCAAACCACAGAATACAGGCTGAGTGATGTTTCGCCTGAATTCAAAAAGATAGAAGATTATTATATGGCAAGTGTAAATATTCAACTTGCCAAACTGGATATGACTCCAGATAACAAAGAACTTATAGATGCATTTATGAAGAAACTGGAAACCCTGAATGAAGAATATATAGCATTGAATGCTGAAATTCAGGAAACTGGTTTAAATGAGGAAACGGTTGAGGCGATGATCGCGAACTTACAGCTGAGACTGGACCTCCTTAAAAAATTGAAAACAAAGTTGAACGAAATTAAACAATCAAAAGACAACAGATATGAGAACTATCAAGCTTAAATATGTGATGCTGTCACTGCTTTTTATCACAGCGGGAAGTTTTGCTCAAACAAAAAAACTGAGCAAAAACTATAAGACTTCCTCAGATGTGAATGTAGAACTCGATTCCCGCCATACTAATATCATCATCGAAAACTGGGACAGGAACGAAGTACAAATTGAAGCATATCTTGAAGGAGATACCGGTGACAGAGAAATGACTAAAAAACTTCTGGATTCCTGGAAACTGGAAACTTCAGCTTCAAATGGTAAAGTACAGTATCGAATCTGGAGGGAATATGAACTGGAATATGGATGTAGATATCGATATGGCAGAACTGCAGGGATCTTTATCAGAATTACCGGATATGTTAGGGCCTTTAATGGATAATCTTGTAGGACCAATATTAAGTAATATTGCTGAAAATCCGCTTCCGCCAGGGTTCTCGGAAGATATGAAAGGTATGAAATTCGATTATGAAGCCTATAAAAAGGACGGTGACAAATACCTTGAAAAATGGGAAGCAGATTTCGAAAAGAAATTCGGAAAGGAATATGAGGCCAAAATGGATAAGTGGGCTGAGGAAATGGAAAAGAATTCCGAAAAATGGGAAAAGGAGTATGAAGTGAAAATGGAAGCCTGGGGTAAAGATTTCGAAAAGGATATGGAAGCCTGGGGAGAAGACTTCGGAAAGAAAATGGAAGCCTGGGGCGAGCAATTTGGAAAGCAATTCGAAGCTCAAATGGAGAATGGTGGAGACAGGGTTTTTATCATGGAAGATGGAAAAGGAGTTAAATCTAAAAAGACGATTAAGCTTAAGATCCCTAAAGATGCGAAACTTGAACTTAAGGTTCGCCATGGAGAACTTAAACTGGGAAGTAATGTAAAAAACCTGAAGGCCGATCTGTCACACAGTCGGCTTTCAGCTAACCGAATCTCAGGAAAGAATACCAATGTAAAAGCCTCTTACACACCCGTAAAAATCGCCTTTTGGGATTACGGAGTACTTTCTACTGAATTCGTAAAGAATTGTAATATTGATAAGGCAGTGAGTATTAAGTTGAATTCCAACTCAAGCGACGTGGTGATCAATGAACTTCAGAAAACCGGGGTTTTAACCGGTTCTTTCGGTAAACTGGATATCAATAATCTGGGAGCTGGTTTCGAAACTTTAAATATCAGCCTGGAGAATAGCGATCTTGAATTAAAAATCCCGGATACGGCTTTCAATTTCACCTTTAATGGAATGCAAAGTTCTATCAAACATCCGTCTGGACTTAAGTTGAAATCTACCAAATCCTATGATAACGAAATCCTGAATGGTTACAATAAATCAAGGGAAGGAAATGCCAATATCACTATAAAGGCTAATTTTAGTGATGTATTGATAAATTAAAACTTAGCTATTACATTTGGCTTCCCTAAGCTGAATGATATGGAAAGTTTTTCTGAATTTATAAATCGCCTTACCTCTGCTTTCACTCCGGTAATAGGAGGGGAGTATAAGCAGGAGGATTATGCATATATAGATCTTTCAGAAAATAACAGAGATCTGCTTAGACTTGAGGTTGCTTCTTCGGAAGCATTTTCCATGTTTATAGATGAATATCTTCGGAATAGAAATGCGAAAGCAGCCTATGGAGGTTATAATGAGTTAAGAACCTTATATAACCGAAGTCAGCTTTTTAATAATTCTGAAGCTAACCGAAATATCCATATTGGTCTCGACGTTTGGGTTCCGGCATTTTCAGACATCATTAGTCCGCTGGAGGGTAAAATCCATAGCTTTAAGGATAACAACAGCTTTGGTGATTACGGACCAACGATCATTCTTGAACATTCTTTAAGTGGAAGAAAATTCCATACACTTTACGGTCATCTTTCCAGAAAATCTCTCGATAATTTAAATATTGGGGCAGAAGTAAAAGCGGGCGATAAAATTGGGGAACTGGGAGATTTTGATGAGAATGGAGATTATGCTCCGCATCTGCATTTTCAGGTGATGGAAGAAATGCATGGTAAGATTGGAGATTACCCGGGAGTGGTTAAAAAAGAAGACCTGGACATGTACTTAAAAAACTGCCCCGATCCCAATTTGTTGTTGAAAGATATAATTTTTCGAAACGATCACCTCTGAACTTGTTTCAGGGTCTTTAAAGATGGTAAAAAATCCTAGGTTTTTTAACGGACAAAATTAATACTTTTTTGAATCCGTCCCCCTGAATTTATTTCAGGGTCTCAAAGTAGAGATGCTGAAACAAGTTCAGCGTGACGGTCATATAGTATTTTATCTAGTAAACCTATTTCCTCTTCACAAAGAAAGCCACAATAGCAGAAGTAACTACTCCAACCACCAAAGCAAAAAAGAAAGACTGAATGATATAGGAAGTCAGGTTAAAATATTCTTCAGCTGCTTCCCTGGTCATCGCGCCGCTTTGCACTGAATAATCTATCACATTTGGGAAGTAATCTGGGGTGATAAATTTATGAGTAATGTATTGAGCAAGTGGGGATAATACAGCCACCACAATACTTATTACGATCCCGGAAATAAATCCCTGACTCCAGGTCATTTTTCCATGATAAAAGTTTTTCCGTTTATCCAGTAAAGCAACCACGTAAAGGACGATCGCTACGATAGCAAAAAGGTTGGTGTAAATTGCATGCTGAGCAATGTTTTCATCATGCCAGCCCATTCCTTTTTCAAAGAACATCCAAATAAGACTGATAATGGTAAAGATAATTCCCCACTTAATTTCAATTGAGAACTTTTTCATTGATTTGTTTGATTGGTTATCAATGTTAAAATTAATAAAAATTCTGCACTGATTACTAAAAACAAAAAATCCCGAATTTTAATTCGGGATGTGATGAAATTTTGATTTTAATTATGCGTCTTTATTCAATTTTTTAGTGGCAAAGAAGCCTGCAAATAATCCTATACCTGCTAATAGAAAAATAGTACCAGGATAAGCTACATCTTCGTCCACTCCCATATTAATAGTTAACATATTGGCGATGAAAATTCCAATACCTATACCAGCGAGTAGTAAGGCTAAATTTAATACAATAACCTTCCAAACAGGTGTTACATGCTTCTTCTTGCTGTAAAATATACTAGCATCGGCTCCTTTGTCAATAAGAGCAAGACGTTCCCGGTTTCTTGCGGAGATGTATAAATAAAATATTCCGAAAAGTGTTCCGAAAATAACAGGTAAAACAATGACTTCTGATCCCATGATTTCTTAGTTTTTAATTTGAAAATAATGTTCGTTTGCTATTAGGACGTCAAGAAATCCAAACCGGTTACAAAAAACCGTAAATTTATTTTAGAATCTTTTTGTAACCGATGATCAAAAAAGATCGTCATAGGTAATAATGACCAAAAACACTGACCAATATTTGATCGATAAGGTCCTTAATGGCGATACCAATGCCTTTGGGGAACTGGTAGATCGTTATCAAAATTTTGTGTTTACGATCGCGATAAGGATTTTAAAAGTTACTGAAGAAGCTGAGGAAGTTGCTCAGGATAGTTTTATCAAAGCATTTGATTCGTTATCCAGTTTTAGGGGAGAATCTAAATTTTCGACCTGGTTATACAGGATCGTTTATCATAAGAGTCTTGATAGGATTAAAATGAATAAGAGACACCGGACTTATGAAATTATTGAAGAAATCACTGATGATAGTCTGGACCATATAGAAAATGGCCTGGAGTTCATGCTTAAGTACAGAGAGGACTAATATTATTAAAAAATGTATTGATCAATTACCGGAAGACGAGGCTGCCATCATTAGCTTATATTATTTTGAAGAGCAATCTGATAAAAGAGATCGCTAAAGTGACAGATCTAACAGAAGACAACATTAAAATTAAATTGTATCGTAGCCGGAAAAAACTATTTTCGTTATTAGAAGGTTACATTAAACCTGAAATGTCAAATAAGAATGGAAAAGCAATTTAACAGGGAAGACAGACTGATGAAAAAGTTGCTGAATGAAGCAGGAACTGAAAAACCATCTGCAGATTTCAAGAGCAAGATCATGTTGAAAGTTGAGGCGAGGAATGCTGTAATTAAGCCTTACAAACCGCTGATCTCCAAACAAGGATGGACAGGTATAGCGGTTATTTTTGTTCTTTCAATAGCAGGATTATCATATTTGATTTCTGATATATCTTTTTCTAATTACCTGAATTTTGAATTTCCTCACTTGATGAATATGCCTAAGTTTGACCTTTCAAGAACTATGCAGATCGCATTCGCTTTTGTGGCTTTGTTCTTTCTAGAGATACCATTCCTGAAAAAGTTCTTCGATAGGGAGTATCAGGTGTAAATGGTGGAATTGTAGCGCTGAGCCTGTCGAAGTGCCTTCTAAATTGAATCTATGAAATCATATTTTATTTATATTCTAGAATGCAGTGATAAATCTTATTATGTCGGAATGACTTCCAATCTATCGGAAAGAATTGATCAACATAATTCTGGAAAATATCACGAAGCATATACTTTTCATAGAAGGCCAGTAGAATTAAAGTGGGTAGAACAATTTACAGACCCTAAAGTAGCTGCCGGATTAGAGAAACAAATTAAAGGGTGGAGTAGGAAGAAGAAAGAAGCGCTAATTGAGAAGGATTGGGAGAAACTGGTAAAATATTCAAAGAATCATACTCAATTTGGTAAAGCTGATTGATGTTTTAAAGCCGGACTTCGACAGGCTCAGTCCGGCATAAAGTTATTCAGCTGTTATCCTTTGGTAGGCTCATCCTTCGACAAGCTAAGGATGGCGAATTAGTAAAATTAAAGAAAGAACGTCGCATTTACTTATCAAACTGAGCCCTGAGCATGACGATTTATATTAGATTCGAGGTGTATAAAATAAAAAAAATCCTGAAGTGTTAAACTTCAGGATTTTTAATTTTGTCTAACGTCTAACGTCTAACGTCTATTCATCTACAAGCACCCAGTCTCCTTTATCAAGAAGTGGAATAGCCTGTTTAAATTTCATGGTTTTACTTTCACCGCTCATGACATTCTTGATCGTCACCTTATCGTTTCTTCCAATTTTTGGACGATCTCTTACGATAGTTTCGGTGATCTCTGGTTGCTGACGCTGAGTATTTCCGGCGGCTCTGCTTTGAGCAGCTCTTTCGTCCATATTCGGAATTTCTTCCTTCTTGGTTTCAACCTTTTCTTTAGACCTGGTCTGGCGGGCTTCATGAATATTCGGTGCTCCGGTTGATGGGATCTCTCCCTTGAAAAGGAAGGACATTACATCGCGATTCACATTTTCAAGCATCGCTTTAAATAGTTCAAAGGCTTCAAACTTATAGATCAATAATGGATCTTTTTGTTCGTGCACCGCCAACTGAACACTCTGCTTCAACTCATCCATTTTACGAAGGTGAGTCTTCCATGCATCATCAATGATGGCCAGGGTAATGTTCTTCTCAAAATCCTTGATAAGCTGTTTACCTTCAGTTTCGTAAGCTTTCTCCAGGTTAGTTACCACCTGCAATGTTTTATTTCCGTCGGTAAAAGGAACCGAAATTCTTTCGAAATTGTTTCTTTCATCCTCATGAACCTGCTTAATCACCGGGAAGGCACGTTCAGCATTATTAGACATCTTCTGGTCATAATGCTTATAAGCAGCCTTATAAACTTCGCCGGCCAGCTTCTGAGCATTCATTTTCTTAAATTCTTCTTCTGAAACAGGAGAACTCATAGAGAAGTTCCTGATCAGTTCAAATTCAAAATTCTTGTAATCTTCAGCACCTTTATTGATCTCGGCAATAGATTCTGAAATATCAAAGATCATATTCGCAAGATCCACTCTTAGCCTTTCCCCAAATAAAGCATGGTAACGACGTTTGTAGATCACCTCACGCTGAGCATTCATCACATCATCATACTCAAGAAGTCTTTTACGAACCCCGAAGTTATTCTCCTCCACTTTTTTCTGAGCTCTTTCAATAGATTTTGAGATCATGGAATGCTGAATCACTTCTCCTTCTTCAAGCCCCATACGGTCCATTAGTTTGGCGATCCTTTCAGAACCGAATAAACGCATCAGGTTGTCTTCCAGGGAAACATAGAACTGAGAGCTTCCCGGATCACCCTGACGTCCAGCACGACCTCTTAACTGACGGTCTACACGCCTTGAATCATGACGCTCTGTACCAACAATGGCCAGACCGCCTGCTTCTTTTACTTCTTTACTTAGCTTTAATATCGGTACCACGACCCGCCATATTCGTCGCGATCGTTACGATTCCAGACTTACCGGCCTCGGCAACGATATCAGCCTCCTTTTTATGCATTTTTGCGTTCAGAACATTGTGAGGAACACTTCTAAGTTTCAGCATACGGCTCAGTAATTCTGAAATTTCTACTGAGGTTGTTCCAATAAGTACCGGCCTTCCCTTACTGGAAAGATCAGTCACATGATCGATAACCGCGTTATATTTTTCTCTTTTAGTCTTATAAACTAAATCTTCTTTATCGTTTCTGGCGATCGGTCTGTTAGTAGGAATTTCTACCACATCCAATTTGTAGATCTCCCAAAGTTCTCCGGCTTCTGTAACCGCTGTACCCGTCATACCAGACAGTTTACGGTACATTCTGAAATAATTCTGAAGAGTTACCGTGGCAAAGGTTTGAGTTGCATCCTCGATCTTTACATTTTCCTTGGCCTCGATCGCCTGGTGTAAACCATCACTGTAACGACGGCCTTCCATGATACGACCTGTTTGCTCATCAACAATTTTCACTTTATTGTCGATAACCACATATTCCGTATCCTTTTCGAATAGGGTATAAGATTTTAGTAACTGGCGAAGCGTATGAATACGTTCACTTTTTACGCTGTAATCTCTGAAAAGCTCTTCTTTCTTCTCTGCTTCTTCTTCAGCAGGAAGACCTTCTTTTTCGATCTTGGCGATCTCCATCCCGATCTCCGGCATTACGAAGAAATCAGGTTCATCTTTTCCGGAAAGGAACTCAATTCCCTTATCGGTAAGATCTATCTGATTGCTTTTTTCTTCAATAGTGAAATACAATTCGGCATCAACCTTAGGCATTTCACGATTGTTATCCTGCATGTAGTGATTTTCGGTTTTCTGAAGCAATTGCTTCACACCTTCTTCACTAAGGAATTTTATAAGTGCTTTATTTTTAGGTAAACCACGATAGACTCTCAATAACTGGAATCCACCTTCTTTGGTATCACCTTCTTTAATAAGTTTTTTAGCATCGGCAAGAACCTTTACTAAATATTTACGCTGAACTTCTACAATATTTGCAATTGCAGGTTTAAGTTCCATAAACTCGTGAGTATCCCCTTTTGGAACCGGACCGGAAATAATTAAGGGAGTACGCGCATCATCAACTAATACCGAATCCACCTCATCCACGATCGCATAATTATGTGGTCTTTGCACAAGATCGTCCGGTGCATGAGACATATTATCTCTCAGGTAATCAAAACCGAATTCGTTATTTGTTCCGTAGGTAATATCAGCATTGTAAGCTTTTCTACGTGCCGCGGAATTAGGACGGTGATAATCTATACAATCAACGCTCATTCCATGAAACTGGAAAATAGGAGCCATCCACGCGCTGTCACGTTTGGCCAGGTAATCGTTTACCGTTACCAGGTGCACCCCGTTTCCGGTTAAAGCATTCAAGTACATGGGAAGGGTAGCCACAAGGGTTTTACCTTCACCGGTTTGCATCTCTGCGATTTTACCCTGGTGCATGGCCACACCACCAATAAGCTGAACATCATAATGAATCATATCCCAGGTCACCGGTTTACCGGCAGCATCCCAGGAATTGTTCCATATGGCGTGATCTTCTTCTAAAGTAACATAGTCTTTTTCTGCAGAGATCTCTCTGTCAAAAGAAGACGCCTTTACTTTTAGTTGTGGATTATTAACGAAACGCTTCGCCGTTTCTTTAACTGTAGCGAAAGCTTCTGGTAAGATATCGTTGAGTACAGCTTCTGAAATTTCATAAGACTTGTCTTTTAAAGCATCTACTTCAGCATAGATATCTTCCTTCCGGGTGATATCGTCAGTTTCATCTGCTTCTTTATTCAGCGCTACGATCTTATCTTTTACTTCTTTGGTTGCTTCAGCGATCTTCGCTTTGAATTCAGAAGTCTTAGCTCTAAGTTCATCGAGGCTTAGGGCCTCAAATTCAGACTCAAGAGCCTTAATTTTATTTACTATGGGTTGTATTTCTTTAACATCTTTCTTCGACTTGTCGCCTACGAAAGCTTTTAATACAGAATCTAAAAAACTCATATTGGTTTTTTTATTTAAAGGGGTTCAAATTTAAGCAAAAAAAAAGCCTCATGAATGAGACTTTTCCCTAATTTTTGCGTGTTGTCAATTTAATATTCATCCTCATTCCAGAGGTAATCATCATCGGTTGGATAATCCGGCCAGATTTCCTCAATAGAATCATACGAGTCGCCCTCATCCTCGATAGCCTGCAAATTTTCAACTACCTCTAACGGAGCTCCGGTTCTAATTGCGTAGTCTATTAACTCATCTTTTGTTGCCGGCCATGGGGCATCACTTAAATAGGATGCTAATTCTAAAGTCCAATACATTGATTAATCGGGTTTTAAATTTTGGCAAAAATAAATTTTTTGGCTTAATAGCCAAGAAAAAAATCTATTATTTATACAATAATGATAAGAACATAATAATTTCTCCAATTCTTTGCAATTTTCGCAAAGGATTTTTCAAAATTTAGGAGGATTCAGGATTTCTTCGGAATCCACTGAATTTCTTCAGCCTTTAGTTCTTTGGACAACTTCCGTGCCAGCACAAACAGATAGTCTGAAAGTCGGTTAAGATAGATAAGAACCTTCTCATCGAAAACTTCAATGTCATACAATGCACTGGAAAGTCTTTCAGCTCTACGGCATACGCAGCGGGCTATGTGACAGAATGACACGCTTTGATGGCCTCCCGGGAGAATAAAGTGTGTCATTTCAGGAAGATCTTCATTCATCTTATCAATTTCCTTTTCCAGCTTTTCAACATCCATATCCGAAATTTTCGGAATATTCAATCTTTCTTTACCATTCTTCAATATTGCTTTATCCGGATCTGTAGCCAGGATGGAACCGATGGTGAATAATCTATCCTGGATATCAGCAAGAATTTTTTTTGTCTCATCATCGGTCTTTTGATCTCGAAGCAGGCCAATATGCGAATTTAACTCATCCACGGTACCATAACTTTCTATGCGTATATGATGTTTTGGGACTCTTGTGCCGCCAAATAATGAGGTAGTACCCTTATCACCCGTCTTTGTATAAATTTTCATGTATTTAATAGTTTATTGTTACCGGCTAAAAAGATTTACCGGTTGGCTTTTAGTGAAAATTCCAGTAAAATTTTACTAGAATTTAAGCTGGTCTAAAGTTACAAAGAATAGTCAGTCTGAAAAAGTTACAAGAGGAAGGAAAATTATTTGGCTACAGAATCTGAATTCTTCTGCTTTTTTCTTTCAAGATATCTTCTCCTGAAATTTCGGTTCTTTCGTTGTCTCTTAATCTTTTTAGCCCTTCTTGAGCTCCAAAAGAAATAGATGAGAAAAGTGGCAATAAGGGCAAGATAAATCCAGGTTTCCTGGTCCAGATTGATCATCATTAAAGGTTTATGATTCTAAGATAAGAAAATTGAAGCAATTGCAATAATACTTATACATGGGGAATAGTATTCTGAAAGGTAAAAGAGATCTCTTCTATTTAATTAGTACAGTTTTCTTTTCATCACTTTCCACCATGCCATCCTTTAAACGAATAATTCTATGTGCATGTTTAGCGATCTCTTCTTCGTGCGTTACCAGGATCACCGTATTTCCGGCAGCATGAATATCATCAAAAAGGTTCATGATCTCCAAGGAAGTTTTGGAATCGAGGTTTCCGGTAGGCTCATCTGCCAGGATGATAGAAGGTTTATTTACTAATGCCCTGCCTACAGCTACACGTTGTCTTTGACCTCCTGACAATTGGTTGGGTTTGTGGTCCATTCTGTCTCCAAGACCCACACTACGTAAAACCTCCTGAGCTCTTTCAATCCTTTCAGATTTTGAAGCTCCTGCATAGATCATAGGTAAAGCTACATTGTCCAGTGCGGTAGTCCTGGGTAAGTAAATTAAAGGTTTGAAAAACGAAACCTATTTCTTTATTTCTGATTTCGGCAAGTTCATCATCACTCATCTGGCTGGCGTCCTTACTATTCAAAATATAAGAACCGGAAGTTGGAGTATCTAAACAACCTAAGAGATTCATTAAGGTAGATTTTCCCGAACCAGAAGGCCCCATAATTGCAACATATTCTCCGCGATCTATATCCAGGTCTATCCCTTTTAAAACTTTAACCACTTCCTGTCCCAGAGGAAAATCTCTGGTGATATTGCGAATCTCTATTACTTTACTCATTAAGACTGAATTTTCACTTGTAAGACGTGAATTTAGTTTTTTTGTTACACACGAATTATAAAATCCTGTTTAGCCTGTTCTTTTCTGAAAAACACAAAACCCCATTGAAATGTATCTATAGTTATCCGAACTTTTGGATGTTTTT
>CAVZZT010000012.1:0-155783 GCA_963779835.1 uncultured Flavobacteriaceae bacterium
GAACTTCATCAAATAACTCCTCAAAATTATACAGGAATATAAATAAAAAGAGCCCCGTTTCCGGGGCTTTTCTTTTTCAACTAATTAAAAGGATATTAATCTTCAACGATAGAATCTTTTGATTCTACTTTATTCACTTTAATAGTATCATTGTCTTTTTGATGATCCCCAAAAATTCCTACAACGTTTTTAAATCCTTCAACATTTATATCTCCTTCCTCTAAAGACCTCATTAGCTTCATGATCTCTCCCGGATTCATATTCTCACCAAGAACTCTGGCAACACCTAAACCTTGCTCATCGTCATATCCATAAACGATAAGCTCATCTATAGCATCTTCTTCGCCAGTAAAATATAGCTCAGCCTTTCTGGTTCCTCCACCATACTTCATTAAAAGCTGGTATTTTTCATTTTTAAAGATCTGGTTTAATGCAGCTTTTTCCTCTTCAAATTTGGCTTTGTTTTCATCATTGCTAAGTGCAAGAACATTAATTTTCTTGATGGTTTTTAAAGTAGCCTTTTGATCTGCTTCCAGCGATTCACTATTAGTAAATAAGCTGGTAGGAACATCTACTGCAAGAAAATCGGAATCTTCCTGGTTCTCTACATAGTACTTTTGAAGTGATTGCTCATTATTACAAGAACTTAGTAAAGTGACAAATAGAACGGCGAATAAAATTTTAATTCTTTTCATGATCTAGGATTTTTTATTGGCATTCTTTAATTCTTCAGCTCCCGGAACTTTTAGATCTGCAGTCAATTTAGATAACTGAGACAAATCTATTTCTCCGGTAATACTTAATATAACGGTCATCGGCTTATCACCTTCCGATCCTTCCAAGAACATAAATAACTCTTTAACATAGTTATCATTCTTCCCCGGCAAGGAATAAAATTTAATATTCTGCCCGTCATCATTTACCCTCATAAGCTCCTCTAAAGAGCCTTTTTTGAGGTAGGCCTTCACATCTGTTGCCATTTGAGACATTATAGAAGAATTGGAAGATTTATATATCTGAATACGATCCAGGTTCTCTATAAGCTTCATATACTCACGAGCTTCAGGATCATTTTCACTTAAATCTACTTTCGCCAGCATTTTAAACATTTTGCTGGTCATTACCATAGCATCTACATCTTTCATATCCTCATATTTCTCAAAATTTTGAGACTGAGAAAGCATAGGCGCCAGGGCTAACAGGAGGGTAATTACTAATCTATTCATGATTTCTGGTTTTAGTCTATTTCTATTATTTTATTTTTCGTGTTATTAAATTCTTTCAGATAAACGAGATCAGATTTGCCCTCGTTCATAATTTGTGAAACCATACTAAGTGTTTCTTTAGTTTTTTGTAGCGCAAGTTCTTCATCACTTATCGTTCCTAAATCATTTTGATTCAGGTTTCGCGAAGAGTCATTGAAGAAAAAGATACCCAATGCGACAATAATGATTGCGGCAATCGATGTCCAGGTGTACCAGTTCGTCCTCTTTGATTCAATCTGTGGAACCTCCTTAAAAGTCTCTTTTCTCTGATTTTCTGCGAAAGAAAAGATCATTTGGTAACTTCTTAGGTGTTCAGGAACATTTTCACTTTGAAAATACTCTCTGAGAGTTCGTTCTTCTGCCAGTGAAGTCTCTCCTTCATCATAGCGTTCCAGAAGCTTTTCAATTTTACTTAATTCCATAGTTATGTTTCTTTATTAAATTCTCTCTAATCGATTTACGTGCCCTGGATAATGCCACTCTAATTGCGGTTTGATTCATATCCATTATTTTGGCAATTTCTTCATAATCATACTGCTCAATATCTCTTAACTGAAAGATCATCTTTTGCTGTTCCGGAAGGGTTTTTACAATCCTGCCTAACCATTCCATCTCGTCGTTTACCTCAACTTCAGACTGCAGTGATTGATAATTACTTTCATAATTTTGATGTACAATTCTTAAATTATTGTTTTGTTTCAATTTTAATTGATCTAAACAGTAGTTTTTTGTAACGGTCATCGCAAAAGCCTCAACATTGGCATAGTGCTTGATTCTTTCTTTCCGATTCCATAATTTCAGAATCACCTCCTGAGTGGCATCTTCGGCCGCTTCCTTAGAAGTTAGAAGCCTTAAAGCCATTCTATACATTTTATCCTTAACCGGATTTATAATATTAAGGAAGGTATGTTCTTTCATTAGGTTGTGGTTGGTTTATACTGCCTTCTCACCTTTACGACGAATTAGAAATACTTTTGTTACAATAAATTTTCTATTTGCAATTATGTAACTATTTTTAGAAAAAAATTAAGAAAAATATTAACCCTAAATGATAATATGAAAATATATAAATATTTAATGCTACTGGCTTTTGCCGGAACCCTATTTACCTCATGTAATAAAGATGATCTTGATGACAATATCCCGAAGACTGGAAAAGAGCTTCCAGGAGAGGAACCGGTAGATGATATTGAACTTGAAATTAGAGATTTTGAGTACAAAGCAATGAATACATGGTATTATTATAAAGATGATATGCCTATTTATGCTGAAGACCGTTTTGCAAATCAGGAAGAACTTAATACCTGGTTAAATGAATGGGTCGATCCGGATGAACTTTTCTATGACGGATTATTAGAGAACTACCCTGATACGGATAGATTTAGCTGGATCGTTGACGATTATGAAGAATTGGAAAATGATTTTGCGGGAATTTCAGAAACAGACGGAATTGTTTTTACTCCTTTTCTATTATGTGAAGACTGTTCTGAAGTTGGAATTGCCGTTCGCTATGTAGTTAAGGGATCTCCTGCCGATGAAGCAGGTATTAAAAGAGGAATGGTTTACGCCGAAGTCGATGGACAGCCCTTAAATAGAACTAACTATATAGACTTAACTTACTACAATACCTCATTATCTGTTAATTATGGTTTTATCAGTTTAGATGATGAAAATTATGGTGAGGTAGAACAGGAAATAGAATTAACCAAAACTACGGTTGAAGAAAATCCGGTCCATGTTGTAAAAACTTTAGACGTAGGTGGTAAAAAGGTGGGTTACTTAATGTACAACCATTTTAACCATGAATTTGATGCTGAACTTAATAATGCCTTTGGTGAACTTAGAGATGCCGGGGTAACAGAACTTGTTCTGGACTTGAGATATAACCCGGGAGGAAGATTATCCTCTGCCGTTGATTTAGGAAGTATGATCAACCTTCAATTAAAGGATAAAATTTTCCTGAAGGAAAAATACAATAATGATATCACTCAGGCATATATTAGTCAATATGGCGAAGAGTCTCTTGTAGAAAGATTTGACGACCAGATTTATGAATATGATAATTCTCACTCCGAACATGCTGCGGCACCTATAAACAGTCTTAATCTGGATAAAGTTTATATAATCGCTTCGAATAGTTCTTATTCTGCCAGTGAGGTTTTAATTAATGGATTAGCACCTCATATGGAAGTCATTCAGATTGGAACTAAGACAGGAGGTAAATTTCAGGGCTCCATAACTTTATATGATTCCGATAATCTTAGAAAAACGGGTGCAAATTTAAATCAGAACCATAAATATGCATTACAACCCATAGTGGCAAGCAACACCAATGTTAACGGTGAAGCATATCCCGGAGGATTAATCCCAGATTATGAAAAAAGAGAATATATTTCAACATACGGTGAATTAGGAGATTCTAATGAACCATTACTGAAATATGCGTTGGATTTAATTTCAGGAAATGCTGAAAGAGGTATGGAAAAAGAAGCCAGAATTAAAGGTTTTGAAATACCAGGAAATTTATCCATAGAGTCACGTTTCTCCCAACCATTACTTCTTGACGGTACAGTACCATCACTACCCATCAAGGAATAGAGATATAGAAAAAACTAAAAAACCCGCTATATAGCGGGTTTTTTTATGCTTAAATATTAGATACTTAATTAAAATATATTCCATTGGGATTGATCCCTGTTGTATATTCATCCAGAAGGTCTCCATTATTCAAATCATAGATATAGAGATTGCCGTCGCCGGTAAAGTCAGCAGTTGGAGAGGCTACATATACTTTATTATCATGAATTTCAAATCCATATAACACTGCAGCATCTAAATTATATTCTGGAACGGCAGGTAAAGCATCTCCTGGACTGTATTTAAAAACTGATTTCCCAACAGTAAAATAGGCTGTATTATCTGAAATCTGGAGATTTTCAGGATGAACTTTATTTTCTGAAAACTCAAAGGATTCCAACACCTTATTTGTTATAAGGTCTATTCTGGATATTTGCCCGGCAGTTTCTTCATCTGCATAAGAAGGCTTTCCTGATGATAATACCCAAAGATCAGAACCCAATATTATCATCGAGTTAGGCAAATACCCAACCTCTATTTCAGTATTAATAGAATTTGTACTGGCATCGAGAACAGATATAATATTATTGAAAGAATAACCTCCTTTATGCGCCACATAAATTGAATTTTCAGCTGAAGTTATTTTTTCAGGACCTTCAGTTACAGAAATTGATTGAATAAAAGAAAAATCGGAAAGTTTAAAAACAGCTATAAAATCGTCATCAGGATTGGTCCCGTCTCCCCAATTTGTAACATAGACCTCATTCCCTACAACTTCAGCATATCTTGGGTTCTGTAGATTCGTGTCAATGGTTCCCAAATGTTGAAAAGTAGATCTATCTACTATTTCTATCTTATTAGAAACATTCATCACTATAATTGCAAGATTTTCATGCATTTCTATACTCTGGGCTGTATCGCCTAAACCAAAACCATTTATATTATTGAAAATCTGGTTCTGTATTTCTCCTGAATCTTCATTAATATAAGTTACCGAAGCATTCGAAGATCCAAAATTACCTTCATTCAATACGAAAACACCTGAATCAAATTCAGCTTTTTCTTCTGGCATTGGGCAGCAATCTGTCTCTTCAGAACAGGAGTTGAAAAATAAGATAATAGAAACTAAGAGTAATAAGTGTTTGTTGTTCATAATCAAAAATTGAATGAGAGTGTAGAATTATATGATCTGCCTGGCATTATTCGAGACGGCAGGCTTTGATACTTTTCATTAAAAATATTATTGACCCGGAAATCAATACCTATTTCCGGCTTTTTGGAAATTTTATAATTCAGTCCCAGATTTGCAATGGTGTAACCATCCAAATCATAATTATTATCAGAAGATGTATAGATCTTCCCGTTATATAAAGACTGAAAGAGAATTGAAAAATCCCCAATCTCATAAGCCGCAGAAAATGTCACTTTATGGATTGGAGTATAAATTAACTGATTGCCGTTCTCCTTATCGATAGACCTGGTGTAAGCATAATTACTACTCAGGTTCAAATTATTACCGGAAAGACTGGTGAGATAGCTTGCAAATACTTCTAAACCATAGTTATGAACCTTTGAAGTATTTACCGGCCTCCAAACAGCCGACCCATCTGGAATCCATCTAATGAGGTTGTCTATATCAATGAAATAAGCATTCAAATTCAATTTAAAATCGCTGAAACTAAATTCATTTCCGATTTCCGCCTGAATGGAAGTTTCGGGATTTAAATCCAGGTTTCCTCCCTGCTCCCAGAACAGGTCATTAAATGTAGGAATTCTGTAATTCCTGGATGCATGCAATCTTAGCAGGTAGTTTTCTGAGAACCTGTAATCACTTCCAATAGAAAAAAGCAACGGCGAGTCGTAATCATCTGTCAACTCCTGCCTGATACTTAATTCATAATTAAGGTTTTCCAGTTGATGACTCCATAATAGTGAAATACCTCCGGTTTTACGCCGGGCATTTTCTATACCGGTCCCCTGCCCTTTTACATCATTATAATCTGCAATGATATTAATTTTCATCGCATCATTAAACTGATAACCCAGGTCATATTTGATAATCTCGGTCTCAGCATTTCCAAAACTGAAATTTTCAGAATCCCGGTCTTCATAATATTTAAATTCCTCACTGATCCAGGCTAATTTCAGACTACTGGTAAAATTTCCAAAAAAGGACTTCCATTCAAGCAGATTTCTTGAGTTCGTATCCTCATATTTGCTATTAGATGGAATGTCCAGTGTTCCTGAAAAACCTCTTTCCCCCTGATAATAATTAGAATAAAATTTTAAAAGATTGGAATTCCCAATCCATTGACCAACTGAAGCACTCAAAGAAGCATTGTAAAAATCGCCATTTTCATTACTGGCTTCAGTGTCCCGGTATTTATAGTCATTTTTAGAACTTATCCCTGCTACTCCAATATTCAGGTTTGTTTTTTCATTAGAGAAATTCCCATTGTAGGCAGCCTGGTAAGTATCAAAGCTCCCATAGCCGATTCTTAGATCATTATCTGATTTGCTATCAAATCGCAATTCATTATTCAAATGAATCGTTCCACCAATAGCGCCGCTTCCATAAACCACACTGCCCCCGCCCGGCTTCAGACTTATATCATCAAATACTTTAGTATTGATCGTATTAAAATCGGTTTGCCCGGTAAATTGAGAATTAATATTGATACCATTCCAGATGACGGCCGTTTGAGAAGCTCCGGTTCCCCTGACTGAAGCTGAGGAAACCATTCCATATCCATTTTCCCTGAAGAAAAAAGGAGAGTTAAATTTTAATATAGATGTTAATAAAGGTTCATTTTGCTGGATCAAAGAATCATCCAGTTTCTTTACAAATTGCCCTTTTGAGTTATTTTTAAGTTTTACATCGCTTAATTTCACTTCATCCAACCAGGTGACAGGATCGGTTTGTGCTGTAGCCTGTATGCAACAACATATAAATAAGGCGAATAAAAGGTATAAGTTTCTGTTCATAATCTGCCGACCTTTATCCCGAAAGTCACTCGATACTAGTTGAAATTCAGGCAGGTCTCCTGGCTTACGTACTGCAATTCACCTTCCCATTCGTAATGAACAGTGGTTTGAAGAATTATTGCAGCCACCCTTTCGGGCTAAGCTTACAGTTGCGGGAACAGCTCAGGTTTATGAAGTTTTCACTTCCCCTGATTCCCTTTTAATCCACGCAGAAATAAATCGGCGTTGAACCAAAATTTCAATGCGAAATTAAACAATTAAGTTTGATCAGCCTGAAAATATTAAATAATCTTACTTTTGAATTCAAAATAGAGTCGTCTTGAAAAAAATTCTTTTCATTTTCATCTTCTTTTCCATCTTAGCATGCAAGAATATTTCTGAAAATAAACCTCTCGAAAAGGAAGGTGAAGAAATAAATATTGAAAATGCTAAAGGCTTCTCGATTACGAAATTTGATAATTACAGTATTGTAAAAGTCAATACTCCGTGGCCGGAAGCTAAAGAACCATTTGTGTATTTATTTAAAGAAGAAAATGCTGAAGTGCCTGAAGACCTGGCGTATGATCAGGCTGTTCAGGTCCCCGTAAAAAGGATTGTGGTGACTTCTACCACTCACATTCCCGCACTAGAGGCGATAAATGAGGAAAATACGCTGGTCGGCTTTCCTGGATTGAATTATATATCTTCCGAAAATACCCGAAAACTTATTGAAAATGGCCAGATTTCGGAACTGGGCCAGAATGAAAATATCAATACTGAGGTACTGATTGATCTTGCACCAGATATTGTGATTGGCTTTGCTATTAATGCCTCAAATAAAAGTTTTGAAATTATTCAGAAAACCGGTATTCCGGTAATGTATAACGGGGACTGGACTGAGCAAACTCCTTTAGGTAAAGCGGAGTGGATCAAATTCTTCGGTGCTTTATATGGAAAAGAAGAAAAAGCCAGGAAGGTTTTTGATAATATTAAAAAAGAATATTTATCTGCCAGGGAACTGGCTAAATCTGCTAAAGAAAAACCAAAAGTGATCAGCGGTTCTATGTATAATGATAGTTGGTATATGCCTTACGGAAATTCCTGGCAGGCAGAATTTATCAAAGATGCAAATGCAGATTATCTGTATTCAGAAACTAAGGGTGACGGTAGCTTATCTCTCTCCTTTGAAAGTGTGTTGGCAAAGGCTGAAGACGCTGACTACTGGATAAGTTCAGGACAATTCACCTCCTATGAACAATTATTAAACGAATCTGAACATTACAATAGGTTTAGAGCTGTTCGAGATAAAAATGTATATAGTGTAAGCCTTTCAAAAGGAGAAACCGGAGGGATCTTATTTTACGAATTGGGACCTCAAAGACCCGATCTTATCTTAAAAGACCTAATTTCCATTTTTCATCCCGAATTATTAAAAGACTATAATAAGGTATTTTTTAAACCACTGAATTAATGTTGAACCAAAAGAAATACACTTTAGCTATTGTGCTGCTCTTTCTTGCGGTAATTCTAACCGGTTTATTCAATATTAGCCTTGGTTCTGTTAATATTCCCATAGAAGATGTAACTGCTTCTCTTCTCGGTCTTGAGGTTGAAAAAGATACCTGGCGTTACATTATACTTAATTATCGGTTACCAAAAGCCATCACAGCAATTATTACCGGATCGGGACTGGCAGTTAGTGGGCTACTCATGCAAACGCTTTTCAGAAATCCTTTAGCCGGGCCATATGTTTTAGGGTTAAGCAGCGGGGCAAGTCTTGGAGTTGCCATAGTATTTATGGGAGCATCTGTCTTTGGAACTGCCTTCGCCACGATCCTTTTATCTGAATGGAGTTTAGTAATCGCTTCCAGTCTTGGTAGCTTATTGGTGTTATTTGCGGTTATCTTGGCATCTATAAGACTTAGGGATACCATGGCGATCCTAATAATCGGATTAATGTTTGCCAGTCTTACTGCTGCTATTGTTAGCGTTCTGGCCTATTTTAGCCCCGCATCTCAGTTGCAACAATACGTTTTCTGGTCTTATGGTAGTCTGGGTGATCTTAGTTGGAATGAAGTCCTAATATTAGGACTCTTCTGGATCATTGGTATACTAATTACTATTGGAAGTATTAAAAATTTGAATTCTTTACTATTAGGAGAACAGTACGCTCGCAGCTTAGGCACCAATATTAAAAGAAATAGATTTCTAATCATTATTGCCACCAGTCTACTAGCAGGGAGTATCACTGCATTTGCAGGTCCTATAGCTTTTGTAGGTCTGGCTGTCCCTCATTTAATAAGACAAATTATTCCTTCTGCTAATCATATTACACTGGTTCCGGCCGTTATCTTTGGTGGAGCCATATTAATGCTTATCTGCGATATTATCGCTCAATTGCCAGGAAGCGAATATAGCCTTCCAATTAATGCTATTACCTCTTTAATTGGAGCTCCGGTGGTGATCTGGCTATTAGTTAGAAAAAGAAAATTCAATTTTTAGGTGAGTTCAGAAAATTCAAATATTGTCCTTAAAACTGAAGATCTAAGCATAGGCTACAGAAAGAAAAAGAACACTCAAATTATAGCTGAGCATATCAATATTGAGATACATCCAGGGGAACTTGTAGCAGTGATCGGTATAAATGGCGCCGGTAAATCTACCTTATTAAAAACTTTAAGTGGAATAATACAAAATATTGATGGACAGGTTTTTATATCAAATAAAAATATACATAAAACCGATCCTGACAAATTGGCAAAACACATTAGTTTGGTGTTAACCGATCAAATGCCTTCAAAAAATCTTAGCGTAACTGAGCTCATTGCTTTGGGCAGACAACCCTATACGAATTGGATTGGAAGACTTACCAAAAATGACCTCAAGAAAATTATGCACGCCATTCAAATGGTGAATATTGAAGAAATAAAAGGTAAAAAATGCCATGAGCTAAGTGATGGGCAATTTCAGAAAGTTTTGATCGCAAGGGCACTTGCACAGGATACCTCATTAATCATATTGGATGAACCCACGACTCACCTGGACCTTTATCATAAGGCCTATGTATTGAAATTGTTGCAGAAATTAAGTAAAGAGACCGGGAAAGCAATACTTTTTGCTTCCCATGAGATAAATCTCGCCTTGCAACTATGCGATAAATTGGTAATACTTAAAGACAAGAGAGCGCTATTTGGAACTCCTGCCGAACTTATCCAGATGAATGTTTTAAATGATCTATTCCCAGAGAACCTTATACAGTTTGACAAAGCTTCCTCAAGTTTTAAAATCAAATAGAAAAAATTTCAAATTTCTCCACTCGCTCTTCGCCAAAATTCTTAAATAAGTATCTTTGGAGAAACCGGCAATTTCATGAACGAATATCTTCTTATCACTTTAATATTTTTAATTGCCTTAGGACTCGGGATCTACCTGGGAAAACTAATATCAGGATTGAAATCAAAATCTGAAACAGGAATCCTCGAAGAAAAAAATAATCAACTATCACTTCAAATAGAAGATATTAAAAAACAGCTAGACAACGCTTTAGATAAAAATAAAGAAGATACAACTGAACTTAAAAATGAAGCCCGTGTAGACATTCAAAAGCTTGAGAATGAGCGTGAGGAAATTCGAAAAGAAAAAGAATATTTGAGTCTTCAGCTTACACGAAAAATTTCTGAATTCAACAATCTTCAGGAGAGAAATGAAGAACAAAAGGCGGAAGTAGAAAAACATCAGGAAAAGTTCGCCAAGGAATTTGAGAATCTGGCAAACAAAATTCTAGATCAGAAATCAGAGAAATTCACCAGCCTTAATAAACAAAATATCGAAAATATCCTGGATCCTCTTCAGAAGAAGATTAAAGAGTTTGAAGAAAAAGTAAGTAAAAGTGATTCTGAATCTGTAAAGAGACATGCAGAATTAGGCGAAAAATTGAAATTTCTAAATGAACAGAGCCTAAAAATTAGCGAAGACGCTACTAACCTTACCAAAGCACTGAAAGGCGACACAAAGATGCAGGGAAATTGGGGCGAAATGGTATTGGAACGAGTTCTGGAAAGAAGCGGACTGCAGAAGGATAGTGAATATTTTGTTCAGCAAAGTTTTAATACCGAAGAAGGAAAGCGGGTAATGCCCGATGTCATTATTCACCTACCGGGAGAGAAAAAAATGGTAGTAGATTCCAAGGTTTCTTTAAATGCTTATGAGAGATATATTAATGAGACAGATGAAAGTGATAAAAAAACGCATCTTAAAAATCATTTGATATCGGTTAGAAATCGTGTGAACGAGTTGAGTAACAAGAACTATCATTCTTTATATCAAATGGAAAGTCCAGATTTCGTTCTTTTGTTCATTCCAATTGAATCAGCTTTTGCAATTGCATCCAATGAATATCCTGGTCTTTATAGTGATGCTTTCGAAAAGAATATTATTATTGTAACACCTACAACATTGCTTGCTGTCCTAAAAACTATAGACAGCATGTGGCAGAACGAGAAACAAAAGCAAAATGCCATCCAAATCGCAACCCAGGCCGGGGCACTTTATGATTCTTTTACCAACCTGACCGAGGAATTAATGAAAATTGGAAGACAATTGGGAACCGTGCAGAACTCCTATGAAGGTGCTATGAAGAAGCTCACGGGAAAGGGTAATCTTGTAAGACGTGTTGAAAAACTTAAAAAACTGGGTGCCAAAGCCAGTAAACAATTAGATCAAAAACTTATAAATCGTGCTGAAATTGATGAGGAAGATGAAGAATTCGAAAAACAAACTTTAAACCTTAGAGAATAATATTAAGATGAAAAAAACTCTAATTTACATACTGGGCGGAATTTTTATCCTCTGGCTCCTATACTACGCTTTTATTTATTTTGTGCCCTACAGTGAAGGAACAAGAAGCGGAGAACTTATTAAGTTTAGCCGAAAAGGAGTTGTCACTAAAACCTGGGAAGGTGAAATAAGCCAGGGAATAAGCGGAGCGCAAATCTTCCAATTTTCAGTACTGGATAAGAATGATGAAGTAATCACGCAATTACAGAAGTACGAAGGAAATTATGTGAAACTAACTTATGTAGAAAGATTTTCAACCTTCTTTTTCTGGGGTGACACGAAATATTTCATTACCGCAGTAGAAAAATCAGAAAGCCCTCATTTTAGAAGATAACTATGCCAAAAGATTATAAAACCGTAAAAGAAAGCCAGGTAGATATTTCAGAATTAATGCTTCCCTCCCATTCCAATTTTAACGGAAAAATACACGGAGGCTATATTCTTTCGCTATTAGACCAGATCGCTTTCGCCTGTGCTTCCAAGCACTCTGGCGTGTATTGTGTGACCGCCAGCGTAGATACCGTTGATTTTCTTAAACCTATAGAAATTGGCGAATTAGTAACCATGAAGGCCTCGGTTAATTATGTTGGCCACAGCTCTATGGTTATTGGTATTCGGGTTGAAGCAGAAAATATTCAGACCGGAGATAAAAAGCATTGTAATTCTTCCTATTTTACAATGGTAGCAAAGGATAACAAGGGCAACTCCGTACCAGTCCCCGGACTCATTCTTAAGACCGACAACCAGATTCGTCGTTTCGCCAAAAGCATTAAAAGGAAAGATATGAAGAAAAAGAGAGTGCAGGAGTTCCATGAAACAGACTTCTCTTCTGAAAAATATCATCATATTCTTGAAGATCATAAAGCTAAAATTCAGCTTAATTCTTGAAGTCCTACGGTTTTATATTAGCCATTTTTATCGCTATTGCAGTAGCTTATTTCTTTCCGCAGGGAATTGAATTGCTGCCGCTAAAAACGATCACAGATATTGGAATTGGCCTGATCTTCTTTTTCTATGGGTTAAAATTATCCCCTTCGGAATTTAAAGCGGGTTTAATTAATTACAAGGTGCATATTGTTATTCACCTTACCACTTTTATTATTTTTCCGCTACTTTGTCTGGCCTGCCTGCCACTCTTTGAGGATGGAATTAAATCTAATTTGTGGATCGCCTTGTTCTTTCTTGGAACCCTGCCATCTACCGTGTCCTCGTCTGTAGTAATGGTAGCCCTGGCTAAAGGAAATTTGCCTACTGCAATTTTTAATGCCAGTCTATCAGGCCTTATCGGAATTTTCGCGACTCCCTTATGGATTGGCTTTATTCTGGAGAAAACTACCGATTTTGACTTTATAGAAGTACTGCAAAAGCTTTTTTTACAGATCATTGTGCCATTGGCAATTGGTCTTTTTCTTCAAAGATTCTTCGGAGATCTGGCCAGAAAATATGGACGACAACTCAGCCTGTTTGACAAAACCACTATTATCCTGATCATCTATTCAAGTTTCAGTAATTCCTTTACTTCAGATCTCATAAAATCTATCGAACTTGATGAACTATTAAAAATGTTAGTTATCGTGCTGGTGCTGTTTTTTACAGTTTTCTTTGGGCTTGCACTATTTTCTAAACTTATCGGCTTCAATACCCCCGATAAAATAACTGCGCAATTCTGCGGAACAAAGAAATCTCTTGTTCACGGTTCGGTAATGGTAAGAGTAATTTTCGGAACAGCTGCAAATTCAGGCTTACTACTTCTACCAATAATGTTATATCACTCTACTCAACTAATTCTTATAGCATGGTTCGCGGAAAAATATAGAAGAAGAGACATCAAAGAATAAGAAATTATTCTAAATTTAAAATAAAACTGATGAGATCAACGCTTTCGTTTTTGGTGATTTTAACACTTCTTCTATCCTGTAAGAATGAAAAAGACAAAGAACCTTTATTGACTCCTGAAACCGAAGAAAAGGAAGCGGTTGAAATTTCTGAAAAAGTCGAATGTTTTAGTTATTCCGGGGAAAAGGATACTATTTTTATGTCTATCCATATAAAAGACGACTCTATTGTAGAAGGAGATCTTGTTTATTCTCTTGATGAAAAAGACCGGAATAAGGGATCGATAAGAGGAACCATTCATGGGGACAGCCTCTTTGCCGATTATGAGTTTGATTCTGAAGGTAGAAGCTCTACCAGAGAAGTTTTCTTCTTAAGAACAGATAATGGATTAATAGAAGGCTTTGCACCCGTGAAAGATTCCCAAAATAAGACCGTTTTTACCCATCATAATTTCAGGATGAACAATAAGATGGCTCTAACGAGAGTAGACTGCCTTTAAATTATGGCTTTAGGTATACTGCTATTTCTGCAATATTGAAAGTAAAAAGGATCCAGCCAATTATTAGAAATAATCCTCCAATTGGAGTTACAGGTCCTAAAATCTTAATTTTCTTACCTCTGGAATCAGAATAAGTTAGCCCATAAATACTGAAAGAAAACAGGATTATTCCAATAATAAAGCACCAGGCCATCATTACCTGACCTGTTTCCATAAAAGGAAATACAATTCCGGAAATTATCAGCATTATAGAGTGATACATCTGGTATCTTACTCCTACTTCAAAACTGCGTAATTGATCATCATTGAAAGATCTTTTAAGAGCGTGTGCTCCAAATGCTCCTAATATAACAGCCAGCGTACCTAGAACACCTCCAAAAATCAATACTATTTCTTTCATATAAAGTCTTTTAAAACAAAAAAGTCACTTCGAAAGAATTGAGAATTTATAGATTTCTCAGGTCCGTCGAAATGACTTTATATACTCATCAGCAAATCTATTTACTCAGGTACATTTTTCTTCTGGCGTATAGATCGTAGAACTCATCATCTTTTAAACTATCAATAAACAGTATGCTTTCTCCAGTACTCTTCATTTCGGGCCCTAATTGCTTATTTACATTATAGAACTTATTGAAAGAGAAAACCGGTTGTTTTATTGCATACCCATCCAGCTGGGGATTAAATTTAAAATCCTTGATCTTCTTCTCTCCCAACATTACTTTAGTTGCATAGTTTACATAAGGCTCTTTGTAAGCCTTAGCAATAAACGGAACTGTTCTGGAGGCTCTCGGGTTCGCTTCAATGATATATACTTTATCATCTTTTATGGCGAACTGAATATTGATCAATCCAACCGTATTTAGCGCCAATGCGATCTTTTTGGTATGATCCTTAATCTGCTGCATTACCAGATCACCAAGATTAAAAGGAGGAAGAAGGGCATGTGAATCTCCAGAGTGGATTCCGCAAGGTTCTATATGCTCCATAATTCCTATAATGTGGACATCCTCACCATCGCAAATTGCATCAGCCTCAGCCTCTATAGCTCCATCAAGATAATGATCCAGGAGTAGTTTATTGTTTGGGATCTTTCTAAGAAGGTCCACTACATGCTCTTCGAGTTCATCTTTATTGATAACGATCTTCATACCCTGTCCACCCAGGACGTAAGAAGGTCTTACCAGAATAGGAAAATTAAGCTCATCTGCAAGCGCCAGGGCTTCATCGGCGTTTTCCGCAACTCCAAAATCAGGATAAGGAATATCATTAGCCTGTAAAAGTTTTGAGAAACTACCGCGATCTTCGGCAAGATCCAGCGCCTCGTAACTTGTACCCATTATCTTTATACCGTATCTGTCAAGCTTTTCAGCAAGTTTAAGAGCGGTTTGACCTCCAAGCTGAACAATTACACCTTCAGGCTTTTCATGTCTTATAATATCATATATATGCTCCCAGAATACCGGTTCAAAATATAGCTTATCGGCAATATCGAAATCTGTAGAAACAGTTTCCGGGTTACAGTTGATCATAATAGTTTCGTAACCACATTCAGAAGCTGCAAGAACCCCGTGAACACAACTATAATCAAATTCGATTCCCTGTCCTATTCTATTGGGTCCAGAACCCAGGACAATGATCTTTTTACGATCGGAAACTTTACTTTCATTTGAAGTATAGAATTCACCATCCCTGGAAAGTATTCCTTCTTCAAAAGTGGAATAATAATATGGAGTTTCCGCTTTAAATTCGGCAGCACAGGTGTCCACCAGTTTATAAACCCGGTTAACCCCTAGCTCTTCTCTCTTATTATATACCTCACTTTCAAGACAATCCAGCATATGAGCTATCTGTCTGTCAGCAAAACCTTTTTGTTTAGCTTCCAAAAGAAGATCTTTAGGAAGTGTGTTAATATCAAATTTTGATATTTCGACGTCCAATGCATGAAGTTCTTCATACTGTTTAAGAAACCACATATCAATTTTCGTGATCTCGTGTATCCTGCTCAAAGGAATACCCATTTGAATTGCATCATAGATCACAAATACCCTGTCCCAGCTAGGATGAGTTAATTTATCTATGATTTGATCGTAATCCTTATATCCTTTTCCGTCGGCACCAAGCCCATTACGTTTAATTTCTAATGATTGTGTTGCTTTATGCAGCGCCTCCTGGAACGATCTACCAATTCCCATCACCTCACCTACAGATTTCATCTGAAGACCAAGAGTCCTGTCTGACCCTTCAAATTTGTCAAAATTCCAGCGAGGTATTTTTACGATCACATAATCCAGTGACGGTTCAAATAAAGCGGAAGTAGATTGTGTAATTTGATTATCCAGTTCATCCAGATTATAACCAAGCGCTAATTTTGTAGCAATTTTCGCAATAGGATATCCAGTGGCTTTTGAAGCTAAAGCAGAAGATCTTGAAACACGAGGATTGATCTCAATGGCAATGATATCTTCATTCTCATCGGGACTCACGGCAAACTGAACATTACATCCACCGGCAAAGTCACCAATACTTCTCATCATTTTGATGGCCATATCCCTCATCCTCTGGTATGCCTTATCACTTAAGGTCATTGCAGGAGCTACAGTAATAGAATCTCCAGTATGAATTCCCATAGGATCCATATTCTCGATCGTACAGATGATCACCACATTATCATTACGATCTCTAAGCAATTCCAGCTCGTATTCTTTCCAGCCCAAGTAAGGCTTTATCTATAAGTACTTCATGGATAGGAGAAGCCTCAAGTCCGCGAGTAAGCATTTCATCAAACTCCTCAGCCCTGTGCACAAATCCTGCACCACCACCTCCAAGAGTATATGACGCCCTTATAACCAATGGAAAACCAAATTCCTGCGCTACTTCCTTTCCCTGCAAATATGAAGTTACAGTCTTTGCCGGAGCTACAGGAATATCAATCCTGCCCATTAACTGCTTGAACTCTTCTCTATCTTCACAAATATTGATCGCATCAATATCCACTCCAATAAGTTTTACATTAAAGTCATTCCAAATACCTTTTTCGTCAGCCTCAATACAAAGATTTAAGGCTGTTTGACCTCCCATCGTTGGTAAAACAGCATCCACTTCTGGATGCTCTTTTAGTATCTCCACGATAGATTTTGTAGTTAGGGGTTTCAAATACACATGGTCAGCCATCGACGGATCTGTCATGATGGTTGCAGGATTTGAATTGATAAGGATTGTTTTTATTCCGTCTTCTCTTAAGGACCTTAAAGATTGAGTCCCGGAATAGTCAAATTCACAGGCCTGTCCAATAATAATTGGACCAGAACCTATAATTAAAACGCACTTGATGTCTGGGTTTTTCGGCATGATGTGTTGTATTCGCGTTAAGTTGTGTTCGCAATAAAATTAAGAAGCGTTTGGGTATAAAAAAAGGCGTTACTCAAAAAGTAACACCTTTATTATTTCAATTAATGAATTTCATTAATGTTTGTGTCTGTTTTCAGAAGATACAGATAATTTCTTTCTGCCCTTTGCTCTTCTACGTGCAAGGACTTTTCTTCCGTTTGCACTTGCCATACGCTCCCTAAAGCCGTGCTTATTTTTTCTTTTCCTCTTAGATGGTTGAAACGTTCTTTTCATTGTGAATATCTTTTATCTTCTGTAAATTCGTTTTGTCTGTCTTTAAAACTGCGTGCAAATATACAAAGCTTTTTAAGTACTGCAAATACTAAATTAAAATAATTTTTAATTGTTTTTATTACCTTTGCCGCCTGGAAAATTAAGATACCTATGTTTAATAAAAATATTAAAGTTGTAATCGCCGGTTTACTTATAGCTGCAGCTATCTGGCAATTTATTGAAGGAGAAATTGGAAATGGTATATTTCTACTGCTACTCTCGGGTATTTTTATATTTCTTTATTTTAAGAATGAAATGATCCTTATGGCTTTTCTTCGCCTTAGAAAGCAGGATTTTCCAGGAGCTAAGAAATGGTTAGACAGGATAAAAGATCCCGAAAAAGCTCTGGTAAAAAAACAACAGGGTTACTATTGGTATCTTCACGGACTTATGGTTTCTCAAACCAATATAACACAAGCTGAAAAATTCTTCAAACGCGCTCTAAAATTGGGGCTTTCTATGGATCATGATATCGCAATGGCCAAACTGAATCTTGCAGGAATTGCCATGACTAAACGAAGAAAAAGAGAAGCCACCACCCTTCTTAATGAAGCTAAAAAACTGGATAAGCACGGAATGATGAATGATCAGATCCGCATGATGAAGGAGCAAATGAAGAAAATATAGTCTTTTAGTTATTAACACTTTAAGAACAATATATCTTTTAACTAATATTCAGGTACTTCAACGATAATTTTTCTTTGTAAGCATTTGCTGACATATTTTTGGGCCATCTAACCTAAAAATTTGCATGAAGAAACTATTACTGGTTTTTCTATTTATTGGTTCCGCAGTATTTGCCCAGCAAGAAGAATTGCAGGAAAAAAGCTATTTCTCTGAGGAGCTATACATGCATCTTTCTGATTATAACCGTAAGGCAGATTTAGCATATCAATTTAACGATTACGAAAAAGGCAAGGAACTTTTTGAAAACTTCACAAGTGATCATTTAGAAGGTTCTTACATGGATAATTTTAAATTCCAAAGCCTTAAACGCAAAGAAGTAAATCTTTACGATTATAAAAACCCGGTATTTTTAATTACCTACGCTTCCTGGTGCATACCAAGTAAAGGAGAAGTTCCTGCTTTAAATGAACTGGCTTCTGAATACAAGGGCAAAATTGACTTTGTAGTTTTATTCTGGGATAAAAAAGATAAAGTAAAAGAGCTTTCTAAAAAGTTCTCTTCAAATATTTCTGTAGTTTACGTTGATGAATCCAGGAATAATGGAGCTTATGTTGTAAAACAACTTAAACATTCGCTTGGCCTTCCTACGTGCTTTCTGCTAGACGAGGATAAAAAGATCATGGACATCAGAAGAAGTGTATTTCCTCCAATGCACACCGAAAAGGAAACAGCTTACCGTGAAAACTATATTGCGTTAGAAACTTCTATTTCCAAAAACCTCGTCAATGAATATGACGAAGTTTACGCCGACAATATAACCGTTGATTAATTTTAACTACTTCGCTTTAGGATAATATCCTTCTTCGGGAATATCTATATAATAAGTTCTGCGAGATGCATTGTTGAGATGGTCGTCTCTTAACCACGGATTATGCACTTTTAAAATTTTGTAATTAATGCCGAATTTTTCAGCAAAATCAGGAAAGTCGTTCACTACAGTATCAACTTTCACCTTCTCAACAGGAATGTGCTTATAAAGATCATTTTCATTAAAGCTAAAACCATATTTCTTAGGATGCGTCATGATTTCTTTTAATGCCAGGATCCTAAAAACATATCTTCCAGTCTCTTCTCCTAATAAGAGATCATAATAATCTGCTACTTTTTGTCTTTCCAATTGTTTATCTACTCCATATTGACCTGCATTATATGACGCCGCTGCCAACGTCCAACTTCCAAATCTTTCTTTGGCTTTTTTAATATAATCGGCGGCAACGCGTGTAGATTTTTCAATATGGTAACGTTCATCTACATTATCATTAATTTCCAAACCGTATTCTTTACCTGTACCTTCCATTATTTGCCAAAAACCAATGGCTCTGGCGGGAGAAACCGCTTGTGTAAGTCCGCTTTCTATAACTGCAAGATATTTAAAATCATCAGGCACTCCTTCTTCTTTCAAAATTGGCTCTATAACCGGAAAATATTTATGCGCTCTTTTCATCAATAAAAAAGCATTAGACTGCCAGTAAGTATTTACCAGTAATTCTCTATCCATTCTTTCATAAACATCCGGATCATTTAATGGAACAGATTCTCCTGCAAAATCCAAGTTCTCAGGCATTGGCAAGGCTTCAATTTTGTAAGAATCGGCTACGCTCTTATTAATTTCATTAGTTGAAATTTCCTTCGATGCTCCTCCCCCATCTTCCTGTTGCACTGCATTTATACTAATTCCGCAAACAGTGACCAGTCCTACAATAAGCAATGCGCTTTTCAATATTTTCATAACTGTTTTAATTAACTTGTTTTTTCTTTTCTTTTTTATTGATTTTCCCGGAGGTAATTATTTCCGGTAGATTCTCATTAAACCATCTAAATCTATTAATGATCATAATATGGGTTCCACCCCGGACCACAATAGCATTTTCTATGTTTTTTATAGGAAACACTTCATCTTTATCCCCATGTATATGAATCACATTTTCATCAGGTTGATTACATTTCCAGTTAACCATATTCCTGATGGCCCAATTTAAATATTGTTTATCGGTTATTGAAATATACTGCTTGTATAATTTGGCCCTCTTTTTTAGAAAATCGCCAACAGCAAGTTTTTCCAATTGATCAACATACGTGGCAAGCCCTGTTGGTATAATTCTGAAAAGTCCTGTTTTAGATGCAAATTTCATTCTGGGCGGAAGTTCCTCGGTACATTTTACACTCGAAATAATGATAAGTCTTTTCAAATCAAGGAACTTCGCCATTTCCTGTACAATTACCCCGCCAAAGGAAACACCTATCAAAACTATATTATCATGCTTTATATGGCCTAGCATTCTTTTAGCATACGCTATAAGATCTTCGTTCTTGCCGGGGATCTCCCATTCTAATGCATGAAGCTGAAACCTGTTTTCAGGCAATAAGATCTTTTCGAAGATAGAAGGACCGGCTGCCATTCCCGGCATTAAATATACATGTGTAAGCTGCTTCTCCTGTTTCATTTTAACATGTATATAACAATGAATCCTCTCATTAAATTGTAAATTTATGAATCAAAATTACTGCTTAATACTTGACTTTCAAATTTACTAACCCACAAAAAATGGAGAAAGTAGTTCATCCCGCAAACTCACGCGGTACGGCAAATTACGAATGGTTAAACGCCAATTATTCTTTCAGCTTTGCAAATTTTTTCAATCCCAATAAAGTTCAATTTGGACTTTTAAGGGTTTTAAATGATGACTTTGTGAAAGCCGGGATGGGATTTGGGACGCATCCGCATGAAAATATGGAAATTATTTCCATTCCCCTTAAAGGTGAAATAAAACATAAAGACTCAATGGATCACACCGAAGTTATTGCAGCTGGTGAGGTCCAGGTAATGAGTGCCGGAACTGGTGTTGAGCATAGTGAATTTAATTCCTCCAGTGAGGAGCTGAATATGCTTCAGATATGGATCTTCCCGGAAAAAAACGGCCTGGAACCCAGATATGACCAGAAAGATTTTAGTGAATTGATGCAACCTAACGAGTTGATAAATGTGGTAGCCCCCAAAACTGATCAGTCAGAAAATTCGTTATATATAAACCAGCAGGCCTATTTGCATCTTGGTGATTTTCAAGCTGGCAGGAAAATTGATTATCCTCTAAGAAATGAAAGCCACGGAGTGTATGTTTTTTTATTAGAAGGTGAGGCGGAAGTTGAAGATACAATACTTAAAAAACGAGACGCTGCAGGCTTTTGGAATACTTCCAAAATATCCCTGGAGTTTAAAAACCCATCAAAAGTGCTTCTTATTGAAGTACCTATGAATTAAATTTATTAGAAATGAGCGATGAAGATATGATTATTACAGACAATGAGTTTCTTAGACAGTTTGAAACTCAAATTAATGGTGAACTGGCAGTTATTGAATATTCTCAGCAAGAAAGGAAAATATTCTTAACCAAATTAAGAATGCCGGAAAATAGCGAGGATAAACAGGACGATTTCATCAAAGCAGTTCTTTCAGAAATTAAAGAAAGAAATACACGGGTAGTACCTACAAGTCCAGAAATTGCTGGCTACATTAGAAAAAACCGTCGCAAATATAAAGATTTACTACCGGTGGGAATTAATATTTAAACGCCAACAACCTCTGGTAACTCCTCAAATCTTACCAGGCCATCTTCATCAATTTCAGTTAATTTAATTTTCTGAAGGGTATTTACTTTATTTGGATCCCACGGAGCTTTTACTTTCACATAATTCTCTGTAAAGCCATGAATATAGCCTTCCTTGTTTTCACCTTCAAAAAGCACAGTTCCTTTATTCCCAAGCTGACTTTCATAAAATGCACGTCTTTTCTTTGCAGACAAACCTCTAAGCATTTTACTTCTTTTCTTACGGATCTTTAAAGGAACAGCGTTCTCCATTTCTGCAGCCGGTGTATTATCCCGTTCTGAATATGTAAATACATGCAGATAAGAAATATCCAGCTCATTCAGAAAATTGTATGTTTCAAGAAAATGCTCTTCCGTTTCACCCGGGAAACCAACAATAACATCTACGCCTATACAAGCATTTGGCATCACTTCTCTTATCCTTGTAACTCTATCTACGTAAAGATCGCTCATGTACCTACGACGCATCAGTTTAAGTATTTCATCGCTTCCGCTTTGTAAAGGAATATGAAAGTGAGGAACAAAAGTTCGACTTTCAGCTACAAAATCTATAGTCTCGTTCTTAAGGAGATTAGGCTCAATAGATGAAATTCTTAGCCTTTCTATTCCGTCAACTTCATCCAACGCCTTTACCAGGTCTAGAAATGTATGTTCATGCTTTTTATTTCCGAATTCACCTTTCCCGTAGTCACCAATATTAACCCCGGTAAGGACAATTTCCTTAATTCCCTGTTCAGAAATTTCAGAAGCGTTTTTTAAAACATTCTCTAATTTATCGCTTCTGGAGATCCCCCGAGCCAGAGGAATAGTACAATAAGTGCATTTATAGTCACAACCATCCTGAACCTTTAAAAAAGCTCTCGTACGATCTCCTATGGAATAAGAACCAACATAGAAATCGGCCTCATTAATTTCACAGGAATGAACTTCACCAAAATCATTTTTAGTAAGGTCGTTTAAATAATCTGTGATCTTAAATTTTTCAGTAGCCCCAAGCACCAGGTCCACTCCATCTACTGCTGCCAGCTCTTCAGGTTTTAGCTGAGCATAACACCCAACTGCGATCATAAAAGCATTCTCATTAGCCTTCTGAGCTTGTTTTACAATGGTTTTGAAACGTTTATCGGCATTTTCAGTAACCGAACAGGTATTAATTACATAAATATCTGCCTTTTCAGAAAAGTCTACACGCTCAAAACCTTCATTCTCAAACGAACGTGCGATAGTAGAGGTCTCTGAAAAATTCAGTTTACAACCCAGTGTATAAAATGCTACTTTCTTTGCTTCCATAACCATCAATTAAACCCATTCTCCAAATAGGGCTGCAAAGATACCAACTAAAAATGTTTCTGTAAAATGATCCTGACATTCTAATTAACAGAGAATGTGAAAGTTGTTTAAACCCAGTTCATTTTTTCGTATATTCACACTCTTATAATAACATGAATATCATGAATTCTGGTAATGCTAATAGTGCGGCATTTGACCGTGGCAGCAATAGGCAACTCAGCACATCTTCGAATAAGGAAAGTTACAATACGGGAAGTGGATTTCGAAGTATTATGCAAAAAAGTCGCTTAACCGAAGAAGATCTTGAAAGTTTCAGAAAAAGTATTTTAAAGGCACATAAAAAAAAGCACTACAAAGTTCTTATGATCTCTGCACTGCTTTTTATTGGTATTGGTATATTATTATATTTTCTGGCGTTTTAGTCCCTTCTCCATTTAGAAGAGTAATCAAAGACATTTTGAAGAATCTTCTTGTCTTCGTCTGTTAGTTCAATACCTCTTCTTTGCATTACGAGTTTAGCAGTTTCAAATACTTTTTCAAGCTTATAAGTAGATGTTCCTCCACTTCCACCCCAACTGAATCCTGGAATAAAATTTCTAGGAAATCCACTACCAAAAATATTGGCACTTACCCCAACCACTGTACCGGTGTTAAACATGGTATTAATACCACATTTACTATGATCTCCCATAATCAAACCACAAAACTGAAGTCCTGTTTTAGCGAAATTCTCTGTATTATAATTCCATATGCGAACATCGGCGTAATTATTTTTGAGATTGGAGTTATTAGAATCAGCACCTATATTACACCACTCTCCCAGGACAGAGTTTCCAAGGAAACCATCATGCCCTTTATTACTATTCTCAAATACTACTGAATTATTAATCTCCCCTCCAACCTTACTTGAAGGACCAATGGTGGTGGGTCCGTATATTTTTGCTCCTAACTTAACGACAGCGCCATCACATAGGGCAAACGGCCCGCGAATTAAAGACCCCTCCATGACGGTTGCATCTTTTCCGATATAAATTGAACCCGAAGATGCATTTAGAGAACAATTCTCTACAACAGCGCCTTCTTCTATAAAAATATTTTCCTCTGACTTTACAAAATTCGAAGGATCTATAGGCTGTGATTCTCTTCCATGCGGTAAGCATTTCGAAATCCAACTCTATCGCTTTTCCATTTTTTGAAAAAATATCCCAGGTATACTGCACCATTAAAGGTTCTTCCTCCAATTGAATTTCGTTCAGTCCTGACAGATCAACATCTGCATCTCCATTTTGAAAATAAGCAACAACCTCTCCAGCATGAACAAGTTTTTCACCAGATTTCAGGCCCTTGATCTTAGAAGCAATTTCAGGTGTCGCAACAATAGAAGAATTAATAAATATATTCTCCTCATCAAGATGTATAGGCCATTTTCCGCTTAAATATTCTTCAGTCTTCGTTGATGTTTTCGCCTCCAGTAATTTCTCCCACTTTTCACGCAACGTCAAAATACCAATTCTGATATCGGCAACAGGCCGCGTAAATGTAAAAGGCAAAAGGTCATTCCTGGAAGGACCGTCAAAAAGAATATAATTCATCGTTTTCGAAATTTTTTCAAAATTAAGAGTTCCTGAATAACTAAAAAGGAATAATCACAAAATCATTAACGCAAAAAAAGCCGCTTTGTAGCGGCTTTATATATCTTCTTAAAAACAAGAAAATTTATTTTTTCTTGAATTTTGAGTATTTGTTCTTGAACTTGTCAATTCTACCAGCACTATCTACAAGCTTAGTCTGTCCTGTATAATATGGGTGAGAAGTTCTGGAAATTTCCAGTTTTACCAACGGGTATTCAGTTCCGTCAACTTCAATACTTTCTTTTGTCTTTGCAGTAGACTTGGTAATAAATACGTCTTCATTAGACATATCTTTAAAAGCTACTAATCTATAATTTTCCGGATGGATTCCCTGCTTCATCGCTTTGATCTTTTAATTTTCGAGGTGCAAATTTAATTAATAACTCCTGAATTACAAACAAAATTGAAAAAAGTTTTTGTTGAACTCAGAATGTAACGTTTTGCTATATTTGTTAACTAACTGCTAAATTAATCAAACTTCAACTAACCTATGGAAAATCCAGCTAAAAAAATTTCTACCTCTTATGGCATCTATCTAGGAATTGCCTTAATCTTAATTGTTGTCCTGGCTTATGCCTTTGATTTAACACTGTTTACAAAATGGTGGTTCGGAATATCACTTTTGATTTTCGTAGTCGTTATGGCTATTATGTCGTCTATTAAAGCAAAAAATGTAAGTACCGGTTTATTTACATTTAAAGATGCCTTTGGGTCATATTTTTTGACAATATTCATAGGTACCTTTATTTCTCTTATTTTCGGCATTATTCTTTTTAATGTTATAGATCCAGATGCTGCTGAAACACTTACAGAACTTACCATTGAATCTACCCGAGAAATGATGGCAGGTTTTGGAGCTCCAGAATCGCAAATAGATGAAGCAATTCAAAAAATGCAAACTGAAAACCAATATTCAATTATGAATCAATTAAAAGGATATGGATTTCAATTGATCATGTATGCTGTAATAGGGCTTATCGTTTCACTTATTATTAGAGAAAAAGACAAAACAAACGTATAATTAATGCAAATATCGGTTGTAATACCACTACTCAACGAAGAGCAATCTTTAGTTGAATTATATAATTGGATCGTAAAAGTATTACGGTCCAATTCCTTTTCTTATGAGATCATATTTATTGACGACGGAAGTACCGATGGATCCTGGAAAACCATCGAATCCCTTTCTGAAGCTGATGACCGCGTAAAAGGTATTCGGTTTAATCGTAACTACGGAAAATCGCAGGCACTCCATGCTGGTTTCCTAAAAGCTGAAGGTGACGTTGTAATTACTATGGATGCCGATCTTCAGGACAATCCTGAAGAAATCCCTGAACTTTACGATATGATTATTAATGAAGATAATGATCTTGTATCGGGCTGGAAGAAAAAGCGCTATGATAATGTTCTCACAAAGAACCTCCCTTCTAAAGTTTTCAATGCTGCGGCGCGCAAAACTTCAGGCGTAAAATTACATGACTTTAATTGCGGGCTAAAAGCTTACAGGAAAGAGGTTATTAAGAATATAGATGTTTATGGGGAGATGCATCGATATATTCCTGTGCTGGCGAAAAATGCAGGCTTTTACAGAATAACCGAAAAAGAAGTTCAACACCAGGCCCGAAAATACGGAACCACAAAATTTGGCGTAAACCGCTTTATTTATGGTTTTTTAGACCTCATTAGCATATGGTTCCTATCGAAATTCGGAAGAAGACCAATGCACCTTTTTGGCGCTTTGGGGGTATTAATGTTTTTAATAGGTTTTATAACCGCTGGCTGGATAGGCCTTTCAAAATTATATAAATTATATCATGGAATACCTAATATTCTAGTGGTAGACAACCCCTGGTTCTATTTAGCCCTCACTGTAATGATTATTGGTACGCAGTTTTTCCTAGCTGGATTTCTGGGAGAACTTATATTGAGATCCAAACGAGATAAAGAGCGTTACCTTATAAAGAAAACCACTTCTAATATTTAGGCCCTTTCACGGATTAATCCTTATTTTTGTTCAGCAAAACAATCTAATTATGGCTACTAACAAACCTGAAATTCTACAGAAAGCCGAAGCATGGCTTACTGATACTTTTGATTCTCAAACGCAGTCTGACATTAAAAAACTTATTGAAGGTAATCCTAAAGAACTGGAAGAAAGTTTTTACAAAAATGCGGAATTCGGTACTGGCGGAATGCGAGGAGTTATGGGCGTTGGAACCAATAGAATTAATAGGTACACTCTGGGTAAGAACACTCAGGGCCTTTCAGATTATTTAAAAAAGTCTTTCCCCGGGAAAGATATTAAAGTAGCTATCGCATACGATTGCAGAAATAACAGTCAGGAACTGGCTAAAGTTGTTGCTGATGTATTTTCAGCGAACGGAATAAAAGTTTTCCTGTTTTCAGAATTAAGACCAACTCCTGAACTTTCATTTGCTGTAAAAAAATTAGATTGCCAATGTGGAATTGTATTAACGGCCAGTCATAATCCGCCGGAATATAACGGTTATAAGGTATACTGGCAGGATGGTGGCCAATTAGTACCGCCACAGGACACTGAACTGATCGAAACTATTAATAACCTTGATTATAGTGCTATAAAATTTGATGCTGACGAAAGTCTTATAGAAAAGATCGATTCTGAAGTAGACGAGGCTTTTGCAAAAGCTTCGGTTGAAAACGGAAGTTTTGATAATTCTGTTTCAGCAAAAGAAAATCTTAAGGTTGTTTTCACCTCTCTTCATGGAACATCTATTACTATGATTCCGGAGGTTTTAAAAAGAGCTGGTTTTACCAATGTTGAAATTGTTGAGGAACAAAGAGAACCAAACGGTAATTTCCCTACGGTTAAATCTCCAAACCCGGAAGAGCCAGAAGCATTGAAAATGGCCCTGGAACTTGCAGATAAAAGCAATGCTGATATCGTTATTGGGACCGATCCTGATTGTGATCGTCTTGGAGTTGCCGTTAGAGACCTTCATGGAGATATGATTTTACTCAACGGTAACCAAACCATGTTGGTAATGACCTGGTTCCTTCTAGATCAGTGGAAAAAAGAAGGTAGAATTAAAGGGAATGAATTCGTTGCTTCTACGATCGTCTCCACTCCTATGATGAAAAACCTTACGGAAGACTACGGAGTAAAATATATGGAAGTTCTTACCGGCTTTAAATGGATCGCAAAACTGATAAAAGATCATCCTGAACTTGATTTTATTGGTGGCGGAGAAGAAAGTTTCGGTTACATGGTGGGTGATTTCGTTAGAGACAAGGATGCCGTGACCGCTACCCTACTCGCTTGCGAGATTGCAGCTAAAATGAAGGATGAGGGTAAATCTTTTTATAAAAAGTTACTTGAACTATATACTGAACATGGACTTTATAGAGAAGAACTTATTTCATTGGTGAAAAAAGGGATTCAGGGTGAGCAGGAGATAAAGCAAATGCTGATCGATCTTAGAGAAAATCCATGGGAAGAGATCGACGGAGAAAAAGTTGTTTTAGTTGAAGATTATAAAACTTCAGTCGCTAAAAATATCCAGGATCATACACAGGAAACAATAGATATTCCAAAATCAAATGTGCTCATTTATTACACTGAAAACGGAACAAAGATCGCGGCAAGACCAAGCGGAACCGAGCCTAAGATCAAATTCTACATTAGCGTAAATACAGATCTTGATTCTGTTGAGAATTATGCTTCAGAAGATCAAAAATTGAGTGATAAAATTGCCCGCATCAAAGAAGAATTAAAACTGGGCTAACTACATTATTAAATGACCTATTTTAGGAAAATACTTCAATTCGCAAAACCCTATAAACAATTTGCGATACTGAATATTATTTGCAATATTTTTTACGCAATCTTCAGTACCCTTTCTTTTATTGCTCTAATACCGGTAATCCAGGTGTTATTTGACAAAACTAAACGAGTTTCCAAAAAACCTATTTGGGATGGTATTGGTGGAGTAAAAGATTACGTAACTGATTATTTTAATTACGAAGTAACTCAGAAAGTGAATGAAGATGAGGTTGCAGCACTCGTTTTTATTTGTGGTATCGTGGTTTTACTATTCTTCCTTAAGAATATGTTCGGGTACTTAAGTTCTTTCTTTCTTACTTTTCTCCGGAACGGTGTTCTAAGAGATGTGCGAGATGCTATGTATAAGAAGATACTGGAACTGCCTGTCTCCTATTTTTCAGAAAAAAAGAAAGGTGACACGATTTCAAGAATAACCGCCGATGTAAATGAAGTACAAACTTCTTTTTTGTCTATTCTTGAACTCCTTGTAAGAGAACCCCTCACCATACTTTTCACCATTATAGCAATGCTTTTAATGAGTGCAAAGCTCACTTTATTCGTCTTTATATTTCTACCAATTTCAGGTTTTATTATTTCTTTGATTGGTAAGCAATTAAAAAAACAATCCAATTTAGCTCAGGAGGAAAATGGTCATTTTTTAAGTATCGTAGAAGAAACTCTTTCCAGCCTTAAGATTGTCAAAGGTTTTAATGCTGAAAAAAAATTCTATAACCGCTTTCAGGAATCCACCAACAGGCTCAATAATATTTTGAATCAATTGGTGAACAGGCAAAACCTGGCATCTCCCACCAGTGAATTCCTGGGGATATTTGTGATAGTGATCATCCTTTGGTTTGGAGGTAATATGGTACTTATAGAAGGAACCCTGGACGCGGCTACTTTTATCGCTTTTCTAGGTCTTGCATACAATATCTTAACTCCTGCCAAGCAAATATCTAAAGCTTCATATAGTGTTAAAAAAGGAAATGCCGCTGCAGAAAGAATCCTTACAGTCCTGGAAACACAATCCACTATCGTGGACGCTCCAGATGCAATCGATAAGAAGAATTTTGAAAGCGCGATTACTATTGAGAATATCAGCTTTAGTTATGAAGAAGATAAAGTTCTGAAAAACTTCAGCGTAAATGTTCCAAAAGGGGAAACAGTTGCATTAGTTGGCCAATCTGGTTCAGGAAAATCAACTATTGCTAACCTTATTACCCGTTTTTATGATGTAAATGAAGGAAGCATTAAGATTGATGGAACCGATATAAGACAAATCAAGAAAGCCTCCTTAAGAGATTTAATGGGTCTGGTCACTCAGGACTCTATCCTATTTAACGACACTATTAGAAATAATGTTTCTCTGGGTAAAGAAAATGCTACAGATGAAGAGATTATTGATGCTTTGAAAGTGGCAAACGCCTGGGAATTTGTAAAAGATCTTCCTGCTACTCTCGATACGAATATTGGAGATAGTGGTAATAAATTAAGTGGAGGCCAGAAACAAAGACTATCCATTGCCAGAGCGGTACTAAAGAATCCGCCCGTAATGATTCTTGATGAGGCGACTTCAGCCCTGGATACTGAAAGTGAAAAACTTGTACAAAAAGCACTGGAAAATATGATGCGGAATAGAACCTCGGTTGTTATTGCTCATAGACTCTCAACAATTCAAAATGCCGACAAGATCGTTGTAATGCAAAGAGGAGAAATAGTTGAACAGGGGAAACATCAGGAGCTCATATCAGCTAACGGAACTTACAAGAAGCTGGTAGAAATGCAATCCTTCGACTAAAATAGAGACAAAATAAAAAATGGATGATATAAGTAGGTATCATCCATTTTTTTACAAGTTATTTTTACCTTGGGGCTGGTAAAAATAAGTCGATTTAATTCATTTTTTATAGGGGCAAAAAAAGGATCAAATCATTTTCTTAGGGTAAATATATATCAAACAAATGATACAGCCAAAAAAATAATGCATTTTGTCAGATATTTTTACCTTTTAACGAATAAGACAGTTGATTTTGTTTTATTTTCCTACAAAAATATCCTTTAAAATTGCTTTTTTAAGCTATTCCCTTTTCGATATCTTTACGCATTCCAAATATTTCCAGTTTTGCAAAAATCCGAAGATCACTTAATACAGCGTTTGCAGGACACCTCTACCTCTCAGGAAGCCTTTAGAGAACTCATTGTCATTTATAAAGAAAGACTTTACTGGCACATTAGGAATATGGTAAAGAACCATGCGGACACCGACGATATTCTTCAAAATACATTCATCAAAGTTTACAGAAATATTGGAAAATTTAAAGGCGATAGTAAGTTATATAGCTGGATGTATCGTATTGCAACTAATGAATCGCTAACCTTTTTAAATAAAAAGGCACGTAGATTGCAGATCACTTCGGAGGAATTGCAAAATCAGATTATAGATAATCTTGAGAGTGACGTGTATTTTGAAGGAAATGAAATACAAATAAAACTTCAGAAGGCCATTGCCACTCTTCCTGATAAGCAACAACAGGTTTTTAATATGAAATACTTCGAAGAATTAAAGTATAGGGAAATGGCAGAGATTTTGAGTACCAGCGAAGGTGCTTTAAAAGCTTCATATCATATTGCAAAAAAGAAAATTGAAGAATATTTAAAGTCAAATTAAACCATTAAGTTTAATTATAGTCATAGAAGTGATGGAAACCGATAAGTCTACATATTCAAATAACCCTGGCTTTAATGTCCCTGAAGACTACTTCCGGAACTTTGATGAAAAGCTCATGAACAGACTTGATGAAAGAAAGATGGGCTTACAAAAAAGAAATACCGGATTTTCTATTCCTGAGGATTATTTCAATTTATTGGAAGATAAGGTTATTCAAAAAAGTCTTGAAAATGAAACTAAAGTTGTTAGATTATTCAAGAAAGAATACTATTTCTATGCTGCAGCAGTCGCAGCAATTTTTATTTTAATGCTGGGAAATTTTTTCAAAACTGATCAGGAACAAACATTGGGCTGGGATGATATAGAAATTTCTGCCATGGAAAATTATATAGATGACGGATATGAAATGGGTTACATCGACTTAAATTCAAGCGAGTATTCTGATTATATCTTCGAAGATGGTAAGCTAATTGATGACTCAGATTTCAGTTCAGTAAATTCTGAAGCTGCTTTTGAGTATCTTGATGAAAACATTGAAGATCCTTCTTATATTCTGGAATAAATTATGAAAAAAGTAATCACAATATTTATTTTTCTTATTTCGGCCTTTAGTTTAAATGCTCAGGATCAGGAGAAAGACGAACAAAAAGAGCGTATAAAAGCCCTTAAAGTCGCTTATTTCACCCAGGAAATGAATTTTAACGAGAAGGTCGCCGAAAAATTTTGGCCCATTTATAATCAATATGAAAGGGAGAGACGTGCTTTGCACGAACGTGAACATATAGAACTTAAGAACATAGAATGTATCAACGAAGATGAAGCTAAGGAACTACTGGACGAGTTTTTATCGGTTGAGAGCGAAGAATATAAAATAAAGAAGCAATTGTTTAAAGATTTAAAGCAGATTATCTCTGCGAAAGAGATCATTAAACTTTATAAGCTTGAGGATGAGTTTCATAAAAAACTTATTAAAGAGTATCGTTCAAAAAAAGAACGTAAAGAAGCAAATAGCAGTGAATAGTTAATTATTCACTTTTAGTTTTTTGGTTAGTTAGTAGGTATAATCCGATAGTTTCTTAAGCTGTCGGATTATTTCTTTTTAGTGAATTTCAGTTTAGCTATTCTCCCCTTCCCTGCGGCATAAGCCAGGGAATCATTTAAAAATCTTACGGTGTAGAAATTTTCATCAGAAATTTTTTTCCAACTCTTACCGGCATCTTTACTATAATGAATACCTGTGAAGCCAGTCGCGAGAATTTGTTGTCCATTGGAGTTAGGAATATACCGAATGCTACTTTTATATCCCGGATCTTTTCCGTCAGCGATTAGTGTCCAGTTTTTCCCGCCATCAGTAGTAATCGCCTTATTCCCTGAATTACCTGCAGGATTTGTGTAGTCTCCTCCTATAATAATGCCATTTTTATCATCGTAAAAATCAAGGCTATATCCTCCTGAAGTTGCTTCCCCCTGCAGTAAAGGGGTTTCAAAAATCTGCCAGGATGCACCCTTATCTGGAGAGAAAAGAATCCTTGATTTTTTCCCTCCGGTTAGAATCCATGCCTTATCTCCCTGAATCGCAATATTGGAATTACTTGCAGCGAAAGCGGCTTCACCTTCTGCAGACTCAGGCAAATTTGAACAATCAATTTTACTCCAGCTTTTCCCGCCATTTCTGGTAATGATTATTGAGATACAATTTTCTACAGGATCTCCCATCGCAATTCCATTCTTATCGTTCCAGAAAGCCATGGAATCATAAAACACTTTTTCATTTTCTTCTTTATAAACCAGTTCCATTTTACCAGAATTCCCCGTCTTATAAAGCAGTGCGGGATTTCCAACACTAAGCATAAAAAAATCATTTGAAGTACTTGTGATCGCTCTAAACTCTGGAGTTATACTATCAAATTTCTGAACATTGGTCTTCCAGGAATCATTTACTGAATTATATAATCCATACGTCCCGTTATTAGCCGCAAAAGCCAGGTTTTTTCCAATTATTTCAATAGCCCGAACGCTTAAAGAATCATCTTCCAGAATAACTTCTGTTTCAACAGATTCTATAAACTTTGGTTCTTGATCTTTAGTTCCTCCTATATTATTTTCTTTTGACTCATTTTTACATGCAAAAGCCAGTAAAATCAATAAAAAACTTATTTTTCTCATATCAGGAATTTGACCCAAATATAAATTATTCCGATTCAAAAAAACGTAACTTTGCCGCTTTAAAGAATATTTATGCGCCTACACAGGAATCTTGTTTTTGCTACTATTGATGCTTTAGCTGAAATTTTTAATGAAGGAAATTATGCCGATAAGGTCATCCAAAAGACTCTGAAAAGAGATAAACGCTGGGGTTCTCGCGATCGTAGCTTTATTGCTGAAACTACCTATGATATTGTTAGATGGAAGAGACTTTATGCTGAAATAGCTGAAGTAAAAGAGCCTTTTAAAAGAGAAGACCTTTTTAGGATTTTCGCAGTATGGTGCGTGCTTAGAGGAATAAAATTACCAGACTGGCCACAATTTGAAGGAACACCTGAAAGACGCATCAAAGGAAAATTTGATGAATTAAGCAGAATAAGGAAGTTCCGGGAATCTATTCCAGATTGGATGGACAATTTAGGAGCACAGGAGTTAGGAGATAAAGTTTGGACTAATGAAATCCATGCGCTCAACAACCAGGCTCCGGTAGTAATTCGTGCGAATAAATTAAAGACGACCCCAAAACAATTAGCTGAGAAACTTAGCGAAGAGGGAATTGAAACTTCAAATCTGCGCAATTATCCTGAAGCGTTGGAACTAAAAGAAAGAGCAAACATATTTAAAACTCAAGCGTTCCAGGATGGACTATTTGAGGTTCAGGATGCAAGTTCACAAAGAGTTGCAGATTTTCTTGATGTGCAACCGGGAATGCGTGTAGTAGATACTTGTGCTGGTGCTGGTGGTAAAACATTACATCTTGCGGCGCTGATGGAAAATAAGGGTCAGATCATCGCTCTGGATATCTACGGAAATAAATTAAAAGAACTTAAAAGAAGAGCCAAACGTGCCGGTGCTCATAATGTTGAAACCAGAAGTATTGATTCAACCAAAGTGATCAAGAAACTTTACAATACGGCAGATAGAGTTCTTATTGATGCACCTTGTAGCGGATTAGGTGTTTTAAGTCGAAATCCAGATGCAAAATGGAAACTTCAGCCGGAATTTCTGGAAAAGATTAAAGATACCCAATTGGAAATATTGGAGAAGTATTCCAGAATCGTAAAAAAGGGCGGGAAATTGGTATATGCCACCTGCTCCATTCTTCCTTCTGAAAATGAAAAACAGGTTCAGAAATTCCTGAAAACCGAAATAGGTAAAGAATTTAAACTAATGAAGGAGAAGAAAATATTATCACACGAAAGTGGTTATGATGGATTCTATATGGCTCTTTTAGTAAAAGAATAAAAATCAAAGCGACCTAAGGGTCGCTTTTTTATTGAATAGCTATTAGTTTTAATGTAGTGCCTGAACCATGCAAAAAGGTCCCGGTTACTTCCTCTTTATCTTCCAGGTCTTCAGTAAGGCTGTCACAAAAGTTTGAACAATCAATATCATAGGTGTTCAAAAGCTTAAAATCGCCTGTGGAATTCGAAACAAAATTGTGACCTCCCCACTTTAGCTTAATATCAAAACTTTCATCTTCAGGCACCCTTTCTTTAGAACTCACGTTTTGCAATGTATATTTAATAGAAGAAGCATCCTGAGGAGGGTTTTCGACTGCTTCCTTTTTTACGGAAAGATTATAAACGTACCCGGCTTCATATTCAAAACCAGCAATTTGATCGTATAAGTAATCCCATTGATCTCCGCCAATTTTATCATTTTCCTGCACTAAATAGACCATTTGAGGAAAGGAACCAAAAGCGGTTTGTTGAAAATGATTTATTCTCATCTCTACAATTTCCGTGTTTCCATCCTCATCATTGCCAGACAAAGAGCATGAAAAACTGGAAAATAAGGCAAGAAAGCCAATGCATGCGATAATTTGAAATTTAAAGTACATAATAACAATGATTGATGATAAGAAGGTAAGAAATTTCCCCCATTAGGATCATTTTTGATATCTTAAATATTAAAGAATCAATCTATTGAGTTAATAATTATTTGTTTAGAAATAAATTCCATTATCAATAATTATGTGGATCAATTCATATTCGGAATGGGAATTCTGCGGAACTTTCCTTTAGCAAAAATATCTCTCCAGATTTATCTTCATTTGGAGAGCATGTAATGACGCTTAAAAAAGAATACTTTTAAAAAATATCAAATTTTCATCATATAGGTTTTGCTTAATCTAGATGCATTATACAGATAGAGTTGCGTAATTTCCTGTTAAAATGTGAAGAATTATTCCGTGCATTAATTTTAAGGATTAGCTTTAAAAAAGTAAATTTGTGCCTTTAAAAACAACACAAACACAACGTAAATGATTCTTTTCTTCGGAAACCAAACTACCAAGGTTTTTGCTGTGGAAACACATTCAGAACTTTCAGCCCAGGAAATTTCAAAACTAAACTGGCTTTTCGGAAATACTCAACAAATACATAAATCTGCCCTGGCAGATTTTTTTGTTGGTCCACGTGCTGCTATGATCACTCCATGGAGTACCAATGCTGTGGAGATTACCCAGAATATGGGTATACATGGTTTGATAAGGATCGAAGAATTTTTGAGAGTGGACGAACATTTTCATGATTTTGATCCTATGCTTTCTCAGAAATACGAAAGCCTGGATCAGGATATTTTTGATATTCATATAAATCCTGCTCAAATTATTGAAGTAGACGATATTGGAGCCTTTAACCAAAAAGAAGGTCTTGCTCTAAATACAGAAGAAGTTGCTTACCTCCAGGGATTGGCCAATAAACTAGGACGAAAATTGACCGATTCTGAAGTTTTCGGGTTCTCCCAGGTAAATTCTGAACACTGCCGTCATAAGATCTTCAACGGAACTTTCGTGATCGATGGGGAAGAGAAACCTTCTTCTCTTTTCAAAATGATCAGAAAGACTTCCGAAGAAAATCCTAACGATATAGTTTCAGCATATAAAGACAATGTTGCTTTTGTAAAAGGTCCAAGAGTAGAGCAATTTGCTCCCAAAGCTCCTGATGTTCCGGAATACTACCAGGTTAAGGATTTTGATTCTGTTATTTCCATTAAGGCAGAAACACATAATTTCCCAACTACCGTTGAACCTTTCAACGGAGCTGCTACCGGAAGTGGTGGTGAGATTCGGGACAGGCTAGCTGGGGGAAAAGGTTCGTTGCCATTGGCAGGAACTGCAGTATATATGACCTCCTACTCCCGTCTAGATAAGGATAGGAAATGGGAAAATGGAATGAAAGAAAGAGACTGGCTATACCAGACTCCCATGGACATTCTTATAAAAGCTTCTAATGGCGCTTCAGATTTTGGAAATAAATTTGGTCAGCCATTGATCTCAGGATCGGTGCTAACTTTTGAACATTCTGAACATGACAGGTCCCTTGGTTATGATAAGGTGATCATGCTTGCCGGAGGAATTGGATATGGAAAAAAAGACCAGGCATTAAAAGATGTGCCAAACAAAGGAGACAAAATAGTTGTTTTAGGTGGTGAGAATTACCGGATTGGTATGGGTGGTGCTGCGGTATCATCTGCCGACACCGGTGAATTTAGCAGTGGTATTGAGCTAAATGCCATCCAGCGTTCAAATCCTGAAATGCAAAAACGTGCTGCCAACGCCGTTCGCGGAATGGTGGAAAGTGAAGAGAATCCGATTGTTTCCATTCATGATCATGGTGCCGGCGGACACCTAAATTGTTTAAGCGAGCTAGTTGAGGAAAAAGGTGGAAAGATAGACCTGGATGCACTTCCTATTGGAGATCCAACCCTTTCCGCAAAGGAGATCATCGGGAATGAGTCTCAGGAAAGAATGGGATTGGTAATTGGTGAAGCCGAGATCGCTAAACTAAGAAGAGTGGCAGATAGAGAGCGCTCTCCTATGTACGAGGTAGGAAATGTAACCGGAGATCATCGTTTTACTTTCGAAGGAGAAAAATCAGGTCAGAAACCTATGGATCTGGAATTGTCCGATATGTTCGGAAGTTCTCCTAAGACGATAATGACCGATAAGACGATCAAAAGAAATTATGAAGATGTAAGTTACCAGACATCTAAAATACATGAATACCTTAATCAGGTGCTTCAATTGGAAGCTGTGGCCTGTAAAGACTGGTTGACCAATAAAGTAGACCGTTGTGTTTCGGGTAGAGTCGCTAAACAACAAACTGCAGGACCTCTTCAGTTACCACTAAATAACTGTGGAGTTATGGCTCTTGATTATAAGGGAAAAGACGGGGTTGCTACTTCAATTGGGCACTCCCCTGTTTCTGCATTGGTAGATCCGGTAGCAGGATCAAAGAATTCAATTGCTGAATCTCTATCAAATATCGTTTGGGCTCCACTGGAAAAAGGATTAAAATCTATTTCACTTTCAGCCAATTGGATGTGGCCTTGTAATAATGAAGGTGAAGATGCCAGGCTGTATGAAGCTGTGGAAGCAGTTTCGAAATTTGCAATATCTCTGGGTATTAATGTTCCAACCGGAAAGGATTCCCTTTCTATGAAACAGAAGTATAAGGACTCTCAGGTTATATCTCCGGGAACTGTGATTATTTCTGCTGCCGGGCATTGTGATGATATTACGAAAGTTGTAGAACCTGTTCTTCAAAAGAATGGTGGAGATATTTATTATATCAATCTTTCTCAGGATAAGTTCAAACTGGGAGGTTCTTCTTTCGCTCAAATTTTGAATAAAGTCGGAAAGGACGTTCCTACAATAAAAGATGATAAAAAATTCGCTGAAGCCTTTAATGCCATCCAGGAATTGATCAAAAAGGATCTTATTTTGGCCGGGCATGATGTAGCTTCGGGAGGTTTGATCACTACCTTACTTGAAATGTGTTTTGCAGATGTAAATCTGGGAGCAGATCTTAATCTTTCAGCTTTAGATGAAAAAGATATCGTAAAACTTCTATTTAATGAGAACTGCGGGATTGTATTTCAGGCAAAAGACAATTCAGTAGAAGAGATCCTAAAAGAAAAGAAAGTAGAATTTTTCAATATTGGAAAAGTTTTGGAAGGAAAAGAGCTCAGAATTAAAAGTTCAGGAGCAGACCTAAGTTTCAATATTCCTGAGTTGAGAGATACCTGGTATAAAACTTCATTCCTTCTTGATGAACACCAAAGCGGAATTGATAAAGCAACAGAACGTTACCATAATTATAAAGAGCAACCTCTTGAATTCAAATTTCCGGAACACTTCACCGGAAAACTACCGGAATTAGATTCTTCAAAACCGAGAATAAAAGCAGCGATCATTCGTGAAAAAGGATCAAATTCTGAAAGAGAAATGGCGCGAGCTATGTATCTGGCAGGATTTGATGTAAAGGATGTTCATATGACCGATCTTATTACCGGTCGTGAAACTCTTGAAGACATTCAGTTCATTGCTGCGGTTGGCGGATTCTCGAATTCAGATGTTCTTAGGAAGTGCTAAAGGCTGGGCGGGAGCATTCCTTTATAATGAAAAAGCGAAAGTAGCACTGGATAAATTCTTCGCAAGAAAAGATACGCTTTCACTTGGGGTATGTAATGGTTGTCAATTATTCATTGAATTAGGACTCATTAATCCAGAACATGATCAAAAACCTAAAATGTTGCATAACGAGTCACATAAATTCGAATGTAACTTTACTTCTGTAGAGGTTCAGGAAAATAATTCTGTAATGCTTTCAACTCTTGCAGGAACTAAACTTGGTATTTGGGCCGCTCACGGGGAAGGTAAATTCAGTTTCCCATATGAAGAAGAGAAATATAATATTGTAGGCAAATATGGTTATGAAGGATATCCGGCAAATCCAAATGGTTCCCATTATAATACCGCTGTATTTAACAGATGATACCGGTAGACACCTGGTAATGATGCCGCATTTAGAGCGTTCTACATTCCAGTGGAACTGGGCAAACTATCCAAAAGGAAGAAAAGATGAAGTTTCTCCCTGGCATGAAGGTTTTGTAAATGCCAGAAAATGGCTGGAAAACAAGCAGTAAGAAGATTATTTTATGATTTATATTAAAGGGATGTTAAAAACATCCCTTCTTTTTTGAATTATCAATTTGAAGTAGCCCCGTTTTTTGCTATTTTGCGGGTTATATCTAAAACTGTTCAATTTCATGAATGAAATAAAACGTCTCTTTGACCTTCCATATTATCAACTCGAAAAGCATCCTCTAGACGTAGCTCTTGCTACTAAATATGATGGTTCATGGAAAACATTATCTACTCAGCAGTATATTGACCAGGCCAACACCATTAGTCGCGGACTTTTGCGATTAGGAATTAAACCAAATGACAAGATTGCTGTAATTTCTTCCACAAACAGAACCGAATGGAATGTTATGGATATCGGGATCCTTCAGCTTGGTGCGCAAAATGTACCAATTTATCCCACCATTTCAGAAGAAGACTATGAATATGTATTAAACCATAGTGGGGCTATTTACTGTTTCGTATCTGATGAAGAGGTTCTGGAAAAGGTCAATAAAATAAAAGCTACTACCAATTTAAAAGGAGTTTATAGTTTTGATAATATTGCGGGTTGCCAGAATTGGGATGAAATTTTAAAACAAGGAGAAGATAAAGGTAATCAGGATGAAGTTGAAAAACTAAAAAAGGCTGTGAAAACAGATGATCTTGCTACCTTAATATATACTTCCGGTACTACCGGAAGACCTAAAGGTGTAATGCTTACCCACCAAAATATTGTTAGTGATGTTTTGGGAAGTGCTCCACGTGTGCCTTTTGAAAGAGGTACTTATAAATCTTTAAGCTTTTTACCGGTATGCCATATTTTCGAAAGAATGATCCTTTATTTATATCAGTATTATTCGGTATCGATCTATTTTGCAGAATCTATAGATAAAATAAGTGATAATCTTAAAGAAGTACAGCCACATGTTATTAGTGCGGTACCACGGTTGCTTGAAAAGGTTTATGATAAGATAATCGCTAAAGGAACTGCGTTAGACGGCATTAAGAAGAATCTATTCTTCTGGGCCGTAGAATTAGGTCTGGAATATGAACCATACGGAGCCAATGGATGGTGGTATGAAACTAAATTAAAACTAGCCAGAAAACTGATCTTTTCTAAATGGAAAGAAGGGTTAGGAGGCAATATAGAACTGATAGTTTCAGGTAGTGCTGCACTTCAACCCAGACTTGCTCGTGTTTTTGCAGCTGCTGAAATTCCGGTTATGGAAGGTTACGGACTAACAGAAACCTCTCCTGTAATTGCAGTTAATGATGAACGCAATTATGGTTTCAAAATTGGAACCGTAGGTAAAGTATTGGATAATGTAAAAGTTAAAATAGCAGAAGATGGAGAGATCCTCGCCAAGGGTCCTAACATCATGAAAGGTTATTATAAGGATGAAGAGAAGACCAAAGAAGTGATTACTGAAGATGGATATTTCCATACGGGTGACATTGGAGAAATAGACAAGGAAGGTTTCCTAAAGATTACCGACAGGAAAAAGGAAATGTTCAAAACTTCGGGAGGTAAATATGTGGCCCCACAATTGATCGAAAATACAATGAAACAGTCTCGCTTCATCGAACAGATCATGGTGGTGGGTGATGGAGAAAAAATGCCTTCTGCATTGATCCAGCCAAATTTTGAATTTATTGTAGATTGGGCACGTAGAAAAAATATTGACCTTGGTAAAGGAACCGAAGAAGATATTGCTAATAACAATTTAGTAAAGGAACGCATCCAGGAAGAATTAGATTTTTACAATCAGAAATTCGGTAAATGGGAAAGAGTAAAAACCTTTGAACTTACTCCAGAAGCCTGGACGGTTGAAAATGAACACCTCACTCCTACTATGAAATTAAAGAGACGTATAATAAAAGATAAATATAAAGATCTCTACGAAAAACTATACGGTCGGTTTTAAACAGACACTAAGAATTTGATAAAAAAAGCTCCTCCCAACCAGAGGAGTTTTTTTGTTTTAAGAATATTAAGACTAGAAATTCAGTATATTAATATTTTTAAACTAATTTTATTATGCATGCATAATATTTTTTCCTAACTTTGGATTCATTCAAAATCCAGATGAAAGAAAAAACAATAGATTATGTTTTGCGTGCAACCTGGATGGCCGTCTCAAAAATGTACAATGAGGAAGCCGGAAAAGCAGGAAGCACAATGGCTACAGGATTTGCCCTACTTAGCATAGATCCTGAAGACGGCACCCCATCTACTTCGCTTGGCCCAAAAATGGGAATGGAAGCAACCAGTCTTTCGAGAATTCTCAAAACTATGGAAGAGAAAGGTCTCATCATTAGAAAAAAGAATCCTAGTGATGGTCGCAGCGTACTTATTCATTTAACCGAATTTGGAAAGGAAATGAGAGATTACTCTAAAGCGCGTTGTACTTAAGATTTGATGAAGCAGGTAAAGAAAATGTATCAGATAAAGACCTGAAAACTTTTATTGACGTAGCCAATACCATTTTGGAGCTAATCAGCGAAAAGAAAATATACACTGAAGAAATAAAAATCAGATAAAACAATAAACACCAAGAAATGAAAAGAAGGATTAATAAAGTTGCAGTTGTAGGATCCGGAATTATGGGTAGCGGTATCGCTTGCCATTTCGCTAATATCGGCGTGGAAGTTTTGCTTCTGGACATAGTTCCCCGTGAACTGAATGACAAGGAAAAGAAAAAAGGACTCACCCTGGAAGACGAGGTAGTTCGAAATAGAATAGTGAATGAATCACTTCAGGATTCTGTCAAGTCTAAACCCTCGCCTATCTACCATAAAGATTTTGTAAAAAGGATAAAGACAGGAAACCTTGAAGACGATATTCATAAAGTTTCTGAAGCAGACTGGATCATTGAGGTGGTTGTTGAACGTCTTGATATTAAGAAACAGGTTTTCGAAAACCTGGAAAAGCATAGAAAACAGGGGACTTTGATCACTTCAAATACTTCTGGTATTCCTATAAATTTCATGACTGAAGGTAGAAGTGATGATTTCAAAAAGCATTTCTGCGGAACTCACTTTTTTAACCCTCCAAGATATTTAAGATTATTTGAGATCATCCCGGGAAAAGAAACATCTCCAGATGTTCTTGAATTCCTTGAGATGTACGGTGAAAAATTCCTGGGTAAAAAGGCGGTTCTTGCAAAAGACACTCCTGCATTTATTGGGAATAGAATTGGGATTTTCTCAATTATGAGTCTGTTTCATACCGTTAAGGATATGGGAATGACCATCGAAGAGGTTGATAAATTAACCGGACCGGTAATTGGAAGACAGAAATCGGCAACCTTCAGAACGGTTGATGTTGTTGGTTTAGATACTCTTGTACATGTTGCCAACGGTATCTATGAAAATGTTCCGGATGACGAGCAACATGACCTTTTCAAATTGCCAGATTTCATCAATACCATGATGGAAAATAAATGGTTAGGAAGTAAAACTGGTCAGGGATTTTATAAAAAGATTAAAAAAGACGATGGTTCCAGCGAGATCAAATCACTTGATCTTGATACTATGGAATACCGGGATAGAAAAAGTGCTTCTTTTGGAACCTTAGAACAGACAAAATCTATCGACAATGTTGCCGATCGTTTTGAAGTACTGGTCAAAGGAAAGGATAAAGCCGGAGACTTTTACAGAAAGAGTTTCTCTGCTCTTTTCGCTTATGTATCCAACCGGATTCCTGAAATTTCAGACGAGCTATATAAAATTGACGATGCCATGAAAGCCGGTTTCGGCTGGGAGCACGGTCCTTTCCAGATCTGGGATGCGATTGGAGTTGAGAAAGGTATCGCAATGATGAAAGATGAAGGTTACGAGCCTGCTGCCTGGGTGAACGAAATGCTGGAAAGCGGTAGTGATAGTTTCTACACCGTAAAAGAAGGAAATACTTATTACTATAATATAGACGATAAGAAACAGGAGAAGGTTCCTGGACAGGATGCATTCATTATCCTTGATAATATCAGGGAATCTAAGGAAGTTTTCAAAAACAGCGGAGTTGTAGTTGAAGATCTTGGAGATGGAATCCTCAATGTTGAATTCAGAAGTAAAATGAATTCTATTGGCGGTGATGTTCTTGATGGAATCAATAAAGCCATTGATATTGCTGAAAAAGATTACCAGGGACTGGTTGTAGCCAATAACGGTAAGAACTTCTCTGTAGGTGCAAATATCGGAATGATCTTTATGATGGCCGTAGAACAGGAATATGAAGAGCTAAATATGGCGATCAAATATTTCCAGGATACCATGATGAGAATGCGCTACTCCTCTATTCCAACCGTTTCTGCACCTCATGCGATGACTCTTGGTGGTGGATGCGAACTTTCACTACATGCAGATAAAGTAGTTGCAGCTGCTGAAACTTATATCGGATTAGTTGAATTTGGTGTTGGTGTGATCCCCGGAGGTGGTGGAACCAAGGAAATGACGGTAAGAGCATCAGATACTTATCAGAAAGATGATGTGGAGTTAAACCGACTTAAGAGAGAACTTCCTTACCATAGGGATGGCGAAAGTGTCAACTTCGGCTTATGAAGCCTACGATCTTGGCCTTCTTCAGAAAGGAAAAGATATTGTAGTGGTAAATCCAGACAGGCAACTGGCAATAGCGAAGAAACATGCGTTGCTAATGGCTGAGAATGGATATACTCAACCAATTGCTCGTAGAGATGTAAAAGTTCTTGGTAAACAGGCATTAGGAGCATTCCTGGTAGGAACAGACCAGATGGCTGCGGGGAAATACATCAGTGAACACGACAAAAAGATCGCAAACAAACTGGCTTATGTAATGTCTGGTGGTGATCTTTCAGAAAACCAACTGGTTAGTGAACAGTATTTATTAGAACTGGAACGAGAAGCTTTCCTATCGCTTACAGGAGAAAGAAAAACCCTGGAACGTCTGCAGCATATGCTTAAGAAAGGAAAACCACTAAGAAACTAGATAATAGATCTGAGATTTTAGACTTAAGAAATTAGAACAATGCACAACTTTCAGGAACTTAAGATTTGGCAAAAAGCAATAAATGTTGCGGAACAGATCTATATTTTATCTTCTGGATTTCCATCTGAAGAAAAATATGGATTAACAAGTCAAATTAGAAGAAGTGCAGTTTCTATACCTTCCAATATTGCGGAAGGCGCCGGAAGAAATACTGACGGTGAGTTCAAAAACTTTTTAGGAATTGCAAACGGTTCAACTAACGAATTGTATACTCAATTGATAATTTCAGAACGTCTCAAATTAGTTTCAGAAGAAAATATTAAACCAATTATTAATGATTTGATGGAGATTCAAAAAATGAATTTCACCTTAATTAAGAAATTTACCAAATAAATCTCACTTCTCAAATCTAATATCTAAATACTAAAAAAAATGAAAACAGCATATATAGTAAAAGCATACAGAACCGCAGTAGGAAAAGCTCCCAGAGGAGTATTCCGTTTCAAAAGACCAGATGAACTGGCTGCGGAAACCATCCAGTACATGATGGATAAATTACCCGATTTCGATAAGAAACGTATAGACGACGTGATGGTTGGAAACGCCATGCCAGAAGCTGAACAGGGATTAAATGTAGGTAGACTGATCTCTCTTATGGGATTAAAGATCGAAGACGTTCCTGGAATGACGGTAAACAGATATTGTGCCTCCGGACTGGAAACAATCTCTATAGCCACAGCAAAGATCCAGAATGGTATGGCCGACTGCGTCATTGCGGGTGGTGCGGAAAGCATGAGTTACATCCCTATGGGAGGTTACAAGCCTGTACCTGACTATGAGGTGGCGAAGGAAGGTCATGAAGACTACTACTGGGGAATGGGCCTAACTGCTGAGGCAGTCGCTAAAAAATATAATGTTTCCCGTGAAGATCAGGATGAGTTTGCGTATCAATCCCATCAAAAAGCGATCAAGGCTCAGGCAGAAGATCGTTTCCAGGATCAAATCGTACCCATCACTATAGATGAAACGTATGTAGATGAAAATGGTAAAAAACAAACCAAGTCTTATACCGTAAACAAAGATGAAGGTCCAAGAAAAGATACTTCTCTTGAAGTTCTTAATAAATTGAGACCTGTTTTTGCTGAAGGCGGAAGCGTAACTGCAGGAAACTCTTCCCAAATGAGTGATGGTGCCGCGTTTGTTATGGTAATGAGCGAGGAAATGGTGAAAGAATTGAATCTTGAACCTATCGCCAGAATGGTAAGCTATGCTGCAGTTGGTGTGGAACCAAGAATTATGGGTATAGGACCGGTTTATGCAATTCCAAAAGCTCTAAAACAGGCGGGGCTTAAGCAGGATGATATGGAACTTATCGAATTAAATGAGGCTTTCGCTTCTCAATCACTTGCCGTTATCAGAGAATTAGGCCTGGACAAGGATAAATTAAATCCGAATGGTGGTGCAATCTCTATGGGACACCCACTGGGATGTACCGGAGCAAAACTATCAGTTCAGATCTTTGATGAAATGCGTAAGCGTGAATTAAAGAACAAACATTGTATGGTGACCATGTGTGTGGGAACCGGACAGGGAGCCGCAGGAGTCTTTGAATTCCTTAATTAGACTTAAGATCTGAGATCTTAGAAATGAGATTTTTCAATATAAAATTTAAACAATAACAATAATTGAGATGATTAGATCTAAAATCTCACATCTCAGTACTAATATCTACAAATAAAATGAGCACAGATACAGCTAAAAAAGATCTTTTAAGAGGTGGTCAGTTCCTGGTAAAGGAAACTAAAAGTGAAGACGTTTTCACTCCGGAAGATTTCAACGAGGAACAAATAATGATGCGCGATTCCGTTAAGGAATTTGTAGAACGCGAAATTTGGCCTCACAAAGAAGAATTTGAAAAGAAAAATTACGCACTTACCGAAGAGGTAATGCGTAAAGCCGGAGAACTGGGATTCCTTGGAGTTGCCGTGCCGGAAGAATATGATGGTCTTGGAATGGGATTCGTATCAACAATGTTGGTGTGTGATTACATCTCAGGTGCTACAGGGTCTGTCGCTACTGCTTTTGGTGCCCATACGGGAATTGGTACAATGCCAATCACTTTATATGGAAATGAAGAGCAAAAGAAAAAATATGTTCCGAAACTGGCTACTGGAGAATGGTTTGGAGCTTATTGCTTAACTGAACCGGGTGCAGGTAGTGATGCTAATTCTGGAAAAACTAAAGCTGTTCTTTCTGAAGATGGAAAATCTTACAGCATTAGCGGACAGAAAATGTGGATTTCTAATGCAGGTTTTGCTGATTTGTTTATCGTATTCGCCAGAATCGAAGATGATAAGAACATTACCGGATTCATTGTAGAAAATGACAAAGAAAACGGAATCAGTTTCGGGGAAGAAGAAAAGAAATTAGGTATCCATTCCTCTTCTACCCGTCAGGTATTCTTCAACGACACTAAAGTGCCGGTTGAAAACGTACTGTCTGAAAGAGGAAACGGATTTAAGATCGCGATGAACGCTCTTAATATTGGACGTATCAAATTAGCGGCAGCATCTTTGGATGCTCAAAGGAGAGTTACAGATCTTTCCGTAAAATATGCCAATGATAGAGTTCAATTCGATACTCCTATCTCTAAGTTTGGAGCTATCAAGTCTAAATTAGCTGAAATGGCTACTTCTGCTTATGTTGGTGAAGCAGCGTCTTATCGTGCAGCTAAAAATATTGAGGACAGGATCAATCTTCGTCTGGAAGATGGAGCATCCCATGCTGAAGCTGAATTAAAAGGAGTTGAAGAATATGCTATAGAATGTTCTATTCTTAAGGTTGCTTGTTCAGAAGATGTTCAGAACTGTAGTGATGAAGGTATACAGGTTTATGGAGGTATGGGATTCTCTGCAGATACTCCAATGGAATCTGCATGGAGAGATGCCCGTATTGCCAGGATTTATGAAGGAACCAATGAGATCAACAGAATGTTATCTGTTGGAATGCTTGTTAAGAAGGCTATGAAAGGTCATGTAGATCTTTTAGGACCTGCTACGAAGGTGGCAGACGAGCTTACCGGAATCCCATCTATGGACAAACCCGATTATTCTGAATTGTTCGCTGAAGAGAAAGAAATGGTTGCCAAGCTTAAGAAAGTATTCTTAATGGTTGCAGGAAGTGCCGTTCAAAAATTTGGACCTCAACTTGAAGAACATCAGCAACTATTACTAGCGGCTTCAGATATTTTGATCGAGATCTATATGGCTGAATCTGGTATTCTTAGAGCTGAGAAAATTGCTAAAAGAAATGGCGTAGACTCTCAAAAAGAGCAAATAGCAATGGCTAAGCTTTATTTATACCATGCTGTGGATACTGTAAATACCAAGGCTAAAGAAGGAATAGGTTCGTTTGCTGAAGGAGATGAACAGAGAATGATGCTTATGGGTCTTAAGCGATTTACTAAATACACGAACATGCCTAATGTAGTGGAACTTAGAAATACAATTGCTGAAAAACTGACTTCAGAGAATAAATATTGTTTCTAAAGAAACATTCTTTTAAACTGAGAAAAGCCATCCTAAAGGATGGCTTTTTTGCTTTTATTACATTATAAATGTTAAAACTAAAAATTTCTCCTAAAAAAACATTAAAATCGATGAAGATTTAAATATATTCGATGAAAATCAAACAAAACCCTATTAAAACATGAAAAAAGTTATGTTGGGAATGGCCGCAATGGCGTTCCTATTTGCTTCTTGTGAGCAAGACCCCAAAGAAAGTGTATCAGAAGAACAACAGGCTCAGGTAGACATGAGTGACTTCTACCTTTACACTGATGCCAATTCAGACGGCAAAAGCTCTGAAAACGGAAATGCTAAGTGCTATTCCATGCGAAACCTTAATCGTTTACTGAACGAAAATAAAGGTCTTCACGAAAAAATGTATAAAATAGAAAAGAACACACGTTCAATTCTTGCAAAATCTGAAAACGCTAAAGGTGGAAAACCTGGAAGTGGTGGCGGAGGAACCGAACCACCAGCAACAGATAATCTTGGAGTTGTAAATATTCCGGTAATCGTACATGTGGTTTACAGTAATTCACAACAGAATATTTCTGATGCCCAGATCAACTCTCAAATCGCTGTGTTAAATGATGATTTTAGGGCTGCTAACAGTGATGTGAACAGTACTCCTTCTGAATTTGCACCCGTTGTTGCTGATGCAGAGGTTTCTTTTACACTGGCTGGAGTGAACCGTTACAGCAATTCAAGAGCTGAATGGGGAACAAGAGATGAAGTAAAAGCTGTATACCCTCCAACAACTCCAGATAAGACATTGAACATTTGGGTTGCCAATATTGGTGGTGGAATTCTTGGTTATGCTCAATTTCCAGGTGGACCGGCTTCAACTGATGGTGTTGTAATTTCTCCTCAGTATTTTGGGAACACTGGTTATGTAGCCGCTCCATACGATCAGGGTAGAACTGCTACTCATGAAATTGGACACTACCTGAACCTTCGTCACATCTGGGGTGATGGTAGATGTAAGCAGGACGATTTTGTTTCTGACACACCAGAATCTGATGGTCCAAACTATGGATGTCCTTCATATCCAACAGTTAACTGCAGATCTACAGATATGACTATGAACTATATGGATTATGTTTATGACGAATGTATGTATATGTTCTCTGAAGGTCAGAAAGCTCGCATGAGAACCATTTTTGCAAGTGGTGGACCTAGAGATGGTTTTGTAAACTAGTTTACTATTCAATTATAAAATTAAAGCCACCTTTTAGGTGGCTTTTTTTATTTTTCCTTATCATGATAAGAAAAAGTTTCTCATTAGTTATTAAATCTTTTTTTTACCTGCAAAATTAGGTAACTTCAATTTCTCACCAACAATTATTTTGATGCAGAGATCTTTATTAAAGACCGTTATGACCCTCATTGCATTTTTATGCTATAGTCACTCGTACTCTGTACAGCAGGAAAAGGATTCTACGAGTTCCCAGACTGAGGACCAACAATTACCTACAAAAGAATTTATAATTCAGGATAGTTTAAATTTAGGTGAAAATTATCTGCAGTCCTACCATGAAGCATACTATCAAAGTAATAGGTGGAATAAGGGTATTGGTTTTCCACCGGAAGAATATAATCTGCAAACTCCACAGGCTGCCCTAGAGCATTTTATCATCAACGCAAGAAATAAAGATTTTGAAAAAGCGGCATATGCACTAAACTTCAATTTATTCCCCGATGATCTTAGTATTAAAGAGGCGGCTATTCTGGCGGAAAAGTTGAACTTCGTAATGAGTCAAAGAGTTCGAATTCCATGGGGCGAACTTTCTGACAGGCCAGATGGACAAATAGATATAAGTACTTCTACCAACAAGGCTATTGCAGGTAAACCTCGAAGGAGTATTAATTTCGGAGAGGTAGACCTCAATCAAAAAGATGTTGCTTTTAGGCTGCAAAGAATAAAATTCAAAGACCATAGCCCCATTTGGTTAATTTCGGCTCAGACGGTAGAAAACACTGAGTTTCTTTATAAGACCTATGGCCCTCAAAAATTAGATAAAATGATCCCGAAATGGATCAGTTTTGAAATTTTCAATGTGCCTTTTTGGAAGCTTATTGGCACCTTAATTTTGATAATCCTCTGCTACTTTCTCGCCAAACTAATTACCTTTTTCATAAAAAAAATATTTTCTTCAACTGAAAAATATTGGGTCAAAAATATAGCTAATCGGCTGGCTTCTCCCGCCGGTGGGGCAATTGGAAGTCTTGCTTTTTACCTGCTTTTAAATCACCTCATTTCATTCAGGGGATCTCTTGCCCGTGGCTTCTACTCCGTTCTATTAATTATACTCATAGTTGTATTTACCTGGCTAATTATGAGGATCATTGATTATATAATGGATTTCTTTGCCGTACATAAAATTGGGGATATAAATAATGAAGAGAATGTTGAATCTAAAAGAATGCTCACCTACGTATCAGTAGGCCGAAGAATATTTATTTTTATAGTTTTTATAGGTGGGGCATCCATTATATTCTCGCAATTCCCTTCACTCGAAAAACTTGGAATTTCAATGATGGCTTCCGCTGGAATAGCTACGGTAGTGGTTGCTATTGCTGCACAAAGCACTCTTGGAAATATTATTGCAGGGATTCAGATCGCCTTAACCAAACCTGTTAGAATAGGAGATTCTGTGATCATAGAAGATCATTTTGGTTTTGTTGAAGATCTAAGATTCACGTACATGGTTTTAAAAACCTGGGACCTTAGAAGAATCGTAATACCCCTAAAATCGGTAATCTCTGAGAGTTTTGAAAATCTTTCGATGACCAATTCCCAAACAATAGGAGTGGTAGAAGTCTATGCCGATCATAGGATCGATGTATCAAAAGTGAGAGAGAAATTTGAAGAACTAGTAAGACAGTCAGAGAAATGGGATGGTGATGAAGAAAAGACACCGGTGGTTCAGGTTTCAGAAATGGACAGCAAATCCATAAAAATAAGATGTCTTTGCAGCGGAAAAGACTATCTCACTACCTGGGATCTACATTGTGAACTAAGGGAAAAGATCGTGAAATATATTGCCGAACTTGAAGACGGTTTCTATTTAACCAAGGAAAGAGTTGAACTTGAAAACAAGAAGCAAACCAGGTGATTTCCGAAATCCTTATAGGTTAAAATCTATTATCAAAATAAATGACTTACAGCATATTGGCTACCTTTAAAATTCAAAATCTCTTTTGAATGATTGAACTGGATAAAAATATGACGCCCTATATTATTGCGGGAATTGCAATTCTTGTATTCAGCTTTTCGATAGTCTATTATATTCTGAAGAGAATCGGGAAAAACCCAAAGAATATTTTACCAGTCAATTTTGCCCACAAAGTAAAAATTCCGTTATTAATTTTTTTGGCAGCTCTTATAGGAAAAGTCGCCCTAATTACTGATATTTTCAGATTTGATATTACTAAAGAAATAGTAGGCCATGTTAGTACTATTTCTATCATTCTAAGTTTTGCCTGGTTTCTAATCCTACTTTTTAAGGTGGTAAAAAGAAGAATGCTACAGAAATATGATCTGGATAGCTCCGATAATCTGAAGGCCAGAAAGGTGTATACCCAATACACAATTCTAGAGAATATCGTCATTTTTATAATTGTGACCCTATCATTAGGAATTGCACTGATAAGTTTCGAAAACATAAGGTCTATTGGAGTCAGTGTGCTTACCTCTGCAGGGATCGCAGGTATTATTATAGGACTGGCTGCCCAAAAAGCTATTGGAACTTTACTTGCCGGGATTCAAATTGCGATAACTCAACCCATTCGCCTTGATGATGTTGTTATTGTTGAAGGAGAATGGGGATGGATTGACGAAATTAATCTTACCTATGTTGTGGTGAGAGTTTGGGATAAAAGAAGACTTGTTGTACCAACCACTTATTTTATAGAAAAAACTTTTCAGAACTGGACCCGTACTTCTGCAGACATTTTAGGAACCGTTTTTATATATGCCGATTACGGATTGCCTATTGATGCTATAAGAAAAGAGCAAACGAGACTCTTAAATTCTACCGATCTCTGGGATGGTAATGTAGATGTAGTTCAGGTTACAAATACTACCGAAAAATCGGTAGAACTAAGAATGCTGGTTAGTGCTAAAGACTCACCAACGGCATGGGATCTAAGGGTTTTTCTAAGAGAAAAGCTTCTATTATTTATTGAACATAACTATCCTGAATTTTTACCTAAAGCAAGGGTTACGATTGATAAAAGTCAGGGAAATGATTAATCCTGAAATATCATTCCCTCGGTAGGAATTCCTTTGCTGAAATTAGCCGCTGTCTCGATTAGTGCAAGATGCGAATAGGCCTGCGGAAAATTTCCTAGTAACCTCTTCGTCTTAAAATCTATATCCTCACTAAAAAGCCCTAAATGATTACTGTATGAAAGTAATTGATCAAACATTTCCTTGGCCTTTTGCTTCTCTCCTATTTTATACAAACTATCTATAAGCCAGAAGGTGCATATCGTAAAAGAAGATGTAGGCTTTCCAAAATCATCATTATTCTTGTATCTATACATCAGACCATCTTCGCATAAATCTTTTTCAGTAGCTTTAACTGTGCTTACAAATCTGGGATCGTCAGCTTTAATAAATCCGTAAGGTTCCATCAGTAAAGTGGAAGCATCAAGATCTGAAGAACCATAATACTGGGTATATGCCTGCTTTTCTTCGTCCCAGCCATTCGTATAGATATCCTGATAGATCTCTTCCCGAAGAGCTTTCCATTTGGTATCGTTAATACCCATTCTAAGGACTTCTCCAATCTTAATTGCTCTATCTACGGCTACCCAACATAATAATTTAGAAAATACAAAATGACGATCCTCCGTTCTAAGTTCCCAGATACCTTTATCAGGTTTTTTCCAGTTTTCTTCTACTATCATTACAATTCCACGAACAATCGTCCAAAGAGCTTCAGAATTCTCAAGAGAAGTTTCGAACATCAGGAATTGTTGATAGATCACTTCCATCAGGATTCCGTAAATATCGTTTTGCTTCTGAATATAGGCTGCGTTTCCAGTTCTAACTGGGTTTGAACCTTTATATCCGCTTAGATGATTTAGAATATGCTCGGTAAGTTCTTTCTCCCCGTTAATTCCATACATTATCTGGATCTTCTCATCCTTATTTGGAATAATATCTATGATAAACTGAAGAAAATCTTTTGCTGATTTTATATGACCTAGTCCGGCCATGACCTTAATCACCATCGAAGCATCTCTAATCCAGCAGAACCTGTAATCCCAATTACGCTCCTCACCTATTGTTTCAGGTAAAGAAGTGGTAGCCGCGGCAAGAACAGCACCTGATTTTTTATAACTCAAGGCTTTTAAGACCAGGGCACTTCGCATGATCTCATTCCCATAATGCGTATACCGGGTGGACTTATCACTCCAGTTCATCCAGTAAACCTTAGTGCGCTGAAATTTTAAATAGGACCTGTCCAGAGTCTGCTCTACCAGTTTTTCGTGGTAGCCTACGAGACAGTATTCATTTCCCTTTAAGGTGATCTCCTTTTGTTTAAGAATATCATTTAAATTAAAACTGGAATAGAAATAGGCGGAGTCATACTTACCTTGCTTGGTAAAGCTTTTTATATATTCTCCTTTATTTTCGTTGAAGGTCTTCTCCCTGGAAAAATCCAGTTTAGGATCATACTTGATTTTAAATTTTGGTGTACCACCCGTTAATCTGAAAAACCTGATGATATCTGGTGGAGCATAATATGATCCATCCTCCCTGGGATAGCGGGGCATAAAATCTATTAACTGAAAAGAATCTGTTCCATTGTCAAAGACAGTGCTTAGAATATTAGTTTCCCAAAGATATTCCTGTTTAATATTATAGCCATCATCAACCAGGATCTCAAAACTTCCTCCAATTTTTTCATCCAATATTTTTGCAAACATCGCAGAAGAATCAAATTTAGGCATACAACACCAATCCAGGGATCCAGTTTTTGAAATTAAAGCTGCGCTTTTACAATTACTTATTATACCGTAGTCGAGGTTATCCATATATCTTAAAAATCTTATAAATCAATGGCTGTGTGAAATGATTTTCGGAAATTTAATAAAAATCGAATTCGTCACAACGGCATTTACAATTAATTATGAGTAAAACGATCATTATTTCCAACCGGCTGCCACTGCAAATTTCAATAGAAAACAATGAATTGGAGGTGACTCCCAGTGTAGGAGGACTTGCAACCGGCTTAAAATCATTTCATAAGGATGGTGATAGTATATGGATTGGATGGCCCGGACTTACCGAAGAGGAAATTCCTGAAGATCTTAAGGAGGAAGTTCAACAAAAGGCCAGGGAAGAAGACTGTGTTGCTGTTCATTTAACTTCTGATGAAATTGATGGATTTTACTATGGTTTTAGTAACAGAACCATTTGGCCTTTATTCCATTACTTCATGGAGTACACAGAATCTGATGATGAATACTGGAGAACATACCAGCAGGTAAACCAAAAATATGCCGATGAGATCCTGAAGCATTATGAAGAAGGAGACGTTATCTGGGTGCATGATTATCAATTGTTATTAGTGCCAAACATGATTAGAGAACAGGCCCCGGAAGCAATCATTGGTTTTTTCAATCACATACCCTTTCCTTCTTATGAAGTATTTAGAACACTTCCATGGAGAGATGAAGTGCTTAAGGGAGTACTGGGTGCAGATCTTATTGGTTTTCATACCTACGATTATGAACGGCATTTTTTAAGTTCTGTGAGCCGTATTTTACGACATCAGGTAGACTTTAATGAAATCACTTTACCTGATAGAATTGTGAAAGTCGATTCTTTCCCCATGGGAATAGATTATAAAAAGTTTGAACAGGCCGCTTTAGATCATTATGAAAGTACTTCAGCCGAGCAATCTGAATTACAAAGAAGATTAGATCATCACCTGGAGGCGACACCAGATGCAAAAATGATATTAAGCATAGACCGCCTGGATTATACTAAAGGAATTGCCCACCGTATTCGAGCTTATGAATATTTTTTGGATAAGAACCCTGAATATATTGAAAAAGTAAGACTCGTAATGCTCGCTGTACCTTCAAGGTCCAATGTGCCTCAATATAGAAGACTAAAACGGGAGATCGATGAACTCGTAGGAAGGATCAATGGGAAATTCTCTACGGTAAGCTGGACACCAATCTGGTACTTCTACCGCTCGATGCCTTTTAATAATTTGATAGATTTATATACTACCTGTGATATAGCTTTACTTACACCAATTCGCGACGGAATGAACCTGGTAGCGAAAGAATATATTGCGACCAGAACAAATCATACCGGGGTGCTTATTTTGAGTGAAATGGCCGGTGCTGCCCATGAAATGAATGAAGCTTTGATAATTAATCCAAATAATTTCGAACAGGTGGCAGAAGCTTTGAAAACCGCTTTCGAAATGCCGAAGGAAGAGCAGATAGAAAGAAACAAAATGCTTCAGAAACGATTAAGAAGATATAGTGTGGAGAAATGGGCGCAGGATTTTATGAAATCTTTGAGAGCCACTAAAGAGAATAGAGATTCTTTCAAGTCTATACGAATTACTCCCGATATTTCAGACGAAATAATGAATCAGTTTAAAAATGCCAAAAGAAGAGTATTATTTATTGATTATGACGGAACGCTGGTAAATTTTGTGGATAAACCTGAAAATGCGAAACCAGATGCCGAACTAAAGGATTTGATAAAATCTTTGAATGCTCCGGAAAATACCGATGTAATCCTAATTAGTGGTAGAGATAAAAATACCCTTGGTAGCTGGTGGAAAGATATTCCCGTCGAACTTATTTCAGAACATGGTGTTTGGATGAGACAAATTGATGGGGAATGGGAACTTTCAGAAAATGTAAAAAGTGAATGGATGGATGCCGTTAGACCAGTGATTGAAAACTTTGTAGACCGCACACCAGGGACATTTATTGAGGAAAAAAACTACTCTCTTGCCTGGCATTATAGAAAGGCCGATCCCGAACTGGGTGAAATCCGGGCAAATGAATTAAGTACGGTTTTAAAAGAATTAATTTCTAATCGCGGTTTAAGTGTACTTGAAGGAAATAAAGTTCTGGAAATTAAAAGTAGTGACGTCAACAAAGGAAAAGCTTCTTCTAAAAAACTTGTTGGTAAAGACTATGATTTCATTTTTGCAATTGGAGATGACTGGACAGATGAATACATGTTTCAGGAACTTCCTGAAACCTCATATACCGTAAAGGTTGGAATTAAAAAAACCAGCGCCAGGTATTATGTTGAAGGCACTCCAAAGGTTCGAACATTGTTGGAAAAATTCAGGGAAAATCTCTAGTAAAATTTTGATGTTAAATTATTTAGCAATTTCGCCGAAAGTTTAAATATACATTAACTGATTGCGTATTGCTTCAGTGCGTTTTCTACTTAATTTTACATATGAATTTAAATCGAACCAATTTAAAACAAAATACAATGAAATCAGGAAAATTATTATTAGGATTAGTATCCGGAGCTGTGGCGGGAGCTGTAGTAGGACTTTTATATGCACCTAAAAAAGGAAAAGATACCCGTAAGGCTATCAGTGATAAAGGAGATGATTACATTAAAGGAGCAAATAAAAGTATTAATGACTTTAGCGATTCAGTAAACCATAAAGTAGAAGCTTTAAAAGCCAGAACTAAAGCTAATTTAGCTGGATCTAAGTCTGAAGAAAAAATGAATAAAGCCAAAGCAGAAATGCACGATGTGGCAAGTTAATTTATAGAAAATTGATTATAGATAAAGCCTCGGGATTTCCCGGGGCTTTCTTTTTTTAATATCTCTGAAACTTCTGTATTTTAGAGAGCTAATAAAAATATACTATGAAAATATTATCACCCCTCAGGATTTTTACCTTTTTAATCATTTCGTTTTTTACTCTTTCAGGAAATGCACAGGATACTGATAAACGCTTATATGAAATAATAGACAATGTTTCTGCAGATAGCATTGAACATGATATTCGAAAACTAGCAGGCTTTGGAACCAGAAATACATTTAGCGATACCGTCTCAGATACAAGAGGAATCGGTGCTGCCAGGAGATGGATAAAGTCTAAGTTTGAGAATATATCTTCTAACTGTGATAATTGTCTGGACGTTTTTTATCAAAAGAACCTGGTTACTCCAGATGATGGAGAACGTATTCCCAAAGAAGCCTGGGTGGTGAATGTGGTTGCTATTCAAAAAGGAACAAAATATCCTAATCGGTATATTATTATGAGTGGCGACATAGATTCCCGCGCCAGCAATACTATGGATTTCACCACAGATGCCCCGGGAGCAAATGATAATGCAAGTGGAATGGCCGGAACGATGGAAGCAGCTCGCGTACTTTCAAAATACGATTTTGAAAACAGTATTATCTATGTAGGTCTTTCCGGTGAAGAGCAGGGGCTATTTGGAGGGAAGGGCCTTGCGGAGTATGCCAAAAAGAAAAACTGGGATATCATAGGTGTTTTAAATAATGACATGATCGGAAATATTGAAGGCGTAGATGGCGTGATAGATAACAGAAGCTTCAGAATATTTTCTGAACCGGTCCCTCCTACCGAAACTGAAGAGGAAAGAAGAATGCGAAGATATTACGGTGGTGAAGTTGATGGAATCTCAAGACAACTGGCCAGGTATATTCATGGCCATGTAGAAACCTATATGCCTGAAATGAACCCTATGATGATCTATCGTCTAGACAGGTTTGGCCGGGGAGGTCATCATAGATCATTTAATGATCTTGGTTATGCCGGAGTAAGAATTATGGAGGCCCATGAAAATTACAATCGTCAGCATCAGGATATTCGCACCGAAGACGGTATCCAATATGGCGACGTAGTTGAAGGAGTAAATTTTGATTATGCAAAAAAACTAACCGCTGTAAATGCGATAAATCTTGCCAGTTTAGCCTGGGCTCCTCCCGCTCCTTCAAAAGTTGAAATTGGAGGAATCGTTGAACCCGATACTAAATTAAAATGGGAACCGGTTGAAGGAGATATTGCAGGTTATAAGATCTATTGGAGAGATACCACTGCTCCACAATGGCAATATTCTAGGTTTGTTGGAGATGTTACCCAATTTACACTTGACGGGATTGTAATAGACAACTATTTATTTGGAGTTGCCACAGTAGGTAAAAATGGTCATGAAAGCTTAGTGGTTTTCCCTTCAGGTACTTTTAGATAAAAGACTTCATTTAATTCAATAGAAAAGCCGGATGTGAATAATGCCCGGCTTTTTTATTTCGACTTCCAAACAAAACCCTAATTAACAATACTTTAGACTAAGATTAGATAAAATTAGGAGCTCAACCCCGTAATTTAGAATAGATCAAACAATAAAAATTTGAAATTATGGCGGACATCAGAATAGAAAAGAAAAAACCGATCTGGCCCTGGTTAATACTAATCATCATCCTGGCGGTACTTGCCTTTTTGTATTTCTATGGAAGTACGGATACTGAGGATACAGATGATATAGAGAATTCGGAACTAGAAGAGGTAAGTTATAGCAAGGCTTCTATAGGATTAGTTCAGAATGATGAGAAAATTATTTAAAAATCAAAGTTATGAGTACAAAAGAGAAGCATTTATATTACCTGACAGAACTTAAAGATTATAAAGTGAACTCTAAAGATCCCGATATTCGTGGTTGGGAAGTAAAAGACCTGGATAATCGCGTAATAGGTAAAGTAGACAACCTTTTAGTGAATAAGGACCTGGGAAAAGTGGTTTATGTTGATGTTGAGGTAGATGAAAGTATTATTGATAGAAATCACGATCCTTACGCGGCGACAACAAATTCTGAATTTCGAGAATTTATAAATAAGGAAGGAGAAAACCATATAATAATTCCCATTGGTCTAATAGAGCTTAGCAAAAATGATAAATACGTGTTCACTGACAGTATTAATTATCAAACTTTTGCTGAAACAAAACGTTATAAATCTGGTACTGCAATAGGTAGAGATTATGAACGTCATGTCATGGATTCATATGACAGGAGAAAGAAATATTCAGATAAAGACTCGGAGTTAAATAGAACGGCATCCGCCTATTCTGACGAGGAAATGGAAGAACGGGATATGAAAAGAAATGAGGAAATACATCATCGCGAGGAATTTAAAACAAAAAGGGAACCTACAAGTGAACTGGACGAAAAGATCAGGAGGGAAAAAGAACACTTAAAATACAAATCTGGAGATAGAAACAGGCGTGATAGGGAAGACGAAAATGTTCGGTCACAGACAACTTCAGGCAGCTTAAATCCTGAGAGAACATTGGATGAAGATAATGACTGGGCACACGATGAGTCACGTTTTGAAAATGAAAATACTCATGAAGAAAAGCGTTCAGGAAAAAAATATGAGGATGATTTTTATGATCGAAAAGAGTTTTATGACAGGGAGCACCATTAGTTAATATTAGTGCTGAAATACAAAGGGAGGTCAATTTGATTTCCCTTTTTCATTTAAATTCAGAAAATATACTAAATGATCTTTTCCCTTTCAGAATGGTGGATAGCTGTTTCACTATTTCTGAAATAACAAATACTTACCCCCATACTTTCAATATTAGACATCACTCTTTGTACTTTCTTATTTTGTTTATGTGAGGTTTGCCTTATATAAACGGCCCGGATATTCCTGGGAAAATTCTTGCAAATCTTTTCGTACAGATATGGATCGTGTTGAGAATCATCTCCCATTAGCACATATCTTAAATTGGGATAAAAGGAAATTATATCCTTGATCTTGATAAATTTATGATCGTGATCTCCCCTTCCTGATTTAACGAAATCCCTAAGTCCCGTCTTGATACTTTTTAATTTTATAACAGCTTTAGGAAGATCGTGCAATGTGGCAAACTCCTCGATAAAATCATACAAATTCCACTCACTGCTGGAGACATAGAAAAAGGAATTAGAAGCCTCCCTATTATCATCCTGTCCAGCTATACTTAATCTTTGGTAATGTTTCACCACATCACTAAAAACCTTCCGCTTATTCAGGTTTTTAGAAAGCATCACGTACAATTTTTTGAAAAAGCTGTTGCTGTGAGATATCAGGAAAGTATCATCAATATCTGAAATAATTCCTAATCTGCTTTTAAATGGTTTCAGAAGTTCTCCCCTTTCCACTATTCCAAAATCATACATCTTACAGGTTACTTCATATTCGTGCCAGCCAGGTTCAAGATCTGCTTCATACGGAATTGCAAATCGGAAGTAACCATCATCCATTGTTCTTGTAGTAACGTCAATATCCCTGAATTTTAATCTTACTTTAAAGTTTTTAAGAGGTTTGATGCGGAATTTATGCAAAATGGCATAAGCATGTTTAATTCCCTTTTTTTCAATGCTGTACTTATCTGGCGCCCACGATTCGAATACATGCCCAAACACGACCAATTCTTCATCATTAACATATCCGCGATACAACTTAAGATCTAATTTCAAAATATTGGCCTTTTTTTAAAATTCCTTCATTCCAAAATACTTAATTTTAGGCGTTTTGTAAACAGAACCGTATGAATTTTAAGGAAGTTTTATTGGTTGTAAATCCTATCGCGGGAGACACAGACAAGAAACCTATCATTTCAAAAGTTAAGGAGCGGGTAGAGCAGAAAAAGGCCAATTATCACCTATACTCTACAACTGGCGAAAATGATTCGGAAAAAATCCAATCTCAGATCAGGGATAAAAATATTGATCGTGTATTGGTAGCAGGTGGCGATGGGACTATCAACCTGGTAGCTAATGCCGTAAAGAAATTTGATCTTACGTTAGGGATAATCCCTGCAGGTTCCGCCAATGGATTGGCTATAAATCTAAATCTTCCGCAAACCTTTAATAGAACAAATTGCAAGTTGCCCTTGGTGAATAATTTCATTGATATTGATCTACTTTGTTTAAATAACACCATCTGTCTTCACATGAGTGATCTTGGTATAAATGCTGAACTCATTCAAAATTATGAGAGCTCTTCTATAAGAGGGAAATTCGGATATTTAATCCAGTCTATTCCCACTCTTATTCAAAGTGAATTCCCTTTTGATTTTCATATTGAAACCGAAAATTATTCCGTTGAAGAAAAGGCCGTTCTGTTAGGTTTAGCGAATATGAAAAAATATGGAACGGGAGCAAATGTGAATCCGGAAGGAATTCCTGATGATGGAATTTTCGAGATCCTCGTTTTTAAAAAACTGAGCCTGGTAGATGTTCTAAAAACCCTGAGGAATGAAACAGATATGGACCCAGATTTTGTAGAGATCATCCGGGCAAAACGGGCTAAAATAACCTGTAAAAAACCGGTTTCTTTTCAAATTGACGGAGAATATATTGGAAAAGAAACGGAGATCGATATAAAGATTCTTCCTGAAAAGTTGAGAATTGCAATCCCTTAATTCAATTACTATTCAGAATGTTTTTCTGTTACAGGTAAATATATTTCGGCTTTCCAGTTTAATTCATCAATGTCAATTTTCGGATTATCATAAAAGATTTCCATAGGAAGCCGGTTGTTTTATATGATTTTTCTTCTGCCAGATTCAATATATCGTACCAGGCAATATGTGAAAGTCTATAATTACCATTAAAAATCATTTTTAGGGATTCCTGTGAAGGATATTCTTTTAAATGAAGATTAGCCGTTTCCTTAAGTCCCTGAATGTGGTCTATGGGAAAACAAAAATCAAAATCGATAATATCTTCTTCCCTATTCCACTTTATTGACTTTAAGAAACGGATAACCTTTTAAATTCAATTTGTTAGTGAGAATATAGTTTTCTAAAAGCGAGATGGTAGCCATCATTTCATCTGCCTTTTTATCGATGGGAATGTTTTCGGAAAAGCTGCAAATACAATTCATTTCCGGAGTTTCAGTTAAAATATTTTCGATTGAAATTCTATAAGCCTCCTGATGTTCATTCAATAGTCTTTTAAAGGCAAGAATATTTTGTTTTAGACTATCAATATATACACTTTTCTGAAAGGGATTAATAATATCAAATCTGTTAGATAATTGATTTTTATTTGATTGCACATTCAAAGAAATTGCGGTGCTGGTATCAGTTAATCTCTCCAATTCCCAGTTCATTTCAACGAAAATTGAATCATTAAAAGACATTTTCTGAGTAAGCTCCTTAAATGGTTTTTTATCAACTAAGTCCATTTTCCCTGAAACAGTAGGATCATTTATTTTCTCCCAACCTCTAAGTTCATAGAACACGGCACCCGGACCATATTTTGCGGTAGTCTGAAATTGATAATCATATTTTTTAATGAACAAATACCAGGTTAATCCTGCCATTGCAAGGATTAACAATAATAAAATTATTTTCTTCATAGATTAGTTAGATGCCAGGTGGCTACTCTCATTTTCAAGACTCAATTTATCAACAACAAATTTACCTAGCTGTTTCCCTTGCTTTCAAACCAACTTCAATAGCAGCTCTGTAATGAATACCTCCAAATAGTCGACTATTTGCAGCTTCCTGAGATGCCTCATTGAAAGAATTGAAATTTCTACGTGGTAAACCATAGGCCACCTCTGTATCATCCTCAAAACTAAAATTATCGCCAAAGATATCAGTTAAGGTTATTGCTGCAGCTCCGGAGACTACAGAATGTCCGCTTGTATATTCAGGAAAAGGTGGTGTTTGTAATACTGGAGACCAGTTTTCATCGATATATTTATTTATAAGAGTTTCAGGACGCACCAGGTTACTTCTATATTTCTCATCCCAGCAACTTATAAAGGCATCTGCCATTGCTATGGAAGTTTTGGTATATGCATACACTGTCTTGTCAAAATCGGCATTATCCTTTTTACAGGCAATTTTTGTTATTCCTATCCAATGTCCGCCAGGTGTAATTTTCTTGGTTGCAAACATGAGATGTCCTTTCTGCGTTGAAACATACGGATTACAATCCCAGAATTTCGCTATTTCCAGTTTCTCATTTTCCTCGCTATCTCCTAACCTATTGATCTCCTGTTTAACCTCATAAACCTCCATCAATTCTTCATAGAACTTTGATCCCGGTTCCATGGAAAATTCCGGTGGTGGCGCAGGCTTAAACTGATTCGGTGAGTTTATTACAAAAGTTCTTATTTTACTCCAATGAGGCTCAATTCCATCCATGTAAGATGGCGGCGTTGGCTGCCAGCGACTTTCATCATCAGTATAAAGGGAAAACTTCGGCATAGTCCTGGTTTCAGCATAATTATCTGTACTCATCCAGTTTTTGATATGCCCGGCCACTTCTAAACCATAATCTTTGGATTTTTTAAAACTTTCAGGATTTTGCTTTTCCCAATGACTAAAAATACTATCTCTAAATTTGGCGACACGATCTTCTGAAAAAATAAGCTTCTGCCCTATTTCATAAAAAGCAACCAGAGAAGCTATTTTCAAATTCAGACCAACGGTATCTTTGGGTTTAGGTACAGGCTTCAAATCATTTAACTGTCCGGCTAAGGTTTGATATTTTTCATCACCCATTCGCATTGCTTCATATGCCGCTATATTTGAATAGGCATAGATCCTACTGGCCACAGGGGGAGAAAAAATATCATGCACCTGAATTTCGGTTAATTTATCAACAGCCATATGATAATCTTCGGCTGAAATTTCAATGGGTTTATCAGTTCTGACAGCTCAAGAAAAGAACTGCCAGTAAGCTGAATCCAACTAATCTATTCATTTTCACTTCTTTATTTAATTTTATATATAGCAGGTTTTTGATCATTTAAAAATCCAATCAAAAAACTCTCCCCGTTGATTTTAATTACTTCTAATCTTCTTAAAGCCTTTCCTAAAAAATCAAATCCTACCTCTGGACCACTTAAAATTTCCGGTCCTTTTTTGATCAATGCTCCCGGAAAAGCTCCGAAAGCTCCGTGATAAGGAGTAACCCCAAAATAGTTTCCTCCCAACACAGCCATATTTTTAGAACTATCTATTTCTTCTGACACTAATATAGCATTTATAGGCGCAAATTGTAAATTTTTGTTAAAAGGAATGAACTTAAATTTTCCTTTATCATTCCTTAAATATCCCGATTCTAAATATTTAACCTCTAAAATAGTTGATCTTTCAATAGCTTCAGATCCCAGTATTTCTTCTACAGTTTTACCGGAAAACTCCCCGTATGAGGGAAATTTCTTTCTCAAATAATTCATTTGAGAGACTAATTCATCAAGACCATTCAAAGTGAAATATTTTCCATCCTTTTTATTTGCCAATACAGTCTCAGTAGAGCCATTATTATCTAAGTCGCCGTAATACATTCTTAGCGGAGAGCTTTCAGAAGCTTTAAACTTTGAGTTTAAACCCCAGTTTCCCAATAAATAATCAGAATCGCCATCATTATCTATATCAAAGGCCTCAATATTTTGCCATAACCCGGTGAGATCATAAAGGCTTTCGTCTGGAACCTCACTAAGTTTACCCATCTCATTCCTGAATATTTTAGGAGACATCCATTCTCCAACAAGAATAAGTTCAGGATAATCATCCTTGTTAGTGTCATTCCAAACTGCATCTGTTATCATCCCTGAATTTTCCAGGGATTTATTGGCTACAATTCTAAATTTCCCTCCCAAATTCTCCAGTAAAAAAGATTTCGGAATTCTACCATAATCGCCCGCTATAGCATATCCTCCAATAAAAACATCCAAATCACCATCTTTATCATAATCTGCCGGTTTTATTATTCCGCCACTGCTATAATATTCTGGCAACTCGAGTTTCTTCCAGGATCCATTTATATATGTCCAGCAAGCATCTCTTTAGTACTTCCATCGGTCCACTAAACTCACCGCCTCCCGTAACATAGAAAATATCATTAAGACCATCTCCGTTAAAATCTGCTATCGCAACATCAGTAATTTCAAGATTTCTGGTTTCTTCAAGAAATGGGAATCTTACTTTTTCAAAACCATTATTCTTCTGAATAAAAATATTCGCCTCTACGCCTCTTGGATTCCCTATGAATATATCATCCAGCCCATCATTATTAAGATCGCCTATTGCCACAGATGGTGTCTTATCAGAAATCCTATATGGAATTAACTTTTGCCTGTCGAAATCATTATAGGAGTTCTCTTTATGCGTATAACTGAAGCCGGGAATACTATCTACTTTCTGAAAGAACTTTTCATTCTCCTCATTTAAATCAACTTTAGACTGATAAACCAGATCCTTAGATGGAGAAAGATTCAAAGTTTGATTAGTCTTTAAATCAAATAAAGTTTCTTTTCCTCCGTCTGGCCATACAATAACTAAAGAATCAATTTTAGATGCCTTTCCAAAGCCAAAATGAATAAGTGCTTCGCTGGAGGACTGAAAGCCCTTACTCGTAAAAAGTTGCTCATATTGAAGGACATTATTATTATAAGCAAAAACCTTTGTGCCCAGGCCAAAGGTGTTATTTCCCTGTAATTTAAATTTGAGTTTTAAATAGCTATAATTGGAGGATACGTTTTTATAAAGGGTAGCTTTTGAATTTAAATTATTAGTTACCAGATCCAGATCTCCATCATTATCAAGATCGGCATAAGCACTTCCATTAGAAGAAGAATTTACGGCATTAACCCAACTATTTGAAACATCTTTGAATTCCAGGTTATTTGAACCTTTATAAAAATAGTTAGGAACTTCGCCGGCTGGCATAATTTTCAATGCTTTCCTATCTATAAACTCTGATTCATTATTATTCTTTATAATCTGATTATTGGAAATATACTTAATATAATCCAGATCATTTGGTCTCTTTGTAATCCCATTGGATATAAAAATATCCTTCTCTCCATCCATGTCGTAATCTGCAAAAAGAGCAGACCAACTCCAATCTGTTGCGGCTATTCCACTTAACAAGGCTATCTCCTGAAAATCATTCCCATTATTATTGAGTTGCAACATATTTCGACTAAACTGCCTATGGTAGCCATATTTCATTCTTAGATTAAGAATTTTAATATCTTCATCGCCCACTGAACTTTTCAAAGCTTTTTCATCCTCAGGCAACATGTCCAGCGTCAATAGATCTGGATATCCGTCATGATTAATATCAGCTACATCACTTCCCATCGAAAAACGGCTTGTTTGGACTATTTTATCCTTTAAAGTTTCGCTGAAAGTGCCATCCCCATTATTCATATATAGATAGTCATCTTCATGAAAATCATTGCTGATATAGATATCGGTATAACCATCGTTATTAAAATCTGCCGTTGCAATCCCTAATCCATAGGCATTCGGTCCACCATAGATTCCGGCTTTCTCACTTACATCATAGAATTTTCCCTCCCTGAACTCAAATAATTTGTCTCCGCTAGCTTCCGCTCTTCGTTCACGAATGCTGGTAGGTCCAAATGAATCTTCCGTATGTACGGCATGATTAAGAACATAAAGATCTAAATCTCCATCGTTATCAAAATCGAAAAATGAAGCGGAGGTTCCATAATTCTCTAAATCGATCCCGTATTCTGAAGCCTTTTCCGTAAATGTTCTATTTCCATTATTAATGAAGAGCTCATTTTTTCCTTCTAAACCTTGAATTCCGCTAACGGCAAGGACATATATATCTAAAAATCCATCTGCATTTACATCGGCCATTACGGTTCCGGTATTCCAATCTGAATTTCCTGCAACTCCGGCCTGCTCCGTTATATCTTCAAATGTTAAATTCCCTTTATTTAAATAAAGTCGATTAGATTTCTGATTAGAAGTAAAAAAAATATCCTGTAAACCATCATTATTAATATCTCCTATGGCTACTCCACCTCCATTATAGAAATAGAGATAATCGAGGATATTCATTGAATCTGTTTCGGTAAGTGAATTTTCAAAATCGAGTCCTGAAATCTCAGGATCTATCCTCTCAAAAAGAAAAGATTCTTTTTCTTCTTCGTCAATTGCTGCTGAGTTTTCATCGGCACACGAATAAAGAAGAAGAATGATAATAGAAAAATAAACGCTTGAAATTCTATTCATTGCGTTTGAATAATTTAGGTTTTGAATCTGTAATTCCTGCGATAAGATATTCATTCCCTTTACTATCTTTCATCCATTTAAGGGCTTTTACTTCCCCTTCCAGCATCAACCCTGTTTGCGAAGAATTGGCTATTTTAAACCCGTCTTCCTGATTCAGCAGGATCGTTCCGAAATTTGCATCCATCCTTCCAAATTGAGGTTTTAAAGAATAGTTATTCCCTGCCAGCAAAAGATCCTCTCTTCCATCCTGATTGAAATCAGCCGAATTAATACTGCATATACAGGAAAACTGAGCTTCAGCAGGTAAAGATTCTAAGGTAAAGTTTGCATTTCCATCATTATATGCCACTATGCTTTCGAAATTAGTGATCTGGTATACTTCCGCTTTTGAAAGCACCTCTGGGGAAAATAGATCCTGAATAGATTTATTAGCATATTCACTGAATTTTAGATTCTGCTTTTTTATAGAAACGATCTGGCTCGCTAATTCCCTTTTTGTATGCAGCGGGATATCCCTACCCTCTATTGTTTTAGTGAAAATTTGTTCCACGGTCCCGTTAAGATCAAAATCGGCAACGAACATTTTCGCAGGATTATTTTTTGAAGCTTTATAATCACTGTTTAACCCACGGTTTCCAAAAACAAGATCTATTTTACCATCATTATTAAGATCTTTCGCGAAGACTGAATTGTAAAGACCGGGTAATTCCGAAAGCTTATTTTTCTGAAGAATTAATTTCCCTTTCTGATTAATAAATATCTTAGGACTCATCCATTCACCGGCAACGGCAAGATCAATTTTATCATCTCCGTTAAAATCATCAAAAACTGCACTTGTTACCATTCCTATATCAACCAATTTAGGCGCAGCGGTCTCAGTAACATTTTTAAAATGCCCTTTTCCATCATTTTCCAGCAATAAACTAGACACTTTCAAACCATATATTCCAGGTACTGTATATGCTCCAACAAAAAGGTCTATATCCCCGTCTCCATCAAAATCAGCAGTTTCCACATTAGAAATGTTATTGGGAGAAAAAACAATAACCTGGTAATCGCTGAATTGCATGTTCCCCTCATTTATATAAACACGAAGTCCAGTTCTGGCATTTTTGAAATTACCTCCCGAGGTAACCAGCAGGTCAAGATCATTATCGCCATCAATATCTGCAAATTCAGCATCGGTATCTTCAAAATCCTCTCCCCCATCAAAGGCTATTTTCTCTAATTTTCCCGGTTTATTTTGAACATAAATTCTTCCGGAATTTCCAAATGCTCCTCCAATGTAAACATCGTCATTCCCATCACTGTTCAAATCGGCTATTGCAATTGCCGGTCCTTCTCTGGACTGCATTTTAGGGATCAAACCTTCATAATCAAAATCCACATGCTGGTCTTCTTTGTTCTTCTGAAAATCTGAAGGTAATTCTTCAAACCATGTATTTCTTTTTTTATTCTTTTGAGACATAGTTCCTGATGCTCTGATTGATTAAGAACAAGTAGCTTATTAATTCCAGGATTCTGAATTACAGAAAATCTTTTATCTGGATAAACAATCCTGATGGAATCTATTTTTTGCCTTTCTCCAAGACCTATGGTCAATTCGTAATCAACCGAGGATTGAAAACCTCTGGTTGGGATCAATTCCTGACGGATCACTTCTTCATTCAGGTAAATATCAATGATACTGCCTATGGCTTTAGTATTCTTTCCCTCACCTTCAACCTTTAATTTTATAAAATTCCTGTCAAATTTTTCAGTGTTATTTCTGTAAACAAAAGATGGCATATTGAAGTTATTGACCAATAGATCTAAATCGCCATCATTATCAAGATCGGCATAAGCTGCGCCATTTGAAAAACCTGGATGCCCAAGTCCCCATTTATCTGTCGTATTTTCAAATTCGAGATTTTTGGTGTTCTTTAATGAGTAATTGGCTATAGGCGTAGAGGGCATTTTATTGATCACCTCTTCAATTTCCTTTTTCTTGCCGGTAATACTCATTTTCTGAATGATGTCGTTAGCGAAGAAATCCATAAAATCATTATTGGTGAGATCATGATAAATTCCATTGCTTACAAAAATATCGCGATAACCATCGTTGTCCATATCGAACAATAAAGCTCCCCAACTCCAATCGGTCTTTGCTACACCACTATAATGTGCAATTTCTGAAAAAGTACCATCGCCGTTATTCAGCTGAAGTGTATTCTGCATGTATTGATTATAGAAATCTCTGCTTTTCTTCAGTTGATTCAGGTCATATCTTTCATAATCCCCAGTTTCTTTCAACCTGGCATCCTCTTCCGGCAACATATCGGTTACAAAGATCTCAGGAAGCCCGTCGTTGTTAAGATCGGCCATATCAGCCCCCATAGAAGAAAGACTAAGGTGTTGCATATAATTCTTAATTTCCTCTTTAAAAGTTCCATCACCCTGATTGATATAGAGATAGTCCCGTTCATAGAAGTCATTGGAAACATAGATATCTGGTAAATAATCATTATTAATATCTCCAATGGTTACCCCAAGACCAAAACCAATAAGACTACCATAAATCCCTGCTTCTTCACTAACATCGGTGAACTTTCCGCCATCATTTCGCATTAGTTTATCGCCTCCACCTTTTAAAACGTCAGGAATGTCCCAGTCTTCACTGCGTAACTCCCTCTTATTAACATAACCAAGACTGCTCACAGGAATAAAACTGTTGTTCAAAAGGTAGGCATCCAGGTCTCCATCTCCATCATAATCAAAGAAAGCTGCATGAGTTCCAAAGCCACTATCGTCTAGATTATATTCTCCAGCTTTTTCAGTAAACGTAAGGTCTCCGTTATTAATAAAAAGTTCATTCTTTTTATCATCTCCTGCTACATTTCCGGCATTGCACACATAAATATCCAGAAATCCATCAGCATTTATATCTACCATGGTAACACCTGTAGACCATGACTTACTTCCCTGTACACCAGCTTTCGTGCTTATATCTTCAAATTTGAAATTCCCTTTATTAAGATATAATTTGTTTTTCCCTCTGTTAGCAGTAAAATAAACTTCCGGAAGTCCATCATTATTTAGATCTCCCACGCCAACGCCGCCTCCATTATAAAAATTCCTATAATTGAAAATATTGAAGTCTTTCTCATTTTCAACTTGGTTTACGAAATTTATCCCAGTAGAATCGGCATCCATTTCAGTAAACAGATAGTCTTTCTGAACATCTTCACTTTGCTCCTTGTGATCTCTCGAACAGGAAATACCGGTAAGGAAAAGCAGCAGTATAATAAGTCTCTTAATCATTGTTTTTGGGGTATTTTACGAACTGAACATTGTCATTGTTTATTCCGAAGATGAGATAATTCTCTTTTTGAATTTCTATTTTTTCTATTGCCTTTACTGCTCCCTTTATATAGAAATCTTTATTTGAATAGATCTCAAAGTTACCTTTACCTATATTTTTAAGCATAATCCCAAACCCTGCATCCTGTCTCCCTAACTGGGTATTAATATGGTAATTATTACCTCCCATAATAACATCCATTAAACCATCAGCATCAAAATCGACAGACCTAATTGCATGCACGGGTGAAAACTGGACTTCTAAGGGCAATTTCTTTTTTTCGAACTTAAGGTCTCCCTTATTCTCAAAAAATGATGTTTCGAGAGTTACTACTTTCTTTCGAACTGCCTTACTTATCTTCTCTGCTGAAAAATAATCATTAAAATCTGCTTTAGCGAACTCAGTGTAAGACAAATACGATTTATTTAGAACAGGGATTTGCTTGGTGAGCTCATCTTTTGTAGCCAGCGGAGTTTCCCGTCCGTTATAATAATAAGTAAGTATAGGATCTATCTTTCCGTTATCATCAAAATCTTCTAAATATAATTGCAAGGGATTCTTTACTGAAGCCTTTAATCGGCTGTTTAGCCCCCAGTTACCGGCAATTATATCCAGATTTCCATCTTTATTGTAATCTTCAACTTCAACACTATTCCACCAACCTTCAGTATCTTCTATTTCTACAACTTTAAATTTCCCATTGCCCTTATTCAAATAAATGCTAATAGGCATATAATGCCCGGCAAAAACAATATCAGGAATTCCATCGTTGTTGAAATCTACAATTTCAGCATCATAAATTAATCCTATTTCCTTTAAACTGGTATTAAAATTCTTTCTGAAATTAAAATTGCCTTTCCCATCATTCAAAAGAATAACAGCGTCCTGGGAAGCTCCATAGTCGCCAAATCCAGAATTGCTGGTTATTAGAATATCCTGAAAGCCATCAGAATTGAAATCTGCTGTCCTGCACACGGAAGCATTTATACTAAAAGCAGGAAAACCATTGGACTTCAAAAGTTTTCCGTTATGATTAATATAAAGTGAAGGCTCATTTTTCTTCTTATTATTAGGGTCACTACCTCCATATACCACGAACAGATCTAAAGCTCCATCTCCATTAGCATCAAAGAAAACCTGATCTACAGGTTCCTTATCTCCAGAGTCAATTTCCGGTTGTTCCAGTACTTTAAATTTACCAGTTTTAGATTGTATCCATAATTTACCCGCTTCAAACTTATCACCTGATATAAACAAATCATCTAAACCATCTTTATTAAAATCGACCGTGGTAATTGAAGGTCCCAGATTAGATTGTGAATAAGGAATTAAAGGCTCATATAAAAAATCTTTGAACGAATATTCCTTATGGCGCTGCACAAGATCAAATTCAGATTCTGGTTCTGAAGACAGTTGCTTTCCTGGAGATTTTTCATTTTTTGCTGAATCAAAATGAACTACTAGCTTTTGATTTGCTTTTACATCCTTTATTTTCTGAAAACTACCATTTGGCCATATTATTTCAAGAGAATCTGCAGATTTCAATTTACCAAGCCCAAAGTGAAGTATAGCCGGCACCGATGAAAGATACCCGCGGGTAGGATAATTTTCAGCCATTTGCATTCCAGACTGACTATAAACCTTAACTCTGGCCCCAATCCCCTGAAGATTCTTTTCAGACCCTTTAAACTCTATTTTTAAAAAGTTTTGATTATCCTTTTCCCTGCTTAAATTTTTATATAAAAAAGCCTTTTCGTTCACATTATTAGTCACCAGATCAAGATCTCCATCATTATCCAGATCGGCATAAATTGATCCGTTACTAAAGGATGGTTCTCCGCTTAATCCAGGCCCCATTCATATTCTCAAATTTCAGCCCACCAGAATTTTTAAAAAAATAATTGATGGTTTTCTTTTCAGGAATTTCCTCTATCATTTTCATATCCTGATCTGTCATTCCATTGCTTATCCTTTTTTGAATCTTTTCATTAGCAATAAAGCTGATATAATCCATATCATTGGTGGCGCCAAGAATTCCATTTGAAATAAACAGATCTTTATATCCATCATTATCCAAATCAGCAAATAAAGGAGCCCAACTCCATTCAGTTGCCGAGATGCCCGATAAATAACCAATTTCACTAAAGTGGGAATTACCCTGATTTAATTGAAGGGCATTTTGCATATATTGATTCGCATAACCCTTATTTAAGTAGTTGTTATATATCTGGTAAGAATATTCTGTTCCTGAAGCTTTATATGTCGTAAGATCTTCCGGTAGCATGTCCAGGCTAAGAATATCCTGAAGCCCATCATTGTTGAAATCTGAAATATCCACTCCCATTGTATAATGAGAGGTGTGACCAATTCCGCTATTCTCCGGAGAGATTAGATCTTTAAAAGTACCGTTCTTTTGATTGATGTAAAGATAATCGTTCTCAAAAAAATCATTTCCTACATAAATATCAGGATATCCATCGTTATTAATATCTCCTATGGCTAATCCCAAACCATAACCAATTTTACTACTAAATATACCAGACTCTTTAGAAACATCTTTAAAGAACCCATTTTCATTTTTAAAAAAACGATCTCCTGAAAGACTGTCTGGTTCATTTCTAAGGCTTCCTATTCCATAATTTGAATTAGGATGAACAGAATGATTCATTAAAAACATATCCAAATCGCCATCCAGATCATAATCTAAAAAAGCAGATTGTGTTGAAAGCCCCTTAAAATCAAGATTATACTTTTTAGCTTCTTCCTTAAAACTTGGAACGGAATCCTTTGAAAGTCCCATGTTCACCCATAACCTGTTATGACCCTGTAGAGACTTATAATTGCCAACTTCGCAAACGTAAATATCCAGTAATCCGTCATTATTGATATCTACCACCGTCACTCCGGTAGACCATCCTGAAAATTTGCTTATCCCCGCTTCTACTGAGACATCCTGAAATTTTAAATTTCCTTTGTTGATGTATAGTTTATCTGGTGATAAATTAGAACAGAAATAGAGATCGGTAAGTCCATCATTATTAAAATCGGCTGCAGCAACGCCGGCACCGTTATAATAATATAGGTAAGTTAAAATATTAAGATCCTTAGTGGAACTGATATTATTAGCAAAATCTATCCCACTGTATTCAGGTTCAACAATTTCAAACCTATAGTCTTCATTCACTTCCACGTCTATCTGCACAGGAAAAAACTAATAACACCGTGCAAAAAAATAAAAATGATTTTTTAATCACATGATCAATTTTAAACTGTACTAAATTAAAAGCCTTTCCAAATTACGGAAAGGCTTTTAAATATTTAAGATTATTGTTAATTAATATCCAGGATTTTGAACCAGATTAGGGTTAGTCGATAAGGCTGCTGGTGGAATCGGGAATAATAAATAAGTCTCGGTAGATGCAGGTTTTTCATAATGTGCATCTAAGAATGTTCCAAAACGAATCTGGTCATTTCTTCTCCAACCTTCCCAATAAAACTCTCTGCTCTTTCGTTCAAGAATATCGTCCAATGAAACAGTTGCCAAATCTGAAGCGTTTCTCAAAGTTCTAATAGAATTCACTAAAGATTCCGGAGTATCTCCCATGGTGGAGTACCTCCTCTAAGAATCGCTTCCGCTTTCATTAATAATGCATCTGCAAGTCTAAAATGCACATAATCATTTCCCGGAGAAGTATCGTTTGTAAAATCGGCGTGGATACTTTATAACTCTAATACCATTTACTTCATTAGAAGCTGTAAGAGAGAAAGTCCTTAGTAAATGCTAAAGGATTTCCATTTCTATCTTCCAATGGAGTTCCATCGGCAGCATATTGTTGCCCTAGTAAGTAACCTGCATTCATACCTGTGTTACCCTCAAAATATGATGGAGTAAAGTTTAAACGCATATCGTTCTCCTCATATAAATCATATATTTCTGCTAGGGTCACAAAACCATTCCAACCATCAGGCTGATTGTTATAGTGTAACGTCATATGCCATCTTGAATGGGTATTTGATGGGTTATTACCTCGATCGTTTTTACTTACGAAAATATTTTCAGATGAATCTTCAGTATTTGTAGGTGAAAAATTATCAAAATACATTAGTTTCTAAATCATAGTCTCCAGAAGCTGATATCGGCATCGGCATGTTCAATCACCTTATTCATATCAGCGGTATCAAAAGTAAAAGGACCTTCAGATGCTCCATTAGTACTTTCGTTAGTTGCCATGTAAACGGCTTTATTCAAATAAGCTTTTGCCAGTAAAAAGTGAGCTGCATTCTGAGATGCAACACTAGGATCATCAGAATCAGGAAGATCATTTAAAATTTCTTCTAATTCTGAAATAACAAAATTTATACCTTCAGGTCTGTTCAGATATATGGAAGGTGGTTGGGTTAAATCTTCTCCAGGCTCTCTCCCTAAAACAAGACCGAAATTATCCACTAAATGAAAGGCAAAAAATGCTCTTAGAAATCTTGCCTGAGCAGCTTGTTCCGGGGTTGGATCAAATTCCAAAACCTGAGTAGATCGAAAAATTCCACTTAATAAGCCGTTATAGGCATTCTGAATAAAGTTATTAGAACTTGCCCAGGAATGAGTATGCAAGTTACGCCAAACACCTGGCATCATCCCAGTCCCCTCCCCTGGTTGGTCCAGCGAACTCATCCGAAGTAGTGCTCCTGTAAAGCGATAAATATTATCCTGGGTATCAAAAATTCTCATTGCTTGATAGGCTGCGGTAAAAGGGATTGTGTATCTGTAGTTTCTCTGGCTACTTCGCTGTTTACAGTATCGTTTAGTTCCTCATCGAGTTTTGTACACCCGAATTAGAAAAGCTACTGTAAATAATATTAATAGTATTCTTTTCATAATAATAATTTATTAAAAGTTCGCATTTAATCCTATAGAGAAACTTCTGCTTCTAGGATAGGATGTATAATCAATACCAAATGATGGCACTCCATCTACCTTTCTTATTTGTATTCACCTCAGGGTCAAAGCCATCATAAGGAGTAATTACAAACAAATTTTGTCCCTGTAACAAATATTCGTAAAGAGTTAATCCAATTGATGGAATAATCTTCAGGATAAAGAGTATAGCCTAAAGAGGCACTATTCAATCTCAAGAAATCACCGCTCTGCAAATCTTTAGTAGATAAAAACGGTCCTCCATTTTCTGCATCAGCTCCTGAATTTACTTCTTTATAAGTTGCATTATCTCCGTTTCTTACAGCAGCTTTATAGAATAATGCGGCATTAGTGTTATCATAAATCTGGTGACCGTATGCTCCATTAAGATTGGCGCTAAAATCAAAATTTTTGTAGTTTGCATTTAAACCAATACCTAAAGTAAATCAGGATTTGGATCTCCTACAAACGTCCTATCCGAACTTCTTCCCGGTCCATCAAAATTTGGATTAATAATCCCATCATTATTAACATCTCTGATAAGTTGGTGTTCCATTCTAATCATAACCTTCAAAAATAGGAAGATAGAAGGCATACAAAGGTTGATCATCATATAACAATTGTCCTCTTTGTCCACTTAAACTTCTACCATTCACATCCGCCGTTGGGATTCCAATAGGGAATTGATTACTCACATTTTTAATCTCATTATCAAGGAACGCCATATTATAGGAGACATTAAATGTAAAATCTTCTTTTTCAATAATTTTGCATTTAAAGAAAATTCAACACCCTCGTTCACAATTTCAATGTCATTGAAATTGGTATAGAAATTTACATTTGGTGCCGGCTGAATAGCAGGCAACCTAAACAACAGATCATTTGTTTTTCTATTGAAATAATCCAAAGATCCAGTAATTCGATCATTCCAGAATCCATAATCCAGTCCCACTCCATATTGCACAGTGGATTCCCATTGAAGATTCGGGTTAGCAACATTTACCTGTTGTACCGCAGACCCATCATCTGTTGGTCCAAATTGCGTTTGTGAAGAACCGGCCGGGAATTCCTGGTTTCCGGTAATACCCCAGCTACCTCTTAATTTCAGATCAGAAATCACTTCAGGAAGAAAACCTTCTTCTACCAACCTCCATGCCGCACCAACAGAAGGGAAATATCCATATCTATTATTTTCTCCAAACTTACTTGAACCATCAGCTCTTAAAGTTGCAGTCAATAAATATTTACTTAAATAGTTAAAATTTACTCTTCCAAAAAATGATTGTAATTCAGAGGACGGATTAAAATAAGCGGTGATTTCACTAGGCTGAAAAGTAGCCGCATAACCTATATCCTTAATATATTTATCCTGATTTGCAATACTGAAATCTCTTGCCACTATTCTATTTCCTTTAGACTTCAAAAGATTGGTAAGAGTACCCAACTACAGCATCTAACTTCAAATCTTCTGTAAGATCAGAGTTATAGGATAAGGTATGTTCAAATAATTTATTGAAGTTATAATTATCCTCATACGAAGCGATACCTCTATTTAAAGTATTGTTCGTATTCAACAGCTGAAGAAATTGCCGCTCTACGGGTAGATTCACTTCTATCAAGCCCGACGTTAAATTTATAATCGAATTCATCAGTTATACTCACAGTAGCAGAAAGATTCGCTAAAATTCGGGATGTCTCTGTAATATCCTCGTAATAATCCAAGCAAGGCCAATGGATTTCTTTGGTTATCACTTGGCTGATTGAAAGTCCCATCATCATTAAGATAGGGTCTTGTAGGATTCCATCTTAAAGCAGAAGACATAAGATCACCTTCAGCTCCAACATTATCGGAGATCGCTTCACCGTCATCCTTTATAAATGAGTAGATAACATTAGATTTAAAAGTCACTACATCATCGAAAGCTCTTTGAGTTAAATTAATATTCCCAGTATATTTTTCCTGTCCGGTTCCTTTAACGATACCTTCCTGGTCAAATAACCTAATGATAATCGAAAATTTCCAGTTTCACCACCAGAACCATAAGAAAAATCATGAGTCTGAGTGAATGCACTCTCTTAAAATAGATCCTAACGGATCAAGTCTTGCTCCAAGATCTGGATCTGAATTTCCAACTCCTGCTGCCAGTCCGGGATAATCCTCAGCGGAGATTAAATCATATTCATGTGGCTATAGAACTAAATTGAAATGAAGAGTTGAAACTAACCTGTGGCTTTCCACTTCTTCCTCCTTTTGTGGTAATTAAAACAACACCATTAGCTCCTCGCGAACCATAAATAGCAGTAGCGGAAGCATCTTTTAAAATATCTATACTTGCAATATCACTGGAATTGATGAAAGCTTAACGGGTTTCTTGAACTTTGACTTCCCAACCCTACATCAGATCCTGCACTAACCCCGCCTCCACTAAGTGGAACTCCATCTACCACTATAAGTGGATCGTTTCCTGCTCTAATTGAAGAGGTTCCTCTAATTCGAATATTTGCAGCTGCACCAGGCTCTCCACTGGCAGCAGTAATTTGCACACCAGCAACCCTACCTTGAAGTAGTTGATCTGGAGAAGTATTAACCCCTTTATTAAAGTCATCAGATTTAACAGAAGAAACAGCACCGGTAGCGTCTCTTACCGTAGTTTGGCCATATCCTATTAGAACAACTTCTTCAAGTTCTGATGCATCAGTTGCCAGATTGACATCTATAGTAGATCTTCCCTCGACGCCGACTTCCTGGGTTTCATAGCCCACAAAGCTAAAAACAAGAGTAGCATCCGCAGGTACATCATTCAATGTATAATTACCATCAAAATCTGTTGTTGTTCCTGTTGAAGTTCCTTTAATAGCCACGGTTGCGCCGGGAAGCGGACCAGATTCATCGGTAACTGTTCCGGAGACCGGTTGTTGTGCATTCACCATCCCATAGCAAAGAAAGATCGCAGCAAACAAAAAGCCTCTTAAGATAAGTTGTTTCATATGTATTAGTTTTAGTTGGAATCGTTCAGACTTACACCTGAATCGGTATAAATTTATATAAATATTTGTTAATAAAGCAATTAAAATGTAAAAACAAATAATTTTAAATATTGTTTTAGCTTAAAAAATCATAAAATATCAACGAATACTTTTATAATAAGTCAATATTCAATTCAAATTTCATTTATATATCACAGATTATCATTATTAGGAATTTCAACAGAGTTCTTCTATCCTCAACTGAAATCTTAAACAATTACTAATAAGAAAACTACTGGGTTGCTTTATAATGACATAGCCTTACCATTACCAAGATCTTTCGTAGAACCACAAGCTATATATTCTCCAGGCACAGGATCATACCACATTACATTTTCACCAATCTGTTCACTATTCTTCCACGCCCAGATCGCCATTTCCCTTACACTTGTAAGGTATGCATACGCTCCGGCATCTGCATCAATTTCAAGCTCAGATTTCTGATCCTGAGCATCCTGTGTTTCGGTATTTCGTTTAATATATTCCTTTTTATCAGCCGGAGCTGCTTTCAGGTATTTTTTCACAATATTCTCAAAATCAACCTCTTCACCCTGTTCCTGCTCTTTATCAAATTCTTTTTTAAAGGCTCTTGAGAAAGCATCAGCCGAACGTGTAAACCGTTCTCCACGTTCAGGCTCCGCAACCTGCTCCATATAAGAATCGATAAATTGAGCAATATTTAATTCTGAAGCTCCAGGTGTATCGGTAGCGGGTAAAATAACATCCAGTATCTTTTTAAGTGCAAAACCATGAGAGGCACTTAGAAAAGTAGGTTGCCAATCGTATTGAGGCTCATTGTTACAACTTTGTAATAAACTTAAAGTTGATGGCCCCACGATAAATATCCCTGCTCCTATGCCTATATTTTTTAATGCCTGTCTCCTTTTCATATTCTAATATTTATGCATTGGTCTTTTTAAAATTTTTCGAAGCATGATCGGCAGCTCTGGCTGTCATAGCCATATAAGTTAATGACGGATTCTGACATCCTGCGGAAGTCATAAATGCTCCATCAGTCACATAGACATTTGATACTCCATGAACCTGATTATTTCCATTTAAAACTGAAGTTTTTGGATCGCGTCCCATTCTGGCCATACCCATTTCATGAATTCCAAGACCAGGTGCACCAATATCATCATATCCTTCCACATCTTTAAATCCTGACTTTTCAAGCATTTCCACTGCCTGAGAAATCATATCTTTCCTCATTTTCAATTCATTTTCCTTAAATTCCGCATCAAAAGTAACCGTTGGTAAGCCCCAATCATCCAGCTTATCATAATCCAGGGTCATTTTATTTTCATGGTAAGGTAAAGTTTCACCAAATCCCATCAGCCCCATATTCCAGCCTCCAGGCTCTACAATAGCTTTCTTAAGATCTTCTCCATATGCGGCTTCAGCAACACTTTCAGACCAGTTTGTTCTACTTGCTCCGCCCTGATAGCCATAACCTCTTATAAAATCTAAGTTTTTGTCATTCCCATTTAGATTTCGGAACCTTGGTAAATAAATACCATTTGGCTTCCTGCCTTTATAATAGGAATCTTCAAATCCTTCATAGTTTCCGGATGCACCTGCTTTAAAATGATGGTCCATCACATTATGGCCAAGTTCTCCGGAATCATTTCCCATTCCGTCAGGAAATCTATCAGATTTTGATTGCATCAGGATACTTGCTGAAGCTACTGCAGAAGCACAAAGAAAGATAACATTTGCTTTGAACTCCATAGTTTCCTTTGTTTCTGTGTCTATAACTTTTACCCCTGAAGCTTTTTTGGTCTCCGGATCGTAGATCACTTCACTAACAATAGAATTAGGCCGCAAAGTCATATTACCACTCCTTTCGGCAGCCGGTAAAGTTGAAGAGTTACTACTGAAGTATCCGCCGTAAGGGCAACCTCTAATACATCGGTTTCTAAATTGACATTTAGATCTCCCCTCAAATTTTTTATCCCCGGTAATATGAGCAACCCTTCCGGAAGTCATCACACGACCATCGAATTTCTCGGCTATACTTTTTCTAAAATAATCCTCCACGCAGTTTAAATCCATAGGAGGTAAGAATTGTCCATCAGGCAACTGACTTAATCCTAATTTTTCACCACAAACTCCTATATAAGATTCAACGTAATCATACCAGGGCGCTACATCTTTATATCTCACGGGCCAGTCTACAGCTATTCCATCTTTTTTATTGGCTTCAAAATCTAAATTACTCAAACGGTAGCTGTGACGTCCCCACATAATAGATCTTCCTCCAACATGGTAACCACGCATCCAGTCAAATCTCTTAACTTCGTTATAAGGATGTTTTATATCATCAACAAACCAATGCTTACTGGGCTCAGCAACCGTGTAGCCGGTCCGGGCCTGTTTTAATTGTCGCTTTTTCTCTTCACGAGTAACCTGACCTTTAAATTTATAATCCCAGGGATCATCGTTCATGGTTGGATAATCCTTTACATGTTCTACCATACGGCCTCTTTCTAAAACCAGAGTTTTAAAGCCTTTTTCACATAATTCCTTAGCGGCCCAACCACCACTTATACCAGTACCAACAACTATAGCGTCATAATTGTCATTTTCATAATATTTACTCACAATTCTTTGATTTATTGTTGAAAAGATAGTTCTAAGTCTATCAAATATATAAATATATAGCTATAATTTTACATCTTTAAAAAAAAGACTACATTTAATTTTCAATAATTCAGGGGGTCGAACCCTTTAACCTTAACCAGCAAACAATGAACTTTAAAGTATTAAAGGTTACATATTTACTCGTTTTAGTAAGCCTTACTTTCAGCCTTAATTCCTGTAAGCAGAAAACAGAAAACAATCAGACTACCAGTGAAATTAAAAATACCGAGACTAAATCAGATACTCTTTTTTTTAAACTCTCACTTGCTGAATGGTCTTTACATAGATCTATAGAAAATGGAGAATTAGATCCAATGGATTTTGCTGAAAAAGCGAGCGAAATGGGATTTTCAGGCATTGAATATGTAACAGGTTTTTATGCCGAAAGAATCAAAAATGCAGATGATCCTGAAGCAGAGATGAAAATTGTATTAGACAGCCTTAATGCAAAAAGCAAAGAATTTGGAGTTAAAAATCTACTTTTAATGGTAGATGGTGAAGGTGATCTTGCTATTAATGATTCAATAGAAAGAAATAAAGCCGTAGAAAATCATAAAAAATGGATAGATGCAGCTCAGTCGTTAGGATGCCACTCTATTCGTGTAAATCTTTTTGGAGGGGACGTTGCTGAAGAATGGAAAAATAATTCAATAGATGCACTTAGAAAACTATCGGAATATGCTGCCCCTAAAAATGTAAATATCCTTGTTGAAAATCATGGTTATTTATCTTCTAATGCCGATCTACTGGCAGAAGTAATGAGACAGGTGAATATGGAAAATTGCGGAACGCTACCCGATTTTGGTAATTTCTGCCTTAAAAGAGAAGGCGATAAGAGATGGGATGCAAAATGCGTTGAAGAATACCCGAGGTATGAAGGAGTTAAAAAAATGATGCCCTATGCGAAAGCAGTAAGCGCAAAGTCTTACACATTTAACGAACAGGGGCAGGAAGAATTGATAGATTATAAAAAAATGCTTGAAATTGTAAAAAATGCAGGGTATGACGGATATATAGGAATTGAGTATGAAGGCACGGATATTTCCCCTGAGAAAGGTATTAACGCTACTAAAAACCTGCTTCTTAAAGCAGCAAGTGAACTTTAAAATCCAATCTTAGAACTATGAATAAACTTGTTCGATTTCAACTCTCCTTAATGATGTTTTTGGAATTCTTCATATGGGGAGGCTGGTTCGTAACCCTGGGAACATTCCTCGGATATAATCTGGAAGCTACCGATGTTCAAATATCCACTGCGTTTTCAACTCAGTCATGGGGAGCAATCATCGCTCCTTTTATTATAGGACTTATTGCCGATAGGTTTTTTAATGCAGAACGAATTTTAGGTTTACTACATATCATTGGTGCCGTCTTACTGTATATGATGTATTTGAGTACCGATTTTGCTGAATTTTATCCGCTGGTACTTGGGTATATGATCGCCTATATGCCAACTCTGGCACTGGTGAATTCGGTAAGTTTTAACCAGATGAAAGATCCCGCCAAGGAATTTTCATTCATAAGAGTTTTTGGAACTATAGGCTGGATTGTTGCCGGTTTGGTGATTAGCTATCTATTTTATTGGGATGCACCTGAAGCCAGACAGGACGGAATGCTAAAAAACACTTTTTTAATGGTTAGTATTGCCTCTGCTTTTTTAGGCTTATTCAGCTTTACCCTTCCAAAAACACCTCCTACAGCTGACAAATCTAAAAAAGTGAGCATCGTTGAAACACTTGGACTTGATGCATTAAGTTTATTAAAAGACAGGAACTTTTTGATGTTCTTTCTTGCATCGGTTCTCATCTGTATACCTCTTGCTTTCTATTATCAAAACACCAATCCTTTCCTTTCGGAAATTGGAGTAGATAACCCCACAGGACTAATGACCATTGGACAGGCTTCTGAAGTTCTGTTCATGCTCTTATTACCTTTCTTCTTCAAACGGTTTGGTTTTAAAATGACCATTATCGCCGGCATGTTGGCCTGGACGGCAAGATATCTACTATTCGCCTATGGAGATTCAGGAGAGCTTATTTTTATGCTATTAATAGGGATCGCTCTTCACGGAATGTGCTATGATTTCTTTTTTGTTTCCGGCCAGATCTATACAGATTTTAAAGCAGGTTCAAAATTCAAAAGTTCAGCCCAGGGACTTATTACCCTGGCCACTTACGGCGTGGGAATGTTGATAGGATTCTACGTAGCGGGACTCATCACAAATGCTTATCTTACAGGTGACAAAATGCATGATTGGGAAACGATCTGGATCTATCCGGCAGGATTTGCTTTTGTGGTAATGCTCCTTTTTGCCCTGTTCTTCAAAAATGAAAAGATCGATAAAAAAGATATTGAAATATAAAAGACTTAAAATTTATGAGTAAAATCAAACTTGGTATTCTGGGCGGTGGAGAAGAATCCTTGATTGGAATACTTCACAGAGTAGCGGCAAATATGTTTGATCAATTCGAGATCGTAGGTGGCGTATTTGACGTTAAACATGAGAAAAGCCTGAAATTTGGTGAAAAACTACAGCTTGATAAATCAAAAATCTATAAAGATCTGGATGATCTTATAGAAAAAGAATCAGCACGTCCTGAAAACGAAAAAATGCAGGCTGTTTCAGTGCTTACTCCAAACTTTCTTCACTTTCCCATGGCAAAGAAATTACTGGAAAATGGTTTCAATGTAATTTGCGAAAAACCGCTGACGACCACCTATGACGAAGCGCAGATACTAAACGAAATTCAGCAAAAAACCAACGCCATCTTTGCGGTAACCTACACGTACACCGGTTACCCAATGATACGACAGATGAAAACCATGATAAAAAATGGGGAGATCGGCGATATTCAGAAAGTGGATGTGCAATATTACCAGGGATGGATCAATCCGTTAATTCACGATAAGGAAAAAAGATCATCTACCTGGAGACTGGATCCTGAAAAATCGGGAATCAGCTGTTGCATAGGAGACATAGGCACGCATGCTTTTAATATGGCCGAATATGTTACCGGAATTGAAGTAAAAGAAATCCTTGCCGATCTTAATTATCTTTATGAGGACAATCCCATGGATATTGACGGCACTGTTCTTTTGCGCTTTTCAGAAAAAATAAAAGGTGTTCTAAGGGCCAGCCAGATTGCTACAGGAGAAGAGAATAATTTCACCGTGCAGGTCTATGGAGATAAAGGAGGACTAAAATGGCAACAGGAAAATCCCAATTATTTATATCTCTTAAAAGAAAATAAACCATTACAGGTTTTAAAACCCGGAAATGTATATAATTCTGATTTTTCATTAGAAGGAACAAAGTTACCGCCAGGGCATCCCGAAGGTATTTTTGATTCTATGGGAAATATCTACTTTGGAATAGCAATGGCTATTAAAGATAAATCGAAATTTGATGGGGCCTATCCTAAACTAAATGATGGATTACGCGGAATGAAATTCATTGAAAAAACGGTGAGTTCTCATAAAGAAGGTAACGTTTGGACTAAAATGAACGATTAAACCAATAGATCTATGAAGACTATCAAAGGACCAGCTGTATTTTTAGCTCAGTTCATGGACGATAAGGAACCATTCAATTCTCTGGATGGGCTTTGCAAATGGGCATCTGACCTTGGTTATAAAGGAATTCAAATCCCAACCTGGGAAAGCAGATTAATAGACCTGAAGAAAGCCGCGGAAAGCAAAACATATGCTGAAGAATTAAAAGGTAAAGTTGAATCTTACGGCTTGCAAATTACAGAACTCAGTTCTCATCTTCAGGGTCAGCTTTTAGCTGTGCATCCTGCGTATGATCTTATGTTCGACAATTTTGCTCCCGATGAGTATAAAAACAATCCTGAAAAAAGGACCAAATGGGCTATTGAGCAATTGAAATATGCTGCAAAAGCCAGCAGAAATCTGGGACTTGACGTGCATGGAACTTTTAGCGGTGCACTGTTATGGCATACGGCTCACCCCTGGCCTCAAAGACCCGAAGGTCTGGTTGAAATGGGATTTCAGGAACTTTCAAAAAGATGGATGCCAATTCTTAATGCATTCGATGAACAGGGTGTTGACGTTTGTTATGAAATTCACCCGGGTGAAGATCTTCATGACGGGGTTACTTTTGAACGTTTCCTTGATGCGACCCACAATCACAAAAGAGTGAATATTTTATATGATCCCAGCCATTTTGTTTTACAGCAACTGGATTATATTGAATATATAGATCATTATCATGACTATATAAAGATGTTTCATGTGAAGGATGCGGAATTTAATCCTACCGGTAAAAAAGGAATGTTCGGTGGTTATGGAGATTGGAAAGACAGAGCAGGAAGATATAGACATCCCGGCGATGGGCAGGTTGACTTCAAAACCGCATTTTCAAAGCTCACCGAATACGGATGTGATGTCTGGGCTGTTCTGGAATGGGAATGCTGCATTAAATCTCCTGAACAGGGAGCCAGGGAAGGAGCTCCATTTATTGAAAAACATATTATTGAAGCTACTCAGAAAAGATTTGATGATTTTTCAGGATCTGAAAAAGACGAAAATAAATTAAAACAAATTTTAGGAATTAAAAACAACTCAAAATGAAAAGAATATTTTTAATTAGCTGTTCCATCCTGGCCTTAACCGCATGTAAAAATGAAAAGAAGGATTCTGAAGAGATGAAATCTACAGAGAATAAAAAAATGGAACAAACCGCAGAAAAGCAAAATGATGAATGGCAAAATTTGTTTAATGGCGAAAATTTAGAGGGATGGAAAGCCTATAACAAAGATTCAATATCAGATCAATGGAAGGCTGAAGACGGTGTGATATCTTTTACTCCGGCCGAAGGGGAAAGATCTGCTTCAGAAAATCTAATAAGCAAGAAAGAATTTGAAAATTTTGAACTTTCCATCGAATGGAAAATTTCTGAAGGCGGAAATAGTGGAATTATGTGGGGTGTTCAGGAAGGAGAGAAATATGATGAACCTTATTATACAGGCCCGGAAATCCAGGTATTAGATAACCAAAGACACCCTGATGCTAAAAATGGTCTTAACCGCACTGCAGGAGCTCTTTACGACATGGTGCCTCCAAGTGAGGATGTTACGAAACCGGCCGGAGAATGGAACAAGGAAGTGATTCATATTGATCATAATAAAAATAAAGGTTGGGTAGAACTTAATGGTAAAAAGGTTACAGAGTTTCCGGTAAACGGTGATGAATGGAAAGAAATGGTTAATAATTCGAAGTTTAAAGATTGGGAAGATTTTGGAACCAGCCAGAGTGGTCATATTGCCTTGCAGGATCATGGTAACAAAGTCTGGTATCGCAACATAAAAATAAAGGAACTATAGAATTAGTAAATTCATAGAATAAAAGCTGTCAATTCTGGCAGCTTTTTTTATTCGATTAATTATATATCTTATCCTAAAATAAAATTGTCGAAATGCATCGAATAAATGTTAGTTTTAAGAATTCAGAATCAAAAATCCTGAAAGGGGTTTTGGAATTACCTACGAATAAGAAACCTCAAAATTTTGCTCTTTTCGCGCATTGTTTTACCTGTAATAAGAATTTTCACGCTCCTTCTAATATCAGCAAAAGTCTGGCTTCAAAAGGCTATGGAGTGTTAAGGTTCGATTTTACCGGTCTCGGGGATAGCGAAGGGGAATTTGAGGATACAAATTTTTCAGGTAATATTCAGGATCTTATAGATGCGGCTGAATTCCTCAAAAAAGAATATAATGCTCCCACACTAATGATTGGGCATTCCCTTGGTGGAGCCGCTACGTTGTTTGCGGCAAAGAAGATCGACTCCATAAAATGTATGGTAACGATCAATGCTCCATCAAACCTATCACATGTTCAAAAGCATTTTGAATCAAGTTCAGAAGAAATCCTGAATGATGGTTTTGCGAATGTAAAAATTGGAGGTAGAAGTTTTAAGATCAAAAAACAATTCATTGATGATCTCGAGGAAAATCAGGATGCTTCTGTTTTAAAAGACATTAGAAAATCTCTTCTAATAATGCATTCTCCTCAGGATGAAATTGTTTCCATTAATCATGCAGAAGAACTTTATAAATCTGCCCATCATCCAAAAAGTTTCATATCTCTGGATGGTTCAGATCATATGCTAAGCGAAAAGTCAGATTCAGAATATGCCGGAAATGTTATTGCTGCCTGGGCCACAAAATATATAAAAGAACCTGAAACAGAACTTCTGGATACAGATCATGAAGTAATGGCAAATCTTGGTAAAGAGGGCTTTACTACTCAACTTATTGCAGGAAAGCATCATTTTATCGCTGATGAACCGGAAGATTTTGGAGGAAGTGACCTTGGCCCTACTCCTTACGAACTTGTTTCAAGCGGTTTGGCAGCGTGCACTTCTATGACCATACAAATGTATGCCCGACGAAAGAAATGGAAAGTGAATAATGTGGAAACGCACGTGAGCTATTCAAAAAAACACGCCAATGATTGCGAAAATTGCGAAGATGAAAAGTCTAAAATAGACAGTTTCGAAAGAGAGATCGTTATAAAAGGAGATCTGGATGAAAAACAAATAAACAGGCTGCTCCAAATTGCTAATAAATGCCCGGTACATAAAACCTTATCTACCGAAGGACAGATTACTACCAAACTTAAAAGCTCATAGCTGCGAATATACATAGGTTCGGCATTGTTAAGCTATCCTTAAATCTTTGGTGATACTTTGCAATAGACTTAATTTAGAACTATAAATCGAATTTAAACCAATCGAAACATTATGAAACGTATTAGTTTATCTATTGTTCTTTGTGCCGGATTAATTTTTACCGGTTGTAAAGATGACAAAAAAGAAAAAGAAATGGATGACCAGTCAGAAACTGAAATGAAGTCTGATATGGAAACCAAAAAAGAGGAAGAAGTAAAGAAAGCAAAAGTTACTCTTCAATCTGTTAGCGATTCTAATTTAAGCGGTAATGTAGTATTTACCCAGGAGGATGGCGAAGTTTCAATGACGGCCATTATTTCTGGATTAGAAGAAGGTAAACATGCTATCCATATTCATGAAAAAGGAGACTGTTCAGCTGCCGACGGTAAATCTGCCGGAGGTCACTGGAATCCAACAGATGCTCAACATGGTAAATGGGGAGACTCCGAAGGATATCACAAAGGTGATATAGGAAACTTTGAAGTTGATGCTGATGGTAATGGTACCGTTAATATGAGTACTGATGAATGGTGTATCGGATGTGGTGATGAGAAAAAAGACATCTTAGGTAAGGCCGTAATAGTACATGACGGCATAGACGATTACACATCTCAGCCTTCCGGAGCAGCTGGAACTCGTGTAGGATGTGGAGTAATTGAAATGTAATTTTTTCAATAATAGTATAATTTAAGCGGCTTAACAGCCGCTTTTTTTATTTAGTATTTAAGACTATATTTATTTCCTCAAATAACATTTATGCAGCAAGATGGATTAATTCTCGAGTTACAAAACGGTAACCAGAGAGCTTTTGAACGTATCTATGAACTATACTCGGAAAGTACCTATGGAATAATATATAGCATTGTACAGGATGAAAAAATAGCCGAAGAGATACTTCAGGATGTATTCTTAAAGATCTGGAATAATTCTTCTTCTTACAGTTCAGATAAAGGGAGGTTTTTTACATGGATACTTAACATTGCAAGAAATGCCTCCATCGATCAACTAAGATCCAAAAGACATAAAAACAGCCAGAAAAACCTTACTGCAGATAATTTCGTAGATATTTTGGAAAGCAAGTCGAACTTCTCAGCGAAAGCTGATGCGATCGGGATTCAGAAATATATTGATATTTTGAAGCCTGTTTGTAAAAAATTGATAGACTTATTATTCTTTAAAGGTTTTACCCAAAAAGAAACCGCTGAAGAACTTGATATGCCTTTGGGAACTGTAAAGACAAAAAACAGAGCCTGTATTAATAAACTTCGCGAAATGTTAGTAGAATAATTAAATGGATATAAAAGAATACATATCGTCCGGAATACTTGAGTTATACGTTTATGGTGCTCTTACAGAAAAAGAAAGCCGTGAAGTTAGCAAAGTACTGAAAGAGCACCCTGAGGTTCGGAAAGAAGTTGAGGAAATTGAAAATGCCCTACAGAAATTATCCTCTGCCATGGCACCTTCTTACGATGCTGAAGTCTTGCTGGCGCGTATAAAACAAAAATTATCAGATAAATCTGATCGTGGAGTAATTAATATGGAAACTAAAAGAAAAACTCCATGGGTTTCCTACATAGGATGGGCAGCTAGTCTGTTACTTTTAATTGGTTTATTCTTCTTATTTGGAGATAATAATAAATTACGGGAGCAGCTTAATTCTGAAAGAGCCCGTGCTGCAAAAATGGAACAGCAGATCGCAGATGCAAGAGAAAATGCCGAGAAGACAGAAGAGTTGTTAGCAGTTCTAAGGGATAAAGATGTTTCCAGAGTGCCTTTACAGGGACAGAATGTGGCGCCCGAAGCATATGCAGCTGTTTACTGGAATAAAGAAGAAAAGAAAGCTTACATAGATGCCAAAGAGCTTCCGGAGCCTCCAAGAGGAAAAGTATACCAGGTGTGGTCGTTAAAACTTGATCCACTTACTCCTACAAGTATAGGATTACTGGATGATTTTGAAATGGATGACAATAAGATCTTCGCTCTTGAGAATGCGAATGAATCTCAGGCCTTCGGTATTACGTTAGAACCGGAGGGTGGTAGTGAATCACCAACCATGGAGCAATTATATGTACTTGGAGCGGTTGCCGCACCCTAATAACAGCAGAGAAAAAATAACATTAATAAGCCCCACGCCATAACGTGGGGCTTATTTTTGTAAATACCTGGAAAATTCCGGGTGGAATTTTTTGATCCAGGTATCTAACCAACCAAAAAAATCAAAAACTCAGAATCGATATAATTTCGACCAAAAAATTATTTCAAAAAAACTTAGAGTTTATGTATTAAGATATACGGAAAGAAGTGACCCGTGGTTTTAAAAAAGCAGATTTTAACATTTAAACATCAGTTATTCAGCCAGTTTTTGAAATCTTTCACGCGCTCCCTGCTTACTATAAGTTGAAATTCAGAAAAATTTTCAAGTTTTACTTCCAACCTGGAATTCGTGTATGAGAGTATGTCCTTTATAGCGTCTATATTCAGAATACATTTTCGATTGATCCTGTAGAATTTTTCCGGATCAAGTTCTTCCTCCAGCTGCTCCAGCGGAATATCCACGGGATAGTTTCTTCCGGAGTTACAGTGTATATAACTGGCTTTATTTTCAGAATAAAAGCAGGCGGTATCAGAAACATCCACCAACTTAAGATGCTGGCCCACCTGCGCGGTAAATCTTGACTTATAGTTTTTCTTTGCTCCGCCAAGGTTAAGAAGGGATCGTAATTGATTTACATCAATATTCTCAGAAGAGGATTTTTTTGAATTTCTGAATTTATTTACTGCTGCTTCCAGTTCTTCTTCATCTATTGGTTTTAATAAGTAATCAATACTGTTCAGCTTAAAAGCTTTCAATGCATATTCATCGTAGGCAGTGGTGAAAATAATAGCACTATCTGTCTTGACATGATCAAAAATTTCAAAAGAAATTCCGTCACTAAGTTGAATATCCAGAAAAATAAGATCAGGATGCTCATTAGAATTAAACCAGTCTACGGCTTCGGCTACCGAATGTAGCATTGTTTCGGTTTTTATATTAAGTTTTAAAAGCATACGCTGTAATCTTCTTGCAGCGGGCTTTTCATCTTCAATAATTATAACTTGTGTCACTCTGTATTCTATTGGTTGATATTTTATTTCCAGATTTGTTTCTTATCTTTTTCCATCAATTCCTTGATCTTGCGTTCTTCCCATTGCTTCCCGAATAAAAAACCCGGTCCAAAAACGCTTGCCCAATGGGCAAACAATCCAATTCCCCAAAAGAATATTGTGGTATAATTTGCCAGGTCTGACAGCCCATTAAAAAAACCTCCATCTCGAGTAGTGACCACGAAGATTGCAGTATTAATGAACAGGTAGACCACAAGGTGAATATAAAATCCTTTAATATCTTTTACTCTTTTTTGAGCTGCCTTGTAACTGATGTTTTCTTTATAATTAGTTTCCATTATCTCCATGATTTTGCTTGTTGTTTATCTTTTTCCATGATCTCCTGTATCTTTCTTTCTTCCCAATCTGAACCATATCCAAATACTGAGAAGCCATGAATAGTAAGGCCTATCCCCCATCCAAATAGTGGGAACCAGAACCATTGGAATCCCCAGAATGTATAATAATTGATGAAAATCAAGAATGGGATCACCACACAATAAGAAATCAGGTTTCCGTAGAATTCCTTGATCTCTTTAACTCTTTGTTTTGCTTTGAAATAAGCATTCTCCTGGTTGTTGTCAACTGTTTCCATAATTGAAATTTGTTTGGTTAATACTGGGAGTTTCACCCTGAAAAAATCTTCTGTTTGTTCTATTAATACTTTTCTTTCAGTTACCACATGGTAACGGTTTACAATATTTTGTAGCCCTACCCCTTTTCTTGTTCCCAGGACCTCTTTTTTCTGAAAATTATTTTCAACGATAAGGTATCCATCTACTTCATAAATATTAATTCTAAGGGGTTTATTCTCACTTACGATATTGTGTTTTATAGTATTTTCTAATAACAACTGAAGGGATAAGGGAACCACTTTAGCTTCTTCATTGGAAAGCTCTGTAGGCACTTCAAAATAGATGCTATTCTCAAAGCGCATTTTTAGGAGCTTCATATAAGTATTCGCAAACTTCAATTCTTCCTGAAGACTTACCAGATCCTTATCTTTCTGCTCCAATACATATCGGTAAACCTTAGAAAGAGAGGTGGTAAATCTCTGAGCCTGATCTGGATTTTCATCTATAAGAGATGCCAGCACATTCAAGCTGTTAAAAAGAAAATGTGGGTCTAACTGATTCTTAAGTGCATCAAATTTGGCAGAAGCAGTTCCTGCGATAATCTTTTGCTCTTTTACTTTTTTTTCCTGAAGCGCTTTATAAAAGTAAACCAGATGAAAAAAGAGAGAAATAATAGTAATTACTAGCAAAGGTCCCAGGTAATAATACATCCGTTCATTTGAAAGGAACTCCATAAAAGTATTTCCATTAAATAGAACCTCATCTACCGTTCTACACAGGAAATAAAAGAGCAATGTTAAAGCTATAGAACCGCCCGCAGCAAGTAAAATAGTTCTCAGGCTGGCTCCTTCCCAACCAATCTTTTTACCGAACATCATAAAATAAAAACTGTTTACTGTGGTTAACACGATACAATAAAAGAAGTAAGTTCCCCAGGTTTTAAACTCTAAAACATTACTTAAGGTTTTGTCACTATTAAAGAGGGTTTCCATAATCATTAGCAGTATGCAAATCACAATGCTTATCCTCAATATTTTTGATACCTGTTTCATTATTTAGTATTTCTGATACAAATCTGCGTTTAAACTACCTTATTTTAAAAATCAACTTTCCGAATTGTCGATTTTTCATTCTGAAATGTAGTTTTGTTCAATTTTGGCTTTTCAATTCTAAAATTAAATATTCTTTAACATTTAAATGAATAACTTGGAATCAAATCCAAAAAATTAAATAATGACCATTTTTGAAGCATTAAGACAGGAACACGAAATACAAAGAGATCTTATTGATAAACTCATTAAGACAGAAGGAAAGACTGAAGAAAGAAAAAAGATATTTTCCGATCTTAAGCATGAGTTGAAGATTCATGAAGATGCTGAAGAGCGTCATTTCTATATTCCTTTAATGGAGAAGGATATGACCCAGGAGAAAGCACGCCATAGTGTTGCAGAACATCATGAGATGGACGAATTAGTTGAACAACTTGAAGATACTGAAATGGATGCTTCCAACTGGTTGAAAATAGCTAAAGATCTGGAACACCAGCTAATTCATCACCTCGATGAAGAGGAGCAGGAGGTCTTTCAGATGGCCGGAAAGGTTTTAACTGATAAACAAAAGACCGATCTTGCCTCAAGTTATAATAAAGAGATACGCGAGAACCGATAATTATAAAAGGCTGCCAAATGGCAGCCTTCCTTTTTATAGTTTATCTTCATCTATAGTCATTCTTTCCTCCTGACCTTTAAACGGTCTTATAATTAACCTGGCGGCCTTATCGAAGTTTATATAGTTATAGATCCAGTTGAAAAAAGTTACCGTTCGGTTTCTGAATCCTACCAGGAACCATAAATGCACAAACATCCAAACGAACCAGGCAAAAAATCCTGAAAATTTCCATTTATGGAGATCTACTACTGCCCTGTTTCTACCAACGGTAGCCATAGTCCCTTTATCAAAATATTCAAAAGGTTCCAGTTTTTCTCCCCTTATTAAATGTTTAATATTTTTAGCCAGATGTTTCCCCTGTTGGATCGCAGGTTGTGCAACCATGGGATGACCTCTAGGAAATTCTTCAGACTGCATCAACGCGATATCTCCAATAGCAAAAATATTTTCGTAACCATTTACCTGGTTAAATGCATTCACTTCATACCGGTTTGCTTTCTCCACCATGGCTGAAGCATTAAGTCCTTCTACCGGCGCACCGGTTACTCCGGCAGACCAAATAAAGGTTTCTGTCTTGATTGCCAGATCGGTATTGGTTTTCACCAAATGCCCGTCGTAATTCTCTACCATAGTATTTAAATGGATTTTCACCCCAAGTTCCTCAAGCATTTCCTGTGCCTTTTTAGAAGCATGCTCGCTCATTGGAGGTAAAACCCTGTCCAGACCTTCCAGAAGGTGTATATTCATCTCATTGGGATCAAGATCCGGATAATCTTTCGGAACAATATGATTTCTTAATTCGGCAATGGCCCCGCTCAATTCAACCCCTGTTGGACCTGCTCCGGCAAGAACAAAATTCAATAAGGCTTTTCGCTTTTCAGGATCCTCCGTGATCGTGGCCTGTTCAAGATTTTCAAGAATAAGGCTACGAATATTCAAAGCCTGCGGGACGGTTTTCATCCACATCCCGTGCTTCTCAATACTATCATTTCCGAAGAAATTTGTCTTGGATCCAGTTGCAATAACAAGGTAGTCATAGATTAGGTCTCCTATACTGGTATGAACTGTAGTTGTTTCAGCTGAAATAGATTTCACCTCAGCGAGTCTGAAAAAGCACTTTTTACTGGAGCGCGTAATCTTGCGTAAAGGATAGGCTATGGAGTCTGGTTCAAGTCCGGAAGTGGAAACCTGATAGAGTAAAGGCTGAAAGGTATGATAGTTATGCCTGTCCAGCATCACCATTTGCATATCTTCCTTTAATATTTTCCTGGCTAGTGCCATTCCGGCAAAACCACCTCCTATAATTACTACTCTGGGCAAGTCGGTTCTTGGGATATTCATAAATTCGGCTGGTTTTACCCAAATTTACTATTTATACAAGGAACAGAGAATGGATTAACTTTAAATTAAAGTTTTTTGTAACATAGCGATAATTTTGACTACCTATTAAATGCTAACCAAAGCTTCGTGAACAAAGAATTAGAACATCAGTTTGTAACCAATCTGGAGAAGCACCAGAATATTGCGCATAAGATATGCCGGATCTATACGAACGACCAGGCATCTCATAATGATCTTTTTCAGGAGATCACAATTCAGTTATGGAAGGCATATCCGAAATTCAGAGGTGATGCCAAGTTTAGTACCTGGATGTATAGAGTTGCTTTAAACACGGCAATTACTTTATACCGTAAGAAAAAAAGAAGAATACAGACCCAGGATTACGATAATGTCCATTTCAAAATTAAAGCGGAAGAATATAATGATGAAGTAGAGCAACACCTAAAGCTAATGTATGATGCCATCAGGCAACTTAACGATATTGATAAGGCTTTGGTCTTTTTATATCTGGAAGATAAAAATTATGCAGAGATCTCTTACACCCTTGGGATCACTGAAGTAAATGCGAGAGTGAAAATGAACAGGGTGAAAACCAAATTAAAGAATCTTATAAATCCTTGATATACTATGGACGATTTAGATCTATTAAAAAAGGATTGGAAAAAGCAGGAGAAGAGTCTGCCCCATCTTTCCTACGATGAAATTTATAAAATGATCTGGAAGAAATCTTCCTCGATCGTAAAGTGGATATTTATTATCAGTATCGCTGAATTTTTACTGGGAGCCTTATTGAATATTGTGCTTGCCGATGAAGAGTATTGGCAGCAAATGGATAAATATGAGCTCACAGAATTTGTTATTGGAGTTTATATTGTAAGCTATCTTATCACTTTCTATTTTATCTTTAAATTCTATAGAAATTATAAGAGAATTTCCACAACAGATAGTGCTTCACAGCTTATGAGAAATATTCTAAAAACGCGTAAAACAGTTAAGTATTATATCGGGTTTATTTTAATATCCAGCGGGATAGTTTTCCTGGTAACACTTTTCCTAATGCTTCGTAGTCATGCTTTAACCGCTGAAACTACCGCTAATATGGAGTTTGACACAAAACAATGGTTGTTATTTATCGGCGGGACTATAACAATCCTGGCAGTTTTACTTGGTGTAATCTGGCTTATTTACAGGGTTATCTACGGAATATTACTTAGAAGATTAAACAAGAACTATAAAGAACTCAAGAAGTTAGAAATGGAATAAATGAGGTTACTATTAGACTTTAGACTTTAGACTTTAGACTTTTTAAGTTATTTCAGAAAATTAAAATCAACAAATTCTTATTTCGTATTTCGTACCTCTGAATTTATATTTCTTAGTATCCCCAGCGACGTTGTTCATTTAGATCTTCCATGGCATCAATCTCTTCTTTAGGGATCACCTTAAGAAATGAAGGATGTTGTTCTATAGCGTATTCCAGCTTTTCTACAATTGCCTCGATACTTTCATTTTCATAATCTATATCTAAAGGTTCTTTGATCTGGAACGTCTGAAGAATTCCACGCTTTTTAATACGTAATCCTTTTTTATCAAAAGATCTTCTAAAACCATCAATTACGATGGGTATCACTATTGGCTTGTGGTTCTTAATAATATAAGCAGTCCCCTTTCTAATGGGTTTAAAAGGTTTGGTGGTTCCCTGTGGGAAAGTGATCACCCATCCATCTTCCAGGGCAACTCCAATATTCTCGGTATCGTGAGGATTCACCTCTCTTTTTATTTCCTGTCCTTTTGCCCTCCAGGTACGTTCCACAGTAACAGCGCCCGCATAAGACATGATCCTGGCCAGTAACCCGGCTTTCATGGTTTCTTTAGCTGCTACGTAATAGATATTCAGTTTTGGCTGCCAGATGTATCCCACATTTTTAATACTATCTACCCGGCCACTAAGACTGGCGTTAAAAACATGGAACATAGCAGTAACATCAGCAAAATAGGTTTGATGGTTAGAAACGAACAGAACATTCCTATCAGGGAGATTTTTTATTATTTCTGAACCTTCAATGTGCAGTTCATTAAAACCCCTATATCTTCTATGCGTCAAAACCCCAAAAATGCGGATCAGCCACTTTTTTAGAATTAGATAATGTCCGAATGGATTTTTTTTGAATAATCCCATTGCTGATTTTTTTTATTTAACAGCCCTAAAGTCAGCATTTATAGGACCGGCGGCAAATATAATAATTAGTTCCAGATTAAATTTTCAAAAGTAGTTCTCTTATCTCACTTAACATCATTCCCGTTGCTCCCCAAACCACATGACCATTCAATTTATAAGCCGGCACCTCAATATTTGTAGCATAAGATGTTGTTAAACTCTCTGTAATAAGATTTTCATCATCAAGAAATTCGCTTAATTTCACTTCAAGTATCGCTTCAACTTCAGATTCCTGAGCCACCATTCTCGGGGTATCGTGAAGGATTCCCAAATAAGGCTGAACCCAGAAATTAGAGGGTGGTATATACAATCTAGTTAATTTTTTGATGACCTCTATATCTTTCTGCAGAATTCCAACTTCCTCCTCGGTCTCCCTAAGAGCAGTATCTTCCAGATCCCGATCTTCATCCTCTACCCTACCCCCGGGAAATCCAACCTGATTAGAATGTACTCCTTTATAGGTTTTCCTAAGAATCAAGACTAACCTTGTTTGAAAATCCTCTCCCGGATAAAACACTGCCATAACTCCAGCTTCATTAGGAGAACGTTCAGACATATCAATCTCCTTCAATTCCTCAATTCTAATAATTGGGGCTAGTTTTTTATGAGCCTCTTCGCCGGGAAGCGGCATTTTTTTTAACTTTGAAATCCTGTTTTTAAAATTTTCGAATTCCATGTATAGAAATCTTTCTTTAGTAGCAATTTTTTTTCTTCTCGTTTTCGCAAGTTGTGAAGATAAGGAAACTTCCTCGAAAAAAGGACAATCCAGCTCTCCGGAAGAGTTAAAAGCCCAGAGAAAACAGGATTCTATAAAACATGCTCGAGATAGTATTTTTCAGCTTAGAAAAAAAGAACTCGCTGAAGAAGATAAAAAAACAGCCATCGAGAAAAACCCAATGTTTCCTATAGCTCAGGAGGAATTAATTCCTACTCTTACCGAATATGGCAAAAAGAATCCTGAAACAAGGGTAAGAATAAAAACAAAATTCGGGAATATTGATGTGGAGCTTTACAGGGATACTCCCTTACACCGGGCTAATTTTATCATGCTCGTTAAAAACAACTACTTCAATGACACCTACTTCCATCGGGTTGCACCGGGCTTCGTAATTCAGGGTGGGAATGCCGATACCCAAACTATCGCGAATAATCGTGGTGAGGTTGGGAATTATCTTATTCCAAGTGAATTTGATGCGGGACACAAACATACTTATGGAGCATTTTCTGCAGCTAAATATGCCGAACAGAATGTAAGTAAAGCCTCTTCTCCTTTCGAATTTTTTATTGTAATGGATAAAGGTGGAACTCCTCACCTAAATAATGATCATACTGTCTACGGACGAGTAATTAGGGGCATGGAGGTAGCCGAAAAGATCTCCCAGGTAGAAACAGGAAATTCTGAATGGCCTATCGATAATGTGGAAATGGACATCGAGATCCTGAAATAGTTATTGCCGGGTATAATAGTTATAGTCATTGATCACACGTTGCACGAAGTCTACGGGCTTTTCTTCCTGTTGAACATCCATCAGTTCAGCGATCTTTTTGCTTAAAGACAAAATAATATGGTGTTCCCCTTCTATTCTGGCCTTTTGATATAGATTCTTTATTTCCTGAACATCATTATCACTAAGTATAGTAACCTGGGGATATTTTGGCTGATAGTTCCCTGGCAGGTCCACTCCTAGGGTATTATGAATACTCACCTTTTTCTTTTCAGAAATAACAGTAGTTCCTGCTGCAATATCTCCCAGTCTTTGTCCTTTACCATTAAGAAGAATAGTCACCACTGCAACTCCCCCACTGGTTAAACTTATATCGATAAATCTCAATAACCAGCGTACCAGATAATTCGAGAACTGGGGCCTTGTTCCATCTTTTTTTACAACCCTTATTTGTAGCAAAGCCTTTCCCGGAGTTTGACCATCCCAAAAAGTTTCCCAAAGTAAATAGTAAAGAAATGAAGGTAATCCCAACACAAGATAATACATCATTTCGTTACCATTATCGCCACTAATACCAGCCATTAATATAGCCGCAAGTATCATATAAATAACGATAATCGCCAAATCAACTATGAATGCCAGGATACGATCTCCTATTCCCGCTACATTTTGATCTATACTTATATTTTGAGCGGTTTCTATTTGAAAATTATCCATTAAATATGTTACTTTGAGTTCAATTCAAAAAAACATGCGCGAGGCTGCTTTTGTGAGGCAAAATAAAAAGAAATGGGTTAAGTATGAAAGCCTCCTGCAAAATAATAATCAGCTTTCACCGGAGCAGCTCTCAGGTATCTATATAGAATTGAGTGACGATCTTAGTTATTCCAAAACATTCTATCCTAAAAGTAATGTTACAAAATACGTTAACGGGCTGGTTTCTTCTTATCATCAGAAAATCTATCGGTCAAAAAAAGAATCAGGAAACAGGTTTATCACTTTTTTTACCAAAGAATTTCCTTCAGAGTTTCATAAATATCAGAAACAATTATTATTAAGCTTTCTTATTTCCTTGCTCTTTTGCATCATTGGGGCTTACAGTTCAGCAACTGACGGAGCTTTTGTAAGATCTATCATGGGTGATGCTTATGTAAATATGACCCTGGAGAATATTGCAAATAATGATCCTATGGCGGTATACAAAACAGCTTCAGAAACCGATATGTTCCTGGGAATAACCATAAATAACATCAGGGTTTCTCTAATGGCGTTTTCTTTGGGTATTCTTGCCGGCTTAGGAACCGTATTCCTGCTGATGCAAAACGCTGTGATGCTGGGAAGTTTTCAGTATTTTTTTTATGAAAAAGGGCTTTTGTGGGAATCGGCAAGAACTATCTGGATCCATGGAGTCATAGAAATTTCGGTAATTATTGTAGCCGGATGTGCCGGTCTTGTAGTTGGTAAAAGTATTCTATTTCCAGGTACCTATACCCGGCTGAAATCCTTCACCATGGGAATTAAAAGCGGCTTAAAAATAGTGGTAAGCACAATTCCTTTTTTTATAATCGCGGGTTTCCTCGAAGGATTCGTAACAAGAATCACCTCAATGCCAGATTGGTTAGCGATATTAATCATTTTCCTATCCCTAGCATTGATATTGTTTTACTATGTTTATTACCCCTTATATCTATTAAAAGAATCTAAGAATGAATCAGGATTATATTGAATTTAAAAGACAACGTGAACTGGGAGAGATCCTGGAAGTTACCTTTAAATTCCTTCGTGAAAACTATAAACCCGCGGGAAAAATTTTTTTAAAGCTGGTAGGTCCTGCTTTTGTTTTACTTATTGCGGCAGTAACTTACTATGCATGGGCTACCCTTGGAGTTTCTTTAATCTCACCGCAGGGGATCAACAATTCAAATTTTATAATTTCTGCAGGATTATTGATACTGGCATATTTGCTATATGTCACCTCTATGACTGGTGCCGTCTACCACATAATTTTCTCTTATATAAAGAATAAGGGAACCATCGTAGCTTCAGAAGTAAGCGCCGGATTAAAAGCTGATTTTGGAAAGATCCTTTTGGTAACCTTTATCTCCTGGGTCCTTGTATTCGCCGGTACTCTTCTACTAATCCTTCCAGGGATCTACTTAGCCATTCCGGTAAGTTTAGCGACTGCCATTGTAGTCTTTCGAAGAGAAAATGCCATGGATAGCATCTCTGATTGTTTTCAACTCGTAAAAGATAACTGGTGGATGACCTTTGCTTCCGTGTTTTGTATAGGCCTTATTGTCTATCTCATTAGCCTGGTCTTTCAGCTTCCGGCAATTTTCTATTTTATAATTAGAGCTTTTACTTCTGCAAGTGAAGGTTCTGCAACTGCTAATGTTGAAGATTTTTTCGGCGTTGGCTATATCATCATTAATGCTTTTACTTCAATTTTACAATATCTCATTTATAGTATCACTCCTATAGGTATGGCTTTTATATATTTTAACCTTAATGAAAAACAGAATTTTACAGGGACTTATGAGGCCATCCAAAACCTGGGAAACAATAATTAACCTTGAAAAAAGCTGTATTTATCATTCTTTTTATGAGTTGCTTCGGAAGTATTTTTCCGCAGGCAAACGATTCTATAGCCCAGGCAAAAGAGATTAGATATGATAACAGTAATAATCTCAAATTTGTAGAGTTTGATAAAGACAAAATTGACCACTATAGATCGCAGAAAGATTTCGATTATATAAACGCAGTAGAAAAAGATAACTGGTGGACGCGTTTTAAAAAATGGGTCAATTCCAAATACAACCAATTTATAAACTGGCTTTTTGGAGATTATAAAGCAAACAGCATTCTATCTTTTATTATTGCTGCACTACCCTTTTTATTAATATTGGCACTTCTTGGCCTAATTGCGTGGCTATTCTCAAGATTAAATCCCGGAGGAAAGGTTTTACAGGAACCAAAGAAGAGTAGAGTTTTTCTTTCCGAAGAAGAGGAACTGGTGAAGAGTGAAGATCTTCCTGCTCTAATGAAAGAAGCTATCAAAAATGCGCAATTTCGGCTTGCCGTGAGATATTATTATTTGAATGAATTGAGAAAACTCGATGAACTGAATATCATCAACTATGAATATCAGAAAACGAACAGGGACTATTATGAGGAAATAGAGGACTTGAAAATTCGGCAACATTTTTCTGAGATCACTAAGCTTTACGAGTTTATATGGTATGGAAGCTTCCAGGTTTCTGAAAAAGATTTCAGGCTTGCCGAAAAAGGTTTTACAAGGATGGAGAATCTTTTAAACACCGTTGGGCATGAATAGAACCTATAAGATTGCAGTGGGGTTATTTTTGCTTCTGGTAATTTCACTTACCTGGCTGGAGAGTTCTGAACCTGATCCTGTAAACTGGACTCCAAGTTATACCAAATCTGATAAAATTCCACTTGGCTCTTTTATCTTTTTTGAAAACTGGAAGGAAAGTAATTCTGGTGAACTTAAAGAAATTAAAATTCCACCTTATGAATACCTGAATGAGTCCCCTGAAAATGGAACTTATTTCTTTCTGAACAATTTTGTATCGTTTGATGATGATGAGCTGGACGATCTGCTTAACTGGGTTTCCAATGGGAATAAACTCTTTATTTCAGCTTATAATTTTGGTGGAAACCTTGAAGACACCCTGAAAATAAAACTCTCTTCCTATATTAGTCCTGAAGGTTTTAAATCAAGACCGGCTCTCAACCTGTCCAATCCCAGCTTAAAACTTTCAAAACCTTATCAATTTGATCAGGATCTACCGGCCATATATTTTGAAGAAATAGATACCATTTCACAGGTTGTCCTGGGAACTTCAAGCTTTGGAGAAAAGAAAGTCGAAGAAAAGATCAATTTTATAAAAACTGATTTTGGTAAAGGCGAAATTTACCTGCATTCAGCACCACAGGCTTTCAGTAATTATTTTCTTCTAAAAAATGAAAACTATAAATACACAGAAGCCTTGCTTGCTTACCTGGCAGGAAATAATATTCTCTGGGATGCCTATTATAAATCCGGAAAAGGATTTTTTATGTCTCCTCTTTATATTTTACTAAATAACAGACCCTTGAAATGGGCTTATTATTTTGTGCTTATCGCAGCAATAGCCTTTATATTATTTGAAGGAAAAAGAAAACAAAGATCTATTCCGGTGGTAGAGCCACTGCAAAATAAATCATACGAATTCTCTGAAACCGTTTCTCAGTTATACGTGGAACAGAATAAATTTCATGAACTCGGTCTTAAGAAGATCGCTCTGTTTATGGAGTATATAAGAACGAATTACAGATTAGATCCTTCAGGCATTAACGCTGAATTCTATAAAGATCTGGCGGCAAAAAGCGGAAATAGTTTAGAAACCACCAAAGCTCTTTTCGAAAGAATCTTTAATTTTCAGAAGAAATATGAAAATGATAAGAACGAATTCTTCGAACTAAGCAAAGGCATCAACATATTTAAAAGAAAGCATGGAAAATCAGGAAGTAAATCATAACGAAGAAGAATTAAAATTCGAAAATCGAATTCCCCTGGAAGGTCTCCAGGAATCAGTTGAAAGTTTAAAAAATCAGCTTTCCAAAGTGATCGTTGGGCAGGAGAATTTTGTGGAACTTCTAATTGTAGGCCTGCTCTCCAATGGTCACGTCCTTATTGAAGGTGTGCCCGGTGTAGCAAAGACTATCACTGCCAAGTTATTTGCAAAATCTCTGAAAACAAACTTCAGTCGTATACAGTTCACACCAGATCTTATGCCTAGTGATGTACTGGGAACTTCTGTTTTTAATACCAAGACTTCAGAATTTGAATTTAAGAAGGGTCCTGTTTTTTCAAATATCATCCTGATAGATGAGATTAACCGTGCTCCTGCCAAAACACAGGCAGCTCTTTTTGAGGTAATGGAAGAAAGACAGGTAACCATCGATGGTAAAATGTACAAGATGGATGCACCATTCATGGTGCTCGCCACTCAAAATCCTATTGAACAGGAAGGAACTTATGCTCTGCCCGAAGCTCAGCTAGACAGGTTTCTTTTTAAAATTGAAGTGGGTTATCCTGAGCTGGAAGACGAAGTAAAAATTCTTCAAACGCATCATGAAAGAAAAGGAAAACTTCCGGAAACTGAGGTGGAGGCGGTTCTTAGCCCTGAAAAAATTTCGGAATTAAGAGACCAGATCCACGAGATTATCGTAGAAGAAAAACTTCTGAATTACATTGCTGAACTCATTAATAAAACCAGGAATCATCCGCATTTATATTTAGGAGCCAGCCCAAGAGCCTCGATTGCCGTAATGAATGCCTCAAAGGCCTTTGCCGCCGTAAATGGTCGTGACTTTGTGATTCCTGAAGATATTAAGAATTCACTGAAACCAGTTCTTGCTCACCGACTAATCCTTTCTCCAGATAGAGAAATGGAAGGAATGACGGCCGGTAGCGTAATAGACATGATCACACAATCTGTAGAAATACCTCGCTAGTGCTCAAATTCATCAAATCGTTATACTTTGGAAGAAGGCTATTTTATGCCCTTTTTGGCATATCGATACTTTTCCTGATCTCGTTCTGGTTTGATTTTCTATATTCCATTACATGGGTTGTCACTAGTATTCTCCTAGTCCTCCTTTTCATGGACATCGTAACTCTTTTCAGCAAGAATGCGATTTCAGCAAATAGAGAATTACCCGAAAAGTTCTCTAATTCTGATGAGAACAGCGTAAAAATATTGATTGAAAATAATTATGGTTTTAAAATTAATACGGAGATCATAGACGAAATACCGGTTCAGTTTCAGAAACGAGATTTCCTGAAATCCATGGAAATTCAAGCACGTAAAAAATTGAGCTTTGAATACTTCCTGAAGCCTCTTAACCGGGGAGAATATATTTTCGGAAAACTGAATGTCTATGCGTTCACCTTTCTAAAACTTGCAAAAAAACGCTATGTCTTCAATAAAGATCAGATGGTTAAAGTTTATCCTTCTTTTGTTCAGATGAAGAAGCTGGATTTTATGGCTCTGGATCAGAAGATAGACCTTCACGGAATTAAAAGAATCCGCCGTATTGGTCATACCATGGAATTCGAGCAGATAAAGGAATATGTTCGGGGAGACGATGTAAGAACCATCAACTGGAAAGCCACCGCTAAGAACAATCACTTAATGGTCAATCAATTTCAGGATGAAAGATCTCAGCCAGTTTACTCGGTGATCGATTGTGGGCGGGTAATGAAAATGCCGTTTGAAGGATTGAGTTTACTGGATTATGCCATAAACAGTTCGCTTGCCTTTTCTAATGTGGCACTCAAGAAAAAGGACAAAGTTGGCATGCTCTCTTTTTCCAATAAAATAGATAAACTTCAGAAGGCCAGCTCGAAACTGAGTCAGCTAAACCGTATTATGGAAGCTTTATATAATGTGAATACCGGCTTCTATGATAGTGATTTCAGCCTTCTTTATTCAAGGGTAAAAAAACATGTTACCCACAGAAGTCTGTTAATGCTGTATACCAACTTTGAACATATGTCTGGATTACAGCGACAATTACCTTATTTAAAAGCACTGGCTAAACAACATTTACTAGTGGTAATTTTCTTTGAGAATACCGAAATGACCAGGCTCGCTAAAATGAATCCTGAAAATGTGAGCCAGAGTGCCCACCAAACGATTGCTGAGCAATTTGCCCATGATAAATTACTTATGGCTAAGGAACTGCAACGCCATGGAATTCAAACGCTGCTAACCCCTCCTAAAGATCTTAGCATCAACGCGATCAATAAATATCTTGAAGTAAAAGCAAGAGGTCTTCTCTAACTACCTACAATTCAGTTTAAAGATTCTACAGTTCGGTTAAATGATTTTCTGAAAACTGAAGCATGAACTTAAGTTTGTTTCATAATCAAAAAAGTAAAATATTATGAAAACAATTGTTGTATTAGTAGCCATGTTATTAGGAGCTTTAGTTCATGCTCAAACTGAAAAAGTTGGAAGCATTAGTGCAACCGTTCCTAATGTGAGTGGTACCGAAGGAAATGTGAAATTTGGACTCTATTCTGCAGAAACCTTTATGAAAGCTGCACCAGAGTTTTCTGTGAAGGCAGAAATTAAAGATGGAAAGGCCATTGCGAATTTTAAAGATATTCCTGAAGGAACCTATGCCCTCCTGGTAATGCACGATAAGAACAATAATGGTCAAATGGATTTCGACGAGAATGGAATGCCATTAGAAAACTATGGTTCCAGTGGTAATGCGATGTCGTATGGCCCTCCAGTTTGGGAAGAATCTAAATTTGAATTTGATGGTGATCAAAAAGAAATCGAAATCAGGTTTTAACCAATATTAAAAGAAATAGCTCTCATTCATCAATTATTTTTAATCAGAAACCCTTCTCTAATCAGGAAGGGTTTTCTTATAGATAAAACAAAGTTAAATCTTATTTTAAATAAGAAAAACTTATACCTTTGTAGTAGCTAAATCTGTTTTATATGACTATTACCCAGCTCCACTATGTACTTGCCGTAGCCGAACATAAGAACTTTACAAAGGCCGCTCAAAAAGTATTTGTTACTCAACCAACGCTGAGCATGCAGATTCAGAAATTAGAAGAAGAGCTTGAAGTAACAATTTTCGACAGGACCAAAAAACCAATTCAGCTTACTGAAGTTGGACAAAAGATCGTTCAACAGGCCAGAAATATTGTAAATGAAAGCGATAGGATACAGGATATTGTAGATCAGCAGAAAGGATTTATAGGCGGAATTTTCAGACTTGGTGTAATACCAACTATTATGCCTACACTTCTTCCTATGTTTATTGGTAGTTTTATAAAGAAATACCCGAAGGTAAAACTGAAGATCGAAGAGCTTCACACCGAAGCAATTCTTGAAAAGCTTAAAGAAGGGCATCTGGATGCTGCGATTGCGGCCACTCCTTTGGAAGTGGAGGGTATCAAAGAAAATGTTCTTTATTATGAACCTTTTGTCCCATACATACCATCTGAGGAGGTTTCAAGTTCAGAAAAGATAAATGTGGAAGATCTTGACATCAACAATATGCTTCTGCTGGAAGATGGACATTGTTTTAAGGATGGCATTATCAATTTATGTAAGGCTTCCAGAGATTATGGAGATGATCAATTACAACTTGAAAGCGGTAGTTTTGAAACGCTTATAAAACTGGCAAATGAAGGTATGGGAATGACACTTCTGCCCTACCTGCATACCTTAGATCTAAAAGATTCTGAAAAGAAGAACCTAAGAATGTTTAAAGATCCCGTTCCTGCACGGGAAGTAAGTCTTATATATAATCGCAGTGAACTAAAAATGCAAATAATAGAAGCCCTTCGCAGTACTATTGCGAGTGTAGTAAAAGGAGCTATTACCTTCCAGAATGTAAAGATTATAAGTCCTCTAAGTAAGAAAAAAGAATACCAGAATAATTAAAAAAAGCGGCTTAAAAGCCGCTTTTTTATTAAGTATTTAAATAAATTAAACATTGATTTAATTCTGGATTCTGATTTGTTAACGAAATGATCCATAATCTAAGCTCCTCAATTTCATGAGGAAGTAAACGCTGAATCGCTTTTTTAACCTCTTTGCAGAATAAGTTTGCATCAAAACTCACTTTATCTAGTATCGTCTTGGTGTATTCAAACATCGCTCTCGCCATAATTTGAAATGGTTTAGGTTATAATTAAGTTGATAAAAAATGAGTAGAGTTGTACTATAGGCTTTTATTAGATAATCTAAATATACTAAAAATTTATGGTCTTTTAACAATTGTACAGCATATAAAAAAGTCTAAAATCTATTATCTCCACTAAGAACATCACCAATACCACCAAGAATACTGCCTTCACCTTTATCTTTTCCTCCTCCCTGAGGAGCTGCCTGATGAATTCTACTGGCTAGTCTGCTAAATGGTAAGGATTGGATATAAACTGTTCCGGGACCGGTTAGGGTTGCAAAGAAAAGACCTTCACCCCCGAATAAGGTATTTCTAATACCACCAACGAATTCGATATCATAATCCACCGTTTGAGTAAAACCAATGATACACCCGGTATCTACTTTCAGTTTTTCACCAGGTTGTAATTCTTTTTTTGCCATGGTGCCACCTGAATGAACAAAAGCCATCCCGTCACCTTCAACACTTTGCATGATAAAGCCTTCTCCTCCAAAAAATCCACGACCTAATTTTTTACTAAACTCAATCCCTATGGAAACTCCTTTAGCAGCACAAAGAAATGCATCTTTCTGACAAATGAATTTTCCATTGAACCTGGTTAAATCAATAGGTATCACTTTTCCAGGATATGGAGATGCAAAACTTATTTTTTTCTTCCCCTGGATCTCATTAGAGAAAATCGTCATGAATAAACTTTCACCCGTTAGCAAACGTTTACCAGCTCCCAGAACTTTCCCAAGGAAACCTTCATTTTGCTTAGAGCCATCTCCAAAAATGGTATCCATTTTAATACCATCGTCCATCATCATAAAGTTCCCGGCCTCGGCAATAACAGCTTCCTGAGGATCTAACTCAAGTTCTACATATTGCATTTCTTCTCCGAAGATCTGGTAGTCTATTTCATGTGCATTCATAATATCAAGTTTTGATTGATGAGTTATCTCTTTCTTATAAGTAACACGGTGTTACCAAATGTTACCGCTTTGATTTAAGTTTAACAGTCCATTCAAATTCAAATACAGAAACTTCTACTCCGTCTTCATTAATTCCTACAGATTTCATCCAGAAGGTTTGTCCCTCTCCTGTTTCAATTGTTTTCTCTAGAGCATCATTCACCTTCTCACCATCATAACAGGAGAATTTGATTCTTCCAGTTGCTTTTTTTGAAAAGCTGGCTTTGTTCTGAGCAACCAGCATGGAGATCTTTTCATTAGAATCCTGAATTTTATTCATCACTAGCGCACCAGTACTTAATTCAGCAGCCATAGCCTGCACCGCGAAATACATTGAATTAAAAGGATTCTGATTGATCCATTGGTGCTTCACCCCTACTTCACATTCTGTTTTATCAATATGCTTCACCCTTACCCCACATAACCAGGCACTTGGCAATTTCAACATTAGAAAAGAATTTAGTTTAGAGGGAGAAAGCTTCATTTAAAAGGGTTTTGATTGATTTTTCTATAAAAATAGGAAATAAGTTCCAGTATTCAAATCTTAATTATTTGTTAAATTTTAGTACTTTGCTTTGCATAATACCTTCTTTTAGCCATATATTTGTATAAGAATATAATAGGTTATATAATTATCAATCAAAAACATCATGAAAACATCATCTCACAATCCGGTAATTGGACATTCGAAAATGGAAAACCATTCGATCACCAGAACGCAGATCTATTTAGCTGTAACTTTTATTTACATCTACTTTCTAACTGCAATTTTCTTTTAATCAATATTTAGTTCATCAATCAAAAATTATCATGCTAACAATTAAAAAGCAAATTACAGACAATGGAAGGAAAGGGCTGCTGTTAGTTGCTTCACTCATTCTTTCTTTCAGCAGTCTCAAAGCACAGGATCAAACCCTGGAAGAAAAGATTCTGGAAAAGGATGCTATGTTCTGGAAGGCTTATAATTCTTGTGATATCCCTACTATGAATAAATTCTTTGCGGATGATATTGAATTCTATCATGATAAAGGAGGAATTGAATTAGGCTCGAAGAATTTAATTGAAGGACTGAAAAAAGGTCTATGCCAAACCGGTAAAAACCACCTTCGCCGTGAAGCTATTGCAAAAAGTATTGCTGTTTTTCCATTAATGAATAATAACCAGGTTTACGGAGCTATAATAAGCGGAGAACATCTATTTTATATTCAGGAAGAAGATTCAGAGCAGCTGGATGGCCAGGCAAGATTCAATAATCTTTGGCTTTTAAAAGATGGTGAATGGAAAATGTATCGTGTTCTAAGTTATGATCATAGAGCTCCTGAGTATAAAAGCACCAAACAAGAGGTATCCTTAAATAAAGAAGCTTTAGAACAATTAGCAGGAAATTATGTAATGTCCTCTAATGATGTTATTAGTGTTAAAGCTTTTGAAGATAGTCTGAAATTAGAAGCTATGGGAAAAGTGTATATCATATACCCTGAATCTAACAACCAATTCTTTTCTAAAGAAAGAGACCTGACATTTTTTTTCACAGTAGAAGCACCACGAAAATTGCAAATTTTTGAAGGAGACAGCAAAGTTGCTGAAGCTACTTATTCAGAATAATAAAAATCGATCAAAATGACCACAGAAACCATCAATAATAACACAACACTGGCTACCGTACTTCATCTATCGGTATTCACGAAATACTTCATACCGCTTGGAAATTTTATTTTTCCAATGTTGTTATGGCTCTCACGCAAACAGGATCCATTTGTAGATCATCACGGAAGAAATGCTCTGAATTTTCAGATAAGCACCTTTCTCTACACCATCTTCCTGGTTGCCGTTGGAGCAGCAACATTCCTTTATTTCGGACTGAAGTTTAGCATTGGAGAACCATTTTTTCTTGAAGAGGATTCTTTCGTAATTGATAAATTCTCTGATGCGCTGCCTTTTTTCATCATCATAGGCATTCTTGGAATATTGTTATTAGGGCTTTTTGTTCTTGAGTTATTTGCAGTCATCAATGCAAGTATCAAGGCAAACGAAGGGCAATTATATCATTATCCACTAACCATCAATTTTTTAGGTTCGGAAACACCGGACCAGTCGAATCATCAAAATCAATCAAAAAATGAACAGTTTAATGACACCCAAAAACAAACACTATGAAGATTGAAAATACAAAAGCCCAGATGCGTAAGGGTGTACTGGAATACTGTATTCTCTCGGTTCTCCGGGATGAAGACGCCTACGTGGCAGAGATTCTGGATACATTGAAAGACGCAAAGCTGTTAGTCGTTGAGGGTACAATTTACCCATTACTAACCAGGCTTAAAAACGCAGGACTCCTCAATTATCGTTGGGAAGAGTCTACCAGTGGGCCGCCAAGAAAATACTATGGTCTAACTGAAACAGGAAAAATATTTCTTAGGGAACTAACCGGAACCTGGGAAGAATTGCAATCTGCGGTTAACATCGTAACCACTCAAAAAAAGAAGAACCATGAATAAGACAGTAAATATAAATCTTGCCGGCATTTTCTTTCACATAGATGAGGATGCATATGCCAGACTACAGCGTTACCTGGAGGCTATAAGGCATTCGTTTTCGAATACGCAGGGTCGTGATGAGATCATCTCAGATATCGAAGCTCGTATTGCTGAATTATTTAGTGAAAAGAGAAAAGATGACCGTCAGGTAATCAGTATAAAAGAAGTTGAAGAAGTTATCACCATTATGGGGCAACCCGAAGATTATATGGTAGATGAAGAGATCTTCGACGATGAGCCCGGAAGAGCAAAATCAACAAAAACCGTTGGAAAACAGTTATTCCGTGATACCGAAAATGGTCATGTAGGAGGAGTTTCTTCAGGACTTGGACATTATCTGGGAATTGAAGCTATCTGGGTAAGACTTTTATGGATCTTACTTACTATCTTCTCCAGTGGAGCATTTATTCTTATCTACATCGCTTTCTGGATCTTTGTTCCGGAAGCAAAAACCACAGCCGATAAACTGGCCATGCGCGGAGAGGAGGTAACCGTCAGCAATATCGAGAAGAAAGATACGTGAGGGTTTTCATGATGTTTCAGAGAGTGTAAAAAATGTAGATTATGGGAAATATGGTAAAAAGGCCAGCGCCGGAGCCAGCTCAGCTGCTACAACCCTTGGTGATATCATCAAGTTCTGTCTGAAACTATTTGTAAAATTCGTAGGTATTCTATTGTTGCTTATCGCCGGTACCACCCTAATAGGACTATTCGTTGGATTGTTTGCCGTTGGAACATTTGGAATTATAGAAGCTCCATGGACAGATTATATAGACGTTGTAAATAGCGGCGCACCTATCTGGCTAATTTCCTTACTGGCATTTTTTGCGATAGGAATACCATTCTTCTTCCTTTTTGTTTTAGGATTGAAGATCCTGGTTAAAAACTTGCGATCTATTGGTAGAATTGCTCTGCTAACACTTCTTGGAGTGTGGTTAATCTCCATCATAGGACTTACAGTTATAGGGATAAGTCAGGCAACTAACCGTGCTTTTGACGGTGAAGTTGCCAGCACGGAAACTCTGGCCATACAACCTTCAGATACTGTATTCCTTAGAATGAGAACCAATAGGGAATTCACTCATAAATCCTGGCATAGTTCAGATTTCAGGATTACCTATGACAACAATAAAAAGGTTATTGTAGGGAATGATATCAATCTGGTTATAAAATCTACAAAAGATTCCATCGCCAAAATTGAGGTTCTGAAAACTGCGGAAGGAAAGGATTATAATGATGCCAGGGAAAGAGCCCGAAACATCAGGTTTTCAAAAAGTCTTATGGGGAATGAATTACTTCTGGATAGCTATTATACTTCAGATTCAGATTTTGGATACAGAGATCAGGAAGTACATGTAACCTTATACCTTCCGGAAGGTACTACTTTGTTTGCCGATGAAAACACGTCTTCATTTCATAGGAACGATTTCTTCGATGACATTCTAAACAGTGGTGAGGAAGGGCATTTTCTTAAGATCATGGAAGATGAAACTTCCTGTGAAGATTGTCCTGTAGACAGCTGGGATGATAACAGTGATTACGATTGGGATGATGAAGGTGAAGATAGAGATACTTCTGACGACTTTAATGGCAGAATCAATGTGAATGGTGAAGAAATGAATATTCGTGTAAATGACGAGGGTATAAAAGTAAACGATGAAACAGGAAATCGTGTAAGAATTGACAGTAACGGAATTGAAATAAACAATTAATCATGAGTACGCTAATCAACCTGGTAATAAGCTTTATCATAGGCCTGTTATTTGGACACCAACTAGAAGAACCGAAAACCGCTCATCATGAATTTCAAAAAGATTCCATAGAGATCTATAAGAGTCTTGAATCCAGGCAGAAAGTTCTGGAATGCTAATCTACCTGAAAGAAAAGCCTCCAATCGGAGGCTTTTTCTATATTTGGGATAAATCTAAAACCATTACATGCTTAAAAAATTGCCATTTCTTCTGCTTATCATCTTTTTCTCCTGTAAAGCTCAGGATAAAGTAAAAGGAAGCAGGAACGTAAAAACCGAACAATATAATCTTACTCCCTTCCACTCTATTCAGGCTAAGGGAGAATTTAAAATTGGAGTACTTAAAGGAAACCGGCCAATGATAGAAATCGAAGCCGATGACAATCTTCATGACCTTATCCAGACCGATGTTATAGATGGCGTGCTTTATATTAAGCCAATAAAGGAATTCAGTCGGGAAAAGTCCCAGGAATTAAGAATTACTTTTTCAGATACTTTAAAGAGCATTCTTATTGCAGGCAAGGTGGAACTGGAATCCCTGCAGGATCTTTATTTTGGTGATTTTCAGCTTGAAACGAGAAAAAATTCTAAGGCATTCATTACCCTAACGGCAAAGAAATTCAATCTCATCCAGAACGATGATGCTGAAGCGAAGCTTAATGTGACCGCCAGCGAAGTCTACTACCAGTTAAACCAGTCATCCAAAGTAGAAGCACTCGTAAATTCTCCGATTTTCAATGTAGATATTTATGAAAAAGCATCTGCCAAAATTGAAGGAGACCTACAGGAATTTACAATAAGAGCCGATCAGTCTTCGCAATTTGACGGAGAAAATCTTACCTCAATAAAAGCAAATATACTGGCCCAGGGAGATTCAGAATTAAAAGTAAATGCTACCGACAGTCTTGAAGTGAGAGCCAATGGCACGAGTGAGATCGAGGTTTTTAATAATCCAGGTATAGATCTTATAGAATTTAAGGATGAAGCTGTAATCTCTAAAAAAGAGTTCAGCAAAGGATTATTCCAGTAATCCTAATTGCCAAAGTTTTCAAAATTAAGATTTGATATTCGGCCAATTAGCTAGTTTTACTTCGAAATTAAATCAAATATTATGAAGTACTTATTTAAAAGTAGTTTGTTGGTTTTAGCATTTTCGATATCTCTTATTTCCTGTAGAAATGAGGACAAAGAAAAGACCGAAGTTGAAAGACTTATGAATGATCCCGATAATAAAGTTGAAGTTAAAGACGGAGGTGATAAGATCAAAATTGAAACCGCTGAAGGCGATGAGATCAAGATCAAGAAAGACGATGGTGAATACAAGAAAAAAGTAGATCGTGCTGATGGCAGCGAGTCTAAAGTAAAAGTAGATGATGGCGAGGTTAAAATAAAGACTGATAACTAAGTGAGAATCTTATAGGACAATAAAAAATCCCGCAATTGCGGGATTTTTTTATTATAACTTCTGAACTATGATTTAAACAGTTTCAGGTTTCGTCTGAGGTTTTTCAATATCATCTTCAATTTCTATTTCAGCAAGATAACGTTCAGCATCAAGGGCCGCCATACATCCGGTACCAGCTGCAGTAATTGCCTGCCTGTAAACCTTATCCTGAACATCACCAGATGCAAATACACCTGGAATATTGGTTTTCGTTGATTTGCTCTTGGTGATCACATATCCTGTATCATCCATATCCAGCCAGTCCTTGAAAATATCAGTATTCGGCTTATGACCAATAGCCACAAAGAATCCGGTAATTGGAACTTCCTCTTTCTCGCCGGTTTGATTGTTTACCATTCTCAATCCTTCCACCACCTGATCTCCAAGAATTTCATCCACTTCCGTATTATATCGTAGATCGATATTTTTAGTGTTTTCAACTCTATGCTGCATAGCTTTGGAAGCTTTCATGTAATCTTTACGCACTAACATGGTCACCTTGTTACAAATGTTAGAAAGATAAGTAGCTTCTTCTGCTGCAGTATCTCCACCTCCAACAATTGCTACATCCTGACCTTTGTAAAAGAAACCATCACAAACGGCGCACGCGGAAACTCCTCCGCCACGCAGTTTTTGTTCACTTGGTAAACCAAGGTACTTAGCGGTTGCACCTGTAGAAATGATTACAGATTCAGCTTCAATCCATTTTGAATTATCTACACAGGCTTTATGAATTCCTCCAACTTCTTTTGAGAACTCAACTTCGGTGATCATTCCTATTCTCACTTCAGTCCCAAAACGCTCGGCCTGTTCCTGAAGATCCATCATCATCTTAGGACCATCGATTCCCTGGGGATATCCCGGGAAATTATCAACTTCTGTAGTTGTAGTAAGTTGTCCTCCTGGTTCCATCCCGGTATACATTACCGGTTTCATATCTGCACGTGCCGCATAAATTGCCGCTGTATATCCTGCAGGTCCTGAACCTATAATTAAACACTTTATTCTTTCTATAGTATCACTCATCGTACTTATTTTTCGCTGGTATAAAAGTAGGTTGTTTAAGGGAAACCTTACACCTATTGTTATTAAGATCGTCTATTTGTTGATAAACCTAAAAAATTAAAGACAGAAATCTGCCCGGCCTTCAACAAATTTAAAAGATAAAATTACCTTTGCCAAGTATGGAATTGAGTTTGTTCAACATACTGGATGTTCTGGGTACTATAGCTTTCGCTATTTCAGGGGCATTATCAGCAATGAACCGGAGACTGGATCTTTTCGGTATTTTTATCATTGCTTTTGTTACTGCGATTGGCGGGGGAACTGTTCGTGATATTTTAATTGGTGATACACCGGTCACCTGGATGGAAAATATCGTTTATGTATATCTTATTGGTGTAGTTACTGTCCTTTCTATAGTGTTCAGAAATAAAATAAATTACCTTAAAAAATCTCTTTTCCTTTTTGATACCATCGGTTTAGGTGTTTTCACCATCACGGGTGTGGAAACAGGAATTCAGAATGATCTGGATCCCATCATATCTGTAGCGCTGGGAGCAATGACAGGTACCTTTGGCGGGGTGATAAGAGATATTCTTTGTAACGAAATCCCGGTGATTTTCAGAAAAGAGATCTATGCGACGGCCTGTCTTATAGGGGCATTGGCGTATGTTGTTCTGTATGACCTGGGAGTCGACGCAGATGTAATTTATATCGTTACTTCCTTAACCGTGATTAGCATTAGACTGGTAGTGGTTAAATATCATATCACCCTGCCTTCTTTCTATCCTACCTCACCGAAAAGTTCAAAAATCAGATAATATTTAATTTATCTCGCTGATTATCAGTAGTTTCAGTATCTTTATAAAAATTTACTGGATGAGCATGCAGGCAAAAATAATAATCGTTGAGAATGATATTCCTATTGCCGCAAAGCTGTCTTTGCAATTGTGTAAGCTTGGTTACCATATTGGTGGTATATTCTCCAGAGCGAAAGATGCCTTAAGCTTTATAGAACAGGAATCGCCAGACATTATTTTGCTTGATGAAAATCAAAAAGGAGAACTCAATGGCATAGAATCTCATCCTTTAGGAAAACCTCTGCTAATTTCGCCTGTACTTTATTTTAACCCAAACAGAACAGGTACCATTAAGTCATTTTTAGTTGAAAAATTAAAACTTCAGACAACACAGCTCAAAAAAGAAACCCCGGCGTTTTTGGAATTAAATAAAGAGCTACACCTACCGGATCAGGAAATATCACAGCCTGATCATTTCATCTTAAATGACAGGATCTTTGTACGACACAATGATAAAATGGTGAGGATTTCGCTGGATGATATTTACTATATTGAAGCTGATCGAAATTATTGTAAGGTGTATTCCAAGGGAAAAAAATATCTTTTGGTGTGTACCTTAAAAGAAGTAAATGATAAACTTACAGATAAGCGTTTCCTGAGAATTCACCGTTCTTATATTGTTAATCTATCTCATATAGATGAAATTGGTGGAAATCACGTGGTTATTTCTTCCCATCATTTACCTCTTAGTAAAAACTCCAGAATGGAGCTTTTCAGGCATCTAAGGGTAATCTAAAACCTATTCTCTTGCGCTTCGATAAATAATCAGGTCCTTTCGGTAACTATTTTGCATACTTCGGCCAATCTCATTGTATCAATACGACATTCCTTCATAAATTACCTTTTTATAAACCAAAATAATCAAACCGATGAAATCAATTATTTCCTTTTTGGGGCTGTCCTTGTTTTTGTGCCTGGCCACCACAGCTCAGAGTGACAGATATCAGATGTATGTAGTTCATGAAGACCACATAAAAGATGGTATGATGGATAAACATATACAAGCTGATAAAGCGATATTAGATGCAGCCAAAGAGCATCAAATGAAAGGTATGGACTGGCTAACCTTTCAATCTGAAGATAATCGCGTATTGTACCTTACTCCTATTGACAATTTTGCTGAATTGGATAAAAATCCTTTTGAAGATCTAAAAAATAAAATGGGTGATGAGGCTTTTGAAAAGCTGTTTGAGCCATATGCAGAAACATACACAGAGCATGGTGATTATATCCTGAGATTAGATAGTGAACTTTCTTATATGCCAGACGGTATGACACAAAATACTGAAGGCAAAAATTATAGAGAGCTTATTTTTTATCATATCCCACCAGGAAAGGGAGATAAAGCAGAAGAAATGGCTAAAGAAGTTAAAAAACTCTACTCCAACAAAGATTCCAAAGTTCACTACCGCCTATATAAGAGCGGATTCGGTAACATGGGACAATATTATATGGTAGCTGTCTCAGCAACAGGACCGGAAGAAATGGAGAATATGCGAAATGAAAATATGCAATTGATTGGAGAAGAAGGAAAAAAACTATTTGAAGAAATTGATAATATTACTTCTAAACAGGAAGTTGTAAAAGGTTATATAAAACCAGAGATTTCTTACTTAACCGGTAATTAAAAAATATTTTAAGCACTGTTATATAAATAAAATCTTCTAAATATTAATACCATAAGCAGCCCTATAGTTGAAGTTTACCTACTAAATGCATAATGGAATAAAATAAATTCTAATCTTTTTTAATACTATTATTATGCAGTTCATAAAAAAAATATCAATTACTCTATTTCTATTCTGCCTGTCCACCAGTCTTTGGTCGCAGGAGGGAAAAAACCAGGCATTCTGGATTCATGAAGACCAGGTGAAACCTTCTATGATGGGAGAATATGAAAAGGTTTCTAAAGATCTGGTAGAAGCCTGTAAAACCAATAATGTACAAAACATTCAATGGACAGTGGCATCGATGAATGACGGCACCTTTTTATCCATTACTCCAATTGAGAATCTTGCTGATATTCAAAATATGAATTTTGATGATCTGAAAGAAAAACTTGGAGATGATGCATTTAATAAGATTTTCGAGAACTTCAATAAGTGCTATGATAATCATGGAGATTATGTTACAATTTTAGTTCCTTCATTATCTTTTATGCCGGAGGGATTAGCTACTAACACCCCGGGTAAGGACTATAGGGTATGGCACAGAATGGATGTTACACCAGCTAATATGCAGAAAGTTCAGGATAAAATGAAAGAGCTTAAAACCCTGTTCGCTTCTAAAAATTCCCAAATGCAGTATCGTATATATCGAAGTGGATTTGGAAATGTAGGTGATTCCTATGTGGCCGTTATCTCTGCAAAAGACGCTATGGATTATGACCGTATGTCTAAGGAAAATGACGAATTACTGGGAGAAGCAGGTCAAAAATTATTTAACGAAATGTTCCAATATGTAGATGCCTATCAGGTAAAACGAGGAGGCATGAGACCAGACCTTGCATATCAGCCAGAACAAAAGACTAACATTATTAAAGACTAAGAACCATGAAAAAGTTAATGATATTATTTCTTGTTTCGATACTTACAATATCCTGTAATGATGGAAAGAAAGAAAACGAAAAAATTAGATATACACAGGATTCTGAGGAGATAAACACTTTAAAGTCAGTTATCCAGAACTATGAAAACGGAGAATGGGATAAATATAAAACTCATTACGCCGATACAGCGAAATTATATTACAATAGCAGGCAAAGTCAGAATGTAGATCAGGTGCTGGATGACCACAAGCAATCTCTCGAAGGACTTTCTAATTATGAATTCCCAGATGAACATGATGAATACGAAATGGTAGTTACCGACGATGATGAAACCTGGGTAAATTATTGGGGAGACTGGCAGGGAACCATCGCTGAAAATGACAGTATGATAGAAATTCCGGTTCATATTACAGCAAGATTCGTAGACGGTAAGATCGTGGCAGAGCATGTTTATTTCGATAATTCAGGAATGATTGCGGCTTATGAAGCTCTTGGAGTAAAAAGATCTATGGATTCCATTAATAAGGCTCAAACCAACTAACGATGAAAAAGGTTGGAATTACCGGAGGTTCCGGCTTCATTGGGAGTTATATCACTAAAAAATTCCTTAACGAAGGGAACAAGGTAAAGGTAGGAGTAACCAATATTTCTCAAAGTAATAAATATGAACATCTTTTTAATTTGGGTAATGAAGACAACCTCTCTATAAAGGCTTTAGATGTACAGGATTTAGAAGTACTGCGAGACTTTTCAAAGGACTGCGATATTCTTATACATTGCGGAACTCCTTTTAAAATAGAGGTTAAAGACCCTAAAAGGGATCTTTATGAGCCAACCTTAAAGGGAACGGAGAATTTTCTTAAAGTTGTTCAGGATACTCAAAACATCAAAAAACTTGTATTTGTCGCTTCAGTAGCAGCCTACAATACTTCCTTTCCCTTTCCGGTGCCTTCCCGAAGTTTAGATCATCTTTATACAGAAAAGGACACACCTTACCTGGACGATGTTAGTATTCCTTATGCCCAGGCTAAATATCATGCCCACCAGCTAGTAACAGCGTTTGTTAGCGAAAATCCCGACCCAGGTTTCGAGGTGGTATCTCTAGCTCCCGTAACCGTTGTTGGTAATTCTCTGTCTTCACGTGAAGATTCAACTTCTATTGGTCTGCAGCATGTATTTAAAAGTAGCACAACAACAGACCCGTTTTTAGAGATGCTTTTTAAGGAAGACATTGAATTTGCGCTTGTAGATGTAGAGGATGTGGCTGAGGGCGTATATAAAGCAGCAACTCAGCAAGGAAATCATGGCAAAAGTTATCTGCTAAGTAGTGAAAGCTGGAAGGTATCTGATATCTCCAGGATGCTTAATATGCAATCTCCTTTGGGAAAGGGCCGGGAAGTTTACAGTAATCAACTTGCCAAAAAAGAGTTAGGCGTTCAATTTAAACCGGCTCGTGAACCTTTAAGGAGATTTAGCAAAAATTCTTAAGTGGCAGTTGAAGTAGAAATAATCTTTTAATCAAAATGAAAACTAAATAATGACATTATGAAAACATATTCTATAAAAAGCTTCCTGGGATTACTTTTACTTTTTTCACCCATTATCACTCTCATGGCGCAGGATGCAGCCAAAGTAGATCCCGAGCATTACAAGGTTGAATTCGAAAATGATGAATTAAGAGTTTTACGTATTAATTATGCACCTGGAGAAGAGTCTAAAATGCATAGTCATCCTGAAGGAATTGTTGTATTTCTTTCAGATTCTAAAGGAAATATGAAAATGAAAGATGGTGAATCTTTTACCATGGATGAAAAAGCTGGAAAAGTGATGTGGACAGATGCTACCACGCACCAGCCGGGTAACATTGGAGAAGATCCTTTTGAAGTAATTCAGATTGAATTAAAGGATAATAGAAACGTTCCGGGTAAAAAGAGCCTCCATTTATTTAACCTTCCCGAGGGAATGACTGAAAAACAAATCAACGATTTTTTAAAGGAAATGAATAAAGCCATTAGCGAAGAAGGTTATCCGGATGCCGGTTATCATTTATACAGGATTACAGAGGAAAATGATAATTATAAATATTTTATGGAAGGGGTATGGCCAAATACCGCCACTTATGAGAAAATTCATAACTCTGAAAAATGGAAGGCCGCTGCTGATAAAGGAAAAGATATGATAGATAAGATCCAGGCCCAGGAACTATATCTTAAAGCTGAAAAAGTAAATTAAAAAGATTTCAATTTTGAAATTTTAGACGACACCAGAAACTAAATTCATTTTGCTTGAAAATAGAAGGTCCTGAAATATTGAAATTTCAGGACCTTTTTATTTTTATGCTTGCCGTAAGATTAATGCGGCAGTTTATCGCGCACCAAACCATAAAGAAAGGTTCCTAAAATGGCAGCTAGAAAAACAACAATTACTGAAACATAGCCTGCACCAATAAGGGTATAAATTGGTCCCGGACATGCTCCTGCTAAAGCCCATCCAAGTCCAAAAATGATACCGCCGAACATATACCGGCTAAAACTTTTATTTTTCGGAGTGAATTGTATTTTTTCTCCGTTAAAATCTTTTATTTCTTTTCGTTTGATCAGTTGAATTCCAAGAACTCCTAAAACCAACGCTGAGCCTATGATTCCATACATATGAAAAGCTTCAAAACGGAACATTTCATAAATACGAAACCAAGAAGCAGCTTCAGACTTGAACATTACAATTCCAAAAAATATACCTATAAATAAATATCCTACTACTCTCATTTTCTAAAATATAAGGGGGAATAATAAATGAACCATCACCAACCCGCCAATGAAGAATCCTATCACTGCAATAAAAGAAGGTAATTGCAGATTACTCAAGCCTGAGATCGCATGACCAGAAGTACAACCTCCTGCCCACCGAGCACCAAAACCTATCAACAATCCTCCAATTATCAGGATGCTTAGAGCTTTCCAATCGGTCAAGGCTTCAAGGCTATATAATTCATCCGGTAGATAAGCCTCGCCCGTACTTTCAAATCCAAGACCTTGCAGTCTAGTCACTGTTTCAGGATTAATAGTCACCGCAGGATCTGCAGTTAAAAAATTCATGGCTATAAACCCTCCAATAGCAGCACCAATGATCACGGTAAGATTCCATTTTTGTGCACGCCAATCAAAATCGAAAAAACTCGCTTTCCCATCGGCTCCACAGATGGTGCAGATGGTTCGTAGGTTAGAGGACATTCCGAATTGTTTCCCCATGAAAATAAGGAGAAACATGATCAATGCTATAAGAGGCCCGGCAACGTACCATGGCCATGGTTGTAAAATAAATTCCATAACTTTTTTTCAGGTGCAAATAAACAATAAGAAGGTTTAGAAATCAGTAACAATAGTTACACTTTTCTATTCACAATATTCCGCGAGGTTTTGTAGTACTTTTTCTGAAAGCCTTACAAGAGTTTGCGAAGACCAGCCCGCACTTTCTTCAATTGCAATCACCCCCTCCTCATCTTCAACCTCCTGGGATAATTCTTTTTTTCCATCAGCATCAAATATGGCGAAATTTCCATCTATTTTTACCCATTTTTGAAAAGCCTTCTGATCAAATGGTAAACCCAGAGAGGTATTGAGAAGTATTTTTCCGTTTCCGAAATTAGAAAATTCTTCCGCTCCCAGAACTTTTGCAGTTTTAGGAAGGTGTAGCGAAATAATATCACAATGCTCCAGCAGGTCTTTTAATTCCAGGTACTTTAAGCCTTTTTCCTCATATTCAGGTTTCCGGGTGTTGCTGTAATAATGCAGATCAGCTCCAAAAGGCAACAGACAATCGGCAAGCAGTTTTCCCGTCACACCCAGCCCTATTATTCCTATTTTCTGATGAGTTAATTCCTGTGGCATTTCCTTCCATTGCTTCCCTTTATAGCCGTTTAATAATTGAATAAGTTCCGAAATGATAAATTCAGCTACTCCGGGATCTCCATAATCTTTAATTCCTGTAACGGTAATCCCTCTTTCTCTTGCAAATTTCACCGCCACGTTTGCCGACTCATCATCATAAAGACTGCAGGCCATTCCAATATATTTCAACTTGGGACAGGCATCGATGATATCTTTATGTAGTTCTGTATGCCAGGAAACTATTACAGCTTCGGCATTCCCAATTCTTCGTACGACCTCAGAATCCGATTCCGGATAGTCATGATATACCTCAACATCAGTGTCTGAATATTGCTGAAGCTGATCTATAGCTTCATCATTTAACTTTGTATGATCTACACAGACAATTTTATTGAATTTCATAAGTTTAGCTGAGACCACTCAGGCTTATTTTTTAGGTCATCCTGAACTTGTTTCAGGATCTATTTTTAGAGATGCTGAAATTAATTCAGCATAACATTCAATTTATTTTCAAAAATTACAGTGGAATATTTCCGTGTTTTCTGTTTGGCCTGAGCACCGATTTATTTTCGAGTGCGCTAAAGGCTTTTATCAGCTTTCTTCGGGTATCTTTCGGCATGATCACCTCATCGATAAAACCTCGTTGGGCAGCTTCAAAAGGAGTAGCGAATTTCTCGGCATACTCAGCTTCTTTTTCCGCCAATTTCTTCTCAGGGTTTTCAGCTTCTGAAATCTCTTTCCTAAAAATGATTTCTGAGGCGCCCTTTGCTCCCATTACTGCAATCTCGGCAGAGGGCCATGCGAAGTTAAAATCGGCTCCAATATGTTTGGAATTCATTACGTCATAAGCTCCACCGTATGCTTTTCTCGTGATGACAGTAACTTTTGGGACTGTTGCTTCACTTAAAGCATAAAGCAGTTTAGCTCCATTTAAAATGATTCCGTTCCATTCCTGATCTGTTCCCGGAAGAAACCCTGGCACATCTACCAGTACTAGTAATGGAATATTAAAGCAGTCACAAAAACGGGTGAATCTTGCGGCTTTCTTTGAAGAGTCTACATCCAAAACTCCGGCAAGACTCATCGGTTGATTAGCGATCACGCCAACGCTTCTCCCTCCTATCCTCGAAAATCCAACGATAATATTATCAGCATAATCTTTATGGATTTCGAAAAAAGAATCATCATCTATAATTCCGTTTATCACCTCATGCATATCATAAGGTTTGTTGGAACTATCAGGAACAATATTTTCCAGCACCTCACGATGTTCATCACCAAGTTCAAATGGAAGTTTTTCAGGTGCCTTTTTATTGTTTTGCGGCATATAGCTTATGAGCCGTTTAATATTTTCAAGGCAAATAATATCATTCGCGGAAGTGATATGAGTAACTCCAGATTTTGTGGAATGCGTACTTGCCCCGCCAAGTTCTTCGGAAGTCACATTTTCATTGGTCACTGTCTTTACCACATTAGGCCCGGTAACAAACATATAGGAAGTATCTTCCACCATCAGCGTAAAATCGGTCATTGCTGGGGAATAAACTGCTCCACCCGCACAAGGGCCCATAATTGCTGAAATTTGAGGAATAACTCCGGAAGCTTTTACGTTTCTATGGAAAATATCGGCGTAGCCTCCAAGAGACTTCACGCCTTCCTGGATCCTTGCTCCTCCAGAATCATTCAACCCAATAACCGGAGCACCAACTTTTACAGCCATATCCATGATCTTACAAATCTTTTCGGCATGAGTTTCTGAAAGTGCTCCTCCAAAAACGGTGAAATCCTGGGCGAAAACATATATCAGTCGGCCATTGATGGTTCCGTAACCTGTCACCACACCATCTCCATAGAACTTCTGTTTTTCCATTCCGAAATCGGTCGTTCTATGGGTCACAAGAATACCTATCTCTTCGAAGGAATTCTCATCGAGTAAATAATCTACCCGCTCTCTGGCCGTGAGTTTCTTTTTTTCGTGCTGCTTGGCTATTCTTTTTTCACCACCACCTTTATGGGCTTCAGCGATCTTTTCTTTTAATTTATCTAGATTCTGACTCATGTTTATGATTCTGAATTTTCAGGAATTAGTTTAACGGGGCTCTTAATTGCTCCTTATCTTTCAAATATTGCTTTAACGCCATAAGAGCAGCAAGTTTAGCTTCTTCTTCGGTATCTTCTTTAAGTGCTTCCGGTGAGTAATATTTTTTAACAAAATGGGTATCGAAATTCCCACTTCTGAACGCTTCATGCTGAAAAACGAATTTTCCGAAAGGCAAGGTGGTACTAACACCTTCAACGATATAATGATCTATGGCTTTGATCATCATTTGTATAGCTTCCTCTCTGGTTTTACCATATGTAATAAGCTTGGCCAACATAGGATCGTAATAGATAGGCACATCCATTCCTTCTTCAAAACCATTATCCAACCTTATCCCTTCTCCAACAGGTATGGTATATTTTTCTAAAGTACCGGTACTTGGCATAAAATCTTCCAGTGGATCTTCTGCATAGACACGAAGTTCCATAGCGTGACCTTTAATCTTGAGATCTTCCTGAGCAAATTGAATTTTCTCACCTCTTGCGATAAGGATCTGTTGCTCTACCAGGTCTACTCCTGTGATATACTCGGTCACCGGATGTTCCACCTGCAAACGCGTATTCATCTCAAGAAAATAGAAATTCCTGTTCTCATCAAAGAGAAACTCCACAGTTCCTGCTCCTACATAATCACAGGCTTTTGCAACTTTTACGGCTGCTTCGCCCATTTCCTTTCTCAATGCTTCATCCAATACCACAGAAGGCGCTTCTTCAACAACTTTTTGATGCCTACGCTGAATACTACATTCTCTTTCAAACAAATGCAGATAGTTCCCATGGGTATCAGATAACACCTGGATTTCAATATGTCTTGGAGAAGAAACATACTTTTCAATAAAAACAGAACCGTCACCAAAGGCAGATTCTGCTTCGCTAATAGCTCGTTTCATCTGGTCTTCCAGATCTTTCTCCTTTTCTACCACGCGCATTCCCTTACCTCCACCTCCGGCAGAAGCTTTTATAAGGATTGGAAAACCAATATCCCTGGCAATCTTCTTAGCTTTTTCGGTATCGGTGATCGCTTCATCAATTCCCGGAACCATTGGAATATCGTATTTCTTAACCGCATCTTTAGCCGCAAGTTTACTTCCCATGATCTTGATAGCCTTAGATCCAGGGCCAATCCAGGTAATTCCATTCTTTTCTACAGATTCTGCAAATGAAGCATTCTCACTAAGAAAACCATAGCCGGGATGAATCCCATCTACTTTAAGTTTCTTAGCTACTTCAATAATTTTATCGCCTCTAAGATAAGACTCACTTGAAGGAGCCTCTCCAATACAAACGGCCTCATCGGCAAACTTTACGTGAGGTGCATTTCTATCGGCTTTAGAATATACCGCAACGGTATCGATGCCCATCCTTTTTATAGTTTTCATCACTCTTAAAGCGATCTCACCCCTGTTGGCTACTAATATTTTTTTCATATTAATTTATCTAGCTTCGTACTTCTCAATTCTGATTTTGAACTATTCCATTTCGATTAGCAACTGGTTTTTTTCGACGGTATCACTTTTAGTCACCGTGACCGATTTAACAACACCATCACGAGGAGCTGTAAGCGTGTTCTCCATTTTCATTGCCTCCAGAACCAGTAAATAATCACCTTCTTTTACTTCATCGCCTTCCTTAACGTTCACTTCCAGGATTAGTCCCGGCATAGGTGCTTTAATATCATTGACCTGCTGAGCACTTCCCAGTGAAAGGCCCATCGCATCTATAAGCTGATCCAGATCGTTATTAATCTTTACAGAATAAATGTTTGAATTGATCTTTATCTGATAAGTTCTATTGAGAAAATCAGGTTTAAAGATTTCAGCATCGAAGGATCTGTTTTCTTTTAAAAGATGGTAATGTGATTTTGAAGTTTTTTGAGTATCAAGTGCTTCGATCTCCTTCTGGGTAAATTCAAAATCGAAAGCATCGTTAACTTTTACTTTGTATTTCTTATCCATAAATACGTTTATGTATAGTTTTTTAACCGTGGAAGCGTAAATATAGAAAAATTAAGAGGTTTAAAGTGTTGCAGAAATCTCAAAATATGAAGAAATTCTATGAAGTTTTGCCAAACATGACTCACCTGCAAGAAGTATTGGTTAAAGAATATTCAGAAAACTGAATATGGATTCAAAATAAAAAAGCCCGGAAATAAATCCCCGGGCCCCATTCATCAATTAAAAAAACATTCTATTTAAAATCATTAATCGCTTCGCTTAGATCATACACTTTCGTTGCCTCAAAAATATTATCCAGGATACTACTACCGGCAGCAGAGCGATAACCTCCCGCACAATGAACTACTACTGGTTTATGAGATGGAATTTCAGTAGCATTATCCCTTAATTCATTTAAAGGAACTGCAATTGCATCTTCAAATATCTTTCCATCAGCTACCTCACTTTTATTTCTGATATCAACAATCGTATAATTATCCTGATTCTTCTTAAAATCCTCAAGATCGAATTTATCAGATTCTTCAGAAACCTTCGAACTTAATGTAATCACAGCCTTCACCTGCTTTTCGTAACCAATCTTCGCTGTTCTTTCAAGCATTTCTTCAAGATTGTCTACGGAATCTATCACCAGGTAAAATGGTTCTTCTGGTTCAATAATTGCTCCCAGCCAGGTCTCATATTTATCATTTTCAGAACGAGCCATGATGTTGATGCTGTTGGGAAGATGACCTGTTTTAAAGTCCTCTTCACTTCTGGTATCTACCACGGTCACATCTTTTTCCACTTCAGCAACGTTTAACATCAATTTATTGGCCCATTTTGTTCTCTGAACATTTTCCGGTCCGGTTTTATTGATATCTACATTGAATCCAAAATAAGAAGGTATGAATGGCTGATCTTTTAAGATCTCTTCTATGAATTCTTCCTCTGTCTGGTCTTTAAACGCCCAGTTCCCCTGCCGTTCATTTCCTAAAGTACTGGAAGAAGCATCACTCATATTCTTTCCGCATAGAGAACCTGCCCCGTGAGCTGGGTAAACCAAAGCATCATCTGGAAGATCATTGTACTTTGTTTGCATAGTATTATACATATCTTTTGCAAGTTCTTTTCTCTTGGCGGTCATATTTCCGGCCTTCTCACGAAGATCAGGTCTACCCACATCTCCAATAAAAAGTGTGTCTCCTGTAAATAAGGCGGTTTTGTCATTTTCTTTAGCAACAACGGTAATACTATCAGGAGAATGTCCCGGTGTATTGATCGCACTGAATTCAGCATTGCCAATCTTCATTGTATCACCATCATCAAAGGTTTTATGTGGATAGTCAGCTCCCAAAAGTTCGCTAACATATATGGTAGCTCCTGTTTCTTCATGAATCTGCATATGGCTGCTCACAAAATCGGCATGAGGATGAGTTTCGAAAACCGCTACGATCTTCGCATTTTGTTCCTCAGCATATCTGTAATATTCCATTGGATTTCTAGAAGGATCTACAAGGGCCATTTCTCCGTTGCTAACTATAGCATAAGAATAATGTGCCAGTGGACTATCTTTGAACTGTTTTATGGTCATTGTATTAAACTTTTATAATTGTTTTGTTTTTACTCTATTTTTTCTTCGGAAAGGAAACAAGGTTTGATTTCCGAAATCTTCAGGAAAATTCTCATCTCCGCTGAACCCTAACTCTATTTTCTTACCACTTTTCGGAATATAGGCCGTTCCAAATATATAATCCCAAATACTAAGGCTTAAGCCATAATTCATTCCGTAAGGCCTCTCTTGAGGTAAATCCCTGGAGTGATGCCAAATATGCATTTTTGGATTATTGAAAATATATCCTAAAGGTCCGTAATTCCATCCAAGATTCGCATGATTTAAATGTCCTATAAAAACTGCGAACATATGAATAACAAAGAACTCCTTAATTCCGAAGCCTATCATAGCCAGCGGAATGTATTGAATTGTCTTATAAATGATAGTTTCCATAAAATGAAACCTGAACTGCGCTGCAAACCCCATCTCTTTCACACTATGATGAATCTTATGAAATTCCCATAGCCATGGTCTGCGGTGCAATTGCCTGTGTACATTCCACTGTATAAAATCAGCGATCACAAACATAATTAGCAATTGCGTCCAGGCGGGTAAACCATCTATTTCTATTGCTACAATATTCTCAATACCAAATACACCCAGAAAATCATTGAACAACTCTACTCCTACATTGCTCAGGGCATTATAGCCTATGAGCGAAAACAGGAAGAAATTGAAAAGAATATAAAAAGTATCCAGCCAGAATCCTTTTCTGAATATTCGCTGATCTTTTCTCCAGGGTATTATAATTTCGAGGATCCAGACCAATAATGACAATCCTATAAGCCAGTAAAAATAACTCGTCCATGTTGGATGAGCTATTTCATTTACCAGATAATTAAAATACCCGGTAAACGAATCACTGATGATGTCAATATACTTTTTCAAGCTTTTCAAATTTCTGACACAAAAATATAAATATAGAACAGACAAGGAAGTAACATTTGTTACAGTTATTTTTTAAAGCATTAACACTCGCAAACCTTTTCTGTTAGAATGCGTTAAATGGAACTACTGGAAACCTTATTCTTCCTAAATTGAAGCTACAAAAAAAATAAAGTTATGAGTAGAGAGGTTTTAAAAGAAAAAATAGGGCTGGGAGGCGTTGCAATAGGAAATGGCTTTAAAGTGCTTAGCGATAAACAGGCTGAACAAACATTGGAAGCCGCCTGGGATGCCGGAATAAGATATTATGATACTTCACCCTGGTATGGCCTCGGGTTAAGCGAAAGAAGATTTGGTCATTTTCTTCATACCAGGAAAAGAAATGATTATATTCTTACTACGAAGGTTGGGCGTATACTTACCGCCACCGATAAAATTCCTGAAACCATGTGGAATGAGCCTTCTCCTTTTGATTACAAATATGATTATTCTGCAAAAGCGGTACGAAGATCTGTTGAAGATAGCTTGCAGAGACTTGGAGTAGAAAGAATAGATTATGTATTTATTCACGATCTCTCTCCAGATCATAATGATGAATATGAAGAAGGAACCACCTGGCTCGACCATTTTGAAGTTGCTAAAAACGGAGCAATGCCCGAACTAACCAAGATGAGGGAAGAAGGACTCATAAAAGGCTGGGGACTAGGTGTAAACACTATAGAACCTATTGTAAAAACTCTGGAGGATACAGATGCAGATCCTGATCTATTTCTATCAGCGATACAATACTCTCTGGTTCACCATAAAGACTCCCTGGATAAATTATTTCCAGTGATCGAAAAACATAATGTTGGATTAATAACAGCTGCTCCATTTAATGCTGGATTGCTTTCGGGACATGACAGGTATAATTATTCAGGAGATATGCCCGAGGAAGTCGTAAACAGGCTCGAAGGCATCAAAAAGATCGCAAAGAAACATGAGGTAGATCTAAGTACTGCCTCACTCCAATTCTCCTATGCTCCGAAAATTGTTAATACGGTTTTAGCAGGAGCGAGTAAACCGGAACAGGTCGCAGAAAATGCTAAAGCTTTTGATAAAAAAATCCCTTCGGAATTCTGGAAAGATCTAAAAGCTGAAAATCTAATTGATGAACGGGCAGAAACTCCGGGCTAGAATTTCTGCGAAAGTCTAAATTTCCTTCAGTCTTAAAAACTGGTTCCGACCAAAACTGATAAAGTAGAGAAAATATCCAAGAAGAATCATGAGGATCGTAGCCAGAAGAAGACTGTTATAATTATATCTATAGAAGGTTAGAAAGTAAAATATACCAGTGATAACAGCTACAGGTAAAAAATATTTCGAAAGAATAAAGCCTGTGACTTCTACCCTTTTGGTTTCTCCTTTCTTAATCTCAATATCCAAAGGCTGACTTCCACACCAGTCTATTTTAGCCTGAAGCTGGTATTTTCCCTCAGGAATTTGAAATGACAGTAATTGTTTATCTTTTATTTCGGTAAATTTCCTACCATTAAGATAAAGGTCAAAAGACCTCATTTTATTGGCCCATTCAGAGTCTCTTCTTATAAGAAGTTTAGGCATTTTTTGAAATAAAATTTTAGTTATGTAACATTTGTTACAAATGAATAAAGGACAATATAATATATTGAACCACAATAGGTTAAACATGCTCTTTAGATTAAAAGAGTGTTTTTTATGATTATCAAACGTCAATTCTACCCTACAAGGATTGGCGTTTTTTAATTATAGAAATCGCTAATCTCTGTGATATTTTTTCTGTTTATATCAGGAACGAATGCATCTTCGTTTGCATATCCTACCGGAAGCAGCAAATACGCCCTTTCATTTTTTGGCCTGTTTAAAATTTTGGACAGAAAATTCATCGGGCTTGGAGTGTGCGTCAAGGTTACCAACCCGGCATTATGAATTGCCGAGATAAGCATTCCGCAGGCAATACCAACAGATTCATTCACATAATAATTGGTATGCTTTTCATCATTATCATCCAGCTCATACGCCTCTTTAAAAACAATGATAAGCCAGGGGGCTATTTCCAGAAATTCTTTATTAGCATCAGTACCTAATGGGGCCAGGTCTTTTATCCAGCGTTCACTCATACGGTTATTATAATTTTCCCGTTCTTCCTCTTCTGCCGCTTCCCTGATCCTGGATTTTAATGTTGTATTTGAAACGGCACAAAATTTCCACGGTTGTTTATGTGCTCCCGATGGAGCCGTTCCCGCAGCTTTTATAATATTTTCAATAACTTCCTTTGCCACTTTTCGATCGGAAAAATGTCTTACAGACCTTCTCCCGTTAAGCCACTTATAAAAGTCTTCAGATCTTTTTACAGATTCTTCTTCCGAAAACTCATCTCTTTTATAAGGTATATGCTTAAAACCATTAATGATCTTTTCTTTTGTAGACATGGTATCCAAATTGAATAGTCTCAAATTTATGAAAAGCGTTTAAATTTTATCTGTTTTGGAATTAAACCTTAGAAAGACTTCCCATAATACTAATGAGTTTTTTCTTAAAGCCAGTATAAGGCGGATGGAGAAAATCTGAAGCAGCAAATTTCCTTTGATGCATTACGGCCCGTTTTTTAGAGAAGGTCTTAAAACCATCAAATCCGTGGTAATGCCCCATTCCACTTGCTCCAACTCCCCCGAAAGGCAGGTTATGCTGAGCCAGGTGATAAACGGTATCGTTAATGGTAACTCCACCCGATAAGGTGTTTTTAAGCAACTTATTTACCCTCGTCTTATTATTATCAAAATAATAAAGAGCCAACGGCTTAGGTTTATCATTTACATAGGCTACGGCAGCTTCAGTTGTTTCAAAATTAAGCACAGGTAATAATGGCCCAAAGATCTCTTCCTGCATAATTTCCATTTCGTCATTAACATTGAAAATTAACTTTGGAGTCATTAATGCTTCCTTTTGAATATTTTCAGTACTAAGTTCTACTATCCTTGCGCCTTTTTGCTCTGCATCTTTGAGAAGAGCATTCAGCCTTTCAAAATGGGAATTGTTGATAATCCAGCTGTATTGTTCATTTTCCTGAATATCCGGATAAAATTTGGCCACAGACTCTTTCGCTAATTTCTCAAAATCTTTATTTAAATCTTTCGGAAGCATAACATAATCTGGGGCAACACAGGTCTGGCCACCATTAAATAACTTGCCAGCCATGATCCTCTTTACTGCCCGTTGGAGAGAATAGGATTCATGAATAATCGCCGGTGACTTTCCTCCCAATTCTAAAGTAACAGGCGTAAGATTTGGAGCAGCCGCCGCCATGATTAATTTTCCAACACGCGTAGAGCCTGTAAAGAATAAATGATCGAAAGGCAGTGATGAAAATTCCTTGGCCATCTCGGCATCTCCGGTAACACAATGAATATAATCTGACTCAAATTCTGTATTAATTATCTTTTTCAGGATTTCGGCTGATTTTGGAGCGATCTCAGAAGGCTTCAAAATGGCATGATTCCCAGCGGCAATAGCATCCACCAAAGGACTAAGAGTTAAAAGAATTTGATAATTCCACGCTCCCATGATCCCTATACAGCCCAAAGCCTGGAACTGATAATAAGCTGAACTTGGGATAAGAAACCAGGCTGGTTTAACATGTTTTCTTTTCATCCAGGTTCGAAGATTCTTCATCGCATGCCTTATCTCATCCTGTAAAGGAAAAATCTCCAATACCAGCGTCTCCTCTCTTGCTCTTGAACCAAAGTCGGCAGAAACTGTCTCTATTAATTTTTCCTTATTCTTCTCTACCAGGTCTGAAAGGCGTTTTAAAGCATCCATTCGCTTTTCATAAGAAGGCGGTGAATCACTAAATGCCTGTTTCTGCTTTGTCAAAATCTCATTCAACTCTCTACTTTTCATTCTGCCTTCCTTTAAATTGATCCATTGAGCTATAAACTCCAAAAATCTTCTCCATAAAAAAATCGAATAGCCTTTTTGGTAAAATCCCCTTTACTAACGGAAGCGTATATAGAATTAACGGGGTTCTAAGTATAATTCTATTTTGTTCCATGGCTTTAATAATTCCTCTGGTCACTTTTTCAGGTTTTAATATTGGAATTAAAGGTGACCGCACCCCTTCAAACATTCCAGTATCTATATAATATGGTGTTACGGTAAGCACCTTTATTCCGGTCTTTTCTCTTTCCATTTCCAGCCGTAAAGAATCAGACCAGCCTGTCATGGCCCATTTGCTGGCACAGTAAACAGACATTCCCGGATTTGAAAGCATACTGGCTGCCGAAGAAATATTTACAATATGACCGTTTTTATTTTTAAGCATTTCAGGGAGCAAAAGATTGGTGAGTTTCATGGGAGCAATAGAATTCACCTGCATATTCAGGTCTATATCCTGAAGTGAATGTTCACTGAAATTCTTCCCGGTAACTACTCCTGCATTATTTATAAGAATATCTACCTGCAGCCCCCTTTCAGCAATCTTATTTACTGAATTTTGCATCTGTACCTCATCAGACAGATCGGTTTGCAGACTTAAAATTTGACAATCTTGGGTCTTAAGTTGTAATTCAACTTCCTTTAAAGCTGTTCTATTAATATCTAAAATGATAAGCGTAGAAGCACCTTTTTCTACGGAAGCTTTCGCCATTAGCAACCCAATACCTGAAGCACCCCCGGTAATAAGTACGGTTTTATTTCTGAATTTAGTCAAAAGCTCAATTTTGAATGAGCTTAAAAATAGAGTTTTTAAATATAAATCCTGAAGGATTAAGCAGTGAACTTATTTTTTCCAAAATAAGCGATAGGTGAAATTCTATACAATTTCCCACGGATTTTTATGGTCCCAGATCTTCCAAAAACACAATTTCGAAATCCTTTCCAAAGTAATCCTTCCGGCTTTCCTGAAAGCAGCAGGTATCTTCAAATTTCTTTTCTGAATAAATTCTCCTGGTGAGAGCTTCAGAATCTTTTATAATTTATTAATTGAATTCAGCACAATCTTCGGAAGGTATATTTACTCCGGCAGCCTGTTGATAAACCAGTTCTGCTCCTAAGTGGCCCACATACATTAGCGTTCCCGTTCCACCGAGCATAAGCACCACCAAAATTACCGAAACAATTCTGGTTTTGAGAAGTTCTACATAGTACATTAATACTTCTATTACCAGTGCAGCGGTAAAGATCCAGGCCGTGGTATAAGCGAAATTTTCATGTTCTTTGAGAACTGTTGGGTCGCAAAGCTTTCTTGAAACTATGCCGTCAGCGAGGTTCCCGGTATAAATTGCGATCCACACCCCAATCACTCCCAATAAAAGCATTAACCTTCCTCCATGATCCCAGGTTAACTTAGAAGACCAGAGCCCTACAAGTTTAAATAGCGTTGCCATAAGCAACAGAACTATTGGAAAATGAACGGACAGAGGATGAAACACCTCTGTCCGCCAAAAATCGGGTAATTCAGGCATTATTATTCCATTATTTTAACTGAAATAGGATCCAGTCTTTTTCCATTTTTCTCCACTTTTACTTCTACCTTCTGACCTTCTTTTAATTCAGAAAAATCAACTTCACTTCCATTTCTGGTAAGACTGGTAGTTTCCGTAAAGTACAGTTCTAATGTTTTGTTATCATCTGTAGACACATAGATCTCTGTCTTATCAGCCTCAACTTCTTTTATTGTTCCCTGATATGTTCCAGACTCTACTACATCAGTACTCTCACCACAGGCAATAAATAGAATTATAGTGCTAAGAAAGAGTCCTTTTTTAATTAATGATCTCATAGTTTTTAATTTAATTTCGTTTCAATAATGAAATTACTTAAAAAAGGAGGCTTCCCCAAGTATAATTTCGATTTTAAGCAAATTTTTAGGAAACAGGATATAAAATGACTATTGCTCTTCTGAAGATCTGGACGGTATTTTGATCATATTAAAGGATCTCATCAAATGAAAAAGACCAGGCAGAATTACTCCTCCTCCAATGATAAGCGATATTGCGAGCACTTTTATAACAGATTCGGGAGCAGTTCCTTCCAACATATTCACTTCAGTGGTTTGAGTGATTATAAGGTTTGGAAAATGGGTATTCACAGCGGCAAATATCACTAAAAGGATCTGCATTCCGGCGTATATCCTCGTTAGGACACTATGCTGTCTCTTAATAGCGCGCCATAATGGAATTAGCAACAACGCAGACAAACCAATGGCCGACAATGATAACGTATTTTGAAAAAAATCTTTTACAAAAACCATCTCGTACCAGTAACCGTAGAGTAAAACTGCTCCACCTATCAAGACCAGAACAATGGTAAAAATAGCCGATTTTCGGCTGTACATCTTTCTAATATCTCCTGTAGTTTCACCAATAAGTAAAGTGGAAGCAAGAAATGCGCATAAGGCAGCATAAAAAAGTCCTGTGAGAAAGGTAAATCCATTTAACCAGGGAGTCATAAAAATTTCTTTAAATCCTGTTTCAGAATAATCATTTGTTACCAGGATTTCCCCGCTTACCAACGACCCAAAAGACATCCCAAGAAATATTGGAGTAATCAGGCTTGAAATCCTGAACATCCGGTTATACCAAATCTGGGAACTATCTACCACAGCGTCGTAATGCCTGAAAATAAAGGCAACCCCACGCATGGTAATTCCCAGCAAGACAAGAGTGAGGGGAATATGCAGATAGATAATAATTATATTGAAATATACCGGAAATGCGATCCACAGAATTACAATTAGGATAATTAGCCAGATATGATTTGCTTCCCACACCGGGCCCATAACTTTATAAACGGTATCCCTGTTTAACTGCCTATTATCTTTTGAGGAGAATAATTCAACGATCCCCGCTCCAAAATCGGCTCCTCCGAGAAGAACATACAGAAACAGAGAAAAAAAGGTGAAAAAGAGAACTATGTAAAGCATCATTATCCAATTGAATTATTAAGTACTTTAATTTGTCTATTCATCAGCCAGGTTACAGTCACTGCTAATGTTAAATAAACAGCTACATAGAGATAGAAGCTATACCGTAGTCCCGGCATTGGAGTCACCGCTTCTGAAGTTCTCATAATATTGTAAACAATCCAGGGTTGCCTGCCAACCTCTGTAACCACCCAGCCTGCTTCTACAGCAATAAAACCCAACGGACTTAATAAAGCGAACAGGAGCCAGTATTTTCTACTGCTTAACCAGCTTTTCTTTTTTAGACTAATAAAAAATATAATTGCGGCAAGCATTAGAAGAGAACCAATTCCTACCATAGTTTGAAAGGCATAATGCACTATTGGAACGGGAGGCAGCTCATCTTCAGGAAAATCATTTAAACCCTTAACCTCAGCGTCAAAATCGCCAAAGGCAAGGAATGATAAGGCCTTTGGAATTTCAATTTTATAAGATACTTCTTTATTTTCCTCATCAACAATTCCTCCGACAAATAAAGGAGCGCCTTTTTTGGTTTCGTAATGAGCTTCCATAGCCGCTAACTTTATAGGTTGTCTTTCAGCGACATCTTTTGCGGATATATCTCCACTAATGGGCTGGAGAAGCGCCGCAACCGCTCCAAAGAAAATAGCGATCTTAAAGGCTGCTTTATGAAGTTCAGGTTTTTTATTTCTAAGAATTTGAAAAGCATGAATTCCTGCTACTGCAAAGCCGGTGGCAGCAAAGGCAGCTAAAGTCATATGCAGAGCCTCCGTAAACCAGGCGTCATTCAGAAAAGCCGCCACAGGATCTATATTCACAAATTCACCATTTATGACCTCAAAGCCTGCCGGGGAATTCATCCAGGCATTTGCCGAAACCACCAGTATCCCTGAAACCACTCCGGAAATACCAATAATGATCCCCGTGATCCAGTGAAAGGTCTCGGGTAATTTGTTCCAGCCATAAAGATAAAAGCCAAGGGCTATTGCTTCTACAAAAAAAGCAGCGCCTTCCAAAGAAAATGGCATTCCAATAACGGGACCCGCATGCTTCATAAACTCGGGCCATAACATACCTAATTCAAATGAAAGTGCCGTACCAGATACGGCTCCGGTAACAAAAAATATAGCTACTCCGCGTTGCCAGGCTTTAGTAAGTTTTAGATAAATAGGCTTACGCGTATTCAACCATTTCTTATGGGATACGACCATAAAAAAAGGCATTACCATACCTATACACGCGAAAATAATATGAAAGCCGAGGGTGAAGGCCATTTGGAGCCTGGCGTAATCGAGGTTTTCCATTAAGGATCTTTTTCTGAAATGAACTCAGCAAAATAGCTGAAATTACTCTATTTCTTTCGGCTCATAAATTTACGCAAATTTAAAAGTCTAACCTTAGCGCCTTGTTGCTATTTTTAAACTTTCACGAATATTTAATAACTCTAATACATATTTTGGGAAAAATATGTATTCTGATAAATGGGCACTAAGAAAGGATAATATTTATTTTTTGGGAAACAGAAGTTTGGGTGCTTTTGATTCCCCAAAAGCATGGCTCAGAAATCCGAATAAAAACGGTTATCACGGTTAGAAGAGTTCAGTCCAGATGATATAGATTCCCATTAAGAGAACAAACCAGCCAAAACTCTTTTTCAGTTTTCTTCCATTAAAGAATTTATTTAGATACACTCCGAGAAATATTCCTGCCATGGCGATACCGGTAAAAATGAGTAGAAAAAGCCAGTCAATTTTCTGATGTCCCAAATCACCTAGAAAACCGAGTAACGAGTTTATGGCTATTATGAGAAGAGAAGTTCCCACTGCTTTTTTCATTGGAAGACCAGCTATGATAACAAGAATTGGAATAATTATAAAGCCTCCCCCCGCTCCTACGATCCCCGTAATTATACCTGTTAAAGCACCTAGTATGGCGAGTAAGACAGAATTGGTTGATTTTTCATCTTTTTTTTCCTTTAACATTTCCTTCTTATCATAGATCATAGATACCGAAGCAAAAAGCATTAGGATAGCAAAAAATAACATGATCCCGATATCCCTGGTAACTGTGAAACCCCAAATACTGAATAATTCTTCGGGAAGTGCTGGAACCAGAAATTTACGGGTAGAAAATACCGCAATCACGGCTGGGATTGCAAAAGAAAGAGCGGTTTTAAAACCAACCAGACCTTTTTGAATATTCCTGCCTGCTCCCACTAAGGAAGAAGAGCCTACAACAAATAGCGAATAGGCGGTAGCCGTAACAGGATTTACAGACATTAGATAGACTAGTACCGGTACCGTTAAAATAGAACCACCTCCCCCAATTAGTCCTAATACAACTCCTATTAATAATGCACCAAAGTAACCCAGTATTTCTAAAATGTCCATGTTCATTTTTTAATTAGGGCAAATGTATTGCCTTGAATAGCTCTCTACAGTAACAAGTGTTACAGAAAGAAACTAAAGATCTATAACTGTAATATGATTTCGTTGTAGCGATATTTTCCCTTCCATTTCTAACTTTTTCAGCAGTCTTGAAATCACCACTCGTGAAGTATGCAGATCGTATGCAATTTGCTGATGCGTACTTTGAATATTATCATCCATATTGATCTTGGCCTTATCTCGTAAATACCTTATTAATCGCTGATCCATATTTAGAAAAGCGATAGCATCGATGGTATCCAGCATTTCCGAGAGTCGGGAGTGATAAGATTCAAAAACAAAATTGCGCCAGGATTTATATTTCGCAGTCCACTCCTCCATTTTTTCAATGGGCACCATGATTAAAACTGTATCGGTTTCGGCTACTGCGCGAATTTCGCTTTTGGTCCGTCCCAGGCAACAACTTAAGGTCATGGCACAGGTATCCCCACGTTCAATAAAATAAAGCAGCAATTCATCGCCATCATTATCTTCTCTTAATATTTTGATGGCACCTTTTACAAGCAAGGGCATTCCGGTTACATACTCACCAATTTCGATGATCTTATCTCCTGCGGCGGCCTGCTTCCAGGTTCCCACTTCCTCTATTTCGTTTAATAGTTCCTTTTCAAAAAGAAAACCATAAGCCTCTTCCAGTTCTTTACGCATGCAAAAATGTTTATAAAGTAAAATTAGGAAGAATAATCGGGAATAAAACCTAGCGGATTGGTAGGTCATACATTGAAATACTCTTGCTACATATGATAGTAATTAAGCTCTGAATTTGGTTTCTTTAAGATCAAGTTGGGCCCAGGAGGATGAAGCTTCATTGATTGATAAATCTTTTCTTCGAGCAAATTAAGGATTCTGCCAAATTCCCATATTCATACTTTGTACTTCCCGGTTTAATACAATTACGGCAAATTTTATAAAAACTTTAATTTTGTATCTCTGCTTTGGCTACTTTGTTAACAAGGTCTTATCATAAGAAGGCAGCATTTCTAAGTATCTTTATTTTCGAAAAAATTGCTAAAAAAAGAGAAATTATGTCAGAAGAAAAAAAGCTTACAACAATCAATCCGGCCAATGGTAAAACGATCAAGACCTATGATCAAATGACCGACAAGGAAATGAATCAAGCCATCGAAGCCTGCCATGAAGCCTTTTTAAAATGGAAGACTAAACCTGCAGAAGAGCGTGCAAAGATCATCCAGAATATAGGAAAAAAACTGGCGGAACATAAAGATGAACTGGTAAAAACTATGACCTCCGAAATGGGTAAGTTATTAAGCCAGGGTGAACAGGAAGTAGATCTATGTTCAGGGATATGTGATTATACAGCTAATAATGGACCTGAAAGTTTGAAAGATGAGGAAAGAGAATTGCCTGAAGGAGGAAAAGGATATATTACCTATTCTCCACTTGGAGTGATTTATGGAATACAGCCATGGAATTTCCCAAGTTACCAGGTTATTCGTTATTCTATCGCCAACCTAATGGCGGGAAACGGAGTTTTGCTTAAACATGCTGAAAATGTAACCGGAAGCGCGCTGTTACTTGAAAAGATCTATCAGGAAGCCGGATTACCGGAAAACCTCTTTAAGGTATTATTGATATCGCATGATCAAAGTGATGCTGTAATAGAACATAACCTGGTTAGAGGAGTTACGCTTACCGGAAGTCCGGGAGCAGGAAAGATCATCGGTAAAAAAGCCGGGGAGAATCTTAAAAAATCTGTACTGGAATTGGGTAGTAATGATGCCTATATAGTGCTCGAGGATGCAGATATAGACCTGGCCGTTAAAACATGTGTGCAGGGAAGAGTTTATAATAATGGAGAAACCTGTGTGGCCGCCAAAAGATTTATAGTGGTAGATAAGGTTTATGATAAGTTCAAAGATGCATTTGTAGAACAGATGTCTAACATTAAAGCAGGGGACCCAACAAAATCTGATAGTGACATTGGACCTATGGCTCGAAAAGATCTTAGAGAAAAATTACACGAACAACTGGAAGAGAGTGTGAAAAAAGGTGCCAAGATCTTATGCGGAGGTAAAATGCCTGAAGGTGATGGCTATTATTACCCTGCTACCGTTCTGGATAACCTGGAACCAGGGCAACCAGCTTATGACGATGAACTTTTTGGTCCCATAGCATCCCTGATCAAGGCGAAAGATGCTGATGATGCCATGCGTATTGCCAACAGCAGTAGATTTGGACTTGGTGGCGGTATCTTTTCTAAAGATGAAGAAAAAGCAAAAGACCTCGCTAAAAATCATTTTGATACAGGTATGGTTTTTATCAATTCATTCGGACTGGCTAAGCCAAATATGCCATTTGGAGGAGTAAAAGATTCAGGTTACGGAAGAGAGCATGGAGGTTTTGGACTTCATGAATTTGTAAATGTAAAAGCAGTAATGCTGGCCTAAAATTCAGATATTAATTTAGAAATATCACAAACCGGAACCACAGTGGTTTCGGTTTTTTTGTTTGCAGAATGCAGAAAGTATTCACTAAAAAGAAAGCGCTTAAGTTGCTAATTTCCGGTAAATTTAGACTAGCTAAAGATGCTCAACTTTGAGTGAACATAAAAAGTACTCCCTGACCATCATTCTGCCAAGCCTGATTAACTTCAATTTCATAGTAGCACCTAATCTTTTGTTAATCATTTGAGCACAGTTCAATTAATGCTTAATTTAAAGTTCCAACCGAAGGTAGAACTTTTTTAAACGGCGAAATTATGAGTATTATGAAGGTAATTGAAGTAATCGCAACTTCAGACAGAAGCTTTGAGGCAACAACAGAGAATGTAGTACAAAAGCTTTCAAAGCAGTTAGAAATATCAAATCTGTTTACATAAAGATGAATACCAAAATTAGTGAATATGCTTTCACTTCTTTTATATTGACTGCCCCCGTCGCCTTTAAACTGAATGCCTGAGTCGCATTAAAAATTAAAGCCTTTTAGATATAAAATCGAAAATAATAGCTTTATAGATAAACTGTCATCTATTTCACTCATTCTTCTACACAAAAAATAGTACATGGCCCAAAAAGATAAAACACAGAACAGAGAAACAGAAAATAAAGAATGGCTGGAATCCTTTAGATGGGTCCTCAAAAATGAATCTTCAGAAAGAGCCAAAGAACTTCTGGATCTCTTAAAGGATGAAGCAGTAAAAAATGCCATTCCCCTGGAAGAAAATTTAACCACTCCCTATATAAATACCATCGCGACTGAAGATGAGACTGCCTATCCCGGCGATCTTGAGATCGAAGAGAACCTTATGGGGATGGTACGCTGGAACGCCATGGCCATGGTAGCCCGGGCTAATAAGGAAAGTGCCGGCATCGGTGGACATATTTCCACCTACGCTTCCATGTCTAATCTCTGGGAAGTAGGTTTTCACCATTTCTTTAAGGGAAACGAAGAAAGTCCCGGTGATAACATCTATTTTCAGGGGCATGCCTCGCCGGGCATTTATTCCCGTGCCTTTTTAGAAGGAAGACTTACCAAAGAAAATCTAAAGAATTTTCGCCGGGAGATAAAGTCTGAAAAAGGACTTACCTCCTATCCTCATCCCAGGCTAATGCCCGAATTCTGGAACCATCCTACGGTTTCTATGGGACTTGCTTCCATAACCGCCATTTACCAGGCGCGTTTCAATAAATATTTGCATCACCGGGGACTCATTGATAATAATGACCAAAAAGTTTGGGCTTTCCTGGGCGACGGAGAGATGGACGAACCCGAATCCCGCGGAGCCTTAAGTATTGCGGCGCAGGACAACCTGAACAACCTCATATTCGTGATAGACTGTAATTTGCAAAGGCTCGACGGTCCGGTTCGCGGAAACCAGAAGATCATTCAGGAGCTGGAACGCCTGTTTAAGGGAGCCGGATGGAATGTACTAAAAGTGATCTGGAGTGCAGATTGGGATCCTATTTTTGATAAGGACACCACCGATAAGCTCATTCAGAAACTAAATGAATTACCCGACGGAGAGCTTCAGAAATTTGCTTTTGAAGAAGGCTCTTATATGCGGGAACACCTGTTCGGGGAAGATGAAGATTTGAAGAAACTCGTCAAAAACCTTTCAGACACTCAACTAAAAGAATTAAGGCGTGGTGGGCACGATCCCGTTAAGATCTTCAACGCTTATAAACAAGCCATGGAACATGAAGGTGAGCCTACGGTGATCCTTGCACAAACGATCAAGGGATATGGTCAGGGTGCTGCCGGCGAAGCCAGTAATGTGGCCCACCAGACCAAAAAAATGGATAAGGCCGGACTCAAGCATTTCCGGGATTACTTTAACGTTCCAATTTCAGATGAAGACCTGGAAGATATCCCATTTATAAAACCGGAGGAAGACAGCGAGGAGCTCAAATACCTGCTGAAGAATAGAAAGGAAAAAGGCGGGTTTATTCCGAAGAGACAGGATAAAAGCGAACCCATAAAATTACCCGACGAGGCAATTTTCAATAGATTCTTTGATGGGTCGGGAGACGATAAAGCCGCTTCTACAAGCGTGCTCATCCAGATCCTGGGTAAACTGCTAAAGGACAAGAATGTCGGAAAATATATAGTCCCAATTATTCCCGATGAGTCCCGGACTTTCGGAATGGAATCCCTGTTCAGGCAAGTGGGAATTTATGCAGAAGACGGACAAAAATACGAACCGGTAGACAGCGAAAGTCTGCTGTATTATAAAGAAGCGAAAGACGGAGTGATCCTGGAAGAAGGGATCACCGAAGCCGGGTGTATGAGCGAATTTATCGCCGCGGGTACGGCTTACCTCAATCAGGGTCTTAATATAATCCCTTTTTATTTCTTCTACTCGATGTTCGGGTTTCAGCGCACGGCCGATCTTATATGGGCCGCAGCCGATGCCGGAGCCAAAGGGTTTTTGATTGGCGGAATTTCAGGAAGAACGAGCCTGCCGGGGGAAGGTTTACAACACCAGGACGGGAACAGTCATTTATTTGCGCTGGCATTTCCGAACATCAAAGCCTACGATCCCGCATTTGCCTACGAGCTGGCGGTCATTGTAAAACATGGTATAAAAGAAATGTATGCAGATAAGAAAGATGTCTTCTACTATATCACTGTAGGAAATGACACCTATACCATGCCTGAGATGCCCAAGGGAAGTGAAGAAGCTATCCTGAAGGGCATGTACCTTTTTAAAAAGACGTCCAGGAAATATAAGAAGAAAGCAAATCTATTCGGTAGCGGTGCGATCATGACCGAAGTCGTGAAAGCTGCAGAAGTACTGGAAAAAGAACATAATATACGCACCGATATCTGGAGCGTAACCAGTTACAAGGCCCTTTATGACGATGCGCAGGATACCGAGCGCGAGAACCGCATCAAATCCCAAATGAACAAAGAGACCAATTATATAGAGGATTGCCTGAAGGATGAGGACGGTGTTTTTGTCGCAGCTACAGATTATGTAAAAGCCCTGCCGGAATCGGTAGCGAAGTATTTTCCGCAAAGGTTAACGGTACTGGGTACCGATGGCTTCGGAAGAAGTGATGCCCGCGAGGAATTGAGAGATTTCTTTGAAGTAAGCGCAGCACATATCATTTATACGGTTCTGTATGAATTCGGACTTCAGGGCGAACTGAAATCCAACGAGCTGAAAGAAGCAGCGAAAGAACTGAACATAGATCCTAAAAAAGCAAATCCAAGAACTTCCTGAGTTCATCAAAATTTAAATTCTGAAAAATGGCTAAAGAAATAAAGATCCCGCAGATCGCTGAAGGTGTAGAATCGGCTACCGTTACCGAAGTTCTGGTAAAGGAAGGTGATTCCATAGAAAAAGACCAGTCCCTTATCACGGTAGAATCTGATAAAGCTTCGGTGGAGATCCCGAGTCCGGAAGCGGGAACCGTAAAATCCATTTCGGTGAGCGAAGGTGACGAAGTAAGCGTGGGCGATGTGATCCTTAAACTGGAAGCGGGAGAATCTGAAGAAGATGATTCTGAAGATGAAGAAAAAGAGGAAAAGACTAAAAAAGATTCTGATGAATCTGAAGAAAAAGATTCAGAAGAAGAATCGAACAAAGAGGAAGATTCAGAAGACGAAGAAAAAGAGAAAAAGACTAAAGAAGACGCTGATGATTCCGAAGAAAAAAAGGAAAAGACAAAAAGCGATAAAGATTCAGACAAAGCGGACGAAGAGGATGATTCTGAAGAGGATAAAAAAAGTAAAAAAACTAACAAGGATAAGGACGAGAAGGATTCCGAAGAAAAAGATGATTCCGAAGATGAAGATACTTCAGGTGCCGGAGATGTGCCAGCCGCTCCCGGTGTACGCAGGCTCGCCCGTGAACTTGGAGTGAACATTAGCAAGGTGGAAGGCAGCGGTGAAGGTGGCAGGATAAGCAGGCAGGATGTCAAAGATGCAGCTAAGAGCAGCAAAAAAAGTGGCGGAACATCAGAGGGACTTTCGCTGCCAGATTTCAGCCAGTGGGGACAGACCGAACGTAAACCCTTATCTGGGATCAGGAAAGCTACCGCAAAGAATACCGCAGCTTCATGGAGCAATATTCCGCATGTGTTTCAGTTCGACGAAGCCAATATTTCGGGCATCGAAGAATACCTGGAAAAATTACAGGAGAAAACTGAAGGTGATATCACCATTACCGCTGTGCTCATCAAAATAGCGGCCAGTGCATTAAGACAATTTCCGAAATTCAATGCCAGTATAGACCTTGAAAATGATGAGATGATCCTGAAGAAATATGTAAATATTGGGGTTGCCGTAGATACCGATAAAGGACTGCTGGTGCCAGTAATTCGCGATGTGGATCAAAAGACCATTATTGAGATCGCTAAAGAGATTACCGACCTGGCTGAAAAAGCCCGGGAGGGAAAACTCACTACAGAAGAAATGAAAGGCGGGAACTTTACCATTTCTAACCTGGGAGGTATTGGCGGCACCAACTTTACCCCTATCGTTCCTCACCCACAAGTAGCCATTCTGGGTGTTTCCAGAGCGAAAAAGCAGCCGGTATACATAGACGGAAATTTTGAACCCCGCGATATACTCCCTTTAAGCCTCTCCTATGACCATCGGATGATAGATGGTGCAGATGGAGTGCGCTTCCTTCACTGGATCGCACGGGCCCTGGAAGATCCTTATGGAGCTATGCTGGGTGCCTGAATAAGAAAACATACTTTGGAAAATTAGCATTGAAATTTATTAAAAGCTTATGCCAGAAAAGAAAGAACTCATTATCATTGGTGCCGGGCCGGGAGGTTATGCCGCGGCATTCAGAGCAGCGGACCTGGGTTTAAAGGTAACTCTTATAGATCCTGAAGCGAATCCCGGCGGCGTTTGCCTCTACCGGGGGTGTATTCCCTCGAAAGCGCTTTTGCATGTCGCCAAAGTAAAACAGGAAGCAATGGAAGCGACCGAATGGGGAGTGGATTTTACTGAGCCAGAGATAGACGTGAAAAAAATAAGGAAATGGAAAGACTCGGTTGTGAAAAAACTTACCGGCGGTCTGGGTCAGCTGGCCAAGGGAAAGAAGGTGGAATATATAAAAGGGAAAGCAGAATTCGTTTCAGATAAAAAGATCAAGGTGAGCCCGGCTGAAGGGGATGCCTATGAACTGGAATTTCAAAATCTTATCCTCTCCACCGGATCGCTGAATGTTTCGCTTCCCGATATCGAGATAGACCATAAAAAAGTGATTGATTCTAAAGATGCGCTGGATCTAAAAGAAATTCCGGGTTCCATGCTGGTGATAGGGGGTGGTTATATTGGCCTGGAACTGGGAAGTGTCTATGCGGCGCTGGGTTCTAAAGTCTCGGTAGCCGAAATGACCTCCGGGTTTCTACCGGGAGCAGACAGGGACCTGGTTAAGGTATTTGAAAAAGAACAGCCGTTTGAGGAGCTTTATTTTGACACCAAAGTTGAAAAACTGGAGGTAAAAAAAGATGAGGTAAAGGTCACTCTGAAAGGAAAAGACGAAAAGGCTAATCAAAAAAGTTTTGACCAGGTGCTGGTCGCGGTGGGCCGAAAACCGAATACCGAAAGTCTCGCGCTGGATAAAGCAGGAATAGAGACCAACGACGATGGCTTTCTTAGCGTGGATCCGCAACGGAAGATCAGGAACAGTAATATCTACGCGATTGGTGATCTTACCGGTGAACCATTACTGGCCCACAAGGCGAATTACGAAGGTAAGGTCGTGGCGGAAAGTATTGCGGGAAATAAAGGTAGCGCCTACGACCCGAAATCTATTCCCGCAATAGTATTTACCAATCCGCAAATGGCGTGGTGTGGGCTTACCCAGGACGAGGCGAAAGAAAAAGATATTGATATTAAAGTACTCAAATTTCCCTGGAGCGCTTCGGGACGGGCTATCGCTGTGGGGACCAGCAATGGCCTCACAAAACTACTCGTAGATAAAAAGACCGGCAGGATCCTTGGAGGCGGTGTAGCCGGGAAGAATGCGGGGTCGCTGATCCCGGAAATATCGCTTGCTATAGAAATGGCAGCTACGGCTGAGGATATTGCCTTAAGTATTCATCCGCATCCCACACTTTCGGAAACTATTATGGAAGCCGCCGAAATATTTTCTGGCAGTCCAACCCATATTTCGAAATAATTAAAAAATAGCTTATAGTAAAACCTGGGGAAGTTGATATCCTTTCAGGTCTCATAGAAGGTAGGGAATCAAAATATTTTTTTGGTTTGGTTCTGCAATTTTCATTTAAACAGGCTGAAAAAACACGGTTAAAATCTGATATAATCACTTCCCATTTTTTAAAAAATAAAAATCGTAACAATCTGTTTTTCAGCTATATTTAATCCTTATTTCAAAAATAATGGAGAAAATAGCATTATATGGTTTTGTGCATCACGATCAACCTCAAATTGGGATTCGATTTAGCTACGATCGTGAAATTATGGAACATTTAAAAAAGCTGGAAGGAATCACCTGGACCACTACCTTTGGTTGCTTTTATATCACGGCCACTAAGCACAATCTGGACAGGCTGATCAAACATTTAAATAGTACTGGACTGTGGGTCGATTATTCGGCATTAAATGTTTCTGAATTAGCTGAACAGGAAACTGAGCTTATTTTAACCGAAACCGAGAGGCCTGAAATAACTAATTTTAAAAGGTATTTAAATGGCAGGCGCTATAGCGAAAGTACGATAGAAACCTATACAGCTTTTGTCTTAAAATTTCTCAGATATCATAAGTTCAAAGAATATTATGACCTAACGGATGTAGACAGGTTCGTGGAAATTGAGATTGCCGCAAAGCATTACTCCATAAGTTCGCATCGCCAATGCATTAGTGCACTTAAACATTATTTTGAGCTCACAGAGCAAGAAGAGATAGATACTACAAAACTAAAAAGACCTGATAAAAGTAAATATCTCCCAGGTGTTCTTAGTAAAGAGGAAGTTATAGACCTGCTAAGAGCCACCCGGAACCTGAAACATCGGTGTATCCTTGCGCTTATCTATTCTTCAGGTTTGCGTATTGGAGAGCTAATAGCCTTAAAATTACAGGATATAGATGTAGATCGCAGGCAGGTTTTAATTAGACAGGCGAAAGGAAGAAAGGACCGTTATGTGATGTTAGCAGAAAGTTTTCTTCCACTTTTCTATAATTATTTACAAACCTATGAGCCCAAAAAATACTTTGCTGAAGGGATTTATGAAGGTAGATACACAGCCTCGGCAGTAAGAAGTTTTTTAAAGGAATCCTGCAAAAGGGCAAGGATCAGGAAAAGGGTTACACCACATACTTTAAGGCATAGTTACGCCACTCATATGCTTGAAAACGGAATAGACATAAGGTATATTCAGGAGTTGCTAGGTCACTCCAGGCCGGAGACCACTATGATCTATACCCATGTTACACAAAAGGATCTCTCGAAGATACGCAGCCCTTTAGACGAAAGTATCAAAGAATTAATGGAGCGTTCTAAAAGTGACCCAAACCTGCGTTTATCCCGGAACATACTCGAATAAAAATGTATATTTGGTTGGATATAACACGTTGTAGTGCATTTTGACCCGTCCTGAATAAAGGCTACATAATTTTAAATAGTTATGTACAAAAATGACAGAGTAACCAGACGTTACAGTGAACCATTCAAATTAAAGATTTTATCCGAACTTAGTACTGGTAAATACTCCAAGTATGAACTCGGAAAGCTCTATGGAATTTCTTCTTCAACTATGAATGAATGGATTAAGAAGTATGAGCGGAAAGACCTAATGAACACTAGGGTTATGATAGAAACAAAAGATGAAATAACACGGATCAAAGCACTTCAAAAAGAAATTGAACAACTTAAAAAGCTGCTTCTTAAAAAAGATATGGATCAATTGGTTGATGATGCTTATTTAGAAGTTGCTGCTCAAAAACTAGGTTATAAAAGTGTCCTGGAACTTAAAAAAAAACTAAGTATCAAGCCTTAATTGTAGCAAAGCAAAAAGCCAGGGGATTTGCTTCGTTATCCAAAATATGTGACTGTTTCGAACTAAAACGAGATGCTTACTATAAGTATAAAAGTAGAGCTGATAAACGAAAAGAGGTTGAAAAACATATTGTAGCTATCGTTAAGAAACGACGCAAATCCCTTCCTAGAGAAGGTGTACGAAAGCTTATAAAATCCTTAAGCCAGGACTTTGAAAAACAACAAGTAAAAGTTGGTAGGGATACATTATTCAATGTGCTAAGAGAACATAAAATGCTGACACTAAGAAAGAAATACAGTGCCAGAACAACCAATTCGTATCACAGGTTTTACAAGTACAACAACATTATAAAAGATCTAAAGGTGAGCAGGCCTAATCAAGTGTGGGTATCAGACATTACCTATATCAGAACTGTCAAAGGTTTTTGTTACCTGGCACTCATTACTGATATGCATTCAAGAAAGATTGTCGGATATGACCTCAGTGACAGCCTGGAGCTTAAAGGATGCGTGAGAGCGCTTAAAAAAGCGATTTACAAGGCGAAAGACATCAAAGGACTCATACATCATTCTGATCGGGGAATACAATACTGCAGTAATGTATATACGCAGATCCTTAAGACAAAAAAGATAGAAATCAGTATGACAGAAGAAAACCATTGCTACGAAAATGCCATGGCAGAGCGGGTAAATGGAATCCTAAAAGATGAATTCTATCTCGATCAGGTCTTTACCAATAAAGAACACGCTAAAAGAGCAGCAAAAAATGCCATCAAACTATATAATGAAATAAGATTACATTTATCTTTAGACTATCAAACACCAAATATGGTATATAAATTAACAGCGTAAATCAATTTTAACCTGTAGCCATATTCCAGGACAAGACATTTTTAATTATGAGTTTGAAACCCAACGAAAGATTCAATTTAATTACTGAGATTGCTCTCAAACTACAAGCAGAACAAAATACTACTGGTATAAATATCTTATTATCTGGATATGGAATACAAACTGATTCTGTTGATATTGTGCCTAGCAAGAGAATTTATGTGATTGATTTATTAAAATCACAACCAAATAAAGTTATTCTGCAGATTGCTTCAGACCAAGAAATATATCTACCAAGGAAGATCGTTAAATCGAAAACAGATTTTTCTTACTTACTGGAATCGAATCAACTACATAGTGTTATTGACGATTTTAATAGAGCTTATGAAAATCTAGAAACAGACCCTGAGCAATCTATTGCGAGTGCTTCATCAACTCTAGAAAGTATTTGTAAATCCATATGTGATTTTTTTGAAGAAGATTATCCAAAGGCTTTGCATATGCAACCATTAATCTCTAAAGCTTATAAATTATTAAACTTATCTCCAGATCAACATGCAGATGAACACATTAAAAAAATTCTGGGAGGATTAAATAGTGTTGCCACAGGAATTGGTACTTTAAGATCAAAAAATAGTTCTGCTCATGGACATGGAATTAAAAAAGTAAGACTCAGTACTAGACATTCAAGGTTAGTAGTCAATTCCTGTATGACAATTGGATTATTTATTTTAGAAACCTACTATGCAAATTATGTAGATAAATAAAACTAAATGAGTCAAGAAAATAAGATCAAACTAACTCCATTTCTGACGCTTGCCATTATTGGCGCTTCTTTTCTTATTATTTATACTTTTAAAATTTATAAGGAAAATAAATTAGATAAAGGATCATTTATAACTTATGCCACGGTAGAATTACTTAAGGAGAATCAGAAAAAAAGTAAGTTTGGAAAAATAGATCTGGTTTATTTCTATTTCGTCAAAAATGACAGTGTTTTTCATGGAGTATCAGAAATGCCTGTTAAGGATATTAGGAAAAAGAATATAAAATTAAACGAGACATTTAAAATGAATGTTGCAAGTTCAGATTACGGAGTTTTTGAGGTTGACTTTGATAAAAGAATAGACACAATAATCAAAAAAAAGAAATACCAAACTCATATATATAATACTTTTATCCATAGAAACATTATTGAACCAAAACGCACTACAACAACGGCTCATCGCAAATAACGGGTCATCCGGAAAAAGTGTAATTTTAGCAACCAGGAACCAAACAGTTAAGCCGACAACTCCGCGTCCAAACTCCCGCAACTTGCGATAGCCGAGACCGTTGGCAATAAGGCAAAAATTTACTTAATGAAAAATTGGACAAAAGGACAAGCTTTAGAAACATTAAATGACCTAATTAATCAGTTTCCTATACTCGAAAATCAGAGCAGAAATTCTGCAATTCATATGAGATGGCTTGCCAACACAATGAGGTTGTTGGAAGAGGTTTTCGGGCGGAATTCTACCTATTATCAAACCATAAAATATTTTTCCTGGAGAGAAACAGGACAAATTCTAATTCATGATTTTGATATTGAGGGTACAGTTGCATACAAAGATAACATTGCCTATCAAAATCAATTACAACAAGCTAAAGGACTTCTATTAGCCGCAAAAGATCATTTGGAACAAAGTGAAAAGATCTCAGATGTATACGATGGAGAAAACACTGCTCCAGAAGCAAGTAACTTAATTCAAATAATCAACTTAGGAGAGAAAAAATTGAGAAAACTCATTAGAGTTACACCCACAAACGAAAAAGAAGTTCAAGAGAAATACGAAGATTTACTTATCGCTACTGACATTAAATATGCCAGGGAATTTCCTCATATAGAGTATTCCATGAAACAATACATTCCCGATTTTAGTATTCAAAAATTGGATTTAGCAATTGAAATTAAACTATGCAAAAGAGATCCAAAATCTCTTATAGCGCAAATAAATGATGATATTCTTGCATATAAAACGAAGTTTAAAAATCTGATTTTCCTAATTTATGATTTAGGACAAATTCGAGACATTGACATTTTTAAAAACTCTATAGAAGAAAATGTTGATGTAATAGTCCAAATTATAAAAGAATAAAAGCCCTATTGCCAACAGCGGTTCATCTCAAATTCCGGGTATTCTAGAAAAATATTATATTAGATCTTAACATAGCAAAGCGTTAGCCGACAAGTCCGCTTTCCTACTCCCGCAACTTGCGATAACCGCAAACCGTTACATGCCATTCGCCAGCCCTGGGCGAGCTCTCAGCATCAAGCAAACAGGAAGAAGCTTAGGAATAAAAAATCGTGGAACCGCTATCTTAGCGAGTTTGCGTGCGGCTAACGAAGAAAAGCGTGCTTTTTAAAGTGATAGCTGCAAACTCGCTGTAAAGGAAGAAGAAAAAAAGGAGAATTGTAATTAGGGATTCCACTCCTTTTTAGTGATCCTGCTGTTTACTCCCCGTTCCAGAACGTCGCCTATCCTAAGGATAAACGCAATTCTAAACGGTTGAAGCGGGATGGCCCGAAGGTCAGGTCCGTCGAACGACGCTCGCAGCATTTTTCGCAAAATGCCGCTCTGCTGCACATAACGACGAATATGAAGAATAGGGGCAAACAAGAAATGTGTATATTTCAGAATTCAAAAACACCTAAATTTAAAAATGAATATAGAAGCCCCTACTCTTCATATTCGAAGACGTTGGGCACAATTGTCAGAGTGATTTTGCAAAGAAGAATAAATTGACCGAAAAAGAATTAAATACTCAAATATTAGATCAATATAAACTGACAATAAACTCTTACGGTAGAAAGAATAGATTCATTCATCAAAGATCTATTTCAAACTTTGTTAATCATCTAGTTATTAAAACTCCAGATACAACTGAAAAGAATATAAAATCAAATCGAAAAGAACTAGGTAGGTTTAGAAAGAAGGAATTACTAAATGAATATTTAATCAAAATAAATAAGAACTCAGAAGTTGATGAGGAGATTTCGAAAGAATATTTCCACGATTTCATTATTCCACTGGGAAATTATATGTCTTCAAATTACGGCTTTTCATTAGTAGGAGGTGGAGCCACTAAGTTGATATTATTAATAATAATTACGGTTTCACTAATTGCAGATTATTTTATTTACTTTTTATTTGATCAGTTTATATATTTAACAATCTTAAGTATTGTAATATTTACAATTAGAAGAATTATAAAATATAAACAAGGGAAACTCTTTGGATATAAATTCTGAACCAATGTTTATTAATGAACAACAGTGCCCAACAGCGGTTCATCTCAAATTCCGGGTAATCTGGAAAAATTGTAATTTAGAAAACCAATAAAGATAAACGGTAAGCCGACAAATCCGCGTCCTGACTCCCGTGACTTGCGATAATCGAGACCGTTGGCAATAAGGCAAAAATTTACTTAATGAAAAATTGGACAAAAGGACAAGCTTTAGAAACATTAAATGACCTAATTAATCAGTTTCCTATACTCGAAAATCAGAGCAGAAATTCTGCAATTCATATGAGATGGCTTGCCAACACAATGAGGTTGTTGGAAGAGGTTTTCGGGCGGAATTCTACCTATTATCAAACCATAAAATATTTTTCCTGGAGAGAAACAGGACAAATTCTAATTCATGATTTTGATATTGAGGGTACAGTTGCATACAAAGATAACATTGCCTATCAAAATCAATTACAACAAGCTAAAGGACTTCTATTAGCCGCAAAAGATCATTTGGAACAAAGTGAAAAGATCTCAGATGTATACGATGGAGAAAACACTGCTCCAGAAGCAAGTAACTTAATTCAAATAATCAACTTAGGAGAGAAAAAATTGAGAAAACTCATTAGAGTTACACCCACAAACGAAAAAGAAGTTCAAGAGAAATACGAAGATTTACTTATCGCTACTGACATTAAATATGCCAGGGAATTTCCTCATATAGAGTATTCCATGAAACAATACATTCCCGATTTTAGTATTCAAAAATTGGATTTAGCAATTGAAATTAAACTATGCAAAAGAGATCCAAAATCTCTTATAGCGCAAATAAATGATGATATTCTTGCATATAAAACGAAGTTTAAAAATCTGATTTTCCTAATTTATGATTTAGGACAAATTCGAGACATTGACATTTTTAAAAACTCTATAGAAGAAAATGTTGATGTAATAGTCCAAATTATAAAAGAATAAAAGCCCTATTGCCAACAGCGGTTCATCTCAAATTCCGGGTATTCTAGAAAAATATTATATTAGATCTTAACATAGCAAAGCGTTAGCCGACAAGTCCGCTTTCCTACTCCCGCAACTTGCGATAACCGCAAACCGTTTTACCAAAAATTGTGACCCGTCCTGAATAAAGGCTACATAATTTTAAACAGTTATGTACAAAAATGACAAAGTAATTAGACGGTATTCGGAATCTTTCAAATTGAAAATTTTAGACGAACTTACCTCAGGTAAACTAAATAAATATCAACTTGGGAAACTCTACGGTATTGCTCCTTCAACGATCAATGAATGGATCAAAAAATACAACCGGAAAGACCTTATGAACACCAGGGTTACAGTGAATACAAAAGATGAAATAACACGAATCAAGCAACTTCAGAAAGAGATTGAACAGCTCAAAAAGCTACTGCTTAAAAAAGATATGGATCAATTAGTCGATGATGCCTATTTAGAAGTGGCAGCTCAAAAGCTAGGCTATAAAAGCGTCCTGGAACTTAAAAAAAAACTAAGTATCAAGCCTTAATCATAGCAAAGGAAAAAGCTAAGGGATTTGCCTCGTTAACTCAGGTATGTAACTGTTTTGACCTAAAACGTGATGCTTATTATAAGTACAAATGCAGAGCTGATAAACGAAAAAAGATCGAACAACATATTGTTGCTATAGTGAAGAAACGACGCAAATCCCTGCCTAGAGAAGGTGTTCGAAAGCTTATGAAGTCATTAAGCCAGGACTTTGAAAAACAACATTTGAAAGTTGGCAGGGATACATTGTTCAATGTACTTAGAGAACATAAAATGCTCACCCTTAGAAAGAAATACAGTGCAAGAACAACCAATTCGTATCATCGGTTTTATAAGTACAATAACATTATTAAAAATCTAAAAGTAAACAAGCCTAATCAAGTGTGGGTATCAGATATAACGTATATCAGAACCGTAAAAGGATTTTGTTATCTGGCGCTCATTACAGACATGCATTCAAGAAAGATTGTGGGTTATGACCTCAGTGATAGCCTGGAGCTTAAAGGGTGCGTGAGAGCACTTAACAAAGCTATTTATAGCGTCAAAGACATCCAAGGACTCATTCATCATTCAGATAGAGGAATACAGTACTGCAGTAATGTATATACGCAGATCCTTAAAAGAAAAAAGATAGATATCAGTATGACAGAAGAAAACCATTGTTATGAAAACGCAATGGCAGAACGTGTCAATGGGATCCTAAAAGATGAATTCTATCTCGACCAGGTCTTTACCAATAAGGAACATGCCAAAAGAGCCGCGAAAAATGCCATTAAATTATATAATGAAATAAGATTACATTTATCTTTAGACTACCAAACACCTAATATGGTATATAAATTAACAGCGTAAAATCAATTTTAACCTGTAGCCATATTTCAGGACAAGACATTGCCCCGACAAAAACAAAATCCTGACTTAACTAATTTTAAAATTAAAAAAGTCCTGAACGAAATTTGTCTAAAAACGCTTTCCTCCTATTTAAAATTTTAACCTGAAAAAGTCTAGAAAAACAAAAATTGGGAAAAGAAGAAAATGGTAAAAAACTGCTATTCATATTTCTAACTCCGACTACAAAAAAGTACAAAACGAAATTTGCCTAAAATCAAACTTCTTTTATTGAAAGGTTCAAAAGCAAAATTGAGATAAGAAAAAATCTAAAAAAGTGCATTTCATAATTCGAACTCCGACTTTAAAAAACAAAAAACTGCTAAAGAAAGATCCAGGAAAGAACAAGTTCTCCTTTAATTCTGCTAGCATTCATAATTTGAGGTGTTGTAGCGCGGCGATGGTTGGTTTTAGAGCTTACTCGAACGTGGGGCAACTTTAGGTAACAACGGCTCATCGCAAATAACGGGTAGTTTGCTGAAAATTGTTATTTTAGAGACCAATTATTAAAACAACTAAGCCGACAAATCCGTATCCTTAATCCCGCAACTTGCGATAGCCGGGACCGTTAGCAATAATTATTTAATCGAGAAACTGCTTGAGAATATTTATAATCATAATTCTATTTTGTATCCAAAGTGTAACAGCTCAGGAAGTCAGAGGTATCATTTACGATTCAGATGGAAGAGTTTCAGATTTTGAAATTGTAAATCTCAATAGTGCCATTCATTCTACTACAAATCAAGAAGGTTATTTTACTATATCGTCTGACTTAGGAGACACATTAGTTTTCAATTCAATACAATTTGAAAAGCATATACTGGTAGTTGAACAAAGACATTTAAAAGAAACTATAGTAATTGAACTTAAGAAAACGGTTAATGCCTTAGATCAAGTAAATATTAGTTCCTCGACCAGGAAATTCAATCTAGAAAAAGAAAATAATAAATTAAAAAAAGAATTTTTAACCGATCTAGAAAGGAATTGGTTTATTTATTATCCCCCAAATCCTAAAGGAAACATATTTGATGGCTTTTTATCGGTTATCAGTAAATTATTCCCTAAAAAACCTGAAATACGGATTATAGAGTTAAGTGATTATCAAAAATTATTTACCTCGGATGAAATTTTGAATTTTGAATATTTAAAAGTTTCATTGGG
>CAVZZT010000013.1:0-440372 GCA_963779835.1 uncultured Flavobacteriaceae bacterium
GCCGGTGATCATTACGAATGTTGCTATAGTAAGCGTGAATTTTTACTATCTGTTTATCAATAAGAAGAAAGTTGCTGAGGTTTAGCCATTAACCTGAATATTTGTTGCTGGCAGCAATTGCTGCACCCAGGATTCCTGAGCTGTTTCTTAACTTAGCGGGAACCACTTTGGTATCAACATCGAGAAAATCCCGGAATTTAATCCAGTCATTGGAGATGCCTCCTCCAACAAGAATAACATCCGGATTAAGTATTTTATGGACGTAATTGAGGAATATGTTAAAGCGATAGGCCCATTCCTTATAATCAAGGTTTTCTTCAGTCTTGATAGAGGAGGCTGCCCATTCTTCTATTTTTTCATACTCCTTGTAAGGAATCTGACCTAATTCAAAATTCGGAATTAGTTCGCCATGAAGATAAGCTCCACTTCCTAAGCCAGTTCCAACAGTGATCATAATGATAAATCCATCCTCATCTTTTCCTGCTCCAAACTTTACTTCTGCAAGACCGGCAGCATCGGCATCATTAATAACGGTAAAATTGAGACCAGTTCTTTTTTCGAAAAGCGCATCTACGTCTACATTCATCCATTTCTCACTAAGGTTACCCTCGTCTTTACAAATTCCTTTTTTTATGATCGTAGGGAAGCCGCAACCAACGATTCCTTTATAATTAAAATGGTTAATCATCTCCTGTACGGCGCTGGCAATGCCATCGGGGTCGCGTGCTTCAGGTGTCGGGATCCTGTGAGTTAAGGTTTTCTGTTCACCGCTGCTAACATCTACGATAGCTCCTTTTAAGCTTGAGCCACCTATGTCTATTCCTAATATTTCTTCCAATCAGATAAAATTAAAACATAAGTTACTAATTTAATTATTGCTTTGGCTTTTACCCATGTGAAATGCTTTTATAAAGAAGATAGATGAGGTAATTTTAAAAGTGTAGGGTTTATTTTTATGTAGGTAAAGAACTGTTTTTCAGCTATATAAACATCAATTTTAACGAAATAAACTTTTAAAATGAGATTATCTGAATATTAAAATTTAGCTTAAATGAATTAAATGCTAAACCATTTCAGTAAATAATTAAATATGCCTTGGTGCAATTCTTTCGCTTTTTTACGAATCTAAATATTTAAATAATGAAAAAACTACTAGGATTATTATGTGTAGCTGTAATGTTTGTATCATGTCAAACAGAAACACTTGAAGAAGATTTTAACTCATTAGAAGTATTTGATTTAAAAATGGATAAAGTTTCTGTTTGTCATTATTCGGAATATGATGATTCTTACAAGATCATTAATATTAATAAAAATGCTTTAGATGCTCATTTTAAGCATGGTGACGTTCAATTAATTGATTCAGATGGAGATGGCTATGTTACAAATGAAAATATGTGCGGTTTTCCTGTAGATTGCGATGATCAGGATATGAATAAGACAGATTGCAGTATTTTGAATTCTCTGGTAGGTTGTTATTCAGAGGTGCTTTCTGCGGATGATTTTGGTGCTGCGTTTTATAGTTATATCCCAATTATAAATCAACAAACTGGTTCTGTTGTTGGAGCGTTTTATACTTTACGATTAGATTTTTGCAATTCTTATGACGCTATCGAATTAAATAGTGGTTTTGGTTCTTTTAATTGTTCTTATGATATAAATGGTCAGGTTCTTCAAACTGAAATTACAGAAGAAGAGTACGAAATTTATGTTGCAGAATTAATAGCTATTGCCGAGGAATTCAACGCAGCTTCTGAAATTTTACCAGAATGTAATTAAATTTGAAACAGTTATAAACTTTATAAAAAAGGTTCCGGTAGATTTCAAATTATACTTGAATATTTTATCGGGATTTTTTAATTCTAAAATCAAAGTAATTTAGACACTTTTCTGAACCACTTCAAAAACGCGCTGCCCGTCGCATTTCAAAGTTTTTGAAGGATATTTAAGCAGAAGGGCATAATCGTGAGTGGCCATTAGAATAGTATTGCCATTCTTGCTTATTTCCTGAAGCACTTCCATCACTTCCACAGAAGTTTGTGGATCCAGGTTTCCCGTAGGTTCATCGGCAAGGATAAGTTCAGGATCATTTAAAAGAGCCCTGGCGATAGCTACCCTTTGCTGTTCACCTCCTGAAAGCTGATAAGGATATTTGAAACCTTTGGTTTTCATGCCAACTTTATCCAGCACTTCATCAATTTTACTATCCATGCCTTTTTTGTCTTTCCAGCCGGTAGCTTTCAAAACGAATAGGAGATTGTCTTTAATATTCCTGTCGGTAAGTAATTTGAAATCCTGGAAAACCACGCCCAGTTTTCGGCGCAGGTAGGGAATGTCTTTTTCCTTTAGAGTTCTTAGATTGAAATCAACAATATGGCCTTCACCTTCGGTAAGTGGAAGATCCCCATAAAGTGTCTTCATAAAACTACTTTTACCCGTTCCGGTCTTCCCGATGAGGTAAACGAAATCACCTTTGTTTACTTTAACATCCACTTCAGATAAAATAAGGCTTTCGCGTTGATAGATTGCCGCGTTGTTTAGTTCCAGAACAGTTTCAGACATGAAATTATCAGTTTGGTTCAATATATTTTAACTATTTCAGCTTACAAATAAAACCGGCAAGTCTTCTGCATTATTGTATACCGGTAGCTAAAAATCTATTTCTTTAATTGCCCATTATGGGCTCCCAAATATACATTTTTCAAAAGGCGGAAACATACTTTTTTTTCCATTAACATAATTATAGAACTTTATCGACGTTATAGAAGCAAGCTTTAAATTATCTTTGAATTCCAATCTAAAAAACAATAAATGACACTTAAGAGAGCTTACCTGCTAGTCGTTTTTATATCTATTTCATTTTCCGCCATTTGTCAGCAATCTGCTGCCTATACTCACAAGTTGGTTGACTTTAACCGTGCGCTGGAATTATATAATAACCAGCAATATCTGGCTGCCCAAAATATTTTTGCCGAGGTGAAGGATAAGACTGATGATGAAAAGATTAAAGGTGATGCGGCTTATTATATAGCCAACGCTGCCGTAAGATTAAATCAGCCGGGAGCCGACAGGCTTATGGAAAATTTTGTCACCAGATACCCTACCAGTACAAAGACAAACTCGGCATATTTAGATGTGGCCGATTATTATTTTCAAACAGGAAAATATGCGCTTTCCAGAAAATGGTATGACAGGGTAGATGAAAATGCCATGAGTCGTAAAGATCGCGAGCGTTTTTATTTCAATAACGGTTATGCTTATTTTAAATCTAACCAGTTGGAAGAAGCGCAAACTTACTTTAATCGCGTTCGGGATTCTAAGGAATATGGAGCTCAGGCAAAATATTATCTTGGATATATTGCTTATGAAGGGGATGATTATGAAGAAGCTAACGAATATTTTGAGGAAGTAAAGGGTAATGATCGGTATACTGAAGACCTTTCTTATTTCCAGGCCGATATGAATTTCAAGCTGGGGAATTTTGAAAAAGCCATCGAGCAGGGATTGGAGCAACTTCCGAAGGCTAACCGTCAGGAGATTCCGCAACTAAATAAGATCATAGGGGAAAGTTATTTTAATCTTGGAAAATATGAAGAAGCCATTCCATATTTGAAAGGATATAATGGATTGCGCGGAAAGTGGAATAACACCGATTATTACCAGTTAGGATACGCCTATTACAAACAGGGGAATTATGAAGCGGCCATCAATGAATTTAACAAGATCGTGGATGGGAAAAATGCGATCGCTCAGAATGCTTATTATCACCTGGCACAGTCTTACCTGGAATCAGATCAAAAACAACAGGCACTGAATGCATTTAAAAATGCCAGTGAAATGGAATTTGATGCGAAGATACAGCAGGATGCAATGCTGAATTATGCAAAACTTAGTTATGAGATAGGAAACTCTTATGAGAGTCCGTCACAGGTTTTGATCAATTACCTTAATAAATATCCGGAGTCTGATAAGCGTCAGGAAATGGAAACCTTGTTGATCGATTCTTTTATTACTTCCAGGAATTACGAAGAAGCGATGAGATTGCTTGAAAATAATAGAAATTTCAGCGATAAACAGGCTTATCAAAAAGTGGCTTATTTCTACGGACTGGAATTATATGAAGAAGGAGATTATTACGAAGCGATCAAGAATTTTGATAAAGCCCTGAAAGAGCCAAGAGATCAGAATATCACCGCGAGAGCTACTTTCTGGAAAGCTGAAAGCGAATACAACGTAAACCGAATGGACGATGCCATTCTAGGTTACAGGGAATTCAAAGGAATGAGCGCCGCTAAAAACACCGATGAGTATGAAGATCTTGATTATAATATAGGCTATGCTTATTTCAAGAAAAATGATTATTCGCAGGCCGTAAATTATTTCAAATCTTATGCATCTAGTGGTAATGCTGAAGGAACGAAGAAAAACGATGCGCTTTTAAGGTTAGGAGATACTTATTACGTAACCAGCCAATACTGGCCGGCGATGGAAGCGTACCAAAAAGCGATTGATAATGGGGTAAGCAATGCCGATTATGCTGCTTTTCAAAAAGCCATCAGCTACGGGTTTGTAGATAGAAATGATACTAAAATTGAAGAGCTAAATAGTTTTACCGGTAAATATCCACGTTCGCCATACCGCGATGACGCGATGTATGAACTGGGAAATACTTATGTAGCTGCGAATAACACGCAACAGGCAATCCAGTCTTATAACAGGTTGATTAGAGATGTACCGCAAAGTGCATTGGTTCCTAAGGCAATGTTGAGGCAGGGACTTATTTACTACAATAATAATGACGGTAATAAGGCGCTGGAAAGATTGCGCAAAGTGGTTGCCGAATATCCGAATACTCCCGAAGCCAAGCAGGCAGTTTCTACCGCAAGAAACGTCTATGTAGACCTTGGGAGAACCGATGAATATGCCAGCTGGGTAAAAAATATAGACTTTGTGGAAGTGAGCGATGCCGATCTTGATAATACTACTTACGAAGCTGCTGAAAATCAATATCTGAATAATAACTCTGAAAAGGCAATGGCCAATTTTGAAAAGTACCTTCAAAATTTCCCGAATGGTATACATTCGATAAATGCCAATTTTTACCTGGCTCAATTGTATTACAGAGACGGAAAGATAGATAGGTCTATTCCTAACTATCAATATGTGACTTCCAAGCCTAAGAATGAATTTTCAGAACAGGCTTTGGCAAGATTGTCTCAGATCTACCTTGAAAAGAAAGATTACACTCAGGCACTTCCTTTACTTGAAAAATTAGAGAAGCAGGCCGATAATGAGCAAAATGTGGTGTTCGCTCAGCAGAACCTAATGAAGTCTTATTATGAGACCGGTAATTTCAATAAAGCAAATGAATATGCTGAAAAAGTATTGAACAATTCCACTGCTGAAACTGAAGCCAGGAACGATGCCAGGATCATGGTTGCCAGAGCAGCGATCAAGTCTGGAAATGACAATAAAGCACGTTCGGCTTATAAGGAAGTTCAGAAAACAGCCACCGGGGAGCTGGGAGCAGAAGCTCTTTACTATGATGCGTATTTCAAAAATAAGGATGGCAACTATGAAGCTTCGAATGCTGCCGTGCAAATACTGGCAAAAGATTTTTCAGGATATAAATTATGGGGAGCCCGCGGACTGGTTCTAATGGCAAAGAATTTCTATGCCCTTGGAGATGCTTACCAGGCGACCTATATTTTGGATAACGTGACCAAAAACTTCCAGAAATATCCGGAAGTAGTAGCCCAGGCGAAAGCTGAATTATCAAAAATTAAAGCCCAGGAAGCAAAAACCAATTCTTCCGTAGAAACAAATAACTAAACTTAATCTAATAGATTCACTGCTATATGCGATTTAAAGCAATCAAGAAAAGTCTGTTTTTTAGTCTGTTCATATTTAGTGGGATCCTATATGCCCAGGATCCTATTGGTAGCGAAACGGTAACAGTAGTAAAACCTTATACGCCATCTGTGAGAGATGCGAGCAAAATAAAGGCGACCCCAACAAGAAACGATTCTGTAAGCCTTCAGAAGAAAGAGGTTCAGTATTCGATATTTTCCGTTCCGGTAGCTTCAACATTTACTCCTGCAAAAGGGAGAGCTACAACCGTAGAAAGGGTAAGACCTCCAAAGGTTTATGATAATTATGCCACACTTGGTTTCGGAAACTATTCGAATGTACTGGCAGAATTTTATTCGAATCTTGAAATAGACCGAAGCAGCAATTTTGGAATATTCCTGACGCATAACTCTTCTCAGGGAGGGATCAAAGATGTGGTTCTGGATGATAAATTTTATGATACCGAACTCAATTTAAGTTACAATATGAGAGATCGTGATCTTTCATGGAAAGCCGAAGTAGGGGGAGAACACCAGCTTTTTAACTGGTATGGATTGCCTGATTTCAATATTCCGGAGAATCCAGACTCCGATCCTACGCTGGCAGGTTTAGATCCTGCACAGAATTATTTTTCAGTTTACCTGGGAAGTGAGATAGAATTATACGACTCCTTTTTTGATAGTGCCAAGGCAAAATTCCGTCATTCGGGAGATTCTTACAGCACTTCAGAAAATCATTTTAATGCCGAAGGACTTTTCGAAGTTGAAGTGGCTGAAGAATTGATTTCAACAAAAATAAAGGCCGATATTGTGAATGGTAAGTTCGACAGAATGTACGATTCCAATGAAGGGTATGATTACACTTATATGAATTTCAGCGCCACGCCAAGTCTTTTGATCTTAAGAGATGATCTTAGTATTAACCTGGGAGTGAATTTCGTGTATGGAATGGATGTAGAGAACAGTGATGGTAATTTCTATCTATACCCGGCCGTTTCTGCTAGTTATAGACTGGCAGGAGATTACTTTACGGCTTATGCCGGAGTAGACGGAGATCTTCAACAAAACACTTATTATAACTTCTATCAGGAGAATCCTTACGTTTCGCCAACCCTTAATATTATGCCTACAGATAATGAATACAAAGGCTATATTGGAGGAAAAGGTAAGCTTAGCAATGAGGTTTCTTATAACCTGCGAGGAAGCTATCAGTCTCAATTTAATAAGCCATTATTCAAAAGGAATTATGACGCTGCTGTTCTGGATGGTGAGTCGTATACTTATGGGAATAGTTTTGATGTGGTATATGATGATGTAAAAACGCTGTCTTTTTATGCGGAATTGAATGTAGACGTAAATAGAAATTTCCGTTTGGGAATCAATGGAGAGTTCTTCGATTATAATACCGATACACAGGCAGAAGCATGGAATTTACCAACCATGAAAGCCAGCTTAAATGCCGATTACCAGATCACTGAAAAATGGTACACCGGGGCGAACCTTTTTTATGTAGGGGAGCGCAAGGATGAAGTACAATCGGTTAATTTAACTTTTGAGGATCCAATTCAAACATTAGATAGTTACTTCGATGCAAATGCACATCTTGGATACCGTTTTAATGATCAGCTTTCTGCATTTGTGAAGGGAAGCAATCTCTTAAATAATAATTATCAGAAATGGCTGGATTATGATGTACAGGGAATCCAGGTGCTGGCAGGTGCTACTTATAAATTTGATTTCAACTAAGAATTAGGTCTTAACTTTTTAATAGTATACCCGAAGAGTTTTATTCTTCGGGTATTTTTTTGCAGTTAGCTACTCCACTACAAAATGATATTCCAGGGGATTTTCAGAATTTTTAATAGTGGTGGAAATATTTACCGTAGTACCATTTGAAGTATCCACGTATAGGTTTATAGCACCTGGGCGATAACTACTGGAGATTATAAATTCTCCCGGCTGTTTAAGAATGATCCCGAACTCACTTAAAAATTGGCAGTTCTGTAAGTATGCTGTTGCAGTTAAGGACGAATTGTTGTAGGCTATATCACCTGTTTTGTGCACTAGTTCGTCTTCGGATAAATTTATCTCCAAAGGATTTTCAAAATTTGTTAATTCATAAAATCCTAAATAGGAGTAAAGCCTGTCTGAATCGCCAGTAATTTCTGAAATATTCACGTTTTGGTTCTCGTGTTCTTGTAATACGGAAACTTCAGTTTTTATCCAGATGGTATCGTTTACATTAAAAGAGGTACGAGAATCCTTTATTTCAATTAGGTTTTCTTTTTCAATATTATATACCTCGGGATCTCTTAGTACTTCTTTTCGACAACAAAAACCGGCGCATAAAAAGATAAGAGAGTAACAAAAAGTCGTAATTTTCATAAAATCAATTGTATTAATATTAGATAGAAAAAAACCTATTTGGTTGCGTTCCTATACTAATTTGCTCTATAAATCCCTGTTTTTGTAGATTCTAAATATATTCTTTTCAGGATAAACAACTTGAATCCATCTAATTAATCAATAGGAAGCAGAGGAACTTCAATAGCTTTCTTTATTTTAGATCAAAATTTAAATTAAATGAAGAAATTTTTATTCTTAATAAGTCTTGTCGCATTACTTGTTTCCTGTGGCATCTCAAAAAAAGAAGGCTGATCTTCTGGTGTATAATGGAAAAATATACACGGTAGACGATAACTTCAGTAAAGTTGAAGCTTTCGCAGTTAAAGATGGAAAATTCCTTGAAACAGGAACTTTAGATGAATTAAAGGAAAAATATGAATTTTCAGAAAAAATAGATGCTGAGGGTAAAGCTGTCTATCCGGGACTAATAGATGCTCATGCTCATTTCTACGGTCTCGGAATGCAGCAACAACGTGTAGACCTAACCGGAACAAAAAGTTTTGAAGAAGTTGTTGCGAAAATTGTAGAATTTCAACAAAAAAATGGTGTCGATTTTATTACCGGCCGAGGCTGGGACCAGAACGACTGGGAAGTAAAGGAATTTCCGGTAAAGGATACTTTAGATCGATTATTCCCTGATACGCCTGTTGCTATTACTAGAATTGATGGTCATGCCATGCTGGTTAACCAGGCGGCCCTTGACCAAGCCAATATTACCACCGAAACAAAATTCGAAGGAGGAGATATTGAGCAGAAAAATGGTGAGCTAACCGGGATTTTGGTTGATAACCCAATGCTCCTAATCGAAAAAATTACAGATAATACAGACCGCGATACCAAGGTTGAGTCATTAATGGACGCTCAGGAAATTTGCCTCGGTTACGGTCTAACTACGGTAGACGATGCCGGGATCGACCGTGAGATCATTGAACTCATGGATAGCCTGAATAAATCAGATAAATTAAAGATCAGGATATATGCCATGGTTAGTAATACCAGGGAGAACCTGGATCATTATCTTAGTAAAGGGCCTTACAAGACTGAAAGACTAAATGTTAGATCGGTAAAGTTCTATGGCGACGGGGCTTTAGGTTCCAGGGGAGCGGCATTAAAAAAGAGTATTCAGATCGGCCTAATGCATTATGGCGCTTTACTTTCTCCGGTTTCAGAATTTAAAGAAACTGCTGAACGTATTGCTAAGTCAGAATTTCAGATGAACACTCATGCTATTGGAGATTCGGCCAATTATCTGGTACTAAAAACCTACGATTCTTTAGTAGGCGATAGTAAAGATCGTCGCTGGAGAGTGGAGCATGCTCAGGTGATAGATTCCGCAGATTTTAAGTATTTCAGTAAAAATATAATTCCTTCGGTCCAGCCTACGCATGCTACCAGCGATATGTACTGGGCTGAAGATCGACTAGGCGCGGATAGAATGCAAGGGGCATATGCCTATAAGAAATTATTAGATCAGGCAGGGATCGTTGCTTTAGGAACCGATTTTCCGGTGGAACAGGTGAATCCATTTTTGACATTCTATGCGTCAGTAGATCGCCAGGATACCGATAATTTTCCTGAAGGTGGTTTTATGAAAGATCAGGCTTTAAGCAGAGAAGAAACTTTAAAAGGAATGACTATCTGGGCGGCTTTTTCAAATTTTGAAGAAGATGAAAAGGGAAGTATCGAACCCGGAAAGTTTGCCGATTTTGTTATTCTGGATAGAGATATTATGGAAGTTGAAATAGATAGCGTACCAGATACTAAAGTGATCTCAACTTTTGTGAACGGTGAACAGGTCTATAAAAATTAAACTGGGTATCTTTGCGCTTTATTAAAAATTAAAAAAATGAACGACGGATTATATGCAAAATTCCATACTTCTAAAGGAGAGATCCTGGTAGAGCTGGAATATGAAAAAACTCCCGGGACTGTTGGGAACTTTGTAGGACTGGCTGAAGGGAAAATAGAGAACGACCCCAAAGAAAAAGGAGAGCCTTATTACGACGGATTGAAATTTCACCGCGTAATTCCAAATTTTATGGTACAGGGTGGTGATCCTCAGGGAACCGGTGCCGGTGGTCCTGGATATCAGTTTGAAGATGAGATTCATCCCGAACTTAAGCATGATGCACCTGGAAAACTTTCTATGGCCAATGCCGGACCCGGAACTAACGGAAGTCAGTTTTTCATTACTCACGTTGAGACTCCGTGGTTAGATGGTAAACATACTGTTTTTGGAAATGTAGTGGAAGGTCAGGATGTAGTAGACAAGATACAGCAGGGAGATAAACTTGAAAAGCTGGAGATCATTCGTGAAGGAAGTGACGCTGAAAGCTTTAATGCTACTGAAGCATTCCATAATTTTACTGCTGAAAAAACCAAAAGAGAAGAAGAGGCAAAGAAGGAAGCTGAAGCTGAGGTAGATAAACTTGCTGCCGGTTTTGAAAGAACCGATAGTGGACTTCGCTATAAAATGATCCAGAAAGGAGAAGGTAAGAAAGCTGAAAAAGGAAAGAATGTTTCTGTACATTACAAAGGTCAACTGGCTGATGGTACTGTTTTCGATTCTTCCTATAAAAGAAATAAGCCATTGGAATTTCCAGTGGGTGTTGGCCATGTGATCCCGGGTTGGGATGAAGGTATCCAATTATTAAACGTTGGAGATAAAGCCAGGATGGTGATCCCTTCTCATTTAGCCTATGGAGAAAGAGGCGCCGGTGGAGTAATTCCTCCAAATGCGGTGCTTATTTTTGATGTGGAATTGATGGATGTAAATATAATAATAGGTCTTCTACCCGGATTGGAGATACTGAAATAAGTTCAGCATGACGGCCAATTTAGGTTTGCTTTTTTTAAGTTAAATGCGGTAACGGAAACTTAAAAATCGAAATAATATATAATGATAAAACGCGCTGAAATCTCAGCGCGTTTTTTTATTTTTAGGTATGACAATAGAAGAGATTGAAGAGTTAAAATATCCGATCGGGAAAAGTGAAATTCCTGAGGAGATATCTTCAGCAGATATTCAGAAATGGATAAGCGACATCAGTGAATTGCCAGGAAAACTAAAGGAAGACGTAAGCACGCTCTCCAAAGAGCAACTGGATACTCCTTACCGGCCTGAAGGATGGACTTTGAAGCAATTGATTCATCATATTGCTGATAGCCATATGAGCGCCTTATTACGCTTCAAATGGGCGCTTACTGAAGACGAGCCAACTATCAAGGCTTATGACGAGAAAGCGTTCGCGGAATTATACGATTCAAAATTGGCTCCTGTAGAAATTTCCCTGGATTTTATAAGTGCTTTACATGGTAAATGGGTGATCTTACTGGAGAATATGAGCAATGCCGATTTTGAGAAGACCTTTGTGCATCCGGAATCTGGACATAGATTCACCTTAAAAGAGATCCTGGCGCATTACTCGTGGCATAGCCGGCATCACTACGCCCATTTGCATAATTTACTGAAAAGAAAAGGCTGGAATTAACCAGCCTCAATTCTTTCAAATTTCAATTTTTATTTATTCAATTCTGGTTGAGGCGTCATTCGTAAATATGGTTTAACCTCTTTGTATCCTTTCGGAAACATTTTATCAGCTTCCTCATTACTTACAGAAGGACTAATAACTACATCTTCGCCATGCTTCCAGTTAGCCGGAGTGGCCACTTTATTATAAGCGGTTAACTGAAGAGAGTCTATAACCCTTAATAGTTCATCAAAATTCCTTCCCGTACTGGCAGGATAGGTAAGGGTCATTTTAATGCTTTTATCTGGTGCAATTACAAATACCGAACGTACTGTTAAGGTGTCGTCAGCCTTGGGATGTATCATACCATAGAGATCTGAAACCTTTCTGTCTTCGTCCGCGATAATTGGAAAATTTACCGTGGTGTTCTGGGTTTCATTAATATCCTTGATCCAGCCTTTGTGCGATTCCACTCCATCCACACTAAGAGCCATTACCTTAACATTCCGCTTGTCGAATTCAGCTTTATAATTGGCAACCGTACCTAGCTCAGTAGTACAAACCGGGGTGTAATCTGCAGGATGCGAAAATAGAATTCCCCAGCTATCCCCGAGGTAATCGTAAAAATTTATTTTTCCTTCCGAAGTTTCGGCATCAAAGTTTGGGGCTTTGTCTCCTAATTTCAAATCACTCATGATTAATATATTTTAAATATAATAACCTATCTAGTCTATAGGATTATAAAGTTACAGATAATAATATCCCAAAAATGAAAGATTCAGTTAAATTATTCTTTCCATTTTATATTACACCCAATACTGGGTTTTTGGTCTTTGCCTACCTTTCTGTTATTCAAAACAGCATCCATAGCTTCTCTAAGGTCTCTACCATTTGAATGGATGCCATTTCCCGGCCTGCTGTCGTCTAACTGCCCATGATAGATCAGTTTTAGTTCATCATCAAATAGATAGAAATCGGGGGTGCATGCCGCGTCATATGCTTTGGCAATTTCCTGGGTTCCGTCGAAAAGATAAGGAAAGGAGTATTGATGTTTTGCGGCATGTTCTTTCATTTTTTCAGGATTGTCCTGAGGATATTTATCTATGTCGTTGCTCATTATTCCGGCAAAACCGAAACCTAATTGTCTATACTCGTTCGCGATATGTACGATCTCCTCATTCACGTGTTTTACAAAGGGGCAGTGATTACATATAAACATGATCACGGTTCCTCGTTCCCCTTTGATTTCGTCAAGAGTTATAAGGTGATCGGTAATTGTATCCATAAGTTTAAAATCGGGAGCTTTTGTTCCCAGTTTTATCATGTTCGAAGGGGTAAGTGACATCTTTTTTCTTAAAATTAAATATTAATGCTGAATATTCTCTATTTTGATCTTCTTAAAATTAAAAGATGGAAGAGATTAACTGGAACGATTTTGAAAAAGTGGAAATGAGAGTAGGAACCATAATTTCTGCAGAAGCATTTCCTGAAGCCAAAAACCCGGCATATAAGTTAAGTATAGATTTTGGGGAAGAACTGGGCCATAAGCAATCTTCGGCTCAGATAACCAGAAGATATACAAAAGAAGAACTACCAGGAAGGCAAGTTATAGGCGTAGTGAATTTCCCTGTAAAACGAATCGCTGGATTCAAGAGCGAATGTCTTGTTCTGGGAGTTTTAGGTGAAAATAAAGATGTGGTATTATTATCGGTAGATCAGAAAATGCCTAACGGATCCAGAATAGCATAGATTAGATTCCTTCTTTAAATTTTCGATGCTCTTCCAGTAAATTCTTAATGTCTTTGTTATGGCCATATAGCACCATGATCTCATCTTTGTAAAGCACAGTATCTGCTCTGGCAATTCCCTGAACCGTTGCTTTTTCGGTTGCACCGCCCAGTTCATTTCTGGATTTTGAAACATTCATTGTGGTTAGAATAAGAAGATTAAACTGTTTTTTGATATCCAGTTCTTTGATGGTCTTTTCATGGTACTCTTTAGGAATTCTTGTTTCCACGATGCTAAAATCACTGTCCAGTTCAAAACTGTCTACTACTCCTTCAAGATTAAGTCTTTGGGCCCATCGGTCTGCAGTTTCTTTTTCGGGATGAATTATTTCATCTATTCCCATAGTTTCCAGTACCATTTTTTGAAGTGGATCTACAGCCCTGCTTATTAATCTTTTCACTTTCATTTGCTTCATAAGAGCAGCGGCCATAATATTTGCTCCCTTGTCTTCTCCTATTCCTATGATCACAACGTCGGTATCATCTAAAGGAAGATTTTTCACTGCCTCCATTTCAGTAGCATCAAGACTTACGGCGTGGGTGATCTTTTCTTTAATAGCTTCAACCTTACTCATACTTATATCAACGCCAATCACTTCATTTCCCATTTGGGTAAGCTTTTCAGAAATAGAAGCTCCAAAGATCCCAAGTCCTACAACAATATATTTCATCAGTTTATTTTTATTTGTTATTAATCGGTCAGATGCAATTCGCCAGTAATAAATTTAGTTAGTTTCAAAATCTAAGAATGGCTCATTTCATAATAATGTTTTTAGTTGATTAAAATTTCATCGGTAGGGTAGCGGTAATTCAGATACTTAACCCTTCTTAACATTGCGATTAAAATCGTTAGCATACTTACCCTTCCTATGAACATCGTAAAGATAATAACGACTTTAGAGTAAGAGGAAAGATCGGCGGTAATACCTGTTGAAAGACCCACGGTACTGTAGGCCGAAAAAGCTTCAAAAGCTATACTTAACAAAGTTTTGTCCTGATCGAAGGTCGCGATTAGGAAAATAGAAAACCCTATGACCATAAGCGACAGCGAAATAATTGCGAATGCCCTTCTTACTGACGATTGTGAAACCTCTCTTCTATAAACTTCAATTCGGTCTTTTCCTTTTGCAAGACTGAAAAAGTTTAGCGTTGCGATCGCGATGGTGCTTGTTTTAATACCACCTCCGGTAGAGGCTGGTGAAGCTCCCACCCACATGAGTAGAAACATCATCATTATAGTGCTAAAATTTAGAGCGCTCACATCTACAGAGTTGAATCCTGCAGTTCTTGGAGTGGCAGCTCCAAAAAAGGCGGTCACGATCTTTCCAAACCAGTTGTGTTCTGCCAGGGTATTATTATATTCAAAGAAGTAGAAACCTACCGTGCCCACAGTTAGTAGAACGAAAGTAGTAAAGATTACGATGCGCGTATTTAGATTAATCACCCATGGTGAATATGGCAATGATTTTTTACTTCGAATTTTATGAAATATGTTTTTTACACTATAGATCACATATTTATAGAGGTTCAATACGATAGGGAAACCTATTCCACCCAAAATAAATAAAAGTGCTATGACAATATGTAGGGGGTAGTTAAATCTAAAATCAGGTTCGTATAAGCTGTTCTGAAGCGTGGAAAATCCGGCGTTACAAAAGCCACTTACCGCATGAAATAATGAAAAGAAAAGACGGTCGCCTATATGAGATATTTCGCTTTTGTTCAAGCTGAAATAAATAAAGATCGCGCCTGTTACTTCTACGATGAAAGTTATAAAAAGGATCTTTTTCAGTACGCTGAAAACTTCACCAATCTTTTCGGAGTTCGTTGCATCCTTTAGCATTAACTGATTCTGATAAGAGGTTTGTCCTCTGAAAAAATAACTGAAATAACTGGCGAAGGTCATGATTCCTAATCCTCCAATCTGCATTAGCAGTAGAATGATCGTTTGCCCGAATAATGTAAAGTAAGACCCCGTGTCTACTACGATCAAACCAGTGACACATACCGCACTTGTGGAAGTAAAAAGTGCATCCAGAAATCCAATACCCTCGTAAGTTGCTTTTGGCAGCATTAATAATCCCGAGCCCACAAGTATGATGAGCAGGAAGCTCGATATGAATAGTTGGGCCGGGTTGAGGTATTGTTTTTTAAAGTTGAATTCTATAGTCGAGAATTCCCGAATAAAATAGAACAAAGCAGCCAGGTATAAATAGACCATTTTGTTCAGGAACTGCATGAAAGGAAAATTCTCGAGTACTCCAGCTGTTTTTACCAGAATAAGGGATAAAAACAGTGTCCCGAGTATCACATCAAAGATCCTGACTTTTAATCTAAAATGTATTTTGAAAAGGAAATAACGTAATAAAATGGCGGTAACTCCAACGATCAGGACTCCAAAGTAGAAGTTATTCAGTTGTTGTTCCTCGTATTTTGCATGGCGAAAACCAAGATCAAAAATGGCTACGAGAATGGTGATTAAACTAAGAGAAAATGAAAAGGTATTTAGGTAATTTAAAAACTTTTCATTTTTTAGCCAGCTTCTGAATCCGGAAAATTTCACTTAAGAGTAATTTTTAACATGTAGAATTACAATTGGTTCAATTTTAAAAACCGGAAATATCATTCAGGCTTTCCAGTAAATTGCTTAATTCGGCTGCAAAGTTATCTAAATTTAAAACAAGACTGCTAAAATTTCCCTAAACTATAGATTATTTCACATCTCTTTTCCGAAGAAAATAGCATTCATAAGGAGTTTATTGGTACCATACCAGAAAGCTCTGAAATTTGTGTTGTCGGTAAATAGCATAATCTCTCCGCGACCCAAACTTTTATGTTTAAAAGGCACCGTGCCCGCAAGAGAGTCCAGATTTGGTTTACTAATATAGCCGCTTAAAAGAGGGTTTTTAGTATATTTTATTGGGTTATTATAGCTCTGTTCATCTGGCTCCATGAAAATGGTGGTATTCCGGAACATTGCAATTTTATTATCCTTGTATCCAAAGGCAATTGGGTGACTTCGGTCTAACTCAACTTCGAAGATCGCTCCGCCAATTACCTGTGCCCCGTTAAAATCTCCACGCTGATTAAAACTGACTTCCTTGGCAACTCGGTCATTCTTTTTAGTTTTGAAATCAATAAAATTATTTTCTTTCATCCAATTAACCGCATTTCTGTAAGCGATAATCGTACCGCCATCAGTAACCCACTCCTTAAGTTTTTTTGCGTAATCTTTGTCAATTCCACTTCCCCAGGATCCTGGTAAGATGATATCGGTATACCTGCTAAGGTCGGTCTCCGATAAATCGTTTACGTCAAGTTTTGTGATCTGGATATCGTAACGCTGATCGAATAAATGCCATATCTCTCCTGCATCGTAGGGAGTAATGGGACCACCTACAATTATCGCGACTTTCTGTGGCTCCAGGGCTCTAAACTGATTGCTTCCAGGATTGATACCTCTGGTCATACCAGTTTGAATTGCAGTGATCTTTACATGACTTTCTTCAGATACCTTCTTAAGCAATTCATGTAGTTCACTTTTGTTCAGTTTTTGGTTTTGAACCGGGATCATGATCGTTCCGTATCCGAATTTCTTTCCCTCCAGCCAGAAATCTTCCATTGCTACTTTAGCTCTAATATCCTTTTCAAGAATTTGATTCAGTGCTTTTGGAGCCATATAATCTTTCCAGTTGAGTAGATAGGCATAATCACTTTCTTCAGGTAATTCTATTGAAGGCATTTTCAATTCCTCGATTTTGCTTCCTATATTTTTCGTTGGGGCATTATCTGTAAAATCCAGATTGAAGGCTAAAGGAAATGTCCAGGCAGAAATATCGTAAAAAAGACTATCCCTGAATTCAGTTCTCTTTTCGAACATCGCTTTAAGAAGCCGGTTCTGTCTTTGGTTTTTAGGAACTATATACGCTGAACCTTTTTCAAAATTCTCTCCATTTTTACTGAATTCTTCAGAGAGCTCATGAACTTCTATTTTATGCCTCTTTAAAATTTCGGCTAGGCGGTATGCGCTTACGGGATCCTGGGAATTTCCGAAAGCATAAGCTCCAGAATCAGCAGATTCACGTGAATTCTTAAAGAAATTGCGCTGGTAGTCCAGAAGCTCTTTTCTCATTTTTTGAGATGCTTCTAATGTTGAAAGCGCTGCGGTAAATTGATTTCTTATGGTAAAAGGAAAGGTTAAAATGCCATTTTCTGTTTCCTGGGCATGACCCCGGGAACTTCCCTGTTCGAACAATATGCCTATACTTCCATTGATATCGGGAAAAGTAGAGCCTTTTCCATAATAGAAATCATCATAATTTTCTTCGGTATAATAAAGAGAACCAATTTCATCAAAAGCCTGGGCGTGATACGTTCCAATTTCCCTGGTAAGATCCTGGTTCATCTTTGGGGTTAACGGATGCGTTCTTGAAGGAATTCCCGGTTGAAAAAAGAAAGTGGAATTCGATCCCATTTCGTGATGGTCGGTCAGGATGTTTGGATACCAGTTATGAAAAGTGACAATTCTGGCCTGTGATTCGGGTAGCTGAACTGGAAGCCAGTCACGGTTCATGTCGAACCAGTAATGATTGGTTCTTCCGCCAGGCCATACTTCGCTGTATTCTCGATCATTAGGATCGGGATTAATATTTTCACTCTTATTTGTATTAGCCCAATAAGCGAATCTTTGCAATCCGTCGGGATTAAAAGCAGGATCTAATAGGATGATCGTATTGTCCAGAGTTTTTTCAATTTTTTCTCCTTCAGCCGCAGCAAGATAGTAGGCGTAGAGCAAGGCAGCATTAGATCCGCTTGCTTCATTGCCATGAATGGAGAAGCCCTGGTTAATAACGATGGGCATTTTTTCCGTATCCAGGGAGGCTGAGTTTTCATCAACCAGCTCTAAATGCTGTTTTCTTAATTCATCTAAATTGGCCAGATTTTCTTCTGAAGAAACAGTGAGTAACACCAATGGTCTGCCTTCAAAAGTAAAACCCCGGTTTTCGATTTTCATTCTTGGAGATACTTCGGCAAGTTTATAGATATACATCAGGAGCTTATCGTGACTTACATGCCATTCTCCCGGGATAAAACCAATAACTTCCTGCGGAGTTGGAATTTTAGAATTATAGGGAACGTCTGATGGCAGATAGTAGTCCAGGGAAATACTATCTTTTTGTGCCTGTATTTTAACAAATGAAAAAAGTAGAAGAAAGCTTATGATGATTCGCATTGAAATGATTTTGGAATTCTCTAATATAAAAAAAACCGTCCTGATATGGGACGGTTTAAGATAACTGAAAGTAATTTTATTATATATCGTCGAAACTTACATCCGTAAATTTCTCTGCATTTGATGAAGTGGAAGCAGCTTTATCTGTGCTATCTTCATCATCGTATTCTTTTTTGAAATCTTTTTGGTGACGCTCGCTAATCACTTCTTCACCTTTTTCATTGATGATATAGTTGGTCATCTCTTCAAGGATCTCTCTAAAACCATCAAAATCTTCTTTGTAAAGGTAAATCTTGTGTTTTTTGTAGTAGAAAGAACCATCGTCATTTGTGAACTTCTTACTTTCTGTGATGGTAAGGTAGTAATCGTCAGCCCGGGTGGATCTAACGTCGAAAAAATAAGTTCTTCTTCCCGCTCTTAAAACTTTAGAGAATATTTCCTCTTTCTCCATCATTCCCTTGTCGCTCATAAAATAGATTCTTTTATAGGTTTGTTGTTGTCGAGTTCAAAAATCTAAAAATTTTTAACATCTAACAAAATTTTTTCACATTTCTTTTTCATTTAGCTGCTTTGCGTAGAGTTCTTTGTAGTATCCTTTAGTATTCAACAGCTTCTGGTGTGTACCTTCCTGAACTATTTGTCCATCTTCGAGAATAATGATTTTATCGGCATTTTTAGCCGAAGAAATACGGTGACTTACAATAATTGTAGTCTTATTCTTAGTTATTTCGAAAAGATTATTAAGGATCTCCTCTTCTGTTTCGGTATCCACAGCAGAAAGGCAATCGTCAAAAAGAAGGATCTCAGGATCGTGAATAATGGCTCTGGCAATCGAAACACGTTGTTTTTGTCCACCAGATAATGTAATACCGCGCTCCCCGAGAACCGTATCATAACCTTTACTAAAGCCCATGATATTTTTATGAACCGAGGCGTTTTTTGCTGCTGTAATAATCTCTTCTTCGGTAGCTTCTGTTTTTCCGAATTTTATATTATTTCTAATACTATCACTAAACAGGAAAGCGTCCTGTGGCACGTAACCAATGCTTTCTCGCAGGCTTTCCAGGTTTATTTCATTAATTTTGCGGTTATCTATAAGAAGTTTGCCGGTATCTATGTCATATAATCGGCCAATAAGCTCAAGTATAGTAGATTTCCCTGAACCTGTTTTTCCAATGATCGCCAGGGTTTCTCCTTTTTTTACATTAAAAGAAACATTTTTTAAGGCGGTGATATTGGTATCGTCGTAAGTGAAGCTTACATTATTAAATTCGATATTTCCATGAATAGTATCCGGTTCAGATTTTGGATTGGTGATCTCGGGTTTCTCACTCAGGAATTCATTGATTCGTTCCTGGGAAGCTTCCGCCTGCTGCACAAGAGAAGTAACCCATCCAATGGAAGCCACCGGCCAGGTAAGCATATTTACATAAAGAATGAACTCTACCAGCACGTCTATATTTTCTATTTGACCTGAAATGATCTGTCTTCCGCCTATATAAATTACAATGATGTTACTTATTCCAATAAGAAGTATCATTAGAGGAAAGAAAAACGCCTGAACTTTTACAAGACTAATATTCTTATCGCGGCTCCCATTAGATAATTCAGTGAAATTAGTATTCGTTTGCGGCTCAATTCCATAAGATTTTATCACCGCGATCCCACTGAAACTTTCCTGGGTGAAGGTATTCAGTTTAGATAAATATTGCTGAACAATAGTGCTTCGTTGGTGAATAGCTACACTTAGCTTATAAATTGAAAATGCAAGAATTGGTAGAGGGATTACGGTATAAAGTGTAAGTTCCGGTGCGGCCTGGATCATAAAAATAAGCACCACCACGGTAGAAGTAAAAGTGGTGACGCTGTACATGATGGCCGGACCAAGATAGAGTCTTACTTTAGAAACATCCTCACTAATCCGGTTCATTAGATCTCCCGTTCTGTTCTTCTTATAAAAATTAAGCGACAGATCCTGGTAATGCTGGAAAACCTCATTTTTAAGATCATACTCCATATGTCTTGAAACAACAATAAAGGTTTGCCGCATCAGGAAAGTTAAAAATGCTGAAATTAAGGTTGTCCCTATGATTAAAAGAATATTGTAAGCCAGTTCGCTTTTAACTACAGAAACATCGGTGACCGCCCCGCTAATATATTTTTCAATAATTACGGTACTCTTCCCAATTAACGGGATATAATAAATACCGAAAATTCTTGCCGCGATGGTAATTACAAGGCCAATCAAAAGTTTCCATTTGTACTTGTAAAAATATTTATTGAGATGCTGAAGATTCTTCATTCAGGATAATTAGCTTTAATTGAGGATTCTGTAATTTAACACGTTTTAAATCACTGCTTTTTAAAATATTATTATTTTTGCAGCGGATTTTTGATCAAATTCAAAATCTGAATAATTTAAAAATCAACAAACTATGCAAGTTGACGTTCTAAATGCAAATGAACTAAAAAAGTCTGCTCCGGTGTTCGGACAGGTGTCGTTTGATGAACACGAGCAAATCGTTTTTTGCAACGACAAAGATACAGGTTTAAAGGCAATTATTGGTATTCATAACACGGTTTTAGGTCCTGCTTTGGGAGGTACCAGAATGTGGAATTATACCAGTGAATGGGAGGCTGTAAATGATGTTTTGCGTCTTTCCAGAGGAATGACATTTAAAAGTGCGATTACAGGATTGAATCTTGGAGGAGGAAAAGCGGTGATCATTGGAGATGCTAAGAAAGATAAGACTCCGGCACTAATGAGGAAATTTGGTGAATTTGTACATTCTCTAGGTGGTAAATATATCACAGCAGAGGATGTTGGAATGGAAACTGCAGATATGGATACCGTAAGAGAGGTAACTCCTTATGTAACCGGAATCTCAGAATCTAAAGGAGGAGCGGGCAACCCATCACCTATCACTGCTTATGGTGTATTTATGGGGTTAAAAGCTTCTGCAAAATTCAAGTATGGAAACGATAATCTTGAAGGTAAGAAGGTGCTGGTTCAGGGGATTGGCCATGTAGGTGAAACACTTGTAGAATATCTTACTGGTGACGGAGCTGAAGTATTTATTAGCGATATTAATGAAGATCGTTTACAGGAAGTAAGCAAAAGATATGGTGCTCATATTTTTACGGATAAAGATATTTATGGTGCCGATATGGATATTTACGCACCTTGTGCACTTGGAGCAACGATTAATGATGATACGATTCAAAGATTAAAGGTAGATATCATTGCTGGTGCAGCAAATAATCAATTAGCAGACGAAGTTGCCCACGGAGAGATCCTTCAGAGAAAAGGGATTGTGTATGCACCCGATTTTCTAATCAATGCCGGAGGAATCATTAATGTGTACGCTGAACTTGAAAATTACGACAAGCAGGAAATTATGCGTAAGACTGAAAATATCTATAATACCACGCTTAGAATTCTTGAAAAAGCTTCTAAAGATGATATTACCACTCACTTCGCCGCTTTGCAGATCGCAAAACAAAGAATTGAGAACAGAAAAAATCAAAATTAAATTAGTCAGTTCTAATTTATTGATATTTTTGCAGGGCGAAAGTGAAATGCTTTCGCCTTTCTAATTTCTAAAAGTTCTTTTACAATTATGTTGACAAGAAGACATATCAGGGTTAAAGTAATGCAGTCACTATATGCTTTTAACCAAAGCCAGAATGATAACCTTGCCACTGAAGAAAAATTCCTGCTAAAGAGTATGCAGGAGATGTATGACCTGTTTCTGCTTCAAATAAGCCTGATCACAGAAATAAGAGAACATGCAGAAACCTATCTCGAGAAATCCCAACAAAAACATTTAGCTACCAGCGAAGAGAAAGATCCCAATCGCAAATTTGTAGATAATCAGGTCTTTCAGATCCTTAATGAGAATGAAAGTATTCAGGATGCTCTGGAAAAACATAAGATCAATCACTGGAAACAGGATGATGAGTATGTAGCGATTATCTGGAATGAATTAAGAAACAGTCTTGCTTACCAGGAATATATGGAAACGCGTGAGACAAGTTTTAAAGAAGAGAAAAAATTCATTATTGATATTTTTAAGGAGATCATTGCTCCAAATGATAAGCTATATGAATATCTGGAGGATAAGAAACTTACCTGGATAGATGATCTTCCGTTGGTGAATACCGCAATTTTGAAATTCCTTCAAAAACTGAAAGAATCTACAGGAAGAGAGAAAAAGATCACGCAGCTTTTCAAAAATGATGAGGATAAAGAATTTGCCCTGAAGCTTTTCAGAAAGACCTATTTGAATGATGAAGATCTTTCCGAAGAAATGCTAGGGAAAACACCAAACTGGGATAAAGACAGAATAGCAGAAGTGGATATGGTCCTGATAAAAATGGCGATCTGTGAATTTTTAAAATTTACGAGTATCCCTGTAAAGGTTACTATAAATGAATACCTTGAAATTGCAAAGGAATATAGTACTCCAAAAAGCAGCATTTTTATAAATGGTGTTCTGGATAAGCTTTCAAAGGAATACCAAACGGAAGACAAGTTAAATAAAACCGGAAGAGGTCTTATGTAGTAAAGAAATTTTATTATTTTTATCAATTAGAAATTTAACAAAATAACTTCACCATGAAAAAAACAATTTTAATGTTTGCAGCAGTAGGGGCAATGCTGTTCACCGGATGTAAAGATAACGCCTCCGATAAGGTAAAAGCTGAAAACGTGGAAGCATCTGCTGAGCGTGATGCAAAGGAAACGGTATACCCGGAAATCACTTTTGAAGAATCAGAATTTGATTTTGGAAATATCGCCAAAGGTACTCCTGTAGAGCATGTTTTCAAATTTACGAACACGGGAGATGCACCTTTAGTAATTACAAATGCATCTAGTTCTTGTGGTTGTACTGTGCCTACATATCCTAAAAATGAAACTATCGCACCAGGTGAGTCCAGCGAGTTGTTAGTGAAGTTTAATGGATCTGGAAACGGCCAGGTTACTAAAACAGTTACTGTATCTGCAAATACAGAAGCAGGAAAAGAACAAATTAAAATTAAAGCTTTTGTAGAAGCTGACGAAAACGCTAGCTAAAAGCATATATGGATCAATTAACACAGTTTGCACCAATTATTTTAATGTTTGTGGTAGTGTATTTTTTTATGATACGCCCGCAAATGAAAAAAGCTAAACAGGAAAAGAATTTTGCCGCCGAGCTTAAAAAAGGAGATCGGATTATTACTAAAAGTGGTATGCATGGTAGAATTGTTGATTTCAGCGAAAAAAATAATTCGGTTGTAATTGAAACCGGAGCAGGAAAAATCACTTTTGATCGTTCTTCAATTTCTATGGAGATGAGTCAAAAATTGAATGAACCTGCAACTACGGTCAAGGAGAAGAAATAATTAGAATAATATTTTACGAAAAAAGCAGCTTGAAAAAGCTGCTTTTTTTATTTAACAATTCTTGTATTTATCGTTTAATCCCACTCCGTCTTTTATCATAGGTTTAATCTTTTCTAACCGGGTTAATTTAGTAGCTTCTCTTTTAGCTTCTGAAATATAATCGGCATATTCCCTTTGCTTTCCGGGCGTTAGCGCATGAAAGCTTTTTTCGAGTTCTTTATCTTCCTGAAGCGCTTCACTTAATTCTGAAGGCATCACCAGCTTTTTATCAACTACCGGTTTTATCTCTTTTCCTTCCCGCTGATTCTGGATAGCCTCTTTTATATAAGGTAAAAGAACAGAGGTTTTTACTTCATCGCCTTTTTCAAATTTGATCTGGCGCAGTGCCTTTGTTTTTCCTTCCTGAGCATTAATAAGCAAAGAAGTGTTCTCCTTTAACAATGCCCCATTAAAAAACCAGAGACCATAATGATTTTTAAAGGCTCCTATACCTACAACATTCTTACCTTCTAAAGTGTAGACAGGAGCGCCCCATTTAATTTCAGATTTTAGATCTGTGGTTAGGATCATTTCATGAAGCTGTCTCAATTCTTCCTCCCAGTATGTATGGCAGGAAATATATTCTTCAGCATTTTTTACCGCCATAACTTCAAGTGTTTGTTACTCGTATTTTTTTGCAGTTAGCTCAGCTAATTTAACGATAACTTCAGCAGCTTTCTGCATACTTTCTACAGGAACATATTCATATTTTCCGTGAAAATTATGTCCTCCGGCAAATATGTTCGGGCAGGGAAGTCCTTTGAAACTAAGTTGGGCCCCATCGGTACCTCCTCGTATAGGTTTAATGATTGGTTTAACATTCACTTCTTCCATTGCTTTCTCTGCAAGATCTACGATATGCATTACAGGTTCAACCTTTTCCCGCATATTAAAATACTGATCTTTAATTTCGATGCTAATACAGTCTCTTTCATACTGGGAACAAATATCGCTCACAAGATTCTGCATCATTTGCTTTCTGGCTTCAAAATGAGTTTTATCGTGATCTCTAATAATATATTCTAGAACAGTTTCTTCAACATCACCTTTTATACTGCTTAAATGGAAAAATCCCTGGCGGCCTTCGGTATGTTCCGGAGTTTCCATTCTCGGGAGAGAATTGATAAAATCCTGGGCGATATACATGCTGTTGATCATTTTATCTTTTGCATAGCCGGGATGTACACTTTTTCCGTAAACTTTTACTTCAGCGCCGGCAGCATTAAAGTTTTCGTATTCCAGTTCACCTATCTGGCTACCGTCCATGGTATAAGCCCATTCGGCTCCGAATTTTTCAACATCGAATTTATGAGCGCCCCTGCCAATTTCTTCATCAGGTGTAAAACAAATCCTGATCTTTCCGTGAGGAATTTCAGGGTTATCAACCAGATATTCCATTGCGGCCATGATCTCTGTAATTCCTGCTTTATCATCGGCTCCTAAAAGCGTAGTACCGTCTGTAGTAATTAGAGTTTGTCCTTTATATTGTTCCAGGTCTTCAAAATAATCGGGGGAAAGAATAATATCTTTTTCTGCATTAAGCACAATGTCCTTTCCGTCATAATTTTCAATAATCTGGGGGTTTACATTCGTTCCTGAGAAATCGGGAGTTGTGTCAAAATGTGAAACAAAGCCAATTACCGGAACCTCATGAGGAACATTGGCCGGTAACGTGGCCATTACGTAAGCATGCTCATCTATAGTTACATCCTGAAGACCTATTTCTTTCAACTCGTCTACGAGTTTTTTTGCCAGGTTCCACTGCTTCTCGGTACTGGGAGTTGAATCACTGTGAGGATCGCTCTGTGTATCGATTTTTACGTAACTGATAAATTTATTGGTAAGCCTTTCTTTATTAATCATTCTGAAATTTTAATTAAAGATCTACCGGAACAATTTGTGAAACCGGATGGTTAAACAAATATAAATTAACGAAGGTTTCTTTTCCTTAAACTTATTTAAAAACTGCGAATAATTTTACTGAAATTAAATTAACATAAATACTCCTGGGAAATTAATTTTCAATCAATGAATTAGTTAAAAAATAGCGTATATTTTGTAGTTAAATCACTGAAAATAAAATAACTATTAAAAAAATCATAAAAAATTAAACTATATTTAGTGAAACAAAACCATTAAATATGAAAAATTTTTACTTATTGATTTTATCGTTTTTCTTTTGTGGGGTGTCTCTAGCTCAAACACAAACAATCAGTGGTCTTGTGGTCGATGAAAATTCCCAACCTCTGGGAGGGGTGACAGTTGCGATCAAAGACACCAACAAAGGAACCGCTACAGACTTTGACGGAAAATACTCTTTGGAGGCCGAACTGGGACAGACTCTGGTATTTACTTTTGTAGGATTTGATGCCCGCGAGGTGCTGATAGATCAGACCGAAATTAATGTAACTATGGTTTCCGGAACTGCTCTGGGGGAGGTTGTTCTTGTGGGGTCTAGAAATCCTAGTAGGACGGTTGTAGAATCAACGGTACCTATAGATGTACTTGATGTTCAGGAAATGACAGTGGCCGTGCCACAGGTGAACCTGAACCAAATGCTGAATTATGTAGCACCTTCCTTTACTTCGAATACCCAGACAATTTCAGATGGTACAGACCATATTGATCCGGCCTCACTTAGAGGGCTAGGACCAGATCAGGTGTTAGTTTTGATCAATGGTAAAAGAAGGCATAATTCTTCACTGGTGAATGTAAACGGAACATTTGGTAGGGGTAGTGTAGGTACCGATTTAAATGCAATTCCTGCTTCAGCAATTAAAAGAATTGAAGTGCTTCGGGATGGGGCCGCCGCTCAATATGGCTCAGATGCCATCGCCGGAGTGATTAATATAGTTTTAAAAGATCAAACTAATGAGTTGAGTTTTAATGTCACCACGGGAGCAAACTTTTCTGAAAATGCTAATGAACAGACTGGGGGCGTAGATGGTGAAACCGTAAACGTTGCAGCAAGTTATGGAATTCCTTTAGGTGAAAAAGGCGGATTTGTGACCTTTGCAGGAGATTTCGATTATAGGGAAGATTATAACCGTATGAAGGAATGGGAAGGAGAAATCTTCAATGCCTATAATGCCATTGAATATCGCGCAGCAAATAGCGGTGCGAATTTAGCTTCGCTTACCGATGAACAGATCAAGGATTTTGCTCAGGAAGTGTCATATTTCAGCAGTGATTTCCAGAATGATATCAGCAATGCGCCAGATAGAGAGGCTTTGCAGGATCTTTTAGGTATGAACGTAACCGAAGATGAACTCAATGCCCGTGGGCTTGATCGTACAGATTTTAATATGAGAGTAGGACAATCTGCCCTAAGAGGTGGAAGATTCTTTGCAAATATGAGCCTTCCTATAGATGATAATGGCACCGAATTATATTCTTTCGCCGGTATGAGTTCACGAAGAGGTAATTCTGCAGGTTTCTATAGATTACCTAATCAAAGCCGAACTTATACACCAATATATATTAATGGTTTTTTGCCGGAGATAAATTCTAAAATTAAAGATCAGTCAGTATCAGTAGGAGTACGAGGAGAAGTAAGTGATTGGGAAGTAGATTTTAGTAACACATGGGGGAAAAATGAATTTCAGTATTTTATTTCCAATACGGCAAACGCTTCACTACAACGAGCAAGCCCAACCTCATTTGATGCAGGTGGATTTTCATTCCTTCAGAATACCACGAATCTTGATGTAAGTAAGTTATTTGAGGAAGTTTTTCTTGGGCTGAATGTGGCCTTTGGAGCGGAACACCGATTTGAAAATTATGAAATTTTTGCGGGTGAACGGGCTTCTTACGAACAATACACTGAGAGTGGTGATGTGGTAATAAGAGCAGATCAGGATCCTGCAACCGATTTCTTTGGGAATGCAAGACCAGGAGGTTCACAGGTATTTCCAGGGTTCAGTCCTAAAAACGAATTATCCAGAGAGCGTAGTAGTATTGCCGGATATGTTGATTTAGAATTAGATTTTAGCGAAAAACTATTAGTGACTTTTGCTACAAGATTTGAAGATTATTCAGATTTTGGTTCAACCCTTAATTTCAAATTATCTTCCAGGTATAAGCTTACCGATAATATTAATATTAGAGGCGCCGGAAATACCGGTTTTAGAGCACCTTCGTTACATCAGTTATATTTCAATTCAACTTCTACAATATTTGATAATTTTGGAAATCCTCAGGAAGTAGGAACGTTTTCTAATGATAGTCGTGCTGCAGAGTTATTGGGTATTCCTCAATTAAAGGAAGAGACTTCCAAGAGTATAAGTCTTGGTTTTACCGCAAAAATTCCTGACGCTAATCTTTCTTTAACTGTGGACGGATATTTTGTAGCTATTGATGATCGTATTGTTTATACCGGTCAGTTTAGTGGCCCGGGCACTGGATCTGAACTGGATAATTTACTGGCCCAGGCGAACGCAACTGCAGCCTCATTTTTCGCAAATGCGATAGATACAGAATCTAAAGGTTTAGATATCGTGCTAACTCATAATGCGATTTTTAATGATAATTTGAGTTTGAAATCAGATCTGGCTGCCACACTTTCTAAAACTAAACAAGTGGGTGGTATTAATGCTTCAGACGTATTGGAAAGAGCTGGACTTGTAGATACTTACTTCCCGGAAGATAGCCGGGTATATCTGGAAGAGGCTGTGCCAAGAACGAAGGTGAATCTAACTAATAGTCTTACTGCGGGTGCTTTTAATGTCTTCCTGAGAAATGTTTACTTTGGAGAGGTAACAGAGGCGTCCACTGTTCTGGCCAACCAGCAGGTTTTTAGCTCTAAAATAGTTACAGATCTTTCAGTAGGATATCAGGCTACAGATGCTTTAACGTTAACTGTTGGAGCTAATAATCTCTTTGATATATATCCTGACAGGGCGGGAGAAGAGTTTGGGAACCGCAGCGAAGGTAGATTTGACTGGTCCAGAAGGGCACAGCAATTTGGTGTTGCCGGCCGTTTTCTATTTGCCAGGTTAAGTATCAATCTAAAATAATTATTGTAAATAGTTTTATATAAAAGCAGCTGAAAAGGCTGCTTTTTTTTATCTGTAAAAGTATTAGATGAATTTTCAATGAACTTTTCTTTTATATAAATTCATTTACTTTTGCTAAAACTTTCCCGGGAATGTATAAATCACTTATTAGGCCTACACTTTTCAAATTTGATCCAGAGGAGATCCATTATTTCACTTTTAATTTTTTAAGGAAATTCTGTAAAATTCCGGGAGCGACTTCTTTTTTGAATTCCACTTATGCGGTGAGTGATAAAAGACTGGAACGTGAAGTGTTTGGATTGAAATTTAAAAATCCGGTTGGTCTGGCAGCAGGTTTTGATAAGGATGCAAAACTTTATAGAGAGCTATCTTCCCTGGGCTTCGGGTTTATTGAAATTGGAACAGTTACTCCTAAACCACAACCGGGGAACGAAAAGAAAAGATTGTTCAGGCTCAAAGAAGATTCTGCAATTATTAACCGAATGGGGTTTAATAATGAAGGAGTGGAAGCTACTGTGCAGCGTTTGAAAAAGAACAAAAATGTTCTTATTGGAGGAAATATTGGGAAAAATAAGGTCACTCCGAACGAGAATGCAGTAGATGATTATGTGTATAGTTTTGAAGCTTTATTTGACCATGTAAATTACTTCGTGGTTAATGTGAGCTCGCCCAATACACCAAACCTAAGGGAGTTGCAGGATAAAGAGCCACTTAAAAATTTACTGAATACACTTCAAAAGCTGAATGATGAAAAAGTCAAGTCCTAAGCCAATATTACTGAAAATTGCACCAGATCTTACTGATGCACAATTGTTGGATATCATAGAGATCGTCAAAGAAACGAAGATTGCCGGTGTAATTGCTACAAATACCACTATTTCGAGAGAAGGCCTTAAGTCTGAAAACAAAAATGAATTGGGTGGTCTAAGCGGAAAGCCTTTAACCAATAGATCTACCGAAGTCATCAGGTTTCTTTCTGAAAAAAGTAACCGCGCTTTTCCGATAATTGGAGTTGGAGGTATTCATACCGCTGATGATGCTATTGAAAAACTGAAAGCAGGAGCCAGTCTGGTTCAGCTTTATACGGGTTTTATCTATGAAGGACCTGCACTTATTAAGGCGATTAATAAGAAAATTCTGGAAAAGGGGTTGTAATTTATGGTAGATCAGCTAATTCCCTTTTTAACCGCCTCTATCCTTCTAACTTTTTCTCCGGGTCCGGATATTATTTATGTATTGGTCCGGTCTATGGCCTATGGCTATAAACAGGGCATTATTACAGCTCTTGGTCTCGTGTCCGGAATTTTGATCCATACCAGTCTGGTGGCATTCGGCGTTTCTGCAATAATAAAGCAGTCTGAAAATATCTTTCTTTTTATTAAAATACTCGGCGCCGTCTATTTACTTTATTTGGCTTATCAGGTTTATAAGAGTAATCCCGATATTGCCTTTTCTTCTAAAGGTATAAGCGATAAAAGCATGTTTAGCTTATTTAAGCAGGGATTTATCATGAATGTGCTAAATCCTAAGGTTGGGGTCTTCTTTCTCGCTTTTTTCCCGGGATTTTTATGGGAACCAGGTGGAAATACGGTAGCTCAGTTTTATATACTTGGATTCCTATTTATGCTGCAGGCGTTTTTAATCTTCAGTTTTGTTGCAGTGCTCTCTGATAAGATTTCAGTTTATATAAAATCTCATCCTAAGTCGGGAGTGTTTTTAAAATGGATGCAGTTCATTATTTTTATTCTTATCGCGCTCCTCATACTCCTTTAGTACATTAAGAATTCAATAGCTTAAAAATCAAATTTCAGGTTTGAAATTTCATATTATCAATAAAACTATATTCTTTTTCAATTTTCTTTAAAATGCTATCTTTGGCCATATGGCTAAAGTGAAACTCATTGAATGTCCTCGGGACGCTATGCAGGGAATAAGAGAATTTATTCCCACTGAGAAAAAAGCTCAATATATTCAGTCTCTTTTGCGCTGCGGATTTGATACTATAGATTTCGGGAGTTTTGTTTCACCTAAAGCTATTCCACAGATGAAGGATACGGCTGAGGTACTTTCAAAACTTGATCTTTCTAAAACTAGCAGTAAGCTCCTGGCTATTGTCGCCAATACCCGTGGGGCAGAAGATGCTTCAAAATTTGAAGAGATCGATTATCTGGGTTATCCTTTTTCTATTTCTGAAAATTTCCAGATGCGTAATACTCACAAAACGATTGCAGAATCTGTTGAGGTGCTTCAGGAAATTTTGAATATAGCGGATGCTTCTGGTAAAGAAGTGGTGGCTTATTTAAGTATGGGATTTGGGAATCCTTATGGTGATCCATGGAATGTGGAGATCGTAGGGGAGTGGACCGAAAAACTTTCGGCCATGGGCGTCAAGATCCTTTCACTTTCAGATACCGTAGGAACTTCAACTCCAGAAATTATTGATTATCTCTTTTCAAATCTTATCCCGAAATATCCAAATATCGAGTTTGGAGCACATTTGCACACTACCCCAAGCAAATGGCATGAAAAAGTAAATGCCGCTTACAAAGCTGGCTGTCACAGGTTCGATGGCGCTGTACAGGGGTTTGGCGGTTGCCCTATGGCTAAAGATGAGCTTACCGGGAATATGCCTTCAGAAAAAATGCTTTCCTATTTCAATGCAACTAAAGCCGATACGAATATCAAAATGACCAGTTTTGAGTCGGCTTATAATGAAGCATCAAAGATTTTTAACGCCTATCATTAAAAGAATTTATTGATTTTTATAATACTATCGGAAAAAGTTATTTAAAATTAATCTAAATAAACTTGCCGTAGCAAAAAGTGGTTTTTATATTTGCCGCCAAATATTATTTTAAATCAGTCTAAATAAACGAATATGAAGAAGCTGTTATTTTCAGCGATGATAGGAGGTCTTTCACTAGTTTCATGTACATCAGATGATACCCCTACCCCCGGAGGAAACCAAATTGAAGTTCCCGCTAATTATACTTTTGAAAGAGAGAGTAATTCAACAGTGAGCTATGATGGTCAAACTACCAGACTGCAAATGTCTTCAGAATTGCTATCTAATTTCACAGATTTTGATAATGCTTCAGAGGAGTTGCTATTAAATATGTTTACCAATGAGAACGCTCCGTTTGAAAATGCAAGTCTCAATGAATCTTCAAAAAGTGTAAAATCTAAAGTAGCTGCTTCTAATTTGTATTTTTCAGCCAATACTGTAGAAGGTACCGAGATCAGAAATGATTTTGATACCTATATATCTGGGCAGTTCACTACCGTAAAAAATAATAAAGAAGTTTTAGCAGATGCAGGTGTTGCGGGTCAGATCGCAGATGGAAGCCGTATTCGTTATGTAAATGAAAAAGGATTAGAGTACAACCAGGCTTTTGCAAAAGGTTTGATAGGCGCTCTTTTACTTGATCAGATTGCTAATAATTACCTTTCTGCTGCCGTACTTGATGCTGCAGATAACAGAGCAAATAACGATGCGGGTATAACTGAAGAAGATAAGCCATTTACTACCATGGAGCATATGTGGGACGAGGCATATGGATATCTTTACGGTGATCCGTCTATTCCAGCTAATGATCCTAATTCCGTTTTAAACGAGAGTGAAGATCATTTACTTTTCAGCTATTTAGGCCAGGTTGATGAAGATGAGGATTTCGCCGGGCTTGCTGAAAGTACTTTCGAAGCTTTTAAAACAGGTCGTGCAGCCATCGTTGCCGGAGATTATCAAACCAGAGATGAGCAGGTGGCTATAATTCGTGAAAACCTTTCTAAAGTAATTGCTGTTCGCGCGGTACATTACCTGCAAGGTGGAAAATCTAATCTTGCCGATAATAATAACGGGCATGCCTTCCATGAGCTTTCAGAAGGATTTGGATTTATTTACAGTTTAAGGTTTACTAATAATCCTTCTACTAATATGCCTTACCTGTCTAAAGAAAAAATTGACATGTTCAAAGAGCAATTATTAGCCGGAAATGGTTTTTGGGATGTAACTCCTGAAACACTTGATTCAATTTCAGAAGAGATTGCTTCAGCCTTTGGTTTTAGTGTAGCAGCAGCTGCAGAGTAATATAATTCACCGGAGTTTGATGAATATTGACTCCGGTTTTTAAATTTAGTTCCATGATAAGAATTTCGAAAATTTTATTGATAGCTACTTTGGTTTTTACGGCATGTACTACCGAAGATAAAGGCGATGGTGGAGAAGGTACTAATGGCACCGATAATTTTGACAGAGGTGCAATGCTGGCAAACTGGGCAGATAATATCATTATCCCGGCCTACGCTAATTTTTATGCGAGTACTAACGACCTTCAGGAGGCAACAGCAACATTTACCGAAAATCCTACGGAAGAAGGCCTGATCGCTTTAAGAGCGCAATTTGAAAATTCATATATAGATTTTCAAACGGTTTCTATGTTCGATATAGGTAAGGCTGAAGAGTTAAATTATCGCAGGTTTTTAAATACCTATCCTCTTAACGCTGATGCTGTTGAAAGTAAAATAGAAAGCGAGACTTATAACCTTGAGCTTCCTTCTAGTTATACGGAGCAGGGCTTCCCGGCCTTAGATTATCTGTTAAACGGAATTGGAGAAACGGATGCTGAGATTGTTGCAAAATATAATTCTGAAAATTATAAAAATTATCTTCTGGATGTCGCCACTAGAATAAACACGCTTACTCAGGCGGTTAATGATTCCTGGAACGGAGATTATAGAGATAATTTCGTGAGTAATATAAGCTCTTCAAGTACGGGTTCTGTAGATAAGTTTTCAAACAAATATATCATGTATTTTGAGACTTTTCTTCGGTCGGGAAAAATCGGTTATCCTGCTGGTGCTTTTACTGATAGTCCTTCCCCGATCAATGTGGAATCATATTATTCTGAAGATCTTTCAAAAAAACTTTACCTGAAGGCCGTACAAAGTAGTATTGATTTTTTCAACGGAAAGTACTTTGGAAGCAGCCAGACAGGGAGCAGTTATAAGCTGTATTTAGAATCTATGGATAGGGCAGATCTTTCTGATGATATTTTGAGTCAGTTTAGTGCTATAAAATCCCAGGCATCAACACTTGATGCCAGTCTCAAAAATCAGGTTGAAACAAATAATACATTGATGCTGGAAGCTTTTGATGAATTGCAGAAAGAGGTTGTTTTGTTGAAACTTGATATGCTGCAGGCACTTTCTATTAGTGTGGATTATGTAGATTCAGACGGAGACTAGTCTGTATTAGATGAATCTTTCCATCTCGAAATATCTTAATTCTTATACTGAAGCGGCTCCTCTGGCAGTTTTTAGAATAGGATTTGGAATAATGATGTTCGCGAGTATCGTAAGATTCTGGATGAACGGATGGATCGAAAAACTGTATATAACTCCAAAATTTCATTTTAGTTATTATGGATTTGAATGGGTGAAACCGCTTGGCGATTTCACCTATTTTCTTTTCGTGATCTGTGGGATCGCGGCACTTTTCGTAGCGATAGGTTTTAAGTACCGGATTGCTATAATAACTTTTTTCCTGAGTTTTACCTATATAGAACTCATGGATAAGACCACTTATCTCAATCACTACTACTTTATAAGTATCCTAAGCTTTTTGCTGATCTTTTTGCCTGCGAATACCTATTTCTCTCTAGATGCCTGGAAGGAACCCCGCAAGGCTTTCCAGAAGATCCCACGCTGGGCTGTTGATTCAATTAAGCTTCTGCTTGCAATCGTTTATTTCTATGCTGGTCTCGCCAAGTTGAATTCAGATTGGCTATTTAGAGCGATGCCTTTAAAGATATGGCTGCCTTCAAAATATGACCTTCCAATCCTTGGAGATCTAATGCAACAGGAATGGGTGCATTATGCCTTTAGCTGGAGTGGTATGTTATACGATCTTTTTATTCCTTTTCTACTGCTTTATAAAAGAACGCGATTTGTAGCATTCCTGGCCGTGATCATTTTCCATGTGATGACTCGTGTCTTATTTCCCATTGGGATGTTTCCTTATATCATGATCGTTAGTGCATTGATTTTTTTCAGTCCTAAAGTTCATCACCGAATTCTTTATAAAATTTCTTCCATGTTCCAGATCAGCAAAGCGAAATTTGATAATAATAAGTTGCTCTTTCATAAACCTGTAAAGAGAAAAATCCTCACTTCTGTTGTTGCGGTATTCTTTGTTATTCAGTTATTATTTCCGTGGAGGTATTTACTATATCCGGGAGAGTTATTCTGGACTGAAGAGGGCTTTCGGTTTTCCTGGAGAGTAATGCTAATGGAAAAAGCCGGCTATGCAGAATTTAAGATCGTGGATGGGGAAACAGGAAAACGCTTTTACGTTGATAATTCAGATTTTCTTACTCCTTTTCAGGAGAAACAAATGTCTTTTCAGCCGGACTTTATTTTAGAATATGCGCATTTTTTAGCCGAACATTTCCGAAAGGATGGTCATAAGAATATTGAAGTCTATGTAGATAGTTACGTAGGTCTAAATGGTAGAAAAAGCGCTCCCTATATAAGCCCCGATGTTAATTTGCTTAATTTCGCGGACAATTTTGAACACAAAACATTTATTTTACCCTTCGAAGATGAAATTAAAGGTCTTTAGTATATTTTTCTTTTTCAGCCTGTTTATGAATGCCCAGTATTCGTTAAGTGGGAAAGTTACCTCTTCAGAAACCGGCGACGCTGTTCCTAATGCAGAGATCTGGAATAAAAATACCGGGAAGCTTGTTGTTGCAAATGCTAACGGTGAATTTGAAGTGACTAAACTGAAAGAAGGATCATATGTATTTGCAGTTTTCAGCTATGAGTTTGAAATTCTTGAAAGGGAAATCGCAATAACGGAAAATACTAATGCAAACTTCCAGCTTTCGCCACTCGCAGAAAGTTTAAGCGAGGTGATGATCACCAATAGAAGAGAACAGCTCTTTGCCCTTCGTAAACTGAGAAAAGTTGAGGGAACTGCTATCTATGCAGGGAAAAAAAGTGAAGTGGTTTTACTTGATAAGGTTTCAGGAAACCTGGCTGCCAATAATGCAAGACAGATCTACAGCCAGGTAGTTGGTTTAAATATTTACGATAATGGAGATGCTGGCTTGCAATTGAATATAGGAGGTCGTGGGCTGGATCCAAACCGAACACAAAATTTTAATACGCGGCAGAATGGTTATGATATTTCAGCAGACGTGTTGGGTTACCCGGAGAGTTATTATACTCCACCGCCGGAAGCACTTCGAGAGATACAGGTAGTTCGTGGGGCAGCTTCCCTGCAATACGGAACTCAGTTTGGCGGGCTTATAAATTTTAGATTTAAGGAGCCGGTTGCAGACAAAAAGATCGAATTGATCTCCAGGCAATCGGTAGGGTCTTACGACCTATTTACAAGCTTTAATAGTCTTAGCGGAACGGTTGGAAAATTTAGTTATTACACTTATTACAATTATAAAGGAGGAAAAGGTTTCCGTCCAAATTCAGAATATGACTCACATAATGCATTTGCGCATTTAGGATGGAAATTCAATGATAGAACAAATATTAGCTTCGAATATACGTACCTGGATTATCTGGCTCAGCAACCTGGTGGTTTAACTGACAGCCAGTTCTATGAAGATCCGGATTTTAGTAATAGAGAGAGAAACTGGTTTGATGTGAACTGGAATCTTTTCGCGTTAAAACTGAAGCATAAGCTGTCTGACAGAACCGATATTAGCTTAAATGTATTTGGATTAAATGCCACCAGGAAAGCTTTAGGTTTTAGACAAAACAGGGTGGCCTTACCCGATGATCCCGAAGAACCAAGGGAATTGCTGGTAGATGATTTTTCAAACTGGGGAGCGGAAGCCAGAGTTCTTACCAGGTATGAATTGTTTGACGAGGAGTCTGTTCTATTGTTAGGTAGTAAATATTATCAGGCTTTCAATGAGCAGCAACAAGGCCCTGGAAGCACCTCTGCAGGTCCCGATTTTAATTTTGCTACCGAAGATTTTCCGAATTACGAGAGACAATCTCAGTTCGAGTTTCCTAATAAAAACCTGGCTTTCTTTGGTGAGAATATTTTCAATATCACCAATAATTTTTCCGTTACTCCGGGTTTTAGATTTGAATATATCAATACCAGGGCAGATGGATTCTATAAGAATATTGTAAAGGATAATGCTCAAAATACTTTACTGAATGAGACCGTAGATGATGACCGACAATTTGAAAGAAGCTTTATTCTTCTTGGAGTAGGAAGTAGTTATAATCTTAATCCTTCTAATGAGCTTTATGCTAATTTCTCTCAGAATTATCGATCGGTAACCTTTAATGATATTCGGGTTGTAAACCCAAGTTTTCAGGTAGATCCTAATATTAACGATGAAGAAGGCTTTACTTCAGATCTTGGGATTAGAGGTCGGCTCAAGGATTTCCTTTCTTACGATGCCAGTGTTTTTGCTTTGAGGTATAATGACAGGATCGGAGAAACTTTGAAGCCGGAAGAGCGGGTAAATGCAGTCGGAGAGATTGAAGAAACTGGAAGATTGGTTAGATTCAGAGGTAATATAGGAGACGCATTTATATATGGTTTGGAAACTTTTGCAGAATGGAACTTAAGAAACTCATTTTTTAGTGCTGCAGAAGATTATAAGCTGAATGTGTTTGTGAATGCAGCGTTTACTAAATCTGAATATATTGATTCTGAAGAGGTGAATGTAAAAGGAAATGAAGTTGAATTCATTCCGGCTGTAAACTTAAAAACAGGATTGAATTTCGGTTATAAAAACTTCCTTGCGGGGTTACAGTATACTTATTTAAGTAGGCAGTATACAGATGCTACGAACGCACCGCAGGTAAAGAATGAAAATAACCGGGGAATCGAGGGAGCAGTACCTGCTTATGGAATATTAGATCTTTCTACATCCTATAGTCTGGGAAAATTTAAGTTAGAAGCAGGAATTAATAACCTGCTGGACAATTCTTATTTTACCAGAAGAGCAACGGGGTATCCGGGCCCGGGGATTATTCCGGCGCAACCAATTACCTGGTATACAACCTTGCAAATAAAGCTCTAGTTGGATGGGATGAGAAAGATCAAAAAATGGGCAGCGGCTTTAAAGGAAGATCTCGTGATTGCTCATTTGGCTAGTTTACATGCAGGAACACCATTTTTAGCAAAAATATTATTGCTCTGCACTCTAGCTTATGCTTTAAGCCCCATCGATCTTATTCCAGATTTTATTCCTGTCCTGGGAATTCTGGATGATCTTCTTATAATTCCACTTGGGATCTATCTCGCTTTTAAATTTATTCCGGTTCATGTTATCGAAGAATGCAGGGAAAAGGCAAAGACCTATACCTGGAAAAAAAGAAGAATATCTGGATGGCTATGTTGATCCTGATATTCTGGATTTCAATTTTTGTCATTGTTTACCTGAATTATTTCAGAAATGAGCAATGAAAAATCAGCTTTTAGTTTTTGATTTATCTATGTTGCTTTCTACTGAAATTCTCATTTATAAACCTTACATTTGCATGCAATTAAATCCTTAATTGCTATGATCGCACACGATTCAAAAATCCTTGGTGAGGCACTAACCTACGATGATGTACTTTTAGTACCTGCGTACTCTGAAGTTCTCCCAAGAGAAGTAAGCATTCAATCTAAATTCACCCGTAATATTCCAATTAACGTTCCTATCGTTTCCGCAGCGATGGATACTGTTACTGAATCCCGTATGGCAATAGCTATGGCCAGGGAAGGTGGTATTGGTGTTCTGCACAAGAACATGAGTATGGAGCAGCAGGCTTTGAAAGTTCGCAAGGTAAAACGTGCCGAAAGCGGAATGATCATAGACCCGGTAACACTTCCTATTTCTGCAAAAGTTAGGGATGCCAAGGAATCTATGAAAGAACATAGTATTGGAGGAATACCTATTGTAGATGAAGATGGAAAGCTTTTAGGCATCGTGACCAATAGAGATCTTAGGTTCGAAAAGAACCTGAATCGTCCTATCGCAGAAGTAATGACTTCAGAAAACCTGGTGACGGTTGCAGAAGGAACATCTTTAGATGAAGCCGAGGATATACTACAGGAGAATAAGATCGAAAAACTTCCTGTTGTAAATAAGGATGATAAGTTAGTTGGGTTAATAACCTTTAGAGATATCACTAAGCTAACTCAAAAGCCAATGGCTAATAAAGATAGCTTTGGTAGATTAAGAGTAGCGGCAGCTGTGGGTGTAACCGCTGATGCGGTACATCGTGCTGAAGCTTTGGTGAATGCCGGTGTAGATGCGATTATTATTGATACTGCTCATGGTCATACCAAAGGAGTGGTACATGTTTTAAAAGAGGTAAAAAATAAATTCCCTAACCTTGAAGTAGTGGTTGGGAATATAGCAACCGGAGAGGCGGCTAAATATCTTGTTGACGCTGGAGCAGATGCAGTTAAGGTTGGAATAGGACCTGGTTCTATTTGTACAACCAGAGTAGTTGCAGGTGTTGGATTTCCTCAATTTTCAGCGGTGCTGGAAGTGGCTGCAGCGATAAAAGGTAGTGGTGTACCGGTAATTGCAGACGGTGGAATTCGTTATACAGGTGATATTCCAAAGGCAATTGCTGCAGGAGCCGATTGTGTAATGCTGGGGTCCTTACTTGCCGGAACTAAAGAATCTCCGGGTGAAACGATCATCTATGAAGGGCGTAAGTTTAAATCTTACCGCGGAATGGGATCTGTTGAAGCGATGGAAAAAGGTTCTAAGGACAGGTATTTCCAGGATGTAGAAGACGATATTAAAAAACTGGTGCCTGAAGGTATTGTAGGTCGTGTTCCTTATAAAGGAGATCTTGAAGAAAGTATCCATCAATTTATTGGAGGTATTAAAGCCGGAATGGGCTACTGTGGAGCTAAGGATATCGAAACTCTTAAGGAAACCGGTAAATTCGTAAAAATTACAGCTGCCGGTGTTCATGAGAGTCATCCGCATGATGTTACAATTACAAAGGAATCTCCTAATTATAGCAGATAACAGGAAGAATATGGAATAATAAAAAAGCCCTGATAATTTCAGGGCTTTTTTATTATTCAGTAAATCAAAATGATTACTTATTGGAAGTTTGAGCCTCAGTTTGAGGTTTTGGCTCAAGACCTAATTCCTTCATAACTTTATCGGTGATATCATTTTCTTCGCTTGAGAAAGCAAGCCCGCTGGCGCCCGCATGAAAAATCTGTGTGTAACCTTCTTTAGCAATTACCTTTTTCATAGCAGCATCGATCTTTTCATAAAGAGGTCCCGTAAGTTCACTGCGCTTCATTTGCATCATAACAGTTGCTTTCTGGCGAAAACCTTTAATGTCATTTTCTAATCCAATGATCGTGTCTTCTTTTTTTCTTCTGGCTTCTTCTTCCAGATCTTTACCGGTTTCCTGGTAATCTTTTACCAGGCTTTCATATTCCTGAATATTGGTTTTAAGATCGGCCTGAAGCTTTTCATTATAGGTTTCAAGACTTGTATTCACCTGTGTGTTTTCAGGCATTTGGGCAAGAATATATTCCGCGTCAATGGTTCCAATTTTGGATTGAGCGTTTGCGGAAAATGCAATAAATAATAATAAAATTCCTAAGCTTATTCGTTTCATTTTGTGATATTTTTTCGCAAATATAACAGGCTGAGTAGAATATAGCCAGATTTTAATTTTAAAAAGTGAAATTATTTCTTAAGTACACTCTTTCCGTCCTCGACAAAGGCCTTAAAATCCTGCATATACTTATAAGATTGTTTTTTAAAAGCTCCCGGCATAAACCATCCAAAGAGTTTCATGAATCCGCTAAACGTAAATTCATTTTCTGTAATCCATTCAGTTTCAGTTTTCAGAAGTTTTTATAAATCTATTTACCTGGTAATTATAGACTCCTTTAGCCTCGTAGGTTGCGCTGTATACTTCAGGTAGATTATTTTTTAAAATGGTTTCAGTCATCTCGATCTCACGCTTTCCCATATTATACTTCAAAAGGTTTTGAGAGCCTTCTTCTCCTAATTCTCCATTTATTGGTTTCATATAGATGAAACCTTCCTGCCAGTGTTTCATATTTTCAGGATTTGAAAATTTTTCAACAACTTCTTTTCTGGGCCTTTTAAGGATAATTTCCTGTTGATATTTCATAACTTATTGGTTTGATGTAAGTTAAAGATAACACAGAATTAAATATTTATAAAATTTATAATTTAAATCTACTGTTTTCGTTATGCCTTTAGCTTGCAGAACCTTAACTAATTCTTATTTTTGCGCGGATGAAGACTTTTGTGATTCAGCAAATACTCTTCTGGCATTCAAATTGAGAGATGCTAAAAAAAATGATTTTGAAGAAAAACCTGGTCAGATTTATTTTTGGTTTTGTGTCGCTAATCAGTGTTAGTTGCGATTATTTTCAGCAAACTGATGAGCGAAAGGTGGTGGTAAGAGTGAATGAGTCTTATTTGTATGAGGATGATATCCAGGCATTGATAAATGAAGATACTTCTCCTGAGGATAGTGCAATAATCGTTTCAAATTATATTACTCGCTGGGCGACTCAACAATTGTTGATAGACCGGGCAGAATTAAACTTGCCGGTATCACAGCAAAAAGAGTTTAATGACCTTGTAAATAATTACAAAAATGAACTGTATACGAATGCTTATACAGACGCCGTGGTTTCCCGGGATCTTGATACGGCATTAAATAAAACTGAGGTGGAGGCTTATTACGATAAGAATAAGGAAAATTTCATTTTGAACGAAGACCTTGTTAAACTTAGATACATTAATATTGCTAAGAATAGCAATAATATTGATGAAATAAAATCTAAATTCAGAAGGTTTAATGAAGAAGATCAGGAAGAACTTTCAAACATGGCTCTTCAGTTCAAGAACTATTCAATGAATGATTCGGTTTGGATTAAAACCAAATCTGTATATGATAAAATTGGTCCGCTTTCGGTGGACGACAGGTCAAGCTTGCTTAAGAAATCTAATTTTATGGAATTACAGGATTCGCTAAATGTGTACCTTGTGTTCGTAAATGATGTTCTAAGCCGAAATGAGCAGGCTCCCCTTGAATATGCCTCGGCAACCATACGTGAAATTCTGCTAAACAAGCGAAAGCAGGCGTTAATCAAAGAATTAGAAAAAGATATTACTAAAGATGCAATTAAGAATAATGAATTTGAAATTTACAATTAAACCCGTTCTCGCAGGCTTATGTTTCATGCTGTCTGGTATTGGCTATGCACAGGAAGTTATCGTTACCGATAGTACCTCGATACAACCAGACGCTGAAGTGAAAAAGGAAGATACCGCGCAACAGGGATCTCAACGAAAAAAAGTAGATGGGATCGCTGCTGTAATTGGTGAATATATTATCCTTGACAGTGACATAGATCTTATGTATAAGGATATGCAGAGTCAGGGTATTTCTACTCAGGAAGTAACCGACTGTAACCTTGCAGGTTCTTTAATGGAAAACAAGTTATATGCTCACCAGGCAGTTCAGGATAGTATCATCATCCCAGATGCTCAGATCAATGGAGTGGTAGATCAGCAAATTCAGGGATTGTCTCAACAAGCCGGTTCTATGGAAAAAGTGCTTGAGTTCTATAATAAAGATACTGAAGCAGAGCTAAGAGATGAGATCTTCCAGATGACCAAGCAGAGACAACTGGCGCAAAGAATGCAGCAAAAGATCATTGAAGATATTGAGGTGACTCCGGAAGAAGTTAGACAGTACTATGTGAATATGGAAGAAAAACCAATGTTCGGTACAGAGGTTGAACTTTCTCAAATCGTGATAGAGCCGGAAATTCCACAAGAAGAGAAGCAAAATATCATTGATAGGTTAAATGGGTTTAAGGCAGATATTGTTGAAAACGGAGCAAGTTTTTCAACTAAAGCCGTGCTTTACTCTCAGGATCCCGGAACGGCTTCAGATGGAGGTAGAGTTACTCTAACCAGGAAAGATCCTTTTGTAAAAGAATTTAAGGACGTTGCTTTTAGTTTGCAGGAAGGTGAAATTAGTGAGCCATTCGAAACAGAGTTTGGATACCATATTATTCAGATTGATAAGATTAGAGGTCAAACAGTAGAGTTAAGACATATTCTTTTGATTCCTGATGTTACAAATAGCACGGTGGAAGAGGCCAGAGCTGAAATTGATACCCTTAGAAGTAAAATTATTGCTGGCGATGTTGAATTTTCAGCAGCGGCAAGAGAAGCTTCAGATGAAGAAGAAACCAAGAATGAAGGCGGAAAATTGATCAATCCTCGTACAGGAGATACAAAATTTGAATTAACAAAGATCGATCCGGAACTATTTAAGCAGGTGGAAGGATTAGAAGAAGGAGAAGTTTCTTTGGTTTTAACTCAGAAAGATAGAATAGGAAGACCTCAGTTTAAGATTATAAAGGTCACTAAAAAAATTGCTGAACATGAAGCAAATTACGCGACAGATTATCTTAAAATAAAAGAGTTAGCTTTAAGAGATAAACAACTGGAAGCTATTGAAGAATGGCAGACAGAAAAAATTAAAGATACTTATATTAAGGTAAACGGGAAATACCGTGATTGTGAGTATACGAGCGACTGGGTTAAAAACTAATCTTAAATATGTCTGACGTTGCATTGGTAGAAAAATTGGTAGATAAGCATCGCGATCTTAAAAAAGAGATTTCGAAGGTTATCGTAGGTCAGGATGAGGTGGTCAACCAGATCCTGCTCTCCATTTTTTCCGGTGGTCATTCATTATTGATAGGTGTTCCGGGGCTTGCTAAAACTCTTATGGTAAATACCATTGCCCAGGCCCTGGGTCTTAATTTTAAAAGAATTCAATTTACGCCAGATCTTATGCCAAGTGATATTCTTGGTGCTGAAATCCTGGATGAGAATAGGAAATTCAAATTTATAAAGGGTCCCATCTTCACCAATATTCTTCTGGCAGATGAGATCAACAGAACTCCGCCTAAAACTCAGGCTGCTTTGTTAGAAGCCATGCAGGAGAGAGCGGTAACCGTGGCCGGACATCATTATAAACTGGATCTTCCATATTTTGTTCTGGCTACCCAGAATCCAATAGAGCAGGAGGGAACTTATCCGCTTCCGGAAGCTCAATTGGATAGATTTATGTTTGCAATAAATCTGGATTATCCAAGTTTTGAGGAAGAAGTTGATGTGGTGAAAACTACTACTTCAGATGAACCACAAGAAGTCAATGCATTATTTACTGCTCAGGAAATATCAGATATTCAGCATGTAATAAGAAGAATTCCGGTTCCAGATAATGTTATTGAATACGCGGTTAGACTGGTTGGGAAAACCCGGCCATTAAACGGAGCGCCAGATCTGGTCACCAATTATGTTGATTGGGGGGCAGGCCCCAGAGCTTCTCAAAATTTGATCATGGCGGCAAAAACCCATGCTGCTGTTAATGGAAAATTCTCGCCCGATATTGAAGACGTTCAGGCCGTAGCTTTTGGAATCTTGAGACACAGGATCATTAAAAACTACAAAGCAGAGGCTGAAGGAATTACTGAAGAGGAGATTATTCGTAAACTTTTTTAGGATATACGCTTCATATTTAGCTAATTCATAATCAGTCTAAAAAGTTTATTTCTCTTCCGGAATTACATTTTTTGATAAATTCTCAATTTATCACCTTAATATTGCTTTTTAGTGAATTTTTAGAGGTTAAAATTATAATTTCAGAAATTATTTATATTAAATTCTGACTATCGCTTCTAATTTTCAAAATCCCTTTAAAATCCCTATTTTTGCAAGACTTTTTAGAACATAAATTAAACAGAATATGGCATACGATATTGATATGATTAAGAAGGTGTACAGCCAAATGGCAGAACGTGTAAATACTGCGCGTGAAGTTGTTGGTAAGCCTTTGACACTTTCAGAAAAGATCCTTTATTCTCACTTATGGGACGGTAAAGCTAAGGAAGCTTACGCCAGAGGGAAGGATTATGTAGAATTTTCACCAGATAGAATTGCCTGTCAGGATGCAACTGCTCAAATGGCTTTGTTGCAATTCATGCAGGCAGGTAAGAAGCAGGTAGCTGTTCCTACCACTGTTCACTGTGATCACCTTATCCAGGCGAAAATGGGGGCTGCGATAGATTTGCAGGCAGCGAACAAAAGTAGTAGTGAGGTTTTCGACTTTCTGGAATCAGTATCAAATAAATACGGAATTGGATTCTGGAAGCCGGGTGCAGGTATTATTCACCAGGTGGTTCTTGAAAACTATGCATTTCCTGGAGGGATGATGATTGGTACAGATTCTCATACTGTAAATGCAGGTGGTTTAGGAATGGTAGCGATTGGTGTTGGTGGAGCTGATGCCGTAGATGTAATGGCCGGAATGCCATGGGAGCTTAAATTCCCTAAACTTATCGGAGTTAAATTGACCGGAAAACTATCCGGATGGACTTCCTCTAAAGATGTGATTCTTAAAGTTGCCGGTATCTTAACTGTAAAAGGTGGTACAGGTGCTATTATTGAATATTTTGGTGAAGGTGCACGTAATTTATCCTGTACAGGTAAAGGTACTATCTGTAATATGGGTGCTGAAGTTGGTGCAACCACTTCAACTTTTGGATATGACGACTCTATGGAGCGTTACCTGAAAGCTACAAACCGTGCAGATGTTGCTGAAGCGGCTAACGAAGTTCGCGAGCACTTAACAGGTGATGATGAGGTGTATGCAAATCCAGAGCAATATTTTGATGAATTGATCGAGATCAACTTATCTGAATTAAAGCCGCACCTTAATGGACCATTTACTCCAGATCTTGCGACTCCTATTTCTGAAATGAGTAAAAAAGCTAAAGAACATGACTGGCCAATCAATGTAGATTGGGGTCTTATAGGTTCCTGTACGAACTCTTCTTATGAAGATCTTACCAGGGCGGCTTCTATTGCCAAACAAGCGGTAGACAAAAAAGTAAAAGCAAAATCTGATTTCGGTATTAATCCGGGATCTGAGCAAATTAGATTTACAGCTGAAAGAGACGGATTGCTTCAGATATTTGAAGATCTTGATGCAACTATCTTTACGAATGCCTGTGGACCTTGTATAGGTCAGTGGGATCGTTCAGATAGAAAAGGTGAAGAGAAGAATACGATCGTTCACTCTTTTAACCGTAACTTCTCTAAAAGAGCTGATGGTAATCCAAATACGCACGCCTTTGTAGGTTCTCCAGAAATGGTTGCAGCTATTGCAATTTCTGGTAGACTTGATTTTGACCCGACTCGTGACAAATTAATGAATGAGGATGGTGAAGAAGTAATGCTGGATGAGCCACAGGGAATTGAACTTCCAACAAAAGGATTTGCTGTGGAAGATGCTGGTTATGTTGCTCCTAAAGAAGATGGAAGCAGTGTTGATGTGAAAGTAGCTGAAGACAGTGAAAGACTTCAGTTATTAACTCCATTTGAGCCATGGGATGGTAAAAACCTAACCGGCGCTAAGCTTCTTATTAAAGCATGGGGTAAATGTACTACAGACCATATTTCTATGGCTGGACCATGGTTACGTTACAGAGGTCATTTAGATAATATTTCTAACAACTGTTTGATTGGAGCTATTAATGCTTTCAATAAGAAATCAAACTTTGTTAAGAATCAACTGACTGGTGAGTACGACGGAGTACCGGCAGTACAGAGAGAATACAAGAAAGAAGGAATTCCAACGGTAGTTGTGGGAGATCATAACTACGGGGAAGGTTCTTCCAGAGAGCATGCGGCAATGGAGCCAAGACACTTAGGTGTGAAGGTTGTATTGGTGAAATCTTTTGCTCGTATCCACGAAACAAACCTTAAGAAACAGGGAATGTTAGGTCTTACTTTTGCTAATGAGAACGATTATGATCTTATTCAGGAAGATGACACTTTCAATTTTACAGATCTTGAGAACTTTGCTCCAGATACACCATTAACGATCGAGATCGTTCATGCCGATGGTAGCAAGGATACCATTAAGGCTAATCATACTTACAACGCCCCTCAAATAGAGTGGTATAAGCACGGTTCAGCACTTAATCTTATAAAGAAGCAAAACGCAGCTTAAACTGCTGTTTAGATAGTTTAAAAAAGAAAAACCTCAGGATTTAAGCCTGGGGTTTTTTATTAGCTATATGTTTCGAAGACTTAGATATAAAAATTAATTACTCTTTAGTTATAAGTATTCATTTTACAGCTTTCAATATCTTTCTTTTGCTTTAAGAGCATATCTACAATTGGCTTAGGAGTTTCGGGAGTATAAAGCGCTTCATAATATAAGTGAAGATTTTTCATTTCCCATTTAACAATATTATTCCATTTTTCAGACTGAAAAAAGAGTAGGACCAGGGAAATTGCATCGAGACCTTTAGAAGACAAATAAAATAAAGTGTTTTCGAGCGAAAGACCCTTTTGATTTCGTACCTTACTTATTCGATCTTCAAGTTCAGCTTTTATTTTACGGCGTTTTGCTGATCTTTCAATGCAGATATTCTTTCCTTCTACATCTGTCATACCAAATCCGTCATATAATGATATGAGAACTTTATTACAGCATCTAAGCTTATATAAACGGATAAGCAGCAAATAAGATTTCATACAACAGTGATAAGAATTAAATGTAAGCTTTAAATAGACTGTCCTTAACATATAATTAACACTATAAATTATAGCTCAGACCGTAAATATCATTTTTAATTATAATCGATATTTAAAATAAAAGGATATCCGTTCTTTGTTTTTAAAAGTGAAAACCCCATGAAACACAGAGATGAAATAGGAAAAAGGATTAAGAAATTACGACAGGATAGTAATTTTTCACAAACCCATGTGGCCGAAATTCTTTTCATTTCTCAGGCAGCTTATTCATTAATAGAAAATTCCCAGAATGGGATTGTTTCTGAGCATATTATCAAGTTAAGTAAGTTGTATAATGTATCTACAGATTACTTACTCACCGGAGAAATTAATTATATAAAATTAGGGAGGGATACAGGATTTATACCCTTACTTAGGGCCAATTCGCATTCTGACTTTTTAAAGGACCTTAATAGCGAAGATTTTTTCGATATTAAAGATTGGTTTCGTATACCCGGTTTTGACCCAACGAAAGAACAAACTCTTTTTGAGGTTGACGGGGACAGCATGGCGCCTTCAATTTTTCCCGGAGATGTTTTGGTTTGCCAGTTGCATCATAATATGGATAATGTTTTGGATGGTTCAGTAGTAGTACTAATCACGGTAGAAGGAATTTCGATCAAAAGATTGAGAAGAGATGAAGATCCAGACTATTTTCTTATGGCTAATGATAACGAAGTTTATGGTGGAGAAGGAAGGGTCAGGAAAAATGATATTAAAAAGATGATGATGATAAGTGGTAAAATTAGTAGCGTCCTGATTCCTCGTAGTGAATTTGCGGAAAATGAAAAATTGCAGAAACTGGAGGAAAGTTTCGATCTTCTAAAACAGGAATTATTTGAAATGAATAAGAAGTTGAGTTCTCTTGCTGATAAGAAGTAATTAAAAGACTTGAGACTGGAAGTATTTTTTTATTTCTTTACACTGTAGAAGTTGAAATATGAAAATCTTTAAAAACCAGTGGTCCAATATTATCTTTATCGTCATTATTTTGGCGATGATAATTCCACAGACCAGAAAGCCTATACAGATCTTTGTAAATAAACTGATCTCCTTTGCTCCCTCAGTAAATGACGAAGATGACCGGGAGAAAATAGCAGATTATAACTGGATACTTGAGAATGCAAGCGGAAAGCGGGTTGAGTTTTCTCAATTTGAAAATGAGGTAGTAATTGTAAATTTCTGGGCTACCTGGTGCCCACCTTGTATAGCTGAAATGCCTAGCTTCCAGGAGTTATATGAGGATTATGGAGATAGAGTTGCTTTTCTGTTTGTTTCCGGCGAACAGCATGAAACCGTGGATAATTATATGAAACGGAAACGTTTTTCTTTGCCTTCCTATAAAATGCTGACAAAAGCTCCGGAACCTATGGATGGCAGAACATTGCCAACTACGTATGTGATCTCAGAAGACGGAAGTATAGTCGTGGATAAGGTCGGTTCTGCCGACTGGAATAGTGAAAGTTTTAGAAAAACTCTTGACAACCTACTTGCCGAATAGTTTTTAAAGTTTTCTAAAAAATGCTTTTATAAATTCTGGATGGTAAATAGAGAGCATGATCTTGATATCTTCAGAAAATTCAGTTTCTTCATCTAAAAATTTGAAAATATCCTGAATGGAATTTCTGGTATAGAATTTTGTGAACAGAGATTCTCCCAGGTCATTTCTATTTTTTAGTACTTCCAAAAATATTGAATCATACTTTGCGTATTTTTTACTAATAAGATTTTTTGAGGGCCTGTAACCGCTTTTAATATTCTCAATTAATAGATCTATCTTCTTTTCAGTGTTTTTAAAAGAATATCCAGAGGAAGCTTTTACCCAACCGCCCGCAGTTCCTATTTTGGTTACCTTAGCTGAGTTTTCTTTATGAAAAGGGTAGTCGGTCATTGGGATCATCCCGATCTCTTCTTCAGTGATCTTAAATGAAGTTATTTTTAATATTTCCCTGAGATATCGCTCCAGATGATTATTATAAGTAGATTCATCTGTTAGGTAAGGGGTGAAAAAAGTAAATTCTACAAGTGCTTCCGTAGACGTAATAGGAAGAACATACGTAAAACTGGCAGAATCTTTATGTTTGATCCGGTAATCCATCATGGTAAAAGTCTCCGCATCAAAAACCTCATTTTCAGTTTTTATATACCATCCTTTGAAATGCTGGTATATCAAGGTGTTTTTTTCAGAGTCTTTATAATCGGTGGGAGGCCGGCTATCAAAGAAATGGGTCGCGGTATAATTATTTTCTTTTCCTATGGCAGTTCGGGTTACCTGGTCTATTTTAACTACTTCGTCATTAATAAACATAATATCGTCTGAAGCTTCCAATTCAGAACGGACGTAATTATAGAAATCTATGGACCGCAGCATTTTGTAAGTATAAGGGGGAAGCTCCAGGTCTTTTTTGGCGTCTGAAGAAATGAATTTTCCTTTATGCCAGCTTTTAGTAATTATATGAATCCCATTCTCCTGAATTTTTCTCCCAGAAACACCAGGTTTTATCATTTTCAGTTTTATTATTTGGATCTACTATAGCAATTTTTTTTCCTTTGAAAAAAAGATCATTATGGATTCGGTAAGCTAACTGCAAGCCAGCCATACCACCGCCCACAATGACGTAGTAATAATCTGGCGTTATCATTTATTAAATTTTATTATTTTCGAAAGTATTTAAAAGGAACGAAAAGCATTCCGAAACATTCGCCGTCATCTTTTCCCAAATGTTTATGATGCATTTTATGAGCTCTTCTAATTCCCTTCGCATATTTGTTATTGGCGTTTCTAAAAATTTTAAAACGCTGATGGATAAAAATATCGTGAACTGTAAAGTAAGTAATTCCATAGGCTAAAATTCCCAGACCTATAGGGAGTCCAATCCATACACCTTCGTATTTCCAAAGTAGAAAACATCCAATACTTACCAGGGCGTAGAAAACAAAAAATAAATCGTTTCGTTCCCACCAGCTACTATGGTCTTTCCTGTGATGATCCTTGTGTAATCTCCATAAAAAACCGTGCATTACAAATTTGTGAGTGAACCAGGCCATTCCTTCCATGATCATGAAGGTGCCAAGAAAAACTGCGATCCATATTAAAACATTCATCATTATATCATTTATATGAGATTCAATCTATAAGAAATATAAGATTTTGCAAGAAGACCTGCCTTTTGATAGTTTGGCACCCTTACCCTGCGATTTCTTATTTCAAGTGATGGAATCCTTTTCAATTTTTGTAATAATTTCCTATAATAAATATAAGCGGTGTAAACTCCAAATTTAGCTTCTACCGGTAAATGAGCAATTCCATGCAGTCCTTTTCGGAAATCTTCTTCTATTTCTTTTATGATCTGTTCTTTATTCGTTTCATTAAGCTGAGACAGATCCACATTCGGAAAATAACTTCTGCTCAGGTCTTCATAGTCGGCTTTAAGATCTCTTAAAAAGTTTACTTTTTGAAAGGCAGAACCAAGGCTCATGGCACTTTCCTTTAATTCTTCGTATTTATCCCTGTCTCCGTGCACAAAAACCTTAAGGCACATTAAACCAACTACATCTGCACTTCCGTAAATATACTGCTTAAATTCTTCAATGCTTAAGTATTCGCTCTTATGAAGGTCCATGCGCATACTGTCCATAAAAGAATTGTATAATTCTTTATCAATATCAAATTTATGCACCGTTTCCTGGAAAGAATTCAGGATTGGATTCAAAGAGATTTTCGCGTCAATCGCTTTGTGCAGGTCAGTTTCAAAATCATTAAAGAGCGTTTCCTTATCATAATCATGAAAAGTGTCTACTATCTCATCCGCAAAACGTACAAAGCCATAGATATTATATATATCCTGCCTTATTGATGGCGCCAGCATTTTTGTGGCTAAAGAAAAAGAGGTGCTGTAGGAATTAGTGACTGTTCGGCTACACGACCTGGATACGATGTCAAAAATAGCTTTCATATTAATTCTTTTCATTTTTTTCAATTAGACCTGCAGCAAGTTTGCCTGAAATAAGGGAGGGTGGTACACCGGGACCAGGAACCGTTAGTTGACCTGTGAAATAAAGATGTTCAACTTTATTACTTCTAAGTTTTGGTCTTAAAAATGCTGTTTGGAATAGCGTATTGGCCATTCCGTAAGCATTACCCTTGTAAGAATTGTAATCTTCTTTGAAGTCATTCACACAATAGGAACTCTTAAATATAATGTTATTTTTAATTTTTTGCCCGGTAATCTTCTCAAAACGGTCTAGGATAATATTAAAATATCGTTCTCTTATTTCTTCTGAATCTTCCAGATCTGGTGCAAGCGGAATAAGAAAAATGCCCGCTTCATTTCCTTCTGGAGCACAATTTTCATCTGTAATAGAAGGGAAACTAGCATAAAATAATGGGTCTTCCGGCCAGTTTGGATCATCATAAATGTCTTTCGCATGATTTTCAAAACTGCTATCGAAGAACAGCGTATGATGGGAAACGTTTTTCAGTTTTTTATCAAAACCTACATAAAACAGTAGTGAAGAAGGAGCAAAGGTCTTTTTCTCCCAGTATTTAGAAGAATACTGTCTCAGTTTTTCCGGTAATAATTGTTCAGAATGATGATAATCGGCACCGGAGAGTACAAGGTCAGAAAAATGATCTTTGCCATTTACGGTTAGTCCCTTTGCTTTTCCGTTTTCAGTAATAATTTTTTGTACAGGAGCGTTTAAATGAAATTTCACTCCCAAAGATTCCGCTAATTCCTGAATTCCTTCAATAACCTTATACATGCCTCCTTCCGGATGCCAGGTCCCGAGTCCAAAATCGGCGTAATTCATAAAGCTGTAAAAAGCCGGAGTATCACTTGGTTTGGCACCGAGAAATAATACCGGGAATTCTAAAATTTGCCTGAGTTTAGTATTTGTAAATTCTTTGCGCACCTCAGAGCTGATATTGGTGAAAAACCTGCCTAGTCTTTTAGCGGTCGCCGGGGTAACAAGCTCCAATGGAGATACTCCCGGGCGATAAACTAAATCTTTAATAGCGATATCATAATTATCTTTTGCTTTTTTGATAAAGGCTTCAAGTTTTTTGGCGCTTCCTGCTTCTTCCTTTTCAAAATTGGCATAAATTTCTTCCAGGGAGCCTGGAATGATCACATATTCATCTTTTCCGAAATATACCTGATATGCAGGATCTAATTTTTTAAGACTGTAATAATCTGAAGCTTTTTTATTGAAATCAGAGAAAAAACGTTCGAAAACATCAGGCATCCAGTACCAGGTGGGTCCTATATCAAAGGTGAATCCATCTTTTTTAAGTTGTCTTGCTCTTCCTCCAACAGTACTGTTTTTTTCGAAAACTGCCACTTCATAACCTGCTTTGGCCAGATAGCAGGAAGCAGCAAGAGAGGAAAATCCAGATCCAATTATATTTATTGTTTGGGACATTATAAGAGATTATAGAGTTTGAACGAATTCAATAATGGAACGATAAACTTTTATGTTTTCGGGAAACTCATTTTCTTTGATCTCTTTCGTTCTTTGACCAAATAACAACAGTTCTTTTGCATCTTCGGCACAAATTTTTGCCTGAAAATCATTCACAAAGTCTTGAATGTCGGTGTTTATTGGCGATACTGTAAGATAACTAATGAAAATAAGGTTCTTATGGATTTTAATTAAATAGTCCATATTATCGAGGGGAAGACTTGGTCCCAGGTAGATAGCATTCTTTCCCGCATATAACAATTCAAAATTGAGATAAAGAATTCCTATATCATGAATTTCGTTATAGGGTAAAAAGAGAACATATAATTTCTCCTCATCTTCGTCCGGTATTTCAGCTTTTAGATCGGCGATGTTAATATATATTTTCTGTTTAATCAATTCAACGATATAGTGTTCATGGATCGGTTTGATAGTGTCGGTTTGCCATAGCAAGCCTATTTCATCCAATAGTGGAAGAAAAACATCATGAAAGACTTCCCTGAAACTTCTCTTTTCCCTTAATTTATTGTAGGTTCTTTGGAAAAGTCGGTCATCGAAATTCATCATTGCGAGCTTGAAAGAATTCTTCGCTCTATTTTCTTCACTTGAGGAAGCCGAAATTCTCCTAACTAGATTGTTGATCTCATTTTCCTCCATCTTTGAGATTCGGGAAATTTTGTAACCATGACTATTTAAAAAAGCAATGTTTAGAAGCTTCTGAAGATTTTTACCGTTGTAAGTTCTAATATTAGTATCGGTACGTTCAGGATTTAGAATATCATATCTCTTTTCCCAGATACGAATGGTATGAGCTTTAATTCCACTTAAATGTTCTAGATCCTTTATGCTGAAATTTTGTTTAATATGTTCCATGTTTATTTATAGGAGTTAAACAAAACTAAACAATTAATATCTTTGATGTATTTATTGAAATGTTAAAATGTTTAATTTTTAAATAAAAAAATTAAACAAAATAAATTTAGACATAAAAAAAAGGCTCATGGCCTGTAAGATTAGATTAAAAATGCTTTGTGAAAAGTACCCGGAGCGGGACTTGAACCCGCACGCCCTAATGGACACATGGCCCTCAACCATGCCTGTCTACCAATTCCAGCACCCGGGTATTAGAATTTGGAAAAAATTTTCCAAAGGCTGGTTGAAAATATACGAAAAATAAAATTTCGTAAAGAACTTAGTGATCTGGCTGGGGCTCGAACCCAGGACCCTCTCCTTAAAAGGGAGATGCTCTACCAACTGAGCTACCAGATCTTGAACAAAATTAAATTTCGAACTTATTTAATGATCTGGCCGGGGCTTCCTTCGACTCCACTTACGTTTCGCTCAGGATATACTTCTCGCCCTTTGAAAAGTCAGATCAAAAAAGTGATCTGGCTGGGGCTCGAACCCAGGACCCTCTCCTTAAAAGGGAGATGCTCTACCAACTGAGCTACCAGATCAATAAAAAACATCCGTCGTTTTGCGAATGCGGGTGCAAATATACATTCATTAATTTATTTTTCAAGCCTAATTTGCTATAATTTTATCATAGTTTTGCCTTCATCTCATTTTAAGCAGATTAGACAATGAAAATATTTCTACTAGGATATATGGGTTCTGGAAAATCTCATATTGGAAAGCGGTTAGCAGAGAAGATTAATCAAAAATTTATAGATTTTGATGAGGAAATCGAAAAAAGAGAAAATTCTACTATTTCTGAAATATTTCAGAAAAAAGGTGAGATATTTTTCAGAAAATTAGAGCGTAAGGTTCTTGAGAAAATGATTAATCTTAATGAAGATGCGGTGATTTCACTAGGAGGGGGAACTCCCTGCTATGGGGATAACATGGATCTCATTAAGGAAGCAGGTGATATTGTTGCTTTTTACCTGAAATTGAATGTAGAAACTCTAACTGAAAGATTAGAAGCTGAAAAGGAACATCGTCCAATGATTAGTCATTTAGAAGATAAAGCAAAACTGGAAGAGTTTATTAGAAAGCATTTGTTTGAAAGAGGATTCTATTATAATCAGAGCGACTATGTGCTTAAGTGTGATAACAAATCTTCAGATGAGATCATCACCGAAATTCAGCAAAAGCTAAAATAGTTCTACTCTTTCCTTATTTTTTTCAAATATTACTTTAACCGTTTCGCTAAGAGATGTGGAAAGTGATAAACCTTTAAAATCAGCTTTTACAGGATATTTTTTATGATTTCGGTCTACCAGAACAGCGGTCCTAAACTGTTTCAACGGGACTTCTAAGAAGTGCCTGACTCCGTAAATTAAAGTAGTACCTGAGTTAAGGACATCATCTACCAGGATAATAGATTTGTTCTGATATTCATTTGCCGGTAACGAGGTCTTAATTTGGCTAAGAGGATTCTTTTTGTCAATCTCCACCTTACATAAAGTCGTTTTAATAGGGGAAATTTCTCTGAGCTCTTTTTCAAGTTTTTCAGCTAGAATATATCCGTTCTTCGCAATTCCGGCCAGAATGATTTCTTTTTCTTTTATGTTGCTCTCATAAATCTGATAGGCAATTCTTCTAATTTTATGCTTGATTTGTTCCTGGTCGAGTATTGGATGATGATTTTTCATCTTTTATTTTTTCGTGAATTTAAAAAACAATTCGTTGCCCTCTCTGGGTTTTATAGAATTGTAACTTCTTTCTAAAACTTCTATTTTGAAATAGGGACTAAAATAAGTCAAATATTCTTCCTTGCTTCCTCCAAATGGTGGCCCGTCTGGTTGTAATTCAAAATCAAATAACAAACCGGCAATTTTTCCCTTTCCATTCAATAATTGAGCGGCTTTTTTTGCATAATCCTTTCGCTTTTCAACCGGAATAGCGCAGAAAAATGTCTGTTCCAGAATTAGATCGAATTTATCCTCTAAGAGAAAGAAGTCACTTTGGATTATACGAGATTCGGGAAAAACGGGTAACCTGCTCTTTAGGTTATTAATTGGTTCAGAAGCGATATCACAAACCCAAACATTCTTAAAGCCTTTTTTAAAAAGATATTCTGCTTCATAGGAATTTCCAGCTCCCGGAATTAAAATTTTTTGTTCTTTATCATCCAGTTGATCAATATATTCTTTAATAGGGGTAGAGATAGATCCAATATCCCAGCCGGTTTTGCCTTGCTGGTATCGCATTGACCAGAATTCCTTATTCATTTTTATCTTTCTTAGGATCTTCAACTTTATCTGCTGCATTTTCAAACCAATCATCAATATCTCTACGGTCTTTTTTGGTTGGTCTTCCTGTGCCTTTTTTACGATAATAGTCTTTTGAATATTTTAATAGATCTAATTTTTCAAAAGCTTCTTTCGGGGTGATATCATGTACGTATATATTAACCAGCTTTGCGCCCACCCGACTTTTCGGAAGGTCCAGAATTTCCAGTTCGTAATTTATCTGGTTTTTTCTAACTCGTAATTTATCTCCCGGAAAAACATCCTTGGAAGGTTTTAAAATCTCATCTTCAAGCCTAACCTTACCCTGCTTGCAGGCATTTGTGGCAATACTTCGTGTTTTAAAATATCGAACACACCATAAAAACTTATCAACTCTCATAATTTGATCTCTAAATCAGCGTTCATATTTAAACAAAAATACAAGATTATTGTATCTTGCAGCTCCAAAATATATTTTGATGAGAATAAACAAACTTATACTGATTTGCCTAACGGCTTTTCTTGTTTTTTCATGTAATAAAAATGATGACGATACTCCGGAACCTATCCCTCCAAAGGATAGAGGAGAACAGGCAATTGAAGATGATCAGGCATTGATGGATTATTTTTCTACTCACTATTATAATTATGAAGAATTTGAGAATCCTTCGGAAGATTTCGATTACGTGGTAAGGATTGATACAATTGCCGGAGAAAATGCTGAGAAAACTCCAATTATTGAATCTGAAGCACTTATTACCAAAACAGTAAATTACCAGGGTGTAGATCAGCAACTATATATATTAATGGCAAGAGAAGGTGCAGGCGATAAGCCTACTTTTGCCGACTCTACTTTTGTTTCTTATAAAGGAGAGTTATTAAAGGGAGATGTTTTTGATAGTCAGAAAGCCCCTGTATGGTTTAACCTAACGAGTTACCTGGTTGGTAGTACAGCTGCCAATGCAAACTATATTGCAGCACCGGTAAAAGGTTTTACGGAAGGTCTAGAGGAATTTAAACCTGCCAGCGGTTATTCAGTTAATGAGGATAACACCATTAACTGGTTTAATGATTATGGAATAGGAACCATTTTTATTCCATCTGGTTTAGCTTATTTTAGTTCGCCGCCTTCAGGTATTCCTATGTATTCTCCTATCATGTTTAACATCAACATGTATAAAGTTAATGAAGCTGATCATGATAAAGATGGAATCCCTTCCTATATGGAAGATTTAGATGGTGATGGAGACCTATTTAATGATGATTCTGATGGAGACGGTTTACCTAATCACTCCGATCCAGACGATGACGGAGACGGGAAATTGACCAGAGATGAAATCTCTATAAACGAGGATGGGAGTATAAACTTTCTGGACGCAAATAACGATGGGGTGCCAAATTACCTGGACCCGGATGTCTTTGAATAAAGGAAACTTTTAGAATATTATAAAATTGGAACCCCGGCTAGCCGGGGTTTTTTATTTCTTTTATTTTCCTCCTATAGACTGAAGGTCCTGGATACAGGCATCATCTAAATTTGGAACACCACTACCATCAATAACATCAACAACACCACTTCCAAATTCAATGGAGGCTCTCATAAGGCAACCATTTGTAATGCAATGTCCATTATTATCTGGATCTTCATGATCGGAAACAGGAGTTGTTCCTAAATTTACAAGGCCAAATAAGTGACCAAATTCATGCTCTAATGTAGCTGCTTCTATGATGGCCTTGCTCGGAGCACCTGGGCGATTTGCAAAAGTTCTTATAGTCTTTTCATAAATTACCATAGAAGTATTTCTGAAAGCAGATCCTAATACAAATTTTTCCTGAGTATCCTTTTCATTGCTTCCGTCTGCAAAATAAATCCATACGGCTATTTCATCTCCAACATTGTAAGCCGTACGCTCGTCCTTTTCTATTTCAGCAACTTCCTCAATTGTAAAAGGAGCTTTCCCGGAAGAGTTGACTGCTCTTACATTAATATTGATACCATCTGGTTTGTATATTCTGGAGTTCAGAAAACTTTGAAATTTTGAAATTCCTTCCTCGGTAGGCCGATTCCCTTCCACGTATACTATTTCTATATTCATTGAAGTAAAAGTGGCATCGCTTAGTAATTCAGATGCTGAGGAACCAAGAGTTTTTAAATTTGCCGTTTTGTCTATGGAACCATTGCCGAAATCTCCAGAATTGTCTTTTGTACATGATACGACAAAGGAAATACTGATGAAAAGTATAATGAGTTTCTTGAAATTTGTCATGAGGAATTTAAATCTTAAAACAAAAATAGGAAAAATTGTGGGCTAGACTCTTATTTTAATTTTTCAACCTGGAACCAGGTTCAATTAGAAATGCACTAGTCCTTACAACTTAATGATGCTAAAAAATCATAATTATCGCCTGTTAATATAATTTCACAATCAAAATTATGCTTAGCAGCATGCTCCATTAGTAATTCCGGGGCTATGTATAGCCAGGTAAAACTATCAGATTTTAGGCCTTTATAACTAAGGCTGAATTCCAGTTCTCCATAATACTTATCAGATTCAATAAGTTCATCATCAAACAGGTAAATAAGATCTGAAGAATCCATAATTACTTTGCCTCCCGGAGTGAGCATTGACTGAACATGATTAAAAAAATGCTCCAGATTGTTTAAATTTCCAATAATTCCGCTCCCATTCATTAGCAGCAAAATGCTGTCAAATTTTTCATCCTTCATTTTGAAAAAATCCTCACAAATTGCATTTTCAAGGCCTCTTTTTTTAGCAATTTCTATAGCTCCTTCAGAAGTGTCTATTGCCTTTACACTTAAATTTTTATTATTTTGAAGATATAATGCGTGACTTCCCGCGCCACTACCTACGTCTAAAACTCTTCCTTTACATAGTTTCAATGCTTTTTGCTCAATTTCAGGCATATTTTCAAAATTCCTGAAAAGATATTCAATGGGGATGCTATCATCTTCGAAGTCGGGTGAATGCACAATGATATCAGTAGTGTCGTTATCTTCGTAAAATGCTTTGATGGCGGTGCCGAATATATCCTTATTTTTGTCCAATGGAAGAAATTCTTAAAAGTTTACCAGATAGGGCCAAAGATAAGAAGAAGGAAAATAAGAAATTCTTTTCTAAGCTAAAGAAGAGGCCACCAAAAGACCTTGATTCTTTAATGGTTGAATTACATGAAGAAGAGTTTTCAAGAACAGATTGTTTAACCTGTGCCAATTGCTGCAAAACAACAGGTCCATTATTTACCCAAAAAGATATAGAAAGAATAAGTAAACATTTCAAAATGAAGCCGGGGGAGTTTATTGATTCCTATTTAAGACTGGATGAAGAAAATGATTTCGTGCTGCAACAGGTGCCATGTCCTTTTTTAGGAGCTGATAATTATTGTTCTATCTATGATAAAAGGCCAAAAGCCTGCCGGGAATTTCCACACACCGATAGAAAGGACTTTCATAAAATATCGAATATCACTATTAAAAACACGGCAATTTGTCCTGCTGCATTTAATATCGTTGAAGAAATGAAAAGAAGGATTAATAATTAGATCTATTTCTTATCGGCAATAAAATAACAGGTGGCGCTTAGCAAGGCAAAGAATAGAATTATTAATAACCAGACGATTTTTGCTTTAAAACTTAAATCACTTCTTTGAAGGTCAATTAGCATCCTTATAATACAAATTGTTGCAAGTAAGTATACCCCAATTTTAATTTTGGAATCTACAGCCAGGAATTTTTATTGGTAAAGTAAATATTGGTTTCTTGTTTTTTTATAAGCATCGAGACCTTCACTCCAACTGGCTTTAATTTCTTTCTCGGACAATCCAGATTCTATCTGTTTCTGCAGTTTTTTAGTTCCGGCAAGCTTAGTAAAGAACGAATTGAAAAATTCAGATTTGTCGGAAGTATTATTATAAGCTTCTATAAGCCATTCCAGATTTAGAGAATCTAATTTCTCAACGTGGGTTAGATCTTTACCATAGCATTTCTTACCTGAATGTTTTGGGTATTTTGCCCCGTCCATTGGTTGTGGAGTATAGGAGTAATCATAATATTCTTTGTTTAAGGATGGAGATCCAAAAACCTGAAATTGATTTTTTGTACCACGGCCTGCATTCACATTAGTTCCCTCGAAAAAGCAAAGACTCGTGTAAAGATTAATGGCCTGATCATTCGGTAAGTTTGGTGAAGGTTTTACTGGTAATGAGTATTTTTTGAAGTGGTTGTAATTCTCCATTTCAATAATCTTCAATTCACATTGAATTCCATTTTTCAGCCATTTTTCACCATTGATCATTTGTGCATATTCTGCAATCGTCATTCCATGTACTACCGGAACCGGGTGCATTCCTACAAAACTTGAATATTCTTTTTCCAATACCGGCCCGTCTATATAATGGCCATTTGGATTAGGTCTGTCTAGAATTAGCAGTGGAATATTATTTTCAGCACAGGCTTCCATGATATAATGTAACGTTGAAATATAGGTATAAAACCTTGCTCCAACATCCTGAATATCAAATATCATTAATTCAATATCTTTTAGTGATTCCGCGGAAGGTTTTTTATTATCTCCATATAAGGACAATACCGGCAGGCCGGTTCTGGTATCCAATCCATCTTTTACAACCTCACCGGCATCAGCAGTACCTCGAAAACCATGTTCAGGAGCAAAAACCTTTGCAATGTTTACATCTAACTGAAGTAATGAGTCAACTAAATGTGTATAGTTGCCATTTTCAGTTTTAATGATGGAAGTTTGATTGCCAACAACTCCTACTTTTTTATTCTTAAGGATAGGAAGATATTTCATAGTTCTATTCGCTCCTAAAATGATTTCTGAAGAAGCAGGCTCAGATTTCCTGTTTTTCGGAACCTTCTGTAATTCAGGGCCAGATTGCTTGTTAGTGTTTCCGCATGAAAGAATTCCGATAAGAAAGAATAAAAATGTACTTTTGAGCAATCTCTTAATCATAGGATATTGAATTTCGAGTATTTCGTTGTAAAGCGGCTAATCAGCGCTAAAAAATATAAAAGTAGCATATCTGCACCTATAATAAAAATAGCGATCACTGCGATCGCTATCGGGGTTATTATGATGCTTGTATCTTTTGCTACCGGTTTGGGTTTGCAGGAGAAAATAAGAGATAAAATTGCTGCCTTTAACGGTCATATCAATATTTCCAGTTATGATAACAACAGTTCAAAAGTCTCTCTAATACCAGTTTCAAAAGACCAGGATTTTTATCCTGAATTCACGTCGGTGGAGGGAATAAAACATGTGCAGGCGGTTGCAACAAAATTTGCTGTGATTAGGACTGAAGAAGATTTTGAGGGTATCATCGTAAAAGGTGTCGGAGATGATTACAACTGGGAATATTTCGAAGAATTTTTAATTGATGGAAAGCTTCCCGATTTTTCCACGAATCTAAATGATGAGGTTTTAATCTCGCAATATCTTGCCAATAGGCTTCAACTTAAAGTTGGAGATAAAGTTCCTACTTATTTTCTCAGGGAAGATAGTGAACGTCCACTCGCCAGAGGGTTTGAAATTACAGGAATTTATGAATCTGGTTTTCAGGAATTTGATGAATTGTATCTCATAGCTGATATCAGGCATATTCAGCGTATTAATGACTGGGATGACGACCAGGTTGGAAATTTTGAAGTATTTGTAGATAATTTTGATGAACTGGATCAAAAAGGAAATGAGGTCTATGAGAATACAGGATCTTTCCTGGATACTCAAACGATAAGCCAGAAATACTATTCAATCTTTGAATGGCTTTCGCTATTCGATTTTAATATCGCTCTTATTATAGGAATTATGATTCTGGTTGCGGGAATCAATATGATCACGGCACTTTTAGTCTTGATCCTGGAGCGAACACAAATGATAGGAATTCTCAAAGGTCTTGGGGCTGCCGATTGGAGCATCCGGAAGATCTTTCTATATAACGCCGGATATCTTATAATTTTAGGCCTCTTTTGGGGTAATTTAATTGGAATCGGGCTATTGGCCCTTCAGAAATATTTCAAATTGGTTCCCTTAGATCCTCGTACCTATTATGTAACCGAAGTTCCAATATATTTAAACTGGGATTACATTCTTGCTGTGAATCTGGGAACTTTGCTTTTATGTATGCTAATGCTGTTGATTCCTTCAGTAATAATTTCGAAAATATCTCCGGTGAAAGCCATTAAGTTCGAGTAGATTTTCCCATAAAAATATAAGCGTCTGGAATCCTTGGGTTAAGGCCTTAGGATTTTTTACATTTGCACTTTTAAAATTTGAAAATGGAATACGCTGAAAATATATTAGGTACGATAGGGAATACTCCTTTGGTGAAAATGAATAAGATCGTCGAAGAGATCGATGCCCTGGTACTTGCTAAATATGAAACCTTTAATCCCGGAAATTCTGTGAAGGATCGCATGGCTGTAAAAATGGTCGAGGATGCCGAAAAGAAAGGTTTGTTAAAACCAGGAGGAACTATTATTGAAGGAACTTCTGGAAACACGGGAATGGGCCTTGCTTTAGTCGCTATCGTAAAGGGTTACAAAATGGTTTGCGTGATGAGCGACAAACAGAGTAAAGAGAAAATGGACATTCTTAAAGCGGTTGGAAGTGAAGTGATTGTATGTCCTACAGATGTTGAACCAGACGATCCACGTTCTTACTATTCAACTTCAAAAAGACTGGCAGAAGAAACTCCAAATTCATGGTACGTAAATCAGTATGATAATCTAGCGAATCGCAAAGCACATTACGAAACTACCGGCCCGGAGATCTGGAAACAGACCGATGGAAAAATAACTCATTTTGTTGTTGGAGTGGGGACCGGAGGAACTATTTCTGGCGTTGGTCAATATCTAAAAGAACAAAATCCAGATATCAAAGTTTGGGGAATAGACACTTATGGTTCAGTTTTCAAAAAGTACCACGAAACTGGAATTTTCGACGAAAAGGAAATTTACCCTTATGTGACCGAAGGAATTGGAGAAGATATTCTGCCTAAGAACGTAGATTTCGATGTGATTGATGGATTTACTAAAGTTACTGATAAGGATGCTGCCATTTATACTCAGAAACTTTCTAAAGAGGAAGGTTTCTTCTTAGGAAATAGTGCCGGTGCTGCTGCCAAAGGTCTCCTTCAGCTAAAAGAACATTTCACTAAAGATGATGTGGTGGTGGTGCTTTTCCATGATCACGGAAGCAGGTACGTTGGAAAAATGTACAATGACGAGTGGATGAAAAAAATGGGGTATTTAGATTAATTTACACATAATTAGAAAGATAAATCAATTAAACTAAATAAATGTCTATGGTAAAGAATTCGTGGTTACTAACCAGTTTATTCTTAATGTTAACGCTCTTTATAAATGCGCAGGGTGATGGAAAGAATGATTCAGATTTAGAAGTTTCTTTAAAATTGATCAATCCTACCAAGGAGATCAATGATGGGATTGCCCGGTTAGAAGTTAAGGGAGGCGAGGCTCCTTACAAGTACAAATGGAGTAAGCAGAGCACTGGTCTTGATGTGAAGGAATCCAAAGGTCTAACAGAAGGTCTTGATCATTCGGTAAAGGTGACAGATTCTAACGGAAATAGTGTTGAAAAAGAGTTCTCTATACCAGCCGAAGCAATTACTGAAGTTTTTAATAGTAAAGTACAGCCTGCCGTAGACTTTTTGGGAGGTATCCTTTTCTGGGATCCTTTCGCGACAGTTGGGATCTACGATCCGGTGGTTTACTCTAATGAAAAAGAAATTCCCATTCCAAGCTGGGATGCGACCACCAATACCGTTTACAGTCTTAAAAGCTGGTTGGTGCCGGAAGGAGCCTCAGTAGCTGAAGGTGATAAAATAGCAGTAGTAGCTGGTGATTCAGGAAAAGAACTCGATGTTTATTCTGATGTTTCCGGAACCGTGAATTATCTTGTTCCTGAAGGTGGTGAAATTTTCAATCCGAATGTGAAAGGAGATGTTATCGAGCAGGGGGCGCATATGATCGCTAAGATAGAGTTTGATGATCCGCAGCCTTTATACCATCCAAATGGAGATATAAGAATGAATTCCATACCTTTCATCGTTATATGGCTAATCCTGGGTAGTATATTCTTCACTTTAAGACTAGGATTTGTAAATATCCGAGGATTTAGACATTCTATTCAACTGGCAAAAGGGAAATTCGATAATCCTGATGCTCCGGGGAGAATTACACACTTTCAGGCGATGGCTACGGCGGTTTCTGCAACCGTTGGTCTTGGTAATATTGCTGGGGTGGCAGTTGCCATTTCTTTAGGGGGAGCGGGAGCTACTTTCTGGATGTTCCTGGCAGGATTCTTTGCCATGTCATTAAAATTCACCGAATGTACACTTGGAGTAAAATATAGAGAGATCAATGAAGATGGGAGAATTTTCGGTGGACCGATGAATTATCTTCGTTACGGCCTGGAGAAAAGAAATATGAAAGGTCTCGGTAAATTTCTCGCCGCATTATTCGCTGTGTTAGGTGTTGGAGCTTCCTTTGGGGGTGGAAATATGATCCAGTCTAATCAGGCTTTTAAAATTGTTTCTGAGCAAATTCCATTTTTAGAGGGACATGGTTTCTTATTTGGGGTTGGTTTTGCAATCCTTGTAGGAGCAGTGATTCTGGGAGGTATTAACAGTATTGCCAGAGTAACCGGGAAGGTTGTACCCGTGATGGCGATTATTTATATCCTTGGATGTGCTGTAGTGATTGGTGTGAATATTGAAAATATTGGCGGAGCATTTTCCGCAATTTATAATGGAGCATTTTCCGCGAGTGCCTTAAAAGGTGGTTTTATTGGAGTACTTATTGTTGGTCTGCAAAGAGCTGCTTTCTCCAGTGAAGCAGGCGTTGGTTCCGCTGCAATTGCACACAGTGCTACGAAAACTAAGAATCCTATTGCAGATGGTTTTACCTCTTTAGTAGAACCGTTTATTGATACGATGGTAGTTTGTACCATGACCGCATTGGTGCTAATTTTTACAGGAATGCATGAAGTTGGTGGTGGAATGAAAGGTGTTGAATTGACTTCGGATGCCTTTGGGAGTGTGATCTCCTGGTTCCCGGTTGTACTTGCGATCGCTGTATTCCTTTTTGCATTTTCAACCATGGTTTCCTGGTCTTATTACGGAATGAGATCCTGGACGTATTTATTCGGGCAAAGCAAAAAATCAGAAATTATTTATAAAGTCCTGTTCCTGATATTTGTGGTGGTTGGAGCTTCCGTTAGTCTGGGGGCCGTTTTAAGCTTCTCAGATATGATGATTCTCGCAATGTCATTCCCTAATATTATTGGTTTATATATTATGTCTTCTGAAGTACGTGGAGATATGAAAGTTTACTGGGAAAGACTGCAAAATGGAGAGCTGTTTATAAATCCTAAGTTCAGAGAGGCCTCGTAAGATAAATCTCATTAAATTTTTTAAAAACTCTTCCTTTGACGGGAAGAGTTTTTTTTTGCCAAGAAAAGACTAAAGCTGGAAGAAAAATTTTAGAATAGTTGGAAATATCCTATTTTCAAGCTTCAAAAGAAAATTATGAAAAAAATCTACTTTCTGTTTTTTAGCCTTATTCTTTTTTCCTGTAATTCTACTTTAGATGTTCAGGATAATCAGGAGCCTGAAAATCCAAATTATACCTACCTGGCTTTAGGTGATTCTTATACTATTGGTGAAAGTGTGAAAGAAACTGATCGTTGGCCTGTTCAATTGGCGGAACAATTGAGATCCCGGGGATATAAAATGGCAGCTCCAAAAATTATCGCAAAAACCGGATGGACTACCGAGGATCTGCTATTAGGAATGGAAAATGAGCTTAGTATTCAGCGAGATTTTGATATTGTTTCAATTTTAATCGGGGTAAATAATCAATACCAGGGAAAGTTAATTACCGAGTATGAAGAAGATCTTCGTACCATCTTTAGAAAGGCAGTGAATCATTCCAAAACTATGGAGAAAGGAGTTTTCGCCGTAAGCATTCCAGATTATGGATATACTCCTTTTGGTTCTGCTCACCAGGAAGAAATAAGTGCTGAAATAGATAGGTTTAATAAAGTTTTTAAAAGAGTGGCTGGAGAATTTAATGTTCCCTTTTATAACATAACTCCAATCTCCCGCGAGGCAGCTAATAATCCCGATCTTGTAGCAACAGATGGTCTTCATCCAAGTGGCTTGATGTATCAATATTGGGTAGATCAAATCGTTAACCAGGTAGCCGAAAAACTTCCGTAATAAAATTTTTATCACCCTCATTTCCAATCGCTTAATTTTATATTTTTGATAAGTGAGGGAAGAGCTTTTATATTATCTATGGAAATTTCAAAAGTTTAATACTGAAGCTTTAGTAACTTCGGAAGGTGAACTGTTGCAGATATTTCATCCGGGCATTCAGAATGAATTGTCCGGTCCCGATTTTTTCAACGCCAGGATTCAAATAGATGGTCAACTCTGGGCGGGAAATGTGGAAATACATATAAAAAGTTCAGACTGGTATATCCATCATCACGAAACCGATTCCAATTATGATAATGTAATTCTTCATGTAGTTTGGAATCATGATGCTGAAATTTACAGAAAGAATAATTCTATAATCCCTACGTTCGAACTAAAAAGTATAATCAATGAACATATTTTAGAAGCTTACAAAAACTTATTGGAGGTAAAGCATCCAAAGCTGAATTGCGAAAATGATTTTGCAGGTTTTTCAGGTTTTCAAATTGAACATTGGTTAGAGCGTTTATTTTTTGAGCGACTTGAAAAGAAGTCAGAACTTATACTTAGAGTTCTTGCCAAAACTGGAAATAACTGGGAAGCGACATTATTTATTATGTTATGCAGAAGTTTTGGATCAAAAGTAAATGCCGAAGCTTTTATGAGTATGGCTCAAAGTTTTGATTTCAAAATTGTACAGAAATTAAGCGAAAATCAATTCTCTCTAGAAGCTCTTTTCCTGGGGCAATCAAAACTTATAAAAGAGGGAGATCAATATGCCATGGACTTGCAGAAAGAATATGATTACCTGAAACATAAATTTTCATTAGAGAACGAATTTCTACAGTCGCCACAGTTTTTTAGATTAAGACCAGACAATTTTCCAACCATCCGTTTAGCACAATTAGCCTCGTTATTTTCAGAAAAAAAGAACCTTTTTTATGAGGTAGTTCGGTCTAATAATTTAAGTGAGCTTCATATTTTGTTGAATACGAATATTTCGGATTACTGGAAAAGTCATTATAATTTTGGAAAAGAGCATGCACCAAGAAATAAAAATCTAACTTCAGAATTTTTAAATCTTATCCTTATCAACTGCATTATTCCTATCAAACATTGTTATGCCCAGTTTGTGGGGGAGGAGAATGAACAGGCCTTACAGGATCTTATCAGCGCAATAAAGCTTGAGAAAAATTCAGTCATCGACCTCTTTAATAATCTTAGGCCAAATACAGCTACTACAGCGATGCATTCACAAGCTTTGTTGCAATTAAAAAGTGAATATTGTAATTTAAATAAATGCCTGCAATGTGAATTGGGTACCTCTTTATTGAGGAAGTCTCCCAAATACATTTAAATTTGTGACATGACAACGCTGGTTTCGAACATTCGATATTATCTGGAAAAACATGGATTCTATGTTTCCACCCGTCTTGCCGATAAGCTGGGGATGCGGGCCAAAAATGTAAGATTATTCTTTATTTATGCGTCCTTTTTTACCATGGGAATTGGGTTTATAGTGTATCTTACCCTTGCATTCTGGCTTAAATTAAAAGATCTTATTTACACAAAGAGAACTTCGGTATTCGACTTATGACAAGACTGGTAGATTCAAAAGTAAAATTAGCTATAGTCTTAATTATTCTGGTGTTCATTACCGGAGTAATAGGTTTTCGCTTTCTATATAATCATTCGTGGATAGATGCGCTGTATATGACCATTATTACCATTAGTACGGTAGGATATGGAGAGGTTCAGCCTATGGATACCTATGGCAAATTATTTACTTCGGTATTTATCATCTCGGGACTCTTTATTTTTGGTTTTGGTTTATCAACCATTACGGAGCATATTTTAAACAAAAACAATATCGGTAATCTAAAGCGCAATAAAATGAAAAAGAAAATAGATTCATTTAAGGATCATATTATTGTCTGCGGATATGGACAAAATGGAAAGCAGGCAGTTCAAAAACTGGTGGATTATCGTAAAGAATTTGTGATTATAGATGAAAATGAAGAAGTTTTTCAGAGTATTGAAAATGACAATCTAAATTATATTGTAGGGAATGCTACGGAAGATGAGGTGCTTCTTAATGCTGGTGTAGAAAGAGCTTCTACCTTGATTTGTGCTCTTCCCAGAGATGCCGATAATTTATTCATCGTGTTATCTGCCCGTCAGCTTAAAAAAGATTTGAAGATCATTAGTCGTGCTACGGAAGAAAACAGCTACAAAAAATTAAAACTTGCGGGAGCCGATAATGTAATAATGCCAGACAGGATTGGAGGAAGTCATATGGCTTCACTGGTAGTGGTTCCCGATCTCGTAGAATTTCTTGATAATCTCTCGGTTTCCGGAAAACATGATAGTATTAATGTTGAGCAAATTCCTTTTTCTAAGGTATGCTCAGATGGGATAGAGAAAACCATTGCAGAGACTGATATTAGGAAAAAAACCGGTTGCTCTATTATTGGTTATAAATCTCCTGCCGGAACCTACGTGGTAAATCCAGAACCTTCTTTGAAGCTGGAGAAAAAATCAAAACTTATTATGATAGGAAGACCAGAACAAATAGAAAGTTTAAAAAAATACTATTCAGTATAAGAAAAAATTGAGTCAGCCCGGGGCTGAAATATTATATTTATTTTAACAATAGGAGTGCAATTTAACGGGTAAAAGTTTGAAATAGGCTAATTTTTTAGCATATTCACCCGCTGAAAATTTAACTTCAAATTAATAACTTAAATTCTATATGAGAAAGTATCTACTTTCAATGTTCTTTTTATTTTCAATTTTTGGATTGTCTGCACAAGAACTAGACGTAAAAGCTAAAGTTGGTAATCCTTCAAATGTGATTAATAATGGGTTCATCGAGCTTGATGTAAAGGGAGGAACTCCTCCATATCAATACAAATGGTCAAATCAGGCAACGAGCCTGGAATCCAACAGAGCAGAGGGACTTACAGAAGGTATTCCTTATAGTGTTGTAGTAAGTGATACTGAAGGTAATTCAGTAGAGAAAAATTATCAGGTAGATGCTGAAGCAATTACCGAGCATTTTAATGGAACATTTGCGCCTATCGTGTCTAGTATGGGAAGCATACTTTTCTGGGATCCATTTTCTGCAATAGGGATCTACGATCCCGTAGTTTACGCAGATGTAAAAAGGGTTGAGGCACCTGAATGGGATGCAGCAGAAACTTCAAAATTCATCCTTAAGGAATGGATAATAGCAGAAGGTGAACATGTAAATGAAGGTGATGCTATTGCTATTGTTTCTAAAAATGGTCAGGATATTACGGCTTATGCCAACGCTGATGGTTCACTGAAGCATTTTCTTGAGGAAGGAGAAGTAATTTACAACTCTGAGAATAAGAAACATGTTATAGAACAGGGCGCACAATATTTTGCGAGTATCGAATATGATGAGCCGGTTGCTTTGTTGCACCCGAATGGAGATCCTCAAACGAAAAATATTCCTTTTATAGTTGTATGGTTAGTGCTAGGAGCACTATTCTTTACTATCCGTTTAGGATTTATAAATATCAGAGGTTTTAAACACTCACTGGAACTTGCCCGAGGTAAGTTTGATGATCCTAACGCACCTGGACAGGTAACACACTTTCAGGCCTTGTCCACTGCAGTATCAGGAACTGTAGGTCTTGGTAATATTGCCGGAGTTGCCGTGGCAATTTCATTAGGTGGTGCAGGGGCAACTCTTTGGATGATACTTGCCGGTTTACTGGGAATGTCTTCTAAATTCGTGGAATGTACACTGGGTGTAAAATATAGGTTTATTAACTCGGAAGGGCGTGTATTTGGTGGGCCAATGAATTACCTGAGATATGGTCTTGAGAAAAGAAATAAAAGAGGTTTAGGTAAATTCCTTGCTGCTTTCTTTGCGATTCTTGCAATTGGAGCATCCTTTGGTGGGGGTAACATGTTCCAGGCAAATCAATCATTCTCAATTCTTGCAGGAGAGTTTCCTATGCTTGTAGGTAATGGATTCTGGTTTGGTATCGTTGTAGCTATACTTGTTGGTATTGTAATTATAGGAGGTATTAGCAGTATTGCGAAGGTTACCGGGAAGATTGTTCCAATTATGGCAGCGGTTTATGTGCTTGGAGCATTTGTGGTTATTGGTGTTAATATTGAAAATATCGGACCTGCTTTTGCTGCAATCTGGGACGGAGCATTTAGTCCTAGTGCTTTAAAAGGTGGAGTGATAGGAGTGCTTATTGTTGGTTTCCAGCGTGCCGCTTTCTCGAATGAGGCCGGGGTTGGATCTGCCGCAATTGCGCATAGTGCTGCGAAAACTAATAATCCACCATCTGAAGGATTTGTTGCTTTGTTAGAGCCTTTTATTGATACCGTTGTGGTTTGTACGCTTACCGCCCTGGTATTAATCTTTACAGGAATGCACGAAGTTGAAGGTGTTGGAGGTGTTGAACTTACGTCAACTGCATTTGGTAGCGTGATCTCATGGTTCCCTTATGTATTGGCAACTGCAGTATTCTTATTTGCATTTTCTACAATGATCTCATGGTCTTATTACGGAATGAGAGCATGGACGTATCTTTTCGGAAAAAGTAAAAAGAATGAGATCGCTTATAAAGCTTTATTCCTAGTATTTGTTGTCATTGGAGCATCTGTTAGTTTAGGTGCGGTTCTGGACTTTTCAGATATGATGATCCTTGCGATGTCTTTCCCTAATATCATTGGATTGTATATTATGATTGGAGAAGTAAGCGAAGATCTTAAGGAATATTCTCACAGGTTGAAAAATGGAGAATTATTCCATAAACCTGAAAAGGCTAAAAAGGCCTCATAGGTATAAAAAATGAAATTTTTAAAATCCCATTTTGCTCTTTCCCGAAGTCAGCAAAATGGGATTTTTGTTTTAGTGATATTGATTATCCTTGTTCAGATTCTCATTTATACTTATGATAACTTCAATGTAGATTCTAAAGAAGAGATCCCGGAAACCGAAATTCAGGCTTACCAGCAACAGTTAGACTCTCTAAGAAAGACAGAAGTAAAGAACCCGACTAAGAAGGATACTATTTATCCGTTTAATCCAAATTATCTAACCGATTTTAAAGGTTATCAGATAGGGATGAGTGTGGAAGAGATAGATCGTTTACTTGAGTATAGGAAGACTGGAAAATGGGTGAATTCTGCTTCAGACTTTCAAAAGGTATCGGGAGTCTCTGATAGTCTACTTAAAAAGATAGCACCTTTCTTTAGATTTCCTGAATGGACTCAAAAGCTAAATACTGAATTAGTTCATAGTGAAAAGAAATTAAGGAATACATCAGGGATAATTGACCTGAATGCAGCTACCGCAGAAGATCTTAGATCTGTAAACGGAGTCGGGGAGGTTCTCTCTAACCGGATCGTGAAATACCGGCTTAGTATTGGTGGATTTTTAAGTCCGATTCAATTAAAAGATGTTTATGGTCTTTCACCAGAAGTGATTGAAAGGATAAATGCCAGGTTTCAGATCATAACAAAACCGGATATACAGATCAGAAATATCAATTCAATTAATGAATCTGAATTGGCAGAAATACCTTATTTTAAGGCTGATCTTGCCAGAAAGATCATCGGGTATAGAAATCTAAACGAGCGCATTTCTTCTTTTGAAGAATTAGCAAAAATCAACGGATTTCCTTCCGATAAAATCGATAGAATTGAATTATATTTGGCCGTAGAGTAAATTTTACTAAAAAATCGACTTTAAAATAATAATTACGTAATTATAGAAATCGACATATTGCTAGTCGAAAAAAATATAAAAGACCAATGAGTAGATATTTTACAGAAGAACATGAATTATTCAGGAAAAGTTTTCAGGAATTTTTGCAGAAGGAAGTCGTGCCTCATATAGAAAAGTGGGAGGAAACCGGAACCATAGAACGTTTTATTTGGAAGAAATTCGGTGAAATGGGGTATTTCGGACTTAATCAGCCTGAAGAATATGGAGGAATGGGATTAGATCTCTTCTACACAGTAATTTTTCTTGAAGAACTTCAAAAGATTAACTCCGGAGGATTTGCGGCTGCAATGTGGGCTCATGCTTATTTAGCCATGACGCATTTAAAAGTGGAAGCAGATCACGATTTAAAAGAAAAGTATCTTACTCCCGCAATCGAAGGAGAGAAGATTGGTTGTCTTTGTATTTCTGAACCTTTTGGCGGTTCAGATGTGGCAGGAATGAAAACAACTGCTGTGAAAAAAGGAGATAAGTATGTGATCAACGGTTCTAAGACCTTTATTACAAATGGTGTTTATGCCGATTTTTATGTGGTTGCCGCTAAAACCGCTCCGGAGAAAGGTAATAAAGGGATGAGTATTTTCCTTGTAGATAAAGAATTTAAGGGGATCTCGGCTACCAAATTAAATAAGTTAGGTTGGAGAGCCTCAGATACGGCGGAACTCGCTTTCGATAATGTTGAAGTTCCTGTTGAATACCTTTTGGGGGAAGAAGGGAAAGGATTCAATTATATCATGCAGCATTTTGCTATGGAGCGTTTGATCATGGGTATCAATGCCCATGCTAGATCTGAGTTCGCTTTAGATTATGCTATGGGGTATATGAAAGAGCGTGAAGCTTTCGGAAAAACTTTAGATAAATTTCAGGCTTTGAGACACTCTCTTGCTGAAATGGTGAGTGAAGTTGAAGTAATTAAAGAATTTAATTATTCTATAGCGCAAAGACTAAATGACGGTGAGTATGTTGTGAAAGAGGCCAGTATGTCTAAATTATTAGCAACTAAAATCGCAGATGATGTTATGTATAAATGTCTGCAGATGCTAGGTGGCTATGGTTATATGGAAGATTATCCTATGGCCAGAATGTTTAGGGATAGCAGGCTGGGACCTATTGGTGGTGGAACTTCTGAAATTTTAAAGGAAATTATCGCCAAAATGGTGATCGATAAGAAAGAATATAAGCCAGCTGCTAAGTAAGAGTTTTGGCGAAAATTCATTTCTATTATCGCCAAAATGGTGATCGATAAGAAGGAATATAAGCCAGCGGCTAAGTAAGAAGCTGAATTCTAATTATAATAACCCTGGGTTAATTACCCGGGGTTTATTATTCAAGGCTATTAAATAGCTTAGCTGGCGGCAAACCAGACATTAGATAATTAATCGTACTTCTCCGAGTTCCTGTACTCTGTAAGGAAACTTTTCACCCGGTGCTCCAATAAACATATAATTTGTTGGAATATTCCAGCGCTTAGAAAGTTCTTCTACTTTTTCAGGGGTGAATTCTCCGGTTTCTTTAATGAATTCAATGGCTATTTCTGGATAAATTCTATCCAAAACCTCAAGGTCGCTTTCCAGCCTTTCAGGAAGTTTTTCCCCTTTATCTAAAACCATTACAATTTTTAATTTTCGGGTAGGCTCATTATTTTTTATGTATTGCATAACCTTGTTAAGGGTGTCTACATTATCTCCGGCAGTAAAGAACACGAATTCTTTACCACTAATTCTGGCTAGTTTTTTAATAGCTTTCCGACTTAAAGATTTGGAGAGCCGGCTATTCTCTGGGAGCGTTTTTTTCAATGCTACCAGGAATCCCTGTATGACGTAATGCCTGAACAGCATAAAATAAACAACGATTAAGGTAGGAATAAGATACTCTATGAATATGACCAGGTAGGGTGGATTTAGGATCGCATTACCTATCACCGCAGAAACAACAGCTCCAATTGCTATTAATAACGCTATCCAGCTTGCTCTTTCAGGTCTTGGTAATTTTTTTCTATTAATTTTTAATAAGATATTTCCAATACCGAAAAGAGCCATAACGATTAAAAATGCGATCGTATAGATACCTGCCAGTTCAGCTAAATCGCCTGTTGTGACCAGAAGTATGGAAACGGTAAGAATAAAAAATAAAATATAAATGATATAGGAACTGTTCCTGCTGTTTTTTTTCAGCAAAAGCTTTGGAAGTATTCTGTCTAGTGCCATTCGTTCCATAAGTCCACCAACTCCAACATATGAAGTAAGAACTGCTCCACTTAAAACTAAAGCTGCATCGATACTTATTAAGATAGAAAGCCAGTTTCCCCCGGAAATGCCTCCTAAGAAAGCGAGTAGAGCTTCCTGGTTTTCTCCAATGGTGCTAACAGGCACAATAGACAGAGCAAGGAAAGCAAGAAGTGGGTTGAAAACACTAACCACGATCCACATATTTCTCAGGGTTTTTGGAAATACTCCTTTCTTTTGTTCTTCAACGTAATTCGCTGAACTTTCAAAACCACTTATTCCTAACATTGCTGCTGAGAATCCGAAGAATAAAGCCATGCCTATGCTACCTTCCAAGGGTAATTTGAAATTCTCAATAAGAACATCAAAGCCCTGAGTAAAGAAGAAATAAATACAGAATCCTGAGAGAAGAGTCAGGGAAAGCAGGTGGAACAAAAAGATCGTGATTGCAACTTTTGAAGATTCTCCTATTCCTAAAATAACCAAACCCATAAAAATAGCCAGTACTCCTATGGTAACAGGTATTATAGGGATTACATGCCACACGCTATGGGCATAATGTACCGCTTCGGTAGCAGATATTACTGCGGTAGCCATATAAGACAGGACTGTAAGTGCTGCGGCAAAGGCAGCGGTAGATTTCTTGGTCGTGTTCAGCAAAGCATTGTATGCGCCTCCATTTAAAGGCAGAGCGCCAACCACTTCACCGTAAATTTTACGAAATAAGAATAGAACTCCAGCAACCATTAATAATGAGATCCATGCATACTGGCCGGCATATACAATGGCTAAAGCAGATACATAAAGACAGGAAGAACTTATATCGTTACCGCAAATTGCGGTAGCTTCAAGCTGATTTAATTTTTTGGCCATACAATGAAAATCTATGAATGATTAAAGTTAGTTATGATATATAAGCTTAATTTGAAGAATTTGTTAAATATATAGCTCACTCAAATTTTTCGCTAAGACTTTTAAAAATAGTTGTTCTGATCTTTTCACCATTAATAAAAAATTCTTTTGCTTCTTTATCTGAATAGAATTCACCGGTTAGAGTTTCATCTTTAACCACCTCTTCCTCGGTTCTGCCATTATTAATTGCATTTTGAACATTTTCGCGAATTGTTTTTAGCATTTTTAGATAGGCTTTATAATCGGCTAAATTTGCAATCGCACCGTGACCGGGAATGATCTTCGTATTCTCATTTATTAGAGAGATTCCGGTTTCAGCTGCTTTAATGTCACCATCAATACTTCCTCCGCTTTGCAGATCTATATATGGGAACATGCCATTAAAGAAAGTGTCACCAGTATGCAGAACATTGCTTTGCGGGAAATAGATCAGGGCATCACCATCAGTATGTGCATGATGAACATGCGCTACCATGATATCATTCCCATTAATGTGAAGATTAATTCGTTCGTTGAAAGTTACAATTGGCAACCCGTTGGTTTTAGTGGTATCTGCTTTGAGTCTTTTTCTAACATTTTCATGGGCGAAGATCAAAGCACCATCTTCCTGAAAATTCAAATTTCCGCCGGTGTGATCTCCATGGTGATGAGAATTTACCAGATACTTTACCGGTTGATCACTAAGTGTCTTTAATTTGGTTAAAATTATATCGCTTAACTCCGCAAACTTATCGTCTATCATGAAAATGCCATCTTCACCGGTTAGCACGCCAATGTTACCACCAGCACCTTGAAGCATATACACATTTTCGTTTACGGGAACGATCTCGATTTGTACTTCTTTCATATCCTGGAAAGCAAATAGAGGAGAACTAATAAAAACTCCTAAAGCGATGGTAGCGAAGTGGTTTCTCATAATTTTTTCAATTTTTAATTTCAATGTACAGAAAATTAAAAGATTTTTTTCAAAAACACTTTCAGTATGAAATAAATAATAAAAGTATTGGGGTTTTATATAAATGCACTATCTTTGCAGCCGATTCCAAAAGAAGGGAGGTGATGACACTATGTTAATTATACCAGTTAAAGACGGAGAAAATATAGATAGAGCTCTTAAGCGTTTTAAGCGTAAGTTCGACAAAACCGGAACTATGCGTCAGCTAAGAGATCGTCAGCATTTTACAAAACCTTCTGTAGAGCGTAGAGCTCAGGTTCAGAAAGCTGAATACATCCAGCATCTGAGAGACGCAGAAGATATCTAGTATTTTGCTAGAAGATTGTAAGATCAGTCTACAATAAATTTAAAACTGTTGATAGGTTAAAGTTTAGTAACTTTGCTTATCAACAGTTTTTTTATGCCCTTTTCTGCGTTTCTTGATTATCTTGAGCTTGAGAAAAAATACTCTGTACATACCATTACAGCGTACGAAGCCGATCTTCGTGAATTTCAAATTTTTATAAATAATACTTTTGGACAAAAAAGTATTGAGGCTATAAATTATCCTCAAATCAGAAGCTGGATCGTGGAGCTTTCGGAATCGGGAATAGCTAACCGAACCATCAACAGGAAAATATCCTCTTTAAAAGCCTATTATCGTTTTCTTCTGAAAACGGAACAGATAGAATATTCTCCCCTCACAAAGCACAAAGCACTTAAGACACCTAAAAAGATTCAGATTCCTTTTTCTGAAAATGAGATCGTGCAGGTCCTTGCAAATATAGATGACTCGAATTACGAAGGCATCAGGGATCGATTGATCGTGGAGCTTTTTTATTCTACTGGGATTAGAAGAATTGAGTTGATAAATATTAAACTTTCAGATATCGATCTGGATAGGGGAGTATTAAAGGTTCTGGGGAAAAGAAATAAAGAAAGATATATTCCTTTAATTTCTTCAGTTAAAGAAACGGCAGCTAAATACCTTGAATTTAGAAGTGTTGACGAAGATTTGCCGGATTCAGAATATCTTTTTTTAACCTCCAAAGGAGATAAAATCTATGAAAGTTTTGTTTATAGAGTTATAAATAATTATTTTAGTGAGGTGTCTGGCAAACTAAAAAAGAGTCCGCATATTTTGCGACATTCGTTTGCCACTCATTTATTGAACCAGGGCGCGAATCTAAATGCGGTAAAGGAATTGTTGGGTCACTCAAGCTTAGCAGCGACTCAAGTCTACACTCACAACAGCATTGCAGAATTAAGTAAAATTCACCAAAACGCTCATCCCCGGAACAATAAGAATTAACATAACCTTTTTGTTTAATTAAATTCTACTGGATATGAAAATGAATCTGCAGTCCGTGAACTTCAATGCCGATCAAAAACTAATTGACTTCACTCAAAGAAAACTTGATAAACTCGACACCTATTTTGACAAGATTATTCATGCGGATGTGTTTTTTAAAGTTCAAAACACAAGTGGTAAAGAAAATAAAATAACCGAAATTCTTTTGAGTGTTCCAGGAGGAGATATCATGGTAAAAAAAACCTGTAATAAGTTTGAAGCTTGTGTAGATGAATGTGTTAGTTCTCTTCAAAGACAATTAATAAAACGAAAGGAAAAAATGAGCGCCCATGTTTAAGTAAATTTTTTTAAAATTATTTTTTGATAAAGGAATAATTTATATACATTTGCAGTCCGTTAGAAATAGCGGACTTTTTTATGCTGAAAAGCAGCGTAAAAGGCCGATGTAGCTCAGCTGGCTAGAGCAGCTGATTTGTAATCAGCAGGTCGTGGGTTCGAGTCCCTCCATCGGCTCTTGAAATACTGGAATTACCAAAGTTTCGAAGAAGTTTGAATACTTAAAGTCTTAAGATTTAAAAAGTTGAAAAATTTTCTTCAGAAATTTTAAAAAATGCTTTGGATGGTGCTTCAAATTTGCTTTAATTTGCAGCCGTTTAAAAAACCATCGGAAGCTTAGCTGTTTCAGCTACGGTTCTATGAAATAGTGGTAAATTGGGGAGATACTCAAGCGGCCAACGAGGGCAGACTGTAAATCTGCTGACTACGTCTTCGCAGGTTCGAATCCTGCTCTCCCCACTAAGATTTTTATAGAGACCGCGTAGAAAATTCATTTTCTTAAGCGGGCGAAATAAAAATGTTTGTAAGGGGTCACCCTTACAGGATCATCAAATTTATTTGATAATCCATTTAAATAAATGTAACGCGGGAGTAGCTCAGTTGGTAGAGCGTCAGCCTTCCAAGCTGAATGTCGCCGGTTCGAACCCGGTCTCCCGCTCAAAGCGGAATGTCGTCACGCCGAAAGGCGTGATTTCCCGCTCTAAATTAAATTGAATCAGGATGTCCCCCGATTATTAGAATAGGGCAGAAATTGAAGGTTTTCATGACTTTATATTTCATGTTTTATTCTTTAAATTATCCTAAATAGGTTATGTCGGAAATTTTACCTCAATCCTGATCTTATCCATAAACCCCTTGTTGGTTTATGGTTATCGCTGTTTAAAACAGTCAATTGTCTGGCCGACGTAGCTCAGGGGTAGAGCGTTTCCTTGGTAAGGAAGAGGTCATGGGTTCAATTCCCATCGTTGGCTCTAGTTTTGTATAAAATTGAACACTAATATATAACTAAGATTAAATAAGTATTAATTATGGCAAAGGAAACTTACGATCGTTCCAAACCGCACCTAAATATTGGTACAATTGGACACGTAGATCACGGAAAAACTACATTAACAGCTGCTATTACTAAAGTAATGGCTGATGCTGGATATTCAGAAGCTAGTGCGTTTGATCAAATTGACAACGCTCCAGAAGAAAAAGAAAGAGGTATTACTATTAACTCTTCACACGTTGAGTATTCAACAGAGAAGCGTCACTATGCACACGTTGACTGTCCTGGTCACGCCGATTATGTGAAGAACATGGTAACTGGTGCTGCTCAGATGGACGGTGCTATTCTTGTTGTGGCTGCGACTGATGGTCCTATGCCTCAAACTCGTGAGCACATCCTTCTTGGACGTCAGGTTGGTATTCCAAGAATTGTTGTTTTCTTGAATAAAGTCGACCTTGTTGATGATGAGGAGCTTTTAGAGCTAGTTGAGATGGAAGTTAGAGATCTTCTTTCTTTCTACGAGTATGATGGTGATAATGGTCCTGTAATTTCAGGTTCTGCACTTGGAGCTTTAGAAGGTGATGAAAAATGGTCTAAGACTGTTCTTGATCTTATGGAAGCTGTTGATAGCTGGATTGAACTTCCTCAACGTGATGTTGATAAGCCTTTCTTGATGCCTATCGAAGATGTATTCTCTATTACAGGTCGTGGTACTGTTGCAACTGGTCGTATTGAGACTGGTGTTGCTAACACTGGAGATCCTGTAGAGATTATTGGTATGGGAGCTGGAAAACTTACTTCTACTATTACAGGGGTTGAGATGTTCCGTAAGATCCTTGATAGAGGTGAAGCTGGAGATAACGTTGGTATCCTTTTAAGAGGTATTGAAAAGACTCAGATCTCTAGAGGTATGGTAATCACTAAACCAGGATCTGTAACTCCTCATGCTAAATTTAAAGCTGAGGTTTATATCCTTAAGAAAGAAGAAGGTGGACGTCACACTCCATTCCATAACAACTACCGTCCTCAGTTCTACGTACGTACAACTGATGTAACAGGAACAATTAACCTTCCTGATGGAGTAGAAATGGTAATGCCTGGTGATAACCTTACTATTACAGTAGAGCTTATCCAGCCAATCGCAATGAATACAGGACTACGTTTCGCTATACGTGAAGGTGGTAGAACTGTAGGTGCTGGTCAGGTAACTGAAATTCTAGACTAAGAATTATCTTAATATAAAAAGGTGTCCCGTGAAGAGCGGGATACCTTCACTTATATTTACGGGTTTAGCTCAGTTGGTAGAGCACTGGTCTCCAAAACCAGGTGTCGGGAGTTCGAGCCTCTCAACCCGTGCAAATATCTTTTTATAAAATGGCAGGAATTGTTAATTACATATCAGAATCATATAACGAGTTAAGAAACCACGTTACCTGGACAAGCTGGTCTGAAGCTCAAAGGCTGACAGTTATTGTTGCAGCATTCTCGATTATTTTTTCATTAGCTATTTGGGGTGTCGATACGCTTTTTAGTGGAGCGATTGAGCAATACTTCGAATGGGTTAAATCATAATTAAGATAGCTATGGCAGAAGCAAAAGAGAAAAAGTGGTATGTGGTTCGTGCCGTTAGCGGACAGGAGAATAAGGTAAAGGATTATATTGAGAAAGAGATCGAATACCTGGGTCTTCAGGATGCAATAGATCAGGTTCTTGTTCCTACTGAAAAGGTGATTCAAATCCGTAACGGAAAGAAGGTAAATAAAGAACGTGTTTACTTTCCTGGTTATGTAATGATTCAGGCAAATATTGGAGGAGAAATTCCTCATATTATTAAAGGAATAAACGGAGTTATCGGGTTTTTAGGTGAAACAAAAGGAGGAGATCCTGTGCCACTTAGAAAATCTGAAGTGAATAGAATGTTAGGAAAAGTTGATGAGCTTTCTGTGAAAGCTGATAATGTTGCAATTCCGTTTACTATTGGAGAAACTATTAAAGTTATTGACGGACCGTTCAATGGGTTTAATGGTACAGTGGAGAAGATTAATGAAGAAAAGCGTAAGCTGGAAGTAATGGTTAAGATTTTCGGAAGAAAAACACCATTAGAGCTAAGCTATATGCAAGTAGAAAAAGTATAATAATAACTGTTACATATTTTTTGATTGTTTTTTAAGCTTCCACTCAATAAACGATCATTTAAAAATTTGAAAAATGGCAAAAGAAGTAAGTAAAGTTGTAAAACTACAAGTTCGCGGAGGTGCTGCTAACCCATCACCACCAGTTGGACCTGCTTTAGGTGCTGCCGGAGTTAACATCATGGAATTCTGTAAGCAATTCAATGGTAGAACTCAGGATAAGCAAGGAAAGGTACTTCCAGTTGCAATTACTGTTTATAAGGATAAGTCTTTTGATTTTGTGATCAAAACTCCACCTGCAGCAGTACAATTGATGGAAGCGGCTAAGACTAAAAAAGGTTCTGGTGAACCGAACAGAAAAAAAGTAGCTAGTGTTTCTTGGGATCAGGTTAAAGCGATTGCAGAAGACAAGATGCAGGATCTTAATGCATTTACTGTAGAGTCTGCAATGAAAATGGTTGCCGGAACAGCTCGTTCGATGGGAATAACTGTAAAAGGTGATGCACCGTTTTAATCCAAAAAGAAATTAGAAAATGGCAAAATTAACTAAAAAGCAAAAAGAAGCTCAGTCTAAGATTGAGAACGGCAAGACTTATACAGTGGCCGAAGCTTCTGCTTTGATAAAAGAAGTTTCCAACGAGAACTTTGACGCTTCTGTAGATCTTGCAGTTCGTTTGAACGTAGATCCACGTAAAGCTAACCAAATGGTGAGAGGTGTTGTAACACTTCCTCATGGTACTGGTAAAGACGTTAAAGTTTTGGCTCTTGTGACTCCAGATAAGGAAGAAGAAGCTAAAGAAGCTGGTGCCGACTACGTTGGATTAGATGAATACCTTGACAAGATCAAAGGCGGTTGGACAGATGTTGATGTAATCATTACTATGCCAAGCGTTATGGGTAAACTTGGACCATTAGGACGTGTCCTGGGACCAAGAGGTTTAATGCCTAACCCAAAGACCGGTACAGTAACTATGGATATCGCTAAAGCGGTTTCTGATGTTAAAGCTGGTAAGATCGACTTTAAGGTTGACAAAACTGGTATCGTGCATGCAGCAGTTGGAAAAGCATCTTTTGATGCTGAGAAAATTGCAGGTAACGCGAAAGAATTATTAACTACGCTGGTAAAATTGAAGCCTCAGGCAGCTAAAGGTGTTTATATTAAGAGTATTTATATGACCACTACTATGAGCCCGAGTGTAGCAATAGATACTAAAAGGTTTACTGAGCAATAATTTAAGATTATGACAAGAGAAGAAAAATCACAAGTTATAGAAGATTTAACTGCCCAGTTAGCCGGATTTCCAACTATCTATTTGGCTGATATTTCTGGCCTAGATGCTGGAAGCACTTCTAACTTACGTAGAGCTTGTTTTAAAGCAGACGTAAAGTTATCGGTAGTTAAGAACACATTGCTAGCAAAAGCTATGGAGGCAGCTGAAAAAGATTTCGGTGATCTTCCTGCAGTTTTGAAAGGCAATACCTCAATAATGCTTTCTGAAACCGGAAATGCTCCGGCGAAAGTTATTAAGGAATTTAGAAAGAAATCTGAGAAACCTTTACTTAAAGGAGCTTTTGTAGAAGAAGCTATTTATGTGGGTGATGACTATCTTGATACACTTGTAAATATCAAGTCTAAAGAAGAAGTTATCGGGGATATCGTTGGATTACTTCAATCTCCTGCTAAAAATGTTGTTTCAGCACTTAAATCAGGTGGTGGAAAACTTGCAGGAATCCTTAAAACTCTTTCAGAAAAAGAGGGATAATATAGTACGCACTTTTTAACAATTATAAATTAAAGAACTTTTTAAAAACGATAGAAAATGGCAGATTTAAAAGATTTCGCAGAACAACTAGTTAACCTTACTGTAAAAGAAGTAAATGAGTTAGCAGATATTTTAAAAGAAGAATACGGTATCGAGCCTGCTGCTGCTGCAGTAGCTGTTGCTGGTGGCGCTGCTGCTGGTGGTGAAGAAGCTGAAGAGCAAACTGAATTCGACGTAATTCTTACTGCTCCAGGTGGATCTAAATTAGCTGTAGTTAAACTTGTAAAAGAACTTACAGGACTAGGTCTTAAGGATGCTAAAGAATTAGTAGACAATGCTCCAAAACCAGTAAAAGAAGGAGTAGCTAAAGACGAAGCAGAAGCTCTTAAAGCACAATTAGAAGAAGCAGGAGCTGAGGTTGAGCTTAAATAAGCTTAACACAAGCAATATTATTTAGGTTTAGACCTCAGGATAACTCCTGGAGGTCTAAACCATTTTGCGTATATAAACATTAAGTTTAAAAAACGCAGTTTTTTTATATAAATTATAATCCCGTCCATTGATGTTAGCAAAGCAAACTGAAAGATTGAGTTTCTCTTCTGTTAAGAACAAGCCTGCTTATCCGGACTTTCTGGATCTGCAGATTAAGTCTTTTCAGGACTTCTTTCAATTAGAGACAAAATCAGAAGAACGGGGAAATGAAGGTCTTTACAACACCTTCCTAGAAAACTTCCCCATTACGGACACCCGTAATCAATTTGTACTAGAATTCTTAGATTATTTTGTGGACCCACCAAGATACTCCATCCAGGAATGTATCGAACGTGGTTTGACCTACAGTGTACCGCTTAAGGCTAGACTTAAGTTATACTGTACCGACCCTGAACACGAAGATTTTGAAACCATCGTACAGGACGTATACTTGGGAACTATCCCATATATGACACCTAGCGGAACTTTCTGCATCAACGGTGCCGAGCGAGTAGTAGTTTCTCAGCTACACCGTTCACCTGGGGTTTTCTTTGGACAGTCTTTCCATGCTAATGGAACTAAATTATATTCCGCTCGTGTAATTCCTTTTAAAGGATCATGGATTGAATTTGCTACCGATATTAACAGCGTTATGTACGCCTATATCGATCGTAAGAAAAAATTACCTGTTACTACTCTTTTCCGTGCTATCGGGTTTGAGCGTGATAAGGATATCCTGGAGATCTTTGACCTTGCTGAAGAGGTTAAAGTTTCTAAGACAGGACTAAAAAAGTACCTTGGTCGTAAACTTGCGGCAAGAGTACTTAATACATGGTATGAGGATTTCGTAGATGAAGATACTGGTGAAGTTGTTTCTATTGAGCGTAACGAGATCGTCTTAGACCGTGATACAGAATTAGAAAAAGATCACATAGAAGAAATTCTTGAAACCGGAAGTAAAACCATCCTACTTCATAAAGAGGATAACCAAACCGGTGACTATGCGATCATTCATAATACACTACAAAAAGATCCTACCAACTCTGAAAAAGAAGCGGTAGAACATATCTATCGTCAGCTTCGTAATGCTGAACCGCCAGATGAGGAAACTGCTCGTGGAATTATTGACAAGCTTTTCTTCTCAGATCAGCGTTACAGCCTTGGAGAAGTTGGTAGATATAGAATGAACAAAAAACTTGGTCTTGATGTTGAGATGGATAAGCAAGTGCTTACCAAATTAGACATTATTACCATTGTTAAATATTTAATTGAACTTATCAACTCTAAAGCTGAGATTGATGATATTGATCACTTATCTAACCGTCGTGTTAGAACTGTAGGTGAGCAGTTGTCTCAGCAATTCGGTGTTGGTCTTGCCCGTATGGCGAGAACGATCCGTGAGAGAATGAACGTTCGTGATAACGAGGTGTTTACTCCAATCGATTTGATCAACGCGAAGACGCTTTCTTCTGTGATCAACTCGTTCTTTGGAACAAACCAGTTATCTCAGTTCATGGACCAGACCAACCCTCTTGCAGAGATCACGCACAAGCGTAGGCTTTCAGCATTAGGACCAGGTGGTTTATCAAGAGAAAGAGCAGGGTTCGAGGTACGTGATGTTCACTATACTCACTACGGAAGACTTTGTCCTATTGAAACTCCTGAAGGTCCAAACATTGGTCTTATTTCTTCACTTTCTGTTTACGCTAAAGTAAACGGAATGGGATTCATCGAGACTCCTTATAGAAGTGTAACCGATGGTAAGATCAACACTTCTGAAGAGCCTATTTACTTAAGTGCTGAAGAGGAAGAAGGTAAGAAGATAGCTCAGGCTAACATTCCATTAAAAGATGATGGTACTATAGATACAGATCGTGTAATTGCACGTATGGAAGGTGACTTCCCGGTTGTTGACCCTAAGGAGGTTCATTATACCGATGTTGCACCAAACCAGATCTCATCTATTTCGGCTTCATTAATTCCATTCCTGGAACATGATGATGCCAACCGTGCACTGATGGGGTCAAACATGATGCGTCAGGCAGTACCACTTTTAAGAACAGATTCTCCTATCGTTGGAACTGGTCTTGAAAGACAGGTAGCTACAGATTCCCGAGTATTGATCAATGCTGAAGGAGAGGGAGAAGTAGAATATGTAGACGCTAATAAGATTGTAATTAAGTACGATCGTACAGATGAGGAGAGAATGGTAAGTTTTGATGACGATTCAAAATCTTACAACCTTATCAAATTCCGTAAAACTAACCAGGGAACCTGTATCAACCTGAAGCCGATCGTAAGTGTTGGTGACAGAGTTACAAAAGGACAGGTACTTTGTCAGGGTTATGCTACCGAAGCAGGTGAACTTGCATTAGGTAGAAACATGAAGGTTGCCTTCATGCCCTGGAAAGGTTACAACTTTGAGGATGCGATTGTAATTTCAGAAAAAGTGGTTAGAGATGATATTTTCACCTCTATCCATATAGATGAATACTCTCTTGAAGTTAGAGATACAAAACTAGGTAACGAAGAATTGACGAATGATATTCCTAACGTTTCTGAAGAGGCTACTAAAGACCTTGATGAGCATGGAATGATTAGAGTTGGTGCTGAAGTGAAGCCTGGTGATATTCTTATCGGTAAGATCACTCCTAAGGGAGAAAGCGATCCAACTCCGGAAGAAAAACTTCTACGTGCGATCTTTGGTGACAAAGCTGGTGATGTAAAAGATGCTTCTCTAAAAGCTTCTCCATCATTAAGCGGTGTTGTTATCAACAAGAAGTTGTTCGCAAGAGCAATTAAAGACAAGCGTAAGAGAGCTCAGGATAAAGAAGATGTTGCAGCATTAGAGAAAAAGTACGATGCTAAATTTGCCAATCTTAAGGCTGAACTTGTTGAGAAATTATTTGCTATCATAGGCGGTAAGACTGCTCAGGGAGTGATGAACGATCTTGGTGAAGAAGTAATGCCAAAAGGTAAGAAGTACACTCTTAAAATGTTAAACGCTGTAGACGATTATACTCACTTAACTAGTGGTACATGGACTACAGATGATCACCTTAACGAGCTTGTTGCAGATCTTATACATAATTATAAAATCAAGGAAAACGATCTTCAGGGTAACCTAAGAAGAGAGAAATTCACCATTTCTGTTGGAGATGAACTTCCATCAGGAATTCTTAAACTGGCTAAAGTTTACATCGCTAAGAAACGTAAACTAAAAGTAGGGGATAAGATGGCAGGACGTCACGGTAACAAAGGTATTGTTGCAAGAATCGTTCGTCAGGAAGATATGCCATTCCTTGAAGACGGAACTCCGGTTGATATCGTGTTGAACCCACTTGGGGTACCATCACGTATGAACATCGGTCAGATCTATGAAACCGTGCTTGGTTGGGCTGGACAGAAGAATGGAACCAAATATGCGACTCCAATTTTCGACGGTGCAACAATCGATGAGATCAATGATCTTACAGATAAAGCAGGTATTCCAAGATACGGTCATACTTATCTTTATGATGGTGGAACAGGAATGAGATTTGACCAACGTGCAACTGTTGGTGTGATTTATATGCTTAAGCTAGGTCACATGATTGACGATAAGATGCACGCCAGATCTATTGGACCATACTCACTTATTACTCAGCAACCGCTTGGTGGTAAGGCACAATTTGGTGGTCAGAGATTTGGAGAGATGGAGGTTTGGGCTCTTGAAGCTTATGGAGCATCTAGTACTCTAAGAGAAATTCTAACGGTGAAGTCTGATGACGTGATCGGTAGAGCTAAAACTTATGAGGCTATTGTTAAAGGTGAGCCAATGCCAGAACCTGGATTGCCAGAATCTTTCAACGTACTTATGCACGAACTGAAAGGTCTTGGATTGGATATTAAATTAGAAGAATAAAAAAGTCACCAGTAGGGTAATGAGTATTGAGCTTTTCTGAATACTCATTACTAACTACTGATTACTATAGAAAAAGTATTATGGCTAGAAATAATGATAAAAATACAGTACAGAGGTTCAACCAGATCTCTATAGGTTTAGCTTCTCCAGAGTCCATCCTTGCGGAGTCTCGTGGTGAAGTTCTTAAGCCTGAAACGATCAATTACCGTACGCACAAACCAGAGCGTGACGGATTGTTCTGTGAGCGTATTTTTGGTCCTGTAAAGGATTATGAATGTGCCTGCGGAAAATACAAAAGAATCCGTTATAAAGGAATCGTTTGTGACCGTTGTGGAGTTGAAGTTACCGAGAAAAAGGTTCGTAGAGATCGTGTAGGTCACATCAACCTTGTAGTACCTGTAGCTCATATCTGGTATTTCCGTTCTTTGCCTAACAAAATTGGTTATTTGCTAGGTCTTCCTTCTAAGAAACTTGACATGATCATCTACTACGAAAGATATGTAGTGATCCAGCCAGGTAACGCAGTGGATGAAGAAGGGAAAGCACTAAAGAAAATGGATTTCTTAACTGAAGAAGAGTATCTTAATATTTTAGATGAACTTCCTCAGGAAAATCAATATTTAGACGACAGCGACCCAAACAAGTTTATCGCTAAAATGGGAGCTGAATGTCTTATCGAAATTCTTAAGAGAATAGATCTTGATGAACTTTCTTATGAATTAAGACATAAAGCAAATAACGAAACTTCAAAGCAACGTAAAACGGAGGCTCTTAAGAGACTTCAGGTTGTGGAAGCACTTCGTGATGCAAACAAAAATCGTGAGAACAACCCTGAGTGGATGATCATGAAGGTTGTACCGGTAATTCCACCGGAACTTAGACCTCTTGTGCCTCTAGATGGTGGTCGTTTCGCGACTTCAGATTTGAACGATCTTTACCGTCGTGTAATTATTCGTAACAACCGTCTGAAAAGATTAATGGAGATCAAAGCTCCTGAAGTAATCTCTACGTAATGAAAAACGTATGCTTCAGGAATCTGTAGATTCATTATTCGATAATACTAGAAAATCATCAGCAGTAAAAACTGACTCTAACCGTCCGCTTAAATCACTTTCAGATTCATTGAAAGGTAAGCAGGGACGTTTCCGTCAGAACTTACTTGGTAAACGTGTGGATTATTCAGCACGTTCGGTAATCGTTGTAGGACCAGAATTGAAAATGTTCGAATGTGGTCTTCCAAAGAATATGGCAGCTGAACTTTATAAGCCTTTTATCATCAGAAAACTGATCGAAAGAGGTATCGTAAAAACAGTGAAGTCTGCTAAGAAGATTATCGATAAAAAAGAACCTGTAGTTTGGGATATATTGGAGAACGTTCTTAAAGGGCATCCGGTATTATTGAACCGTGCTCCTACGCTTCACCGTCTGGGTATCCAGGCATTCCAGCCTAAACTTATTGAAGGTAAGGCAATTCAGCTTCACCCACTTGCATGTACTGCATTCAACGCCGATTTCGATGGTGACCAGATGGCAGTTCACTTACCACTTGGGCCAGAAGCTATTTTGGAAGCTCAGCTATTAATGCTTGCTTCTCATAACATTTTGAACCCTGCCAACGGTTCTCCAATTACAGTACCTTCTCAGGATATGGTACTTGGTCTTTACTATATGACCAAGCACAAGAAATCTACTGATGAAGAGCCTGTAGTAGGTGAAGGACTTACTTTCTATTCTGCGGAAGAGCTTGTAATAGCTTACAACCAGAAGAGAGTAGATCTTAACGCAGGTATCAAGATTAGAACTAAAGATTTCAACGAAGAAGGTGAACTGGTCATGATGATCAAGGAAACCACGGTTGGTAGAGTATTATTTAATGAAGCTGTTCCAGAAAAGGCAGGTTACATTAACGAAGTACTTACTAAAAAATCACTTCGTGAGATCATTGGTAAGATCCTTAAAATTACTAGTGTACCTGAAACTTCAGAATTCCTTGATCAGATTAAGGAACTTGGTTACGGATTCGCATTCCGTGGTGGTCTTTCTTTCAGCTTAGGTGATATTATCATCCCTGAAGAGAAGCAAGCCATGATCGATGAAGCTAACGAGCAGGTTGAAGGAATCATTGGTAACTATAACATGGGTCTTATTACCAATAATGAACGTTATAACCAGGTAATTGACATCTGGACTTCGACTAACGCAGGTCTTACAGAATTGGCTATGAAGCGAATTCGTGAAGACAAGCAAGGATTCAACTCGGTATATATGATGCTTGATTCTGGTGCGCGTGGTTCGAAAGAGCAGATCCGTCAGTTAACAGGTATGCGTGGTTTGATGGCTAAGCCGAAGAAATCTAACTCTGGTGGAGGTGAAATTATCGAAAACCCGATTCTTTCTAACTTTAAGGAAGGTCTTTCGATTCTTGAATACTTTATCTCTACTCACGGTGCTCGTAAAGGTCTTGCCGATACCGCACTTAAAACGGCCGATGCTGGTTACTTAACCCGTCGTCTGGTAGATGTTTCTCAGGATGTGATCGTAAATGAAGATGACTGTGGAACATTAAGAGGTGTAGAGGTTAAGCCACTTAAGAAAAATGAAGAAATTGTAGAATCATTAGGAGAGAGAATCCTTGGACGTATTTCTCTAAATGATGTGGTTAATCCATCAACAGATGAACTTCTTGTTGCTGCAAATGAAGAAATAACTGAAGAAATTGTTGCTAAGATCGAAGCTGCGCCAATCGAAAGTGTTGAAGTACGTTCACCACTTACCTGTGAGGCGAAGAAAGGTATCTGTATCAAGTGTTACGGTAGAAACCTTGCAACTAATAAGATCGTTCAAACAGGTGAAGCTGTTGGTGTTGTTGCTGCACAGTCTATTGGAGAACCTGGTACACAGCTTACACTACGTACGTTCCACGTGGGTGGTATTGCTGGTAACATTTCTGAAGATAACAAACTTGAAGCTAAGTTTGATGGTATCGCTGAGATCGAAGATCTTAAAGTTGTTAAAGGTGAAGCCCCAGATGGTGGAACTGCAGACATTGTGATCTCTCGTACTGCTGAACTTAAGATAAAAGATAAGAAAACAGGGGTTGTTTTAAGTAACAACAACATTCCTTACGGTTCTCAGATCAATATTAATGATGGAGCAACTGTGAAGAAAGGTGAAGTTATTTGTACATGGGATCCATATAACGGTGTAATTATTTCTGAATTCGCCGGGAAGATCAAGTATGAGAACATTGATCAGGGTGTAACTTATCAGGTAGAGATCGATGAGCAAACAGGATTCCAGGAGAAAGTAATTTCTGAATCCCGTAATAAGAAATTGATCCCGACCCTTCATATTCTAGGTAAGAAAGACGAAGTAATTCGTTCTTATAACCTTCCGGTAGGTGCTCACCTTATGGTAGACAATGCAGAGAAGATCGGAGTTGGTAAGATTTTGGTTAAGATTCCACGTAAATCTTCTAAAGCAGGGGATATTACGGGTGGTCTTCCAAGGGTAACAGAGCTTTTCGAAGCACGTAACCCATCTAACCCGGCAGTTGTATCTGAGATTGATGGTGTTGTATCTTTTGGTAAGATCAAAAGAGGTAACCGTGAGATCATCGTTGAGTCTAAACTTGGAGAGGTTAAGAAATACTTAGTGAAGTTATCTAACCAGATCCTTGTTCAGGAGAATGACTACGTGAGAGCTGGTATGCCACTTTCTGATGGTTCCATCACTCCGGAAGATATCCTGAACATCAAAGGACCAAACGCTGTACAACAGTATCTTGTGAACGAAGTTCAGGAGGTATATAGATTACAGGGTGTGAAGATTAACGATAAGCACTTCGAGGTTGTTGTAAGACAGATGATGCGTAAAGTAAGAATCGTTGATCCGGGAGATACTATATTCCTTGAAAACCAACTTGTTCATAAAGATGATTTCATCGAAGAGAACAACAAGTTATTCGGAATGAAAGTTATCGAAGATGCTGGTGATTCTGAAAAACTGAAAGCAGGACAAATTATCACTCCAAGAGATCTTAGAGATGAAAACTCTATTCTTAGAAGAGAAGATAAGAATCTTGCAACTGCAAGAGACGTAATTACGGCTACTGCGAATCCGGTACTTCAGGGTATTACGAGAGCTTCACTTCAGACTAAGTCTTTCATCTCGGCTGCTTCCTTCCAGGAAACAACCAAGGTATTGAACGAAGCTGCGGTAAGCGGTAAGATCGATCAACTTGAAGGATTGAAGGAAAATGTAATTGTAGGACACAGAATTCCTGCAGGTACAGGTATGAGAAAGTACGATAGCATTATAGTTGGTTCTAAAGAAGAATTCGACCAGATGCTAGAGAAAAAACAGGAAGTTAATTATAACTAATTCCTGATAATAATCAGAAAAAAGGCCCCGCTCAAGCGGGGCCTTTTTTTATTTATAACGATATTTGAGATATGAAGGCTTACTTTAAAGAATTACTGGAATACTCACATTATTATAACCTTGAGATCATCAAGAAATTTAATGATGGTGATCTGCATTTTATGGTGCCAGACAGGGCAATAGCACTTTTGTCTCATACCCTGAATGCTCATAAGATTTGGAATAACAGACTGGCGGGAAAAGAAGATACGGTAGATATTTGGAAGAATCTTGAAGTGGATCAACTGGAGGCTGCTGAAAACGAGAATTTTCAGGAAACTATGAGTTTATTGGATAATGAAGATATTGAACGTGTAGTGAAATATAAAAATTCAAAAGGGGAGAGCTATGAGAATTCCGTTCGGGATATTATTTTTCATGTTGTTAATCACTCTACTTATCACCGTGGTCAGATCGCTACCGAATTCAGAAAAGAGGGAATAGATCCTATAGTTTCAGACTTTGTATTTTACAAGCGCGATAAATAGCAGGTAAAAAATAAATATTAAATTGAATAAAATTTAAATCATGGAAGACGATAAAAAGCCTAAAAACCAAAAAGGAAAGATCAATATAGAACTTGATGAAGCTGTTGCTGAAGGAACCTATTCAAATCTGGCTATCATCAATCATTCTGTATCAGAATTCGTGGTGGATTTTGTAAATATCATGCCGGGAAGACCTAAAAGTAAGGTGAAATCAAGAATTATCCTTACTCCTCAGCATGCAAAGAGATTGCTGAAAGCCCTGGGTGAAAATATCAATAAATTTGAAAAGGCTCACGGGGAAATAAGGGATTATGATAAAGCTCCATTGCCGCTAAATTTTGGTCCTACGGGACAGGCCTAGTCAAGTAAGCAGTTTACGGTTACAATACGCAGTTTTCAAAAAAGAGATTTCTTATTCGTTTTACTCATTCGAAATGACCTGGTTTAAAGTCATTTCGAGTAAATCGAGAAATCTCTTTTTATTTCAAGATAATTTTTGAAATTTATTCTAATTCTCAATTCTCAGGGATTATACTTCTTAAAATAGATTCTTGCAGCCTTCATTACTCTTGGAGCAAGAATAAGTGTGGATATCATAGTTGGGATTGCCATAAGGGCAAAGAAACCATCTATCAGATTCAGGATAAAGCTTAAAGAAGTAGTAGCGCCCACGATAATACTTAGGATATAAACCCAGTTATAATATTTCTTGTTTTTCGCTCCTAATAAGAAGGAAAGACATTTGGTTCCGTAGTAAGAATAGGAAAATAAGGATGATATACTAAATGCAAGAATACAGATTAGCAATAAATAATTCCCAACGTAAGGAATGGCCTGGTCAAAAGCTGCTGCAGTTAAACTAACTCCATTAACATCTTCGGTTTGCCAAACTCCCGTTACTAGAATAGCCATTGCAGTTAACGTACAAACTACTAAATGTGTCTATTGCAGGGCCTAACATGGCTATTAATCCTTCTCTAATTGGTTCAGAAGTTTTACTGGCTCCGTGGGCCATAGTAGCGGTTCCAATACCGGCTTCATTAGAAAATGCACCACGCCGAATCCCTAAGAGAATAAGACCACCCAATGCACCCCCTAGCAGAGGATCTCCTTTATAATTATTAGCGGCGAAAGCATCCGTAAAGATCATTCCGAAATAATGAAATACCACATCATAATTCACAAAAAGAATTATGAATACAGAAACAAAATATAAGGCAACCATCGCTGGCACCAGTTTAGACACCGTTTTACTTATTCGGTCTAATCCGCCAATAATAACAATAGTTGTGATAAGAGTGAGAACAATCCCAATTATAAGGCTGCTCATAAAACCTGTTTCGATATTATTAGGTTCCAGCAAGATATAATTGATCGCCTGAGTAAGCTGATTTACATTGAAAACGGGTAAAGCTCCTACCAATCCAGCCACGGCAAAGAAAACTGCCAGTGGTTTCCACTTTTTACCAAGTCCCTCTACAATAAAATACATCACGCCTCCCTGGATCTTTCCTTCAGTATCCTTACCACGATACATGACCGCAAGGCTATTGGTAAAGAATTTAGTAGCCATACCTACAACTGCGCTTACCCATAACCAGAAAATAGCACCGGGACCACCTACAGCGATCGCCACGGCCACACCGGCAATATTGCCCATTCCTACCGTAGAAGAAAGGGCTGTAGAAAGTGCCTGAAAATGGTTAATATCTCCCGGATCATCGGGATTATTATATTTGCCACGTAGAACTTCTATGGAATGACCTAAATATCGGAAAGGTAAAAAGCGTGAATATATTAAGAGAAAAATTCCTCCTCCAATAAGCAGGACTACCAACGGAATTCCCCAGACTGCCGAAGCGAAATCTGCAATAAACTGATCAATTTGGGACATAGAGTTACTTTGTCCCGAAAATAGTAAATTTTATGAGTGTATCTATCCTAATAAAAATGACTTTTAAAATTTAGGTAATAATATCTGTCATTTCATCTCGACGACTTACGAGTCCGTATTTCAAATCAGAGACCCTGAAACTAGTTCAGGGTGACGTTCTAATTTTTTCTCGTCATGCTGAATTTATTTCAGCATCTTATAGCAAAGACTTTGAAACAGGTTGAATTGCCAAAATCTTAGAACTCAGACGTGAAATGGAATTTTATCGAGGGATATTTCTGCTGAGTCATTTGTAAAGAAAACTGTGAGTCAGCTAAAAACACAAGCTGTCCTGATTTATCCTTGGCGAGATATTTAGATTTTACTCGTTTAAAATCCTTGAATTCCTCACTTTTCTCGTCTTCAGTTTCAATCCAGGTCGCTTTATGTACGTTCAGGTTTTCGTAAGTACATTTTGCGCCATATTCATGTTCCAGACGATATTGTATTACTTCGAACTGTAAAGCACCAACAGTTCCGATAATTTTTCTACCATTCAACTCAAGGGTGAATAATTGAGCAACTCCTTCATCCATCAACTGGTCAATCCCTTTCTCCAATTGCTTGGATTTCATAGGATCGGCATTATTGATATATCTAAAGTGTTCCGGAGAGAAACTTGGAATCCCTTTATACATCAAATTTTCACCTTCGGTAAGTGTATCTCCAATCTTGAAATTTCCTGTATCATGCAGTCCTACAATATCTCCTGGATAAGAAACATCTACGATCTCTTTCTTTTCAGCGAAAAAGGCATTCGGAGAAGAGAACTTCATATTCTTGTTATTTCTTACATGAAGGTAGTTCTTGTTTCTTTCAAATTTTCCTGATACGATCTTGATAAAAGCCAATCTATCGCGGTGTTTGGGATCCATATTTGCGTGAATCTTAAATACAAAACCGGTGAAATCTTTTTCTTCCGGTTTTACCAATCGTGTATCACTTTCTTTTGGTCTTGGTGGTGGAGCGATCTTAATAAAACAATCTAATAATTCACGTACTCCAAAATTATTCAATGCTGAACCAAAGAATACGGGTTGCAATCTTCCTTCCAGGTAAGCATCTCTATCAAACTCAGGATAAACACCCTGAGCAAGTTCCAATTCTTCCCTTAGAGTGTATCAGCAGCAATATCTCCAATTAAGCCATCAAGTTCTTCAGATTTGAGATCGCTGATCTCCACCGTTTCCTCAATATCTTTCCTTGGATCTCCGGTGAAAAGGTTCACATTCCTTTCCCAGATATTATAGATTCCTTTAAAGTCGTATCCCATCCCGATTGGGAAACTTAAAGGAGTAACCGTTAAGTTCAGTTTTTGTTCAATTTCATCAAGCAATTCAAAAGCATCTTTACCTTCACGGTCAAGCTTATTTATGAACACGATCATCGGGATGTTTCGCATTCTACAAACTTCTACCAGTTTTTCGGTTTGTTCTTCGACACCTTTAGCAACATCAATCACCACAATTACGCTGTCTACGGCAGTCAGGGTTCTAAAGGTATCTTCAGCAAAATCCTTGTGACCCGGAGTATCCAGAATGTTGATCTTAATATCACGATATTCAAAAGCAAGTACAGAAGTTGCTACAGAAATTCCTCTCTGTCGTTCAATCTCCATAAAGTCACTGGTAGCACCCTTTTTTATCTTATTAGATTTTACCGCTCCCGCTTCCTGGATCGCACCTCCAAAAAGCAATAACTTTTCCGTAAGCGTGGTTTTACCGGCATCGGGGTGGGAAATGATACCAAATGTTCTTCTTTTATTTATCTCTTTCTGATAATGCTTCATACCTGCTGATATTGGAGCGGCAAAAATACTATTATTTTCATGAAATTCCTTTTTTCTCGGGAAGGCTTTTTATCGGTGAAAGAAGCCTCTTAAACCATTAAATATTAACTTTATTGGGTATATGTGCTTTTTGATGGATATTTGAATTAATACTTGTGAGAAATGATCCTTTTTATCTTACAAAAGCTTAGGTTTTTGATCTTCTTATTTGCTGCAAATATCATTTTCAGCATTTCTTCATTTTCTCAATCCAAAACTGAAATAATCACAAAGGGGTCTTATGCTATAAATTTGGGGGTTACTCCGCAAACAAATGCTAATGCTTTAAAACCTTATGGCTGTATTTATGATCTTCTCACCAAATATCCTCTGGTAGTGAAATGGGTGATTAATCCCAAAAAAAAGAAAGATGGGATTGATTTTAGAATTGGGGAAGAAGATTTTAGATCAGGTTCTTTTGTTATTCCCGTTTCCTACATTACTGAAAAAGTAAAAAATAGTATTCATAGTTGGGAGGATCGGGGTGTAATAGGTACTTATCTAACTGAAGATAAAACCTTGCCGGTTTTTACAAATCTTTCAGTTGCTCCAAAATGGACCTTAGATAAACAGAATGGGAGCATTGCCCTTTCTTTTTTCAGAGAAGCCGGAATTCCAGGTTCTGCCCATGGAGGATATAGTTCTAAACACTGGAAAACACCTGATGAATTAGGGATATGCGACGATATTTTCGTCATGCCTCATGCAGAGCCTAAATTTGAAACGCATAAGAATCTCTATTTCTGGAATAGAAAGTACAAGGGAGCCATTTGGGCAGGTTGTCATGCCGGCAGTGAATTGGAAAATTTACATGGAAAGGCTTCAGAAGAAGAAAATTCTGAAATTATTCAGTTGAACTTTTTGTCTGCGGGTGCTGCGGGGGCACGAACTACCGGTCTTATTCCATTTTATGAGCATAGATACGCTACTCCTCCTTACTTACATCGATTGCCGGCCGATCCCGTTTCCCAGTATTTAGGGCGAACAGATAAGGCAATGATCAATGGTTCAGAGCGGATACTGTATCCTAAAAAAGCTAATGCCTGGCGTCATGGAACAAAAATGATCGTAATAGATCCATCAGCACCAGATGTACCTTCTTTATCTAATGGGCCAGGTGCTGTTATTGTTTATGGAAACGGGTTTGAAGATCCTGAAAATGGATTGGTAATGTACCAGGTTTCACATGATTTCTCGGGAAATGCTCCTGAAAATATTGCTGCAATCAGGGTGTTTTTTAACTGGAGTTTTTATGCTGCAGAAGTGAAGCGGAAAGAGAATATCATTCGTTTTCAAAATGATAAAGGGGATAAGATATTTGCCGCCAGAGTTGGAGATGATCTTGCCAAAACTCTCGATTTGGAACCTATACTTTTCGATTTGGATAAAGCGGAGATAAAGCCAGAAGCAGCCGAACAGCTGGACCATATAGCTGCCTATATGCTCGAATATCCAGAACTTCTAATTGATATAAGATCTCATACCGATAGCAGGGCCGATGATGACTATAACATCAAACTTTCTCAAAGCAGGGTAGAAGTCACAAAGCAATACCTTGTAGCCAGAGGCGTAGGGGAGGATCGTATTTCAGGACGGGGTTATGGGGAAAACGAATTGGTTAATAAATGCAGGAACGGGATTCTATGTACAGAAGAAGATCATGCCATGAACAGGCGTTCAGAATTTATTCTCTCTATAAATTGCGATCTTTATAATGGAAATTTGAAACTTTAGGATTTGCTTAATCACCTTCTTTGTGATAAAAAAAGTCGTTTTTGTACATTTGAGCTTCAATTAAAAAAATGGCAGAAGAAAAAGTAATTTTAGTCAACGAAAAAGATGAGCAGATCGGACTCATGGAGAAGATCGAAGCCCACGAAAAGGCATTGCTTCACAGGGCATTCTCAGTTTTCGTTTTCAATGATAAAAACGAGCTGATGATTCAGCAAAGAGCTTTGTCTAAATATCATTCTCCGGGATTGTGGACAAATACCTGCTGCAGCCATCAAAGAGAAGGCGAGTCTAATGTTGAAGCTGGTAAAAGAAGACTGCAGGAAGAAATGGGTTTCTCAACAGATCTTAAGGATACGATTTCCTTTATTTATAAGGCCCCTTTTGATAATGGCCTAACCGAGCATGAATTTGATCATATTCTGGTAGGTAATTTTAAAGGAGAACCAGATCTTAATCCAGATGAAGTAGCTTCCTGGAAATGGGTTTCTTTGGAAGATCTTCAAGTAGATATGGAGAAAAATCCTCATATTTATACGGAATGGTTTAAGATCATTTTCGATAAGTATTATTCACACATTCAACAATGAGAATAACCGTACATAGAAAGGCTCATTTTAATGCGGCTCACAGACTCTTCAGAAAAGACTGGGATGATGACCGTAATCTTGAAGTATTTGGAAAATGTAGTAATCCCAACTACCACGGGCATAATTATGAGTTAATTGTGTCGGTTACGGGTGAACCTAATCCTGAAACCGGATTCGTAATGGATCTTAAAATTCTGAAGGAGCTTATTAATCATGAAGTCGAAGAGCCATTCGATCATAAGAATCTGAACGTTGAAGTTCCGGAATTTAAAGATCTAAATCCAACTGCGGAAAATATCGCGGTAGTCATCTGGAACAAGCTTCGAACAAAAATTCAGGAAGATCATGATCTGGAAGTTACTCTATACGAAACCCCTAGAAACTTCGTGAGTTATAAAGGTGAATAATATGAAAATAGGAGAGAAGGTTCCGAATTTAGAATTGAAAGATCAAAATGGGAACAATTTTAATTTTAAGGAGTTAGTAGGGAAGAAATCTTTTGTGGTTTATTTCTATCCCAAGGATTTTACTCCCGGCTGCACCAAAGAAGCTTGCAGTTTTAGAGATAGCTATGAGGATTTTAAAGAATTAGGTGCTGAAGTAATTGGGATTAGTGCTGACTCTCAACAATCCCACGCAAAATTCATCAAAAAGTATAATTTACCCTATATCTTCCTATCTGATAAATCCAAAAAAGCGCGGGAAGCTTTTGGAGTAAAGCCTAATTTACTGGGACTTCTTCCGGGAAGAGAAACTTTTGTTTTTGATAAGGATGGAATTTTATTGCATAAATTCAATAGCATGAATGCTGCCAGACATAAGCGGGAAGCTTTAGCCGTGATTAAAAAAAATCAAAATTAATTTTTACCGAAAATCATTTTCATTTCGAAAAATAGTTTAAATTCGCAGCCGAAATTTATTGATAATGGCGAGTAAAAGATTGCTTAAAAAAGATGTGAATTATGTAATGGGAGACATCATTGATGCTGCCTATATTCACCAAATGGCTAATCCAAAAGAAAACCCGGCGAAATCTGAGGCGATCGTGGATGAAGCTATTAAAGAATACGATGAATTGATCACTAAGATCAACCGTCGTGATGTGGAAAACAAACAGAAACATTTTAAAGAAGTTCAGTCTGAACTTGAGACTAAAGCACAGGCTTTAATTGAAAAGCTGAACGCGCTTTAATTTTAATAAGTTGCCGATGTAGCTCAGCTGGCTAGAGCAGCTGATTTGTAATCAGCAGGTCGTGGGTTCGAGTCCCTCCATCGGCTCAAAAGAAAAAGCTTCTTCGAAAGAAGAGGCTTTTTTTATGATCTATACTTGAGATTAATGTAAGGCATCCAGATTTAGTGACCTGGAGCAGTGAGCCTGTACTTCTTTGAACTTTTCTTCGTCTTTGGTCACCTCTTTATTCCAGAAAGGAATCATCGAATTCAGTTTCTCCTGATATTTTTCTGATCTCACTCTTTCGGGAAATGCAATTTTCAGAACATTCAGCATTATATGAACTGCAGTAGATGCTCCCGGAGATGCTCCCAGGAGAGCTGTTATTTTACCATCTTCGCTGTGAACCACATCAGTACCAAATTCCAAAACTCCGCCTTCTTCCTTATCTCTTTTAATAATTTGAACTCGTTGCCCGGCTACCTTTAGCTCCCAGTCTTCCGGCTTGGCATCCTTAATAAAAACTTTCAGGTCATTAATCCTGTCCTCATGATCCATCCTAACCTGTTCAATTAAGTAACTTGTTAGTGGCAGATTGTGCCAGAAAACACCCCACATAGATGGTAGGTTATCTAATTTAAGTGATTTAGGAAGGGCAAGTGAAGATCCCTCTTTTAAAAATTTTGTACTAAAGCCTGCAAATGGTCCGAATAATAATTCTTTTTTACCATCAATATATCTGGCATCCAAATGCGGAACAGACATAGGAGGTGCATCTACGCCAGCTTTACTGTATACTTTCGCATGATGCTTTTCAATGATTTCAGGATTTTTACAAAAGAGCCACTGGCCACTAACCGGAAAACCTCCATAGCCCTCTTTTTCTTTTATTTCGACTTTTTGTAAAAGTGGAAGTGCTCCACCGCCGGCACCTATAAAAATATGTTCAGCATCATAATATGATTTTTCACCGGTATTTAGATCTTTCACTTCAGCTGTCCAATCTTCGGGACCGTCTGGATCTATATCTAAAACTTCGGTATTTCTTAATACAGGAACATCAAACTGATTTTCCAGAATATGAAAATACTGTTCGGTTAAAGAGCCAAAATTTACGCCTGTTCCCAGTTCCATTCTGGTAGCGGCCATCTTTTCATCGGTCGATCTGTGTTCCATAATCAACGGAAACCATTCTTTAAGTTTCTCGTGATCTTCTGAAAATTTCATGGCTTCAAACATAAAATGTGAAGTCATGGCCTTGTAGCGTTTTTTCAGAAATTCTACATCATTCTCCCCTCGTACCCATGCATGATGAGGTATGGAATGAATAAAGCTTTGCGGATCTTTAATAAGATTTTGATCAACCAGATGTGACCAGAATTGTTTGGAACGTTCAAATTGCTGAAATATATCTATGGCCTTTGAAATATCTATATTCCCATCTTTGTCCATGGGGGTATAGTTGAGTTCGCAAAATGCAGAGTGTCCTGTTCCGGCATTATTCCAGGCTTCAGAACTTTCTTTTGCTACCTCGTCGAGCCTCTCGAAAATTAGAATTTTTATCTCTGGATCAATTAATTTGAGTAGAAGTGAAAGCGTTGCGCTCATAATTCCGCCACCTACACATATAAGATCGTAATCGCGGTTAGTTGTAGTCATACAAAATTGGATTTTCACCAATTTAATCAATGCATTTGGCAAAATAAGCCAATAAAATATTAAGAACTTGTTATAAATGAGAAAAGGAGCCGTTTAGGCTCCTTTTAATATTCTACGCAAACTATTTAATATTTAAGAATTTTCTTCTTCAGATTGAGCTTCAACCTTCTCTTCCAGTTTTTCTTCTTTGCGGCGTTCTTTTAAAAAGTGTTTCAATTCTTTCCCATATTTGGATTTCTTAACTCCGGGAGCTAAAGAATTATAGATCGTATCCAGATACTTGATGTTGGCATCGAATACTTCAGAAAGTGCTAAATAAGGAGCTATTTCGTGATCCTTATTATTAATGGCAAAATTAACCGTGTATAAATATTTTCTTTTTAGAAGTCGGTCGTACTTCTTGTCAATTTCCATCAACTTAGCTTCATCCTCTTCTTTTTCAGCTTCGAAGCTTTCTTTGATAAGATCCAGATTCTGGTCATTAAATCTGCTGATCATTTTTCGGTATTCCAACAGTTTTTCCTGATTCACTGAACCAACCACATTGGCGCTGGTCTCGAATTTTTCAAGTTTTGTATTGATCGTAATCTGACCCTCATCTGCGAAAAAATCTATCCTGTCATCATATTGATTATTATCTACTTTTTCAAGATACAGATACATGATCTGTGGACTTTCGATATAAGTTTCCATTGCAAATTTAGAGTCACCATTCACTACCACAGAATCTACATTTACAAGAACGGTATCCTTAATTTTTTGAAGATACAGAGTACCTTTCTTAAGGCCTTTAATTTCACCGCTCACAACAAGATTGCTTTCTTTTTCAGAACAGGAGATAATACTGATCAGGATGACTAAAAGAAGAGCTAATTTTTTCATTTTTTGAATTCAGATTTTAAGGAGCGCAAATATCTTATAATTTTCTGTTTAATACTAACTGCCGGCAGCTAATTGCATTAAAATTGTACACAGGATAGCGCCATAGGTTCCAACAACGTACCCAAATACAGCCAGAAGAACGCCAACCGTTGCCAGTGAAGGGTGGAAGGCTGCCGCAACTACCGGAGCTGAAGCTGCACCACCAACATTTGCCTGACTTCCTACGGCAAGGAAAAAATAGGGTGCTTTAATTAATTTGGCGGTTGTAATTAAAACGATCACATGTATTAAGATCCAGACCAGTCCTATTCCTATAAGGCCGGGATTATCGAAAACCATGGTCAGGTCCATTTTCATACCGATCGTAGCCACCAAAATATAAATGAAAATACTACCAATTTTACTGGCTCCGGCTCCTTCGTATGATTTGAACTTTGTAAAGGATAATAGAATTCCAATAGCCGTGGCAATGGTGATCATCCAGAAAAATTGTGATGAAAACGAAGAAAGCGCGCTTTTCGAGTCATTGAAAATAGCAAAATTATCAAGAAGATAAGCCGAAATGTTGTCAGCTCCCCAATGAGCAAATCCAACTGCTCCAAAGGCAAGTGAAAGCATGATTATGAAATCTGGTAATGTGGGGACTCTGGTTACACTTTTTGCGTAATCACTAACTTTTAATTTTAAATCTTCAATAGCTGAATTATCAGCTTTTAACCAATTGTCGATAGATTTATTTTTCCCAATTCCCATCAGGAGAATTGCCATCCATAAATTTGCGACCACGATATCTACCAATACCATCCCTCCGTAAAGGTCGGGATTGTATTCGTAGATCTCCAACATTGCTGCCTGGTTAGCTCCGCCACCAATCCAGCTTCCTGCGATGGTAGACAGTCCTCTCCAAATAGCATCGGGACCAACGCCACCAACAGTTTCAGGAGATATAGCCGAAATGATTAATATTGCCAGGGGACCTCCCAAAACGATACCTACAGTTCCCGCAAAGAACATGATCAATGCTTTTGGTCCAAGATTAAATATCGCCTTCAGGTCGATGCTAAGTGTCATGAGAACCAGTGCTGCCGGTAATAGATATCTACTGGCTACAAAATATAACTGTGAGGTTTCGTCATCTATTAATCCAAGGGAATTGAAGATCGCCGGAATTAGATAACACATCAATAATGCGGGAACAATTTTATAGAATTTACTCCAAAAACCTTCTTTTTTAGAAGATGTGTAAAACACAAAGCCAAGGGAGAGCATTAAAATTCCAAAAACGATCGCATCGTTTGTAAACACAGTAGTATTTTCCATATAAATTAGACTAGGTTGGCCGGCAAAATACAATTTTTATTGGTTCTGTTACAAGCGAAGCAATTGCTTATAATTTAAGAATCTCCGTTATGCTTTTTGCCACCCCGTCTTCTTTTCCTGAGGTAGTGACCATGTGGGCGATTTCCAGTACTTCGGGCTTTGCATTTCCCACTGCAATCCCCATGCCCACACCTTTCAGCATTTCGATGTCATTATAATTATCTCCGAATGCCATGCTCTGGGAGAGTGGAATTCTGAAATGATTCTCCAGCAGGTGTTCTACTGCGGTTAGTTTTGAGATCGCCCTGGGAGCAATTTCCAGGTAAGAAGGTTTTGAGCGATATAAATGAAGTTCATCGTTGTAATTTGCTATAAGGAAATCTCTGATTTTATCGATGTTACCTTCCTCTCCCATCGCCATTATTTTATGGGCTCCTTTATTTTCGGTCTTCCATCTTGAGATGACATCGCGGTTACTTTCAAATTCCGGATTAACTTTGGTGTTATTGATCTCTCTTTGGGTCCAGAAATCATCCCTGGGAACATACCATTCATCATTATGAAACAGACTTAGATGTACGTCATGATCCTGGTTGAATTGACTCAATTCTTCCAGGATAGAAATTGGGATTTCTGTAGAACTGACGGTTTTTCCGTTAACCAGTATCAACCCGCCGTTGTAGCTTATTATTGGATGGTGCTCAATTTCCATTTTCTTCTGAAGATGTCTCATGGCAGCGGGCATTCTTGAAGAAATTAGGATAAAAGGAATATTCTTATCTTTTAACTTCCCGATGGTCTCTACCGTATAATCTGAAAGATCTCGTTCGGCATTAAGGAGTGTGCCGTCGATATCTGAAAAAATAATTCTGAACATTAATCTTCTTGTTTTTTTGATTTAGGGTGTCTTTTAGCATCTTTCAGCGCTCTGTTCAGCATCCATTCAATCTGTCCATTGGTACTTCTGAATTCATCAGAAGCCCATTTCTCGATAGCCTTTAGCATATCTTCATCAACTCTTAAGGCGAATGCTTTTTTCTTGCCCATAATTTACTCAAGTTCTTTGATGAATTTTGTTATTGTTGGAATTAATTCAGGATGTAAAGGTAAATTAGGTTCATTGTAAGTTTTCGTATTCACCAACCTGTCTTTACTTTCAACTTCTCGGAAGATGTGGTTCATATTATTTATAATCACCAATTCTGCTTTTTCGTTACCTGATTTAAGCTTTTCAGCCTGATCCACTTCAACCTGTATATCTGCTGAACCATTTATGATGAGAACAGGGATATCAAGTTTTTGAATTTCTTTAGCAGGATCATATTGCATCCAACTATTAAGGTATGGCTGTACGCTTGGTCTGAAAATAGACTCCAACATGGGGTTGTAATTGGTCGTCTTTCCATTAGCTCTTATTTCATCGAAAGCCATTCTTGCATTTTCTCCCAGTTGAGGGGCCATTTTATATACCTGATCTACAATGATACTATCGATAGGCTCACCAGCTCCGGCGAGTGAAATAAAAGCATCGGCATTTTCTTTTGCCGCCAACATGCCAATTAGAGAACCTTCACTGTGTCCGGCTACGATAAGATTCTTAAATTTATCCTCCTCCACGAAATACTTTAGGATATCTTCCACATCCTTGGAAAAGTCGTCAAACCTAAGATCTTCTTCTTTCATTTTTAGCTCCTCCATTTTGAAGATTCTTTTATTGAATCGATAGGAGGCGATACCATTTTCAGCAAGTTCTCTGGCTATTTTCTTAATGCCATCATTCTTCATCATAGGCTGATTGCCATCTCTATCGGTGGGCCCGGAACCCTGAATGAAGATCACCAGACTTTCAGCCTCTTGATTTTCTGGAGTAGTTAAAGTTCCCTCGGTGAATTTGTTGATTTTTAGTTCTTCTTCAAGATATTTTTCTTCTTGTGAAAACCCAAATTGAGTAATTATAAATAAGAAACTAAGTATTAAGTACTTTTTCATGTTTGTTATATTTTTTCCTGATAACGCTGAAGAACTTTCCTGACATCTTCAGGTTTATTGGTTCCAATTAAAAATTGCTCCTGGTTCTTTGTAACGATTTGAATTCCCATATTTCCAGAGACATTATAAGCCTGCGCTTTGCCTAAACCTCTAACGCCCCAGCCACCATATTCAGTTAAAGGGGAATATTTTCTTACGTAGCATTCGCTAATTTCATTCCAATTATAATTTCTTGTAAAAAACGGGAAAGGTTTGAATCTGGTAGAAATACCGGTAGCATCAATTTTGGTATGTAATTTCATATTCCAAAGCAGTACCACAAATAAGAATTACCAGCAATAAACTTCCCATATCCCATACATTAAAATTTGAATCACTAATTCTCGAGTAAACTTTCAGAGAAACACCAATGATTGTGAATGCCAGGATCAATTGGAGCCACCATTGTCTGAAGGCCTGCACCTCTTTAAATACGCGCATTCTAATGATTTAAAGTTCCTGCATTTACCACTGGCGTAGCGTCCCTGTCGCTACATAAGACGACCATTAAGTTACTAACCATGGCGGCACGACTTTCCCCGTCCATATCTACTAATTCTTTTCGGCTTAATTCGTCCAGTGCCATTTCCACCATACTCACCGCGCCTTGAACGATCTTATGTCTTGCAGCTACAATTGCTGTAGCCTGCTGTCTTTTCAACATTGCACTTGCAATTTCATTAGCATATGCCAAATAACCAATTCTGGCTTCCAGAACTTCAATTCCGGCAATATTAAGACGTTCTTCCAATTCTTTTTCAAGAGCATCACTTACTTCATTAACACTGGATCGTAACGTGATGTCTTCATCCAAACCTTCGTCGGCAAAATTATCATAAGGATAGAGACTGGCAAGTTTACGTACGGCAGCATCGGTTTGAACCACCACAAAATTTTCAAAATTATCGACATCAAAGGAAGCTTTAAATGTATCCATCACTCGCCATACGAGGATAGTACTTATCATGACCGGGTTTCCTAATTTGTCATTTACCTTAAGCCTTTCACTATCAAAGTTTCTTGCTCTTAAAGAAATTTTGGTTTTAGTATAGAAAGGATTTACCCAGAAAAGACCATTTTTTTTCACTGTGCCTTTATAGTCTCCAAATAAAAGAAGAACTCTTGATTCATTAGGATTAACTAAAATTAATCCGGGAACTATAAGTATAGCCAGAAAAACACCTATTCCCCATAATGGGTTACCAGTTGTTAAGATGCCTATGACACTTCCTATAAGAATGATGAGGAAGAGGAATAACATAATGTAGCCATTGAAAGCCGTAATTGATTTTTCTTGTGTCATGATTGAAAAGTTGATATTAAAATGATATCATAAATATATAATATTAAAATTTAATCTTCTTTGCTATTAACATATATTTTTTACCAGCTTGTTTATATTTGCGGCAAATTATTGAGAAAAATGAAAAGAATTTTATTTGCTGCAGTTTTTATGTTCATATCAGTTTCAAATTTTGCAGCTGATGCAGACTGGGGGAAAACCGGTCATCGAGCAACTGCTGAAATTGCCGAGAACCATTTAAACAAAAAAGCGAAGAAGGCTATTGATAAGCTTTTGAATGGATATGGTCTTGCTTTTGTTGCGAACCATGCCGATGATATTAAAAGTGATCCTGCCTACAGAAAATACGGGCCCTGGCATTATGTGAATATAGCTCCAGATGATAAAAAATATATCGAAGAAGAAGCGAGTGAAAATGGAGATCTTGTTCAGGCAATAAGGAAATGTGTAGAGGTTTTAAAGGATGATAATTCATCCAGGGATGAAAAGCAGTTTTATCTTAAAATGTTAGTTCATTTCGTGGGAGATCTTCATCAGCCATTCCATGCAGGACATGCAGAAGATAAAGGTGGAAATGATATTCAGGTAAGATGGTTTAACGACGGATCTAATATTCACAGAGTATGGGATAGCGAGATGATCAATTTTTACCAGATGAGCTATACTGAACTTGCTTTAAATACAAAAGATTTATCAGAAGCTGAGATCCAGAAAATTCAAAAAGGGAAAATTTTAGATTGGGTTTATGAGTCCAGAGCAATGGCTGAAGATCTTTACTCTGGAGTTGATAATGGCGAGAAGCTTGGTTACAAATATATGTATGAGCATATGCCAACAGTTCTGAATCAGCTACAAAAAGGAGGTTTGCGTCTTGCGAAGATTTTAAATGATATTTATTCTTAATAGATCTTTCTAAAAGTAAGATTTACTCGTGGATCAATTTGTTTTCTGGTTTTTGGAAGTTGATGTTTCCAGAATTCCTGAGTTGATCCACTCATTATTAAAAGGCTGCCATGTTGCAGCCTTATTTTATGCTTTAAAGTTTTATCTTTTTTGTGTTTTAAATGAAAAATTCTTTCCTCACCAAGACTTACAGAGGCGATCACAGGTCTTTTTCCAAGTTCTTTTTCATCATCGGCGTGCCAACCCATACTATCGGTGCCATCTCCTATATAAATTAGCCAGACAGACATTAAATTTCAAATTTTCAACATATTCCTCACATCTTTTTTTGACTGAAATTATTTCAGGAGTAAAAGGCTGAGGTTTCATTTGAAGACCGGAATAGGTGTACATTTTACCAGCTTCTCCAAAAAGCGCGGTTAATCGGGGTTGTAGAATTTCCTTTCCGAAAAGCTTGATCTTATCCTGATTCCATTCGGGAAATTCCAAAAAGTATTTCAGCAGTTCATCGGCTTCCTTCTTTTTGAAAAAATCATGGTAGTAATGCAATTCTGAATCCGGAAGTGCAATGCGACTTTCTGTTGTCATATTAAAGATTTATGTAAAACCATGCCCACCAGATTAAAATAAACTGTAAGGGAATTCTTACGATTAAAATCCACCGTGGAATTCCTGCTCCGGCTTTTTCTGATGATAACATATAAAAATGTACCAGGAGAAAAACAAGTAGCATTAAAATGATACCATAGATTGCCAGGTCTTTGGTTTCGGGGAAACACAGAGCAATTCCCAGCAATATTTCAGCTAAGCCGCTTAAGAGTACTAATGCTTTGTGAGAAGGCAGGTATTTAGGCATTATTCGCATGTACATTTTAGGCTTGATAAAATGAAATAAACCTGCCAGGATATACATCGCGCTCATTAAATAAAGATGCCACGGATAAATCATACTAAACAATTTTTTTTCAAGATAAGTGAAAATTCTTACAGTAAGAATTTGAAAAAAAATAATTAAGTTGTAAAATAAATGTTGTGTAAGTTCTTTAAATAGAGTAATTTCAACGCCCTGAATCTAATTTATAACCTAACCATTACCTTTGCTTAAAAACTACTTAGTTTATTTTCTGGTATTTTTTTTATGCTGGAACGTTAGTTTTGCTCAAACTCCTCATTCTTCCGGGAAGGATACTTTAGAAGTTGTCTATAATCAAATAATGGATCAACTTAATAGTTATCGTTATGAGCAGGCTATAGAGGACTCTCATTTACTCCTGGATCTTGCTAAGGAGCGAAATGATCTGTATTATGTTTCTTCGGCATATAATAATTTAGGGCATGTTTATTTAGACTTAAAGGATAGTGCTCGTGCACGGAAAAATTATACACTTGGTCTTGAATATGCTGAACAATGTAAGAACGATACCATTTTACTTCGTTCATATAATAACCTTGGAAATATCTATTCTGAAATTCCTGAAACGACAAATAAAGGTATCGAGTATTACAACAGGGTAATATCTCTTGCAAAAAAAATGGGAGATTCAACTGAGTTGATCGTTCCAAAAACGAACATTGGTTGGACTTATTTAGACCTTGGAAATTATAAACGAGCCTACCCTTACTTAAAGGAATCACTGCAATTAATGGATTCTCTGCCAACGGATGATGCAGGTGTGGGAAGTCAAAAAAACGAATTCTACTCGCAGATCTATATGCTGCATGGACGATATTTTTCTCATGAAAAGCAGTATGACACTGCCAATTACTTTTTTAATAGATCCATAGGTCTTGCTACTAAAGATAGCCTGGTACTCCCGGCGGCAGAAGCTTATAAGGAATATTCCGAGATGCTTGCACAAATGGGTGATTATAAAGCGGCTTACGAAGCACAGGAAAAATACAATGAGTATAACTCACAGCTATTTGAGAGTGAAAAGATAAAGCAGATGGAAATCGCTAATGCAAAATATAGTATTAGCGAATACCAGAAAGATTTAATGATCGCTGAAAGAGAACAAAGATATCAGGATGATATCATTGAAAAATCGAAAGAAAAAGTTATCATTATGATAATTTCTTCTGTAGTTCTCATTTTAATCCTCGTGTTTCTCTTTAAAATAAATCGTGATAGGCGAGCCCTGATTGCAGAATTAAAAAATAAAAACAGGCAATATAAAGATGCTAAAGACCAGGCAGAAAAGCTTTCCCTTCTTAAAACTCGTTTCTTCAGTACTGTAAGTCATGAAATAAGAACCCCACTATATGGGGTAATTGGTCTCACCTCATTGTTGTTGGAAGATAAAAGTCTGGTAAAGCATAAAAACGACCTTAAATCCCTTAAGTTTTCGGCTGATTATCTTTTAGCACTTATCAACGATGTACTGCAAATGAATAAAATGGAGTCGAATGAAGTTAATTTGGAAAGCGTTTCATTCAATCTTCGTGATCTTTTGAAAAGTATATTAACTAGTTTTGAATTTACCAGGGTTCAGAATAAAAATGAAATTCACCTTGAGGTAGATCCTGCGATTCCGTCCTATCTAATTGGTGATTCCATAAGGCTATCGCAAATACTGATGAATCTCGTAGGAAATGCGATGAAGTTTACTGAAAGAGGTAACATTCATATCAATATACGTCAGTTAGAGGGTAATCATGATAAATCGAAAGTTTTCTTCGAAATTAGGGATGATGGTCCGGGAATTCCAGAGAGTAAGAAGAAAGTAATATTTGAAGAGTTCTCACAATTGGATAATTCAAATTACAACTATCAGGGAACTGGTTTAGGTCTTCCAATTGTAAAAAGGTTGTTGAAATTATTCAACTCCCAGATTAAATTAGATAGTAAGGAAGGGGAAGGCTCCACTTTTAGCTTCGCAATATTATTCCGTGTTGATGCTTCTAAAAAAGAAACCCTGAAATTAGAGAAGGAGTTTAATAATTTTGAGCATTCAGGTCGCAAGAAAATTTTAATTGTGGATGATAATAGGATCAATCAGGTGGTGACACGAAGAATTCTTGAGAAAAAGGATTTTGAATGTGAAGTTGCTGGCGATGGGGAGAGTGCCATCAAGATAGTGAAAGATGGTAATTTCGATCTTATTTTGATGGATGTTAATATGCCTGGAATTTCCGGTTTAGAGGCATCAAGGGAAATTAGAAAATTTAATCAGGATATACCTATACTTGCTTTAACCGCCGTTGAGGTAGAAGAGATTCGCGAAGAGATCCAATCAGCAGGAATGACCGGAATTATCATTAAACCTTATGATGTTCAGCATTTTTACCAGATAGTTTATAAAAATCTGAGCTTGAAGAAACAGCACGAAAAAGTTTAAAATTTTACTTTTTAACTTCCTTTGAGTTTTTAGAAGCTTTAAAATATCCTTTTTCAGGTTTGAAAAAACTAATATTGGATATACTTGCCTCTCCTAGTTTTTCGCCAAATCCTTTTTCCATATCCCAGTTGTGAAAACTCCATTTTGTAGCCACGGCTACATCATCGATTGTTTTATAATCTGAATAAACGATCGCATGCGGATGTTGCTCTGCCTTCTCTTTCTCTGTGCTGAAGGTTACAATGTAAGCTGCTGCCTTAAGACGGTTAGTTTCGGGATCTTTATAGATCAAATACCAGTCATCGGGCGAATCACCGATATTCGAGCGGAAGCTTAACCTAGCGGTTTCGTATTTCGTGCTATCCAGAATTCTTGGTTGTTGCTTTTCCCAAACGGTGCCGGGATCAGTTAATTTAAAAGGCATCGCGAAGAAATACTGCCAGGTAAATATGTCGAATCTTGCCCCGTCCACTTTGGCAGTATCCGGACTAATATAAACCTGTTCTCCGTCATATATGAGAGATGTACCATCAGATTTATCTACTCTAACCTTAGATGAATTGGCAGTCATGCTAACTTTCCCCTGGAGCCTTGTGTTACCACCAAATTTCAGGTCAATATCAAATGCAATCGCTTCATTCATCATAAAGGCAGCTTTATTATGAGCCTCTTCAATATTTTCAGAAAAAGAAAAAACCTTGGGAGGAGGAGTGGCTCCATCACCAATTCCATTATCCGGTTCCACAGGAATCTTTTCTTCAGTTTTATTCTCTTTACAGCTGAGGATTAACAGCAGAATCAATAAAAGGGACAATCTTTTCATTTCATTCATTTTATATAAATGTACAAAACCATTTAAATTCAAATAAAAAAACCGCTTTCCAGAAGAAAGCGGTTTCCTTGTTCTAAAGCAGAACTTATTATTTAACCATATCAAAGCTTCTCTTGATAAAAGCCGTTAGCTCTTCACCTTTTAAAAGGTTTTGAGACAGTCTGGCCAGGTCAAGCGATTGTTTGATCAGTTTCTGTTGTTTCTTTTCAGTTTTGGTGTTAAGAATTGTATTAATCAGGTCGTGATTGGTATTTACAACCAGATTATACATTTCAGGCATATTGCCCATTCCAAACATACCGCCACCGCCGGTTTGCTGCATCTCTTTCATTCTACGCATAAATTCCGGCTGGGTAATGATCAATGGCGCTGCATTACTGTCCATTGCTTCCATTTGAATCGTATACTTTTCAGAAGGGATCACTTTTTCCATTACGCCTTTCAGCTTTTCTTTCTCTTCTTCTGAAAGTTTAGAGATCTTCTCCTCTTCTTTCTTGATAAGATTATCCACATGGTCTGAATCTACACGTACAAAAGATATTTTCTCTTTTGAAGTTTCCAGTTTTTGAAGCAGGTGAGAAACTATTGGAGAATCGAGTAATAAAACCTTATAACCCTTGTCTTTTGCGGCTTCAACATAACTATGTTGCTCATTTTCGTTAGAAGCATAAAGAATGACCATATTGCCATCTTTGTCGGTCTGGTTTTCTTTGATAGCTTCTTCTAATTCAGGGAAGGTATAATATTCACCTTCTGTGGTAGGATAAAGCGCAAATTTCTCTGCTTTTTCGAAGAACTTATCTTCTGAAAGCATTCCATATTCAATAACGATTTTAATATCGTTCCATTTCTTTTCGAAATCTTCACGATTATTATTGAAAAGACTTTTTAGCTTATCGGCTACTTTCCTGGTAATATAACTGGAGATCTTTTTCACCGCGCCATCTGCCTGAAGATAAGATCTGGAAACGTTCAGCGGAATATCCGGTGAATCGATCACTCCGCGAAGCATCGTTAGGAATTCTGGAACAATACCTTCCACATTATCAGTTACAAAAACCTGATTTTGGTAAAGCTGGATTTTATCTTTCTGAACATTCATATCCTGGGTCATTCTCGGGAAATAAAGTATTCCCGTAAGATTGAAAGGATAGTCAACATTCAAATGAATATGGAATAATGGTTCCTCAAACTGCATAGGATACAGTTCGCGATAAAAATCATTATAATCTTTTTCTTCAAGATCGGTTGGTTGCTTGGTCCATGCTGGATCGGGATTGTTGATGATATTATCAACTGTTTTAGTCTCCGGTTTAGCATCTTCTTTTGCATCATCAGGAAGAGGTAAGGTTTCCTCTTTTGTTCCAAATTTAATAGGGATTGGCATAAACTTGTTATACTTCACCAACAACTCCTGGATCCTGTTCTCTTCAAGAAACTCCTTATCTTCCTCATTAATATGCAGGATAATCTCGGTACCATGCTCTTTTTTATCCCCTTCTTCTAAAGTGAATTCGGTTGTACCTTCACATACCCAATGAGCCGCAGGCTCGTCTTTATGAGATTTTGTAAGGATCTCTACTTTATTCGCCACCATAAAAGCCGAGTAGAAACCAAGTCCAAAATGGCCAATAATTCCGCTATCTTTTGCAGAATCCTTATATTTTTCAAGGAATTCTTCTGCACCAGAGAAAGCCACTTCGTTAATATATTTCTCAACTTCCTCTTTTGTCATACCTATACCCTGATCGATGACATGAAGGGTTTTATCCTTCTCATTCACCTTAACCTGGATTACAGGATTTCCGTAGTCTACATTTGCTTCACCAAGCGCACTTAAATGTTTAAGTTTTAGTGTAGCATCGGTTGCATTTGATATAAGCTCCCTCAAAAAGATTTCATGATCACTGTATAAAAACTTCTTGATGAGCGGAAAAATGTTTTCAACAGATACATTTATTTTTCCGGTTGCCATATGTATAATTTTAAATTTTGATTCATTCTCCTGATTTCAAAAAAAATACCATTAGTGATTCGCTGCCAAACTGGCACAATTTGTAATTAAACAGGCAGCTTTGCGTCTAAAAATCTGAATCCCAAAAATGCATCTAATTTTTTAACAAAGTTTTGTTTAAACTTTTTTAATTTAAATTAAACAAAGTTGTATTTTTGAATAAGAGAAAAATATTATGGCCAAGACAACAGGAAATACAAAAGCGAAAAAAAAGCCAGATGCAGATAAGCTTATAGCCATATATATGGACTATGTTTTGGAGCACGAAAAAACTCCCAGAAGCGTCTATAAGTTCGCTAAGGATAATAATATGACCGAACAGGACTTTTATAAGCATTTTGGAAGTTTTGATGGTTTGAGAAAGTCTATCTGGGATAAATTTTTTCAGAATAGTGTAGGTGTGATGGAAAAGTCTGCGGAATATGTCTCATTTCAAAATCGAGAAAAATTACTGACTTTCTTTTATACTTTTTTTGAAGTTCTTACGGCAAATAGAAGCTATGTGCTTTATACTCTGAGTGAAAGCGAGATGTCTTTAAAAAATATTGAGCAGCTTAAGACTCTTAGGAAGAGGATGAAAAATTATGCAAAAACGCTCATTCAGGATGGAAATAGTGAAAAATCCATGGCGATTTTTCAGCAGAATGAAATGATATTTTCAGAGGGTGTGTGGGTTCAGTTCTTGTTTCTTCTAAAATTCTGGATGGACGATAATTCTGCCGCGTTTGAAAGTACAGATATTGCCATTGAAAAATCGGTGAATACTGTTTTCGATTTATTTGACAATACACCTCTGGAAAGAGTGGTGGACTTCGGAAAATTTTTGTGGAAAGAAAGAATGGCTTAAGCCTTAATATTGCGATAGATGAAAACCATAGATAAAATACCCACTGGAAAAATAGGAAGAACCAGCAAACTGGTTCAAACCGGAGTTAAAATCGGTGGTAATTATTTAAAATATTACGGGAAGAAAGCTTTTAACTCTGAATTTACCAGAGATGAACTTGATGAGGATAACGCCAGTGATATCTATGACGGTTTAAAAAGTTTGAAAGGAAGTGCTTTGAAAGTAGCTCAAATGCTTTCAATGGAAAAGAATCTACTTCCGGGAGCTTATGTTGAAAAATTCAGTCTTGCACAATTTAGCGTTCCTCCACTTTCTGCGCCGTTAGTTAGAAAGACATTCAAAAAATATAACGGAGCTTATCCGGAAGAATTATATGATACGTTTGCAACCCAATCGGTAAATGCAGCCAGCATCGGTCAGGTGCATAAGGCTACAAAAGAAGGGAAGAAACTTGCTGTGAAAATCCAATATCCGGGGGTTGCAGATAGTATCAGTTCAGATCTTGCAATGGTAAAACCAATTGCCCTGAAAATGTTCAATATGCAGGCAAAAGATTCTGAAAAGTACTTTAAGGAAGTAGAAGGGAAACTTCTGGAAGAAACCGATTACATTCTTGAAGTAAAGCAAAGTAAAGAGATTTCTGAAGGTTGCGCTCATATTCCCAACCTTAGATTTCCCAGGTATTACGAAGATCTTTCCAGTGAACGAATCATTACTATGGACTGGATGGAAGGTGTTCATCTTAGTGAATTTGCTAAAACGAACGAGGATCAGGAACTGGCCGATAAAATTGGGCAGGCACTTTGGGACTTCTACATGTTCCAGATACACGGATTAAAGCAGGTGCATGCAGATCCACATCCTGGTAATTTTATGATAGATGAGGAGAATAATCTTATTGCCATCGATTTTGGATGTATCAAACAGATACCTGAAGATTTTTATGAGCCTTATTTCTCATTGACTGATAGAGAAAATTTAAATAATAAAGAATTCTTTTATAACAGGCTCATTGAACTTGAAATTTTGAATGAGAATGATTCATAAAAAAGAGAAAGAATTCTTTTCAGAAATGTTCCACGAGATGTTTACCATGTTCTCAACTCCTTATCAATCTGAAAAGTTTGATTTCACCGATGAAAAGTTCTGGCAACATCTCACTGCATTGAGCGAAAAATATTCGAAGGACCCCGAATTACGAAGAATGAATGGAAATAGAGGAAGCAGGCATTTCCTTTATATGAGTAGGACCTTTTTTGGCCTTTATAATCTATTACATGATCTTAAAGCAAATGTTGATATTAAAAAGTTTAGAGTGTATCTCTAATGGTTGATTTATTGGTTAGGTTGTTAGGAAGCGTGGTTGACCCTATATCATCCACGCTTCCTTCTTTTTACCTCATGTGATTTATTCTCTGCGGCTTTTTCAATTGGTTTTTTTACAATATTCAATGCATTATTGGTCTCCGCGTAAGTCTTCAATTGAAGGCTTTTTATTATTTAATTTAGTTTGAAATTTAAACCGAAGCAACAACATTAGGAATGTTAATGTTTATTATATTGCGCGTCCATATTTTATCAATTTGATTAAATTTAATAAGAAAAGTTTTTAAAGTCATAAAAAATCATCCATGTATCAAACTAAAATTGCAGGATTAGGAAAATATGTTCCGGAAAATGTTGTCACGAATGATGATCTGTCCAAGATGATGGACACGAATGATGAGTGGATCACAGAACGTACTGGTATTAAAGAACGCAGACACATAAAAAAAGGAGATGGTAATACTACTGCCACCATGGGTGTAAAAGCTGCCAAAGTTGCGATTGAGCGTTCAGGAATTTCAAAAGATGATATAGATCTTATCGTTTTTGCCACTTTAAGTCCAGATTATTATTTTCCAGGATGTGGCGTACAGGTTCAGGAAATGCTTGAAATAGATACCTGTCCTGCTCTTGATGTACGTAATCAATGTAGCGGTTTTATTTATGCTATTTCTGTGGCAGATCAGTTTATAAAAACTGGAATGTATAAGAATATTTTGGTAATTGGTAGTGAGAATCACAGCGGAGGATTGGATTTTACTGACAGAGGGCGTTCAGTTTCAGTGATTTTTGGAGATGGAGCAGGAGCAGCGGTTCTCACCAGAAGCGATCATAATGGACAGGGCATACTTTCAACTCATCTTCATTCGGAAGGTAAACATGCTCTGGAATTATCTTTAAAAGGTCCTAGTACGAATCATTGGGTACCTGAGATTATTGCTGAAAATCCACAGGGCGATGATATTCCTTACTACCCTTATATGAATGGTCAATTCGTTTTCAAGAATGCGATTCAGCGTTTTTCAGAAGTTATTAATGAGGGATTAGAGGCCAACGGATTGGAAGTGGCAGATATTGATATGTTTATTCCTCACCAGGCTAACCTGAGGATATCTCAATTTGTACAGCAAAAGTTTAAACTGGGAGATGATAAGGTATATAACAATATTCAGAGATACGGTAATACTACTGCTGCCTCAATCCCGATTGCTCTAACAGAAGCCTGGGAAGAGGGAAAAATTAAAGAAGGAGATGTGGTGGTGCTTGCAGCTTTTGGTAGTGGATTTACCTGGGGTAGTGCTATTATTAAGTGGTAAAAAATACCTGAAATAAAAATAGATAAGGCCGGTTTCTCCGGTCTTTTTAAATTCCTTTAAAGTATTTATAAAGATCATAGATTCCGAAAATAATAAAACCTACTGCCAGTATCATTCCGAAGGAATCGTCATCAGCAGTTTGAGTTTTTTGATATAACCGGAAGCTTCCGTAAAGCAGAAAAACGATTCCCAGAACAAGGTTCCAGATATTTCTTTCACGTTTTTCTTCTCCTGAACCTATTTCGTTATTGCTCATTATTAAAGTCTTTCGGAAAGGTGGTTTTCGCGATTTTCACGGCTTCATCATAATGATCTTGAAAAACAAACAATAACACCTGTCCGGGAGTAGACCCAAACCCTGCTCTAAGACTTGATTCAAAATCATTTCTCACTCTGGAGTGAATGCCAGCTTCTTCAAATAATTCCTGTAGATATTGAACATTAGTTTCAGGACCGGTATAGACCCTTTTATAGCTTTCTTCTTGACTCATAATTCAAATTTATCTCTCTAAATTACAAATAAGAAGCAGGCTATTATAATTTTTTAATCTCAAATTAACTTACTAGGCATTATAATACTTACTGTTCCATATCTCGGTGCTGAAGTTCTTGCCCATTTTAAAGCCATAAAAGATAGATAATCCTGCAAACCATTTAAACATGAAAAAGAAGATCATGAAAAACTGCGTTGTAGATTGTTCAGGAGTAAAAAGGCCTTCAGGAACCAATAGGGCTGATAAAAAGCTTGTAACCAATAGTAAAACAACAAAATTCTCCAGAGTCTTGAAGGGCCACATGATCAATTTTCTAAAAGGATGAAGATCATTACCCCATTTATGAACAAGATAAAAATAGTCATTTCCAATAGGGGCAAAGAGTAGCGGGTCGTCTGCATTTTCCAATTTAAATAGCTTGGAAGGAGCTACAATTTTAAAACCTTTTAAACTGGTTTTGTGATTCTTTTCGAGTTCCTTAATCTTTATAAGAGCTTCATACGGGATTTCAGATTTGAAGAATTTTGAATCCAGAAATCGTAATCTGTAATTAATACAGATATTATAAATATCGTCCAGGTGGAAGATTTTACCGGCTTCCAGAATATTCGGATCAAAATCATTAGTTTCAACACTCTTCCCATGTTCTAATTCTTTCCTCAGGTTTTCATCTTTCAGATCATTCTGTTTAAAGATCTTATGTACCTCTTCTAGAATGTTTTTTTCGGGAGTGTTTTTATTTCGAACCTTTAGAAGTTGTTGTTCGATGTTCGTGCGAGGAAATTTCAGCTTCATTTTCTTTTTCTTTAGCTCCACTAAATTAGATAATTAAGCTTAGAATTACAATTCAATTTGCAAGATAAATATAACTCCACAGCTGTTAATAAATAGCCAATTAGCTAGTAATTAGAAACCGTTCAAGGGACATTCTCGTAATTTTAGGTATAAATAAAAAACTTGATTATGAAAAATCTAAAAATTTTTACTGTTTTAAGTATGTTCCTTTTTATAGGAACTGTTGCCTTCGGTCAGGGAGATATGGCTAAAACAAAAATGGTGGGTGGAGCAGAGATGTATCCTACCAAGAATATTGTTGAGAATGCGGTAAATTCAAATGATCATACCACGCTGGTAGCAGCTGTAAAGGCAGCAGATCTTGTTGATATTTTACAAAGCGATGGTCCTTTTACCGTTTTCGCACCAACCAACGAGGCTTTTGAAGCACTTCCGGCAGGAACCGTTGATACGTTACTAAAAGAGGAGAATCAGAAGAAACTTCAGTCGGTTTTAACTTATCACGTATTAGCAGGTGATTACAAAGCAGGTGATATTGTTAATGCAATAAAAAAAGGAAATGGAAAAGCTACTTTTACAACGGTAAATGGAGCTGAACTTTCTGCAATGCTGGATGGTGATAAAGTGAAGCTTAAAGATGCTGCAGGGAACGTTGCAACTGTTACTATTGCAGACGTTAATCAATCCAATGGAGTGATTCATGTTATTGATAGCGTATTAATGCCTTCTAAATAATCTAAATTTGAAATATTAAGAAAAGCGGCTTCAGGCCGCTTTTTCCGTTAAATAAAAGTCAAACTGACTTAAAGGTTTTTTAATTGGATTCTTTAAAGTTATTTTGATTTAAATGAAAAATTTTAATGCTATGAAATTTTTAAAAAGCTTTATATTATTTACCATTGTTTCTACTGTTTTAGTTTCGTGCGGTTCCAGCGCGCCTACAGCGAAAGACGATGTAAAAAAATTAAAGTCCTATGATTCTTATGCTTACCTGCCTAATAAGGATACGATAATAAGCCGGGATTATGATAACGAGGCTATAAATGAGACTATAATTGAAACTATCAATGCAAATATGCGTGAAGAAGGTTTCGTTCTGGACAAACTTCAACCCGATGTTTTAATTCATGTTCATGCAATGTTCGATGAAAAGGTGGCGGTGAATGCAAATCCTGTTTATACCAATTATCCTTATTATCGCCCTGGGTTTTTTATAGGACCATACTATCAGGATTTTATGTATGAAAATTACTTTACGATCCAGAGAATAAATGGACCACGCGTTAGCCAGGTTCCGTATAGGGAAAGATCGATCGTTATTGATTTTATAGATCGAAGAACGAATGAGATCCTATGGAGAGGCACTGGAGACGAAACTATTCAAACGAGAAGAATGGATCGTGAAATCAGAGAATATATAGATGATATTTTCAAAGAACTCTATTAGGGTCTGGAAAATATCAAAATAAAAAAGCCGTGTAATTTACACGGCTTTTATTATTATCTCAATTCAGCTTTGAGTTCTTTCTCAAATCTATGCTGAAGTTTGTTCATCATTTTATCTACCTGTTTATCGGTAAGTGTTTTATTCTCATCCTGAAAAACAAAACTAACGGCATAACTCTTTTTGCCCTCGGGTAAATTTTTGCCTTCGTAAACATCAAATAGATTAATATCTGTAAGCAACTTCTTTTCAGTTTGCCTTGCGATTTGTTCTATTTCATCATAAGTAACCGATTTATCCAGAAGCAATGCAAAATCTCTTCTCATTTTTGGATATTTAGGAATAGGAGAGAAGTTCTTTTTCTGCTGTTTGGCAGCATCAATTACTTCGTCCCAGTTAAAATCTGCAAAGATCACTTCCTGGTCGATATCCATTTTCTTAAGAATAGATTTCTTTACTACGCCAAATTCTACCAGCTTGGCTTTTTTGGTACTTAGTTGAAGTCCTTCGGAAAAAATATCGCTCTTTCCAGATTTTGTCTTCAAATCTGTGATACCCAGCTTTTCGAAAACTGAATTGATCACGCCTTTCAGATAAAAGAAATTTCCATTTCCGGGAACGCTATTCCAGCTTTCAGAAGTCCTTTCTCCAGAGATAAATAAAGACAGGTGCTTATTCTCTTCTCGTCCACTTACAAAAGAATGGTAGGTTTTTCCGAATTCGAAAATCCTTACATTATTTCTTTTCCGGTTGAGGTTGTAACTAATGGCTTCAAGTCCCGAGAATAACATACTTTGTCTTAGAACGGAAAGATCCTGACTTAAGGGATTTAACATTTCAACCTGATATTCATCTTTAAGGTCCTCGCTTAATTTATTATAATTAGCCGTGGTAAGGGAATTTGCCATGGTTTCATAAAATCCCTGTCCGATTAATTGATTAGCGATAAGATTCTGGATCTTATAATCTTCAAACCTCGAAGAGTTGGCTACAGAAAGACTTAATTTATCTCCAAATTTGATGTTATTATAACCATATACCCTGAGGATCTCTTCAATTACATCAGACTCTCTCTGAACATCTACACGATAGGATGGGATAGTAAGCCCCATGCCGGTTTCAGTAACATTGTTTACTCTTATTTCAAGAGAGGCGAGAATAGATTTTATAGTTTCTTCCTGAAGGTTTTCACCTATAAGTTTGTTTACCTTTTCAAAGGTTAAGAACACCTGAAAATCTTCTATTTTATTGAAATAAAGATCATCTATATCGCTGGTGATCTCTCCACCTGAAATTTCTTTGATCAATAACGCGGCGCGTTTTAAGGCATATTCCACTGAATTGATATCTATACCTCTTTCAAACCTGAAAGAAGCGTCGGTGCTAATTCCATGTCTTTTCGCTGTTTTACGAACATTCACAGGATTAAAATAAGCACTTTCTAAAAATACCTGGGTGGTACTTTCAGTAACCCCGCTTCCAATTCCTCCAAAAACACCGGCAATACAAAGAGGTTTCTTAGCATCACAAATCATTAGATCTTCTTCATGAAGCTCTCTCTCTACATCATCAAGTGTTGTGAATTTAGTTCCAGCTTTTAAAGTTTTTACGTTAATCTCGTTCCCTTCGATCTTGCCTGCGTCAAAAGCATGAAGAGGTTGTCCCAGTTCGTGCATTACATAATTGGTAGCGTCCACCACATTATTTTTTGGAATAATACCAATTGCTTTAAGCCTGTTCTGTAACCATTTTGGAGATTCTGCAACTTTAACGTCTGAAAGTGTTACCCCACAGTATCTTGGAGCAAGACTAGAATCATCCACCTTGATCTGTATCTTCAGACTTCTGCTATCTACATGAAAGCTACTTACAGATGGCGTAATGAGCTCAAGAGTTTGTCCTTTTTGCTGATATCCCGCTTTCAGATCTCTCGCAACACCCCAGTGACTCATAGCATCTGCGCGGTTGGGAGTAAGACCTATTTCAAAAACTTCATCATTTTCGACTTCAAAAATTTCAGCAACCTGAGTACCTGGAACCAGTTCATTATCCATTACCATGATTCCCTCATGGCTTTGGCCAAGGCCTAATTCTTTTTCGGAACATATCATTCCATAGCTGGCCTCACCGCGGATTTTTCCTTTTTTAATCTCCCAAGATTCTCCCTTTTCGTCATAAAGAACAGTGCCAATTGTGGCTACAGGTACTTTTTGTCCTGCTCCAATATTAGGCGCTCCACAAACGATCTGGACTTCCTCCCCGTTACCAAGGTTTACCTTAGTAAGCTGAAGTCTGTCAGCATTTGGGTGAGGATCACAGCTTAAAACGTGACCAACCACAATACCTTCAAGCCCTCCTTTTACACTTTGAAAACCAGTAATACCTTCCACCTCAAGACCAAGGTCGGTTAATAAATCGCCGGTTTCCTCAGCATTTTCAGGTAGTTTAATGAACTGTTTTAGCCAGTTATATGAAATCTTCATGAGTATTCTTTTTCAGGCAGCAAAGATAGTATTACGAATGGTTTTGTCATAATCTGAAAAATAATTTTGTCTTACTAATATTCAAAGAAAAAGAGGTGAAACACCTCTTTTTGTAAAAATTGATAAAATAATGATGAATTTATGCCTTTTTCTTCAAATTCATAGTTCTTACTTTTTCCCAACCGGAATCGCTGGAATTATAAGTCACCCATTCCACCTCATTCGCTTTTTTCCTGATATCATGCTTTACTTCAACCATTTCATTATCATCATTGGTATATTTCTCAATCATTTCATAATGATCAGGCTCTATTTCTTTCAAGACCATTTTAGAATTATAAATACCATTTGGTTGATTTCTTCTCATGAATGCTACATCAAATTCATCTTTTGTGGGGTTATAAACCATTACTCTTTTGCAGCACGGTTTGTTACCAGCATCGTCATGATCTATGATCATTATAGAACCACTCGAATCAAAAGAAATATTATTTGAAGTTTTTGAACTATTAACTTCTTCACCGTTCTGGTAGGTAATTGTTTCGTTGTCCCAGTTTCCAATCAGGAAATTTAGCTGTTTATCTTTATTTTCCAGCATGGCCATTTTTGCTTTCCCGGCTTGTAGCACCAATTCATTTTCATCGGAATCTTTTTGAGATGCAAGCTCCATGGATTTCTCAATTTGTTTTTTGGCCTCTGCTTTTTTACCCATTTCCAGCAAAACATCTGAATATGAGTCGTAAGGATTTGCTTCGTTAGGATATTCTTCTATTTGAGCTTTTAATAGCATTTCTGCTGCTTCCAGATCCTTGTCTTCCTGCATTAAGCGATAGGCCAAAACATTTAAAGGTTCAGTCATACCTTCATATTCTTTGTTGGTATTATTTTTTTCGTAGACCTTAAGGACTTCTTTTACTCCTTTATCCTTATAGGTTTCATAAAGACTTGAGGCCATGTTATCCTCAGATCCGTTTTGAGCAAACAGTGATGTGGTAAGACAGATCAACAGTAAGCTAATACCAAGTTTAATTTTACTAATTGCGCTCATAATTTCAGTTTTTATTTAGTTTTTAGAGAATTGATTCCAAAACACTATTGAGGCAAATTTTTGCAGGTAAGAAAAGATCTGGAGCTAAAAAAAATCAAAGGATTGTAGGGATCCTTTTATATCGGGGGGAAGTGGTTTAAAGATAATTAAAAAGTAAATATAAAATTCAATAATTAAACTGACCGTAATCATTTAACTTAATAAAAGTTCAAATGCTTTTGGTAAAGCAGTACGTATGGGTAAGAATTTTTCGGATATCTTAAAGATACATAAAAAAGTTGAAGCTCTTCAAGGACCTTGTTAAATGAGTAATCTATTTAACTAATATAGTTCCATATGGTTTTATTCTTTACTAGTCGGGCATAGGCATTTTTTACCATTGTATTCTTCTCTTGTGAAAGATTTGGATCCTCTTTCAATAGTTTTGTGGCATAATGTCTAGCAGATTGAAGAATAGAATTGTCTTTTACAATGTCGGCTATTTTAAGGTTGAGAACTCCGCTTTGCTGGGTTCCCATTAAATCTCCGGGGCCTCGTAATTTTAGGTCAACTTCAGCAATTTCAAAACCATCATTAGTAGAGGTCATAGTCTCCAGCCGGGTTTTACTATCATTGGAAAGTTTATGGCTAGTCATTAATATGCAATAGCTCTGTTCCGCACCACGGCCTACGCGCCCACGTAACTGGTGAAGCTGAGACAAGCCAAATCTTTCAGCACTTTCAATAATCATTACACTCGCGTTAGGAACGTTTACTCCAACTTCGATAACGGTTGTGGCAACCATAATTTGCGTTTCAGCTCTTACAAATCGATCCATTTCATAATCCTTATCGGCCGGCTTCATTTGTCCGTGGACGATTGAGATCTGATAATCAGGAAATTCCCGGGCAATACTTTCGTAGCCATCCATCAGGTCTTTATAATCCATTTTTTCAGATTCCTGAATAAGAGGATAAACTACATAAACCTGTCTTCCTTTTTGGATTTCTTCATGAATAAATCGGAAAACTTTCAGGCGATTACTATCATAGCGGTGGACTGTTTTTACAGGTTTTCTGCCTGGCGGAAGTTCATCTATAACAGAAATATCCAGATCGCCATATAGACTCATCGCCAGTGTTCTCGGGATAGGTGTGGCGGTCATCACAAGAACATGAGGCGGAATATGATTTTTCTTCCAAAGTTTGGCCCGTTGAGCCACACCAAAACGATGTTGTTCGTCAATAACAGCCAGGCCAAGATTATTAAATTTCACCTTGTCTTCTAAAAGCGCATGTGTTCCAATCAAAATATCTATTTCCCCATTTTCCAATTTCTCATGGATCTCTCTTCTCTTAGACGTTTTGGTGGAGCCCGTCAAGAGGTAAATACTCACATCCAGTTCTTCGCATAATTCCATAAGGCCATTATAGTGCTGGATAGAAAGGATCTCGGTTGGAGCCATTATACAGGCCTGAAAACCATTGTCCAAAGCAATCAACATAGACATAAGTGCTACAATGGTTTTACCGGAACCTACATCTCCCTGTAACAATCTGTTCATTTGAGCTCCGCTTCCCATATCTCCGCGAATTTCCTTGATCACTCTTTTCTGTGCATTAGTGAGATCAAAAGGTAGATGATCTTGATAGAAATCATTGAAATGAGCTCCTATAGATTCAAAGTTGAAACCTTTAATTTTTTGCTTATGAAGCATGTTTTTTCTTATCAGCTGTAGCTGAATAAAAAAGAGTTCTTCAAACTTTAACCTGAACTGGGCTTTAGCTAATAATTCCTGACTTTTTGGAAAGTGGATATTGAAAAGCGCTTCCGCTTTGGGGATCAATTTCAGTTCATTAATAAGGTCAGCATTTAAGCTTTCGGAAAATTTTAAACCGGTTTGCTGCAAGACTTCCTGCATCAGCTTCATAATTACCCTGTTGGTAATTCCTTTTTTCACCAGCATTTCGGTAGAAGGATAAACAGGCTGCATGGCGGTACGTAGATTTTTTTTGTAATCTGCTACCAGCTCAAGTTCCGGGTGCGGCATACTAAAAACCCCATTATACCAGTTGGTCTTTCCGAAAATAACATAAGGCGTATTGATCTTTAGATTTTCTCTAATCCACTTATGCCCTCTAAACCAGACAAGCTCCATTTTTCCGGTATCATCAACAAAATCAGCAACGAGCCGTTTTCCTCGTTTTTGCTCTACAGTCTTCATATGAACGATCTTTCCAACGATCTGAACTTCAGAAGAATTTCTTTGCAATTGATTGATCTTATAAAATCCGGTTTTATCGATATACCGATTCGGAAAGAAATTAATAAAATCCCTGTAATACTGAATATTGAGTTCTTTTTTAAGAACCTCAGCCCGGTTGGGACCAACGCCTTTTAGATACTCAATAGGGGTTTGCAGTAGATTCTGGATCATAAAAACGAAGATATTAAAACAGTTTGATTTTTGGAGGTTAGGTAGTAATCGAAGATGTTTAAATTGCAAAATTTATGGATTGAACCTTCAATTTTGTATTTTGCACCAGTTATTCTTCAAATTTTCATGTTAAAGAACCTTGTTTTCCTGATTCTAGTCTTTCCGTTTATTCTATTGGCTCAGAATTCCAGTCAGATTGAAAAATTCGATTTTAAAAATATCCAGGCCAGGGTAAAAATTCATCCTGAACAGAAAAAGGTTGAAGGGCATGTTCAGTATCGATTTGAAGTGCTGGCACAAACCGATACCCTTTTTATTGATGGGAGGAAAATGGGATTTTCTGATGTTTCTCTCAATTCCGATAAAGTCGAATTTTATAGAGATGATAAAGGGATCTATATAATTTCCGATTTTCTCCCTTCAAAGTCTAATGATCTTGAATTAAGTTATTCAGTAAATCCTGACTCGGGAATGTATTTTATAAACTGGGAATTTCCTGAATTGGGGGAGTCTGAAAAGCAGGTGTGGACTCAGGGACAGGGAAAATATACCTCCACATGGTTCCCAAGTTTTGATGATCAGGAGGAGAAAGTTGAATTCGATATGGAATTTGAATTTCCAGCGGGTTATAACTTGATCTCAAATGGGATTTTAGAGAATTCTGAAAAGATAAATGATTCAACGATGCTTTGGCAATTCGATATGGAGAAGCCAATGAGTAGTTACCTTCTGGCAGTTGCGGCAGGAAAATATAATTCTAAGACTGAAACTTCAGAAAGTGGAGATGAAATTCAACTCTATTATTTACCTGAAGATTCTTTAATGCTTGAGCCAACTTATAGAAATACTGTTGAGATTTTTGATTTCCTGGAGAATGAGATTGGAATAGCTTATCCCTGGCAGAATTATAAACAGGTTCCGGTAAAAGACTTTTTATACGCCGGAATGGAAAATACGGGAACCACTATTTTTTCTGAATCTCTAATGACCGACTCTATTGGCTTCAAGGATAGGAATTATATAAATGTAAATGCCCATGAGCTGGCTCATCAATGGTTTGGGGATCTGGTTACCGAAAAGAACGGTAAACATCACTGGTTACATGAAGGTTTTGCAACCTATTACGCCTTGCTGGCTGAAAAGGAAATTTTCGGGGAAGATTATTATTACTGGAAATTATATGAAACGGCAGAGAGTCTTAAAGAACTCAGTGATTCTGGAAAAGGAGAATCTCTATTGAACCCGAAAGCAGGATCCCTCACTTTTTACCAAAAAGGGGCGTGGGCTCTGCATATCCTTAGGGAAGAAATTGGGGATGAAGCATTTAGAAAGGGAGTAAAAAATTACCTGGAGCTTTATGCTTTTAAAAATGTGGAGACCGATAATTTCATAGCTGAAATGGAAACTGCATCAGGAAAAGATCTTTCCCAGTTTGTAAAAGACTGGCTGGAACAATCTGCCTTTAAAGCCACCCAGTCTTTGGAATCTCTTAAAAAATCTGAATTCATCAGGAATTACCTGAATATTGCCGCATTAAGAGAAACTCCGCTAGAGCAGAAATATCAGTTCCTGAATGATGCCCTGGATTTTCCTGTAAATGATTATACCGGTCAGGAAGTTGTTCAGCAACTATCCGGTTTAAAATCAGACCAAGCGGTTCAGTTATATAGGAAAGCCTTTGAATCTAATAATGTATTTGTTCGTCAGGCTATTGCCAGAACCATAGAGGAAATTCCTAAATCTCTAAAGCCGGAATTTGAATCCCTGTTGCAAGATGAATCTTACCTTACCATAGAAGCCGCTTTGTTTAAATTATGGGAACAGTTTCCTGAGGAAAGAACTGAATATTTGGAGGAAACCCGAAAATTAGATGGTTTTTATAATAAGAATATCAGGATGCTTTGGTTAACTTTAAACCTGGTAACTCCTGAATTTGAACCTGAATTAACCCAGGATTACTATAACGAACTCTCTGGGTATACAGCTGTAAATAAACCTTTCCAGATACGGGAAAACGCGTTCAGTTATTTGTATCAGCTAGGTGCCTTCAACCAGCAAAGTCTTGAGAGTTTAATAAAGGGAACACAGCATCATACATATAGTTTCAGAAACTATTGCAGGCAGTTGCTGAATGAACTCCTGAACAATGAAGAGTACAAAAAGGAATTAATTGATATTTCAGAAGGAATGACAGAAAAAGAAACTTCTTATTTGAGATCAAAAATAACCGGATAATATGCGCGCATTGGTTATATCTGGAGGAGGTAGTAAAGGCGCATTTGCAGGAGGAGTAGCCCAGTACCTCACAGAGGTAGGTAAAAGGGATTATGATCTTTTTATTGGTACTTCAACCGGAAGTTTACTTATTGCGCACATGGCTCTTGGTAAAGCTCAAAAAGTTAGGAATGCCTTTACTTCGGTGAATCAATCTAGTATTTTTAGTAACAGGCCATTTCTTATTAAGAAAAAGCATGGCTATGAAAATATCAGCATAAACCACTTTAATGTTCTGCGGAATTTTCTAAAAGGAAGGAAGACATTTGGCGAAAGCTATAACCTGAAAAAGCTTATTGCAAATATCTTTACCAAAGAAGAATTTGAAGAGTTAAAAGCCGGACCAAAGGAGATCGTCGTTACAGTTTCTAATCTTTCCCTGAATGAAGTAGAATACAAATCTATTAGAGATTATTCTTATGAGGATTTTTTAGAATGGATCTGGATTTCCTGTAATTATACCCCCTTTATGAGCCTGACCAAAAAAAACGGGTGCGAATATGCTGATGGAGGTCTGGGATCTATGGTGCCTATTGAGGAAGCAATCAAACGCGGAGCTACGGAAGTTGATGCAATTATCCTGCAAACAGAAGTGACTTATTTTAACAGAATGCCTTCTAAAAATGTATTTTCACTTATCACTAATTTATTTGCGTTTATGTTAGACCGTATTGAAACGCAGAATATCAAAATAGGAAAATTTGCCGCTGCAAATAAAGACGCCATTCTTAATTTTTACTATACTCCAAGCGTTTTGACCACGAATTCCCTTATTTTTGATGAGGAGAAGATGAAGGTATGGTGGGAGAGTGGCTATGAATTTGCCAAGCATAGAAATAAAGAATTAAACCAAATCGAACCTTAATGCGAGCATTGGTAATATCTGGAGGAGGAAGCAAAGGTGCTTTTGCCGGCGGCGTTGCTCAATATCTTATTCAGGAACAAAACAAAAATTACGATCTTTATCTTGGTACCTCAACGGGAAGTCTTTTGATTCCTCATTTGGCTGCGGGAAATATTCAAAAGATCTATGATATCTACACAAACGTAAACCAGCGTAAAATATTTAGCATCAATCCTTTTGTGGTAAAGAAGAAAGATGGAAGGGAATATGTAACCATCAATTATCTGAATACGGTCTGGCAATTTATAAGGCAGCGTAGAACTTTTGGAGAGAGTAAAGCTCTGAGAAGGAATATCAGAAAGAATTTCTCACATCAGGATTTTAACGATCTTAAAAGTAAGGTGAAAGATGTGGTGGTTACAGTATCAAATCTTTCTAAAAACAGGGTGGAGTATAAGTCTATTCATGAATTTGAATATGATGATTTCTGTGATTGGATCTGGATCAGCTGTAATTATATTCCTTTTATGAGTCTTGCTGAAAAGGACGGATTTGAATATGCCGATGGCGGTCTTGGATGCGTCGTGCCGATCAGGGAGGCTATAAAACGGGGAGCTACAGAAGTAGATGCGGTTATTCTTGAGGCCGAAAATATGGAATACAATAAGATCCTGGGAAAAAACCCTTTTTCATTGATGGTAAACCTTTTCGGGTTTTTACTGGATCAAGTGGAATACCATGATATTGTAGAAGGAAAGCTGGCCGCGATGAATAAAAAAGTGAAGTTGAATATTTATTACACCCCAACCAAACTCACCGAAAACTCGCTGGTATTTAATAAAAAAGCCATGACCGAATGGTGGCAACAGGGTTACGAATATGCCGAAAAAAAGGAAATGGACAAGAAAGCTTCCAGGTCTTCCTGGTTTAAGCTAGGTTTTTAACCTCTTTCTTAATGTACGATAAAGCGGCATCTGTTGGTGGTTGATTATCCATCAAGCTCTTTAGAATTACCTCCCTAAGATCATCTGCGGTTGAAACTTCTTCTTTAGCCAGCGCTTTTCTGAAAATACTGATCGTTGCGTTTTTCGAAGTTTTTATATAATCCCAGCATTCGTTTGTTACATAGATCTGTTGAGCCAAATTATGCTCAAACTCCTGCTCGATATTTGCTATTAAAAGGGTAGCATACATTTCAGGATCTTCAGAAGTCGCTTTTACTCGAAATAATATTTTTCCCGGTGAGATTCTCTCCAGAAAAAGAGCCAGTCTTTCATATGCCTGTAAACGGATTGGCAGGGCTGTTTTCTGTTTTTCTCTTAAAAGCAGGAATCTCCTTCTGTTTTCTTCATTTTTAGAATAAGACCTAAAAAAATAAAAGGAGACGAGACCTACTATAATTGCCGGTAAAAGGGCATATAAAAAATCGAAAATCTGAGTTTCGTTCATTGGAATTTAAAGTTTAATGTATAGCGTCCTCTGTTTTTCGCAAATGTTCAAGATTTAGATTTCCACCTAAATGAGGACAATTTATCAGCTCCTGAACAGAGCCGAAATTTACTTCTTCTTTATGGTAAGAAAAAGTCGTTGCCAGAGTTTTTGCCAGATTTATATCGCCCAGGTTAATGTCTACATCATCAGTATTAAACTGGCAGGGATGCTCATATCCACAGGCATGACTAATCTGTAAAAGTTCCTTACGGAATTTTACAAAATAGAAATTTGCCCGCATGGATTTATCCTTCACATTAATTCCAGATTGCAACCATTTGTTCTGAGTAGCGACTCCGGTAGGGCAGGTATTCGTGTGACAACTTTGCGCCTGGATACATCCAATACTCATCATAGCTTCACGTGCAACATTTATACAATCGGCTCCCAGGGCAAATGCCATAGCACCATTTGCAGGCAAACCTAACTTTCCGCTTGCTATAAAAACAATACGATCAGTTAATTTATATTTCTGAAAGACCTTGTAAACATCAGTAAAGGCAAAGATCCAGGGCAGGGAAACATGATCGGCGAAACTCGGAGGTGCCGCTCCTGTTCCTCCTTCGCCTCCATCGATGGTTATAAAATCGGGACCGCGATCTTGTTCCTGCATGATTCCGGCTAAAATTTTCCATTCCTTTAAATGCCCCACGGCCGATTTTATTCCGGTTGGAAGTCCCGTAGCAGCGGCGATCTCTTCCACGAAATCCACCATTCCCTGCACGGTATCAAAAACATGATGATAAGGAGGCGAAATTACATCCTCTCCCATAGGCACACCTCTGATCTCTGAAATCTCTTTCGAAATTTTCGCGGCGGGAAGAACTCCACCTTTTCCAGGTTTTGCACCCTGTGACATTTTAACTTCAATAGCCCTTATTTGAGGATTTTCCTTAACCATTGCTACCAGTTTTTCCATAGAAAAATGGCCATTTTCATCACGAACCCCAAAATATCCGGTTCCTATCTGAAAGATTACATCGGCTCCTTTTTGGTGATAGGGAGAAAGCCCGCCTTCCCCGGTATTATGATAAGCACCGGCAAGTTTACAACCTTTATTTAATGATTCTATAGCTTTTGCGGAAAGTGAACCAAAACTCATCGCTGAAACATTGATTATAGAAGCCGGACGAAATGGACGTTTTCTTTTATTAAACTGACCCATCACTTTGGCACACGGAATTAATGCTGAATTTTTCCTATTAGGATGGTCTTCCGGAAGTTTATAGGGGAGTAAGGCGTTATTTATAAAAATATAGTGGTTGGAGAATATATCCTGATCGGTTCCAAAACCCTCATAATTATTCACATTTTTGGCAGACGCATAGATCCAGCTGCGTTCCCGCCGATTAAACGGTAATTCCTCCCGATTGTTCGCTACGATATATTGTCTTAATTCTGGGCCGATGCTTTCCAGAAAATATCTCATATGCCCAACCACGGGGAAATTGTGCATAATCGTATGCCTTTTATTCAGAAAAATATCTGAAATGGCAACAATAATTAAAAATACTAAAACCCAGGCCCACCAGGGTATCATTCCTAAAAAATTAAAAATCTCCTGCATTATGTCTTACTTAAATAATCTAAAGTTAATTGTGTCATTGTTTTTACTCCCAGTAATAGTCCGCTTTCATCAATGAAGAAATCGGGAGTATGATGTCTGGTTGGCTCCGCATTTTTCGGCATTCCGCCTAAGAAAAAATAAAAGCCTGGAACCTTTTCCTGAAAGAATGAAAAATCTTCGCCACCTGTGGTAGCTTTCATCAGGTTTACATTCTCTGCACCGGCCACGTTCTTTAAAGTTGGGAGCATCCTTTTAGTTAATTCAGGATCGTTATAAGTGATCGCGGTATTATTCTGAATTTCGATGGTTGCTTCTCCGCCATAGGCTTCAGCTAATGCCGGAACCATTTCTCGCATTCTCTTCAGAATTAATTCTTTGTTTTTTGGATCCAGTGTTCTTACTGTTCCAATCATTTCAGCAGTTTCAGGAATAATATTGAATCTTACCCCACTGGTGATCTTACCAACGGTTATAACAGAAGCCGATTCGGTAAGCTCTGCATTTCTGCTTATAATTGTTTGCAGGCCATCGATGATCTTGGCTGAAATTAGAATGGGATCTACACCACTCCACGGAGCTGAACCGTGAGCCTGCTTTCCTTTAACGTTTATCACAAATCTTTCCACAGCAGCCATGGTGCCTTCGGGCTTATATTTGATAGTTCCCACCGGAGTGGCTGCGTTAATGTGTAAACCGAAGATTGCATCAACCTTAGGATTTTCGAGTACTCCTTCCTTGATCATCAAAGCAGCGCCACCTTCTTCTCCTGGTGGTGGTCCTTCCTCAGCAGGTTGGAAAATGAATTTCACAGTGCCGTTGATCTTATCCTTATTTTCTGAAAGTATTTCAGCTACCCCCATTAGAATTGCTGTATGAGTATCATGACCACAGGCGTGCATAACGCCGGTTTTGGAATCCAGAAACTCAGTTTTTACTTCTGATTTGAAAGGGAGATCATTATTTTCAGTTACAGGTAGCGCATCGATATCAGCACGAAGAGCAAGAGTTTTTCCAGGATTATTACCTTTTAATATCCCTACAACACCTGTTTTTCCAACTCCGGTCTCTGTTTCAATTCCCAGAGATTTCAGATGAGCTGCGATCTTTTTTGCAGTTTCGAACTCCCGGTTTGAAAGTTCAGGATGTTCGTGGAAATCTCTGCGCCATTCGATTACTTTTTCTTCAATATTATTAAATTCTTCGGCAGGAATGTTTTGCTGGGCCTGCACGACGCAAGCCGTAAATATTCCGGCTAAAAGGAAATAGTTTTTCATCATCATAATTTAGAATTTGATAAGTTGGTATCCATCATTTTGAAGCTGGACCAAAGCGGTCATTGCAGAAAGGGAGAAAATTACATTTTCATCAGCTTTCTCTTTGGAAACTTTATGATAGGCTGCGCTTTGGCCACAAAGAATAATCTCAACTCCTTTTTCAGAAAGAGCATCAATTAAAGGGATGTTTGGGTTTATAGTAGCATCCGGATTTTTTTTAGTGTAGAACTCGTTTTTGAGAGCGTCGTTTACAGCACGGCCATGCAAAACAACAGCAACCTTCATGTTTTTAGGATCAACACCTGCCTTTTCATGCATATTTAAGAACCTTGCAGCGGTTTCAATTAATTGATTTGTTTCAACAGGATTAAAAGTGCGGTTTATATCAAAAACAATTTTTAATTCTGAAGTGGTGTCGGTTTTAAATCCGGGGTCTTTAACCTCAAAGGTTTTACCATATTCGGGAATCATATTTCCGACTTCAAATTCCTGTGACCATAAGAGGCTTGAGCAAAAAACTGCAAACAGGAAAATTATCTTTTTCATATAAGCTTCGTGAAATTCAAAATTTAGGTTTTTAAAGATATTAAAATATAATGCTTTAACCCGGTCCGGGAAATTAATTGTTTAAAAAACGACTGGTTTCAGGTTTCCTTTTTTGACCATTTTGGTTACCTTTCAGCTTTTAAAAACGGAGAAAATTTGGAAGCTTATTTAGCTGAATTGAATGATGCACAGAGGGCTCCGGTGCTGCAAAAAGATGGGCCCATGATCGTTATTGCCGGAGCAGGTTCCGGGAAAACGCGGGTGCTTACGTATAGGATCGCTTATTTGATGAACCAGGGGGTAGATGCCTTCAATATCCTTTCATTGACCTTTACCAATAAGGCGGCAAGGGAAATGAAGCAACGTATTTCCAAGATCGTTGGAAGCAGTGAGGCTAAAAATCTCTGGATGGGGACTTTCCATTCGGTTTTCGCTAAAATCTTAAGGTTTGAGGCCGATAAGCTAGGATACCCTTCTAATTTCACGATTTACGATACTCAGGATTCACATAGTGTAATCAGGGCAATCATAAAGGAAATGCGACTGGATAAAGACGTTTATAAATATAAACAGGTCTATAACCGGATCTCTTCTTTTAAGAATAGCCTAATAACTGTGAAGGCCTATTTTCAGAATCCTGAACTTCAGGAGGCCGATGCCATGTCGAAGAAACCACGTTTAGGTGAGATCTATAAAGCTTACGTAGACAGATGTTTTAAAGCAGGAGCGATGGATTTTGACGATCTTCTTCTGAAAACTAATGAACTTCTAAACCGTTTTCCTGAAGTGCTTCATAAATACCAAAGCAGGTTCAAATATATTCTGGTAGATGAGTATCAGGATACCAACCATTCGCAGTATTTGATCGTTAGAGCACTTTCAGATAAATTTCAGAATATATGCGTGGTAGGGGATGATGCGCAAAGTATTTATGCTTTCCGCGGAGCGAATATTAATAATATTCTGAATTTTCAAAAAGATTATGCCGATGTACAAATGTACCGGCTGGAGCAGAATTATCGTTCTTCCAAGAATATTGTAAATGCTGCCAACTCCATTATTGATAAGAACCAGACAAAACTCGATAAAATAGTTTGGACCGCTAATGAAGATGGTGCAAAGATCATCGTGAACAGATTGCTCACCGATGGAGAAGAAGGTAGATATGTAGCAAGTTCAATTTTCGAAAATAAGATGCAGAATCAAATGGATAATGGTGATTTTGCGATTCTTTACAGAACGAATGCTCAGAGTAGGGCCATGGAAGATGCTCTCCGGAAAAAGGATATTCCCTACAGGATTTATGGAGGGCTTTCTTTTTACCAGAGAAAAGAGATAAAGGATGTACTTGCATATCTACGACTGATCTTAAATCCTAAGGACGAAGAAGCCCTGAAAAGAGTAATTAATTATCCTTCCAGGGGAATAGGCCAAACCACCATGGACAGGCTGGCGATTGCAGCCAACCAGCATGGCCGGTCTATGTTCGAGGTGATTCAAAATCTTGATAAACTCGATCTGAAAATAAATCGTGGTACCCAGACCAAACTGGAGAATTTCGTGAATATGATCCGCAGTTTTGCGATCATGAATGAAACCAGCGATGCATTTCAAATGGCTGAAACCGTTACAAAGAAAACGGGATTAGTCCAGGAACTTAAAAAAGATGGCACTCCGGAAGGAATTGCCAGAATTGAAAATATTGAAGAGTTACTGAACGGTATCCGTGACTTTGTTGAAGGTCAAAAGGAACTGGCAGATACTACCGGATCGCTTTCTGAATTTTTGGAAGATGTAGCACTCGCTACAGATCTTGATAATGATACCGGAGATGATGATAGAGTCGCGTTAATGACCATTCATCTGGCGAAAGGTCTGGAATTCCCGTATGTTTATATCGTTGGAATGGAGGAAGATCTTTTCCCATCGGGAATGAGTATGAATACCCGAAGTGAGCTGGAAGAGGAACGTAGGCTTTTCTATGTGGCATTAACAAGAGCAGAGAAACAGGCATATCTAACCTATACTTTATCGCGTTATCGCTGGGGAAAATTAGTTGATGCTGAACCGAGTCGTTTTATAGAAGAAATCGACGATCAATATCTTGACTTAATGGTGCCTCAGGATGATTACAAGTATAAACCATTGATAGATACAGATATTTTTGGTGATGAGGTAGATAAAAGTAAGCTTAGACAAACCAAGCCGAAGAGGGGAACTCCGCCACCGGCCCATAAACCTTCGGAAGAGCAGTTAAGAAAACTGAGAAAATTAAAACCAGCTTCTCCTGAACCTTCAAAAGCACGAAATACCATTGAACTTTCTGAAGGAAATGAGGTGGAGCATATGCGCTTTGGAAGAGGTAAGGTTTTAAAAATTGAAGGAGTAGGCCAGGATAGAAAAGCCGAGATCGATTTTGAACAGGGAGGTATAAAAAAGCTTCTTCTGAGGTTTGCAAAATTGAAGTTACTTTCTTAAAATCAAACTCTTGCAATAATGTAAATTTTACATATATTAGCAGCGGTATTTAAATATAGCCCTACTGTTATTTAAAGATCAAAAATCAAACAAAACTAAAGTTTTTAAGAGACCATATTTGGTCTCTTTTTTTTTGCAATCTTTTCAAATTCCTCGAATCTAAATCTGGAGCGGCTATTCTTTTTCTGAATAGATTCAATATCTGTTAAAAATCATCTAAAAATGAACATCTGTTATTCCGGAAAGAAAATAGACCAGGGAATATTCTTTATCTTGAAAAGAAAAAATGATAAGAGAAGGAAGTGAGGTTAAGTGGGACTGGGGAAATGGGACTGCTGAGGGAAAAGTTATTGAAACTTTTTCTAAAAAGATCAGAAAACATATTGAAGGAAGTGAGATAACGCGCAATGGCGAAAAAGAAAATAAGGCTTTGTTTATTGAACAGGAAGATGGAAGTAAAGTCTTAAAACTGGAAAGTGAAGTGGAAAGGACCGATTAGATTTTTATCAGAAAGAATCCGATAAAAATTGTAACTTTTAATGCAATTAAAAAATATTATTATGGCTGAACTACTACGTATCTACGATGAAAATCCTGCTCCCAAACATATTAATAAAGTGGTAGAGACCCTTAAAAAAGGAGGTCTTATAATTTATCCAACCGATACTATTTATGGGCTGGGATGCGATATTACCAATGTTTCAGCTTTAGAGAAAATCGCACAGATAAAAAACGTAAAACTTGAAAAATCAAACTTTTCATTTGTTTGTGAAGACTTGAGTAATCTTTCCGACTACGTAAAGCAGATAGATACCGCTACTTTTAAAATTTTAAAACGTAGCCTGCCCGGGCCTTATACATTTATACTTCCCGGGGGGAATAATCTGCCAAATGTTTTCAAAAAGAAGAAAACTGTGGGAATACGGGTTCCTGATAATAATATCTGTAAAGCAATTGTGAAGGGGCTTGGGAATCCTATTGTTTCCACTTCCATTAGAGATGAAGATGAGGTTTTAGAATACGGAACAGACCCTGAACTTATCAAAGAGAAATGGGATCACCTGGTGGATATTGTGATTGATGGTGGTTACGGTGATAATATCCCTTCTACGGTTATAGATCTTACTACGGATGTGCCGGAAGTTATTAGAGAAGGAAAAGGAAGTATTGATATAATGTAAAGATCCTCAAGAGTTAATTGATTTTAATTATACAAAAATCTGACTTATACTTTTTCTTGTCTTATTTATTAAAATAGAAAAGCCCTCATTTTGAGGGCTTTTTACTATTCTTTTATATTGAAATATAGATTATAGAAGAGAATCTATATTTTCAGTAAAGATTTTATGAGCTTCATCAGCAGTAAGAATGTGTCCTTGTTTTTGAGCTGAATTAGCAACTTCAAAACCTAATTGCGCTGCATTAAGTCTTTGAGCAGGTGTACCGTGATGTCCTGAACTGTCAAAACCACAATCTCCTATCTGGAAGAAAAGCTCATAGAATTCTTCAACTCTTTTCCAGTTATAGGTAGCTCCTCTTTTATGAGTCATGAAGTAAGCTGCAAGAAAATCTGCTTCTAATTCAGTGTATCGGGTAGCTTCTGCTGGATCCTGAGCTGCTCCTTCTGGATACCATTCTCCGTAATTCTTAAACTGAACCTGGTGAGCCCACTCATGAGAAAAAATTCCTGTCCAAACGATATCTTCAGAAATTCCTGTTTCTGCCATCCATGATACCAGTCCATCACCAATTACAATCGTTTTGCTGTATGTGGCAAATCCATCAGTAGCAAAGAATGGGTTTTCAGGTAGATTAGGAGATGCTTCAGCTGCAGCAGCAAGTTCATCTGCGTATGCATTTACGATTGGCATCGGAATTGGTTGCCCTCCAATTGTAAAGAATTGTGATAGGGCTTGAACAAAGACATCTCTATCGGTTAGAGTAGCTGTATGCTGTCCCTGAACACGAATTTCATCTTCCATATTCCAGAAACTCTCAAGTTCTCTTTCTCTCTTTACCATTAATTTAGTATAATCTCCTTCAGCACCAAAATATTGCTCACCCTGGTCTAAATAAACCGAGCTAATATAATTGATATCAAGAAAAAGACTGTAATAATCTAATGCTATTGGATCTTGTACTAATTGCCCTATATATTTATTTTGCACTGAACGAAATGCGGTTGGTCCACATTCACTTGGCTCTACTGCATTTCTTACAATATCACCATAATTTTCAGTCTCTACCTTCACCTTCATTTTATTTGAAGGAAGGTTTAGTTCTGGAGTGCCCTTAATATTTAAGCTACTTTGAGAATTTGCCTGATTGCTTTCAATTTCATTTACATTTTCTTGCTCACAGGAAACAGTGGTAACTGCTAGACCTAATAGGAAAACAGCTACTTTCAATTTCATAATTTTCATTCAATAAATTTTAGAGTTAATAAAACGTTAATTGGTAATAGGCCACGAAAATAAACGACTTATTTGTTTTTAGGCCCAAACGTTTGTTAAAATATTGAAGATTTAAAAGTTTTTAATGATGCTATTAAACGGATTATTAACTCTTATGAATAGGAGTAAATTTTAATGAATTTAAAAATTAGCATTTAAGTTTCTTTGTGTCAACAACTTAAAGAATAGTTGTGTCATAAATTTTAATAAAGGCATCATGAACCTCCGTGGGACTGAGTATAAAGCCTTTTTTCTGTGCAGAATCGGCCAGTTCATAACCTAATTTTGCGGCATTAAGCCTTTGGATGGGAGTACCATGATGTTGATTTGACTGAACAAGACAATCTCCAACATTGAATGAAAGTGTAAAATACTCCTCAATTCTTTTCCAGTTATAGGTTGCTCCTCGTTTGTGTGTTAAAAAATAAGAAGCAGCAAAGTCAGCTTCGAGTTCCAGGAATCTTGATCGTTCTGATGAATTTAGTAATTGATCTAAGAAATGCCATTCTTCATTATATTCATACTGCACCTGGTGCCACCATTCATGAGCGAGTACGGTAGAGAATGCGATCTTTTCGTCTATTCCTGTTTCAATGAGACTCTCAATAATTCCATCTCCAATAACTAAAAGTCCATTGCTCTTTGTAAATGCATCAAAAGCGAAATATGGATTCTCTGGAAAAACAGAAGATTTAGCATTTAACTCTAACAACAGATCTGCCTTTTCATAAGCCTGGGTTCTATTTCTTATCGTACGATCAAAGCTTTCAATCATATCAGTTAGAATCTCTCTGTCATTTAAAAAGGCGGTATGCTGCCCGTTTAGTCTGATCTCACGGTTAAGATTCCAGAATTTAGTAAGTTCTCGTATTCTTTTTTTAGCAAGTTGATTGTATTCTCCATTTTCGCCGTAATAATTATCTCCTACATAATAAGTGACATACTTTTTATTTAATTCCTTGTAATAATTCAGAAGATCAAAATCAAAATAAGGGTCAGCAAAGATCTCATTGAAGTAGCCTGATAATACCTGAGAAAAATCAGTTGATTTACAGGATCCAGGGTTGCCGATTAAATCATAAGAACTTTCATTGATAGTAAAAATAATCTCTCCACCGGGTTTGCCGCTGGAACTGTTTTTTTTCTTTTGAAATTCGTTTTGAGAATTGCTAAGGTCTGCTGGGTCAGATTCAAATGTTAATTGCTCTTTTGAACAGGATAGAGAAGTTATTGCAAAAAATAGTGCAACCATAAACCTGATGTATACATCTTTCATTTCCATAGTATCAAAATTATGGTAGTTGGTTGCTCTAAAATTAATATAAAATACTCATTACTAGAATTTTAAGTGTTAAAAATAAAAAAGCCCTGCAATTGCAGGGCTTTTGGCTTATAATAAAATTAAAAGCTTATTCGTCTCCCGAAGTTGCTTTTTCCATTCCTTCTTCGATCATACTGTAGAACTGGTCAAGTTTAGGAAGAACTACAATTCTTGTTCTTCTGTTCTTAGCACGTCCTTCAGCAGTTTCGTTAGAAGCAACAGGTATATAATAACTTCTTCCTGCGGCAGTCATACGAGCTGGTTCAACACCAAAATCGTCCTGTAGAACTCTTACTACAGAAGTAGCACGTTTTACACTAAGATCCCAGTTATCTTCAAACATTGAAGTACTAATTGGTTTATTATCTGTGTGTCCTTCAACCATAAATTCGATATTTGGTTTGTTTTTTACAACAGTTGCAACCTTACCAAGTACTTCTTTTGCACGTGGAGTAATGTTGTAACGACCACTATCAAACAATAGTTTGTCTGAAATAGATACGTAAACCACACCTTTTTCAACGTTGATCTCGATATCTTCATCACTTAGATCTCCTAAGGCTCCTTTTAGGCTGGTTACAAGAGCAAGAGTTACTGAGTCTTTCTTGTTCATAGCATCCTGCATAGAACGGATAGCCAGATCTTTTTCTTTGATGCTTTCTAAAGAACGTTCCATGTTTTCAGCTTCTTTCTTAGAAAGGGTAGCTAAATTTCCAACGTTATTTAGAAGTGCTGCGTTTGTATTATTTAAAGTTGAAATTTGACTGTGCAAACGTTCTTTCTCGTCTAGACAAGAATTCAATTTAACTGTAGCAGTATTTAATTGATCCTGTGTTTCTCTTTGCTTGGCTTCCAGTTCATTGTATTTTTTCTGTGAAACACATGAAGATAGCAAAATGGCAGCTGTTGCCGACAAAAGCATGATTTTTCTCATAACTCGTTTCTTAAATTTTAAATTGTTAGATGGATCAAAAATATCAAAAAAATAATAAGGTGGAAAGGTATTTTAACATTTCCTTTTTTATTTATTTTTAAAGATTGTTGAACTTATTTTTTTTAAGTACAAAATGTGAATACACAACGGAAGAAACCAGATAGTATTTCCTGAAAATGAATTCTTTCGGTCTTTTTTTTCGCATTCTTCCATAATGCCTGTAGAAGCTGCTGTGCGCTTTTAAAATGGCAAAAAAATGATTGAATTTTCCTTCAAAAATAAACCTTATTCCTGCAATTCCATCCAGGATCATTCGAACCAATAAAACATACAAAAGTTTGGATGGTTCTACATTTTTAAGAAGTAAAAAAAGTCCGTTTCTAAAGTTAAAGAAGGTTTTTTTAGGATTCATATCCTGTAATGTGGCTCCACCAACATGAAAAATTCTAGAAGAGCTTACATATTTAATCTTATATCCCTTATTTAAAAGTCTCCAGCAAAGATCGATTTCTTCCTGGTGTGCAAAGAAATCTTCATCTAGTCCACCTACTTCCTCATAGGCCGATTTCCGAATAGCCAGACAAGCGCCACTTGCCCAAAATATATAGCGATCTTCGTTGTATTGCCCGTGGTCTTCTTCCAGTTCCTGAAATATTCTGCCACGACAAAATGGGTATCCGAATTTATCGATAAATCCACCTGCAGCTCCCGCGTATTCGAAATGATCTTTTTTCTTGTAGTCTAAAATTTTAGGCTGAATTGCGGCCGTTCTGGATTCTTCCTGAAAAACTTTCACGATGGGCTCCAGCCAGTTCTCAGTGACCTCCACATCACTATTCAAAAGAATATAAATATCTTCTTCAACAAATTTTAAAGCCTGGTTGTATCCTCCCGCATAGCCTGAATTTTCAGTATTTTTAATCACCTTTACTTCGGGGTAATTGGATTCCAGAAACTTGACCGAATCATCGGTGGAAGCATTGTCGGCAACATAGATACCTGCTTCTTTTGAATGTTCAATTACAGATGGCAGGAAGCGTTCAAGTAATTTTCGACCATTCCAATTAAGTATAACTACGGCTATTTTCATTGTCTGGAATATTCTGGAATTTCTTTTAGAAAGATATAGTTTTCATTTTCATAATCCAGCTGACAGAAGAAATGTTCAATGCCGTTAGTAACCATGAGATAGTTAGCCTGTAAGCTTAGATTATAACGGGCAATCTGATCAAAAGTATCCTGAGTTATTTTTACTGAAGGAGCTTTACATTCTACAATGACTTGTATAGTTCCCTGAGGTTCAAAAACAACAATGTCATATCTTTTGGTAAGTCCCGCAATTTGAAGCTGTTTTTCAACATTTATAAGGCTTAGGGGATAATTTTTTTCATTTTGAAGATATTTTACACAATGTTGGCGAACCCATTCTTCCGGGGTAAGGATTACAAACTTTTTCCTCAAATCGTCAAAAACAGCTATTTTATTTTGACTATTTTTGAACCGAAACGAATATTGAGGGAAATTCAATTTTTGCATGCTTCAAAAGTAATAAAGAATATTACAGGCACGCAATTTACTTTTTTGATCTCCTTCATCCTAAAGCACCGCAGTTTTCCTTATGGACGAAGCAAGAAAGATTGTAAACGACATTAAAAAAGGAGATATCAGCCCTATCTATTTTTTGATGGGAGAAGAATCTTATTATATAGACAGGATATCAGATTTTATTGCAGAAAATGTCCTTTCGGAAGAAGAGCAGGGGTTTAATCAAATGGTGATCTACGGAAGGGATACGAGTATTGATGATATTGTGAGTAATGCCAAACGATATCCAATGATGGCTGAAAGGCAGGTGGTGATTGTAAAAGAGGCTCAGGATCTTTCTAGAACCATTGATAAACTGGTAGATTATGCCGAAAACCCTCAGCCTACTACTGTTCTTGTTCTTTGCTACAAGTATAAGAAGCTTGATAAGCGTAAGAAACTTCATAAGGTGATCTCTAAAAGCGGGGTGATTTTCGAAGGTAAACGCTTATATGAAAACCAGGTTGGAGACTGGATCGTAAAAACTTTAAAAAGCAGAGGTTATAACATCTCCCCGAAAGCAGCCCAAATGTTAGTGGAATTTCTGGGAACAGATCTTGGAAAGATTGATAATGAACTTCAGAAACTACAACTCATTTGCCCCGAAGGAACTACCATTAGCCCTGAGATTATCGAAGAAAATATTGGGATAAGTAAGGACTTTAATAATTTTGAACTTAGGAAAGCCATTGGAGAGAAGGATTCTTTAAAAGCGCACAGAATAGTCAACTATTTTGCCCAGAACCCTAAAGATAATCCTATGGTGGTAACAATTTCTTTGCTATTTGCTTATTTCTCTCAAATTCTTCAATATCATGGTTTAAATGATAAGTCTAAAGGAGCGGTGGCAAAACAACTTAAAGTGAATCCATATTTCGTGAACGATTATGTGGTGGCAGCAAGAAATTACCCGATGAAGAAAGTAAGCCACGCGATAAGCCTGCTCCAGGAAACCGATGTAAAAAGTAAAGGAGTTGGAGCAGCTAATATTTCACAGGGAGACCTTTTGAAAGAGCTACTGGTTAAAATAATGAATTAAAAATGAGTAGAATTTCATCCTGGATCAACGCCGCGAGGCTAAGAACCTTGCCCTTGTCAATATCAGGGATTTGTGTAGGAAGTAGTATTGCTGCTTTTGAAGGCTATTTTGATATTGCTATTTTCAGTCTGGCGTTGGGAACTACGCTTGGTTTACAGATACTTTCCAATTTTGCAAACGATTATGGAGACGGAGTTAAGGGAACTGACAATGATGATAGAATTGGGCCTGCAAGAGCAATACAAAGTGGTTTAATCACGCACAAGGATATGAAGCAGGCAATTTTCATTACTGCTATTGCTACCTTGCTTCTTGCTGTACTACTTATTTACGCTTCTTTCGGCAGTGAAAAACTACTTTCTGCATTGATATTTTTCCTGCTTGGAATTGCCGCTATCATAGCCGCGATTAAGTATACCGTTGGAAATTCGGCATATGGGTATAAAGGAATGGGAGATATTTTTGTGTTTATCTTTTTCGGACTGGTAGCGGTTTATGGTTCCTATTATCTATACAGTCATGATCATGAATTTATTAGTGTGCTGCCGGCTATTTCTATTGGATTATTGAGTACCGCCGTTTTAAACCTGAATAATTTACGGGATCGTATCTCCGATGAAAAAGCGGGTAAGATCACTCTGGTGGTGAAATTGGGAGAGAAGAAGGCGAAGGATTATCACTATTTTCTGATTTTCGGTGCGTTATTTTTTCTGGTCATCTATTCAGTAATGAAAGCCTATGAATTAAACGACTTCATTTACCTGATAGCTTTCATACCACTAATGTTTCATTTAAAAAGGGTGGTTCGCAATACTGAACCAAAAAATCTGGATCCGGAATTAAAGATTGTAGCATTGTCTACATTTGGAATTTCAGTTTTATTCGCTCTGGGCCTTATCTGGTAGATTTCAGGGGAAGTTTAACAAAATTATATAGTACTGCTTTCAGGCAATTTTAAGCGAATCCTTATTTTTATTGAAAACCGAAAAACTGCAATTATGAAAATTACTTTTTACGGCCAGAATACCCTGGCGATCAAAATAGGAGAAATTAATGTCCTGGTAGATCCCTTTATTACTGGTAATGATCTTTCGAAAGACAAAGTAGATATTATGGATCTAAAAGCAGATTATATCTTACTTACTCATGCGCATCAGGATCATACTTTGGATGCTGAAGCTATAGCTAAAAATACCGGGGCAGTGATCGTAAGCAATTATGAGATCGCCAATCATTATGAAGATAAAGGTTTTGAAGTTCACCCAATGAATCATGGAGGTAGCTGGGATTTTGAATTTGGAAACGTGAAATATGTGAACGCCATACATACGAGTTCTTTTCCGGATGGAACATATGGAGGCCAACCTGGCGGATTCGTTATCGAAGGAGAACATAAGAATATTTACATAGCAGGAGATACGGCTTTAACCATGGATATGAAACTTATCCCGATGAGAACAAAGCTGGATATCGCAGTTCTGCCAATTGGTGATAATTTCACCATGGGAGTGGATGATGCCATTATTGCCAGCGATTTTATTGAGTGCGATAAGATCATAGGTTGTCATTACGATACTTTTGGATATATAGAAATTGACCATGAAGAAGCTAAAAGGAAATTCTATGAAAAAGGAAAGGATCTCATGCTGCTGGAAATAGGAGAATCCATAGAATTGTAGTTGATGACGGCATCTTATAAAAAATACATACTTAATTTTAAACGCCCTAGCGGAACATCGCGGGGCGTTCTTACTGAAAAGGAGACCTGGTTTTTAAAAATATCAGAAGGGAATAATTTCGGAATAGGAGAATGCGGAATTCTTCGGAGCCTAAGCTATGATGATCGTCCTGATTATGAGGAAAAGCTAAAATGGGTTTGTAATAATATCAATCTTGGAGAAGAGATGCTTTGGGAAGAACTCAGGGAATTTCCAAGTATCCAGTTTGGAGTTGAAATGGCTTTTAAGAGTTTAAATTCTGAGAATCCGTTTGTGCTTTTTCCTTCGGAATTTACTTCCGGTAAAAAAAGTATAGCTATAAACGGGCTTATCTGGATGGGAGATAAGCAATTTATGAAAGAGCAGATTTCAGAAAAAATAGAAGCGGGATTTGATTGCATCAAATTGAAAATTGGAGCTATAGATTTCGATACTGAACTTGATCTTATCAAATCTATCAGAAGTAATTTTTCAGAAAAGGAAATTGAGTTAAGAGTAGATGCTAATGGTGGTTTCTCTCCAAACGATGCTTTTCATAAGTTAGAACAACTTTCAAAATATAAACTTCATAGTATTGAACAGCCCATAAAACAGGGTCAGCTCAAAGACATGGCCGAACTTTGCAGTAAAACACCTTTGCCTATAGCCCTTGATGAGGAGTTAATCGGCGTGACCGATGTAACGGAAAAAGAAAATCTTATACAAATAATCAAACCACAATACGCCATTTTCAAACCTAGTTTGATTGGTGGTTTTAAGGGAACAGCAGAGTGGAAGGAAGCTTGCGAGAAAAATGATATAAAATGGTGGATTACAAGCGCACTGGAGAGTAATATAGGTTTAAATGCAATAGCCCAATGGACTTATACTTTGAATCCGGAATTACCGCAAGGTCTGGGTACAGGAGGTTTGTATACCAATAACATTGATTGTCCCCTGGAAGTTAAAAATGGAAAAATTCATTATAATCCCGCTAAAGACTGGGAGATTAATTTTTAAGTAAAATATGTTTATAGCACAGGCATTTAAGTATTCACATTCCTTCTGGAGATATCTGGTGATTCCCTTGTTGTTTTTCGGTCTTATGTCATTAAATTATGTAGTGATCGAGGTTATGGGAATAGATGTGAATCAGGTGATGCAGGATGAAATTGCGAGAAAAGGATCCAATCGTGTTCTTGCTGAAAATCTTCTGGCGTTTGCAGTCTTTCTCGGAGGTTTATTTTTATGGGTAAAGTATGTTCATCATCAACCTATCAAAAAATTAACGACCACCCGTAAAAAGGTTGACTGGAGCAGGTTCTGGTTTGCATTTATACTAGTGGCCGTTTTTAATATAGGAGTAACACTCTTCGATTACTATTCCAATCCTGAAGATTTTGCACTGAACTTTCAATTAGAACCATTCCTTTATTTATTAATAATTTCTATTCTGTTAATTCCAATTCAAACGAGTTTTGAAGAATATTTCTTTAGAGGATATCTAATGCAGGGGCTAGGGATTTTGTTCAGGAACAGGTGGATTCCGTTGGTATTAACTTCGGTAGTGTTTGGAGGCTTACATTATTTTAATCCTGAAGTTACTAAGCTGGGAGACATCATCATGATCTATTATATAGGTACAGGCTTTGTGTTAGGAATCATGACACTTATGGATGAAGGAATTGAACTGGCACTTGGTTTTCACGCGGCCAACAATCTTGTTACCGCCTTACTTGTAACTGCAGATTGGACCGCTTTCCAGACCCATTCTATTTTCAAGGATATTTCTGAACCTTCTGCCGGATGGGATGTATTAATCCCGGTCTTTCTTATTTACCCCTTATTTCTTTTTATAATGGCGCGAAAATATAAATGGAGCAACTGGAAGGAGAAGTTATTCGGAAAAGTTGAAAAACCCCAGGTCATATCAATTCAGGATAATGGATAAATTTTAATTCAGACCTGTTGTTAAATGTCTGAATGGCAAATGTCAAATATCTGGGTTTGAGTGAATTTTTGCATTTTGTGTCATAAACCTGTCATGCCAATTTCGATTGGAAGAATTTCCCCGCAGGATTATAAGTTATTTATCAAACAGAATGATTTGTTTATTAATGCCGCTTAAGTCCTTTATAATCATGCCTTAAAGGTCGAAAATACTGAGAGATAGGAAAATTCTGATATTTTCATTTTTAAAGTTTTCAACAATTTTATAAGCTTTCCGAGAGCCCTATATGCTAAATGTTTCAGAAGATATTTAAGAATTTCATTGCAATTTGTTAACTTTCAATAATAAGTTATTTATCATCTTAGTTTGAAATATGACAAATAAGTACAAAATACCTGAAACACACCCTGACTTTAGACTTAACAAACGACATTTTTCAAATGCTGAACTCAGGCAGGTTGCGTATAGTTATATCAAAGAAGGTGAGCCTTTTGAGCAGCATATAGGAAGTTTTCTTTTAGATTGGTTAAAACCTACTTCTTATATCGAGGTTAATACTTCAGGATCTACGGGAAAACCTAAGAAGATAAGGCTAAAAAAAGAGCATATGATAAACTCTGCTTTGGCCACATCCCGTTTTTTTGAACTACCATCTACGACAACTGCCCTAATGTGTCTTCCGGCAAAATATATCGCTGGTAAAATGATGCTGGTTCGTGCAATGTTTTTAGGATGGCATTTGGATACCGTTCCACCATCTGCCAGTCCCCTGGACCAGGTTTTTAAGGTTTATGACTTTTCGGCAATGACACCGTTTCAGCTGGATAACTCTATAGCTCGTTTACACCTTGTAAAAAAGCTGATTATAGGAGGAGGCGTTGTTTCTCCTAGAATTCGTAAAATGCTCGTTGACGTAGATTCTAAGATTTACGAAACCTATGGAATGACGGAAACTTCCAGTCATATTGCGGCAAAAAGACTGAATCCAATCAAAAAGAAGAAGACTGCAAGATTTTTTAAGTTACTTCCAAATGTTAGCATAGCTCAGGACGAAAGAGGGTGTTTAATAATTAAGGCACCTAATGTATTAGATGAAGAGATCGTTACCAATGATGTGGTAGAGATCATTACTTACAAAAAATTTATTTGGAAAGGCAGATATGATAATGTGATAAACTCGGGTGGAGTAAAATTGTTTCCTGAAGAAATAGAACAGAAACTTAATAAAGTTCTGGATCGTCGATTTTTTATCACATCAATGCCAGATGAGTCCCTTGGTGAAAAACTCGTTTTATTTGTAGAAGATGATTTTTCGGAAGAAACACTTAATGATCTTCAGCAATCTGTGAACAATTTAAAATCATTAGATAAGTACGAGAAACCAAAAAAAATCTATTTGATCGGAAAATTTGAAGAAACTCCAAATGGAAAAATCCACCGTGAGAACACCTTAAAAAGTAAAGTTTCATAAGTTATCCATGAGATATTTTTTATATGCCTTGCTAGTAATCACTCTATTTAATGTGAAGACTTTATTCGATTTTCAGAAAAATGTTGATATCAGTGACTGGGTCGTGGTAGAAGACAGGGTAATGGGCGGCCGGTCTACCGGTGATTTTTCTTTAAACGAGCAAGGTCATGCACTCTTCAAAGGAACCGTTTCATTGGAGAATAATGGAGGATTTTGTTCTGTTAGATATAATATGCCAAAAACCGATATTGGCGATCACAGTATCGTTTCTATAAGACTAAAAGGGGACGGAAAGAATTATCAGTTTCGAGTCAAGAATAAAGATGAAAATTATTATTCTTATATCGCTGAATTCTCTACTTCGGGAGAATGGCAGGAAATCAAAATTCTTTTAAAAGACATGTATCCGTCTTTCCGCGGTCAAAAATTAAATCAGCCCAATTTTGATCATGATCAAATTGACGAGCTCGCCTTCCTGATAGGGAATAAAAAAAATGAAGAATTTCAATTATTAATAGATAAAATTGAACTTCAGTAACTTTAATTCTCAAAAAAATTAATTTCCAATATCTTAATTTAATTAATGAAAAACATCATTTTTATTGGCTTATTGTTGCTGAATTCGGCCATATATGGTCAGGTTTTAGACGAGCGTGAACAATCTAAGGTTCTAGATCAAATCCTTGGGGAAAGATTTAATAAAGTCCTTCCTCGGCTTATGGATCGTTCTGGAATTGATATGTGGATATTAATTTCCAGAGAATATAACGAAGATCCTGTTCTTAGAACCATGCTTCCTTCCACCTGGCTGAATGCAAGAAGAAGGACCATGCTGGTTTTTTCTAAGGAAAATGATACGGTTAATAAACTTGCGATCGCCAGGTATAACATTGGAGATAACATTCAGTCGGCCTGGAAAAAAGAAGAGCAACCCGATCAATGGCAGGCACTGATAGATATTATTAAAGAAAAAGATCCTGAGAAAATTGGACTGAATATCTCAACCGATTTTGGAATTGCTGACGGACTCGTAAAAACTGATTATGATGAATTTATGGAGGTTTTACCTTCAGATTATAAAAATCGAATAGTTTCCGCTGAGGAACTTGCCGTTGGCTGGATCGAAACAAGAACCATACGGGAGATGGTTATCTATAGTTCTCTTGTAGCGATAACTCATGAAATTATTGCTGAAGCATTCAGTGCAGATGTTATCAATCCGGGGGTTACTACTACCGATGATGTGGTTTGGTGGATGCGGCAAAAAGTAACCGATATGGGACTTAAAACGTGGTTTCATCCTACGGTGGATATACAGCGAAGTAAAGAGAAACTGGTAGATCATATCACGGCATTTTCAGATGAAAATGGAAGTTCAGTAATTCTTCCGGGAGATTTACTGCATTGCGATTTTGGAATTACCTATTTACGTTTGAATACCGATTGTCAGCAAATGGCTTATGTGCTAAGGAATGGAGAAACAACAGCTCCGGAATTTCTTCAGCAGGCTTTTGAAAAAGGAAATGAGCTTCAGGATATACTTACTTCAAATTTTGAAACTGGCCTAAGTGGGAATGAAATTTTAAGTCAAAGCCTGGAAGAGGCCAGGGAGAAAGGTTTAAAAGCTTCTATATACACGCATCCTCTAGGTTTGTATGGCCATTCTGCAGGGCCCACCATTGGAATGTGGGATCAACAAGATGGTGTGCCCGGTAGCGGAGATTATCTTCTGTATGAAGATACAGTTTATGCTATTGAATTAAATACGGAAGTCGATATTCCCGAATGGGAAAAAAGTATCAGGATAATGCTGGAAGAAGATGGTTTTTGGGGAGAAGAAGGTTTTAGATATGTAAACCAAAGGCAGCGGGAGCTAATTCTTATCAATTCGAAAAAAAATATGGACGAATAAAAAAGCCGGTCAATTTAAAAATTGACCGGCTTTTTTAATGACTTGAGATGGTTACATTTTTGAAGTCTGCACATAGAATTCAAGATCGTTAACCTTTAATTCGTCGAGTTCTTCGCCTGTTTCAAGTGTTTTCCAATCAGAGGTAACGTTCAATCTAATTTCTTCTTCATCGATAATAACGTCAACCGGCATTTTGAAATCTATTACATCCGCTTTCCATCGGTATTGAATTTTATCATCTCCTTGTTTCAGTTCCAGTACAGGAATGCTGGCATGTCTTAAATACTGTTCGAAAACAGGTTTTAGGTCAACTTCTGTAGCCTTGTTAAAAAACTCTTCAGTATCTGCCGTAGTAATAGTTTTATGCTTAAATGTTTTAGTGTATTCTCTTAAGGTATTCCACCATAATTCATCATCATCATAAATACTTCTGATCATATTTAAAAGATTGGCTCCCTTGTAATACATATCGCCAGAGCCTTCAGCGTTAACACCATAGTCTCCAATAATAGTGCTGCTATTAGAAATATTTTGCCTTATACCTTTTAGATACTTCAAGGCATCCTCTTTACCCCAGCGACATTCAATATAAATAGATTCAGTATAACTTGTAAATCCTTCATGAATCCACATATCTGCTATATCCTTTGCGGTGATGCTGTTGCCATACCATTCGTGACCGGATTCATGAATAATAATGAAATCCCATTTTAAACCAATTCCTGTTCCCGAAAGATCATTACCCAGGTATCCCTTTAAATATTTATTTCCGTAAGCAACCGCGCTTTGATGTTCCATGCCTAGATAAGGTGTTTCAACCAGTTTATAGCCGTCTTCTTCAAAAGGATAGGGCCCCATTTTTTCATAAAAACAGGCCATCATTTCATTAACCTCGCTGAATTGCTTTTTCGCTTTTTCAAGATTATAGGGCAAAACATAATAATCAAGATCCAGATCTTTATAACTGTCAGAAAAATGTTCATAGTTCCCTATATTGATCATAATATCATAATTATTGATCGGGTTTACTACTTTCCAACTCCATTCGGTAAAACCATTTTCCAGGTCTTTTTTACCAATGAAGCGGCCATTGGATACATCCATAAGACCGTTAGGTACTGCAATGTCCATTCTGGCTTCTTCAGGTTCATCGCTTTGATGGTCTTTATTCGGGTACCATAAACTGGCTCCTGTTCCCTGAACAGCCACTCCAACCCATGGATTTCCATCTTTATCCTCTGTCCATACAAATCCCCCGTCCCAGGGAGCATTTTTTGCAATAACAGGATTTCCATGATAAAAGAATTCCAGTGAATCCAAACTTCCTTTTTTTAATGCTTTTTCAAAGTCTATAAAAACAGCATTATATTTTCGCTCATATTTTAGCTTCTTGCCTTGATGAACAATGGAGTCAATTTCCATATTATCAAAAAGATCCAGTTGCATTCTTGGCATATCGTATATCACCTTAAAGCTAATAACATTAGATCCTGAAATGAATTTTTTCTCAGGTTCTACCTTAAGTTTGAGATGATATTTCTGAACATCAAAACTGGTCCTTTCCTGTCTTAACGAACCTCTAAGCGTATCTGCCTGGGTATATTCCGAATGGTTGGAACCAACTATTTGAGCGTGACTAATAGCCGCAAATAAAATTGCGGCGAAACATAAAAATAAATTCTTCATAAAATTGATCAGGTTTGAATTACCCCAAGGTTAAAGTCTTTCTCGATTGGAGCGTGATTCGCAGCTTCAATTCCCATCGAGATCCATTTTCTGGTATCTAAAGGATCAATGATAGCATCTGTCCAGATTCTGGCGGCAGCGTAATATGCAGAAGTTTGTTCGTCATATTTCGCTTTCAGTTTATCAAATACTTCTTTTTCTTTTTGCTCATCGACTTTTTCACCTTTTTTCTCCATAGAGGCAGTCTCAATCTGGGCCAGTACTTTAGCGGCCTGGGTTCCACCCATTACAGCTAATTCAGCGCTTGGCCATGCAGCGATCAGTCTTGGGTCGTAAGCCTTGCCGCACATCGCATAATTCCCTGCACCATAAGAATTTCCTATGATTATGGTGAATTTTGGAACTACTGAATTGCTAACCGCACTCACCATTTTCGCTCCATCTTTGATGATTCCACCATGTTCGCTTTTACTTCCCACCATAAAACCGGTTACATCCTGAAGAAATACGAGTGGGATCTTTTTCTGATTACAATTGGCAATAAAACGGGTTGCTTTATCTGCTGAATCTGAATAGATCACTCCGCCAAACTGCATTTCACCTTTCTTGGTCTTTACAATTTTACGCTGATTGGCAACAATTCCAACCGCCCAGCCATCTATCCTGGCATATCCCGTAATGATCGTTTGACCATAACCTTCCTTATATTCTTCAAATTCTGAATTGTCTACCAGCCTGTAAATGATCTCGTGCATATCATACTGGTCACTTCTTTTCTTAGGAAGGATGCCGTAGATATCTTCTGGTTTTTCTTTGGGTTTTGCGGATTCTTTATGGCTAAATCCGGCTTTATCAAAATCACCGATCTTATCCATGATATTCTGGATCCTGGTCAGAGCATCCTTGTCATCTTTGGCCTTATAATCGGTAACTCCACTAATTTCAGAATGAGTGGTTGCACCACCCAAAGTTTCATTATCTATAGATTCTCCAATAGCAGCCTTTACCAGGTAACTTCCAGCTAAAAATATACTTCCCGTTTTTTCCACGATCAGTGCTTCATCGCTCATAATTGGAAGGTAGGCTCCCCCGGCTACACAACTACCCATTACCGCGGCGATCTGGGTAATACCCATACTGCTCATTACGGCATTGTTCCTAAAGATCCTCCCAAAATGTTCTTTATCTGGAAAGATCTCATCTTGCATAGGTAAATAAACTCCTGCACTATCTACCAGGTAAATAATTGGCAGTCTATTCTCTATAGCGATCTCCTGGGCTCTAAGATTCTTTTTTCCGGTAATAGGAAACCAGGCTCCAGCTTTTACGGTGGCATCATTTGCAACTACGATACATTGTTTTCCTGAAACATAGCCCATTTTCACCACGACTCCTCCGCTGGGGCATCCACCGTGCTCTTCGTACATTCCTTCACCAGCAAATGCGCCTATTTCAATAGATTTTTCCTTATCATCAAGAAGGAAATCTATTCTCTCCCGCGCCGTCATTTTTCCTTTGGAGTGATGCTTCTCAATTCTTTTTTCTCCACCTCCTAATTTCACTTTGGCGAGCTTTTGTCTCAGCGTAGAAACCAAAAGCTTATTATAATCTTCATTTTTATTGAAGTTGATATCCATTATATTGAGCTTTTTACAATAATTTGTTTATTTTAATGTGATTAATTTGAAATTAATCTGATTTCCGAAGAAATTTTGTGAATTTCATTCCGAAATGGCTTTTGGCTAAAATACAAAAACAGAGCAATTCTCGGCTTTAATTAATGCATTAAAAATTAGTCGATATTTGTATAAAAACAGCATCTATGGGAATGAATAAAAACACCATTTTTGGATGGGCCTCTTTTTTAATGTTTCTGGTAGGAACGGCTCTGGTACTTTTAGGAGTTTTAAAATATAGGGATTATGCGATCGGATTTTCGGTAACGGGAATTGGGTTTTTCTTTATTTCATGGGTTTTCAATGCTTTAAAGGGAAGAGTTTAAAATTAAAATAATAACAATGGATACCGCGCAGAGGAATCAAATAGTAAAACATCTCGAAGGAGGGATGGCTTATGCTTCAATAGAAAGTTTTGTAGATGCAATTCCTTTTGAAAAGATAGGAGTAAGACCTTCTGGCCTGCCGTATTCATTTTATGAAGTATTCTCTCATATTGCCTTTGCACAAAAGGATATTCTTGAGTATTCCATTTCCGGAGATTATAAAACCCGAAACTGGCCCGATGATTACTGGCCGGGAACACCAGGTCCAAATGATCCTGAAGAATGGGAAGATTTAAAAGCAGATTACTTTGAAGATCGACGGCAATTCAGAAAATACATTCTGGATACTAATAATGATCTGAATGAACCTGTGAGAAATTCTGAAGAACATAGTCTCCTCAGGGAAATATTTCTCGTCGTTGAACATACTGCCTATCACACAGGTCAATTACTGATAATTCAAAGATTATTGGGAGTTTATGATAATTGAAATCTCTGAAAAATTCAGGATATTTGCAATCCTGTAATATTAAAAAACTAAATTTTAAGATATATGTCAGACGATAAAAAAGTTATTTTTTCGATGTCTGGAGTTACCAAAACTTTTCCAAAGGCAAACACTCCCGTATTGAAGAATATTTATTTCAGCTTCTTTTATGGAGCTAAGATCGGGATCTTGGGTTTGAACGGTTCTGGTAAATCTACTTTGCTGAATATCATTGCCGGGAAAGATCAAAATTTCCAGGGAGATGTTGTTTTCTCACCTAATTATAGCGTGGGAATGTTGGAGCAGGAGCCTGAACTTGATGAAGATAAAACAGTTCTGGAAGTTGTAAAAGAAGGAGTGGCTGAAACTGTAGCCATTCTTGATGAATACAACAAGATCAATGATATGTTTGGTCTTCCGGAAGTTTACGAAGATGCAGATAAGATGCAGAAGCTTATGGATAAGCAGGCTGAACTTCAGGATAAGATCGATGCCAGTAACGCCTGGGAACTCGATACAAAACTGGAGATCGCGATGGATGCATTGAGAACTCCTGATTCTGATAAAAAGATATCCGTGCTATCCGGTGGGGAAAGAAGAAGAGTGGCACTTTGCCGACTTTTACTTCAGGAACCGGATGTTTTACTTCTGGATGAGCCTACCAACCACCTAGATGCAGAATCTGTACACTGGTTGGAGCATCATTTACAGCAATATAAAGGGACGGTAATCGCCGTAACTCACGACCGTTATTTCCTGGATAATGTTGCCGGTTGGATCCTTGAGCTTGACAGAGGCGAGGGAATTCCATGGAAAGGGAATTATTCTTCATGGTTAGATCAGAAATCCAAGAGACTTGCCCAGGAACAGAAACAGGCAAGTAAACGTCAAAAAACTTTGGAACGAGAGCTGGAATGGTCCAGAATGAGTCCGAAGGGAAGACAGACCAAGCAAAAAGCCAGGCTTAAGAACTATGACAAACTTCTTAGTCAGGATCAGAAGCAAATGGACGAGAAGCTGGAAATTTACATTCCTAATGGTCCGCGTTTAGGTACAAATGTGATCGAGGCTAACGGAGTAAGTAAGGCTTTTGGAGATAAATTGCTTTATGAAGATCTTAATTTTAATCTTCCCCAGGCAGGAATTGTTGGTATTATTGGACCTAACGGTGCTGGTAAAACCACCATTTTCAAAATGATCATGGGAGAGGAAGAACCAGATAAAGGAAGTTTCTCGGTAGGAGAGACAGCTCAGATCGCTTATGTGGATCAAAGCCACTCAAATATTGATCCTGAAAAAACTATCTGGCAGAACTTTAGTGATGAGCAGGAATTGATCATGATGGGTGGCCGTCAGGTAAATTCCAGAGCTTATTTGAGCCGATTTAATTTTAGTGGTAGTGAGCAGAATAAAAAGGTAAGCATGCTTTCCGGTGGAGAAAGGAACCGTTTGCATTTAGCTATGACTTTAAAGGAAGAAGGAAACGTATTGCTTCTGGATGAGCCAACAAACGACCTTGATGTAAATACATTGAGAGCATTGGAAGAAGGTCTGGATAACTTTGCCGGTTGTGCGGTGGTTATTTCTCACGACCGTTGGTTCCTGGATAGAGTTTGTACGCATATTTTAGCTTTTGAAGGAGATTCTCAGGTTTATTTCTTTGAGGGAAGCTTCTCAGATTACGAAGAGAATAAGAAGAAACGTCTTGGTGGTGATATTATGCCAAAGCGTATTAAATATAAAAAACTGGTTCGCTAAGAATCGAAATTTTTGAAAAAATAAAAAGGAGTTGTAATTTTTAAATTCAACTCCTTTTTTTAATTTTGTCTAATTTCTAATTTCTAACGTCTAACGTCTAATTTCTCACTTCTTTTTCGGCATAGGTCCCCGAAGATGGATTATAAGGCCATCAAGGAAGTTTCTTAGAAATTGATCTCCACATTCCACATATTTTTCGTGGTCTTCTCTTCTGAATATTGCTCCAAGTTCACTCTTGGATACCTTAAAATCTACCAACTCGCAAATCTTGACAATATCGTCATTGGTCAGTTTATGAGCTACGCGTAATTTCTTGAAGATATCATTGTTTGTTAGTGCCATGCTAATTTTCTGTCTGAAGGTTAAATTTTGCTGCTAAGTTAGTGGCAGTTTTTATATCATCCTCATTTTTGATCGATTCTTTAGCATCTCGAAGCAGATTTTCAGCTTCATTTCTGAGATTTCGGGAATAAGAATATTCATTGGACTGTTGTTTTTCCAGGTAATAGAACATCATTAATAATTTTTTGACGAGGATAATATCATGTTTGCAATAAGTGCGAATAGAGGCCATGATATTGTTTAGCAGATCTTCAAAACTAATAGTATTGATCCTGATATGCGCTTTTTCATCCCTAACGATCACACTGGTATCTTTTTTTCTCATTCTTAAGGCAAGAAGTTCCGTCATATAATCTATTCCGTTAATGGCCGTACCGGGATCATTAATTCCCGGAGACATGGCTTTTACAATAATTTCGGTGATCTGTTTAAAGGCAAGTGTGTAATTATCTGAAACCAGTTCTTCCCTGGAGAAATTGAAATTTGTCAGGATCTTACTTACAGTATCGTCATCTAATTTTTTACTTGCTCTAAAAAGAGGAATCCCATTTAAGACAAATATTCCTTTTACGGGAAGTATATGCAATTTGATATCTTCTGACTGACAAATATCAACCAGATTTGTAAAGGATATGTTTTGTAGATAACCGCTGTTTTCGCTATGGTATTCATGCCAATCCTCTGAAGAAGGAAAGTCGTCATTTTGATGTTCTTCATTGTCTATTAGCTTGTCCAGTCTCTTTTTAGCAACCTTATAGATGTTTTGAAGAATATTACTTATCTGAATGCTTTGCGAGATGTTATGTATAAAATATATAAAGGCATAAAAACTTATCACCGTTTGTAAAATTCCAAGAAGAACCGCAAAGCCGGGTATCTGATACTGGTCACCTGTTGGTTGGATTGCGAATAACACAAAAACGCAGTAAAGAATTGTGAAAAGGTAGATCCCCAAAATTATTTGGTGTCTCTTGTCGCTTATCAGGCCGGGAAGTAATCTTGGTGAAAAGTTACTCGAAGCCTGGCTCAGTAATAACATTACCATAGAGAAACTAAAGACCATCATAGAAATAAGCCCGGCGATAAGGGCGCTTAAGATGGTCATTGCAGTATCCCCGTTGTCTACCACTAAAACGGGAATGTGGTCTATCAAATATTTTGAAATACCCCGGTTTTCCAGATATAGCATAAAGAATGCAAAGTTAAACCCCAGAAAAGCAAAAAGAGTAGGGTAGAACGCAATTTTACTTTCGATTACGTTAAAAAAGGATATGGTGCGGTAAAAAAGATGTTTCATGTAAGTGTGCGCTTCAGTTTTTAAAGTTAAGGAATCTAGTGAGAAGCAGTTAAATTTAATATTTATTTAGCCAAGCACGACAAAATGACGCTTAAAATCAGTATTAATACGACAAAAAGACATGTAAGGCCCTCTGGTATTTGAATTGCTATAAACTAAATGAATTTAAAACAAATAATAACTAAAAACATAGAGCCATGAGTCTAATTAAAACAAATGAAACAGGTTGGTTGCCATCTGTATTTGATGATATGTTCAAAACTGATTGGCTAGGAGGAACTACTAATGTAAATAGCATTGGAACAAGTATTCCTGCAGTGAATATTATGGAAACTGAAGATAGTTTTAATGTTGAGGTAGCTGCCCCAGGAATGAACAAAGAAGATTTCAATATTGAATTGGATAAAGATGTATTAACGATCTCTTCTGAAGAGAAAAACGAAAATGAAACTACCGATAAGAACGGAAGATTCACCAGGAAAGAATTTAGTTACAGTACCTTTAAACGTGCGTTTAGCTTACCGGATTCTGTAGATAGCGCAAAAATCTCAGCTGCATACAATAATGGAGTATTGGAAATTGCACTTCCTAAAAAAGAAGAAGCGAAAGTTCAGGCAAAAAGATTGATCGATATTTCATAAACTGGATAAGTTTGATTAGTTAAGATAAAAAAGCGCCTATGAAGGGCGCTTTTTTATTGATCTATAAGTATCCAGCGATTACCAGCACTTTGTATAGTAAACAATTGTTGAGGTTTTATGCTTAGTATTTTCGAGTTTGTTCGAGGGTCAAAAAGATCATCACTTCCCTGAAACAGAAAGATTTTTTCTGAAGTTCCCGGCCAGCAAATTAGCCTGAAAATACGTCCCTTGTTTGATGCTGAAGGTGGAAATATCAATCCAGAAATCTGATTATTTATTCTTAAGGTTCCAATTTCATCTGTTATTAAAAAGTCACCGGTACCACTGGTAGAAGAACTATAATTTTCATATCCGGCATTGCTCCAGGATACCTGTCCGCTGGCATTGGTCATCATGATCTGTCCTTCGGTGCCTCGGGAAGTTGGTAAAACATAATCTGTGTCCGGAGTCAACCCAATTCCCAATCTGCCGGCGAAGTAGCCTGCATAAACATTACTATTGGAGTCCCCCAGGGCAATACTGTAGATTCCGTAGATATTACCTACTCCCTGAATAGTGCCTATTTCGTTATAGATTCCAAAATTATTACTCTTAGCACCGAAAGTTCTACCAATTCTATTGAAGATCCCATAAATATCATTAGTCCCTGTATTCTGATAGGTTTCGTTGAAAATGCCGTAATGAATTCCCATACCTACACCTCCCACATTATTTTTTATTCCATATTTATTTCCGTTAGTAAGGCTTCTGTTATCATTTATAATTCCATAGGTGGTAAGATTATCTGTTGCAGAATTTGAATTATCTATTTCAAGACCCTTTTTAAGGGCAAGATCTTTACCTGCTGCAATTGCAATTTGTAGTCGGGAAGAGATTTGATCAGTTCCAATGCCAATACTGGATTCTCTATAAATAGGATCTGAAATATTATTTGGACTTTGAGTTGAACCCGGCTTATAAAAATTTGCACTCGAAGCTTCCGAGCCAAGAGGTTTCCACTTAGTTTCCAAAGAATTCCAGTAGTAAAATCCGGGAGCGTAACCTGTAACGTTCTTGTTTAAAAAAACGAGCATTCCATGCTGCGCCTGGCCCGGATTATTTGTCGGAAATCTTTCGATTCTTGGGATAAGGATGCCATCAATATCGGCGGGATTGTCCTTATCTGTTGCTATAATATCTAATTGGGCTTTAGGATCTGAGGTGCCGATTCCTACCTGGGCGTATCCTAAATGGCAAAGCAGGAGTAAAATAAAAGCATAAATATTTCTCATGGACAAACATTTTGTGTTCGTCAATTAAGCGTGGTCTAAATGCTTTAGGATGAGTTAAATATAAATTAAAAAACTTTATCCTGAAGATAAATTTTAAGCCAATTCACTTATTTTTTCCTGAAGCATCTTTATTTCATCGCGAAGCCTTGCAGCCTGCATAAAATCAAGTTCTTTTGCTGCCGTTTCCATTTCTTTCCTTTTCTCCCTTACCTTTTTCTCCATCTGGGGTTTAGTCAGGTATTCAGCTTCTTCTTCCGCAGCTTTAAGATCCGGACGTTTTTCATGATCATAAATATCAAGTTTTTCCTTGATCAATGCGTTATTATACTTTTTAACCAGCGCCGTTGGTGTAACATTATTCTCTTTATTATACTCAATTTGTTTGTTCCGTCGGTATTCCGTCTGGTCTATGGTTTTTTGCATGCTATCGGTGATCTTATCAGCATATAAAATGGCTTTCCCTTCCACATGTCGCGCAGCACGGCCGATGGTTTGAGTTAAGGAACGATTACTTCTAAGGAAACCTTCTTTATCAGCATCTATGATGGCAACAAGGGAAACTTCGGGAAGGTCTAAACCTTCACGTAAAAGGTTAACCCCAATCAGTACATCAAATATTCCTTTTCTAAGATCCTGCATGATCTCCACTCTTTCCAAAGTATCTACATCAGAATGTATATAACGACAGCGAATATCGATTCTTGTTAAATATTTCGTCAATTCTTCAGCCATCCTCTTGGTAAGAGTTGTCACCAGGATTCTTTCATCTTTTTCAACTCTAAGCTGAATTTCTTCGATTAGGTCATCTATCTGATTCAGACTGGGTCTAACTTCTATAACCGGATCGAGAAGCCCTGTGGGTCTAATAACCTGTTCCACATAAATACCTTCACTTTTCTGAAGTTCATAGTCGGCTGGGGTAGCACTTACATAGATCACCTGGTTCTGCAGTGCTTCGAATTCCTCAAATTTTAAGGGTCTGTTATCCATTGCAGCAGGTAACCTGAATCCATAATCCACCAGGTTTTCTTTTCTGGAGCGATCGCCTCCAAACATCGCGTGCACCTGGGGAATGGTAACATGGCTTTCATCCACCACCATGAGATAATCATCCGGGAAATAATCCAGTAAGCAGAAAGGTCTTGTTCCGGGAAGTCTACCATCCAGATATCTTGAATAGTTCTCGATTCCTGAACAATATCCCAGTTCCCTGATCATTTCCAGGTCAAAATTCGTCCTTTCATCGAGTCGTTTTGCTTCGAGATTCTTGCCAATATCCTGAAAATAACTCACCTGCTTTACCAGATCGTCCTGAATTTCATGAATTGCACCTTGAAGTACATCTGGAGAGGTTACAAACATATTGGCCGGATAAATATTTAATCGGTCGTATTTTTCAATAATATCGTTCGTCCCAGGATCGAAAGCTTCAATTTCTTCGATCTCATCCCCGAAAAAATGAATTCTGAAGGCATTATCAGCATAACTTGGAAAAACGTCCACAGTGTCTCCTTTAATTCTGAAATTACCATGGCTGAATTCCGCTTCCGTTCTTGAATAAAGACTTTGTACCAGCCTGTGAAGAAATTTCGTTCTGGAAATTTCCATATCTCTTTCAATAGAAACCACATTTTTTCTAAACTCTACGGGATTACCAATACCATAAAGACAGGAAACCGATGCCACTACAATTACATCTCTTCTTCCGCTTAATAGAGAAGAAGTGGTGCTTAAACGCAATTTTTCAATCTCTTCGTTAATGGAAAGATCCTTTTCAATATAAGTTCCGGAACTTGGAATAAAAGCTTCCGGTTGGTAATAGTCATAATAACTTACAAAGTATTCTACGGCGTTTTCCGGGAAAAATTCCTTGAATTCTGAATAGAGTTGTGCGGCAAGAGTCTTATTGTGAGCCAGAACCAGGGTAGGTTTCTGAACATCTTCGATTACATTGGCCACGGTAAATGTTTTTCCAGAACCCGTAACTCCTAGTAAAGTCTGGTACTGCTCATTTTTATCTATGCCGGTAACCAATTGCTTAATGGCATTTGGCTGATCTCCGGTAGGTTTATAATCTGATTTTATATTGAATTTCATTCAGCTTAGTTTCTTTTTTCATCTGTTTATAAATTCGCTTTTAAGCGGTCAGATGCAATTCGCCAATAATTATTCTGTTTACTATCAAAATTTTATATGGCTCATTTCATAGCCTCACGAAATTAAGCAATTATAATACCTAAATCAATTTTTTAGGATTCATCTAACAAGTGAGAAGTGTCTACTGAATGGCTGGTCATTTTGAAGCATCACTCGAAAGCATAATTATGTGGAGCAGGCTCATGATCGGTAGGAACAATAATGACTTTCCAGTATTATTGATCTAAAGTTGGTAAATTTTGCTTCTAGTTTTTATAGATCTCTTTTTCTAAGTAAGTAAAGTGAAGAGTAAACAAATATCACGATCCAGGCAATAACTATCAAAAGTTGATACCAGTGAACTCCATATTCTTTCGTTAGAGCGCCTCCCAGTTGGGTAGCAGCTGCCTGCACAGCATTTAATCTTGAAAACGGTTCTACCACGAGGTTGCTCATTGATTCCAATGGGAAAAATTGCATAATATCTGTTGCGATATCGGTTCCTTTAAAAAATTTAAAGTTTAGTAGCCCGTATATGATTTGCTCGAAAATATACCATACTATTAGAAAACCAATCGCAAAAGCCGATCGTTTTACCAGAATACCCAGAAACATACAAAAAGCAAAGAAGCCGGTAAGTTTTACAAAATATCCAAGAAGATATTCGAGATCTGAAAATACAATAGAGAATTCAGTATAGTCTGAAAAAGAATATCCAAGGATTAAAGTAACTATAAACAGGAAAAGGGTAGAGATACCTGAAAAAACTAAAACGGTTAGAAACTTTGAAAGTATGAATTCCTTTTTGCTTAGGCCGTCTATAAGATTTTGTTTGATCGTTCTATTACTATATTCATTAGACATCATTGAAACTATTACGATAGCCAGGAATAGTTTAAGAAGAGAGGCAATATAGCTGTTGAAGTGCCAGATATACGGGAAATTGAAAATTCCCTGATCGGCAACTCTAAACTGGATTTCTCCTATGTTGAATTCAATGGATGCTATTAATGCTATAAATGTAATTAGGATAAAATAGGTGATGATCAATATCCGTGCGGAACGGCTATAGCGTAATTTATTATATTCTATTTCGAGTAAACGTAACATTAGTTTTGGGAGGTTTGGTTGGTTAATTGAAGGAATTGTTCTTCCAGACTCTCTTTGCGCTTATTAAGATAAGATAGTGACAGTCCTTTTTCGAAGAGGTATTTATTGATCTCTTCGGCGTCCATTGGATCTTCCAGGATTGCCGTTAGATAGCCTTCTTTTTCAGTAATGTTACCAATTTTAGGATGTGTTTTTAATAATTCTTCCAACTTAGGCATGTCGGTTGCTTTCAATTCGAAAAAGCCATGACTATTAATGATCTGGTCTACCGGACCACTGTATAACTTTTCTCCTTTTCGGATAATCACTACGTGAGAACAAACCTTTTCAACTTCATCCAGAAGGTGGGACGCTAAGAGAATAGTAGTTCCTCCGGCAGCGATCTTCCTGATAATTTCCCTGATCTGATGAATTCCCTGTGGATCCAATCCATTTGTTGGTTCGTCCAGGATAAGGATTTCGGGATCGTTTAACAGGGCCGAGGCAATAGCAAGTCTTTGCTTCATTCCCAATGAAAAAGTCTTGAATTTACTGTCTTTTCTATCCAGAAGACCTACAATTTCCAGTTTTTCATGGATCTTGTTTTTCCCGGTTCCTTTGATCTTACATACCAAAGCGAGATTCTGTTCGGCGGTCATATATGGGTAAAAGTTAGGATGCTCAATAATGGCTCCTACTTTTTTTAGAGCCTGATGCGTAGATAAATTTCCGTTGAACCATTTAAAATCACCTGAAGTCTTGTTTACAACATTCAGGACCATTCCCAGAGTAGTAGATTTACCGCTCCCGTTGGGGCCTAAGATGCCATAGACATTCCCTTTTTCAATACTAAAACTTAAATTATCGACTGCGGTGATCCTACCGAATCTCTTTGTAAGGTTATTTAAACTTAAAATTGTTTCCAAGATTGATGAAGTGTTTAAAATACGACGTCTAAAATAGGATTTTGTTACAGGTTTCCCTATAATAAGCTTAATTTTGAGCAAAACGAGGATAACTATGGAAGAAAAACTGATGTCAAAGAAGAAGCCCGCATTTCCTATAAACGAACGTTTCAACCGATATCTTGCAAAATATAACCGTAACACAAAAATCCCCGTTTTTTACGATGATCTCCTTAGATTTTCAGGTTCTATAGTAGTTTACGATCAGCACGATGAAGACACATTTTGGGTGCGCTGTTATTATCCCGATCATGAAAGAGTGGAGATCGATATCAGCCTTAAAAAGGTGTATACGATTCTTCATTCAGATGGTAGTGATGATTCACTCGAATACCTGAATGTAGATGCTATAGACTACTGTACTTTTGGGAATTCGAAACCCTTCAGAGTAAAGGTTCGAAATATTCTGAATGATAGTTTTACTTATTTCTATGTAAAGAAAGCAGATGCCTCCCGTTTATACGGATTGGAATTTGAACATTTACTCTCACCCCACCGTATCAACTTCCTGGTTTATAAGGATACCTTAATTGAAGAGCATATTGCCGGAATTCCCGGGGATGTTTTTATAGAAGATCATTTACCAAAATGTGATCTTAGAGCACAAACTCAAATTGCAAAACAGTTTGTGAAATTCAACGAGCGATGCACCGTGAGGCTATTAGGTGATATGCGATCTTATAACTACGTGGTAATTCCAACCCACGACTTTGATCATGTGGAATACCAGATACGTGCTATAGATTTTGATCAGCAATGCTTTGAAGGAAATTTAAAGGTTTACCGACCTCAATTTTTTAAGGAGAACTTTCAAATGGTTCAACTGGTTTCCGATAAACTGGAAAATTCATCGATTGAACAATACCGAAAAGAGGAGCGTTCATTACTGGCTAAAAGAATGATCAATACGCAAAGCAGGTATAAAGAACTAATACGTTGTATGATTAATGATCATGTTTCCACAAAAGATAATGTGAAGCAACTTCGTAATGAGCTTTATGCCTTTTCAAAGGATATGAAGTTCAAGCGGGCGAGCACCATGGGACAGATCCTAAGAACGGCGCTTGATTTCGTGAAGCGTAATTACGACAATGTGAATATGCAGCGATTGCTGGAATAAGCCCTCTCCTGGCCTCTCCCAGAGGGAGAGGAGATATTTGGTAGAAAAATAAAAATTGATGATATTCTGTCACATCGCTAGGAATGACGGAAAAATGTGTTTTTAGCTAAATATTTTATTTTTTCTCTTCCTTATTAAAATAAACCAGGTAGTAGTACATCTGCTTTTCTTCGTCCCAGCCTTTTTCAACGAATTTTTCAGCGGACTCGGCATTCACAAAATCCATTTTTATCTGGATATTGGTATCCAGAGTGATCACGTTTTTGATCTTTTTACGCGCATCGGTCACTGCTTTATTCGCAATCGGGAAATTGGTAAGATCCTCCACTTTATATTTCGGAGCTTTTTCAACCTTGTAGTTCTGAAATTCAGGAATTAAAGCTGGATTGTCAATTACTGAATTGATATAATTTGATTCTTCAAAATCGTCATTCTTTGCAAAGTAATCCATACTTCTGTTCATGAACATGACTTCTTGTTTTTTGTCTTCCGCAGGTAAAACCACATCTTTCGCGAAGTTCTTGGCAAAATTCAGGTAGTTCTTGGTGAAGTAATTTTCATCGGCAAGCACATCTACTCCAAGAAAGTTTTCTAACCAGTATTTAGTATCATAGCGATTGGAATCTACAGAAAGGATCTTGTATCCTTCCGCACGATTTTTGTTGAAAATAATCGCTCCTTTATCCAGTTTCTGAAGATTCACTCCCTGCTCAACGACCATTTCAAGATTGCTCTGCTTTTGTTCAAACTGAAGGAAATCATGCTTCAATTCAGATTTAAAGATTCCAATGGCAGATACTTTTTCGTTGTCCAGTTGCATCCCTTCAAAATACACCACGTAAATTTCCCCGCTTTTAATATGAGGGTGAGTGGATTGTTCGTATAATAAAGTCGCAATTTTCTTTGAGTACTCATGCGTATTCAAGGGATCATCAAAGATCTGATTTGATAAATTATAAAGTTCATTGAACTCAATATCGGTATCATGCTGAAAACGATAATACGTTTCTTCTTTTTCACGAAAAGGTTTCAGAAAATACTCCTTGATCAACGGTTTTATTTCATCATTCAAATGAAAAGTGGAAGCCGAAATAAATATATTCTCACCACGATTCTTATTTCCTACGCGATGTATGGAAAGTGATTCAATTTGAGCATTAAAAAGGTTGATCATTGAGGTCTGAAATTTTGACTAAATAAAAGTGAAAATTGTGAATTCTGAAAGTAGTTTTTCAGAAGAAAAAGTTGTAACCGGAATCAGAATATATTCCTAATTCCAGTTTTCGTCGAATGAAAGATCGTCATAATCATCGGTATCATAACCGTCGTCATAATCTCCATTCAGCATTCCTTCGTCTTCTCCTTTAAATTCTGTTTCAGGAGCATTTTCTGGGATCTGGCCATGAACGAACATAAGATTAGGGTAATCACGTCCTTCTTCAATCTCTGCGATCTGTCCTAATTCCACGAAAAAAGTCCACATTTTCAGGAAGTCATAAACATAGATCAGTTTAGTCTGTTTTTCTGAAAGAATACTGTCTAAAGAAGTTTCGTTCATCAATTTTATAGAAGTATCGTGTCCACTCATATCAAATTGGTGGATCTCTTCTCCCTGATTCCATTCCTCATCACTAATATAGAAGGAAGCCATTTCGGTTCCATCAAATCCAAATGACTGAACAATAGTATTGTGGAGGTCTTCCAGGGTGCTTTCCTGTAGCATTTCTATATCTCTGAAAACATCTTCATCAGCATCGAGAATTACTCGGAATCTATATACCATATCTAAAAAATTTGGAGGGCAAAGTTACAATTTTTTAATCTTCTCTGGAGCATAAATGCTTTCCATTAACAGGTAAAACTGAAATCCGAATAGGAGTGAAGCAATCACAAGATGCAGCGGCTGCGAAAGAAACGGAAAATCGAAATTATACATGGCAACTCCGGTAGCCACTTCTAAAAGAATAAGCCCGATTACAATATTAATCCTATTTAGATTAAGATTGAGTTTTCTGTTTTTCCACCATAAAAATAAATTGATCCCAAGTACCAATATGGAAAACGACCTGTGTACGTAAAAGGTAATTGTGGGATCAGATAACCACTTGTTTTCGGCATCATATCCTAAACTGCGAACCTGTTCATCCACAAATTGTCTCACCTGTGTTCCCATAACTACCTGGATTAGCGTCATGATTACCGCAACCACAAGCATGGTTTGAAAAGATCTTGTTTTAAATTGATTCGTTTCTTTTTCTGAAGATATCTTTAAGAGATAGATCAGGACCGCAACGATCACCAAAGCCATCACCATGTGAATCGTGATCTTTGCTGGTGCTAGAACAGAATATACTACCGTTGCTCCCAACCAGGCTTGAAAGCCCATTAGGAATACACATAACCAGGACAGGATCGGGATTCTTTTTTTGATGCGGAACTTTTTTAAAGAGAGCAAAGCCATGATCAAAACTGCAAATCCCGCCAGCGCTCCTGAGAGTCTGTTTATATATTCAACCCAGGTGTGCGTGGGATTAAAGATCGCGTAATCGTGTTTTTCATAATTCTCCCAGTTGGCAGTATTGTAAGAGTCACTAGAAGTAAAATTGCTGGCAGCAACCTTTAAACTTTCATCTACTATGATAACCTGGCCCTTTTTATATTCTCTGTTGGGCTGAAATTCAATTTCTGAAACTTCAGTAGGAGGAATATAATAACCAAAACATTTAGGCCAGTCTGGACATCCCATTCCCGATCCAGTCATTCTTACCACTGCCCCGGCGATAATTACCAGGTAAACCAGGATAAGGGAGATTTTTACAGATTTGCGATACATCTATTTTATATAACTTATAAATTAATCTTGAGGAATCTTTAACCCAAGCTCTTTTCCTTTTTTCAGCATAAAATTCCTAGCCGCTTCATATTCATTAGGAATATCTCCTTCCAGGATAGCTTCTTTAATGGCATCTTTGATTTGTCCAACTTCCCGACTGGGTTTGATGCCAAAGGTTTCCATGATCTCTTCACCGCTCACTGGTGGTTGAAAATTTCTTACATGGTCCCGTTCTTCAACTTCCTGGATCTTTTGTCTTACAAGCTTGAAGTTGTTATGATATTTTCTGAATCTTTTTGGATTCTTAGTGGTGATATCTGCCTCGCAAAGAGTCATAAGATCTTCAATATTATCACCAGCATCGAATATCAATCTACGTACCGCCGAATCGGTAACATTATCATCAGCAATTACAATTGGCCTGGAACTCATCAATACCATTTTTTGAACGAATTTCATTTTTTCATTCAATGGTAATCTCAATCGCTTAAATAATTTATAGACCATTTTGGCTCCTACAAATTCATGACCATGGAACGTCCAGCCAATTTTTTTATGGAATTTTTTGGTCGGGGCTTTGCCGATATCATGGAGCAATGCGGCCCATCTTAACCAAAGATCATCAGTATTTTCGGAAATATTATCTACTACTTCCAGCGTATGCCAGAAGTTATCCTTATGTTTTTGCCCCTCAACTTCATCAATGCCCTGCAAGGCAGTGAGCTCTGGGAGAATTTTTTTAAGTAGTTTGGTTTTGTACAGTAGCGCCAGTCCTTTAGAAGGTTGATCGCTAAGCATAATTTTATTTAGTTCATCTACGATACGTTCTTTCGAGATGATCTTAATTCTTTCATTATTGTCTTTAATAGCCTTTAATGAAGCAGCTTCTATCATGAAATTTAGCTGAGAAGCAAATCGAATCGCACGATACATCCTAAGTGGGTCGTCAGAATAAGTGATATCTGGATCTAACGGTGTTTTAATGATCTTGTTCTTTAAATCTTCATAACCATCAAAAGGATCCAAAAGATCGCCAAAACCATCTTCATTTAGTTTAAGAGCAAGGGCATTTATGGTAAAATCCCTTCTGTTTTGATCGTCTTCCAGGGTGCCATCTTCCACTATTGGTTTTCTGCTATCCTGGCGATAACTTTCCTTTCGGGCTCCAACAAATTCAATTTCCATATCTTCAGAACGAAGCATAGCGGTGCCGAAATTCTTAAAAACCTGTACTTTCGGGGTGTTAGGAAGTTTTTCTGAAACTTTTTTAGCCAGTTCAATTCCACTTCCAATAGCGACGATATCAATATCCTTAGGTTCCCCGCGTTCAAGTATATGATCGCGAACAAACCCGCCAATTACATAAGCATCTACAGAAAGATCTTCTGCAGCTTCTGAAATAACTCTGAAAATTTTATGATGTAAAGCTTTACTGTAATTGTGGTATTTCGGCATCTTTTATTTGCGTATCACTCTCACCTGACCGTCGTTACTTAATTTAATAATCGCTGAAGGTCTTGGTGATTTTTTTGAACGCTGCAAATTTACTACATAGTCTACACCTTTTAAAATTTGGGGACTGATTTGATCAAAGGATTGTGGGGTTGGCTGGCCACTTACGTTTGCCGAGGTAGAAACCAACGGTCTTTTCAACTTCTTGATAAGTTCTGAACAAAAGGTATCTCGTACAACTCTAATCCCAAGGGAATCATCCTCACTAACTAAGTTTTCAGCAATGTGTACCGGCTTGTCATAAATTATCGTAGTTGGTTTTTTCGCATATTTCAGAATATCATAAGCCGTTTCCGGAACATCTTCAATATATTGTTCCAGCATCTTGAAATTGGAAACCAGGCAGATAAGCGCCTTGGATTCCTCTCTTTTCTTAAGTTGGAATATCTTGTCTACCGCATTGGCATTTGTAGCATCACAACCAATTCCCCACACAGTATCGGTAGGGTAAAGTATGATTCCGCCTTTTTTTAAAACGTCTATGCAATTTCTAACTTCCTGTTCCATTCTCTCCATAAAGTACTTTTTTATATTCGGCCAATGTTTGCTCAGCCATTTTTCTGGTGGTAAAGTTTTCAATAAGTTTTTGATGAGACAATTCTGTGAATTTTTTGCTCATATTCTTATCATTCGACAAAGCTATCAATTTATCTGCTAAAGAATGTGATTCGTAAGGATTGCTTAACATGCCATTTACACCGTCTTCAATAATTTCAGGAATTCCTCCCACATTGGTGCTCACTACCGGAACTTTATGCAAGAAACTTTCATAAAGGAATTGGGGTAAACCTTCACTTTGGGAAGTGAGTAATGAAATATCAAATTGAGGAATGAGTTCTGCCGCATTTGGTATAAAGCCAAGAAAACTTACATTTTTTTCTAAATTCAGGGTCTGTATTTTTTCAAAATAGGTTTTGGATCTGTCTGTGAAACTACCTATCTGGACAAAATGAAAACGTTTTTCATTCCTTGTGTTGATGATATCGTCAATTGTTTTGACCCAGGTTTGAAGATTCTTAGCGCGAATATGATTGGCTATAGTTCCTATAATGATCTTCTCAGCTGGAATTTTAAGTTCTTCTCTTAAATTGAAGTTGATTTCTCCGGTTCTTTTTATTGAGGTTCCATGATAGATCGTTGTGAGTTTTGAAGGTTCACTTATACTTTTTGAGGTGATCTTCCTTGTTTTTTCTGAAACACAGAGAATTTTCTGAATATTAGGATGATTGTATTTATAAAGAGTTCTATTTCGATCCTTAATGGGAAAAGAAGTTTTTTTACTCAGAATAAACGGAGGTAAACTACCAAGCTTGGTTGCCATAACGGCGAGAGTTAAGGCTGTAGAGTCATGAATATGAATGAGATCTATCTGATGTTTTTTAGTTAATTTCAAGATCTTATTTACATATCTAAGATCTAACTTCATCAACATTGGGGAAGTTTCAACAATTAGGTCCATGTTTTTAATCCTTTCATGAAAAGGAGAATTGTTAATACATAAAATCACATTTTTGACTTCCCTGGCAATCTCATTGAGTTCACCACAAAGATTTTCTATATGGTTTTCGCCACCACCCCAGTTTTTTGCAGCAGAAAGATGTAAGAATTTTCATGGTACAGTAAATTAGGCTTCTTCCTTAATTTGAAGTGTGATCTTCTGTTTGAGCTTTAAACTTCGGGTGTTAGGATTGGGTTTCAGAATTATAGGTAACAAGTCCCATTTCTTTGGTTTTATTAACATCACGAAAAAGAGATAAAGCCGGATTGAAGAATATTTTATAAAACTGAAGTTTTTCCCTAAAACATAGAGGTAGGAGATGTAGCTTTCCTGTTTTACCGCGTTAGAAGTTTCTGTGCTGGCTCCTATATAATGCAAAATTTTGCCTTCCGGAAAAAGTGAAATCTTATAACCTGACTTCCGAAGTCTATGGCAAATATCCATTTCTTCCCAATATAAAAAAATCGTTGTATCAAAACCTCCCACAACTTCAAATGCATCTTTTCTGAAAAACATAAAGGCACCATTCACCCAATCCACTTCAGTAGGATGAACATATTCTTTTTTACGATTGGGGTATCTTTTTGGATTTGATTTTTCCAAAAAACTTCTTCCGAATAAAAGTCTGCGGAGACCTTTATTATGATCAAAAGAAGGCGTTAGCTTATTGTTCTCATCAAAATTCTGTGCGGTAGAAACTCCAATTTCAGGATTCTCATCCATATAAGTTACCAGTTTACCAAGACAGTCATTTAGAAAGAGCGTATCATTATTTAAAAATAAAAGATAATTAGCCTCTGCATATTGAGTCCCGAACATATTACCTCCGCCAAAACCGGTGTTTATGCAACTGCGATGCAAAGTGATGTAGTCTTCTTTCGGTAAATTATTCTTTAGATTAATAAAATCAGTTGGAGCTGAGTTATTATCTACTATGATGATCTGAAAATTTATTTCTGATGCAGTTTTCTCTCGTACAGATTCTACACACTGAAGGGTAAATTCTGAAGAATTGAAATTTATGATAATAATAGCTACATCTTTCATACTCTCAGCACGTTCAATTTTAAATATTCTTTTGCTTTAATTTATCTTAATTGGTTCTAACTTAAAATTTTTGAATATAATTCCAGGTATTCTTTGGCAGTTCTCTGCCAGTTAAAATGGTTAGCCCTTTCTTTTAATTTTTTGCTCATCTCATTCGTATTAGCATCATATATATTCATGCCATTTTCAAAAACTTCCAGCATTTTTTCGGGGTCAAATTCGTCCCAGTAAAAGGCAATATCGTCACCAATTTCTGGTAGACTGGTTTTGTTGGAAATAAATACCGGCTTACCATAAGCCATTGCTTCAATTACAGGCAAACCAAATCCTTCTGCCAGAGAAGGGAATACAAAAGCAGTACAATTTTGTAGGTAAGAATGTTTTTCTTCTTCTGAAATTTTTCCAACCAGCTTAACCCGGTCTTTAAGTTGGTGTTTTTCAATTTCATTTTTAATGAATTCCCCGTATGGCTTGTTGGCATTTCCGGCAATTATTAAACGGAAATCTTTAAGTTCCTTAAGCATGGGAAGTAATACATGAAAATTTTTCCTTTCTAAAAACTGTCCGATACTAAATAAAAATGGACTTTCACTTTCACTAACAGGCATCTGCTTCTGATATAGGCCAGAAGAAATTGCCGGATTCCCATTGTAAATAACCCTTTGAATAACGTTATCGGGTATTTCGAAATATTGATTAGTTTGTTCCTTGACGTACTCTGAAATATAAGTGATCGCATTAGACCGCCCTATCTTTTGGAGCATTAGCTTTTCAAATTTTTCTCGATGCTCTCTGTCCTTATGGTCCATTATAATTAAATCATGAACCGTTAATACATATGGTAGATCATAATAAGGCTCTGTTCTGGTGTTTTGATTAAGAGAATGCCATAGCTCATATTTCTTTCTGGGATGAAACTGCTTATATCGGCTTAAAGAATAGTATTGTTTAAACTTAACATTCTGAAAATCCTGGAGGGCACTTTTTTTCTTGGCTGTGGCAACGAGTTCAAAATCTGTATTTAATTCAGCCATATTTTTAATAAGCCAGTAGTTGAATTGTCCAAATCCTGAAAATTGGTTTTTTAAATTATGGGATTCGAGAAATATCCGCGGCTTTTTCTGCATGCAAGTGAAATTAAAAACAGGGGGCAAAGTTAATTTAATTAATAAGATTTGTTTTAAAATCCTAATTCATATTCTAATTTAGCCGCATGCAAGTACACTTCGCCCCAAAATTTCAATCTTTGAAACCAGAAATTCTAGATTTTCTGGAAGAATTCAATTCAGGTGGTGAAACTATAAAGGATAGCAGGAATAAGCTGAAGATCTTCGAATTGAATAATGAATGCTTTAATGTAAAAGCCTTTAAAGTTCCTAATGCTGTGAATAAAATTGCCTATAAATATTTTAGAAAATCGAAGGCTGAACGCTCTTTTACATTCGCCAGAATTTTAAAAGAGAAAGGAGTGGGAACGCCAAATCCCATTGCTTATGGTGAAGAAGATTCAGGAGCACATTTGGTAGTAGCTATTATATAAGTGAGCAGCTTACATCAGACCTTACCTATAGGGAACTTGTCGCGGAGCCGGATTATCCAGATCATGAGAATATTTTAAGAGCATTTACCAGGTTTACTTTTCAACTTCATGAAAAGCAAATTCAGTTTTTAGATCATTCCCCGGGGAATACTCTTATTAAAAAAGTAGACGGGGATTACCAATTCTTTTTGGTGGACCTTAACCGAATGAATTTTAAAGAGCTGAATTTTGAAGAAAGAATGCTCAATTTCGCCAGACTCACTCCAAAAAAGGAAATGGTAGAAGTGATGGCCGATGAATATTCCAAATTGATCGATGAACCTAAAAATGAGGTGTTTGAAAAGATGTGGTTTTATACGAATCAGTTTCAGGAGAAGTTCAAAAGAAAAAAAGAGTTAAAGAAGAAATTAAAATTCTGGAAAAAATAGAAAATTTCTTGAAACTCCTTATCCTCAGGAGATAGCAGAGGTATTTATCAGGTTTCATTTTCGCATCAAGGTCTACAACCGAAATTTTATATTTTACACTGCCCAGAATTGCCAAAAAGCAATTCCAACCTCCCCGAATGGCGGCTTTATTAAGATTAATGCTTCTGTGGAATATATAAAGCCTTTCGGTTTGATTTTAATGTGAAAAAATTGAGCTGTTTTCTAATTTTAAATCGCCTAATTAAATTCAAAGGTTTTTTATTCAAATATGATTTATCTGTATGAAGAAATTCAATGCATGCAGAGATCACCCTTTTACTTGAATTTCCATCTGAATAGGGATGTGAAAATTCAGCAAATTTATCGATTTCCCGGATTAGATCATCAGGATATGCCAAAGCTTTATTGAATGCCTTTTCAATCTTAGAAACTTCATCTATATCTATTAAATAGGGTCCCGGCATATTATTTTCAAAGGTGACTACAGGCTTTCTTTGGAGTAAGAATTCAATGATCGCTGAGGTGGTGTCAGAAAACATGATATCAGCTTTTTTGAATAAAGGAATCAGGTCTGTGGTATCATAGAATTTGAAATTCTCATTTTCCAGACTTCTGAATTTTTCAACGGTTTCACGCACCAAGCTTTGGGTGCAACACTGCCATAAATTGATACTTGCCCGTTTTCGATAATCTTTCAATTTCCTGAATTACCTCTTTCTTTAATGCCAGGCTATATTGGGTAGTGAAGGTTGAAGAGATTAAAATAGCCGGTTTCTTATTTTTGGTTGCTTCCAATGGGAATAGTGGGTCTACTTTAGACCAGCCGGTTTCTATTACTTCAAAAGTCTCGTATTTTTTCTGTTGCTTTTTAAACGGGCCGGTGCTTGAAGGACCCTGAGTACAATAGAGATCAAAAAATCCACGTATAGTGAACTGGTCAGTTCCTTTTCGTTTGTTTGCAGGGAAGCCGTGGAAAACCTGAACTTTTAGTCCGGGAAAGAAATCAGGGACACTATCTGTAATGGTCAAGACAATATGTGGATCATATTGAATTACATCCCCAATTTCATTTATAAGTTGACCATTTTCCGGGAAAAGCTTTTTTGGAGCATCCATTCCCGAGAACCATTTTACTTCATAACCACGCTTTTTAATTTCCTCCTGTAATGGAGAACCTATAGGGATCGCATAGGAATGATTGATATAAATTAAAAAGCGATAGTTCATTTGGAATTTGTTTTCAGGAATTTTCTCAGCTCGTTTTGGATCATTTCCGGATGAAATTCTTCATAAAGGCTTGCCCATTCAGTTTTAAGTTGTTTTTCCGGCTTAGCTTTAAATAATTCTGGCTTGAAATCCCTTAAATGTACTGAAACATTTTTCTCTCCATCTTCATACATATTCCAGTTTTCTTTGTTGAGGGGGGGAGAGAAGATCGCGAACGTTGGAATTTCCAGTGCTTTGGCCATATTTACAGCACCACCTTCGTTGCCAATCAAGCCGTCACAGTGGCTCGTAAGGGATAGAAATTCTCTAAGGCTATTTCCGTAAATATCAAGATGGATATTTTTCTGAGTTTCAGATTTGCAAAATTCGTAAAGCCTTTCAACGTCTTTCTTTTGATTCGGAATATAGTTGAACAATAAATTTGCGTTCGTTTCTTCAACAATCTGGTCAAGCAAGGTTGCCAGGTATTCTAATGGGTAGGTTTTCATTTCTGAACTTCCCAGGGCACCTATCATATAAAGATTCCTGGAAAGATCTATTCCGGAATTTTCCAGCTTCTGTTTTGCCTTTTTAATTTCCTCCGGTTCCAGATAGATCTTTGGTTTTATCTCAGCTGGAAAATTGCAGGAAAGAGGAGAAAGCATTCTTAGTCTTTTTTCAATGGCGGCTCCACCAATTGTAATAGCTTGAATTTTCCGACTAAAAACATGGCTTGAAACAGGTCTTGTATAGAACTTATCATATGAAATTCTGTATTCAGCACCGGAAAATCCTGTGAGAATAGCTGTTTTTAAATTTGACAGGACATCAATGACAACTTCATATTTTTCGGTCCTGATTTCTTTTGCCAGCTTACTGAAACTCTGCTTTTTGTTAAAGAGAATGAATTTGTCAATATTAGGATTGTTCTGAACTACCGGATAAGTGTGATCATAGATGAGGTAATGTAACTCAGCCTTTGGATATTCTTCCCGCAAGGCTTCAAAGAGGATTGAGGATGTAAGAACATCCCCAATCATTTTCATCTGTATAATTAATATTTTCAAATCTAAATTTAAGACTTATACGGCGACGCTATATTCACGAAGTGCGTCGTTCAATGAAGTTTTCTTATTCGTGCTCTCTTTACGTTTCCCAATGATCAAGGCACAAGGAACCTGGTATTCTCCTGCAGGAAACTTTTTGGTGTAACTGCCAGGAATAACTACAGAGCGGGCAGGTACATATCCCTTAAATTCTTTAGGTTCGTCACCAGTAACATCAATGATCTTTGTAGATCCTGTTAGTACCACATTAGCTCCTAAAACAGCTTCTTTTTCAATTCTGATTCCTTCTACAACAATACTTCTTGAACCAAGAAATGCATTGTCTTCAACAATTACCGGTGCGGCTTGTAAAGGTTCTAAAACGCCACCAATTCCAACTCCACCACTAAGATGCACATTTTTACCTATCTGCGCGCAGCTTCCCACTGTTGCCCAGGTGTCGACCATGGTTCCTTCATCTACGTAAGCTCCTATATTTACATAACTCGGCATCATAATTACCCCCGAGGAAATATAAGCTCCATGTCTGGCCACAGCATTTGGTACCACACGGATTCCTTTCTCTTTATAACCCCTTTTCAAAGGGATCTTGTCATGGTATTCAAAAATTCCGGCTTCCAGGGTTTCCATTTTCTGAATAGGAAAATAAAGGACGACCGCTTTTTTAACCCATTCGTTCACCTGCCAGCCATCAGCCGTAGGTTCAGCGACACGAAGTTCTCCTTTGTCTAAAAGCTCTATAACCTTTCTAATTGCATCGGTGGTTTCTTTATCTTTTAAAAGCTCTCGGTTTTCCCAGGCCGCTTCTATTTTCGATTTCAACTGGTCCATATTCTAATTTTTTTCAAATATAATAGCTATAAGGCAATATTTATGGACAAACCAATATAAACCTTACCTTTGCGTAAATTTTTGAAATGGCCAGAATTTTAGCCCTGGACTACGGCACAAAAAGAACAGGAATAGCAGTTACCGATGAACTGAAGATGATAGCGTCGGGTCTTACCACCGTATCTACTCCCGATTTAATGAAATTTCTGGAAGATTATTTTAAAAATGAAAAAGTGGAACGCGTTTTGGTCGGTGAACCAAAGCAAATGGATGATACACCGTCTCAAAGTGAAGTGCATATTCAGGAGTTTTTGAAAATGTTCGTGGAAAAATTTCCGGAAATGCCGCTGGAAAGAGTGGATGAACGTTTTACCAGTAAAATGGCAGTTCAAAGCATGATAGACAGTGGACTTAAAAAAAAGAAACGAAGAGATAAAGCACTGGTGGACGAAATTAGTGCAACGATCATTCTGCAAACCTGGCTCTATGAATAAGTGAGTTAAAAGTGGAAAGTTAAAAGTAGAAAGGCTTTTCAGATAGATTATTAAAATTAAAAAAGAGGCTTGTAGCTTTTGGCTTAAAGCTGAAAACTTTAAAGAAATGATATTACCAATTGTAGCATACGGGGATCCGGTTTTAAAGAAAAAAGCGAAGGATATCCCTGAAGATTATCCAAAACTTGAGGAATTGATCAACAGTATGTGGGACACTATGTACAATGCCTATGGCGTAGGCTTAGCTGCTCCTCAGGTAGGCTTGCCTATTAGAATGTTTATGATAGATCCCGCTCCTTTTGCAGAAGATGAAGAACTCGATGAGGAAGAGAAGAAAACACTGATGGATCTTCGTAAAGTTTTTATTAATCCACAAATTACTGAAGAAGAAGGAGAAGAATGGGCCTTTAGTGAAGGCTGCCTGAGTATTCCTGAAGTGCGTGAAGATGTCTTTAGACAACCGGAAATCACTATTGAATACTATGACGAAGAATTCAATAAACACACCGAAAAATATTCCGGATTAGCTGCAAGAGTTATTCAGCATGAATATGATCATATTGAAGGAATTCTATTTACTGATAAACTTTCAAGCCTGAAAAAGAGACTTATAAAGAGTAAACTAGCGAATATTTCAAAAGGCAAGATCAACGTAGAATATAAAATGCGTTTTCCCAATGCAAAAAAAGCCCGCTAAAGGCTTTGATAATTGATTATGGGAATTGATATTTGCCAACCTAAATAAAAAAAATACTATGGGATTAGATAAAATTCTTGCCATTTCTGGAAAACCGGGTTTATATGAGCTTACGGCTCAAACCAGAGGAGGCTTTGTTGCAAAATCTATGCTGGACGGAAAAAAGATAGCAGTAAATATGCGTCATAATGTGAGTATTTTAAGCGAGATCGCTATCTACACATATACTGAAGAAATTCCGCTTGGTGAAGTATTCCAGAAAATCAAGGAAAAAGAAGATGGAAAAAAGGCTATAGATCATAAGTCTTCTAAAAAAGAACTTGAAAATTATTTTTCTGAAATCCTTCCAGACTATGATGAAGATAGAGTCTATGCCAGTGATATGAAGAAGCTTTTCCAATGGTATAACATATTGATCGAAAACGATTTTACTGATTTTTCTAAAGAAGAGAAATCGGCTAAGGTTGAGGGAAATAAAGACGAGGAAGAATAAAATTCTAATTCGGAACACAATAGTAAAAGCTGAAATCTTATGATTTCAGCTTTTTTTATTTCTACATTAAAGAAATTCGTCACCCTGAACTTGTTTCAGGGTCTCGGTATTAAGATGCTGAAACAAGTTCAGCATGACGATGTGAAATTTTTGCTGGATTGTCATCCTGAATTTATTTCAGGGTCTTTTAATTTTCTGAATTTATGCAATGAGATTCTGAAACAAGTTCAGAATGACGTTCTCCTTTAGGGTATATTGATGGTTAAAATTTCAGTCCAAATACAAAAGCACCATCTCTTTTTCCTCCAAATTCGGAAACGACATAATCCAGCCTTAAAAACCGATACTTTCCAAATCCAAGATTGTCAAGTCCAATAGAATATTCAGAATATGGTTTGCGGCCATCTGTTGTTAACCTGTGGGCTCCCAGAACAAGATTGAAATTTAGTTTATTTATCAATGGAAGTTTACCTAAAGCCCAGCCCTGAAAGTCATGTTCGGCATGAAACTCGGCATAATTCTGATTGGTGCTAAAATCATAATATGGCATGAGATTAAAGTTTCCTACATAGCTTCCAAAACCTATCCTGGTTTGATTGGCATTAAAATGCTGGTAATCTACCAGGCTAATATCTTCAGCGCCGGAGAATATCCCGCCATTCAATAAATACCTGAACTCTCCTTTATTGCCCAGTTTTAAATTCTGCCGTATTTCAGCTTTGAACTGATCGAAATTATATTTTTCATCATCTCCCGCAAATCCCTTTTCCCAGCTAAGTTTAAGTTTTGGGTATTTAGACTCATAGACATTATACCTCCCGTTAGGGTAAGTCATATATTTTTGACCGAAACTGATATCAGCAGAGATATTAGATTTAAAAACAGCATGCTCTTCAAAAGGAAGGCTTTCAAAATCATTTGGCGCCAGTGGATTATTCGAAGTGTATTCTACATCATCCCTGTCAATAATCACATGATCGGTGTTATTAAAAAGCGGTTTTCTGTTTTCCCAGCCTACTTCACCAAACAGACGAATACCTGGAAAAATATCCTGTCCGTAGCCAATATTGGCGAAACTCTTTTCATAAAGTTTCATATAATTTCTTTCGAAAAAAATAGTGGTAATACTATTCAAAAAGGAGCGATAGGCTCTGTTTCATCTATCTGACTGACTTTAAGTCCTCCCGAAATCTCTTAAAAATTCTTTCTTGAAATTGTCAAATTTCTTTTCGAAACCTCCATTGATCCTAAACCGTTCTTCACTTAAACCATAGCTTAGATTTGATTTAATTCGCCAGTAATTTTCCTGATCTTCCCCGGTTCTTTGGGTAAAGTTAACATCAACGTTTGTATTCCATCCCTGAACCGTATTGAAGCCGATACCCGTAATCGGAGCTCCAATGCTGAAGTTTTGATGCTTCCAGGAGTTCGTATGTGTGTATCCAAAAAGTATATCTGTAACGCCAAATTTGTTATTTACAGCGTCTACAGAATCTTTATATTTTTTAGTGCTTTTTACTTCCTGGATGCTGTCCTTTCGAACATAATCCTCGATCTCCTCGCCGGTAAGTGGGACCGGTCTTATTTCCTTCCAGTAAAGAGAATCCTTTTCATTTGCTTTTTCAGCAAAATTAAGGATCTCGCGGCCAAAACTATCTTTATTGAAGTCAGGCTTGAAATTATAATCGCTGTAAACCGCGGTGAACTTGCCGTTTCCGCTAAAACCAAACATTTTAAAGCTGAAATCAACGCTTTGGGAAATTTGAATATATAGAGAATTCTCTTCGGAATATTTATAATTCTGAAGGAAAACAATTTCTTCAATTGGCGGTACCTGAATGGCCGTTCCCGTGGTGGTAAGTTCAATTCCGTAGATCTGCCAGAGATCTTCAACGATATAGATATAGCCGGAAAAAATACGGTCTCCCTTGCGCTTAGGAGTCACCCGAATTTTGTTGATCATATTTCCCTGATCATCGAAAAAAGTACCTTCCAGCTTATAGCGGTAATAATTAAAGGCGTACTGGGCAATTGGAGAAATGATCTCGCTGTTTATTTCAAGTGTATTCTCATAAAATGAAAAATAAGCTTCCTGAGCAGAATTTAAGCTGAAACCGTTATCATCCCCGCTAACCTTCGAAGCTATGATCTTCTCCTTAAAATCATCAGGCTTCTGATAAGCTATTTTAGAAATAGTTTCGCTTAAGTATACAATACCGCTTCTGGTAGAATCTAAACCACCACCAAGGTCACCCACGTCCTGACCTAAAATTTTCTCTGGAGCATTTTTAATTCGCCATAAACCCCGGGAATAAAAATCTGCAGTGAAAGATTCGAGTTTTTTGGCATTTATCTCCCTTAATTCGATAGCTTTTCTAATAATTCTGTTCGCGGGATTTTCTCCGCTTTCCACGGTAACTTCATCGAGACTGGTACTTTCAGCTATGAGGGTAACATCAACTTTCACCGGAAAATCTTCAGCATCAATCTGCTTTTTCTGTGTTTTATAACCCAGGAACTGGAATACTAAGGTGTAACTTCCTTTTTCGTCTATTTTGAGTTCATAGATACCGTCATCATTGGTGGTAGTTCCTTTGGAACCCGTTTCAGTATAAATATTTACATAGGGAAGAGGCGCTCCGTTTTTATCTGTTACGACCCCTTTAATTTGAGAAAATGCCTGGGAAACTGTGAATAGCAGTATCAGGCCAAATAGCTTTTTAAGCATTGGTTAGATTTTGGATTATAGAGATAACGAAAAGATTGGAAATTTATTTGTATTCCTTTTGTATACGGTCTAATCGGCGTTTACTCTCACGATCTTTTATAGTTTCCCTTTTATCATATAATTTTTTACCCTTGGCCAAGGTTATTTGCAGTTTAGCCAGCCCGCGGTCATTGATAAAAAGTCGAAGAGGAATAATGGTCAATCCTGAATTGGTAACTTCTTTTTCCAGCTTTCTCAATTCTCTTCGCTGCAACAGCAGTTTCCGTTCACTCTTAGGATTGTGGTTAAAATGCGTAGCGTGGGAGTATTCTTCAACATGCATATTAATTACAAAAAGCTCATGATTATTAAATTCACAAAAACTTTCAGCAATATTTGCTTTTCCTTCGCGTATAGCTTTGATCTCTGTTCCGGCCAGTTTTATACCAGCGGTATATTTATCAAGAAATTCGTAATTGAATTTCGCTTTACGGTTCTTTATGTTGATAGAATTCTTCATATAGCACAAAAATACAAGGTTTAAGCTAATTTCATGCTAAAGCAATTTTAAAATTCGGCAGGGATGCTAACTGTTGAAATATTTATATTTTTGCACCTTTCAAATCGCCTGTTATGAAAAATGTCTTTTTGTTATTAATACTACTTTTTTTTGCTTCCTGTGCAGATAAAAAAAAGAAGCTTACAGCAGATCAGATAGTGGATAACGCTATAGAATATGCCGGGGGAGAAAAATATGAGAATGCAGAGATAGATTTCGTTTTCCGAAAGAAAAAATACAAAAGCAAAAGAGTGGGAGGGAAGTACCAGTTTGAAAGAACCCTTATAGATTCTTCAGGAAACGAGATCCATGATATCCTGAATAATGATGGTTTGGAACGTTTTGTAAACGACTCGGTAGTGGTTGTTCCAGATTCACTAAAACTTCCTATTAGTAATTCGATAAATTCAGTTCACTATTTTGTGCACTTGCCATTTGGATTGAATGACCCTTCGGTTAATAAAGAGTTGTTTGGTAAGGATAGTATTGCAGGTCGTGAATATTACGAGGTGAAAGTAACATTTGCTAAAAATGGTGGGGGAACCGATCACGAAGATCAATATATGTACTGGATAGATACTCATAATTATGAAGTAGATTATCTGGCCTATAATTTTGAAGTGAATGATGGCGGAGTGCGATTCAGGAAAGCTTTTAACCACAGGATTATCCAGGGAATACGATTTGTAGATTATGAAAATTACAAATACGAGGACCATTCAATAGCCTTAAATAAACTTGATAGTCTTTATGAAAAAAGAGAATTGGACCTGCTTTCTATTATTGAAACTAAGGATATTGAAGTTAATCTAAATCCTGAAATGTAGTTTTTTAGTTGATATAAAGCACTTTTGAAGTAGTGCTGCCATTTTCCTGAACCTGAATGATGAAGAGCGCACCATTTTCTGAATCATCGATGTCATCGTATTGTTTCTGTCCAAGGATAGCATTGGCAAATTGTGGAGTTGTATTGCTGTGTCCCACAACCATCACTGTTTTTCCTTTAGTGTCTTTCTGAAAATCCTCGCTCCACAGATTGGTAGGGTCATATTTTAAAATTTCCAGTTGATTCTGTTTGGCAAGCGGAGTTGCAGTTTGAATTGTTCGATTGTAATCTGTGCTATAGACGGCATCAAATTCGACATCCTTTAAGACTTTTGCCCAATTTTCAGCTCTGGCCATTCCCTTATCTGTAAGATCTGGGTTTCTGTTTCCCGAATTGCTTCTATCCTTTTCGGCATGTCTTATCAAGTAATAAGTAGTGACATTTTTTTCCTGGTTCACTTTTAGATCTTCCTTAGAAGGATTAGAGAAGCTTAAGATCAATGAAAAGAATACGGTTAAAATATTTGCCATGACTTATTTTTTGATAATGGTTTGACGTTAGGTCTATTGGATTGTTACAGCGCACTATTTTTAAAAGTGATCTCTAAAAGAATGAACTGGTTGAGCTGTTCAGCAAAACTGTTGAAATTGTTATCTGAAACCAGGATTAAGGACTGCTTTCCATTTGCCAGTTTTGGGCCAAAACACATTCCTTCAATATTATCAACGATTTTCTCTGTTAGTTGATCTTTTACCGATTTAAAATTGAACAGCAGTTTCTTTTCCGCTTTCTTATATTTTTCTCCCCGTAATTTTTCCAATTTTAAGGTGTTCGTAGTTTGCGACGCATCAACTTCAAATATTTTCACTGTATTCCCATGGGAACCATAACCTGCAGAGTAAGCTCTTTCCAGAACAAGAAATTTATCCTGGGCATATTCCAGAATTTCAGTAATCCCATTAACAGCGAAATAATTGATGGGTAATTTAGAAATTCCATCTAGATTGTAGGTGAACTGCTGCATTGGTTCTCCTGTATTCTTATCGAATTTTGTGATCCTAACATGAGACTTTGTAGGGAAAATTTTAGGTTTTGAAGCATCCTTTTCTAAAGGTAACTCCGTGGCTACCCAATAGCCTCTTTGATCATAGCTTTCACTTATTCCTTCAAAAACTCCATTGTTTCTCGGCTGTTGTTCCTCACCTGTTTTAAAATACTCGGGTATGGTAAAAGAGCTTTGAATTTTTCCGTCCCTTGAAAGTCTATAGATTCCGGGATCTTTTTTGTCTGCGATCATACCTTCGCTCGTCACCAGGATTTCATTCCTTTTTTTATCAAATCTAATAGCTTCAAGATCTAGAGTTTGATCTGAAAATTCTGATCCTTTCTGTACTTTAATAAGTTCATTAATAGAAATACTCTTGAATAGGTCGTTTTCTATTTCAATGTTTGCCGTGTAGATTCGTGGCTCAGAGGCCTGGTCAGAAACCAGGAAATACTTTCCTTGAGCATAATCAATTCCGGAAATTCCGCCAAATCGGGTATTTTCAAATTCCAGGTCGGGAGCTAAAATATATTCATCCAAATATTTAATTTCAACATTTCCATTCTGGATTTTTTTAGTCGTGGCACAGCCAATAAAAAAAAGGCTAAAAAGAAACAGCGTAAAAATTTTTCTCATGAAGATTTTATTGGATTTCAAAAATAACAAATGTTTAAGACAATTATAGGAGTTTCTTGGGAGGTCTAACAGTGACGTTTAAATACCTTTATTTTATTAACAATTAAAACCAATATGTTATGAATGAAGATCAAAGAGAAGGAAAGTGGAAACAAATTAAAGGTGAGTTTAAGCAGAAGTATGGTAACCTTACTGATGATGAAACCACTTATTCCGAAGGAAAATTTGATGAAATGCTAGGTCGCATGCAGGAGAAAACTGGAAAATCCAAAGAAGAACTGAAAAAGGAAATCGATAAATGGTAATGATGAATTAATAATAAAAAAAGGCGGGAGAGTGATCTACCGCCTTTTTTTATTTGAAATATTTAAAGTTTAATCATTCTTAGCCAGTTGTTCCTGGTTCCTAAATACCAACTCTTCATTGAATTCATCAAGTAAAATGATGCTGTCTGTATGAATGTTTCCGGCCAGGATCTCTTTAGATAGTTTGTTTAGAACCTCTCTTTGAACCACTCTTTTTACCGGTCTGGCTCCAAATTGTGGGTCGAATCCTTTTAATGAAAGGTAATCGATAGCCTCTTCCGTAGCATCCAGAACGATATGCTGTTTTGCCAGCATCTTTTTCACACCTTTCAATTGTAAGCCTACAATATCCTTGATATCTTTTTTCCTTAGTGGACTAAACATTACAATATCGTCTATTCTATTTATGAATTCAGGTCGTACATTTTCTTTTAATAATCCTAGAACCTCTGTTTTCGCAGCCTCCATTGCCGTATCAACATCCTTTATGTTCTCAAATTTTTGCTGAATAATATGGCTTCCCATATTGGAGGTCATAATGATGATAGTATTTTTAAAATCGGCTACACGACCTTTGTTATCGGTTAATCTTCCTTCATCCAACACCTGTAATAAAATGTTGAAAGTATCGGGATGTGCTTTTTCAATCTCGTCCAGAAGTACTACTGAATAAGGTTTTCTTCGAACCGCTTCAGTTAATTGTCCACCTTCATCATATCCAATATATCCCGGAGGTGCTCCCACCAGTCTGCTTACGGAATGTCTTTCCTGATATTCACTCATATCGATCCTGGTCATTGCTGACTCATCATCGAAGAGATATTCAGCTAATGCTTTAGCAAGCTCAGTTTTACCTACACCGGTAGTCCCGAGAAATAAGAAGGATCCAATGGGTCTCTTCTGATCCTGCAATCCTGCCCGGCTTCTTCTTACAGCATCACTAACAGCGATGATCGCCTCATCCTGCCCCACTACGCGCTTGTGAAGATCATCTTCCAGGTGCAATAATTTTTCACGATCGCTCTGGAGCATTTTGGTTACCGGAATTCCGGTCCATTTTGCTACTACTTCAGCAATATCTTCATTGGTGACTTCTTCCTGGATTAAAGATTTCTCATTCTGATTTTCAGCCACTTTTTCCTGTAGCTTCTCCAGTCTTTCCTGAGCTTCCTTGATCTTACCATATCGTATTTCAGCTACTTTTCCATAATCCCCTTCACGTTCAGCTTTTTCTGCTTCCAGCTTAAATTCTTCGATCTCAGCCTTTGCTGTTTGAATATTATCTACGATCTCTTTCTCGCTCATCCATCTTGCATGAAGATCATTTCTTTCCTCTTTTAAGTTCGCAAGCTCTGCTCTTAAAGATTTCAATTTTGCTTCATCTTTTTCACGTTTAATAGCTTCGATCTCGATCTCCAGTTGCATGATCCTACGATCCAGAACATCCAGCTCTTCAGGTTTGGAGTTGATCTCCATTCTTAATTTTGAAGCAGCTTCATCCATTAAATCGATCGCTTTGTCCGGAAGAAATCTGTTGGTGATATATCTCTGGGAAAGTTCTACTGCAGCGATGATCGCATCATCTTTGATCCTTACTTTATGGTGAGTTTCATATTTTTCCTTGATTCCACGAAGTATCGAAATTGCACTTTCGGTATCAGGTTCTTCAACAATCACTTTCTGGAACCTACGTTCCAGGGCTTTATCTTTTTCAAAGTATTTTTGATATTCATCCAAAGTAGTTGCACCAATGGCTCTAAGTTCACCACGGGCAAGTGCGGGTTTTAAGATGTTAGCTGCATCCATGGCTCCCTGGCCACCCCCTGCGCCTACAAGTGTATGAATCTCGTCAATGAATAGAACAATACTTCCGTCACTGGAGGTAACCTCCTTAATAACAGCCTTTAGTCTTTCTTCAAATTCACCTTTATATTTTGCTCCCGCGATCAAAGCTCCCATATCAAGGGAGTAAATTCTCTTGTCTTTCAGGTTCTCCGGTACGTCGCCATCTACGATTCGATGGGCAAGCCCTTCAGCAATAGCGGTTTTCCCTGTCCCGGGTTCACCCACAAGCATAGGATTATTTTTGGTTCTACGGGAAAGGATCTGAAGAATTCTTCTAATCTCTTCATCACGGCCAATTACCGGGTCAAGTTTTCCATCTTTTGCTAACTGATTTAAATTACGAGCATACTTATCCAAAGAATTATAAGTTTCTTCAGCGCTCTGCGAGGTAACTTTGTCACCCTGCCTTAATTCAGCGATTGCAGCTTTTAATCCTTTTTCCGTAGCACCCTGATCTTTTAATATCTGGGCGACCTTGCTTGAAGATTTAAAGATCGCGAGGATCAAATGTTCAATAGATACATATTCGTCTTCCATTTTTTTTGCAATGGAAGAGGCGTCGTTCACTGTTTTACTGGCTTCCCTTGACAGCATGATATCTCCACCGGTAACTTTCGGAAAACTTTCCAGACTCTTATCTAGAATTTGCGTAAACAGGTTTACGTTAATGTTCAGTTTTTTCAGCAGGAATGGGGTCACATTTTCGTCTACCATGGTAATGGCTTTAAAAATATGTTCGTTCTCAATCTGCTGATGGCCCATCTCCTGAGCAAGCTGCTGTGCCTGCTGGATAGCCTCCTGTGATTTTATTGTGAAATTTTGAAAATTCATCTGTGCTCTTTTATGAAATTCATATGGCAATAGATATACCATTAAAAATAAATGTCAAAATGACGTGTATTATTGAAAAATAAACGACAAAAAGGCAGTTTGTTTGAATAGTATTAAAATTTCGGCGATATTTTTCGTCTATTAAAGTTAGTTAGATTTACTTTTGCAAAAAAGAAGCTTATGGGATTATTTGATAAAATGTTCAATTCTGAAAAAAAGGATAATACTGAGAAGAAGAATGACACTCCCTGGATTGACTTGAATTCTATGGAACAATTAGATGAAATAGAGGAGCGATCTGAAGAAAGAACGGTAGCGATACTGAAACATTCTACTTCTTGCGGAATTAGCAGAATGGTGTTGAAAATGTTTGAATCTGATTATGATCTAAATAAAAATGAGCCGATAGATCTCTATTTTCTGGACCTTCGAGCTCATAGAGATATTTCTAATGCGATTGCTGATAAATTTAGTGTAAAACATGAAAGTCCGCAATTGATCGTTCTTAGGAATAGGGAAGTGGTGCATCATGCTTCTCATCAGGGAATTTCAGCAGATAAGCTGAAGGAACTGGTTTAATTGCTTAATGAGTACTTAAAAGATACTGAAACAAGTTCAGGATGACGATAAAATTAAAAAGCCCCGCAAATATGCGAGGCTTTTTTATTGTTCCTAAGAACTTATTTTTTCTTCGGTTCGAATACTGGAAGTAATTTCGATTTCACTTCACCAAAACCAATTCTGGAATTACCATTCTGGCAAAATCCTCTCATGATCACGGTATCGTTATCTTCAATGAACTTACGCTCAGATCCATCCTTTAATTTAATAGGTTTTTTACCTCCCCAGGAAAGTTCCAGCATAGATCCAAAAGAATCTTCAGAAGCTCCTGAAATAGTACCTGAAGCCATCATATCTCCGGAATTTACCGGGCAACCATTCACCGTGTGGTGAGCGAGTTGCTGACTCATGTTCCAGTATAGATATTTGAAGTTAGATTTTGAAAGTGAATTTTCTTCACCCCCTTCTGGCTGAAGGAATACTTCAAGGTTAATATCAAAACTTTTATCTCCGGAATACTTTAAATAAGGAAGTAATTCCTTTTCAGGTTTTGGACTTGCTGTTCTAAAGGGCTCTAATGCATCCATGGTTACTATCCACGGAGAAATAGAAGAAGCGAAATTCTTTGCCAGGAATGGCCCTAGGGGCACATATTCCCATTTCTGAATATCACGCGCACTCCAGTCATTGAAAAGTACCATTCCAAAGATATAATCTTCAGCTTCGTCTACCGGAATTGGCTCTCCAAGATGATTCGCATCGGTAGTGATAAATGCCATTTCCAATTCGAAATCAACTCTTTGAGATGGTCCAAATACAGGAGAATCAGAGTCAGCCGGTTTTGTTTGTCCTTGTGGACGATGAACGGGAATTTCCGAAGGAATGATAGAGGAACTTCTTCCGTGGTATCCTACCGGGATATGCAGCCAGTTTGGCAACAGAGCATTATCTGGATCTCTAAACATGGTTCCAATATTGGTAGCATGCTCTTTAGATGAATAGAAATCTGTATAATCTCCTACCTGTACCGGCATTTGCATTTCAATCTCGTCCAGAGTGAAAAGAACCGTATTTCTATGGTCCTGATTATCCTTTAATTTTGAATTTTTAGCATCGAAAATATCAGCGATACGGTTTCTAACCAATCGCCAGGTCTTCTTTCCATCAGATATAAAATCATTTAAAGTATCCTGCAAAAATATATCGTCAGTTAGTGGGATCCCTTCGAAATACCCCAATTGATGTAGGGCTCCAAGGTCTATCGCATAATCGCCAATTCTTGTACCAATGGTGATCACATCATCACGGGTAAGAAATACTCCAAAAGGAATATTCTGAATAGGGAAATCGGTATCGCCAGGAATATCCAACCAGGTTTTTCTATTTGGATCGTTAGCGGTAATTGACATAAAAAATGTTGGTTTTTTGTTAAAATCTAGTTGACTCAAATATATTATTTTCCTGTAATTAACCGAATGTATTTGTTACTTTTACCGAATATTTAACGTAAAAATTTGTAATGCAACGAGATACCCAAGTATTTGATTTAATAGCTAAAGAAAAAGAGCGCCAGTTAAATGGTTTGGAACTTATTGCGAGTGAAAATTTTGTAAGTGATGCCGTGCTTGAAGCAGCCGGATCTGTACTTACAAATAAATACGCTGAAGGTTACCCCGGGAAACGATATTATGGAGGATGTGAGGTGGTAGACCAGGTAGAACAGCTTGCGATAGACCGTCTAAAAGAATTATTCAATGCTGAATATGCTAACGTGCAGCCTCATTCAGGTTCACAGGCAAATACAGCAGTTTTTCATACAGTAATGAAGCCGGGAGATAAATTCCTTGGTTTCGATCTTTCTCATGGTGGTCACCTAACCCATGGTTCTCCTGTGAATTTTTCAGGAAGATTATATGATCCTGTTTTTTATGGAGTCGATAAAGAAACCGGTTTGATCGATTATGATGCGGTTGCTGAAATTGCCGAAAGGGAAAAGCCTAAAATGATCATTGCAGGGGCTTCTGCTTACTCCAGAGAGATCGACTATAAGAGATTCAGAGAAATCGCAGATAGCGTTGGGGCTATTTTGCTTGCCGATATGGCACATCCTGCCGGACTTATCGCCAAAGGATTGATTAGTGATCCACTACCACATTGTCATATCGTGACTTCGACCACTCATAAAACCCTGAGAGGTCCTAGAGGTGGTATTATTCTTATGGGTAAAGATTTTGATAATCCGTTCGGTGAAAAACTGAAAAATGGAAACCTGAAGAAAATGTCTACCATGTTGAATTCTGGTATTTTTCCAGGAAACCAGGGAGGTCCGTTGGAGCACATTATTGCGGCTAAGGCCATTGCTTTTGGTGAAGCTTTGACAGATGAATTCCTTCATTATACAGTTCAGGTAAAAAAGAATGCCGAGAAACTTGCCCAGGCTTTTGTGAACAAAGATTATGCTGTGATTTCCGGCGGAACCGATAATCACATGATGCTTATCGACCTTAGGAATAAAAATGTAAGCGGAAAGGAAGCTGAAGAAGCTTTAGGAAAGGCAGATATTACGGTAAATAAGAACATGGTGCCTTTTGATGATAAATCACCATTTGTAACTTCCGGAATTAGAATTGGTACACCTGCAGTGACCACACGTGGTCTTAAGGAGGCTGATATGGCTAAGATCGTTGATCTAATAGACCGTGTGATTTCCAATATCGATAATGATAATGAACTTGAGGCAGTGAAAAAAGAGGTTAATGCGATGATGCATGGACTTCCGCTTTTCAAAGCTTAAAAAATTTCAAGAGAAAACTAAAAAAGCCATTCGAGAGAATGGCTTTTTTAGTTATAATATTACAATAAGAGCGCATAAGATTAACAGAATCACGGCTGGTAAGGTCTGCTTAAATGAATCTTTGATCTTTAGGTGCATAATGATTGCTCCAAGCATCATTAGTCCCATTCCAATGGCTGCAGGATCAATAAGGCTTTTAATCCAAATTCCCGTAATAAGCATTATTGCCAGTGATATCTTTATAAAGCCCACTGCATAAACCATTACTTCTGGCAAACCATAGGCTTTGAATTCCTCTTTCATGTTCCCGGCATTTCCTCCGCGATAGGAGGTTTTAGATTTAAATCTAAGTAACCATACGTTTAATATTCCCAGGCCTACAATTAGTTGCAGAATAATCTTAATAATCTCCATGTTTAACTTTTGAATAAGATATAAATGTTTAACGGTAATAAACAAAAATTAAGAAATATTCTTAAGTCAGTATGAAGATATAGAGAATTAGTGATTTTTAGGAAAAAGCTTATTGCATGAAGACATTCTTAAGATCCTCAGAGATCTTAACCGGTTTTTTTGTTTCAGCATCCAGAAGACACCATGTTGTTTTCGCTTCTACCAGTAATTTGCCGGTTTCAGCATTTTTTACGATTACGTGTCTTGTAGAAGTTACATGAGTAGTATTGCCAACATAAGTTTGCAGGGAGATGTTATCACCTAAAAAAGCTTCTTTTTTATAGCTTATTTCGTGTTTTACCACAACCCAGATAACTTTTGCTTTTTGTTCTTCTGAAGCTCGTTTTTCCCAGTGCTCTTCAGCCACATCCTGAACCCATTGCACGTATTGCACATTGTTTACGTGCTTTTGCTTGTCCAGATGCTTTTCTTCAACAACCAGCTTTTTCTCATAGATTTCAGGATTGGGTTCCATTATTTTTCGATGATTTTCACTTCAAATATCTTGTCCCAGTTCTTACCAGTGACATAAAGTTTATCTGAAGTTGGGTTGTAGGCAATTCCGTTTAGTACATCAAGTTTATCGTGCTGCGTAACCTTTTCTCTTAGATCGTGAAAATTAATGAGTCCTTCAATAGCCCCGTTTTCCGGATTAATTATCGCTACACCGTCTCTTTGATAAGTATTTGCGTAGATCTTCCCCTTCACCCATTCAAGCTCATTGAATTTAGTGGAAACTGATTTATGAGTAGTTGGCTGTATATAGCTCTGCTCAACAAGTGTTTCAGGATTAAGTATCCAGATTTTCTCGGTTCCATCGCTTTTATAAATCTTTTTACCATCATTACAAAGCCCCCAGCCTTCTTTACTTTGGTTGTAGGCGAAAGATCCCGTTTTTTCAAAAGTTTCCAGATCATAAATAAATCCTTCTCCTTCCTGCCAGGTAAGCTGAAAAAGTTTATGGTTGAGAATAGTAATACCTTCAGCAAAATACTGATCGTCTAACTTAATTTCCTTTAATACTTCACCAGATTCCAGGTCTAATCTTCTTAATTTCGATCTTCCGTACTGGCCTATACTTTCATATAGAGTATCTCCATGAAATTCTAAACCCTGAGTATAAGACGTTATATCATGAGGGAAAGTATTCACTATCTCATAAGTATATAAAACCGGTGGATTGATATTTAGAATCTGGATGTCTTTCGAAATAGTATCAGCTGAATCCTCGCTGTAAACGATCGCTCTTAAGTTTTGGTTCCCTAAAAGTGCATCTTTTAAATCAAGTTGAAAATCTTTTCCACTTTCTGAACTTTTCAAATATTCATCTCCAAAATAGAAAGAAACTGAATCTATAGTTTTGTTTTTGCTATTTAAAATAGAAGCCTGAAGACTTTCGTTAGAATGATATTTTGACTTATTTTCTTTGAGTTGTAGAGAAAAATCAGATTTTTTATTGCCATTATTGCTTCCGCAGGAAAAAATCAAAAAGTTTAAGGTAAAGAGTAACAGTAAGTTAAATTTATTCATCATAAAATGGGCTTGAAAACTGAGCTAAATTAACCAATTCACATTAAAAAAAGCTTGCCTAAAGTTACAAAGATTGTATATTTGCACCGGCAAGTCCCACACAACCAGCTCCTGCTGAATCCCCCAGGGCGGGAACGCAGCAAGGGTAGGCGGTCGTAGCGGTGTGATGTGGGTCGCTTGCCATTTTTTGTTTCTACTAATTCCTAAATTTATTGCATATTTGTGCGATATGAAACAAGGGGAATCTTCAGATAAAGTGGTGCTCATCACCGGCGCATCTTCCGGAATCGGAAAATCTATCGCGACTTATTTAAGCAAGAGAAATTTTATAGTTTATGGTACCAGCAGAAGTCCTCAAAAATCTTCTGATGAAGCCTTTGAATTTGTTCAATTGGATGTGACCAAGGAGCAAACTATTATTGATGCTATTAAGAAAGTTTCTGAAAAAGAAGGAAGAATTGATATTCTAATTAATAATGCCGGTGTTGGAATTACCGGTCCCATTGAAGAAACTCCTGAAATTGAGATCAAAAATGCATTCGAGACTAATTATTTTGGTCCGCTGAATATGATTAAAAATGTGCTGCCTATTATGAGGAAGCAACAGGATGGCCTCATTATTAATATTACTTCCATTGCCGGGTATATGGGCTTGCCATATCGTGGTATTTATTCAGCTACCAAAGGAGCTTTCGGTATTACCGCAGAAGCCTACCGAATGGAAATTAAGCAGTTTGGAATAAAAATGACCAATGTTGCTCCGGGTGATTTTGCAACGAATATCGCTTCGGGAAGGTACCATGCCCCTGTTGCTAAAGGTTCGCCTTATGAGGAAGTTTATGGGAATACCTTAAAACTTATGAATGAGCATGTAGATGCCGGTAAGGATCCGGAATTGATGGCGAAAGAGATCTATAAGATTATTCAGAAGCCAGAACCAAAAGTTCATTATAATGTAGGGGAGCGACTTCAGAAATTCTCAGTGAAACTGAAAGGACTTTTACCGGACAAACTCTACGAGAAAATGCTCATGAAACATTATAAATTGTAATTTTGAAATAATTCGTTTGAAATTTTAATAAACACACAACTATGAAATTTTTTATTGATACCGCAAATCTTGATCAGATAAAAGAAGCTCAGGAGCTTGGGGTGCTGGATGGGGTTACCACCAATCCATCTTTGATGGCTAAAGAAGGCATCACCGGGAAGGATAATATATTTAAGCATTATAAAAAGATATGTGATCTGGTTGAAGGAGATGTAAGTGCGGAAGTTATTGCCACAGATTTTGACGGGATGGTGAGAGAAGGTGAGGAGCTTGCCGAGCTTCATGACCAGATCGTGGTAAAAGTGCCTATGATCAAAGAAGGAGTGAAAGCACTTAAATATTTCAGTGATAAAGGCATTAGAACAAACTGCACCCTGGTTTTTTCTCCGGGACAGGCGTTGCTAGCGGCTAAAGCGGGAGCATCTTATGTTTCTCCATTTATTGGAAGACTGGATGATATTTCAACAGATGGGTTGAACCTTATCGCTGAAATAAGACTGATCTATGATAACTACGGTTTTGAAACGGAAATTTTGGCCGCATCTGTAAGACATACTATGCACGTAATTGAATGTGCTAAACTTGGTGCCGATGTAATGACAGGACCACTTTCTTCGATTGAAGGCTTATTGAAGCACCCTTTAACTGATATAGGACTTGAAAAATTCCTTGCAGATTATAAGAAAGGAAATCAATAAGAATTAAGAGAAAATTGATTTGAAAAGGCTACCGTGAGGTAGCCTTTTTACTTATTGAGAAATTGAAGAATGTCATCTTCAAAATCCGGACTTCCTAACTGAACATCTCCCCGAACAATGGTTCCGTCGGCATCAACAAAAAATACTTTATTCAGGTATTTTTTATACGTCTCCTTGGTTGGAGCTCGTTTGGTTATTTGAAATTCATTTTCCTTATCATACCCGAATGTTTCAAGGGTTCTTAACCACTCTTCCCGATCATTAAGATCAATATTCACTCCCATGAATTCTATTTCCGGATATTTCTTTTTAAGATCACTTATAATGCTATGTTGCCATCTATGATGTGCAGGCGCATAAAGGGACCATGCATAAGTAATTGTCGGTTGTTTGATAATTTCGCCATAGCTTATGATCTCTCCATCGGTATTTTCAGCTTTTAGTGAATTTAGGGATTTCCCAACAAAATAGGTCTTTTGGATTTCAGCTAAATCTTCTGCCATATTTATATGACTATAATCAATTTGCTTAAAAAGATCTAATACTGAATCTAATCTTGCTTCATTCTCGGCCATAGTAATAGCTTGCGCCGCCATTCTATCAAGAAATTCGTTTTTGAGGGGTTTGATGTTGGAAAGGGAGTCGATAAGTAATACTCTTCTTTTAATATTTCTGAAGCTATTAATATTGAAGCACTTTTTGTGATCTTTGTATTCTGTTCCACAGCCTTCAATAGACTTCGATCTTAAATAGTCGTCTATAAGATTGGTATACACATAATAATCCTGTAGTTCTTCATTGTTGAAATCGATTTCATGGCGATAATCATTAAAATCTTCAGGAATTTCTTTGGCGAAATTATTATAGTATTTTCTGATTAAAAATGTATAACGTTCTCTTAGATCATAGTATTCATAATCAATACTTGCTCTGGCAATTTTCAGGAATTCATCAGAAAATTCATGTTTTTCCTCAAGTGTCTTAAGATGTTGTAATCTCGCCCCCTTGATGGAATCTGTTATTTTGGCGAATTCTGTAGGCCTGATTTTGTAATAGGTAAGAATAAGATCATTATTAGTCCGGTTCTTAAGATACATGTCTAATAAGAAATTGCTTTTCGCTGAACCTTCTCCGCTAAAATTAAGAGATTCATCAAAAGACATGGTATTTAACCAAATAACAATGCTGTCGCCCGGCTCCATATACATAATCTGACTTTCCGGCGGATGCCTGAACGTATAAATACCACTTTCCAGCGCTGGGAAATCTTGCCCAAACTGGTTTTTCTCGTTAAGGTATAAAGTGTCTATAATCTCATTTTCTTTAGAAATGACGACATAATCTGTTTCCGGGTTGTTAATTTGCCCTCCTATAAAAATAGAATCAGATTCGGTAGCATTGTCGTTACATCCCGTGAAGAGTAGTCCACAGCATATACTTAAGAAACATAAATACTTCATTCGGTGTATTGGGCCTTGAGGCTAGTCGGATATCCCCAGTTTTTAACAAATATAGATGCTGCCAATTGCCGGGCGTGTTAAGTGTGAGTTAAAACACATATTTAAAACGTTAATCTTTCTTAGTAATGCTGATAATAACTACTTTTGCAAAAAATTAATTAAATCAGTTTATGCTTTCAGTATCAAACCTTTCTGTACAGTTTGGAAAACGTGTTTTGTTTGATGAGGTTAATACCACCTTTACTCAGGGAAACTGTTATGGAATTATTGGTGCCAATGGTGCCGGGAAATCAACTTTCTTAAAAATCCTTTCAGGGAAATCTGATCCTACTTCTGGTCATGTGCATCTTGAACCAGGTAAGCGTATGTCTGTACTGGAACAGGACCACAACCTATATGACGAATATCCGGTTCTTGAAACCGTAATGAGAGGGAATAAACCTTTATTCGAAGTAAAGACTGAAATGGATGCCTTATATGCTGATTATTCAGATGAGAATGCCGATAGAATTGGTGAGCTTCAGGTTCAGTTTGAAGAAATGGACGGCTGGAATGCAGAAAGTAATGCCGCTTCCATGCTTTCAAATCTTGGAATAAAAACAGAGCTGCATTATTCCCAGATGAAAGATCTTGATGGGCAGCAAAAAGTACGTGTGCTTTTAGCTCAGGCTTTATTTGGCAATCCGGATGTATTGATCATGGATGAGCCTACCAACGATCTGGATTACGAAACGATCACCTGGTTAGAAAATTTCCTTGCGAATTATGATAATACGGTGATCGTGGTATCTCACGACCGTCACTTCCTGGATTCGGTTTGTACACATATTTCTGATATTGACTTCGGAAAGATCAATCACTTTAGTGGTAACTATACTTTCTGGTATGAGTCTTCTCAATTAGCCGCAAGACAAAGGGCTCAGCAGAATAAAAAAGCCGAAGAAAAGAAGAAGGAACTTCAGGAATTCATTCTGCGATTTAGTGCTAACGTAGCAAAGAGTAAACAGGCTACTTCCAGAAAGAAAATGATAGATAAACTGAATATTGATGAAATTAAACCTTCCAGCAGAAGATATCCAGCCATCATTTTTGAAAGAGAGCGCGAAGCAGGAGACCAGATCCTGAATGTGGAGAAACTTGAAGCAAGTATAGAAGGGGAGACACTTTTTAAAAATGTAAATATCAACCTGGCGAAAGGTGATAAAATCGTTGTTTTTTCTAAAGATTCCAGAGCAACTTCAGCATTTTATGAGATCATAAACGGAAAACAACAGCCTGTAAATGGTAAATTTCAATGGGGTGTGACTACTTCTCAATCCTATTTGCCTGCAGATAACTCTGATTTCTTTGATAACGACCTTACCTTGGTTGATTGGTTGCGTCAATGGGCTACTACTGAAGAGGAGAGAGAAGAAGTTTATATTCGAGGATTCCTTGGGAAAATGTTATTCAGTGGGGAAGAGGCTTTAAAAACCTGTAGAGTACTTTCAGGAGGAGAAAAAGTTCGTTGTATGTTGAGTAGAATGATGATGATTAGAGCAAACGTTCTAATGCTGGATGAGCCTACTAATCACCTGGATCTTGAATCTATTACAGCTTTCAATAACTCATTGAAAAACTTTAAAGGAACAGTACTTTTTACAACTCATGACCACGAATTTGCACAAACGTTGGCAAATCGTGTGATCGAATTAACTCCTGGCGGAGCGATAGATCGTTACTTAAGCTTTGATGAGTATATGAGCGATAAAAGTATAAAAGAACAAAGAGATAAAATGTATGCTGTAGAAGCATAGTTTAAAAATAAATAGGTAAAAAGGCCTCGCCATTGGCGGGGCCTTTTTTTGGCTAATACAATCAAATTTCTAGAAAACTCCGCCTCCTCCAGATTCATCATTGTCACGACTCTTACGTTTTAAGGCTTTGTTTTTTCCTCCTCCAAATCGGTATGAAAATCCAAGGTAAACTGTTTGGGTTTCCCCTTTGAATCTTCCTCTTTGCTCGAAAGGCCTGCCATCTTCAACTCTAAATTCCTGAGTATTGAAAACGTCATTAAAATTGAGGCTTAATGTGGCTTTGTCGTCTTCCAGGAATGAATATCTGGCTCCAAGATTCATAAAATACATAGACTTAATATCTAACTGAAGATCCTGACTTTTGCTTCTGTAAAATCCGAAAAGTGAAAATGTAAGAGATTCGGTTGCTTTGAAATTATGATTTGTTCTAAAAGTGTAGGCTTTATTGTCTATCTCAATAAATTCATTACCTACAGCTCCTTTAATTGTCTGCCCATAGAGTTCAAGACCGGTATTGGTGCTCCACCAATCGGTAAACTTATAGTTTCCTGAAAATTCAGCTCCATAAGAATCATTAGAATCGTAATTAGCGAAGGTTAAGAAAATAGATCCTGGATCATCTTCTTCTGTGGTAAATACCTGGTTGATCTCATCCTGAGTTCTTCTGTAAAAGACTCCACTGGTAAGGCTACCTTTTTTTCCAAGTTTTCGAGTATAGTTAAATTCAATAGAATTGGTGAATTGAGGTTTTAATTCAGGATTCCCGGCAACGGTTAATCTTGGTGAGGCAACCTCTCTAATTGGATTTACCTGCCCGAATCCCGGTCTGTCCACTCTTCGACTATAACTCAATTGATAAGAGTTTTTCTCACCTGGATTATAACTTACAAAACCCGAAGGATATAAGGTGAAATAGTCATCTTCAAAGACCAGGTCGCCATTGTAGATAGCGTCTACATTAAAGTTTTCCAGTCTGGCTCCTAACTGGTATGACCATTTTTCAAAAGTTTGCCCGAAGGTGGTATAAAAACTATAAATATCTCGCTGGTACTGGTATTCACTGTCAAAGAATTCAGGATTTGTTGTTTCATAATCGTTATCTGTATCGAGTAAACGAACTTCAGCTCCCATTTCCAGTTTAGAAATATCACTTAGTGGATTCACATAGTCTATATTTCCTGTAAAATTCTGACGATTTTGAAGGACATAGTCTTTATAAGGAGTAAGGTCCAGTTCGGTATCTGTAAAATCTATATTAGTGTTTTCTTCTTCTTCAAAATCGTTATAATCTAATTCGAATTGAATATCATGGCCATCTTTTTCGAAATCATGATCAAAAAGAAAGTTATAGGCTGAATTTCTATTATCCATGTTCATATTCAGAAGTTGAGTAATGTTCATGGCAGGATCGTTAAGATCTTTCACGGCGATATATCCATCTGGTCCACCATCGTATAGATTTTGATTTGTATAGAAGGATAGCGTGTTCTTTTCATTCAGGTAAAAATCAACCCCTACTTTATATAGGTACGAATCCCTTTCATTGTCTACTTTGAATTCCTGCTCGATATTCTGCTCTGGAAGAAAAATCGTTCCACCATTTTCCCGCGGACCAAAATTGGTACCCAGATTTGCATAAAAATTAAATTTTCCTGTTCGGTAATTCATATCCAGAGTTCCGTTGAATCGTGCATTCTCGCCTACAGTCAATCCTGTGCTAAGGTTTCCATTGAATCCCTGGTTTGCGTTTTTATGTAGCACGATATTGATAATTCCACTCATTCCCTCCGGGTTATATTTAGCAGAAGGATTGGTGATCAATTCTATACTTTTAATTGAGGTGGAAGGGATTTGTTTTAATAGTTGCGCCGGATCCATGTTTGTGGGTTTTCCGTCTACAAGAATTCGAACGTTAGAATTTCCGCGCAGCGAAATATTCCCGTCCTGATCTACATTAACCGAAGGAATGTTCACCATGATTTCAGAGGCGCTGGCACCGGTTGTCATTAGATCCTTCCCGATATTGATCACTTTCCTGTCAACGCGTTGTTCAATGGTCGTCCTTTCAGCAATAACCACGGTTTCGTCCAGCATGGCGATATCCGGTTCAAGGTTAATTTGCCCAATTTCAATAATGGTATTATTTCGGTCAATATGAACCTCTTTACTATAAGTCTTGTAACCAATAAATTGTACCTTAAAAAGGTAATCTCCAGATTTGATATTTTCAATAAGGAAGGTGCCGTCCTCACCAGTTGTGATTCCGGTAACCAAATTTCCATCCAAATCATTTATAATAATTGTTGCGTAAGGGATAGGTTCATTTAATTCCTGATCTATTACCGATCCTGAAATTTTACCAACTGGGTCGGTAAAAGCCATACTTATTGCTGAAGTAAATAGTAAAAATGTAAAAAATAACTGTCTCATTTTTTGATTGATTTTGATGATTTATGTTTAACAAGTTACTTGGTATTGCATAATAGATGGAAACAATACGTCGTATTTTGATGACCTTGTATTATTAAGACGACAGTAAAAAACTTTTGTTACAGAATTTTTTAAAAAAGAACCTGCATTCCAATAAAGAAATGCAGGTTTAAGCAGGGCCATCTTTCTTAACACTAACCATCAAAATTAATAGGATGACCCTGCAAGGCCCGGACCTCAATCTAAAGACTTCATCCGCTTCTAATTGTTACACCAAAATTTGTTTAACTTTGAGGCTATGGAGAAAAAAACACTCGTTTTAGGAGCCTCATTAAATCCTGCAAGATACTCAAACCTTGCCATCAACCGGCTCGTAAAGCATGGCCAGCCCACAGTTGCTATTGGTTTGCGAAAGGGAAAAGTGGAAGGTGTAGAGATTAAAACTGAAAAATATCCTTTTGAAGATATTGATACCATTACTTTATACCTCAATTCAAAACGTCAAAAAGAATATTACGATTATTTAATTTCTTTGAATCCAAATCGGGTGATTTTTAATCCCGGTACAGAGAACCCTGAACTTTATGATCTTCTTAAAAAGAATAATATCGCTTTTGAAAATGCCTGTACTTTAGTTATGCTTTCTTCGCAACAATACTAAACCGAGAAAAGTAAGCAGGCCATTTAGAATCAGGATAAAGAATCCGAACTCAAACCCGAACCATTTTAAGCTGTTCAGGCTAATTATGTACGATAAAACCGGTGCGGCGATCGCTATTATGGGCACAAGTTTATCTTTTACCTGCCATTTTGTGAAAAGTCCAAAAGCATACAGCCCCAGTAACGGTCCATACGTGTATCCTGCGAATTGGAAGAGTTTATTAATTACACTCTTGTCGGCAATAGCGTATTTAAATGCAAGCATCACAAGAATGAGTACAACCGAAATTGCCACATGAATTTGCTTTCGTATTCGAACCTGTTTCTTTTCGTCATATTTCTTTTCGATGTCCAGGATATCAATACTAAAAGATGTAGTTAAGGAAGTAAGAGCACTATCTGCACTCGAATATGCCGCGGCAATAAGGCCAAGTATAAAAAATACAGCAACGGCCATTCCCAGTTCTCCACTCGTCGCGATCGCTGGAAACAGGTCATCACGTACTTCGGTAATTCCATTAATGTCTGCATAGTCAGTCAGTAATACTCCTAAGGCCAGGAATAGGAAGTTTACTAATACCAGTACAATGGTAAACCAGAACATATTCTTTTGTGCGTCTTTCAGATTTCTGCACGTAAGATTCTTTTGCATCATATCCTGGTCTAAACCGGTCATTACAATTGCTATAAATGCTCCTGATAAAAACTGTTTTACAAAATGATCCTTGCTTTTCCAATCATCAAAAAAGAAGATTTTAGAGTGCTCGCTTTCTGCCAGATATCCCATTAGATTGGATAGTGAAAAACCCAGATCTTCAGAAACGAAATAGATTGTTATACCCAGGGCCAGGAGCATGAAGAATGTTTGAAGCGTATCTGTCCAGATGATTGTTTTTATTCCGCTTTTAAAAGTATATAGCCATATGAGTAAGATCGTGATCGTTACAGTTACATAATAAGGAACACCCATTGTATCGAATACGATTAACTGAAGCACGTTCGCCACCAGGAAAAGTCGGAAACTGGCTCCAACTACCCGGGATAGTATAAAGAAGGAGGCGCCTGTTTTATAGGAGGCATTTCCGAATCTGCTTTCCAGATAAGTATAAATGGAAGTCAGGTTCATTTTATAATAGAGAGGAAGTAAAACCTGACCTATAACTGCATAACCTGCGGTATACCCCAGGACTACCTGGAAATAACTGAATGAATCGGTCTCTACCGTTCCGGGAATAGAAATAAAAGTAATTCCACTTAATGAAGCTCCAATCATTCCAAAGGCAACCAGATACCAGGGCGCCTGTTTATTGGCTTTGAAAAACTCGGCGTTACTCCCGCCACGTCCTGTGAAATATGATATAAGTATAAGAACTGCAAAATAAGCAGCAATAAGGATGAGGACCTGATATGGTTGCATAAATAGTTATTCTGCGGGGCAATTTACAAATTAAGCTTTAAGTAATTTCATCCGTCAAAAAAATCATAAATTCGCATATGGATTTTTCTTCAAAATTACTGGAGCAGGCCGTAGATGAAATGTCTCAGTTGCCGGGAATAGGGAAGCGTACAGCTTTAAGATTAGTACTGCATTTATTGAAGCAGCCCGAAGATCAAACAACACAGCTATCTAAAGCTCTTTTAGATCTAAGGCAGAATATTAAACTCTGTAAAAATTGCTTTAATATCAGTGATACAGAGTTGTGTGAAATTTGTGCAAATCCTTCCAGGATTTCAGAAATTGTTTGTGTTGTAGAAGATATTCGAGACGTAATGGCCATAGAAAATACGGGTCAGTATAGAGGTCATTATCATGTTCTGGGTGGTAAAATAAGCCCGATGGATGGTATTGGTCCTTCACAACTTACCATTAAACCTTTGATTGAAAAGGTGCATGCCGGAAAGATTGAGGAGATCATTTTCGCTTTGAGCAGTACCTTAGAAGGAGATACTACGAATTTCTATATTTTCAAGCAGCTGGAAGGAACAGGAATTAAAACTTCTACTATTGCCCGCGGAATTTCAGTGGGAGATGAGCTGGAATATGCTGATGAAGTTACTCTTGGTAGAAGTATAACTAATAGAATTCCTTTCGAAAACTCCATGAAAAGCTAAATTCATCTGCCTTTTGAATGCTTTAAAATTTAAAAATCTCTGAAACTTTTTCAATTCCGTAGTTGAAATTGTAATTTTAGCTGGAATTTAAAGACATGATTCTGCTATAAAAAATTCAGTAAAAACTAATTTTATTGATTTTTTAATACTCATAAAGCGGTATTTTCATTAAATTCGCAAATCAAATAACAAAAATCGCATCTGATTTAACGATATGGCAAAATTTGAATTAAAATTGCCCAAAATGGGTGAAAGTGTTGCAGAAGCAACAATAACAAGCTGGTTGAAGGAGGTTGGTGATACCATAGAAATGGATGAGCCGGTACTGGAAATAGCTACAGATAAAGTTGACAGCGAGGTTCCAAGTGAAGTAGATGGGAAACTTGTAGAAAAACTTTTTAGTGCCGATGATGTTGTTAAAGTAGGTCAGACTATTGCAATAATAGAAACTGATGGGGAAGTTGAAGGAGGCACAGATGATGTTGAAGATGAAGATGAAGAACCTGCTGAAGCCGCTGAGGTAAAAGAAACTGTAGAAACTGCAAAATCGACTGCTTCTTCTGAATCTACTGAAGATTTTTCAGATTCTTCCAGATTTTATTCTCCTTTAGTTAAAAATATAGCTAAGGAAGAAGGAATTTCTTTACAGGAGCTGGAAGGTATTGAAGGAACAGGGAAAGAAGGCCGCGTGACTAAAAATGACATCCTTGGTTACGTTGAAAATAGAAGTTCACAGTCTCAGAAATCTGAGGCTTCTAAAGGCAAATCTGTAGATACCAAAGATATGGAAGCCGGGGTTTCTAAGCAACCGGAACCTGTTGCGAGTGGAGAAGATGAGATCATAGAGATGAGCAGAATGGGTAAAATGATCGCTCACCATATGGTGGATAGTGTTCAGAAATCTGCACACGTTCAGTCTTTTATCGAAGTTGATGTAACCAATATCTGGAACTGGAGAAATAAGCATAAAGCTGAATTCCAGAAAAAAGAGGGAGAGAAACTTACTTTTACCCCAATATTTATGGAAGCGGTTGCGAAAGCGATCCGTGATTTCCCAATGGTTAATATTTCCGTAAATGAAGATGCCACGAAAGTAATCAAGAAGAAAAATATCAATCTAGGTATGGCTGCGGCACTTCCGGACGGAAACTTAATTGTTCCTGTAATTAGAAATGCAGATAGGCTGAATCTTGTTGGAATGGCAAAAGCGGTGAATGATCTTGCCAACCGTGCGAGACAAAATAAGCTGAAACCAGACGATATCCAGGGGGGAACTTATACAGTTACCAACGTAGGTACTTTTGGAAGTATTATGGGTACCCCAATTATCAATCAGCCACAGGTAGGAATCCTTGCTCTGGGAGCCATTAGAAAAATGCCTGCAGTTATTGAAACGCCTGACGGTGATTTTATAGGGATCCGTTACAAGATGATCCTTTCTCACAGTTACGATCACAGAGTTGTGAATGGTGCTTTAGGTGGGCAGTTTGTACAACGAGTAGCTCAATACCTGGAGGGTTTTGATAAAAACAGAGAAATATAAACTTTTGATATAATATAAATAGAATTAAGCCACGTTATGCGTGGCTTTTTTATTTTGAGGATACTGAAAATTCATTCTAAAATCATTTGATTTTATTAGTGAATTCTCAAATTATACTAACTTTACTGAAATTTTTAAATATGGACCTCAAGCTTACCAAACCAATCTGTTTCTTCGACCTCGAAACAACCGGAACGAATATTTCTAAGGATAGAATAGTGGAAATTGCAGTTCTTAAGGTTTTTCCAAATGGTAATAAAGAAAGTCATACATGGTTGGTAAATCCGGAACGTGATATCCCGGCTGAAGTTATTGCGATTCACGGGATTTCAAATGAAAAAGTGGCCAATGAACCTACCTTTAAAGAGCTGGCCACTAAAATTCATGATCTTGTTAAGGGTTGCGATCTCGGAGGGTACAATTCAAACAGATTTGATATTCCTCTTCTAGTGGAAGAATTGCTTAGAGCAGGAATCGATTTTGAAATGAAGAACGTTGTTGCTGTTGATGTTCAAACCATCTTCCATAAGAAAGAGCAGCGTACGTTATCGGCGGCATATCAATTTTACTGCGGAAAAGAACTGGAAGGAGCTCATGGAGCTGAGGCAGATACGGAGGCCACCTACGAAGTTCTAAAATCCCAGCTTGACAAATATGAGGATCTCGAAAATGATATGAAGTGGCTTGCCGATTTCAGTTCAAGAAGAAAATTTGCCGATTTCGCTGGATTTATAAGCTTTGATAAAAAGGGCAGGGAAGTATTTTCTTTTGGCAAATATAAAGGTAAACATGTAGAGCAGGTGCTTGAAGATGAACCCGGGTATTTTGGATGGATCCAGAATGCAGATTTCCCTCTTTATACCAAAAAGGTCCTTACTGCAATTAAACTTCGAAAACTCAATAATAAGCTTTCCTAATGAAGATCATTTGCGTAGGAAGAAATTATACCGATCATATTGAAGAGTTACAGAATGAGAAACCTGATGATCCTGTAATCTTTCAAAAACCAGATACTTCAATTCTTTTAAAGAAGCAGCCTTTCTTCATCCCAGATTTTTCCAATGATGTTCATTATGAAGTAGAAGTATTGGTAAAGATCAAAAAGATCGGAAAGCATATTCAGGAGAAATTTGCTCATAAATATTATGATGAAATTGGTCTTGGAATAGATTTTACTGCAAGGGACCTTCAACAAAAATTAAAAGAAAAAGGCTTACCATGGGAAAAGGCAAAAGCTTTTGATGGAGCGGCTGTGATCGGGAATAAGTGGCTGGATAAGAGTGAATTGGGGGATGTTGACAATCTCAACTTTAGTTTGAAAAAAAATGATGAGATCGTGCAGCAGTCTAATACCTCCCATATGCTTTGGAAAATTGATGAATTAATTGCTTATATTTCGACGTATTTCACCCTAAAGATAGGGGATATCATATTTACAGGAACTCCTGCCGGAGTGGGAAAAGTATCTCCCGACGATCGGTTAACAGGTTTTCTGGAGGACAATAAAATGTTTTCTATCAAAGTAAAATAACCAACTGAATGAGTAGCTATAATCTTGACGAAGTAAAAGAAATGGCCGGTGGGGATGAGGAGTTCATGCTCGTAGTAGTACAGACTTTCCTTGAAGAAATTCCGCCAGATGTGGCATCAATGAATGAAGCTATAGGTAATGATAATCCATCACTTGCTTACCAGTATGCTCACAAAATGAAGCCGAATCTTCAGCTTTTTGGATTGAATCTTATGGATCAGATAAAGATCATTGAAGCCTGGTCGAAACAGGGGCAACGCAAAGATGAGGTTCCGGAGGCCGCTGAAACTATCGCCAAAAAAGTGGATGTTGCAGCTATTGCGCTTAAACGAGATTTTGAATTAGAATGAAGGCTGAAATAATTACAATCGGAGATGAAATTCTCATCGGTCAGATTGTCGATACTAATTCAGCGTATATTTCCAAAGAACTTAATAAAATAGGTGTAAGCGTTCATCAAATTACTTCTATTCAGGATGAGCGTGATCATATACTTCAAACACTAAAAGAAGCTTCTCAAAGGGCTGATATCATTATTATTACGGGTGGACTTGGTCCAACTAAAGATGATATTACCAAAAAATGCCTTTGCGAGTTCTTCGATGATAAGCTTGTTCGTAATGAAAAAGTTTTAAAGCATATTGAAGAACTTTTCGATAAATATATCGATACTCCAATTTCAGATCTTAACCGGGATCAGGCATTATTGCCATCTAAGGCCATTGCTTTACATAATGAATATGGTACGGCCGCTGGTATGTGGTTTCATGAAAATGGAAAAGTATATGTTTCAATGCCCGGGGTGCCTTATGAGATGAAAGGTCTTATGGAAAACGGGGTGATTCCGAAGTTGATGGAAAACTTTTCCAGGCCTGTGATTTTACACAAAACAGTAATCACCTATGGTTTGGGTGAAAGTGCTATTGCAGAGAAAATTGAAGACTGGGAAAATAATTTACCCGCTAATATTAAGCTGGCTTATTTGCCAAATCTCGGAAGAGTAAGGCTTAGATTAACCGCCAGGGGTGAGAATGAAGAAAAACTTAAAAATGCGGTAGATGCACAAATCTCCAAACTTCATGGGATAATTGGAGATATAATTTATGGTTATGAAGGTGAAGATCCCATTGAAGTAGTTATAAGTAAAATGCTAGTGGAAAAGAACTGGACTTTATCTACTGCGGAAAGCTGTACCGGAGGAAGACTGGCCTCCAAATTTACTAAAGCACCAGGCTCTTCAGCCTCATTTATGGGAAGTGTTGTTTGTTATTCAACCAAAGCCAAGAAAGAACTTTTAGACGTTTCCGAAGAATTAATTGATAAGTATTCTGTAGTAAGTGCTGAGGTTGCCAGGGCAATGGCAATAGGAGCTCAAAAGAAATTCCATACTGAATTTGCTATTTCTACTACTGGCAATGCAGGACCAACTAAAGGTGATAGTGATGCTGATTTGGGCACTGCTTTCATTGGTATTGCAACTCCAAATGGAGTTACTGCTCATGAATTTAATTTTGGGAATCATCGAGAAAAAGTAATTGGTAAATCGGTGAATAAAGCGATGGAATTGCTTCAGGAAAGTATCATTAAATTAAGGGATGATATTTGATTTTCAGATCATTGATGAAAATAATTAAAATATTCCGTTAGTTTTCCCTTGATTTATATGAATTAAAAATCTTATTTTTGCAGCCGGAATAGCGCTGAGACAGGAGCTAAACGATGGTTCGCTAGAATTATTTTAAGTCTGAAATATTTTTTTTGAATTAGTTGCCTGTTAGGTAAAAAAATCGTTAATTTGCAGCCTGTTTTGAAATAACGAGAAAAGTATAGAGCAATGTCAAGAGTTTGTGAACTTACCGGGAAAAGAGCAATGGTTGGGAATAATGTTTCTCACGCCATGAATAAGACTAAACGTAAATTTAACGCCAACCTAGTTAAAAAACGTTTTTTTATTCCTGAAGAAGACAGATGGGTAACACTTAAAGTGTGTACGTCTGCATTAAAAGATATCAATAAAAAAGGCATATCTGCCGTAATTAAGGAAGCTAAAGCAAAAGGATTTCTTCAGAAATAATCCTTAGCACCTAAAAATATTTCACAATGGCAAAGAAAGGTAACAGAGTTCAGGTAATCCTAGAGTGTACAGAGCATAAGACTTCTGGACAACCAGGTACTTCAAGATATATTACTACAAAAAATAAGAAGAATACACCGGATAGAATCGAGTTGAAGAAATTCAACCCAATTCTTAAGAAAATGACGGTTCATAAAGAAATAAAATAATTGAGTCATGGCAAAGAAATCAGTAGCATCTATTCAAACAGGATCTAAAAGATTAACCAAAGCAATAAAAATGGTTAAATCTGAGAAAACCGGTGCCTACACTTTTGTAGAACAAATCATGGCTCCGGAAGACGTAAACGACTTCTTGAAGAAGTAAGAATCGTTCACAAACGATTTTAAATAATCTTTAAAAGCCGTCCTGGATTTATTCTGGACGGCTTTTTCTTTTTATGTATATTTATTGCCGCAATAACAGAGGGTTTTAGCCTTCTTTTGTTTTTAAACCTGCCAGAAAAAAAATGAGTTTATTTAAAAAGATATTTTCGAAAGAAAAAAAAGAAAACCTGGACAAAGGACTGGAAAAAACGAAAACCAGTTTTTTTGACAAAATGAGCAAGGCGGTAGCCGGTAAAGACAAGGTAGACGAAGAGGTACTTGATGATCTGGAGAACGTGCTTGTAAGTAGTGATGTAGGTGTTGCTACTACAATAAAAATTATAAATAGAATTGAGGAGCGTGTGGCCCGGGATAAATACCTGGGGACCGATGAGCTTAATAAGATCCTTCGGGAAGAGATCGCCGCTTTACTTTCGGAAACAAATTCAGGAGAAGGTTCAGAACTTTCAATTCCTGAAAATAAAAAACCATATGTGATCATGGTGGTTGGAGTGAATGGTGTCGGGAAAACTACTACTATTGGTAAATTAGCTCATCAATTCAAAAGCAAAGGATATAAAGTAGTTCTTGGAGCTGCAGATACATTTAGAGCGGCGGCAATTGACCAACTACAGATATGGGCAGACAGAACAGAGGTGCCCATCATCAAACAAAAAATGGGCAGTGATCCTGCTTCTGTTGCTTTTGACACTGTACAAAGTGCAGTAAAGATGGATGCTGATGTAGTTTTAATAGATACCGCCGGTAGACTTCATAATAAGGTAAATCTTATGAAAGAGCTTACCAAGGTTAAGAGAGTGATGCAGAAAACCATTCCAGAGGCTCCTCATGAAGTTCTTTTGGTATTGGATGGTTCTACCGGTCAGAATGCTTTTGAGCAGGCCAAGCAATTCACTGCCGCTACAGAAGTAACTTCTCTGGCTGTGACCAAACTTGATGGTACTGCCAAAGGGGGTGTGGTTATAGGTATCAGCGATCAGTTTAAAATCCCTGTAAAATATATTGGTGTTGGCGAAGGAATTGAGGATCTACAGGTATTTAATAAATACGAATTTGTAGACTCGTTCTTTAAATAAGCCTAAAACATTTGTAAAACCATGGCCAAAAATCCGCCGGGAATGTTTGTATTATTCATTGTGAATTAAATTTTTCTTGAATGAAAAAATTATTACTTCTTTTCATTGCAGTAAGCATTGTTTCCTGCAAGAACGAAAAAACTGAAAATACTTCTGAAACTAAGCAGGTTAAATCTGATTCTACCAATGTAGAAGAGATAGAATTCAAGCAGGTAGATTCTAAAATTATCAATAATGATAGTCTCTGGAAACCTTTTGAAGCAGACCTTTCAGAATTTTCAACAGAAGTTTATGAAGAAGTAAAAGCGCTGGTATTCGAAAAATCGATTCCTGAAATTCAGCAGGCGATAGATAATGATAAACTAACCTATGAAGAGTTAGCGCTTTTCTATCTAACCAGAATCAATGAATACGACAGAGATAATGAACTATCTCTAAATTCTGTGATCTCTTTAAATCCTAATTTAATCGAAGAAGCCAGGGAAAAAGATCAGCAAAAAAGTAAAGCGGTGAATCATCATCCAATTTTCGGGATCCCGGTACTTTTAAAAGACAACATCAATACAGCTGAAATTCCAACTACTGCAGGTGCGGAAGCTTTAAGAAATAATAATACTGAAGATGCTTTTATTGTAAAGCGCTTGAAGGAAAATGGTGCTCTTATTCTTGGAAAAGCCAACTTGAGCGAATGGGCTAATTTCTTTTGCGAGGGTTGCCCTAATGGATTTTCAACAGTCGGTGGTCAAACACTGAATCCTTACGGAAGAAAAGTTCATGATACAGGCGGTTCAAGTTCAGGAAGTGGGGTAGCGGTAGCGGCGAATTTTGCTCCTGTCGCTGTAGGTTCTGAAACATCCGGTTCTATTCTTTCTCCCGCAAGTTCAAATTCAGTAGTTGGATTAAAACCAACAATCGGAGTTTTAAGCAGGGGAGGAATTGTACCAATTTCAAGTACGCTTGATACTCCAGGACCCATTACTAAGTCGGTTATTGATAATGCTATTCTGCTGGATGCGATGGCAGGAGTAGATAATGATGATCCGGCTTCAAAAACTGCAGGAAAGCAGAATACGGTTTATTATTCAGATATTGAAAAAGCCGATCTTAAAGGAAAGCGCTTTGGTGCTATCAAAACCTTGATGGAAGATACTCTCTATGTAAGAGCTATTAATGACCTAAAAAAATCGGGAGCTGAAATTGTTGAATTTGAAGCTGAAGAGATCGATCTTCCTAATTTTCTAAGACTACTTAATCTCGACATGAAAAAAGATCTTCCGGCATATTTAAAAAATTACGGGGGTGACGTTGATTATAAGAATGTTCAGGATGTGATAGCTTATAATGAGAAGGATTCTTTAAATAGAGCGCCATATGGCCAGGCATTATTCTTGGGAATTGTAAATGATTCAGCTACAGAAAAGGAATTCACGGCGATTAAAGGACACGCTTAAAGACCAACGGAACCCGGTTTTTTGCAAAGCCAATGAAAGAGCATGATCTGGATGCGGTCCTGTCTATAAATAACTACCATGCCGGTTATGCCGCTGTAGCAAAATATCCCGCGATCACAGTTCCGATGGGGTATACTTCAGAAAATAAACCCATGGGGCTAACCATAATTGGAAAGCCATTTACTGAAGAGCAATTGCTTCAATTTGCCCATGTTTTTGAAAAGAATTCAAAAAGAAGAAAAACTCCTGTAAATTATAATGAGTAGTAATTCTCAAAGATATCTCGTTCTAATATCAAAGATCATTTTCTTTTATAGTGTTTTCTATGTAATCATGAAAGTGATTGCAGTATTTGGAGGTGCCTGGGTAATACCAAATCTTATCTTATCGCTGCCATACCTCGTATTTGCCATAGTAGGTGCTTTTATGGTAAAAAGAAATTCTTTCCACTGGGCCTATGTAGTTGCCGGCGCTATCCTTATTAGTATCGTAAGATATTATGAGAAAGAATGGATGGTCCAACTGCACGAATATTTCACTTAAGATCTTCAATCTAAAGACTTTCAGGTATATCTAATTTTAGATTGTATCTTTGCACCCGCTTTGATTATTTCTTCGGAAGATGATCCTGGCTAAAAAGTATATAAGTTTATGAGGACGAAGTCATTAAAGAAGAATAGGATCAACGTGGTAACCCTTGGTTGTAGCAAGAATGTTTACGACTCTGAGATTTTGATGGGGCAGCTGAAGGCGAATGATAAGGACGTTGTACATGAAGAGGACGGGAATATTGTAGTAATAAATACCTGCGGTTTTATAGATAATGCCAAGGAACAATCGGTTAATACTATTCTTGAATTCGTTGAGAAAAAACAACAGGGAGATGTAGATAAGGTTTTTGTGACTGGTTGTTTGAGTGAACGATATAAGCCAGACCTGCAAAAAGAAATTCCAGATGTAGACCAGTATTTTGGAACTACAGAACTTCCGGGACTTCTTTCAGCTTTGGAAGCCGATTATAAACACGAACTTATCGGGGAACGTATTACCACAACTCCAAAAAATTACGCTTATTTAAAGATTGCTGAAGGTTGTGATCGCCCATGCTCATTTTGTGCAATCCCATTAATGCGTGGCGGGCATAAATCTACTCCTATAGAAAATCTTGTAACTGAAGCTGAAAAGCTGGCAGCAAATGGGGTGAAGGAATTGATATTGATCGCTCAGGACCTTACTTATTATGGTCTAGACCTTTATAAAAAACGTAACCTGGCGGAATTGCTAGAAAACCTTGTCAAGGTTGAAGGAATCGAGTGGATAAGATTGCATTATGCTTTCCCAACTGGATTCCCAATGGATGTATTGGATGTGATGAAGCGTGAGCCTAAAGTTTGTAATTATCTTGATATTCCTCTTCAGCATATTTCAGATGATCTTCTGAAGTCCATGCGACGTGGAACAACGCATGAGAAAACAACAAAGCTTCTGAAAGAATTCAGAAAAACGGTGCCAGAAATGGCAATTAGAACCACACTTATTGTTGGTTATCCCGGGGAAACTGAAGAGCATTTTCAGGAATTGAAAGAATGGGTCAAAGAGATGCGTTTTGAACGTTTAGGTTGTTTTACCTATTCTCATGAAGAAAATACGCATGCTTATAATCTTGAAGACGATGTCCCTCAAGAGGTAAAGCAGGAGCGAGCGAATGAAATTATGGAAATTCAGTCTCAGATCTCCTGGGAATTGAATCAGCAGAAAATTGGCGAAGTTTTTAAAGTAGTCATTGATCGAAAAGAAGGAAATTACTTTGTAGGTCGTACGGAATTTGATTCTCCAGATGTTGATAATGAAGTGTTGATCGATGCGACTTCAGTTTATCTTAAAACAGGTGATTATTACGAGGTGAAGATCACCGATGCTGCCGATTTTGACCTTTATGGTGAACCTTTAAATGTAACTGCTCAGAAACCTAAGCGAAAAGAAATAAAGGTTAGAACTGAATAGAATAGACTATAATCAGTATTATAAAAAATCAGGTATAAAAAAGGCGGAAGTTCAAACTCCCGCCTTTTTCAATATTTTTTTCAAATTACTTATCGTTTTGCTCTTCATTTAGAAGTACCGGTTTCCCATAACCGAGATTTTCCAGCTTGTCTAGCTGGGTTTCCGCATCACCCACGATTAAAAAATACATTTTTTCAGGGTTGATATATTTCTTTGCAAGATCCTGAATATCGAGAAGACTCAGTTCTTCAATTTTTTCCTCATTATTTTTGACATAATCGTAATCATATCCATAATCACTGATTTCCTGAAGCATATCTAGTTTTGCTCCAAGTGTTTCAAATCTTCTGGCGTTACTTTTAATCATATAGCTTTTTGTAACATCAAGATCTTCCTGGGTAAAGGTAGAAGGATAATCCTTTAAAATGTCTCTAACCAGTTCTGAAGCTTCATAAGTGATATTCGATCTTACACCACTCGAGATCATAAAAGGACCAATATAAGATCTGTCCATAAACCTGGATCTGATTCCGTAAGTGTAACCTTTTCCCTCACGAAGTTCCTGCGTAAGGCGGGAGGCAAAACCTCCTCCTCCCAGGCGATAGTTCATCACTTCAGCAGGATAGAAATCTTCATTGGTAGCTGAAAGCCCCGGTGCTCCGAACATGAAAACAGACTGTTTTGCTCCCGGAACATCGTAAAAGTAAACCCTGGATTTTTCAGGAGCTTCAAAAGTTGGGATTTCCGGAAAATCAATATTTTGTGGAGCCCAATTTGCAGAAATCGCTTTAACAGAATTAACCGCTTCTGGCTTTTCAACGGCACCAACCACTAAAAATGTCGAAGTCATGGGAGAAAGATTCTCTTTGTAATATGTTTTAAGATCTTCAAGGGTAATATTTTGAACCGTTTCGGGTGTTCCCAATTCGTTATAAGAGAGAATACTTTTTTCTCCGTAAAGAAGCTTTTTAAACTCGTTCGCAGCAATAGCATTAGGATCTCCCTTTTCCTCCTGAAGCTTACTAAGCGTCTGTTGTTTAACGAGGTCAAACTCTTTTTCATCCCATCTTGGTTCCAATAAGATCTCTTTTACAAGGTCCATGGTTTCAGCATAGTTCTTTGCGAGTGTATTCCCGGAAATGCTGATCTTTTCTTCACTCGAGTTTACATAGATAGAAGCTCCTAAAAGTTCTATAGCCTCTTCGAGTTCGGCTGGTGTTTTCTTAGCTGTTCCTTTGGTCATCATCCTGGCGAGCATATTCGAGACGCCCGGCTTTCGAAGTTGATTCCAGTAATTGCCCTCCTTTTATATCGAGGCTGAATCGAACTACAGGAACTTCCTTATTGGTAATCCCCATTATTTTCAATCCCTGAAGGCATATTTGAATCCCATATTTCAGGAATAGTAAGCTCAGGTTTTCCCTGGTATGGCGGTTCGATACTTCTATCGAAACTCGAAGGGGTTTTCTCGTAACTTACTTTTTGATTGGGATCGAAATCTTCTTCAGCACCTTCCACGATCTTTTCTTCAATAACTTCCGCTTTTTCGGAATTTTCAAGAGCCAATTCAAGTTGACCTTCCGGAACAAAACTGGTAGCGACGTAATTCCTGTCTTTTATATATTTCTTATACACTCTCATTACGTCAGTCTGCCGTTACGGCCAGCATTTTGTCAACTTCCTTATTGATGAAGTTAGGATCTTTTGCGAATATCTCGTATTGGGCTAATTGGAAGCCTTTTCCCAGTACACTGGAAATGGAGTTATAGAAATCGGTTTCCAATCCGGCTTTTATTCTTTTTAAATCTTTCTGCGGAATTCCATTTTTTTCAAATTCAGCAAAAGTTTTATCGATCACCGTTTTCACGGAATCAAGATCTTTCCCATCATAAGCTCTTACCTGAAGCATTAATTGTCCCGCAAGTTCTGAAGTATAATCGAACATGCTTACATCACCGGTAAGCTGGTTTTTTTCCACCAGGTTTTTATAAAGCGGAGCATTCTTACCATCAGCTAAATAATTTGACAGAATTTCCAAAGCAAATGAATCTGGATGATAAGAATAAACAGACGGCCAGGTAAGTGTTAGTTCAGGCAATTTGGCAAAATTGTCTTCATGATAAAGCCTTTTTGATTCTGAAAGGGTAACGACTTGCTTTTCTAATTCCTGCATTTCAGGGCCGCGTTCTATTTCATCAAAATATTTATGAACCCATTCTTTGGCCTGATCTTTATCAAAGTTTCCTGAAATCGTCAGGATCACATTATTCGGGACGTACCATTTATTATAAAAATCCTTAACATCCTGTAAAGTGGCGTTCTGAAGATCTTCAAGACTTCCAATCACCTGCCAGTTGTATGGATGGCCCTTTGGATATAGATTTCTGTCTACCACGTAAAAAGTATGGCCATAAGGGCGGTTATCAACTCCCTGTCGTTTTTCATTCTTTACAACCTGTTTTTCTTTTGCCAGAACAGGTTCGGTAACCGTATTAATGAAAAAACCAAGTTTATCCGCTTCGGCCCAGATCATTTTTTCCAGCGCGTCATTGGGAACAGTTTGAAAATAATTCGTTCTGTCGCGACTGGTAGAACCATTAGCTCCGGAACCACCAATGCGAGCGCTTAGTTTATCTAATCCACCTTTGCCCAGGTTTTCAGACTCCAGAAATAGTAAATGTTCGAATAGATGAGCAAAACCGGTTCTGCCTTCTTTTTCTCTTGCTGAACCTACATGGGCAGTCAATGCTACTGCAACTACAGGATCTGACTTGTCCTGATGCAGGATGACCTTCAATCCATTTTCAAGATTAAAAGTTTCAAAATCAACTGAAAAATTTTCAGTTTTCTCCTGGCTGAAAACTGAACTAACAGTCCCCAGCATAAAAATGATGATGATTGACTTAATGAATTTCATAGGATGTTATTATTAGTAATCGTAACCTGTATTGTTAGTAAAGAATATTGCATTGGCAAAGAATAGCTTTCCGTTTTGCCAGAATGCCCTGAAAAGTGGATTGTCTACCATGTAAATAACACTTCCTCTTCCCATGGGCACCTCTCCAAACACTAGTGAATTCTTTAAATTTTTAATTGCTTCACTGCCCGCAAAACCGGAAACCACTTCCGGCTCCTGGATATAAGAAACATTATATCCATCGCTTAAGAGGGAATAGCTGTCATTACTTAATTTGAGAGTGAAGTAATTCTTATCATAGCCAAAAGCCAACGGATGTGTATTATCAACCTTAGTTTTTATGATACTCCCGGTGATCATATTTTTGATGCTTTCCCGCTCCCTCTCTGCATATGGAATAAGATTGGGATTTGTCTGGGTAGAATCTTTTTTAGTCTCCTTGTTTTCTTTGATCCCGAAACCTTCCTTCTCATTAAAAGCTTCAACGGCATCTCCAATGGCAATGAGTTTACCACCATCTTTTACCCAGGCAGAGATCTTTGATAAAGTTTCCTCTTTCATAAATTCACTATACCAACCATCGGGCATGATCAAAACATCCAAATCTTTAAGATTTACGGTATTGAAATATTCAGTATTAATTGGAGTGACAGGATAGTTTAAATCCTGTTCAAAGTAAAACCAGATCTCTCCAAAATTAAGCGAGGAGACTTCATCACCCTTTAAAAGACCAACCTTTTGGTTATTGATGATTTTTATATCTGAAGAACCAAAATCTGGTCCGCTTCCGGCAAAACTTGTCTCCGCTGTTAAGAGTTGGCGTTTATGTGCATTGGCAGTTTCAATAACTGTTGAATCGAAATTTTCAATTTTTCGGTTATCACTTTTAGTGATAATCATACTTCCAGGCGCAAAGCTCTGGCCATTACTTTCAAATGGCACTTCACTAAAACGAACTTTAATATTGTTCTTTAGCAGATCGGCCAGAAATTTGGCATCCCGCATGCTATTCCATTTAGTAATATATCCTGCCGCATTAGGATTCGATTCATTTTGAATATTCCGTGTATTCGATTTTTCTGAACCGGAAATAATCTTGTTGCTGGCCACTGCATCCAGCCCATAAGCATATGGTAAACTCCAGGCAGTTATATCATAGGTAAGTGAATCGGTTAATTTGGTTTTAGGCTCAAAAAGCACTTTTACCATTTTCGCCTTCGGTTGGTTCGTTGAAACTACTAGAGTATTCTCGTTTCCCTCCAAATTTCCGTTTCCATTTTTATTGAAACTAAAGCCATTGATTCGTCCCGAATTAGCATACGAATATTTTATTTGATGCCTGTCTAACAGCTTCTTTAAGGATTCCAGTTTGTCAGCACTTCCATTTAGGGCATAGCTTTTATATTCCAAATCTTCTTTTCCAAAATAGTTCTGGAATTCTTCATTCAGTTCCGAAGCGTTTTTAGAAGCGACTTCAACAGTAGAAAGACCTGTAATATAATGATGCTCCAGGCGATCTTTCAGGGTTAATATATAACCTTCATCTGTTTTGATGCCTAAACCGGCACGACCATTACCAGCCTGTTCGTAGGTCATACCTATCGCACCCATATAGGTTGGATACGTATCTCCATAGCTAGGGTATAACAGGTCGAAGCGTTCCCCGGTAAAATAAAGCCAGCCTTCTTTATCAAAATATTTCGAGTGGTTCTTTCCTATTCGGGTTTGGAAATCCCTCTGAAATGGAGTAATTACCTCATGAAAAGGCTCAGCTGCCGGAGCAAAATAGTAAGGTTCGTTGATGCCCTGTTCATGAAAATCAACATGAATATTTGGTAACCATTGATTGTATATTTTTAATCTTTCCTGAGTTTCTATTTGCGTAGCCCATGCCCAGTCACGATTCAGGTCAAAAAGATAATGATTGGGTCTGCCTCCGGGCCATGGCTCATGATGCTCTGCAGCCTGTTGGGAAACATTGTATGGTTCGGTTTTCACCTGATTGTACCAGTTGGCGTACCTATCCCTTCCGTCTGGATTCACACACGGGTCTATGATCACGATGGTGTTTTTCAACCAATCCTGTTTTTCGGTGATAAGGCTATAAATTGTTTTCATCGAAGCTTCAGTGCTGGAAGCTTCATTTCCGTGAACATTATAACTTAGCCAGACGATTGCAACCTCAGAATCATTATCATTATTTCCAGGTTGGATCTTATTTAAATGTGCGGACCTGATATTATCCAGGTTAGCCATATTCTCTTCTGAAGATATTATGGCATAAGTAAGAGGCCTTCTTTCATTGGTTTTTCCGTAGGTGTGATATTCTACTAATTCTGAATTTTCAGCAACGTGATTAAAGTAATTTACAACGTCTGCATGACGTGAAAATTGGCTTCCCAATTCATATCCAAGAAATTCTGATGGGTTTTTAACTTGCTGTGCAGTAATAAAATGGAAACCTAAGAAGAGGACGCAGATTAAGCTATAACAATTTTTCATTAAGTGGGTTAGTTTATAATAAGCCGAGTAAAGATAGCATCTAAGCTTGAATTAACTAAAATTTAGTGAATAAAATCCTTATCTTCGATATCTTTGCAAACAGAATTGAAATCTATGCCAACCGATTGTATTTCGTATCCCGAAACCAATTATTTCACTCCATTTATTCTTGATTATTTATCTGAAAGAAAGGAATTAGGTGAATTTTATAATCGCTTCCCGAAAATTGAGAATTTCGAGGCTCAGATAAAAGAGAAGAAAAATAGCTATGATCATAGTATCAGGAAAGATCTTAATGAGGTTTTAAATGATCAATATTCAAAACTTGTCATTTCTGAAAGTACAAAGGCGAATATAGAAGCATTAGCATCTGAAAATAGCTTTACAGTGGTCACCGGTCATCAGTTAAATCTTTTTACAGGGCCCCTTTATTTTCTTTATAAGATCGTATCTACGATCAATCTTACCAGAAAATTAAAAGAAAGATACCCTGAAAGTGATTTTGTGCCAGTTTACTGGATGGCAACCGAGGATCATGATTTTGAAGAGATAAACTTTTTCAATCTTAATGGTAAAAAATTCAAATGGAATAATGCGGATAAAAATGCAGGAAAGACTGCCGTAGGTGGACTTTCTACAGAAGGACTCGATGAGGTTTTTAGACTTTTTTCAGCAGAAATAGGCGGTGGTGAAAATGCTGACTATCTAAAGTCTTTATTTGAAAAAGGATACCTGGAACATGATAACCTTACCGACGCTACCCGATATATCGCAAATGAGATTTTTGGGAAATATGGATTGGTGATCGTAGCCGCAGGAGATAAAAGACTAAAAAAGCATTTTATTCCTTTTGTACAAAAAGAGCTTACAGAGCAAAATTCCTATCAACAGACTACCGAAACTGTAGAGAAAATAAATTCTCTGGACTACAATATCCAGGTAAATCCGCGTGAAATAAATTTATTCTATCTCACCGGGCAGATTCGCGAAAGGATTATCGAAAAAGATGGTGAATATTTCGTTCATGAAACAGAGATCTCCTGGAGCAAAGAGGAAATCTTACAGGAATTAAATGATCATCCTGAGCGTTTTAGCCCGAATGTGATGATGAGACCGTTATATCAGGAAGTGATCTTACCAAACCTTTGTTATATTGGAGGAGGAGGGGAGTTGGCCTATTGGCTGGAATTAAAATCTTATTTTGAATCTGAAAACGTAACTTTCCCAATGTTGCTTTTACGAAACTCCGCAATGCTTCAAACGGCAAAGCAAAATAAAAAGCGAAAAAAAATGGACATTTCGCTGCCGGAACTATTCTTAAAGCAACACGAACTAATCAACAGAAAGGTTAGAAAAATATCTAATATCGATATAGACTTTTCTTCACAGAAAGAACATCTGGTTCAGCAATTTCAGCATATGTATGATCTTGCTGAAAAAACCGATAAATCATTTTTGGGAGCTGTAAAGGCTCAGGAAGTGAAACAATTAAAAGGTCTGGATAATCTTGAAAAAAGATTATTGAAGGCACAGAAACGAAAGCTTAAGGATGAGGTAGAACGTATTGCCGAACTGCAAAACGACCTTTTTCCTAATCGAAGTTTACAGGAAAGGCAAACGAACTTTTCTGAATTTTATGCGGAATATGGAGATGAATTGATCGAAGGGCTAATGGAAGAATTAGATCCGCTTGAGTCTAACTTTAAAATTTTGACTTTTGGAAAAGAATAGAATGCATACCATAGATATGAATCTTGTTGAAATGACCCTGGATGTCATGAAATATACAATAGACCGTATCTCAAACGTTACTCCAGAACTAGGTTCTCCAAAAAAAGAAGAGGATCTTTTAAGGATAGTAGGAGAAACCATTACTCCTGAAGGAATCGGAGGTGAAAATGCCTTTCAGTTATTCAGGGATGTTTTAGTAAAAGCTACAGTTCCTATTGATCATCCGCGGCATCTTGCTTTCGTACCTGCAGCACCAACCAGGGCAGCTATCATGTTTGACCTCGTAACTTCGGCATCAAGTATACATGGAGCTTACTGGATGGAAGGAGCAGGCGGGATTTTCTGTGAGAACCAGGCCATGAAATGGCTGGTTTCCCTGACCAAACTTCCGGAAGGGGCTTTCGGGGTATTTACAAGTGGGGGTACGGCAGCGAATCTTTCGGCCCTGGTAACGGCGAGGGAGGAATGGCGAGAGCAAAAACCGAAGTATGCGACGGAAAGAGCGCTTTTACTTACTTCTTCAGGAGCTCATAGTTCGATCAAATCTATGGCCAAGGTTATGGATGCTGATATTCACCTAATAAAATCTGAGGAAGAATATTTGTCTGGTGAAGAACTTAAAAAAGCAATTGATACTCTGGACGAGAATGATAGAAATCGGCTTTTTGCGGTGGTTGCTACCGGAGGAACTACCAACGCCGGTATTATTGATGATCTAAAGAACATTGCAGACATTTGTGAAGAACAGAATATCTGGTTGCATGTAGATTGCGCCTATGGAGGGGGAGCTCTTGCTGCAAATTCAGTTAGACATTTATTCAACGGAATTGAAAAAGCTGATAGTATTACGATAGATCCTCATAAATGGCTGTTTTCACCTTATGATTGTGGAGCGGTAATTTATAAAAACCTGGAGCTTGCTAAAAAGGCTCATTCTCAAAAGGGAGCTTATTTGGAGATCTTTAAAGATGAAGGTGCTCAGGGTTTTAATCCGGCAGATTATCAAATTCAACTTACCAGAAGGCTTAGAGGAATGCCTTTATGGTTCTCGTTGGCTATGCATGGGACAAATAAGTACAAGGAAGCGATCGAACGCGGAATAGAACTTGCCAATATAGCTGCGGAGAAAATAAAAGAGGATGATAACCTTGAATTAGTAAGGCCGGCAAGTTTGTCTGTTGTTCTTTTTAAAAGAAAAGGCTGGTCTGCAGAAGATTATCGTGACTGGACCTACAGAAATCACAATGCTGGTTTTGCACTGGTAACCCCATCTATTTGGAAAGATGAAAGTGTAGTTCGTTTTTGCTTTATAAATCCTGATACGACCGAGAAAGATATCGATGAAATTCTTGCTACATTAAAGTAAACAGTATTAATCAATTTCATATTCCAGCCTCATAGTAATTGAGGCTGTTTTATTTTTATCTGCCGTATTATAGGCACCACTCCAGCTATAATCCTCTCCGCTATTTTGCCCGGTAATTTGAAATACGCCCATATTGGCGCTTTTTAGATCTCCCAGAGATTCACCGCTATTTTCTGCAATTTTTTCCGCCCGAACTCTTGCGTCCTCCGTGGCTTTAGAGATCATTTCAATTTTAAGATCGGCTATTTTTGTGTAGTAATATCTTGGTGGAGAAGAATTGAACTGAACTCCTTTGTTTAATAGTTCAGTGATCTCCCGGGAAACATTTTCTATTAATTCAACTTCGGTAGATTCGATTTTTATAGGTTGGATCAATTCATATCCTTTAAAGATACTACCTGTGAAATTGCCATTTTGATATTGGTTTTCGCGTTGCTCATTGGTTTGAACCGAATTAAAAACAATATTTTCAGGTTTTATTCCCTGATCAATAAGGTATTTTCTGACTATTTCTTTATCACGGTTTAGCTGATTATAGGCCTCTTCGAGATTTGGATTCATCCTGCTAAACCTGCCTTCCCAAACAATAAGATCTGAAACAAAATTCTCGTTTCCTGAACCGGTGACAGAAATCACTCCATCTGGGTTAGCTCTTGAAACATAAGAGTTACCTAGAAAATAGGCCGCGAATATGATGGCAATGGAGAAAATGATTGCGCTAAGATATTTCATGAAAAGCATTTTAAACTTGTTTAAATATAGATATTTTATCAATTTCCTTAATTCATTTTTTTAACTACATTTCTCCAAATAAATTTATCTCCAGCATTTTAAATGTTTTTTTTAAATTTTTGATGCTCTTTAAATCTCTTTAACGCTGAAAAACTTATTCAAATTAAATGGGTGGTTATAATTTTATTTTTAGCTCATTTTCCTATTTTTGCGCATGCAAAACAACGTACTCATTCTAGACTTTGGTTCGCAGTACACACAGCTTATCGCACGACGAGTTAGAGAGCTGAATATTTACTGTGAAATTTATCCTTATTCCAAAATTCCAGAAGATTTATCAGGTTTTAAAGCGGTGATCCTTTCCGGAAGTCCGTTTTCGGTAAGAGCGGAAGATGCTCCACATCCCGACCTTTCTCAAATACGTGGTAAATTACCAATTTTGGCAGTATGCTATGGCGCTCAGTATTTTGCGCATTTCCATGGTGGTAAGGTTGAACCTTCAGATACCAGAGAATATGGTAGAGCAAATCTTACCGTTATTAAAGATGCTGAGCCTTTATTTGAAAATATCAAAGAGAATTCACAGGTTTGGATGAGTCATAGTGATTCCATCATAGCTCTTCCTGAAAATGGAGTTCGATTGGCCAGCACTTCAGATGTTTTGAATGCGGCATATAGAATTGAAGGGGAAGAAACCTATGCCATTCAATTTCATCCGGAAGTTTATCATTCTACTGATGGAAAGCAATTACTGGAGAATTTCCTTGTAAAGATTGCCGGAACTAAGGCAACCTGGACGCCCGGAGCTTTTGTAGATCTTACCGTTTCAGAATTGAAAGAAAAGATTGGTAACGATAAAGTTGTACTGGGCTTAAGCGGAGGTGTAGATTCAACCGTGGCAGCGGTGCTTCTTCATAAAGCTATCGGTAAAAACCTTTATTGCATATTTGTAAATAACGGATTATTGAGAAAGAACGAATTTGACAGTGTTCTGGATCAATACGAACATATGGGACTCAATGTGAAAGGTGTTGATGCTTCGGCACGTTTCTTGGATGCCCTTAAAGGCCTCAGTGATCCTGAAGAAAAGCGTAAAGCGATTGGGAATACTTTTATAGAAGTCTTTGATGATGAAGCTCATGAGATTAAGGATGTTGTATATCTCGCTCAGGGGACGATTTATCCCGATGTTATTGAATCGGTTTCAGTAAACGGACCTTCAGTAACTATTAAATCGCATCATAATGTTGGCGGTTTGCCTGATTTTATGAAGTTGAAAGTGGTAGAGCCGCTTAGAATGCTTTTTAAAGATGAAGTGAGGAGAGTTGGTAAGGAGATGGGAATTGATAAGGAATTATTAGGTAGACATCCTTTCCCGGGACCCGGACTTGCGATTAGAATACTTGGAGATATTACTGCGGAAAAAGTGAGAATTCTTCAGGAAGTAGATCATATTTTTATTCAGGGACTAAGAGACTGGATGTTATATGATAAAGTTTGGCAGGCAGGAGCAATTCTATTGCCAGTCCAGTCAGTAGGCGTGATGGGAGACGAGCGTACCTATGAGCAGGTAGTAGCTTTAAGAGCAGTAGAATCTACTGATGGAATGACTGCAGACTGGGTGAATTTACCTTATGAATTTTTGCAAAAGACCTCCAATACAATAATTAATAGGGTAAAGGGCGTTAATAGGGTAGTATATGATATAAGCTCAAAACCACCTGCCACTATAGAATGGGAATAATTAAATACCTTTTCAAACTAAATCGATCAGAATGAAGTACCTATTTGTAATATGTTTTCTTTTTCAAATTTATTCAGGCTCGGCCAATGCCCAGTCATATAAATACCATACTGTAAAGAAAGGAGAAACCGTTTTTAGTATTTCCCAATCTTATAATATAGATGAAGAGGATATTTACAAATATAATCCTGATGCAAAACAGGGAATTAGTATAAATGAAAAACTTGTTATTCCGGTCGGGAAATCTAATAACACTGAGGCGAGTTCAGGTTCTTCGGCTTCTCAGTTTAAAGAACACAAGGTTCAGAAGAAGGAAACTTTATATAGCTTATCTAAAGAGTACAATGTTAGTATAGATGACATAAAAAGGTATAACAAGCAGTTATACTCCAAAGAGTTACAACAGGGAGAGATCGTTAGAATTCCAGTTGGAATTTCTCAAACGTCGCAACCTGTCGAGATTAATACTACTTCAAAACCTGTTCCGGCAGAACTTCAGAATAAACAGATCACCAAAACAAGGGAGCATATCGTACTTCCGAAGGAAACTAAATACGGTATTGCCAGAAAGTACGGAATGACCGTTAAAGAGCTGGAAGATTTAAATCCTAGAGTCGAAGTACTTCAGCCCGGAATGATGATTAGAGTAGGAACCGATGTTCTGGAGGACGAACTTGTTATAATTACAGATGAACGATTCAGATTTTATGAGGTGAAACCTCAGGAAACCTTATACAGTCTTTCTCAACGTTTTGGAGTAAGTCAGGATTCTCTAAAAGATTTAAATCCAGCGCTTAAGAACGGACTTAAATTCGGAATGGTCCTAAAGGTTCCAAAGAAAAATAAGGACGGAGAGGATATTGATGATGATACCTACACCGGGACTGGTGAAAATGCAGATACAAAGATGGATCTTAGCAAATCCATTGAAAATCGCAGCACCAAGGAAATTGTGTTGATGTTGCCTTACAACCTGGATAAAATAGAGGAAGATTCTATAGAGAATTATCGCAATATTATTATGAATGAAAGAGTCGTAAGGATTTCTCTTGATTTCTATAGTGGAGTTTTGATGGCAGTAGATAAGGCAAAATCAATGGGAATATCTACGAATCTTAAAGTATATGATACAAAGCAAAGCGATTCAGAAGTTGCCAATATTATCAATACAAATAATTTTAATAATGTTGATGCTGTAATTGGTCCCCTTCTTCAAACCACCACAGAAGCTGCAGCATCAAAACTTGAAAGACAGAATATTCCAGTGATCAATCCGCTTTCCAATAGAAGGATGAGAGGTTATCATAATCTTTTCCAGACCAGGCCAAGTGACGAGTTTATGAAAAACGCCATGTTGGATTTTATTGCAAAAAATTCTATGAATAAGAATGTGATAATTATTGCCGATGGAAAGTCTTTCCAGATCAAAAATGAACTGAATAATATGCTGCCTTCAGCAAGATCATTAAATCCTACCGATAATTTCGTTGCAGAACCGAAACTGGCAGAAATGATGACTGAAGGGAAAAACTGGGTGATCCTGGAATCTGAAAATATTAATCTGGTTAGTAGCGTCACTTCTGCTCTTAACCGATTGGCAAGAGATCATGATATTACCCTTTTGACTACTAATAAGAATAATACTTACGAGAACGATATCATCTCCAACAACCATCTTGCAAAACTGCATTTTCATTATCCTTCAGTAGATAAGGAGTATGATACCAATGCTTCAGAAGATTTTATTAAGACTTATGAAGAGAGATTCAGGATCGAGCCCAACCAATATGCGTTAAGAGGGTATGACCTTACCATGGACGTATTGTTAAGACTTGCCTCTGCTGAAGATCTATATGAATCTTTCGAAAAATATCCCGGATATACCGAATATTATGAAAGTAAATTCCATTATTTGCCTAATTCCGGAAATGGGTATTCCAATGATGCAATATACATTCTGAAATTAAATGAAGATCTAACTATATCTAAGGCCAATGACTTCTAAGGTTGAATATTTAGGTAGTTTAAGAACTGAATCTGAACATTTGCAAAGTGGTTCCAAGATGATCACCGATGCACCTGTGGATAATCATGGAAAAGGAGAAGCTTTTTCTCCTACCGATACCGTTGCAAATGCACTTGCAACCTGTATGCTTACGGTAATGGGGATCAAAGCAGATGCTTTAGAGATTGATATGAAAGGAACCACCGCTGAGGTTACAAAGACCATGGCCGCTGAACCTCGACGTATTTCAAAGATTGAAGTGAATATCAAATTTCCCGGATCTTATGATGAAAAAGTAACTAAGATCCTTGAAAATACTGGAAGAACCTGCCCTGTTTTACAAAGTTTAAATCCTGATATCGAGAAGCTGATCACTTTTAGTTATTCATGAAAACTTCAATAGTTCTAATTTTTACATTCTTTTTTTGCCTGAATACAATTGCTCAGGAAAAAGAAAAAATTACCTGGAGTGAAGACAGGCTTCTAACATGGTCAGATTTTAAAGCTCAGCCGGAAACTTCAAATTCTTATTCAGCAAATACAAATTCGGGGATTAGTTATTCCTGGGATTATAGTACAGCTTCAGGACGCCCCGTTTTAGAACATGAGGTTTTTAGTAATTTTTATCCAAATCTTTCATGGGTTAAAGATATTGATAATGAAGAATATCTTTTAGCACATGAACAACTTCACTTCAATATTTCCGAATTACATGCCAGGAAACTTAGAAAGGCTTTGGATGAATATGAGATTGGCCGAAGTGTTCGGTTAGACCTGAAAGGGATCTACAATAAAATAGAAGCTGAACGCGTGTCTATGCAGAACCAATTCGATACGGAAACGTCGCATAGCAAGAATAAACCAGCTGAAATGAGATGGCGAAAATTTCTGAAAGAGGAATTAGCAAAACTCCAAGATTATTCCAGTTAGAGATCTGTAACTTCCGATTTCACCTTTTCGAATTCTAAGATGATTTCTTTTACAATCTCTGCTGCTGGTTTTATATCATGTATTAAACCTGAAATCTGGCCAATTTCGAGCTCACCTTCTTCCAGATCTCCTTCAAACATTCCTTTCTTTGCGCGAGCTCTTCCTAATAATTCAATAAGTTCTTCCTTTCCCGGTGCTTTAGAATATAGTTCCTGAATATCCTGGTAGAATTTGTTCTTTAAAAGTCTCACGGGCGCCAGTTCCTTCAGGGTTAATACAGTATCGCCTTCCTGAGCATCAACCACCATTTCCTTAAAATTCTTATGTGAAGAAGCCTCGGGTGTCGCTACAAACCTGCTTCCAATCTGCACCGCGTCAGCACCCAGAACCATGGCCGCCAGCATTCCTCGTCCCGTAGCGATTCCACCGGCTGCAATTAGAGGAATTGATATTTTCTCCTTTACCATTGGGATCAAGGTAAAAGTAGTGGTTTCATCCCTTCCATTATGACCGCCAGCTTCAAAACCTTCAGCAACAACCGCGTCTACTCCTGCTTCCTCAGATTTTACTGCGAATTTCACGCTGCTTACAACATGAACCACTTTAATTCCATGTTCCTGTAAATACTTCGTCCATGTCTTTCGGATTTCCGGCGGAAGTAAAACGATCTTTACTCCTTCTTCAATAATAATCTTCATGATCTTATCAATTTCAGGATAGAGCATGGGTACATTTACAGCGAAAGGTTTATCAGTTGCTTTTTGACATTTCTGAATATGTTCCTTTAGAACTTCAGGATACATAGACCCGGAACCAATAATTCCCAGTCCGCCGGCATTAGAAACAGCGCTAGCTAGTTTCCAGCCGCTGGCCCAAATCATTCCGGCCTGAATTAGTGGGTATTCTATATTAAAAAGCTGAGTGATTCTATTTGTAGCAGGCATTCTTTTAAAATGATATGAAAAGATATGTTTGACTTTATTTGTTCAAACATAGTAATATAAATTCCTCTGGAAAAACCTGAAGGATCTATTTTGTCTAAGTACTTTTTTACCTGAATATCAAACTCGGAAAGCTCATAGCTTCCATTATAAACTTTTAATGTTAAGCAGAGTCTGTATAAACCGAATTGTTCTCAAGAGTTATTTTTAGAAATATTCATGCAGGTTCTTCCTGAAAAGAACCATTAATAAAGTTATAAAAAAACAGTAAAAATTTTTATAATCAGGAGTCTGGTGGAGTTTATTTACGAAATAACTCCAGATCCTAACAATTCTTCGTTCTTGTACCAGGCCACGAACTGTCCTTCAGTTATAGATGCCTGCGGTTTATCAAAGACAATGTACATTCCATTTTCAGTTTGATATAGAACGGCATCCTGTAACGGCTGGCGATATCTAATTCTAGCCTTGACTTTTAACTCTTCATCATTCTCTATCCTAAGATCCCTTCGTACCCAGTGAACTTCATCCTGAGTGATGAAAAGAGCCTGGCGATAGATTCCTGGATGATCTTTTCCCTGACCAGTATAGATCACATTTTCCTCCACGTCTGTGTCAATTACGAACAGTGGTTCCGGTGTTCCGCCAACGGCAAGACCTTTACGCTGTCCTTTGGTAAAATAATGTGCGCCCTGGTGTTTGCCCACGACTTTTCCATCATTCAACTGATATTGATATTTTTTTGAAAGATGCTTTAATTCTTCAACTTTTGATGAAAAACTTAGCTCTTCTTCTGAGTAAAATTCGGTGTTTGTGGGAATTTCAACAATAACACCTTCTTTTGGCTTTAACTTTTGCTGTAGAAAATCAGGCAGTCTTACCTTCCCGATAAAACATAGTCCCTGGGAATCCTTTTTTTCTGCAGTGACTAATTCCTGTTCTGCTGCGATCTTTCTTACTTCAGATTTCTGTAATTCCCCAATAGGGAAGAGGGTTTTTGAAAGCTGCTCCTGTGTTAACTGGCAAAGAAAGTAGGACTGGTCTTTATTATTATCCTGTCCAGCAAGTAACTGATATATTTTTTCTCCATCCTTCTCAAATTCAGCTTTCCGGCAATAGTGGCCGGTAGCAACGTAATCGGCGCCAAGAGAAAGAGCGATCTTCATAAAAACATCGAACTTGATCTCCCTGTTGCAAAGAACATCAGGATTTGGCGTTCTCCCTTTTTCGTATTCATTGAACATATAATCTACGATACGCTCTTTGTATTGTTCGCTGAGATCAACTGTTTGAAAAGGGATGCCAAGTTTATCGGCTACCATCATAGCGTCATTACTGTCATCGAGCCATGGGCACTCATCTGAAATGGTAACTGAATCATCGTGCCAGTTCTTCATGAAAAGTCCTATCACCTCATAACCCTGTTCCTTTAATAGATATGCAGAAACACTGGAATCTACACCACCCGATAAACCGACAACAACTTTTTTCATTCTGATATTTTTATTCTTTTTCATTTACCGCTTAAAGAGTCGGATAAGCGCGCACAAAATTACGAAATAAAAAAAGGTGGCAAAAGCCACCTTTTTAGAATAAAGTTTATGGTATTTATTTTTCGAATGTCAAACTCGAAGCGGGGAAATCAACTGGTGTAAAAATAAATCTTGAGCCATTATTGCTAAAATTCACAATTCCAGTTACTTTTCCCAGTTGAGGTACGGTAAAAGTATATTGTAGTTCGAGGAATTACTCCAGTCTCCAGTTCCAGAATCAGATACACATTCTTCTTCTACCTTTGAATAGAATTCAGATGATCCCGTGTTATCTGCGTTAAAAGTAATGTTAGATTTCCCGGTACATTCATCGACTGAATATCCCTGGGACGTTGTTGGCTTCTATCAGGAACCAGGTCCCAATGATATTGCCTTCTACCTCAGAATTGGAATCGTCTTCACTGCAAGCCGTAAAAAGGCTTATTGATAATAGTAGGATTAAGATCTTCTTCATAATAAATAGTTTAGGGTTTCAAATATATTCAAATTTAATAATCTTCTTCTCTTTCTAGTTTTCCTTCAGAATAATATTTCCAGTTTCCATATTTCCGACCATCCTTATAGGTGCCTTCAATTGTTTTCACTCCTTCGGTAGTGTAATAGGTGGCTGGGCCATCTAATTCACCTTTTTTATAGTGAAGCCTTTTGGTTACCTGGCCATTATCGGCATATATTAAACTTTCGCCATGTTTTTTGCCTTCAACATAATTGGTTTTTTCTGCCAGTTGACCATTGGTAAAATAGGTTTTCTGAAGACCATCTAATTGATCGTACTTATAATCTTCAGTCATCATAATACTATCTGACTTTTGGTGGAAGTAGATCCATTTTCCTTCTCTTTTTTTATTAACCATTTTCCCCTGACTAATTGGCTTTCCTTTTTGAGTATAATAAATTACCTGGACTGAATCTTTTCCTTCCTCGAAATTCATGATCGCTGTTGGATGTTCATCAAAGCCCTTTTTATAAAATTTAAATTCGCCAACCTCCGTCCCGTGCTCAAATGTACCTTCAAATTTAGGGTATGAAGTGCCTTCAAAATTAACTTTCCAATGGCCATTTCTTGCTCCATTGGCATCTAATTGGTTGTTTTGCGAATTGCAGATAACTGAAAATAAGAGAGTTAATGTTAAAATTTCACAATGTTTAATCATAATTAACAAATATTAAACAAAAAGTAATGACTAATGGTTTTAATTTTACCAAAAATCAAAAACTAATCAATAACTTAAACTTAGAATTATGAGATTTATTTTAAAAAATGCGAAATTATGGTTTCTTTCTCTTTTAGTCTGCTTTTCATTAGGGTCTTGTGGTGACGATGATCTTTTTGATCCGGGAGGAGAAACAACAGTTACACCTAATCCAGATCCAGATCCTGTTGACGATGGCAGTACAGAAAGTAATACTATTATTGATTTTGCTACCGCTAATGGATTCACTAGTTTGGTGGCAGCCGTTGAAGCTGCAGGTTTAACAGAGACTCTAAGCGGAGATACAGAATACACTGTTTTTGCACCAGACAACGATGCCTTCCAGGCGCTTTTGGATTCAAACGATGAATGGTCAGCTTTAGAGGACATACCTGTAGATGTTTTAGAACTAGTTCTAATGAATCACGTTCAGGCCGGTAGCATCATGTCTGGTGACCTTACAACAGGTTATATCGAAAGTATGGCCGCAGCTGGTCCTGATGGTGAAAATGTAAGTTTATATATTAATACTGATGATGGAGTTGTTATTAATGGGATGAGTACTGTTACATCAGCTGATAATGAAGTTGATAATGGTGTTGTACATGCTGTTGATGCAGTAATAGGGTTACCAGATGTAACTACTTTTGCAACCGCAGATCCAACTTTTTCATCTTTAGCTACAGCCCTAACGCGTGAGGCTTTAGTTGAAACTTTACAATCAACTGAATCACCAGCACCATTTACGATTTTTGCTCCTACAGATGACGCTTTCGCAGCTCTTTTAACTGAGTTGGAGGCTGGTTCACTTGATGATATAGATTCTGATACATTAACCGCTGTACTTACCTATCACGTAATTGCAGATAATAACGTAACTTCTGATGAACTTTCTGATGGAGATGCGGTAACCACATTACAGGGTGAAGATCTCACCATTGGAATTGGCGGTGATGGTGGCGTTTCTATTACCGATGTAAACGGAAGAACTTCAACCGTAGTTGCTGCAGATGTTCAGGCTACAAATGGTGTGATACACGCTATTGATATGGTATTACTGCCAACCCTGGAATAATTTGTTTATTAATTGTTGGAATTAAAAAAGCCCGGTGAAAACCGGGCTTTATCATTTTTATTTTTTTTGTTTCTTCTGCTGTTCTTCAGCCTGTTCCATCATATCCTGGAACTTTTTGGTAAACCTATTCTGTTTCTTAGGCTTTTTCTTGTTTTCCTGGATCTTCGCATGAATCTTATCCTCATCAACAATCACGTGTTTAATCACTAACATAATCCCTATCGTAATAAGGTTGGAAGTGAAGTAATACAGTGACAAACCACTTGCATAATTGTTGAAGAATACTAACATTGCCAATGGTGACAGATACATTAAGAACTTCATATTAGGCATTCCAGGTTGCTGATTAGCCTGCATGTTCTGGCCGGTGGTCATCATCATATAAATGAAGATCGCAATAGAAGCTAAGATTGGGAACAAACTAACATGATCTCCATAAAATGGGATTCGGAATGGAAGTTGGGCAATCACATCATAGCTTGATAAATCATCAGCCCAAAGGAAACTTTTCTGTCTTAATTGAAAAGCACTTGGAAAAAACTGGAACAATGCATAGAATACAGGAATCTGCATCAATGCCGGCAAACATCCACTCATAGGACTTGCCCCAGCTTTGCTATAAAGCTTCATCGTTTCCTGCTGTTTCTTCATTGCATTATCCTTATACTTCTCGTTAAGCTCGTTAATTTCAGGCCTAAGGATCTTCATTTTTGCCTGAGAGAGATACGACTTATAAGTAACCGGTGATAATATGATTCTAACAACGATCGTCATTGCAATTATAGCAATACCATAGCTAGGTAAGAAACCTGCAAGGAATGCAAAGAATGGTATGAAAAGGAACTTATTAATCCATCCGAAAATACCCCAGCCTAGTGGAATGATTTCGTCCAGATTACGATCATAGTCATTCAGAACTTTATAATCTGCAGGACCATAATACCAGTTCATATTGTAGTTAAGCTCTCCGGCTTTTAGCTCCAGGGGAATACTGGAAGCGAAGGTCTTAGTGAAAACTGTATCCACTTCCTCATCTTCCACAAGATTCTCAACATCAAATTTTGATGTTTTGAAAGGATTGTCAGTTAATAATATTGAAGTGAAGAAATGTTGTCTATAGGCTATATAGCTAATATTCTCTTCCTCTTCATCGCCACTGCTTACACTGCCATCATCTCCGCCATCATATTCATAGATAAGATCGGTATAACGATTTTCATAACTTATACTTTTAGCATGACGGTAACCTTTGAGTTTCCAGTCTAAAACAGGAGTTTGTGAATTATTGAGTACACCCGTTAATCCTTGCGAACGAATGCTGAAATCCAACATATATTCTCCAGGTCTCATCGCATAGCGGTACTCCAGATATTCATCTTCTGAAACTTTCAATTTCATGGAAAGAATCTGGTTTCCGTTACTTTCGGTAAGTTCCGGCTCGAAAAAGAGATCTTCCGTATTTAGAGTTCTGCCATCTGTAGTACTAAAACTCATATTAAAGGATGCGTTACCATCCTTTATAAGATATACAGGAATCGAATCGAAGGTCTTGTAATTCTTTAACCTAGCTTCTTCAATATAACCACCTTTATTGGAAACCTTCAGTTCAAGCAGATCATTTGAAATCGTTGTTGTTCCTCCCTGAGCTGACGGCAGGGTTTCGGAATAACCAAATGATCCCAGGCGGCGCTGTGCATCAGCAATCGCTGTAGAGTCATTTTGAATTTGTTTGGGTTCCGGTTTTTCTGAGGCTATTTCTTTCTCCTGGGTTCCTTTATCAACCTGCTCGGTAGTAGTAGTGTCTTCGGTAGTAGTTTCTTCAGGAGTATTATTGTAAAGCATCCATAAAAGGATCCCCCCAATTAATATAAATCCAATTATGGATTGAATGTCGATTTTCTTTTCTTCCATTATTTAATTTTGCTTAATCTTCCTTGGTCAAAAAAATGGCCAAATTTATTTCTGTGCCATCTTGGCATTTTTTTGATTTACTGAGTGTTCGTGTGCAGCTTTTACAAAAGAAACAAAAAGTGGGTGCGGGTTGGCCACGGTACTTTTATATTCCGGGTGATATTGAACTCCAACAAACCACGGATGGTCTTTAAGTTCTATAATCTCCACCAGTCCTGTTTCAGGATTAATACCGGTGCTTAGCATCCCGGCATTTTCAAGCTGTTCCTTATATTTGTTATTGTATTCGTAACGATGGCGATGACGTTCCTTGATCATTTTTTTTCCATATGCCCCGTATATAATAGAATTTTCAGTGAGTTCACAATCCCATGCTCCAAGTCTCATGGTGCCACCTTTATGAGTTACTTCTTTTTGAGCTTCCATTAAATCTATAACAGGATGTTTGGTATCGGCATCCATTTCGGTTGAATTGGCGCCTTTTAACTGAAGCACATTACGAGCGAATTCAATTACGGCCATTTGCATTCCAAGACAGATTCCAAGGAAAGGAAGACCGTTCTCTCGAGCGTATCTTACCGCATCTATTTTTCCTTCAATTCCGCGTTCCCCAAAACCTGGAGCGACCAAAATTGCGTCAAGATGACTTATTTTATTGTGAATGGTATTCTCATTAATAAATTCGGAATGTATATATTCTACATTTACTGATACTTCATTCTCTGCACCTGCATGAATAAATGATTCAAGAATGGATTTATAAGAATCCTGAAGCTCTACATATTTACCAATAAGACCAATATGAACTTCAGCTTTTGGGTTCTTATGTCTTTTCAGAAATTGGTTCCAACGATCCAAATTAGGTGTAGAATCATCCGGAAGTGCCAGTTTCTTCAAAACTACAGTATCCAGCCCTTCTTTAAGCATCATATTTGGAACATCATAAATAGTGGGCGCATCAATACTTTGAATTACCGCTTCCTGGCGAACATTGCAAAATATTGCCAGTTTTCTTCTAATATCGTCAGACAATTCATGTTCAGTTCTACAAACAAGAATATCTGCTTTAATTCCACTTTCCATCAGTGTTTTTACACTATGTTGAGTAGGTTTTGTTTTTAATTCTCCGGCAGCTGAAAGGTATGGAACAAGCGTTAAATGAATAACCAATGCATTATCATCTCCCAACTCCCATTTTAACTGTCTAACCGCTTCAATATATGGAAGGGATTCGATGTCACCTACAGTACCACCAATCTCGGTGATCACAATATCATAATCTCCATTTTGTCCAAGAATCTGAATTCGTTCCTTGATCTCATTCGTGATATGTGGAACCACCTGCACTGTTTTTCCAAGAAATTCGCCACGGCGTTCTTTTTCAATTACACTCTGGTAAATTCTTCCGGTGGTGACATTGTTCGCCTGAGAAGTATTTACGTTTAAGAAACGCTCATAATGACCAAGATCAAGATCGGTTTCCGCGCCATCTTCAGTTACATAACATTCTCCGTGCTCATAGGGATTAAGCGTTCCCGGATCTACATTAATGTATGGATCCAGTTTCTGAATAGTAGCTTTAAAGCCCCTTGCCTGCAATAATTTTGCTAAAGAAGCGGCAATTATCCCTTTTCCAAGGGACGAAGACACACCTCCTGTAACAAATATATACTTGGTATCGGCCATTTTAGTTGTGTTTGTTGTGTTGTTTATTCAGGGCGCTAAATTACAAAGAAGAATAGAAAAAGCAGCCAATTTGGAAAGCTAATATTAAGAGCTTTTTAAGAGGAAGTTTTTACTTTTTTTGCGGCTTTGGATACCTTTTTCTTATCTGTCTTAAAAGACCTTCAAGGCTATTGATTTTCAATTCAAAAACCTGTTGCATTTGATCTCCCAGTTTTCCAGGGGGAAAACCTTTTTGTCTGAACCATACATAATAGGGTTCAGGAATGTCTGAAAGATAATAGTCCTTGTACTTCCCGAAATGCATTTTAGCATAGGCAAGTTCCAAAAGTTTTTGAGGGTCGGGATTCGGCAATCTTAATACACTTTTAGATATTCCGAAAGTTCTGATAACTTCTTTTTATTCATTGGCTTTACCATATATTTTATAACACATGGGTATTCTTTTGCCTTTTCTTTATCTATTTTACTGGTACTGGAAGTAAGTATAATGATACGGTGATGAAGATTTTTATTTTTCATGGCCTCCAGAAAATCCCAACCGTTCATTACAGGCATATTAAGATCAAGGAAAATCAGGGCATCTTCATCCTTCACCACGTTTTCCAAAGCTTCTGCTGGATCGGTAAAATCCTGTACATTTTCATTAAATCCCTCTAATTCCAGTAATTTTTTAGTAATAAAATTAGAGATAGGCTGGTCATCTATAAGGTAAATCTTACTCATAACTTTTCAGCCTTTAAATCCATCAGATCTTTTGACGCCATCTCCACAACTTCTTTTAATACTTCATCCATTTCCTCAACAGTGCTTTCTAATTTAGGGATTAGATCTTCCCGGCAGGTCTTATTATCAACAAACTCAAAAAGTTGAATTATTCCCTGGATCCTGGAAAGAGGTTCCCTGATATTGTGAGCATTTAAAGCAGATATATGCAAAAGTTTTTCATTCTTTTGAGCAATTGCTTCCGTTCTCTTTTTAATTGTTTCTTTTTGATTCTCTACAATTCTTTTTATCTCATTATTCTGAGATTTAATCGTATTGTAGGCATCTGAAAGATTCCGGTTTTGAATGGCTAGCTGCCTTTTTAAAAATATCTCACTAAACTTTGCCTGAATACAATCAACCATCAGTTTCAGGATCTCTACATCACCAACTGAGAAAGATTTTTCCTGATCAGCGAGCAAAGATACTAATACTTTTCTTTCATATTTATCAAAACACCAACCCCAAAGTACCGGGTCATATAAAGAATTAATATCTATTTTATCCTTTATAAGTTTATCCGGAATTTCATTGGTTATAATGGGAACGCCATTTTCCAGTAATTTTTTTTCGTAAGAGAAAATTTCAGAATTTTCTTTTAGATCTGACCATATTTCGTTTCCAAATAGTTCAAAAAAGAAAAATTTGTCATTTTGAAATATAGTCATCCTAATAATCCTGAAATTAATAAGATATTTCAGGTGAGTTTTACATACCTCTGCCACCTCCTCAAGATTCGCACAACGATTTACATCATTTGCAAATTTGGAGTAAGCTTCATAGGTTATCCTATAAAGTTGGGAGGTATTCTGGGTAATATTACTCATTCAGTTTGGAAACTGTTTATTCGGGAGTTTCAAGCAGTTCATTGTCAATTTTGATTCCCGATACGTCAGCAATGGTGTTAAGCATATTTACCAGATCAGCCTGAGCCATCAATTCCTGAATTTCTTTGTGTGTAAAACCTGCATTTTCCAGTTTTTCGAAATCATCATCAGAGATATCAGAATGATTCAATGCAGCCTTGGTGACTACCTGAACTGCAGTTTTATAACTCACCGGCATCGAAGGTGAATTAAAGCTTTGAGTTGCTCTAAATCCTTCTTCTTCCGAAATCATCGAGCTCATACTGTCAGCAAAGATTCCATGCGCGTGTGAACAATAATTACAACCTCTTTCTTTTGATACGTTATATATGATCAATTGTTTTAGGACATTGGGAACCTGCCCTTCCATCAGGGTATTTTTCAATTTGCTCCAGTTTCCTTTTAATAGAAGTTCGTTGTCTCCCTGGCATTTAAACCAGTTTAGCACAAAAGGTAATTGTAAGGTTCTTTTGGTATCATCATAAATTTCCCTCACCGATGGTGAAGCCTCTTCATAAGATACCATTTTAAATCTTGACTGGGTTTGAGGTAAAGATTGGTTCATGGAAAATGTAGGTTAGATTGTATATGGTCTTTTTGAGACTGTAAATATTAAAGTTATAATTCAATTTTCTATAGTCATCAATGTAATTTAACTATTTATATGAAGATTCCTACATGTAAATCAATTTTTGTAGGATTTTTAGTACCTATTGCTGAGTTAAATATTTGGTAATCCCCACTGCTCATGTAAAAGGTATCTTTAGATTTATCCCTTCAAAAGTATATACATACAATGGCAATATTTGGATCTATTATAAAAAGTTTAATTGACCTTAAGGGAAGTCTTACACCTGAGGGAGAAGCAGTAAAAGATCAGGAAGAGGTTTTACGAAAACTTTTGAAAAAAGGAAAAGATACAGAATTTGGGAAGCATTATAAATTTGCTGAAATACTTACCTCTGAGGATATTAGAAAAACATTTTCTGAAACAGTTCCTTATTTCGATTATAATAAAATGGATAAAGAATGGTGGCATAAGTATCATGAAGGGAAAGAAAATGTTACCTGGCCTGGAAAGCCACCATATTTTGCTTTAAGTTCTGGTACAACCGGAAAAAGCAGTAAAAGAATTCCGGTAACCGAGGATATGGTTGAGGCTATTAGAAAGGCCGGAATTAAACAGGTAAGTGCTTTAAGCAATTTTGATCTTCCACCTGATTTTTTTGAAAAAGAGATCATGATGTTAGGGAGTTCCACAGATCTCCAAAAGGAAGGCAGTCACAAGGAAGGTGAAATAAGTGGTATTAGTGCCAGCAATATTCCATTTTGGTTTCGGGGATATTATAAACCCGGAGAAGAGATCTCTAAAATTGATGAATGGGATGATCGCGTTCAAAAAATCGCTGAAAACGCAAAAGAATGGGATATAGGTGCTTTAAGCGGAATCCCATCCTGGATGGAACTTATGCTTAAGAAAGTAATTGAATATCATAAGCTGGACAATATTCATGAAATATGGCCCAACCTTCAGGTGTACGCTTCCGGAGGGGTTGCATTTGAACCCTATGAGAAGAGCTTCAAAGCTTTATGGGGAAAACCTGTTCAGGTAATAGATACCTATTTGGCTTCTGAAGGTTTTCTTGCTGTGCAGGAAAGACCAAATACGAATGCTATGAGGTTAATAACCGATAATGGTATTTACTTTGAGTTTGTTCCTTTTAAACCGGATTATATTAATCAGGATGGATCTATAACCGAGGATGCTCCTGTGATTCCTATGGAAGAAGTTGAAGAAGAAGTAGACTATGTGATTCTAATTTCTACGGTTAGTGGAGCATGGAGATACTTAATTGGTGATACTATTAAGTTCACAGATAAGGAAAAGAATGAAATAAGGATCACGGGAAGGACTAAATTCTTTTTAAATGTCGTTGGTTCTCAATTATCGGTAAATAAAATGAACGATGCCGTGCAGGAATTGGAAAATCAGTTTGATATCAGAATCCCGGAATTTGTAGTTGCAGCCAAAAGAGCAGAAGATGGAGAATATTACCATTATTGGTATTTGGGAACCGAAGATGAAGCAGGGGATGATAATAAATTAGCTGAGGCTCTTGATAATGCCCTTAAAGATGCCAATAAAAATTATAAAGTAGCCAGATCAAAAGCGCTAAAAGGCGTGAAAGTAACCTCTATAGACCCTAATATGTTCCATGAATGGAATGCTGCAAATAAGAAAAAGGGAGGCCAGGTAAAAATGGAAAAGGTGATGAATGAGGAGAAATTTGCAGAATGGGAAAAATTCCTCAACGAACAAAATTCAAAAAGCTAATCCTCGTGAGCTTCATCGATCAAAACCATGATCTCTTCAGGGGATAAATAAAGATCCTGAATTCGGTCCTTATAATTGTCAGATAGTCTGGAGTGATTGATAATAAAGTTTTTAGTGGCAATTATTTCCTGACCAAGGCCGTGATTTACTGCAAAAGTATCTGCAGTTTTTTCTGCTTCCCGAATATAGTTTTTCGAAGTAACGTACTTTATGCCAAACCATACAAGACTTGCAGCACTCCTGTCCTGGTAGTCCATTATGTGTCCCAGCTCATGTCCAAGCCAACCTATAAGAACTTCTGAAGGGACGGTAGTGATATCGAAGATTTCGTCTTCAATTTTAAACTTTTGATTGATAAATATGAAGTAACTTCGGTTTCCCTTCTTTTTAAGTAAGCCGCCAATCTTTGGCTGTGCCTGCATAAAAGATTTCTTAATGTTTTTCTTGAACCTAAATTCAATTGGAGTGTCTTTCAGTTCTGGATAATGAGAAAGGGCTACATAGGCTTCCCTCCAGATTGTATCAGGTACTATCTTATTACTAAATTTTAAATTGTCTTTTTGCTGCATTGTTGATTCCTGGGCATAACAAGCGGGTAGGAGTATTAAAAAAAATAGTATGCAAAAGGTTCTTTTTAATAAGCTTGTCATATAAATTATTATTGTTTTCCAAATTACAACAAAATTGATGCCTTGAGGATTTTCAAATTTTAAAATAGACTTAAAATATTAGTCATTAATTATATAATAAAAAAAGCAGGTTCGGTGACCTGCTTTTTTATTATAACATTTTCAAAGAATCTATCTAGCTTTTCAATATCTCTTGAAGTCTCTGCTGAAGTTCAGCATCTGATCTTAGAGCCATAGCAAGTTGCTGGTATCTTTCCATGCTTAAATCACTTTCAGTAATAACTTCCTGCATCTTTTTCTGGAATTCAGGTTGCATCTCCTCAAGCTCAGTTACTACAGCTTTATATTTTTTGTCTTCCTCTGGAGTTGTTTCAATCTCTTTCTTAGGATCCATTTTCGCCTGGTGGATCTCATTAAATCTTTGAAGTTCAAAATCTTCATCCTGAACCACAGCCATCATATCTTTCTGGGCTTCCTGATTCATCATTCTCATCTTCTGAAATACTTCAGCAAATTGAGACAATTCAGCGTCACTTACTTCTATCTGTTCCTGTTGTTGCGGCGTTGTAGTAGATTGCGCCGTTACTGAGGCCGTTCCTACTGCGACTACAAATAACAGACTACTAAAAAACTTCTTCATTTTCTTAAATTTTATTGTTTGACCTTATTGGTGCAAATGCTATGCCTATAATTCAAAATTGGCGGTCTTTAAGAAACTGAAGTCCTTTCTTAAGGAAGCTTTAACAACTTAAGTGCAGAAATTAGGCAAGAATTCTAATTATCTCCCCATTTATTTTTCCAAGGATAGATTTTTTATAACCGTCTGCCACCTTGTCCATTGCTACTGGTGTGTGACCAGGGAAATATTCCTCATATTTATCTTTGGCATCTTCCACGAGATCTGCAGAGACGGCATTAATTCTTTGTCCTTGCTCTAATTCCAGAGCCACTGCTTTTACAAAACTGTGAATTCCGCCATTCACCATTGCTGCACTGGTAGTTTTATCTACAGGATGATCTGCCAGGATTCCGGTAGTAAGTGTAAAGGAACCGGCCTGATTCAGATATTTTCTTCCAATTCTCACCAGGTTTACCTGCCCCATAAGTTTGCTCTTTATACCAATGTAGAAATCTTCTTCCGATAGCTTATGGAATTTATCCCATTTAGCATCACCGGCTATACATACAATCGCATCAACCTTTCCAGAATTTTCAAACATCCTTTCTATAGATCCGGAATCTGAAATGTCTACCTGAATCTCACCTGAGGTTTTTCCCACCTTTATTATGTCATGCTTATTTGTGAGTGATTCAGTTACTTTTTTTCCTATGGTGCCGTTAGCACCGATGATTAGAATCTTCATATTATCTATTTCTTTTTATATTTTTTTCATAGGTGTCGATCCATTCCGAAGGTGTTATTTTTCTTGAAAGCTCTCCGATCAGATCAAAGGGAATATTTTCCAGATCCTTTAATCTGATACAACTTTTTCCCATATCAGGTTTCTTACCTGTCCTCTTTTTATATTCATCAACAAACCAGTCATACAATTCTTTATTCGAATAAATTCCGGAATGGTAAACCGCGATATAATTCTTCTGTGACGCCAAATTTATAAAAGGTAGCGGCAGAGAAGGATCACAATGATAACCCTTAGGGTAAGTTGAGTGCGGAACTACATAACCTATCATTCCGTAACTCATGGTCTCTTCAAAACCTTTTGGAAGATTTTCTTTGATTACAGCACGTATTTTAGACATTGGCTTCATTCTATTTTCAGGAACCTTACTAAGATAATCCTGAGGAGAATTTGCATCTATTTTCATCTTTACTGTATTAGGTGGTTCATTACAAATTTAATTATCTATGTATGATTTTTTCTCCGGAAGAGTGCATAAATACCAAATACCGGCCCCAGAACTAAAAAAATAAAAATTAGAGCCGGAGATAGAATTTCAATTAAGTAATTCATTAATTGTATACTGAAAATAGTAATACTAAAGCCAATACTGTTCACGATCGTTAATGCGGTACCTCGGGATTCCGCCGCCGCATTTTGAGCCACCAGTGTAGAAAATAAGGGAGAATCGGCAACCACCACTAATCCCCAAAAGATTAAGAATCCAATCAGTAAAAATTCGGAATCTGAATAAAAAATAAGGGGAGAGATTAGACAACAAAATCCGGATAGAAATAATGCTGATCCAGCTGTTCTTTTCACTCCTTTTTTTTCTGAAATATAACCTCCAAGCACGCAGGCAATTCCTCCAAGCCCAATCACAAGAAATGATATAAAGGCTACACTGAAGTTAGCTCCGGGATGAAAAGTTTTATAAAAGCTGAGTATGACCGGGACAAAGGCCCAGAAGGCATATAGCTCCCACATATGCCCAAAATATCCAAAGGCAGCTGAACGAAAATCTGCATTTTTAAAGATCCTGAAGATCAGGCTTAAATCGGGATTTTGCAGGCCGGTTCGAAAAGGGCCGTTGGGTACAAATACCAATATCAGGATGCCACCTAAAACGGCTAATCCCGAGGTGAAATAGATCACAGATCTCCATTGAAGGTCTATATTACCAGAAATTTCTTTTAACAGGTGGGGGAAAGCGGTGCCAAGAACTAAAGCTCCAACAAGATAACCCAGGGATCTGCCCAGCCCTTTGTCAAAATAATCAGCAGCTATTTTCATTCCAACAGGATAAATTCCTGCAAGTGAGAAACCGGTTAAAAATCTAAATGTTATTAAGCTAAAAAGACCGTTGTCTTCAAATAAATTCCCAAGATTAAAAACTGCACCAAAAATGGCACAAAAGAAGAAAATTTTTGAGGGTGAAAATCTGTCTGAAATAGTTAGAGAAGCAAAACTCAGGGTTCCCGTAATAAAACCAAATTGCACGGCAGAAGTCAAATGTCCAAGAGCTTCGGTACCCAATCTGAAATCCTCAAGAAGATTCGGCATAACCGCATTTCCCGCAAACCATAAAGAAGTACAGCAAAACTGTGCAAAAACAATAACAGGCAATATCCTCGAAGCTGCTCTCAATTATAAGTCGACTTAAGTGATATTGCCTGTTTCATATAAGGCAATAATAATAAAATTAATCCTTCAAATTAGGATCGGGAAGCTTTACATCTTCATCTTTCAGGTATTTGTCAAGGAACAGCCTGATCTGTCTGTAACCTTTGATCTCGTTTTCCTTTTTAATAAAACCATGACCCTCATCCGGGAAAACCATGTACTCTACGGGAACATTATTAGCTTTAACAGCCTCTACAATTTCATCAGATTCTACCTGCAATACACGGGGATCATTGGCACCCTGCAAAACCATCACCGGATTTTTCACATTTTCAGCATGGAATAGCGGGGATATCTTTCTCAGCCTAATGGAATCCTGCGTATTGGGGTCTCCCATTTCTTCATATAATGCTTTTTTAAAGGACTCCCAGTAAGGAGGAATAGATTTTAGTGTACGCAACCAGTTGGTTACCCCAAAAATATTGACACCTGCTTCAAATTCATCCGGAGCAAAGGTCATCGCGGCCATGGTCATGTATCCACCATAACTTCCCCCAATAATCCCTATCTGTTCTTTGTTAATGTAATCTTGCGATGCAAGCCATTTCTTGCCATAGATCACATCCTGAAGGTCCTTTTCACCATGGTTCTGGTCATCCATTTTAAAAAAGCTGGCACCATATCCGCTGCTACCTCTATTGTTAACCGCTAAAACGGCGTACCCATGATTTACAAGATATTGTAACAAGGCAAAATATCCCACCCGCGATTGTCCTCCGGGTCCACCATGAACCCATACCAGCGCGGGAACTTTATTATCTGCAGAAGCGGTTAAAGGTTTGTAATAGATCGCAGGAATCTCAAGCCCGTCAAATGATTTATATCGCACGACCTCGGCGGAAACGAGATCCTCAGGATCAATTTCAGGATTAAGTGTATGAGTGATCTTTTTCATTTCTTTATTCTCCATATCGAATACGTAGAGATTGGTTGGGGTTTTTGAAGTACCCACATAAAGTACCATTTTCTCTTCACTATTAGAAAATGAAGCGCCCAGGATATTTCCGTCTTCGATCTCAGGAATTTCTAATTCCTCTCCGGTTCTGGTATCTATCACTACCAGTTTATTAGATCCATCCTCATTGATCCCAATTACACGATAATTTCCTTTTTCGCTTAAACCACTATACACTACATCCCAGTTGGTTTCATAAAGCACTTCAGATTCACCATTTTTCAGATCTAACGACATTAGTTTACTGAATTCTCCGCCATGATTGGTGGTGTAATACATTTCGGTTTCTTCAGGATTGAAGCCACTGGCGTTGTAATTGAAGCCAGGTTTGGAAACCTCGGTCATCTCTCCTGAATCACGATTCAATAGAAATAATTTATTTTCACTGGTAGTAATTGGCTTAATTAAAGCCAGGTATTTTCCAGAATCGGAAATACCTGCTAGGGAATAACCTTCAGAATTATCATAGAGTATTTCAGGTTCCCAGGCACCAATTTTCATGCGGTAAAGATCAAAGAACTGCGGATTACGCTTATTGGAACTGTAATACATATATTTCTTATCTCCACTCCAGCCTTCAAAACCGGCTTTTTCATTCTCGCCAGGTGTAAGATCTTTCGCGGAACCGTCTTCCTTTAAAAGGTAAAGATGGTCGATCTCGTTACCACCCTTATCTGCATAATAAATGATTTCTGAAGTTCCAGGCACATAATCTACGGCGAACAGAGATTCCTCTTTAGAATTGGTGATCGCTTTTTTACTGCCATCGGCAATATTAATTTCGTAGACATTAAAAATGCCCGATTCATCACTGCTCGTTAATATCTTTGATTCATCAGCGGAAAAATCTGCACCCGAAATTCGGGTATTTTCGTAAAATTGTTCAATACTGTATTCTTTTGGTTCCTTATTATCCTGAGCAAATAGCGCAATAGTGAACAAAAAAAATAGATAGTTAATTTTTTTCATTTTTTGTAGTTATTGGTTATAAATATGGTTTTATGATCTGAAAACCAATTAAATATACAAAAAATGGAAATCCCAGGAAGGAAATAAAAATCCTTATAAACCTTAATTAAAGGTGTTCCTGCTGGTTATTGGTTAGATCATGCTTCTCTTTCCCGGTATGTTCAGTAGAGGCAGGTTCAAAAAGCATAACATGAACTTCTTCTTCAGCAATTGGTTTATGTTCAACACCACGGGGCACTATAAAAAATTCGTTTTCCTGAAGCTCAACCATTCTATCCCGGAACTCAATTTTTAGTTTTCCTTTTACGATCCAGAACATTTCATCTTCGTTTTCATGGGAATGCCAGATGAATTCACCTTTTAATTTGGCCAGTTTTACCTGTTGCCCATTTAGTTCACCAACAATTCTGGGATTCCAGTGATCGGAGAACATTTCGAATTTTTCTTTGACGTTTACTTTTTTCATAACTATTCCGGATTTTTATGATCGTAACTTAAAACACGTTTTAAGATCCATTCATTATTCTTCAAGATCCAGACATGCGTGAATTTAGCCGAACTGGTTTTATAAAGTTCCTTTCCTGGTTCTTTAATATAGAAATCATGAATCCCTTTTTGGATCGCCCCATATAGTTTACCGTTTTCATATAGTGGGTAAACTTCAAGGCTGCCTTTAACGAGTTTTCTAATTGGTTTCTTATCAGGATTTCCGCAAATATTATTATGTATAGCTTCAAGGAAATCTTTTTTAGTGGTACTTAATCCACCCTGGTCATGGTAGAATTCGAGGTCGTCGTTTATAAAATTTTCGAATTTGTCAATTTTACACTGATTAAACCCGAGGTCAAATAACAGGCTATCCCTTGATTTTAATTGTCTATATAAGTCTGAATCATGACTTACCTGTGCAGACAATGAACTGAAAGCAATAAGGCAGATCAAGCTTGCAAGAATATTTTTCATTTCCAGTCGATTATTTTTCCATTAACCAAAGATAAGACGCTGGGAAACTCTCGCTCCACATAGCTTCATTGTGCTCGCCTCCTTCAACATATTCAACTTTGAAATTTTCAGATTTCAAGCCCTTTTCGGTCAGAAGGGAAATCATCTTTTTTAGATCTGGCAACATTTCTTCAGACTCAGCCTTACCTGCCAGAAAATAAAATTTCGTGTTGGTATTTAAATTAGCATTTTCGGCAAAAGCATAGATCTTATCGTTGAACCAGAAAGAAGGGGAGTAGACTCCAATCATTCCAAATGTTTCGGGGTATTTTAAAGCTGCATAAAAGGAAATCAGTCCGCCAAGAGAGGAGCCGAAAATACCCGTATTTTCATAACCAGGTAAGGTTCTGTAAGTGCTGTCAACATGTGGTTTCAAATTGTTTATTAGGAAATCAAGATATTCATCTGCTTTTCCTCCGCCGTATTTTTCATGTGGAAATGGAGTTAGTTCATCGATTCTTTTATCTCCACCATGTTCAATGCCTACAATAATAGCTTCAGGTTCTTTAATACTGTCCAGGCTTTCATCCACTTTCCATTCACCTACATAAGATGTTTCCTTATCGAACAGATTTTGAGCATCGTGCATATAGATCACCGGATATTTTTTATCTGAAGAATCATAGCTCTTCGGTAAATAGATCCAGATATTTTTAATGGTATCCAGTTTTTCGGCCCGGATTTCAAAAGAACTAACATTTTCTGAAGCTGAACTTTGGGCAAAACTTGAAATGGAGATAAGAGATATGAGTAAGTAAAATAAATTTCGGATCATGTGGATCTTTATGGTTTATTCAGTAAAAATAAAGCTAAGTTTAAATAAAATGCAATTTCTAGAGGATTCTACCATTATTAAATTTATAAGATAGATACTACAGGGATAGAAGATTCGTTCTAGGATTAAGGAAATTTTAAAAACCAAACCTATGAAAGATTTGAGAAAATTTGGATTCATCCTTGGTGGACTTTTGCTTTTAATTGCCTGCAGTGATGACGACAGTGTTTCAGGAAATGACGTTGATTTAGATACTCGCTTTTCAAAGGCCGATGTGCACGTTAGTACTTCCAGTCTCCCACAAGATATCCTCGATTATATTAGTACTAATTATCCCGGTGTTACCATTAGGGAAGCTGAGGTAGAGGATAATGATAATTTCGAGATCTATCTTAGTAATGGACTGGAACTTATTTTTGATGCAAACGGTAATTTCCTGGGGATAGATGAAGATGGAGATGATGATTTTGGTGATGAACATCTTTCGGTGTCGGAGATCCCGCAAAACATTCTTGATTTTATTCAAAATAATTTCCCGGGTGTAGAAATCGATGAGGCTGAGAAAGAGAACAATGGTAACTACGAGATCGAACTGGAAAGTGACGTAGAGTTAATATTTGCTTCCAACGGAGATTTTCTGGGGCAGGGGGAAGATGAAAACGAAGATGAGGCCGATAACGAAGAAGTAGATCCGGCAGATCTACCTCAAAATATCCTGGATTATATTAGCGCAAATTATCCTGATAATTCAATTATAGAAGCCGAAATTGAAGATGATGGAGAGTATGAGATCACGTTGAACAATGGTGTGGAATTGGTGTTTGACGCCAATGGTAATTTCCTTAGTACAGAAGATGGCAATGGAGAAGAAGAGAATGAAAATGAAAACGACGATGATTAGTCTCATTTTCCAATAAAAGTTCAGGACCCTTTAAGCGAAGGGTCCTTCTTTATTATTTGCATTCAAAGCAGGGAATTAATTTATCATCAATTTCTTCATCTTCTGAGCCTTTCAGAGGTTCGGTTAGTTTCCCTTTTTCCTGGATGAGCCTGTGAAATGCTTCTGCATATTCCACTAAATCATCTCTCCTGCCTTTAATTTTCTCGCTTATTTCTGCCTGGTCAAGTTTTGATATTTGCTCAGGCCAAACCTGAAAAGCTTCTTCAATGGCCTTATCAGAAAGTGATTCCTGAAGCTGTTTTGCCTGTTCGATATAAATTTCCTTAGGAGTATCAATTAGAAAATAACGATCGAACGGATAAACCAGGCCGGGCATGTAGTCTATTTCTTTTTCAAATGGTCTCACTAAGGGTTGAACATTTTCATTGGTAAGGATGGAAGGAATTATTCCGCTGAGGTTAAAAAAGGCATTATCACGATCTCCGGCCAGAGGTATTGCCTTTATTTTTTGCTTGTCTTTTACCAGAACCCATCCCCATTGTTCAGCATGCCTGTCCCAGTCACCGATCAACAGGTCGAATAAACGGGCTTTTACCAAGGCAGGCCTGTCAATACTAAGGTCATCTCCTTTTTTCTGCTTTAATTCCTGAAGATCATTGGTCTCCACAATTTCATCTACATTCTCATACGAAGTCCAGTTCTTATCACTCTCAGTTTCATATTCTAAAAGATATAGCCGGTTTCCATACTTATCATTGTACTCACCTAATTTTTCCTGTTTAGGAATAAAGTACATGGTGGGATGTGTATGTAGAACACCAGCAATCTCTGAAAGTTTCGCTGCGAGTATGGCACCAAATGGATGCTGGGCAGAAATGCCGTCTACAATAATATTTTCCAGACCCAGGTCTTCCGCGACTTCTGGAATAAGCTTTTTCGGATCTTTCGTAACGCTTCGTAGCGTGTACATGATCCCATCCTGACTTTTAAGTTTTAAAGAGTTTGTTTGCTTTCCGCCACCTTCTTTCACGATTTTCACACCGCCTTCTAAAGTGTCCAGAAATGCAATAGGAACCTTTACCGGAGTAGACCAGGCCTCGCGGTAATTTTTTCCTTGCATGAATTCCTTTAAAATATCTCCTTCATACAATGTACTTGGAGCCAATAGGACTGAATCATGTTCTCTGAAATTAACCGTTTCCAGATCTTCATAATTCTGAATTTCACAGGTTTTAAATTCTTTGTCGGTACTGGAAACCGACCAGTAGACAAGCGCGAGGAATAGGATGAAAAGAATTGCAACGAGGGCAAGTATTTTTTTCATTTAAGATCTGTTTAATTTTCGGAGTTTAAAACTATGAGTTTAGTTTTTGATTAGAGATATTGAAAAGTTATAATATTCAAAAAATATTAAGTTAATTCCCCTATAGAATTTGGCCTAATCCATTTGCAATTCACTTCTTTTATTTCTTAGATCTGGGCCGCCCTGAAGTATAGATTTAAGGTTGAGCATATAAAAGGTCCAACCTGTTTTGCAACCCACGTAGAAATTCATCCTCGATTCTTCATCTAAAGGAATTTTTTCCTGAACCAATCTAACAATAGTTTGTCCATGTTCCTCTACAATGCGAACACGAACCAATCCGGCTTTTCCAAATTGAAACCTTAAAAATTCCTCTTGCTCAGGTTGAAGTAACTTTCCGCGTTCTTCTACACTTTCCGGCCATCCGTACCATTGCCATTTGTAAGTATCGCCAGGGTGGATTTTTTCTTCTCTTTTTCTTTTTTCTCCATTGGGGGTTGTGAATTCGGCGAGTTTCAGGAACCAGTTTTCCAAATCTTTCTGGGTCATCCAGGCATCAATTATTTCTGTCTTTGATCTATTGATGGGCAGGTTTACTGTAAAGCTACTCCAATCTAATTTCTTCTTGTCTTCCATTGCGCTATCTTTTGATAATCAATAGATTTGATTAAAGATTGTTTTATAAATTTAAAGAAAAATTAGATGTTTATGAATTATAAAGTTCCTGCAAAGACCAGAATTGGACATGTTCATCTAAAGGTCTCAAATATCGAAAAAGCACTAAAATTTTACAGAGACATTTTGGGTTTTCAGATCACTGAAAAAATAGGGGATCAGGCTGTTTTTCTTTCAGCAGGAGATTACCATCATCATATTGGGCTAAATACCTGGAATAGTGAAAATTCATCTAGGGCTTCAAAATCTGGGGTCGGGCTTTTTCATGCGGCAATACTCTACAACAGCAGGGAAGAACTTGCGGCGATCACAAAACGACTTTTTGAAAAAACATATCCGCTAACAGGGGCTGCAGATCATGGGGTTTCAGAAGCAATTTACCTGGACGATCCTGATGGCAACGGAATAGAACTTTATTGGGATAAGCCAAGAGAGGAATGGCCTCAAAATGAAGATGGAAGCATTAGAATGTATACTCATCATTTAGATCTGCAAGAACTTATGAATCTCACTTAATCTAAATTTCAAGCATTTACTGGTTGGTAATATTTCTTTTTCAACCAAAACGAAACCCTTACCAGTAAAATTAATGCTGGAACTTCCACTAACGGACCAATAACTCCCGTAAAAGCCTGGCCACTATTTAATCCAAATACTGCGATGGCGACTGCTATGGCTAACTCAAAATTATTTCCTGCAGCCGTAAAAGAAATGGATGCATTCTTTTCATAGGAGGCTCCCATAGACTTGCTAACGAAGAAGCTTATGAGAAACATCAGGCTGAAATAGATCAATAATGGACTAGCGATTCTTACCACATCCAATGGTATTTCTACAATAAGCTCTCCTTTCAAAGAGAACATTAAAATAATAGTAAAAAGTAGTGCTATAAGCGTCATTGGAGAAATGGCAGGAATGAACTTATTCTCATACCAATCTTGTCCTTTTATTTTGACCAGTATCAGTCGGCTAAGGATTCCCAGGGCAAATGGAATTCCAAGGTAGATCGCAACGCTTTCTGCAATGGTACCTATAGAAATTTCTACTATGGCTCCTTCAAATCCAAACAGGGGAGGAAGCCAGGTAATAAATAACCAGGCATAAAAACTATAGAAGAAAACCTGAAAAATACTATTAAGAGCAACCAGGCCGGCTCCATATTCGCTGCTGCCTTCTGCAAGATCGTTCCAAACCAAAACCATGGCAATACATCTGGCAAGACCTATTAAAATAAGACCAACCATATATTCCGGATGATCCTGTAGAAATAGTATAGCCAGAAAGAACATTAGAAAAGGACCAATGATCCAGTTCAGGATCAAAGAGATACTCAGAATTTTTACATTTTTAAAGACTTTCGGCAAAAGCCTGTATTTCACCTTTGCCAAGGGAGGGTACATCATAAGAATAAGCCCAATAGCAATGGGGATGTTTGTTGTTCCGGAGCTATAGGAATTTATATTTTCAGGAATTGAAGGAATTAGATAACCCAGTCCCACTCCTATTCCCATTGCAAGGAAGATCCATAGAGTAAGGTTCTTATCCAGGTAGCTTAGTTTTTTTGCCATTCTATTTTATATTTTCAAATACGTAAATCATTTCTGAAGCGATCTGGTTACTGCGCTCATCATATTTTTCCTTAGCCAGTGGCGTGTCATCAAATTCTTTAGGATCCTTATAATCAAGAGCTATTCTCGCGTCTGAACCAGGAATAAAAGGACAATTTTCATCGGCATGCGAGCAGGTCATTACTGCTGCAAAATTTTCTAATGGATTTTCTTCCGCATCGTATACTTTGGAATAGCAGATAAGAGGTTCGGCCTCTTCGGAATAATAAACTTGAAAATAAGGATTTTTGCCAGCTTCAGAATTTATCCTGAATCCAGCCCTCTTTAAAGCATCGATAGCATTTTTAAAAAAAGCTGTTGCTTCTGTTCCTCCGGAAAAACAATCAGTTTTCACACCGTAATGAGCTGAAATTGCCTGGGTCCAGACTTGTCCTAACTGACTTCTTCTTGAATTGTGAGTACAGATAAAGTTGAGTTTTATCTCTCGCTCCGAATCTTTATGCTTTTGTATGTATTCCAGAAGAGGTTGAAGGATTTTTTTTCGATCATCTGAAATTTCAATTTTCTCCAGATCCTTCAGTTTTTCCAGCAATTCCGGATATAATTCTATTTTAGACATATATCTAAATTTTAGCAGCAACCAGATTCCGGAGTACAGCAGGAATTCTGAAGTTCAGATAATTTTACTTTTGGCTTAGCTTCCGGGATGCCACATTTTTCTTTGGCAAGACAGGTGGTTTGAGTGTTAACTAAAAGAAAATTCTTTCCATCAAAATCCAATTCAAATTTGTTGATACTCTCTCCCTGGTATTCCACTTCGATCTCTGCATCTGGTAATGACAATTTATCCTTGGCCAGGTCTATGATGTTAATCAGTTTATCCGGATGAAGACGGTGGTTATAATCGTTTTCTTCCCAAAGCTGAAAGGAAATCTTTTCTTCATCTCTTAAAGTTCCACCACAGTCAATGAAATGTTTGGTTATTTTACCAACTTCGGTCACATGAAAATGTTCTGGTACCAATTGGCCATTGGGAAGTTGGAAAGCGATCTCCTTTAATCCGGATAATTGATTTTTAAATTCTGAAAGTTTCATAATGATTATCGTTTTATCGTATTATTACGATGTTGATTAATAAATTTTTTTAGCAGCATTCGCCGGAATCACAATTTTGAATTTTATCGAACATGCCGTTAAACAGCTTTTGTACGGTATCCCATTTTTCTGGGTTAATACAATAGCTCATAGAAACACCTTCGATATTACCCTGAATAAGACCAGCATTTTTAAGTTCCCTTAAATGCTGACTAATAGTTGCCTGGGCCAATCCAAGTTCATTCACCAGGTCTCCATTAATACATTTATTTGATTCAAGTAGATACTGAAGTATAGCTACACGGGCAGGATGAGCAAAAGCCTTGGCTAAAGATGCCAGTTCGTTTTGCTCTTTGGTAAATAGATCTGTTTTGGTAACGCCCATGATAGTTAATTGTATATTGCAATATTACGATGAATATAAATTTTGTCAAAATGTTTTAACCGAAAATTCTAGATAAGAACCCGTTGGTTAGTTTTTGCAGCCTGGTTTATCTTTTCGACTATATGAATATCCTTCATTCCTTCTTCTCCCGGAACCATAACGTTTTTATCGTTTATAATAGCAAGGGCATCATCATCCATCTGCACCGCCTGTTGATTTTTTTCCATGGGGGCCAGCACTTTTCCATCACTGGTTTTACCACAAACACCGGAATAAGATTGCATAGGTCTTAAATAATACCATCCATTTTTAGCGGTGACTTCAAGGTTATTCAGGTTTTCTCCAAAACTGGTCTTACCGTCTACCATAATTCCGCCGGGAAATTCAAGCTGAAAACTGGTGGTTTCATCGACCTCGGTAAAGATTTCGGGCCTGTTGGTAGATTGTTTAGCAGTCACCGCGATAGGTTCTAGTTCGGTAGAATACCGTGGCCGCATTAATGGAATAAACACCCATATCATAGATGGCGCCACCACCCATTTCTTTTTTAAGTTTCCAGGGATTGATCGTACCACCGTTATAACCGGCTTCAGAAATTACTTTTTCTATTTTACCGTAAGGATGTGTTTTAGCCCATTTGGTAACCAACTGCGTATTCGTTTCATGCTGCATTCTATAACCAATAGAAAGCTTGACCTTATTCTTATTACAGGCATCAATGATCTGTTGACATTCCTCAGCAGTTCTGGCCATTGGTTTTTCACACCATACATGTTTGCCAGTATTTGCTGCCTTGATAGCATATTCAGCATGGAGGCCAGTTGGAAGAACTATATAGATCACATCGATATCTTCATTATTGGCGATACCATCCATATTTTCATAGTTATAAATATTGGAATCTTTAATACCATACTTTCTTTGCCAAACAGGAATTTTCTCAGGACTACCCGTTACTATTCCTCTCAATTCGCAATGATCGGTTAACTGAAGGGCAGGAGCAAGAAGATCTGTACTATAATATCCCAGGCCAACTAAGGCAACACCTAAGTTTTTTCCTGTTAAAATCTAAAATTCGTCCCGGGAAGGGGAGGAAGGCAGCACCTAAAAATAATCCGGACTTTTTAATAAAGCTTCTTCTATTATTCATCTTTCACGATTTAAATCGTACTTCTATAAATTTACTTATAAGCTTTGTTTTTAAAAGGTTAATATTTTTGAAAATTTTAAGCTAATCTGTTATTAGCTTTTCTTAAAATCGGTTAATTATCATAAAGTAAACAAAGCATTAACTCTTTATTAGCAGCCTGTGCGTGGTTTCGTACTTAATTTCACTTCAACGAACTAAACTACTATTACGATGAAACGCTTGAATGCATTAAGAAAAATTTCTTTATTATTTATCAGTAGTGCCCTATTCTACGCCTGTAATTCTAATACACAGGTAGTAGAACCTTCTGTTTCTCAACCGGCGCAGGTAAATATGAGAAACCCCGTTATTAAGAAAGATCCAAAAATTTATAGAAAAGAGGTTAGTTATACGGTCGATTCTCTAAAAACCAGAGAACAGATAGATAGCCTGATCAATTCCTATTCTGAAGATCAGTTAAGAACAATATTAGCTTTAAATCGTATTGAAAAGAACAGGTTAAGACCGGAAAGACCAATAGTAATACCGGAATGTCCTTCAGAGGATTTTAATACCTACAGTCCTTTTCCTGAAAATATAAATTTTCTTCAATGCATACCGAAAACAGTTCTTATATCACAAAGAGTACAGGCTTTTGGGCTTTATGAAAATGGGGAGCTTGTAAAATGGGGACCGGTTAGTACTGGTAAAAATTCTACCAGAACTCCTAATGGATTGAATTATGGTAACTATAAGGCTAAACGTAAGATAAGTTCAGTTGATGATTCCTGGGTACTTCCTTACTATTTTAACTTTATGAATTTTGAAGGAGTAGGGGTGCATCAATATGCATTACCAGGCTATCCTGCCAGTCATGGATGTGTAAGATTATATATGGATGATGCAAAATATATTTTTGATTGGGCTGATATGTGGGATGTAGAAGGTTCAAAAATTGCCAGAAATGGAACTCCCTTTATGGTATTTGGTAAATATGATTACGCATCAAATAAACCATGGATAAATCTTTCTCAGAATATGAAAGCAAACGATTTAACGCAAGACGAAATTAATACTCTGGAGAGTTATATTCAGGATTATCAATCAGACCCAAAGAATTTTCACAATATTGCTACAAAAAATACGGAAGGAGAATTAGCCAAAGCATAATTCAAGTAGTTTTTGATTAAATTAGCCGGTAAACATTCATGTTTATGAAAAACATTAATTTTTACCGGCTTTTTTTTACGTTACTTCTTATGGTTTTTTCTGCTAATCTAAGAGCGCAGGAAACCAGTATAATGATAAGGGCAAAAGCAAAAGACGCTAAGTTTATTGGTACCTCTATCGGTGGAGCTAAAATTCTGGTCAAAGATGCCTTAACAGGGGAGATTCTGGATGAAGGTGTAACCTCTGGAAGCACAGGAAATACAGATAAGATAATGAAGCAGGACTGGAAACGTTCTGAAATGCTCTCAGATGACGAAACTGCTGGATTCAAGGCTTCTCTAAATATAGATTCTCCCAAATTTATTAGTGTTGAAGCCTATGCTCCAATAAATAAAAAACAGGCCCAGGTGATGAGCAGCACTCAGCTGTGGGTAATTCCTGGAAAGGATATTGCCGGTGACGGACTAATATTAGAGATTCCGGGATTTGTAGTAGATATTGTATCACCTCAAACGCATGAAAGATTAGCTTCCTCTGAAAATATTGAACTGAAGGCCAATATCGTAATGATGTGTGGCTGTCCGGTTAGTGAGGATGGTATTTGGGATGCAAATCAATATGAGGTTAAAGCAATTCTGACTAATTCTGAAGGAGTTTCAAAAGAAGTTGAATTAAAACAAAAAGAGAAAGCCAGTAATTTCTTTGCTGATGCCACTCTGGAAAAGGGATTATATGAAGTTTTGATATATGCGTACGATCCTGTAACGGGGAATACCGGGGTAGATAAGACCAATATTATCGTAAATTAAGAATCCAGTAATCCCAGATCTTCAATAGTTCTAAGAACGCCGTTGTTGTTATTATCATGACTGGTAACAAAATTACTGGCTTCAATAATCTCGGGATGTGCATTTTTCATCGCATAACTATGTTCTGCGACTTTCATCATTTCCAGATCATTTAAATAATCTCCAAAAACCAGAGTTTCTTCAGGAGTGATATTAAGCTCTTTCTGAATATCTCTGATTGCATTTCCTTTATTCGCATTTAAAGCGGTAATATCTATAAAGACTTTCGCTGCTATTGCAACCTTATATCTATCAGTATAATTTACAAAATGCGGAAATGTATTATCTTCCACACCGTTGAAATTGCACAGCGTGACTTTCAAATAAGTGTCCTCTACTTTGGTAAGATCATCTACGACCTCTAAGCGTTCATAAAACTTTGAAATTTCATTTCTAAATTCCTTATCGCTGTTTTCAATATATGCTGAATCTTTTCCGCATAGAACTAAATGAGTGTTTTCTAATTTTCTTCCTAATTCAATAAATTCTACCGTTGCGGATTTTTCTATAGGATTTACATATAATTCTTTTCCCTTATGGGATACGTAAGTACCATTCTCCGCAAAGAACATAGTACGATCCTTAATTCTTTCAAACTTAGATTCCAGGTTGTAGAATTGACGCCCACTGGCGATAGAAAACTGAATACCATTTTTAGTCAGTTGTTCTTCTATTTTCCAGAAATCGGGATGTAACTCATGATTATCATTCAGCAGGGTCCCATCAACATCGGTTACAATAAGTTTAATCATAGATTTTTATTTGGAAGATCTAAAGTACAGGAATGAGATTTCAAACCGGTTTAATTCGAATTAGATTTAATACTAAGCTTATAGTCAAAACTTATTCTATGTTATTTGTAATCAAGGTGTCATTGATAAGGGAAGAAAAAACCGGATGAAGCATCTCACCCGGTAACTATTAATTTAGAAAATTATAGCGTCTACAATTCCACCAATAATGGCTATTAAAACCGCAAGCCATACAGATGCCCAGAAACCATCAGTTTTAAAGTCTGTAGTAAGTTTATCTGCAATTTCTATAATGATTGCGTAAGCAATGACCCGGGTTATAAAACCAAGCCCAAGGAAATAAAATATACCTAATGTGGCGATATTCAAAATTGCTGTTAACAGCCAGCTTAACAGAAAACTAAGAACACCTATTATTAATGCTACGATAATTGCTGTTTTAAAACCGGTAAGATGAACTTTGCTTAAGAATTTTGCCGCGATAAGAAGTACTAAAGCGTCCACTAAGATGTGGATTAACCATTGGATCATATTGTTTGAGTTTTAAGTTAGTAGTACTCGAATATAATAAAAAAGAACATGGGTATTTTCGAATATCTAAAGCTAGGACTTAAACCTTGCCTGTAATGTGCTTGGTTTCTTTTTAAGTAATAGTTCCCAAAGTGCTTTGAGATTGGCCAGTTTTTCCCTTTGTTTTAATCTGTATTCAGTTTGATATGCTCTTTGGTCCGCCGTAAAACCGGTATAATTAAAACCAAGATTTTTCGCAATGAACAAGGCTCTTGGTAAATGAAACTTCTGCGTAACCACAACGGCATTTTCAACATTAAATAACTTTCCGGCGCGGTACATACTATCATAAGTATCAAGACCGGCATGGTCTGAAATGATCAGGCTTTTATCGATACCGTTTTTTTTAAGGTAATTTACCATAGCAGCCACTTCATTATAGGTATCGCTACGGTGATCTCCGGTTACCAGGAAATTTTGAACTTTTCCATTTTCATATAACCTTATGGCAGTATCCACCCTGTCTTTAAGAATTGGAGATAACTTGCCGTCGGCATGAACACTGGCTCCCAAAATAATTACCGTTTTTGTAGATTTTAACTGGGTGATATCATCATAAATTAAATCTGCAGTTTGTCTTTTGAATATCGCTTCAACGCCTAGAACGGTGAATATTATTAGAATAAGACCGATAACTGAAAAAAGGATTATTTTTTTGAGTTTTTTCATTAAGGCGTGATGATTGTCTTCTCGAAGATAGCCATAATAATTGGATGTATCAGATTAATTTATGCGCTAACGCCAGTGTTGCCTTATACATTGTGTACATTTGTAAAATATTATTTAAAATAAATTATGAGTAATATAAAAGCTTTGAACTGGCGTTATGCTACGAAGAAATTTGATGATTCCAGAATACTTTCTAAAGATAAAATTGAGGTTCTAAAACAGGCATTTAACCTAACCGCAACCTCTTATGGTTTGCAACCTTTGAAGATGCTAATCATCTCAAATAAGAAGCTTCAAAAAAGCTTGCGTAAATTTTCCATGAATCAGCAACAGGTAGATAGCGCATCGCATGTTTTGGTGATATGTATTGAAGATAGGGTAGATGAAGAATTTATCACTAACTACTTTAAAATGGTAAAGCACGTAAGGGAAACTCCGGAAGAGATCCTGAAACCATTTCAGAACTTTCTGGTAGATGATTTTAAAACAAAAGAGGTGAAAGAGATTGAAGCCTGGGCTATCAATCAGGCATATCTTGCTTTAGGTACCTTACTTACTATATGTGCTGCGGAAGAAATAGACGCCTGTCCCATGGAAGGATTTGAGCCTGAGAAATATGATGAGTTCCTCAATCTTCACGATAAAAATTTAAGGTCCGTGCTCGTACTACCTGTAGGATATCGCTCAGATGATGATGAATTCTCTAAATTCAAAAAAGTTAGAAGACCTCTGGATGAGGTGATTATTGAAATAGATTAATAACTTACGTATTCCGTAATTTCCAGTCCGTAGCCTATCATTCCAACACGCTTGGTCTGTTGGGTATTAGAAAGGAGTTTTATTTTGTGAATTTCAAGGTCGTGAAGAATTTGTGCTCCAATACCAAAATCTTTGTTATCCATTTTTACAGGCGGAGCCTTAATTTCTCCTTTTTTCTGATTTTCCTTTAATTCGGTTAATCGGTTTAAAAGATTAGGAGATTGGTTGGCAGGGTTTATAAAGACAATCGCACCACGACCTTCTTCATTGATGGCCCTGAACATATCGTCTAGTTTTTTGTCAGCATTATTGGTAAGAGTACCTAAAAGATCATTATTAACCAGGGTAGAATTCACCCGAACCATGATCTCTTCATTCAGCTTCCAGGAACCTTTTGTTAATGCGATATGTACCTGGGAATTGGTGGTCTGTTTATAAGCTCTTAGTCTGAATTTTCCGAATCTGGTATCAAGTTCAAAATCCTCTTTTTTCTCTATCAACGAGTCATGTTGCATTCTATATGCAATAAGGTCTTCGATAGAAACCACTTTAAGATCGAATTTTTTTGCTACTTCCATTAATTGCGGAAGTCGGGCCATGGTACCATCTTCGTTCATAATTTCAACGATCACTCCGGCAGGTTCAAAACCGGCAAGTCTCGCAAAATCTATCGCCGCTTCGGTATGCCCGGTACGTCTTAAAACTCCGCCTCCTTTGGCTTTTAGTGGGAAAATATGCCCTGGACGGTTTAAATCCTGAGGTTTTGTATCAGGATCTATCAGAGACTGGATGGTCTTAGCACGATCTGCTGCCGAAATTCCGGTAGTTACTCCTTTTCCTCTAAGATCTACTGAAATTGTGAATGCGGTTTCCATGGGATCGGTATTATTACCAACCATCATATCCAGTTTCAGCTCATTACATCTGGCTTCTGTAAGTGGAGCACAAATAAGTCCTCGCCCATGAGTGGCCATGAAATTGATCATTTCCGGAGTCACTTTTTCTGCGGCGGCTAGAAAATCTCCTTCATTTTCTCGATCAATATCATCTACTACGATGATCACTTTTCCATCACGGATATCATCGATAGCTTCCTGAATATTGTCCAGTTTCACTGAATATTGATTGTTCTCCACCTGAGCCATAAGATCTAGTTTTCTGGCTGCAAAGGTATTTATTCTGTTTTACTTTTGTCCTTGAAAAGGCCGGCTTTTTTGAAGAGTTTTTTAAAGGGTTCTATTAGATTATCAAAAGCAAATAGTCCCTGATCTGTTGTGGCCCTATAAGTTAAATAGATTCCAAGAGGCAACATGATCCATGTAGAAAGCCAGGTAGCGATAAAGGCAGGAAAACTGCCATTTTCTGCTGAATTCTTTGCGAAAATTCCAATGAAGTGATAGGTTAGGAATAGAAGTATGGCTACTACAATAGGTAATCCAATACCCCCTTTTCTTATGATCGCGCCAAGAGGAGCTCCCACAAAGAATAGTACAATACAGGCAATCGCTAAAGCATATTTTTCATGGAGGGCGATCTCGAATTTATTGATCTGTTTAATACTAACTTTAAATTCCTGTTTCTTCATTCCCAAATGAGCCAGCGCAGAATTTACTGTACCAAGAGCCAGATTGGCGATCTGAGCACCATCATAAGTGTCATAATAGCCTAATAATCCTCCTTCAAAATCTATAAGTGTGTCCTTAGGTTTATAGTTTGTCCTAAGATTACTAACTCCAGTTCGATTGTACATAGATTCTCTGAAATCGGCCATTCGGTTATTATAGGAAACGGAGAATGAATCTATACTTTCATCCAGCTCAGAAATTTTAAGCATTCCATGCGTAGAATTGTAAGTTTCATCTTCTAGATCTACATTGTTGAAATCTGAAAGATCTATATTAATTATGTAGTCTTCAAAATAGCTTTTTGTAAAAGGCTTGTTTTTTCTTTTCTCGTAATCGCTTGGTTTGATCTCGTCATAATAATTACCTTCTTTCAGAATAAGAGAAAGTACGTCAGAATCGGTGCTTCCAACCAGTTCTCCCTCTTTAGCCTTGATAACGGTAGTGTTACCTCCATTAGGATTTTTTTGATGAATGATCACATTTTGTAAATACTGATCATTCTCACCGGTCTTCTTGTCAACTTTTATATTAAAAGTTCCTATATCATTAAAAATACCTTCACTAATGGCCATTGCAGGCTTCAATTGGGCAATGTTTTTCCTAAGATTTATCGATTTAAATTCTGCCGCTGGAATTACATTATTAGCAAAAAAGAAAGCTGTGAGACTTACCAAAACGATGAAATAAGTCAGGCTACGCATGGCCCGGCCTAAAGAAATACCGGAAGATTTCATCGCTGCAAATTCATAATTTTCAGCAAATGAACCGAAGGTCATGATAGAGGTTAATAGGATAGTGAGCGGCAATACTAAAGGTACCAGTTTTGGAGAAAAATACAGTAGGAATTTAAAGATCACTTCTGCATCCAGGTCTTTACCAGCAAGTTCACCTATGTACAACCAGATCGTCTGGAGTACAAAGATGAACATGAGTATTATAAAGACCGTAAAGAATGTTTTTAAAAAACTGATTAGTATGTACCGGTCGAGTATTTTCAATTTAGTCTAATCTATTGATGTAGTAATCTTTGTATCTATCTTCGTTAAAGGTAAACAGGTTTTTAGCCAAAGGTTGATTTGTTTTAAAACTTTTTACAGTAATGGTGACCTCGGTGCCATTTTCCTGAGTCTGGATAAGATTATAGATATGTTTGGTCTGGCTATCAATTCCCAGAAGTATATTCTTAATCTCCGCGTTGCTGTCTTTAGGAGTTAACTTTACATATTGAATTTCACGTCCTTTTACATTTTGAGTGATATCCATTTCGTAGTTATAACCATCCTGATAAAAGCTAAACATTTTAGAAGGAGTAATGCTATTACTATCTTCTTCAACATAATTTGAAATATTGATCTCCTGATCTTCAGGTATGATGGTGTAGATCTTTTTTCCGTCGAACATTTGAGTGGTACCCATAAGGTTTAAAACATACTTCTCGCCTTGAATACTCACATCTCCTCTTGTTTCCTGGCTCACATTTTCAGCAGTGTTTTCTAATCCATATTTGAACTCAATCACCATGTTGTCATAACTTTTCACCTTAGAAGATACTTCATTAAGTAACTTTCCGGCTTTCTGAGAGCTTTGCGCCTGAACATTTAACGACATAATTGCTGCCAGGATAAATACTAATTTTTTCATTTCGATTTTTTAATTGTCTGGTTTTTCATTTAAAAGCTGATCTAAAGCTGCGAAGTCTGTAACCAAAACCTGTCTAGCCTTGCTTCCTTCAAAAGGACCAACGATGCCTGCGGCTTCTAATTGATCTATTATTCTACCTGCACGGTTATACCCAAGTTTTAATTTTCTCTGAAGTAAGGAAGCTGAACCTTGTTGGTGCGTAACTATTACTTCTGCGGCTTCGCGGAATAACTTGTCCCGCTCGCTCACATCTATATCAAGTCCTGTGCCACTTTCCTCACTTTCGTAGGCTGGTAGCTGATGTGCGTCTGGATAAGCTTTTTGAGAACCAATGAATTCGGTGATCTTATCAACCTCTGGTGTGTCGACGAAAGCACACTGAAGTCTCTTCAGATCATTCCCCTGGGTAAATAGCATATCTCCACGACCAATTAACTGATCGGCTCCCTGATTATCAAGAATCGTCCTGGAGTCAATTTTTGAAGTCACACGGAAAGCTACCCTTGCTGGGAAGTTAGCTTTAATAATACCGGTAATAACGTTTACCGAAGGCCTTTGCGTGGCAATAATCAAGTGGATTCCAATAGCGCGTGCCAGCTGGGCCAACCGGGCGATCGGGGTTTCAACTTCTTTCCCAGCGGTCATAATAAGATCGGCAAACTCATCTACCACAAGAACGATATATGGTAAAAACTTATGCCCGTCATTAGGATTAAGTTTTCTAGCCTTGAATTTGGTATTATACTCCTTGATGTTACGACACATGGCATTTTTCAGCATATCGTAACGGTTATCCATTTCTATACAAAGTGAATTCAGGGTATTGATCACTTTTGTATTATCAGTAATAATTGCGTCTTCAGTATCCGGCAATTTAGCCAGGTAATGACGTTCTATTTTATTGAACAAGGTAAGTTCTACCTTTTTTGGATCAACCAGTACAAATTTAACTTCTGCGGGATGCTTGCAATAGAGTAGGGAAGTTAAGATAGCGTTTAGTCCAACAGATTTACCCTGTCCCGTTGCTCCAGCCATTAACATATGCGGCATTTTAGCCAGATCTACTACAAATGTTTCGTTCGAGATCGTTTTTCCTAAAGCCAGCGGTAATTCCATTTCTGCATTCTGAAATTTAGCTGAAGCAATTACAGAACGCATGGAAACGATACTGGCATTTTTATTTGGAACTTCAATACCAATCGTACCTCTTCCCGGAATTGGCGCAATGATCCTGATCCCTAATGCCGACAATGAAAGTGCAATATCATCTTCTAAATTTTTAATTTTAGAAATCCTGATACCTGCTTCAGGCACAATTTCATAAAGCGTTACCGTAGGACCAACGGTTGCTTTAATTTGTGCGATCTCAATTTTGTAGTTTTTGAGCGTTTCTACAATTCGGTTCTTATTGTCTTCGAGTTCCTCCTGGTCTATAGTAATGGTCCCTCCATAATCTTTCAGGAGTTCGATGGTTGGAAACTTGTAATTTTTAAGTTCCAGAGTAGGATCGAACTCGCCAAAATCCTTCACCAGTTTGTTGCTCAAATTATCTTCTTCCTCTTCTTCCGGTGCTGCTTCCACTTCCATAGCCACACCTTCCTCTTCGGCAGGTGTTGAAACCTCCATTTTTGGATCGGGAGTTTTTTCTTTTGGTGCGGGTTTCTCTTCGGAAAGATCTATGCTCGGTTGTTTTTCTTCTTCTAATTTTGGCTTGCTAACAGTTTCTTTCCAATCTTTTTCTTCATCGGTCTCAGAAATATTAGACTGGTGTTCTTCCATAGCATCGGTCAGCTCTTTTTTTCCGGATTTAAAGTAGCCTCCAATCATTTCAGGAGTGACCTTAAGACGAATAGCGAGATAGGCTATAAATAAAAAGAGCATTAAAAGGACCGTTCCGAAGAAGCCCAAATAATCCTGGATAAAGTCGTTGGTTTCAAAGCCAATACGTCCTCCAAGAAGTGCATTCTTTTCAGCAAAGAATCCAAAGAATACCGAAAGCCAAATCATAACAAGAATTCCCCAAAACCAGAATTTCCGAAGGTTTTTACTGTTGAATCCAAAGAAAAGATAAATTCCACTCAGCAAAACCAAAAAGGCAATAGAGAAAGAGGCAAGTCCAAATCCTTTGTAAATAAATACATCACTAACGGCAGCTCCAAATTTGCTCAGCCAGTTTTTAGCTTCTGCCTGTCGGTTTCCAAATTCAGTAAGCACACTTTGGTCTGCCTGCCAGTTAAAAAGAAAGGATACAAATGCAACAATGAGCCCGAGGCCAAAAAGCATTAGGAAACTACCTAGAACCACCTTCTGCTGCCTATCGAGCTTCAGTGAGAGATTACGTGATTTTTTGGCGGTTTTCTTGGTCTTAGCTTTCTTTTTAGCCATATGTAGGTTGAACGGTTTCGGCAAAAATACAAATTAGCCTTTTTCAAATTAAGGAAAAAAAACTTCAATTTTAAAAGTAATTGAAAAATGAAAATTACTTAACAGTATATGAAAACCTAAAGTGTTTGAATTTATTGTAATAGTTGAGTTTAAAATAAATAAGGAAAGTAAATAAAACAGGCTATAATTACAGCTATTAAAGCAGCAATAAATACGGCACCGGCAGCAACATCTTTAATATGCCCAATTTTGTTATGAAAATCGGGGTGCACAAAATCGGCCATAGCTTCCATGGCAGTATTTAAGCCTTCAGCTGACATTACCAGCCCGATAGCTAGAAACTGAAAGATCCATTCTGTTCTGGTGATCTCAAAATACCAACCGGTGATGCAAACAAGGATAGCAATAACAAATTGCACCTGTATACTTGGTTCATGCTTTAGCAAAAGCCAGGCCCCTTTAATTGCGTAACCACCTCCTCTGATTCTTTTACCGAGGAAACTGTTCTTCATTATAATAGCGTTTTCAGAGCGGCAAGATAATCTGGTTCATCTTCGATCTTTTCTACCTGCTGGGAATGGATTACACGTCCATTCTCATCGAGTACTAATACAGCACGAGATAAAAGTCCTTCAAATGCACCATCTATCATTTCAACTCCGTAGTCTTTTCCAAAATTTCGGTCTCTGAAATCTGATAGGTTAGTCACATTGTTCAAACCTTCATCGCTAACAAATCTTTGCTGAGCAAATGGCAGATCTCTGGAGATGCACAAAACTACAGTATTTTTCAATTCTGAAGCTTTTTTATTGAAATTCCGAACAGAAGTTGCACAAACGCCGGTATCAATACTCGGAAAAATATTAAGAATTACTCTTTTTCCCTTGAAATCTTCAAGCGTACCTATAGATAAATCAGATTTTATCAATTCAAAATGTGGTGCTTTTTCATCCAATGCGGGAAGACTACCATACGTAGTTACTCTTTCTCCTCCTAGTTCAACCTTTGCCATGCTATTTTTTTTAGAAATATAAATTTATAAGATTGTCTTTCGGTTATTACTAAAATTATCATAAAACAACAGGGGCTGTTTTACAATGAAAACAGCCCCTGGGAAATGATTTGTAAGAAAGATTATTTGTCTATAGACCCTAATACTTTCTTTACAAAGTTATTTGCAGCGTCCCGTTCCGGAACACCATCATCTATCATTTTATGAACTTCTACAGCTCCACAAAGATTAGTAATTAACTCACCAATTACATCCATTTGTTCATCTGTAACAGAACGGTGCTCGGTGAAACTCTCCAAAACTTCAATTGTGTTCTGAAGCTTTACCTCATCATTGTTCTTCTGCAGATGTCTAATTACTGGTAACTTCATCAACTAAGTTTTTTAGTTGTTCGAACTTGTTAGTTTGAACCTGATTTTTAAAACTTCCATTCTTGAATGTTGCGAAAGTTGGAAGATTATCAACTTTAGCCAGTTTTCTTGATTCTGGATACTTTTCGGCATCCACAAAAATAAACTGAGCATTTTCATTTTCAGAAGCCAGCTTTTTAAATTTTGGCTTCATCAATCGGCAGTTTCCACACCATCCGGCCATATACTGGACCACCACGGTGTCGTTACTCTCAACTAATTCGCTTAAGTTATCCTGATCTAATTCCTTAATCATAGCAATTTTTTTATAGATTCTTAAATTAAGCTAAACCTCTTCTTAGTTTAAGCTAAGGTAAGATGCAACTCCTTCGCGATCGGCGTTCATTGCTTCTTTCCCTTCTTCCCAGTTTGCAGGACATACTTCTCCTTTTTCCTGTACGTGGGTATAAGCATCAATCAATCTAAGGAATTCGTTTACGTTTCTTCCAAGTGGCATATGGTTGATACCCTCATGAAATACAGTTCCTTCTTCATCGATTAAGTAAGTAGCTCTATAAGTTACGTTGTCACCTTCAAGAGTGATCGCTCCTGTTTCGTCATCATAAGTCTCGCTCATAATGTCAAGGATATCAAGTCTTGAACTTAGGTTACGATTGGAATCTGCAAGGATTGGGTATTTTACACCTTCAATACCACCATTATCTTTAGGAGTATTTAACCATGCAAAATGTACCTCTGGAGTATCGCAAGACGCTCCGATCACCATAACATTTCTTTTTTCAAACTCTTCCATAGCATTTTGAAAAGCGTGAAGTTCGGTAGGGCAAACAAAGGTGAAATCTTTTGGGTACCAGAAAAGCAATACTTTCTTATTGTTCTTCTGAGCTTCTTCCAAAACATTTAATTTGAAAGTGTCTCCCATTTCGTTCATTGCGTCTACGCTAAGATTTGGAAATTTTCTTCCTACTAAAGCCATATAATATTGTTATTTTAAATTAAACTTTTTCTTTTTCTACACTGCAAATTTAGTATCTAACAGCAGATTTAAAAGCTTGAAAAATTTTTAAATTTTATTGTTTAATAGGATTTATCTATTGATTGGTATATCTGTAATAGTGTGTCTCTATAATTATCAAATTATCAGGAAATTAACCTTAGGATTACAATAGTTACAAGGATTATTTTTCGGAAAGCATTTTAATTTTAATTCCAATTGCCGCAAATAACAATGTCATAAACGGACTCAGGTAATTAAAGAATGCATAACCCAGATAGGATAGCGTAGGCACACCAAGAACTCCACTGTGATATGCTCCACAGGTATTCCACGGAACTAATACGGAAGTTACCGTACCGGAATCTTCCAATGTACGACTCAGGTTTTCCGGGGCAAGACCTTTTTCTTTGTAAGCCTTAGCAAACATTTTTCCAGGAACAACAATTGCCAGGTATTGATCTGAAGCGGTTACATTTAAAGCTAAACAGCTAAATACCGTACTGGCGAATAACCCAAAAGTTGTATGGAACATATTAAGTAATGCCTTGCTTATTCTGGCAAGAGCACCAATTGCTTCCATGATCCCCCCAAATACCATCGCGCAAAGGATCAACCAGATAGTTCCAAGCATTCCAGCCATTCCGCTCGATGCAAATAGGTCATTTAATGCTTTAGAATCGGTTTCAACAGCGGTATCAACCGTGATAGCATTCATGATGCCTTTATAACCGCTTATAAAATTGAGTTCGTCTGCTCCGGAGACCGATCTAACAACATCGGGTTGCATGATTAGCGCTGCTATCGCTCCTAATAACGTTCCAACAAGTAAAGCTACGAGTGGTGGTGTTTTTTTGATTATTAAAAATATTACCAGGGCTGGTACTATAAACAACCATGGACTTATATTAAATGCCGAATCTATTGAACCAAGGATAGCTGAGGTATCTGCAGTCCCACTCGTATCCAGGTTTAAACCAATTATGATGAAAATTAGAATTGTAATGGTGATTGTTGGGACCGTGGTGATCGCCATATATTTAATATGTGTGAAAAGGTCGGTTCCCGCCATTGCTGGGGCAAGGTTAGTCGTATCACTTAATGGAGACATCTTATCCCCAAAATAGGCTCCCGATAAAATAGCTCCGGCGGTCATACCTAATGAAATATCTAGTGCATTGGCAATTCCAATCAGGGCTATCCCAACGGTAGCTGATGTAGTCCAGCTGCTTCCGGTGGCTACAGAGATAATAGAACAAATTATAACGCAGGCGGCAAGAAAAATGGTAGGATTTAAAATTTGCAATCCGTAATAGATCATAGTGGGTATAATACCACTAATAAGCCAGGTTCCGGCAAGTGCTCCAACCATTAATAAGATCAAAATAGCACCGGCAGTACTTTGAATATTCTTGGCGACTTCATCGATCATATAGTCAAATTTCACTTTATTGAAAAAACCTACGATCGCTGCAACGCCTCCGCCCATTAATAATATAAACTGATTTGAACCGCTTAAAGCATCATCACCATATACATATACATTGAAGGCAAGCATGGCGATAAGAGCAAAGACAGGAATTAAGGCTTCCCAGATATTCAGCTCTTTATTTTCAATTATAGGTTCATTTTCAGGATTCGCGGTAGAGTTTTCCATTAAGATTCAGGACTTTATATTCGGTAAAAATAAAGCCTCAAGGTACAGCTGATTTTCATCAGATCTACCTTGAGGCTTGTAATTTTAAATCCGGTCGTTAATATTGATCATATTTCTGATCGTAATTTTACGACTTTCGGCTTAATCCTGCAAAATTTTAGGCCATTTCAGTATCCAAAACTCCAACTTTAATCATACATTTTTTCATCATTTCATAAGTTCTAGCAATATCATTATCCAAACCTATTGAAAAACGGATCAAACCATCGCTTAATCCCATTTCTTTTTGTTCTTCTATTGGAATCTCTGATGAGGTAGAAGTTCCCGGTGCACTAAAAAGGGTTTTATAAAAACCTAAACTTACCGCCAGGTAGCCAAGATTCTTTTTCTGCATTAACTCCATTAGTTCATTGGCCTTATCCAGTGAACCAACATCTATGGTTAGCATTCCGCCAAAGCCGTAGGATTCATTCATCATTTTTTTATAATTCTCGTGACCCGGGTGAGATTCCAGACCTGGGTAAACGGTTTTAAATCCGTCTTCCTGAAATTTTTGAGCCAGGAACATTGCATTATAGCTGTGTTGTTTCATGCGGATATGGAGTGTTCTAAGGTTCTTCAAAATAGAAGCAGCTCTAAAGCTATCCATGGTTGGTCCTAATAGCATGGCCGCACCATCATTCACATTACGAAGATCATTGATGAAATCTTTTGTTCCGCATACAACTCCGCCAACAGTATCACTACTACCATTTATGAACTTGGTGAGACTGTGGATTACCACATCGGCGCCTAATTTTGCCGGACTAAGTGAAAGCGGAGAGAAGGTGTTGTCTACAACTAATTTTAGTTTGTTAACTTTAGATATACTAGCCAGGGCAGGAAGATCTGCAACTTCAAGTAACGGGTTACTTACACTTTCACAATAAATTACTTTTGTGTTTTTCTTAATCGCAGCATTAACTATTTCAGGTTTGGTGATATCCACAAAAGTGGTTTCGATACCAAATTTCGGAGCGAAATTTTTCAAAAAAGCGTAAGTTCCTCCATACACAGTTCTGCTGCACACAATATGATCACCGGCATTACATAACTGCATCAAAGTTGAAGTGATCGCTCCCATCCCTGAAGCGGCAACATTAGCGGCTTCAGTTCCTTCCATTGCTGCAAGAGCTTCGCCCAGGTAAAGATTGGAAGGGGACGAGTGGCGTGAGTATAGGTAGCATCCTTCAGCGTTTCCTTCGAATGTATCGAACATGGTCTTTGCTGAAAGGAAGGTATAGGTCGAAGAGTCAGAAATTGAAGGATTTACTCCTCCAAATTCTCCAAAGTATTGTAGATCCTGAATACGATCTGCCGGTTTATATTTCATAATGTTTGATTTAATATATCAAAGTTGAATAACATTAGTTTTAAAAACAATGATATCTGTCAGTTGTGGTAAATAAATCTATTTTAATGTATTTTTTAAGAATTTAAATCTATTTTTAGGTAAAATATCATCGATTTGATGAAAAATTTTAAGGGATGAAAATTGACCAGCTGGATAGAAGAATACTGAATCATCTTCAGGCGGATAGTAAAAAGACAAATAAAGAGATCTCAAATGATCTGGGGCTTTCGGTAACCGCGGTGTATGAAAGGATCCGGAAAATGGAAAGAGGAGGAGTAATCAGTAAATATGTTGCTCTGCTGGATCCTGAAAAAATTGAAAAAGGATTTATGGTGCTTTGCCAGATTAAACTTATTCAGCATAAAAAGGATTTCCTTACCAAATTTGAAAAAGAAGTAACCAGTTTACCTGAGGTTATTGAGTGTCTGCATGTGAGTGGCGATTATGACTATATTCTCAAAGTTATGGTAAAAGATATGGATGCATATCGCGAATTTATGGTCACAAAACTAACCACTTTAGATCATATTGGCAGTACCACCAGTATCTTCACGATCAATAAAGTGAAACAAACTACTTTAATTAGTTTATAGAACTTAAGTTCGGAAAGCTAAAATGTTACTGGTTTTAAGAATTACCGCTTCCGCCAGGAAGCTGGACGGTAGAAGCAATCTCAATGTTTAAACTTCTTTACACGGGATTGTTTCTTTTAAAGTACTTCGCTCGTGTTTCTGTGAATCAGTCTCCCTAAGACTTTATATGGGGGAAAAATTAAAATATCTCTGACCTCAATACTCCCATTCCATTCTGGAAATTTCCCGGTCTAAGAAATCGCTCTATTGTTAAGGAAATTAAAATATAACGGGCGATACGAGAAAAATCTGTATATTAAAAAAAGGAAATAATTTATCTTAAAATCATAGTTTTTAGTGGTAATATTCAACTTCCTGTTAATAAATTCCAAATTTAATATTTAAAACTTTAACAAGTTTATCATAAGTATGAACGAACAAATAACCCATTCACAAGAACTTCTTGAGAGGAGAAAAAATATTGTAGCCAACGGAGTTGGTGTTTTCAATACAGCCACCGTTAAAGAGGCCAAAGGTGCAATTATAACCGATGTTGATGGCCGGGAACTTATAGATTTCGCCGGTGGTATTGGCGTAGTGAACGCAGGGCACTGTCCAGAACCCGTGGTAGAAGCTATTCGTGAGCAGGCTGGTAAATATCTGCACACCAGTTTTAATGTAGTAACCTATGAGCCTTATATAAAACTTTGCGAGGAGCTGGCCGAGATCCTTCCGCACGGAGAAAAAACCAAGGCGATGCTAATAAGCACCGGGGCAGAAGCGGTAGAAAATGCCATCAAGATCGCCCGGCAGGCAACAAAGAGGCCGGCGGTATTATGCTATACAGAAGCTTACCATGGTAGGACCCTTATGGGAATGAGCCTTACCAGTAAAGTGAATTATAAATTTTCTTCGGGACCTTTTGCACCGGAGGTTTATAGAATTCCTTTTCCAAATTTCTATAAGTACAGCGGAACACAGGAGATGGAGGATTTTATTGATACCGAACTCACCCGGCTTCGGGAAAGTGCCCACAGTTTGGTAGATGTCAATACCGTTGCCGCTATTATAATTGAACCAATTCAGGGCGAGGGCGGTTTTAATCCCGTACCTCAAAGATACCTGGAAGGATTACGGTCCTTCTGCGATGAACATGGCGTTATGTTGATCATGGATGAAATCCAGAGTGGATTTTGCCGTACTGGTCACTGGGCAAGCTGGCAGCATTATAATGTGCAGCCAGATCTAAGCACCTATGCGAAGTCTCTGGGATCTGGTTTACCGATCGCAGCAGTTCTTGGTAAGGCAGAAATAATGGATGCGGCAGCTCCAGGAACAATTGGAGGAACCTATATTGGAAGTCCCGTGTGTTGTGCGGCTGCACTGGCAACTATTCAGTACATGAAGGATATCAACCTGAATGAAAGGGCAGTGCAGATAGGTAAAATAGTTACTGACCGGATGAAAAATCTTCAGAAAGAAAATTCCAGTATTGGCGATGTGCGGGGGATAGGAGCGATGACAGGTATTGAATTCGTGAAGGATAACGATCCTGGGAAACCAGACACTGAACTTTGCGATAAAATTGTAAAGGGATGTGCAGAAGATGGCCTTATTCTTTTAAGCGCGGGAACTTTTAAAAATGTGATCAGGATTCTCTCACCTCTGGTAATCACAGATGAAGAACTTAATAAGGGACTTGATATCCTTGTAAATCAAATCAAAAAGAATACTTGAACAAAAATCAGACTATAAAAAGTTGCGAGGATTCCGAAGAGAGTGGTCGTAAAATATCATGTGGATGTAATTCTAGCTTAATTATAGTAAATCAATAAAAATAACAAACAAAGAAATAATGAATCCATTCGCAATAGCAGGAATACAAATGAAAGTATCAGCAGTCGCTTCCAATGTGGAAATGATGAAGCTGAAGCTGGATATTACCATGAGCCTTTATCCATGGGTAGATATGGTGGTATTTAGTGAGTTGTGTGGCTATGGCCCATTAACCCATACCGCACAGGAAATTCCCGGGGAGTTTGAACATGAGATGCAAAAAATGGCCAAAAAGCATAATATCTGGCTATTGCCCGGTTCCATATTCGAAAAATCTGAAGGTAAAATCTATAATACTGCCAGTGTAATAAATCCCGAAGGGGAAGTGGTGACGCGTTATAGAAAAATGTTTCCTTTTTATCCTTATGAAGTCGGGGTAACGCCAGGATCGCATTTTTGTGTATTTGATGTGCCTGGGGTAGCAAAATTTGGGATATCAATTTGCTATGATATGTGGTTTCCGGAAACTGTACGTACTCTGTCTGTAATGGGAGCGGAAGTGATCTTGCACCCTACCATGACCGGTACTATAGATAGGGAAATAGAATTATCTATTGTCAGGGCAATGGCGGCAGTCAATCAATGTTACTTTTTCGATGTAAACGGCTTGGAGTCCGGAGGTAACGGAAGGTCATTGGTTTGCGGACCAGACGGTCGGGTAATTTATCAAGCTGAAGGGAATGAAGAAATCTTTCCGCTTGAATTGAATATAGACAGGGTGAAGCGAAGCCGGGAACTTGGAGTGCTTAGATTGGGGCAACCATTAAAAAGTTTTCGAGACCATATTGGCCAGTTCGGGATCTACCAACATGGTGCGCATTTGCCGTACCTGAATTCATTGGGACCACTTATTAAACCTACAAAGCTTGACACCCTGGCCAAACTTAAAATGCAGGAACACGAATATGAACCACCAACCGATCCAACAGGTTATAAAGGATTTGGAGGATAATAAAACTAAGAAATATGGGAGGAGTATCATCAAAGAAAAAGAAAGAAGAAAAAGCTGTTAAGGATTTTATTAGCTGGTTTGAAATACCTGCGGTTAATTTCCAGCAGGCAGTGGATTTCTACAATCATATTTTCCAGATGGATATGGAGAAAAATTTTGAAGGCAATTACGCGATGGCTTTTTTTCCTGCTAATAAGGGGATAGGAGGAGCAGTAGTTGCAGGACCTGGCTCTACACCAAGTGATACTGGTCCGTTGATATATCTTAATGCCGGTGATGATCTAAGCCGGGTGCTGGAACGTGTGGAACCGGCAGGTGGCAGGATCGTAATGTCTAAAACGCTCATCAATAAAGACTCAGGTTATTTTGCCATTTTCATAGATTCAGAAGGAAATAAACTTGCATTACATTCAAATAAATAAAAATTTATGCCAGATAAAAAACATCTTCGTTCCAACCATTATAATGTTGCACAGCTCCGTTTGGAGGCTTGGAATACTTTAAAAAGTGAGTCCACCAAACTCGAGAATTGCAACCGGGGAGATACAGAAGAAAAAGATCTGAAGAAAAGCCTTCGTAAACTTTTGAAAGAGCTTGAAGGTGTGGAAAGTTATTTTGCATTTCCCGGCAAAGCTTGTTTACATGTACTTACCGAAATGCTGGACAGGCAGGAACATACTGCGTTCGCGCATAAAATTGCCGACCTCACGAAAAACCTGGTAAGTGGCAAGTACAGAAATAATCCAGATCTTATTGAAGATGAAGAGCAAGGTATTGATGCTTCAGAAAATGGACCACTTGGCGAAACGGTGAAAAAAACTTATTTCGAAGTTTTATTTGTGGAAGATATTTCCGCTCAGGAAGAAAACAAACTCAGGAATGATCTAAAGGATGTTCGCGGTGCCAATGATCAATTCAATTACGGGATCGTGGTGCAACGATCCTTTGAGGATGCATTGATCGCCCTGCACTTTAATTATAATATCCAGGCAGTGGTGGTGCGTTATGCGCCGCCTTATCATTCCAATAAAATCACACCCACTTTAAAGCCTTTTATTCAGAATGTTTTAAAACTTGATCTGGCCTCCAAACCTGCCTCTGAACTGGGGCCGATTTTAGGCAATTTGGTGAAGAAATTCAGGCCCGAACTTGATACTTATTATGTTACAGACACTTCTCTAGGAAATCTTAAAGACAGTACTCTAAAAAGTTTCAGAAGGATTTTTTACAGGTCTGAAGATCTTCAGGAATTGCATCTTACTATTTTAAGGGGAATTTGTGAGCGCTATGAAACTCCTTTCTTTTCTGCCTTAAAAGAATACAGTAAAAAACCTACCGGGATATTTCATGCAATGCCAATTTCAAGAGGGAATTCGGTATTCAAATCCAGATGGATCAATGATTTTGGTAATTTCTACGGAAGAAATATGTTCCTGGCAGAGACTTCTTCCACTACTGGTGGTTTGGATTCCTTGCTTCAGCCAACAGGATCTTTAAAAAAGGCGCAGAAAATGGCCAGCGATGCCTATGGTTCTCAAAATACCTTTTTTGTAACTAACGGAACATCAACAGCGAACAAAATTGTAGTTCAGGCCCTGGTGAAACCTGGTGACGTGATCCTTATTGACAGAGATTGTCATAAATCGCATCATTATGGGTTGGTGCTGGCAGGAGCATATCCCGTTTATCTGGATTCCTATCCTATTGAAGAATATTCCATGTACGGCGCGGTTCCTTTGGAACAGATAAAAGAAAAGTTACTTCGTTTGAAGGAAGCAGGTAGATTAGACCTTGTAAAAATGTTGCTTCTTACCAATTGTACTTTCGACGGACTAGTTTACAATGTCGAGAAAGTAATGCAGGAGATCCTCGCCATAAAACCCGATATGATCTTTTTATGGGATGAAGCCTGGTTTGCTTTTGCGGGATTCACCTATAATTATAAACAGAGAACAGGAATGTTCGTCGCTCAAAAACTGTATGAGAAATACAGGAGCAGCGAATACAGGGAAGAATATGATGCGCATATCAAGAGTCTTAAGAAAGATGAAACTCCGGCGCTTCCAGATCCCGATAAAGTTCGAATAAGGGTTTATTCAACTCAGAGTACCCACAAAACGCTGAGTAGCTTCCGTCAGGGATCTATGATACATATCTGGGATGAAGACTTCCGAAGAAAGAGCGAAAATACCTTTATGGAAGCTTATATGACGCATACTTCGACATCACCAAACTATCAAATGCTAGCTTCACTGGACGCCGGGAGAAGGCAGGTGCAGTTTGAAGGTTATGAGCTGGTAGAAAAAAGTATAGAAATGGCGATGATGTTGCGCGCCAAAATAAACGATCATCCTCGACTCAATAAATATTTTGATGTTTTAACGGTGAGTGATTTTATACCTAAAGAATTGCGGAAATCCGGGCTTTCTGAATATTATGATCCAAAAGAGGGCTGGAACAGGATGGAAACTGCCTGGGAGAAAGATGAATTCGTGCTGGACCCTACCAAAATAACTCTGCATATTGGCCGGACCGGTGTAGATGGAGATACCTTCAAGAATAAATACCTGATGGATAAATTCAATATCCAGATAAATAAGACTTCCAGGAATACGGTCTTATTTATGACCAATATTGGGACTACCAGGGGAAGTGTTACCTATCTCACCAATGCCTTGCTGAAAATTGCAGATGAACTTGATAAGGAATTACGTTCCCTGAGTTCTAAAGAAAAAAAGATCCGCGAGGATAGCATATATTCTTTGACCAAAGATTTCCCGCCATTACCTGATTTTAGTTATTTCCATCATTCATTTCAGGCCGTACCTGGAGTGCCTGGAGGTAATATCAGGGAGGCTTTTTTCCTGGCCTATAATGAGGAAAACTATGAATATATGCCTTTAACAGAATGTTTGCCTGCAATGGAAAATGGCAGGACCTTAGTCGCATCTTCTTTTATCATTCCTTATCCACCAGGATTTCCGGTACTTGTCCCAGGACAGGTAGTGAGTGAGGAAATTATCAGGTTTTTAACCGCTTTGGATGTTTCAGAAATTCATGGTTATCGCGCCGATCTGGGATTGCGAATTTTTAAGGAAAATGTATTGAATAGACAGAAAACCGTTACCTCCATGGGGTCCATGGGACATAATAAAAAAAAGAAACTAATTAAATAAAATCAATAATTATGGAATCTAAAAAACCAAAGACTACCAAATCTAAGGGGACACAAGATAAAAAATCGAAATCTCCAATAAAAACTGGAACAGATAGGACAAAGGTTCCAATTAGAGGAAAGGATGAAAATGGGGAAAAGAAAGCTCCGTCAAAAAAGACGGTAAAAGCTAAAACAAAACCTACGGCGAAAAAATCTACGGCAGCTAAACCTGCCCCTAAAAAATCTAAAGTAGCTGCTAAATCCACAACGGCGGCAAAAAAAACGACTGCTACAAAGAAGGCCGGAACATCTTCAAAATCTGGAAAGAAAGAATTAAAAGGAGTTTCAGATATACGTAGATCTTTTCATAAAAATGAGGAGCCTCTATATTTTATCAGTGCTACTAATTTCAATCTTTTAGGAGCCGATGAATGGATTAAAGGATTCAAATTCATCACTTATATCGAATGTTTTGATGGATTACATCCAAATGTGTTTTCTCCGAAAGAGGAAATTCCTCATGATGATTTTGAAGGAATTGAGGATATTAATAATTATTTGCTTCAGCATCCTGAGGTGCAGGATTATCTTAAAACAAGATCTTTAGACGGTTCGGCTGGAAAAGCGATGTTTTTAATGTTCAATGAAGAAACCGAAAGGCTTGCTAAAAAATTAGGCTTGGAGATTATGTTCCCAACCGCCGAAATGCGAACTTTTCTGGATAATAAAGTAAATACCAATAGAATTGCTGAAAGGGCAGGAGTGGCCTGTGTTCCTTATGTACTTTCAAAAGTAAAGGATTATAAACACCTTACAGAAGTTTCTAAAGACCTTGGTAAACAACTGGTAATTCAAACGCCATTTGGTGATTCGGGCCATACGACCTTCTTTATTTCTAATGAGGAAGAATATAATAAATACGCAGAAGAGATCGAAGCGGAAGAAGAGGTGAAGATAATGAAGCGTATTCGCTGTAGAGGATCTGCGATCGAAGCTTGTGTTACCCGTCACGGAACAATTGTGGCTCCACTAATGACTGAATTAGTCGGTTTTAAAGAACTTACACCTTATGAAGGTGGCTGGTGTGGAAATGAGATCTATCCAGATGCCTTTACTCCGGAATTAAGACAGAAAGCAATAGAGAATACGCAGCTTTTCGGAGATCAGTTAAGGGAAGAAGGCTATAAAGGATATTTTGAACTTGATTTTCTTATAGATCAGGATAATGGTGAAATATATCTTGGAGAACTTAATCCAAGAGTCACAGGAGCCAGTTCCATTACCAACCATGCGGTTTTTGCCCTGGCAGATGCACCTTTATTTGTATTCCATATCCTGGAATGGATGGGATTAGATTACGAACTGGACATCGATGCCATTAACAAGCGTTGGTCCAATCAGGAAAACCTGGATGGATGGAGCCAGCTAATTGTAAAGCATACTGAGGACACGATAGAATACGTAACCGAGTCACCAAAATCAGGTATCTGGAGAATGTATGATACCGGGCATATACAGTATGATAGAATGGATACTCACCGTCGAGCCGTGGAAAATGAAAATGAAGCTTTCTTTTTGAGGATATCTAAAAAAGGAGATTACCTCTATGAAGGAGCAGATATGGGAATTCTGGTAACCAGAGGCCGTATGATGACAGATGATTTTGAGCTGAATAACAGGGCCAAACACTGGATAAAGGCCATCCGTTCACAATATAAATCTGAAATGGTTGAGGATAAGAAAAAGCCAAACCTGTCCGGGACTTTAACTAAATAAAAATTTAATTTAACAGGCTTACATAAAAAATCAGGGTATTTTGCTGCACGTGTTTTTTATAGCACTGAAAATTCTGCTTTAAAAGAGAAAAAAATTTATGCAATTACATTTTAATGCAGTTTCTGAACCCGGCTTACCAGGAAAGAAATGGCAAAAACTATATAAAACCCATTGGACAGCCTATAAAGCCTGGCTAAGTTCAAAAGGGAAAACATATAATCCTGATTTAAAAGCCTCACAGGCGGCGCTTAAAAAATATATGCCTGAAATGTGGCCAACCTACAAACGTCTTTGCAAACTGGCGAAGGCAGATGAGGTTGCGGCCTGTTTCCTAACCGGTTTTCAACCACCAGCTTATATAAGCGCCTGTTCCAATGCCGTTTTATCTGGCAAGGAAGTTCAGTTAGTGCGCAATTATGATTTTCATCCTGATCTTATGGAGGGCACTCAATTATTAAGTGCCTGGAACGGAAAAAAAGTGATTGCGACCAGTGATTGTCTTATTGGAGCCGTAGACGGAATGAATGAAGATGGTCTCGCTATTTCCCTCACTTTCGGGGGTAGAAAAGTAGTTGGTAAAGGCTTTGGGATTCCATTTATCTTGAGATATGTGCTTGAATTTTGCAGCAATGTGGAAGAGGCCGTAGCAGCTTTGATTCGTATTCCTTCTCATATGTCTTACAACGTCACGGTTGTAGATAGGACGGGTGCTTTTAAAACTGTTCGCCTGGCCCCAGATAGAGAACCGCTGGTTACCGATGCAGCTTTTACCACTAACCATCAGGGACATGTGGACTGGCCAGAGAATGCCGCTTTTAATAAAACGCTGGAACGCTCTGCTTTTCTGGAGAAGATGTTAGCTAAAAAAGACTTGAATGCAGCTGAAGTTGCAGCTTCTTTCCTTAAAAAACCACTTTATAATAAGCGGTTCAAAGAAGGCTTTGGAACTTTATTTACTGCTGTTTATCGCCCGGTAGAAGGGATGGTTGAAATGTGCTGGCCCAGGGAAAAGGTGAGTCAGACTTTTGAGAATTTTCAGGAACAGTACAAGGTGATCACTTTTGAACAGGCTGCAACCGAGCGCGCAGAAATTTATAAGCAGGAACCTTTACGTGCGGAAAGTTTTCTTTCAGAAAACATCACATTTGAACAGGAAACTTCAACAGAATTAGACTGGGAGGAAAGCCTTGCTGAAACCCTTGTTCGGGCAATGGCACAGGCAAAACCTGCAATGAATAAAGAACAACTGGACAATCTACGAGGGGAATTATATAAAGAGAACGAACTATCCTGGGAAGTACTTGCAAATTTCTGGTCCAAAACTGGAAAAGGATACGGGACTTACTGGAACAATTAACTAAGGAAGTGAGGATTACAATTTACTTGAATTCAGACCTTTATTTCCTTTTTCATTATTAATAAAAACAAATGGAATTTCACAGCATTAATCCATACAATGGGCAACAGGTAGGGCAGTACACGGCGCTTACTTCTACTGAACTTGAAAATATTTTAGATAAATCTGCCGAAGCATTTAAAACCTGGAGCCGCCAGCCACTCTCATATCGTACGGAGTTAATTCAAAAGGCAGGTGAAATATTAAGGGAGAATGTTGAAGAATATGCCCAAATGATCACTGCAGAAATGGGTAAGCCTATTTCTGAATCCCGAGCTGAGGTCAACAAATGTGCCTGGGTTTGTGATTATTATGCTGAAAATGCGGAAGCTTTTCTTGCCCCCGAAGTTGTAAAAACTGATGCGGAGCAAAGCTTTGTTCGGCACGATCCTATTGGAGCTGTGTTTGCGGTGATGCCCTGGAATTTTCCATTCTGGCAGGTTTTCAGATTTGCTGCACCAACCTTAACCGCCGGGAATACCGGGTTGCTAAAACATGCTCCAAATGTCTTTGGCTGTGCTGTAAAAATTGAAGAGATATTTAAAAAAGCAGGTTTTCCAGAGGGAGTTTTTCAAAATTTAATAGTGCATCACGATCAAACGGAAAAAATAATTGCCCATGACGCTGTTAAGGCTGTTACCCTTACCGGAAGTGAAATGGCCGGGTCTGCGGTTGCTCAAATTGCGGGTAAATACATTAAGAAGAGTTTATTGGAACTGGGCGGTAATAATTCCTTTATCGTACTAGAAGATGCCGATATTGATAAGGCTGTAAAAACTGCAGTTTCAGCGAGGATGCTTAATTGTGGTCAAAGTTGTATTGCTGCCAAGCGATTTATATTGCTGGAATCTATTCACGATGAATTTGTCGAAAAATTCACTAAAGCTGTAAATGAGCTTAAAGCTGGAGATACAAAAGATGATGAGACACAAGTAGGGCCATTGGCCAGGAAAGACCTTGCCGATCAACTAAACCGACAGGTGAAGGATTCAATATCCCAGGGGGCGAAATTACTTGCAGGAGGTAAACAGGAAAATTGTTTTCATGAACCTACTATTCTGGGAAATGTAAAACCGGGAATGGCAGCGTTTGATGAAGAAACCTTTGGGCCATTAGCCGCCATCATTAAAGTAAAAAATATAGAAGAAGCTTTTTCCTTATCTGAACAGTCTAAATATGGACTTGGAGTAAGTATATTTACGAGAGACACAGAAAAAGCGGTAGAATATGCTTCCAGAGTCACTGATGGAGCTTTTTTCGTAAACGAATTGGTGAAATCTGATCCAAGACTTCCTTTTGGGGGAAATAAACGATCTGGGTACGGAAGAGAACTGGCTAAAGACGGGATGATGGAATTCGTGAATAAAAAAGTTGTTTACGTAAAAGAGTAAAAAGTGAGAAATGAAAAGTATAAAGTGAAAAGTTTCTCATATACTATTGAAGTCGAATTTTAATTTTTTAATTTTCTAACTACTGCTAACTGCTAACTGCTAACTGCTAACTGCTAACTGCTAACTGCTAACTGCTAACTGCTAACTGCTAACTGCTAACTGCTAACTGCTAACTGAATATTGGTCATTGCAGAGAATAGTTGTACTTTTACGATCGATTTTTGAAAACCAAAAAAACACACAATTATGAGTACATATGATGTTGCAGTTATAGGATCTGGACCCGGTGGATATGTTGCCGCCATTCGTTGCGCCCAGCTGGGTATGAAAACTGCAATCATAGAAAAATATTCCACCCTTGGTGGAACCTGTCTTAACGTGGGTTGTATCCCAAGTAAGGCACTTTTAGATTCTTCGCATCACTATTATGATGCGCTAAAGCATTTTGAGGATCACGGAATTGAAATTCCGGGAGAAGTGAAACTGAATCTTGAAAAAATGATGGAACGTAAATCTTCAGTAGTAAGCCAGACTTGCGACGGAGTGAAGTTCCTGATGGACAAGAATAAGATCGAGGTTATTCAAGGGGTTGGATCTTTTAAAGACAAAACTCATATTAACATCGAAAAGGATGGAGATACTCAAACCATCGAAGCAAAAAAGATCATTATCGCTACCGGTTCCAAGCCGGCTAATCTTCCTTTTATTGAATTAGATAAGGAAAGAGTGATCACTTCTACCGAAGCTTTAACGCTGAAGGAAGTTCCAAAACACATGATCGTGATCGGTGGTGGTGTAATTGGCCTTGAGCTTGGGCAGGTTTATCGTCGTCTTGGCGCTGAGGTAACCGTGGTTGAATTTATGGATCGAATTATTCCAACGATGGATAGCGCCCTTTCAAAGGAACTTCAAAAAGTGTTGAAGAAACAGGGTGTGAAATTCCATACCAGCACCAAAGTAAAGTCGGTTGAAAGAAACGGAGATGAGATCATTGTAAAAGCTGATGATAAGAAGGATAAGGAGATCGAATTAAAAGGTGATTATTGCCTGGTTTCTGTAGGTCGTCGTCCTTTTACCGATGGACTAAATGCTGATGCTGCGGGGGTAGAACTTGACGATAAAGGAAGAGTGAAAGTGAACGATCATCTTCAAACGAATGTAGATAATATCTACGCGATAGGGGATGTGGTTCGTGGAGCAATGCTTGCTCATAAAGCGGAAGAAGAAGGTTCTATGGTTGCAGAATTAATAGCCGGACAGAAACCTCATATCGACTATAACCTTATTCCTAATGTAGTTTATACCTGGCCTGAAGTTGCTTCGGTTGGGAAAACTGAAGAGCAATTGAAGGAGCAGGGAGTGAAGTATAAGGAAGGAAAATTCCCAATGCGTGCTCTTGGACGTTCCAGAGCCAGTGGTGATATTGACGGACTTGTAAAAATTCTTGCAGATGAAAAGACAGATGAGGTGCTTGGTGTACATTTAATAGGTGCGCGTATGGCGGACCTTATTGCTGAAGCGGTGACTGCTATGGAATTCAGAGCTTCTGCAGAAGATATCGCCAGAATGAGCCATGCTCACCCAACTTATGCTGAAGCGGTAAAAGAAGCAGCCTTAGCTGCTACTGAAAACAGGGCTTTGCATATATAATTATAAAATATATTTATTTAAAAAGCCTCGCTATTGCGGGGCTTTTTTATTGAAATTTTTCCAGTCTTTGGATCACCTGTTCTTTATAAGTTCGGCTAATAGGTATCGATTTATTCTGAATAATTACTTCTTCGGTCGAGTAGGTTTCAATTTTATCAATTGCGATAATATAAGAGCGGTGGACCCTCATGAATTTTGAATCAGGTAATTTAGCTTCTATACTCGAAATTGTTTCCCTGGTAACTTTCGTACCATCTGTAGTTTCAATTTTCAGATAATCGCTAAGACTTTCTATCCAGAGAATTTTGTCAAAATCTATTTTATGCATTTTCCGGTCTATCTTCACGAAGATAAAATCACCTGAGTTTCCATTTTGAATCTCTTCTAGCTTTCGACTTGAATGAACTTCCTGAAAATTATTCACGGCATCCAGTAAGCGGTCGAAAGAAATTGGTTTTAGCAGATAATCCACTGCGTGTAGATCAAATCCCTCAATCGCATATTCACGGTAGGCGGTGGTAAAAATGATCTTGATGTTCTTATTGATCGATTTAGCGAATGAAATTCCCGATATCCCAGGCATATTAATGTCAAGAAAGATGAGGTCGGTTTGATTCGTATTGATCATATTAAAAGCTTCGGTTGCATTTCTACACCTTCCCATAATCTTCATCTTGTCAATTTTCGAAAGATGATTTTCAAGAATATCGAGAGCTACCGGCTCGTCATCAACAATAATACATCTGATCTTATCTGACATCAGCTGGATTTTTTGCAGTATTTAATTTCAACATGACACGAAAGGATCCTTTTACATCTGAAATATTTAACTGATGATTATTTTCGTAAAGTAGGTTCAACCTGCGCTTAATATTTTCCAGTCCAATTCCTTCTCCTGAAGTGCTTTCAGAGCTATTGGATACCGAATTTACAATTTTGAAATGAAGTTCCTCATCTTCAAGTTTTATACAGATCGAAATTTTAAGTTTTCCGTCATTGCCTTTTCCGTGCTTAAAACTGTTTTCAACAAAAGGTAAAAGCAACATTGGGGCAAGTTCAATATCAGCTGGAATAGTCCCGCAATTAAAATCAATCTCCAGCGCATCCTGAAATCGTTTCTTTTCCAGATCTATATAATTACGAATATGATTGATCTCGTCTTCCAGTTTTACCAGTGGTTTCTTTGTTTGATAAAGGATATAGTCCAGCAGCTCAGAAAGCTGGAGAATCATTTCCGGCGTCGCTCTATTATTTGAAAGACTCAATCCGTAAATAGTATTCAGTGTATTAAAAAGAAAGTGGGGGTGGATCTGAAGTTTTAGATATTGGAGTTCCTGTTCTTTCAGTTTTAACTGTGCTTCCAGGATCCGGTTTTTAAGTTCTTTATTTTTGGCGGTGGCGGAATAGTTATTTTTCAGCAGGCTAAAGGCGGAAGCGATCGCAACTACCAGGTAAATGGTTATTATGATGAAGAACAGACTTTTGGAGATTGGAAAATTGTCATTCCATTGTAATTCCAGGGTAATTACAAAGCCATAAAAGGCAGACAGGATGATAAAAACAGAGGAGATCACCAGGGTATAGAAAGTAAACAATCCAAATTTAAAATATTGTTTCGGCAGTAAATACTTAGGGATCAAATGGTATAAGAAAGTATAGGTAGTGGCAATGGTAACTGGCAGGAAGAATAATGAGAAGGTAAATTTCGAATAGATATCTGCTCCCTCTATTCCGAAGAAAAAACTGAAAAAGATCACAACGATCAACCACAATACGAGATGGGTTAGACTGCGTTGAACAAGTCCGGTTATCCTTTTTTCTTTTTTCATTAAGGACTAAAAATGCGATTAAATATTTAATACTGAAAACTTTTACGACAGATAACCAAATTAGAAAGGTAGAAAACATGGCGAGCCAATATTTGTAATAAACCTTGCATATTCTGCAGTTCATCGCAAATCTTAAAAAACCTTGGATTAAAAATATAGTTTTGAGGTACTAACCACTAAAACACACTTATGATTTCATTTTTTATTTGCCTGGCACAGCAACAGGGGTTTTTCGGGCAACTGTATTCAAGAATTCAGGAGGGAGGGCCTTTCTCTATGACCCTGATTATACTTTTATTTCTTTTAATGATCTTTTTTATTGTGAGAGCCGGTATGAAACTAAAAACATCCTCTCATATTTTTAAAAAGGCTGTCTCCCTTGTAAATCAGGTCGCATTACTTGCATTAATAATTGGATTATTCAGTCAGTTAATCGGACTTATAGGTATTTTCGATGCTTTTGAATCTCTGGGAGATATAAATCCGAGTCTGTTTGCGGGCGGTTTAAAACTTACCTTGTTACCACCTGTCTTTGGAGGTTTTACCTTTATTATTGGCCGTATTGCAACTTTTGTGCTCAACTGGATTAGAAATGAGGAGCTGGACAGAGCGGAAATTCCGGCTTAATTTTCATTAAATTTTTTAAGAACATTCAATTAAAACTTTCACTACATTTAGCTGGTAATTCTAATTATAGAAATCATGTCTAAAGAAAAATCACCTTCGAAGAATTCGGCTAAGAAAGAGCCGGTTTTAAGCTTGAAAGAAAAGAGAGCAGCAAAGGCTGCAAAGAAGAAAAATAGAAGTTAAGTTACTGCCAACCTTCGTCAGGCTGAACTTGATTCAGCTTCTCTGTGAAGAAAAAGTCAATTATTAGAACGGAGAGATCCTGAAATAAATTCAGGATGACTTATAAAATGAAAAAAAAGGAGCGCATTTGCGCTCCTTTTTATATTGTCTTTATTTCTTCCTTCTCCGGTTGGCGTTTTTGTCACCGCGCGTTTTAGGTTTTTTATATTTTTTTGCAATCTCCCTTCTATAAGATCCACCGAGATTTACCTTTTTATTCTTTTCCTTTTTTTCATGAAAGGCCGGTCCAGCTTCAGCAGAATCTGAATGCGGATTATTGATCTCTATAGCTCGTGGCTTTTCTTCATCAATAAGTTCATTTGAAATTGCTACGTTCTCAGGAATTTCAATTTCAGGAATTTCCATGCCCATAAGGGCTTCTATCTTATCAAAATTCTCCTCGTCCTTTTCGGTCTTAAAAATGATGGCAACTCCCTTTTTCTCAGCACGACCAGTTCTACCAATCCTGTGCATATAATTTTCGGGGTAATGCGGGGTGTCCAGGTTAATAACGTGCGAAACATTCTCGATATCAAGACCACGTGCCATCACATCTGTAGCGATCATAATGCGAGTGCGTCCTTCAGCAAACTCAGAAACACTATTCAATCTGTAATTCTGACTTTTCCCGGTATGTACCACGCTAATATCCCTGGTAAAAATATCATCCAGTTTTTCAAAAAGCTTATCAGCAAATCTTTTATCGCTGGTGAAAATAAGTACTTTACGGTATTCTTCTTCGTCTTGAAAAAGCTCCGCTAAAAGATTGGCCTTCGTATTGAAGTTTTCAATTTTATAGGCACGCTGTTCGATGTTTTCCAGTGGCGTACCACTAACGGCAACAGATATTTTCTCGGGCGCTTTAAAATTAGCATCGATCATTTCCTCTACAGTCTCGGTCATCGTAGCTGAAAACATGATGCTTTGCCTGTTATTCGGAAGTAATTCAATAATATTATTTACCTGGAATTTAAAGCCCAGATCCAACATGACATCTACTTCATCGATCACAAATTTCTGGATAGATTTCAACTGAATAGCTCTTCTCAATACAAGATCATACAGTCTTCGGGGTGTGGCAACTACAATATCCAGGCCCTGCATCAGGTCCTGATGTTGGGTATTAATGTTTACCCCGCCATATACGCCGGCAACTCTTACATTGATATACTTCGCCAGTTTTTCGATCTCTTCAACTACCTGCACTACCAGTTCTCTGGTTGGGACCATAATAAGAATACGCGGATTCTTTTGTTCCGAATATTTTAGCATTCTTAATAAAGGTAATAAGTAGGCGAAAGTTTTTCCCGTTCCCGTTTGGGCAATTCCTACCACGTCTCTCCCAGACATAATAGATGAGAATGCCTGTTCCTGAATAGGAGTGGGAGTCTGAAAATTCAGATCTTCCAGGGCATTTCGTAACGGAGTATTTAAATTTAGGTCCTGAAAACTCAAAGTGTGAAGTTTAATTTCGTGCAAAGGTACGGCATGAAACTCAAAGTTTTACCCGCTTTTGCCAAGTAAAAATTATGCGATGCTTATTGTGTAGTCTGCGTTGAATTCATTTTCAACTTCAAGTTTAATTATTCCCTCTTTATTTTTAAGGTCTTGATCGGTACCTTCAACATCTGCGATCCCCAGCCAGGGCTCAATGCATACATAGGGAGCGCCAGGTTTAGCCCAGATTCCCAGGTTTTTGAAATCTGAATATTCCACCGATAAAATTTTTCCATTTTCAGCACTTACCAGATCTACTTTTTTAGACTCAATATTTTTAAAGATCAGGGCATCTTTATTGAAAATATTTTTGGAAAGCCTTATCTTATGTTCATTATCCAAAACGCCTTCTGTTATAGAACTAACTAGTCCTTCATCATTCAGTAAATAGGTGCTCAAATCCATTTTCTGATCAAAAACCAAGGAATAATCTTCGATCTTCTCATTTTCAAATTGCTGAATATTGAAGGCAGGATGACCACCTACAGAGAAAAATATCGGTTTCTGGTCCAGGTTGATAATATGATGATTTACCTCCAGAGATTTTCCATTCAGCGTAAAAGCAATCCTGAAATCAAATTTAAAAGGATACATCTTTAAGGTTTCTTCAGAATACAGAAGCTCGAAAACAAGTTGATGTTCAGATCTTTCCTTGAGTCTTATGTTTTCATTATTTCTTATAAATCCATGTTTAGGAACTTCATATTCCTTTCCTTCGAATATATATTTACCGTTTTTGATCACGCCGATAATAGGAAAAAGATTGGGTGCATGACTTCCCCAAATTTCAGGATCTGCCTGCCAGATATATTCCTTTTTATTCTCTTTATTCAGGATACTGCAGAGTTCCGCTCCGGTCTCTTTAATCGTGATCTTCAGAAATTCATTTTCAATAGAATATTTTTTCAAAACATATAATTTTTACTAAAGTTACAAAACCGCAGAGAGTCGGGAAAGGCTAATGTTTCCGGCTTATATATTTTCGGTATTTTTAGACTAAAATTGACCCGATGCAAAAAGTACTGGCCTTTGCAGGCTCTAATAGCAGCACCTCTATAAATCAGCAATTACTGGATCACGTAGTAGGAAGGATCCAGGGCCACGAGATCAAGGAGATTAAACTTACAGATTATCCTTTACCTATTTATAGCGCAGACCTGGAAAAAAATGAGGGATTTCCAATAAATGCTACGATCATCAAGAATTTAATCGCCGATAGTGATGCACTGGTGGTGGCAGTAAATGAGCATAATGGTGGGCCTTCAGCTTTTTTTAAGAATATAATCGACTGGCTTTCCCGTGTTAACAAGAATTTCCTGGCAGGAAAAAAGATTCTTTTAATTAGCACTTCCCCGGGTCAACGCGGTGCGAAATCTTCCCTTGAATACGCCAGAAATATCTTCGGAAGGTTTGGCGGAGAAGTTATAGAAAGTTTCAGTTTGCCTTCTTTCAAAGATAATTTTCAGGATGGGAAGGTGACAAACGAAGTTCTGGATATGGGAATTGAAGATGTGCTTACTACCTTTGCGCATCAAATTCAGAGTTAAGTGCGTACTTCCAGAGTATTTTCAGTTACCGATCCAAAAAAGTTAAAAGAACAATTATTGTCCTGGAGCCGCCAGTTTCAGGAAATTGCATGGCTGGATAGCAATGAATACGATTCCAAAACGGGAGAATATGAGGCAATTCTTGCGGTAGAAGCTTTTACGGCTATAAAGACCGATCATGGAAATGCTTTTGATAAACTGAAAGAATACCAGGAAACCACGGCTGACTGGATCTTTGGTTATCTAAGCTATGATCTTAAAAATGATGTGGAACGTTTGAAATCTTCAAATTTCGACGGACTTCATTTTCCGGACCTTTATTTCTTTCAGCCTCAAAAAATCATATTCATTAGAGAAGGTCAGATCGAGTTTCATTATTTAAGAATGGTAGATGATGAGATCGAAGATGATTTTGAAGCTATTCAGATTTTCAGCATTGAAGATAATTCAAAGCATAAACCTGTAAAAGTTGAAGCGAGAATATCTAAACAGGAATACGTGGATAAGATTGGCTTGATGCTGAATCATATTCATCGAGGAGATATTTATGAAGCCAATTTCTGCCAGGAATACTATTCTGAAAATGTAGAAATTGATTCCTTTGATATTTACAGATCTCTAAATGAAATCTCCACGCCACCATTTGCAGCCTACCTGAAATTAGAGAATGTAAACCTTATTTCTGCTTCGCCTGAACGATATTTGAGAAAAAGAGGTGCTCAACTTTTATCTCAGCCTATTAAAGGCACTGCCCGAAGAGCAGATGAAGTTCAAGAGGACCTGAAAATTGCTGCTGAACTTGCCGAAGATCCAAAAGAACAATCTGAAAATGTTATGATCGTAGACCTGGTGAGAAATGATCTTTCCAGGATCGCCAAAAAAGGAAGTGTAAAGGTCGATGAGCTCTGTAAGGTATATACTTTTAAACAGGTTCATCAATTAATTTCGAGTGTTACTGCAGAAATTGCTGAAGACATTCCACCGGTGGAAGCATTGAGAACTAGTTTTCCCATGGGAAGCATGACCGGAGCACCAAAGATTTCAGCAATGAAGATCATTGAGGAACTGGAAGAATCCAAACGTGGGTTATATAGTGGTGCCGTTGGTTATTTTACCCCAGATGGTGATTTCGATTTTAATGTGGTGATAAGAAGTATTCTTTATAATTCAGAAAATAACTATTTGTCCTTTTCCGTAGGGGGTGCGATCACTGCAAAATCTGATCCCGAAAAAGAATATGAGGAGTGCCTGTTAAAAGCAAAAGCCATGCGCGAGGTACTTACCAATTTGTAGGGATATTAATTCAAACTCATCAAAAGAATTTCAAGCCTAGGTTTGTATCTTTGGGAACGATGGAAAAAACCTTCAAGAATATAGTAAAAACTGAGTACCCTTATTTATGTGGAAGTAAGTTGCTGCTTGCGGTTAGCGGAGGAGTAGATAGCGTAGTACTGGCTCATTTATGCCATTCCGCAAAACTGGATTTCGCCATTGCCCATTGCAATTTCAATCTTCGCGGTGAAGAAAGTGACGGGGACGAGAAATTTGTGGTAGATCTGGCCGATTCTCTCGAGGTTGCTGTCTATACCGAAAGTTTCAATACCTTGAAATTTGCTGAAAATCATGGCATTTCTGTTCAAATGGCGGCCAGGGATTTACGGTATGAATGGTTCGCTGAACTTAGCAGTTCTGTACAATTCGATTATACACTTACCGCCCATCACGCCAACGACAATCTTGAAACATTTCTTATAAATCTTATCCGCGGAACCGGTCCTGAAGGCTTAACCGGAATCAAAAAGGAGAAGAAGGAGGTCGTAAGGCCACTTCTTCCATTTACTCGAGCTGAAATTGAAAATTTCGCCAGGAAGAAGAACTATAAGTGGAGAGAAGACAGCAGCAATGCATCAGATAAATATATGAGGAATAAGATCAGGCATCAGATAGTACCCGTGATGGAAGAGATCAACCCGCAGCTGCTGGATGGTTTTTCTAAAACTCAGGAGCATCTTCGGGAGAGCCTGGACCTGGTAGAAGATTATATAAGTTTGCTATATCCAAAACTTGTTCAAAGGGACAAATTTGGATATTCTATTGATATTGAGTTCTTAAAAAAAGTTCCCAATCAAAAACAGATCCTGTATCAGTTATTGAAATCATTCGGCTTTACCGAGTGGAATGATGTTTATGATCTTTTGGATGCTCAATCCGGAAAAATGGTACTTTCAGATTCCCATCGTCTTATCAAAGACCGGAAGAAATTATTGTTGACGGGACACCATGAAAAAACAGGGAACAAAGAGTATAATCTCGATAAGGAAGAAGACCTGGTTATGATCCCGGGAATGGGAACTTTTCATATTAGTGAGGTTGATAAAATGGGACAAACATCTCAAAGTTGCATTTATGTGCCGGAACGAAAACTTAAATTTCCGTTAGTGATAAGAAAATGGAAAAAAGGCGACTTCTTCTATCCTTTCGGGATGAACGGCAAAAAAAAGCTGAGTGATTTTTTTAAAGATGAGAAGTTTTCTTTGCCGGAAAAAGAGCATACATGGATCCTGTGTTCCGGTGAAGAAATAGTCTGGATCATTAATCACCGGGCAGATAATCGCTTCGCAGTGGATAAGTCAGATTCCAGGCTCCTGAAGATTTGTATCACGTAATTTATAGTATTTATTGACACTGAAACCAGTTTAAGGTTACGATCGTTAAAATTTCGTCATGCTGAACTTGTTTCAGCATCTCTTTACTCTATTTCTGTAATTCTGCTAAGAGTGGCATTTAATCTATAGTTGCTTTAGATTTAGAATACTGAAGAATTAAGCTTTAAGGCGAATTTTCTTTTAGGTTTAAAGACCTTATTTCTATCTTTAGGAACTTTAAATAAAATCTTATTGATGAAAATCTTCAGAAACCCCCTGTTTACAATACTTTTTTTGTTTGTATTGCACCCGGTTTTAGCTCAGTCTGAAACTGATTATGATGTAAAAGCAAACTATAGCAAAATGGAAGTGGACATCCCTATGAGGGATGGAATAAAACTTCATACGACCATTTACTCTCCAAAAGATACTTCTCAGGACTATCCAATCCTGATGCAAAGAACTCCTTATAGTTCCAGGCCTTATGGAGAAGATCAATTTAGGTCAAAAATTGGTCCTAATGAGATCCTGATGAAAGAAAGGAATATCATCGTGTACCAGGACGTTCGCGGTAGATGGATGAGTGAAGGGAAATATGATAATATGCGCGCCTATATTCCGAATAAAAAAGGAAAGCAGGTAGATGAAGCCAGTGATACCTATGATACCATAGAATGGCTGGTCAATAATGTTGAAAATAATAACGGAAAGGTAGGGACCTGGGGAATTTCTTATCCTGGATTCTATGCAACCTATTCTTTGCTAAGTGGTCACCCGGCATTAAAAGCAGCATCACCACAGGCTAGTATTAGCGATTTCTTTTTTGATGATTTTCATCATAACGGAGCATATCTTTTAAGTTACTGGAGAGCAACTGCTTTGTTTGGTTATCAACATGAAAAACCAACAGATTCTTCCTGGTATAGTTTTCCTAAAATTGGGACTGAAGATCAATACGATTTCTTCCTGAGAAATGAACCACTTACCAAACTTGACACTTTTTACAAAAAAGATAATGAGTTCTGGCAACAACTAAAGGAGCATCCTAATTATGATGAGTTCTGGCAGTCGCGTGGAATTACTCAGTATATGAAAGATATCAAGCCGGCTGTGATGATCGTTGGAGGTTTGTTTGATGCTGAAGACCTTTACGGCCCTTTCCATATTTACGAAAGCATAGAAAAGAATAGTGATAACTACAATATCCTCGTATACGGCCCTTGGAGCCATGGAGACTGGGCAAGAGAGAACGGAAGGCAATCTGTTGGGAATGTCTATTTTGGAGATAGTATAAACACTCATTTTCAGCGTGATTATGAAACTGAATTCTTCAATCATTTTCTAAAAAAGAAGACCAAAGATATGCTCAGGCTTCCGGAAGCTCATATTTATGATACTGGAGCCAGAGAATGGAATGATTATGAGCAATGGCCTCCGAAGAATACTTCCGAAAAAACGTATTATTTAGGAGACGATCAGGAATTGACCGGTAGTCCATCTGAAAATAAAGAGGAATTCGTTAGCGATCCAGAAAAACCGATTTCCTATAACGACGAAATAAAAGTAGTTTTCACTCCGAGAGAATACATGAGTGGGGATCAACGATTCGCGGCAAGAAGACCGGATGTATTGGTTTTTGAAACCGATGTGCTTGAAGACGACATGAAACTGGTTGGTGAGATCGAAGCGATGCTTAAGGTGGCTACCACCGGTACCGCAGCCGACTGGGTGGTAAAGCTTATCGACGTTTACCCGCCAGATGCTCAAAATTACGAAGAAACCATGTCACACCTTAAAATGAGCAATTATCATATGATGGTGAGAAGTGAGGTCATGCGCAGCCGTTTCAGAAATAGTTTTGAAAATCCTGAGCCGTTGACAGCAAATAAAAAAACAGATGTGAATCTAACCTTGCAGGGAATTAATCATACCTTCAAAAAAGGTCATAAAGTCCAGATCCAGATTCAGAGCACATGGTTTCCTTTGATAGACCTGAATCCGCAGACATATGTGGACAATATTTTTAAGGCTGAAGAATCAGATTTTAAAAAGCAAACGCACACCGTTTATGGGGATTCGGCCATTAAGTTTTCTGTATTAGAAGAATAGAACTATGAGAATTAAGAGTAGCATAATATTATTCCTTTTAAGCGCCATGTTTATTTCCTGTGGTGAAGAGAAAAAAGATGAAAACTTTTCTTTATCAGAAATGGAAAAAGCATCCGCCGAGCTTAATCAATATTTTGAAAAAGAGTTTCAGAAGGAGATAGAAGAATCTCCAATGACCCAGACTCAAAGGGGAATGAAAACCAACTATGGGAAATGGGATGATTTTTCAAGCGCCAAGTATGCGGAAGATCTTGAACAGGCAAAAAAGCGTCTGGATTACCTTGATAAAGTGGATACGGCTGCTCTTAATGAAGAAACTAAACTAAGTTATGAGCTTTACCGCCGGCAGGTGAAGAACGAAATCGACGATTATGATTTCAGATTTTATGATTATCCGGTAGAGCAAATGCATGGACTGCATGCCGAACTTCCTGCTTTTTTAATAAATATGCATCGAATAGATTCTATTCCTGATGCCCGGGCTTATATTTCTAGACTTGTTGGTCTGGAAAAAGTGATGAACGATATTATAGAACAACTGAAATTAAGAGAACAGAACGGAATTATTCCGCCAAAATTCGTTTTTGACAGGACTTTAGATGCCTCCAGAAATATTATAAAAGGGAAGCCCTTTACGAATTCTGCCGAAGCAAGTACTTTGATGGAAGATTTTAATTCCAAGATCGAAAAGCTTGACATTTCAGAAGAACAAAAAACAGGCCTGATCAATGAAGCTGAAACAGCTTTGGTAGATCACGTTCAGCCTGCTTATAAAAGTTTGATAGAATTTCTCGAGAATCAGCAGAAAAGAGCAACGAACGAAGCCGGAGTATGGAAATTCCCGAAAGGTGAGGAGTTCTATAAGATAGCTTTACAACGAGTAACGACCACTAACCTTACGGCTGAAGAGATTCATGAAATTGGATTGAGTGAAGTTGCCAGAATTCATGGCGAGATGGAAAAGATCATGGAACAGGTTGGTTTTGAAGGATCGCTGGATGATTTCTTTCGGTTTATGAAGACCGATAAGCAATTTTACTATGAGAATACTGAGGAAGGAAAAGCTGCTTATCTAAAAAAGGCTAAGGATATTATCAATTCGATGAAGGCGAAGCTTCCGGAGCTTTTTAATACCCTGCCCGAAGCTGATATTGTAGTTAAAGCTGTAGAGCCTTTCCGTGAAAAAAGTGCCGGAAAAGCCTTTTATCAGCAGCCTGCTATTGATGGTTCAAGACCGGGGACTTATTACGCCAATTTATATGATATGGAAGCCATGCCTAAATATGAAATGGAGGCGCTGGCATATCACGAAGGCATTCCAGGACATCACATGCAAATTGCGATCGCCCAGGAACTGGATAGTATTCCTGAATTCAGAAAATTCAGTTTTTTTACCGCTTACGTAGAAGGCTGGGGATTGTACAGCGAGTATATTCCAAAGGAAATAGGATTCTATAAAGATCCTTATTCCGACTTTGGAAGACTGGCCATGGAATTATGGAGATCCTGCAGATTGGTTGTTGATACCGGGATTCACGCTAAAAAATGGACCAGACAGGAAGGAATAGATTATTATAAAGAAAATACTCCTGCTGCTGAAAGCGCCTGTGTGAAAATGGTTGAAAGGCATATCGTGATGCCGGGACAGGCAACAGCCTATAAGATAGGAATGAATAAGATCCTGGACCTTAGAGAAAAGGCTAAGGAACAATTAGGAGATAATTTCGATATTAAAGAATTCCATGATGTAGTACTTACAGATGGAGCTTTACCACTTACAGTTTTAGAATCCAGAGTAGACTCCTGGGTTAAATCAAAAAATAAATAAACTTGAGCGAGATCCAAAAATCTGATCTAAAGGTCATAGAACTTGTTAATTCAAATAAAAGTCGATTACAGATACTAAACTACGGTGCGGCCATTTTTAGTTTTAAGATGCGGAACAAACAAGATGATCTTATAGATCTGGTGGTTGGACCAAGAGCGGCTGAAGATTATTTAACTCAGGCTTATCGTGATGAGAATAAGTGCTTTGGCGCAACTGTTGGTAGATTTGCAGGACGTATCGCTAATGGCAGATTTTCTATTGGTGAAGAAGAATATGAGCTGAGTGAGCAATCGGAAGGCGTTCATTTACATGGAGGTGAATCTGGATTTCAGTATAAATTATGGGAGGTGGAAAAAGTAACGGAAGGGGAGAATCCTTCAGTGAAACTATCATATATCAGTGAAAATCTGGAGGAAGGATATCCCGGAAGGCTTTCTGTAACTGCAGAATATATCCTTACGGAAGATGACCAGATTAAAATATCTTATTCAGCAAAAACCGATAAGGACACGATCGTGAATATTACCAATCATTCCTATTTTAATTTGAATGGTGGAGGGAGCGTTAGCGACCACTTTATGCAAGTGAATGCCTCCAAGATCCTTGAACTTTCGGAAAATAATCTTCCAACTGGCAATCTGACTAAATTGAAAAAGAATCCTAAAGATTACAGAGAAAACAAACTTCTTGGGAATCGAGAGCTTGATGATGTATATGTTACAGACGTTATGGAAAGCGAAGTTCAGGCACAACTTTTTTCACCTTTAAGCGGCATTAAGATGAAAGTTATGAGCAATCAGCCTGTTTTGGTGATCTACTCTCCTGAAAAATTACCGGAATCATTTAAATATTTGAGTGAAATAGATGGAAAATTTCCGGCGATAGCTTTGGAAGCTCAAAATTATCCTGATGCTCCAAATTTTAGAAATTTTCCCTCAAGCCTGTTAAAGACTGGGGAATTCTATGAAAACAATATCACTTTTGCCTTTTCTGTAAAATAATAATTCTATATTTAACCGAAAATTTAAGAAAACATTATGATTGGAATTCTATCCTTTGTAGGGTTTACGGCCCTGGTAGCTATCATCGCTTATTTTGCAACCAGATCTACCGACGAAACAACCAGCGATGGTTATTTTCTTGGAGGTAGAAGTTTAACGGCCGGAGTTATTGCGGGCTCTGTTTTACTTACCAATCTTTCTACGGAACAGATTGTGGGACTTAACGGGCAGGCCTATAGCGAAGGAATTCTGGTTATGGCCTGGGAAACGCTGGCGGCACTGGCCATAGTGGTTACCGCTTTGTTTTTACTCCCCAGATATCTAAAGGGAGGTTTAACTACCGTTCCTCAGTTTCTTCAAAACCGTTTTGACAGAACTACAAAATCTATAGTTTCAGGATTATTCCTTTCGGGATATATGATCATTTTTCTTCCTATCGTATTGTATTCAGGAAGTTTAGCGATCAGCACCATGTTCGATGTGCCCGGAATGCTAGGGGTTAGCGATACAGCTGCCTTATGGATCTGCGTGTGGGGTATCGGGATTGTAGGTTCTATCTATGCAATTTTTGGGGGATTAAAAGCTGTGGCGGTTTCAGATACCATTAATGCAATTGGACTTCTGATTGGTGGTTTAATGATCCCTGTTTTTGGATTGCTGGCTATTGGGGATGGAGATATTATGAGTGGATTAACCACGCTTGTTGATGCCAATCCTGGAAAATTTGATTCTATAGGTGGGCCCGATGCATCGGTTCCATTTTCAACAATATTTACTGGAATGATGCTGGTACAATTGTTCTATTGGGGAACCAACCAGGCAATTATTCAAAGAGCGTTAGCAGCCAAGAACCTTAAAGAAGGTCAAAAAGGTCTCATGCTTGCCGCCTTTATTAAAATTTTAGGGCCAATTATCGTAGTGCTTCCTGGTATTATTGCATGGCATTTGTTCCAGGGAAATCTTGATAATGCAGATCAGGCGTACCCGGCCTTAGTGAATGAAGTTCTTCCTCCGGTTCTTGTTGGATTCTTTGCCGCAGTTCTTTTCGGTGCGATTTTGAGTTCATTTAATTCGGCACTAAACTCTTCGGTAACTCTTTTTGGAATCGATATCTATAAACATCATTTTAACCCTGATGCTTCTGAAAGGGAAGTGGTTAAAAAGGGTAAAACGTTCGGGATTTTTATCGCTATCGCTTCAATGTTCATTGCACCGCTTATCGCGAACGCACCACAAGGACTTTTCGGGTATCTGCAGGAAGTTAATGGAGCCTACAGTATTCCAATTCTTACCATCGTAGTTGTTGGTTACCTTTCGAAAAAAATTCCGGCGATCGCCGCAAAAGTTGCACTTTTTAGTGGTGTTGGTCTTTATCTTGTTTATTTAGGATTAAAATATTTCGTAGTAGGTGAGGACGCTTTACCTCATTACCTTCACGTTATGGCTATCCTTTTCGTAATGAATGTAGCCATCATGTATATTATTGGAAGACTGAAACCCAGAAAAGAAAACTATGTCCTTGAACATACCAAGCAGGTTGATATTAGCCCATGGAAATATGTGCTTCCGGTTGGAATCGCGATCTGTGCTATGGTGATCTTTGTATATGTTTATTTCGCACAATAGGTAATCTTAAAATTTAATTATATAAAAAATCCGCTCATCTGGAATGGCGGATTTTTTTATTTACGAATAGTTGTTTTATCGCATTATTCTGAAAGACTTTCTGAATAGTGTTTTTCAGGTAATTCGTTCAATCTTTTGGCAGCCTGCTCGGCAGTGATATCCCTTTGAGGCCCGGCGAACATTTCATATCCCACCATAAATTTTTTCACGCTTGCTGAACGAAGCAGAGGAGGATAAAAGCTCATATGAAAATGCCATTCCGGATATTCTTTCCCATCGGTCGGAGCCTGATGAATTCCTGAAGAGTAGGGGAAGGAGGTCTCGAAAAGATTATCGTATTTGATCGTTAGCTTCTTTATAATTTCAGCATATGCTTTCTCTTCGGCTTCATTTAACTGCCCAATATGCTGAAGATGCCTTTTCGGGATGATCATCGCTTCGAATGGCCAGACCGCCCAGTACGGGATAAGCGCTACAAAATGCTCATTTTCATCCAGGATCCTTTCACCTGCTTCCAATTCCTGTTTTAGGTAATCTGATAAAAGACTACGCTCGTTTTTACTCCAGTATTCCTTGAATTTCGCTGATTTTTTAAGCACTTCGGTAGGAATAGATGATTGAGACCATATCTGCCCGTGTGGATGTGGATTACTACAGCCCATAATCGCTCCTTTATTCTCAAATATCTGCACATAATTGATGTTTTCACCAGAACCTAATTCCAGATATTCCTTTTTCCACATTTTGATTACTTCAGCAATATCTTCAACCTCCATAAGGGGAAGCGTTAGCGAATGATCGGGTGAAAAACAAACGACCTTACAAATTCCTTGCTCACTTTCAGCCTTTAATAAACCATCCTGAAAGTCGATCTCAGGTGAATCTGGGAGTAATGAAGAGAAATCGTTCACAAATGAATAAGGCTCCTTGTAATCGGGGTTTGTATCACCGCTTGCACGTGTATTGCCGGGGCATAGATAACATGAGGCATCGTAAGTTGCTTTTTTTATAGATCTACTTTCCTCGGTTTTGCCCTGCCAGGGTCTTTTTGTCCTATGAGGTGAAACCAGGATCCATTCACCGGTTAAAATGTTATATCTTCTATGTGGAGTTTTATTTAATTCTGTATTCATAACATTATTGTATTGAGATTTGTGTGCCTTCTCCAGGAAGTACGCTTATCGCATCTAATTTTATATTGAACTTTTTATAATAAGCAGAAGACACTTCTTCTATATATGAATCGATCTTATCTTCCTCAATGAGGTTTATGGTGCATCCACCAAATCCGCCGCCCATCATGCGAGAACCGTAAATGAATTCTTTTTCTCTTGAATAGTCTACGAGGAAATCCAGTTCTTTACAGCTTACCTCGTAATTGTGCTGAAGGCCTTCATGAGAAGCATACATTAGTTTTCCGAAGCTTTTAAGTTCCCCAGACTTCAGTGTATTCGCAGCTTCCAATACACGCTCATTCTCCTTTAAAACGTATAAGCATCTAGCATACATTTTGCCGGTAAGTTGTTCTTTAAACTTATCCAGGATCTCAAAATCCAGGTCTCTAAGCGATCTTACTTCAGGCTTTGTTTTTTGAATTAATTTAACCGCGGCTTCACATTCTTCCCTTCTGGAATTATAATCACTATCGGCCAGGTTATGAGAAACATTGGTATTCAGAAGCAATAACTTACAGTTTTTAAAATCGGCCGGAATAAATTCTGCTTCCAGGCTGCGGCAGTCCAAAAGAATAATGTGCCCCTCTTTACTCATTACCGAAGAGAATTGATCCATAATACCACAATTAGAACCTACGAAATCATTTTCTGCTTTTTGAGATAATTTTACTATTTCCAATTCAGTTAATCCCAGGTCAAATAGTTGGTTTAAACCACTGGCAATACCACATTCTAAAGCGGCAGAGGAGCTGATACCTGCACCCACCGGTAATTTGCTTTCTATGAGACAATTAAAACCTTCAAGATTAGCACCTTGATCCTGAAGTTCCTTAACCACCCCTAAAATATAGTTTTCCCATCCGGAACCTTTCTCAAGTTCTTTATCCAGATGAAATTCAAACCCTGTATTAAAAGTTTCACTGTAGAGTCGGCAGAAATTCTCGGTATTATTTTTTTGAAATTTTAAGATGATCTTTTTGTCGATAGCAGTAGGCATCACAAAACCCTCATTATAGTCAGTATGTTCACCTATAAGGTTAATACGTCCCGGTGATGCTACCGTGATTTCATAATTGTTATTTTCAAAGACGGTTGGCTTCGATGAAAAAGATCTGATATTCGTCAAGACTTGCAATTTTATTATGTAATCCAAAGATAATAAATGTATAAAGTACATTCATTTTAATTTGAACAAATTTTTAGAATATCTATCTTTATAAAAATTTCAACCCGGAATGATTCAAGACACCAAAGACCTTTATCAGGTCAAGGAAAAAATGTATGTGGCGACAGACTGTATTATATTCGGTTTCCATGAAGGAAACTTAAAACTTTTGGTTTTTAAAAGAAGGGTGGAACCGTTGCAGGGAGAATGGTCATTAATAGGAAGTTTTGTTCGCCTGGATGAAGACCTGGAAGTGGCAGGGCAGAGGGTTTTAACAGAGGCTACCGGGCTGGAAGATGTTTTTATGCAACAGCTTAGAACTTACGGGAAGAAGGATCGAGATCCCGGGTATCGTTGCATTTCGGTAGCACAATATGCGCTTATCAGGATTGATGAATATGATGAAAAACTGGTTGAAGAGCACGGGGCACGCTGGTATGAAATAGATCATTTGCCATTACTGATACTGGATCATAATGAAATGGTTCATGACGCATTAATGCAGCTAAAGCAAAATGCCCGATACAAACCTATAGGTTTCGAACTCCTACCTGAAAAATTTACGATTCCGCAACTACAAAGCTTATACGAAGCTATTTATCAGCGGGAGCTGGACGCCAGGAATTTCAGAAAGAAGGTTTTATCCCTGAATGTTCTGGAAAAGCTGGATGAAAAAGATAAAACTACAAGTAAGAGAGGAGCGTTCCTTTATAAATTCAATTACGAGAATTATCAGAAATTATTAAAATCGGGCTATAACTTTGAGATCGCCTGATCCGGCTTTAGGAATATTTTTTCTGATTAATAACCGTAATATTTACATTTATTGTTAATTTTAGAAAAATATACTCTATGGGTGATAAGATCAACAGACGAAAATTACTAAAAAACCTTGGTCTTGGTGCCGGGTTACTAAGTTTCACCGGAGTTTCGGGCATTATGGCTTCAAACCTAAAACCGGCAAAGGATTTTACATGTAATTCCTTGAGTTCAGGAAAAATTAAGCATTCGGTTTGTAGATGGTGTTATCAGGATATTCCGCTTCAGGAGTTTGCAAAGGCCTGTTCAGAAATGGGATTAAAAGGTATTGATCTTTTAAGACCTTCCGAATGGGATATCGTGGAAAAGGAAGGTCTGGTTTGTTCAATGGCTACAGATGATTTTGCCAGTATTCCTGAAGGCTTTAACGATCTTAAGAATCACGGGCAACTTCATGAAAAATATAAAGGCCTGATAAAAAAAGCCGCGGAACATAGGATCAAAAATGTGATCTGCTTTTCCGGAAACCGAAATGGGATGGATGATGAAACCGGAATTATCAATTGTATAAAAGGCCTGACGCCACTTTTAGAATATGCACAGGAACTTAATGTGAACCTGGTGATGGAGCTACTAAATAGCAAGGTAGATCATAAAGATTATATGTGCGACCATACAGAATGGGGCGTTAAACTAGCTAAGAGACTTGATCAGCCTAATTTTAAACTCCTGTATGACATCTACCATATGCAGATCATGGAAGGAGATGTGATAAGAACTATTAGAGAAAATCACGAATACCTTACTCATTACCATACCGGTGGTGTTCCGGGAAGACATGAAATAAATGACTCCCAGGAACTCAACTATCCCGCTATCATGGAAGCAATTTCTGAAACAGGATTTGATGGATACGTCGCCCAGGAATTCATACCAACTTATGATGATAAGCTTTCTGCACTTAGAGAAGGGATCAGGATCTGCGATATATAAATAAAAAGTCACTTTGAAAAATATGAACCTAAAAGTAAATTTTAGCCTATTGCTTATTGCCTTTTTCTTTCTGAATTCAGGCATGATTGCACAGACAAACTCCAGGAATGATGTCTATGTTGATGAAGACGGGAGTTATGCGATGGGGTGAAAATAATGAGGAAGTTCATGGTTTTGGTGTTAACTATTCTGCTCCTTTTGCTCATGTATTTCGTTCTGCAAAAAAGAAAGGTCTGGATATCAAGGCTGAAATGGACAAGGATATTTATCATTTTTCAAGGTTGAACTTTGACCTGTACCGACTACATGTCTGGGATACAGAGATAAGTGATGAAGAAGGAAATCTTCCTTGAAAATGAACATTTGGATGCTTTCGATTATTTGCTGAATGAATTAAAGAAACGAGATATCAATTTTGTGATAACTCCTATTGCATATTGGGGAAATGGCTGGCCGGAACCTGATGAGGATACTCCCGGGTTTTCTAACAAATATGGTAAGGAGAAAAGTTTGACCGATCCTGAAGCTATTAAAGCCCAGCAAAATTATTTAGAACAGTTTCTGAATCATGTGAATCCTTATACCGGAGTTGCTTATAAGGATGAGCCCAACCTAATCGCTTTTGAGGTGAGTAATGAACCACACCACAGGGGAACACCTGAAGAGGTGAAGAATTTTATCAATAAAATGGTTGCGGCTATGCACAAGACCGAAACTAAGAAACCTATTTTCTATAATGTAAGCCACAGTATACAGCTCGCAGATACTTATTTTACTTCTAATATAGATGGCGGAACTTTTCAATGGTATCCAACGGGACTTGGTTTTCAGAAGGAACTGGAAGGAAATCTACTGCCTAATGTGAATGATTATAATATTCCGTTTGAGGATATTATTGAGAAAAATAATAAAGCGAAACTGGTCTATGAGTTTGATGCGGCAGATGTGAATAAATCGTATATGTATCCCGCGATGGCCAGAAGTTTTAGAGAAGCCGGAATCCAGATCGCGACCCATTTCGCCTATGACCCTACCTTCCTGGCTTATGCCAATACCGAGTATAATACGCATTATATGAATTTGAATTATACTCCGCATAAGGCTCTGGCTTTAATGATCGCTTCTGAAATTTTCCATGAAGTGCCAATGAGGAAAGATCTGGGAACTTATCCTGAAAACCTGGAATTTGGTGACTTTAACATCAGTTATAAAGGAGACGTAGCCACATATAATTCCGGGGAGTCTTTTATTTATACAAATTCCAATGCTTTAAAACCAAAGGATATTTCTGAATTGAATAAAATTGCGGGACATGGAAATTCTGAAGTTGTAAAATATGAAGGGAAAGGTGCTTATTTCCTGGATAAGCTTGAAGATGGAGTTTGGCGCCTGGAAGTTATGCCAGATCCAATTCTCATCAAGAATCCATTTGGTAGCAACAGTCTTGAAAAGACAGTTTCAGTAATTAGCTGGACAGAGAATAAAATGGAACTCAATTTAAAGGAACTTGGTGAAAATTTTGAAATTTCTGGGCTTAATGAAGGAAATTCTTCTGCAATGACTGCCGATGGTAATTCATTTAAAGTATCACCGGGAACTTATTTATTAAAGTCGGCTGCTAAGCAATTTGATCTTGCTGATTATGATAGTACCTGGAACTTTGATCTTAAGGCCTTTGAAGCAAAAGAAAGTACAGTAGATAAAACCTACCTGGTACACGAAGCAACCAAGGTTGCAGCGGCTGAAAGTGATCTCAATATTGCAGCAACTGTAGTTTCAAACAATAAGATTGAAAAAGTAGAAGCCTGGTTTCAAAATGAGAATATCTATGATTCAGTGGAGTTAAAAGCGAAGAATAACTATGATTTTTCTGCAAAGGTTCCGCAGCAATTGTTGAAAAATGGATTTTTAAATTACCGGGTCATTGTTTCCACAGATAAGGATACTACAACTTTCCCGGGTGGGGTAGAGGGGAGCCCATCAGACTGGGATTTTTATTCAGATGATGCCTATGAAACAAGAATTCTGAAGAAGGATGCTCCAATTTCACTTTTCAATGCATCAACCGATTCAGAGAATATGGTGATTGGCTGGTCACCAAAAAATAAACTTGTTCCGATAAACGAAAATGAAGCAGAATTCCAGGTAAGAATTGATAGTTTGTTTAAACCAGATATAGAGAACCCGAATGCAAAACCTATCTATGATTATTCTTTCAGATATAATTTTCAGAAGAAAATAATGGAACAGGGATTTATCGGGAAGAAATAAACTGGTCATTTACCGGTCGATCACTATTGGAGATCAGCCTGAGAAAATACAGGTCGCTTTTGTTATGAATAATGGGGCTTCTTTTGGAAAGACGATTCAATTAACGAAAGAAGTTCAGGATATTGAGATTGAATTGCACGATCTAAAACCGGTGAAAACAGTAACACTTCCACGTCCTTATCCCGGATTTCTGCCTTATTATTTTGATCATTCCTATAAAGGTGAACTAAAACTTGATGAGGTTGAAGCGATTCAGTTTTCTATTGGCCCGGGTATCAAGAAAGATAATCTTCAGAAAGCTCATTCTATAGGTATAAGAGAAGTGAGACTTGAATAATGCAATTATCAATTAGCAAAATATTTTTCACCTTGCTAAAAGTTTTTTTAAAATAAATTACCAGAATCCCGGAACATTGTTTAAGGTACAAATAAGACCTTATCATTCAGACTTTAACTGGTAATAAGATGCTGAAACAAGTTCAGCATGACGATAAAAGCAACACCGTCACCCTGAATTTATTTCAGGGTCTTTAATTGCATAGATCTAATGCATGGGAAAAACCAAACCGATTTCAGCATTTATCATAACAAAAAAGGTCCCGCTAATTAACGAGACCCTTTTTTTTGCAGTTATAACAGAAATTTAACCACATTTTGAGGAACCACAGTCCTTACAGGTTAAGCAACCTTCCTGGTATATCAGATTTGAGGAGTTACAGTTCGTACATTTTTCTTTCCTGGCAACAGTTCCATCAGCGATATAACGCTTAAGAGCTCTAACCACACCATTTTTCCAGGTGTTAATAGATTCACTGTTTAATTGCAGGCTGTTAATAAGGTCAACCACATTATCAATAGACATTCCGTGACGCAGCGTACTGGAGATCAGTTTGGCGTAGTTCCAGAATTCTGGGTTGAATTTGTGTGAAAGTCCTTCAATAGTTGTCTTGTATCCTCGTTTGTTTTCGTATTGGAAATCATAGCGCGAAGATCCGTCTTCGTTTCTATTCTTGATAATTAGACCTTCATTTACCCAACGAGGAATTAGAATTCCTTCCTCATCATCAGCAAATCCTGTAAAGATCTCATATGGACGCCCATCCACAAGACCAATAAATGCGATCCATTTGTCTTTGTTATTCTGGAAACGAACCACATCAGCAGTAAGTGTTTCCGGTCTTTTTAGAGGAAAATTACCAGCTGTAGTTTCAGATTCTTCATCCTTTTTCTCTTCATTAGAAATAAGAACTCCTGAACGTGATCCATCACGGTAAACAGTCACCCCTTTACATCCTGCTTCCCAGGCTTCCATATATAATTTTCCAACTAGTTCCTCATCTACATCATTCGGAAGGTTGATGGTTACACTTATAGAATGATCTATCCATTTTTGAACGGCCCCCTGCATTTTCACTTTGCTTAACCAGTCCACATCGTTAGAAGTTGCCTGGTAATAAGGAGATAATTTAACTAATTTATCAAGTTCTTCCTGAGAGTAGTTCTTATCGATATCATGACCTTTGGCTCTCATCCACTCTTTAAAGCGGTGGTGGAAAACCACATACTCTTCCCATGAATCACCAACTTCATCTACGAAGTCTACTCTGGCGTCTTTATCGTTTGGATTTACTTTTCTTCTTCTTTTATAAACCGGTAGGAATACTGGCTCAATTCCGGAAGTTGTTTGTGTCATTAAACTTGTAGTTCCAGTTGGAGCAATCGTTAGAAGCGCAATATTTCTTCTTCCATATTCCAACATATCATAATAGAGCTTTTCATCAGCATCTTTCAATCTTAATATGAATGGATTATCTTTTTCTCTTTCAGAATCGAAAATGGAGAACGCTCCTCTTTCTTTAGCCGTATCTACCGAAGCACGGTATGCCGCAAGTGCAATGTTCTTGTGAATATCTACTGAAAAATCAATTCCTTCCTTACTACCGTATCTAATACCCAGTCCGGCAAGCATGTCACCTTCAGCAGTTATGCCAATTCCGGTTCTTCTTCCTTCGTAAGCTTTCTTGCGGATATTCAGCCAAAGATTCTTCTCAACTGCTTTTATTTCTTCATTTTCAGGGTCGGCATCTATTTTAGCAAGAATATTATCGATCTTCTCAAGTTCAAGATCAATGATATCATCCATAATTCTTTGAGCAGCTCCAATATGTTTTTTGAAAAGCTCATAGTTGAAATGTGCCTTATCTGTAAACGGCTCTTCTACGTAAGAAAATAAGTTGATGGCCAGTAAACGACAGGAATCATAAGGACATAATGGGATCTCACCACATGGATTTGTAGAAACCGTTTTGTAACCAAGATCGGCATAACAATCTGGAACCGACTCATTAATTACGGTATCCCAGAAAAGAATTCCCGGCTCGGCAGATTTCCATGCATTATGAACGATCTTCTTCCAAAGCTTTTCAGCCTCGATATCTTTAGAAAATTTTGGCTCTTTGCTGAAAACAGGATATCTCTGAGTATAATTTCCGTTCTTTTTTACAGCTTTCATAAACTCATCATCGATCCTAACTGAAACATTGGCGCCTGTAACCTTGCCCTGTTCCATTTTAGCATCGATAAAATCTTCTGCATCCGGATGATTGATAGACACCGAAAGCATAAGTGCTCCACGACGGCCATCCTGGGCAACTTCCCTGGTTGAATTGGAGTAACGTTCCATAAATGGAACAATCCCGGTAGAAGTTAAAGCAGAATTCTTTACGGCCGATCCTTTTGGACGTATGTGAGAAAGATCATGACCAACACCACCACGTCGTTTCATCAACTGTACCTGCTCCTGGTCTATTTTCATAATCCCACCATAAGAATCTGAAACGCCATCGTTTCCAATCACGAAGCAGTTAGAAAGAGATCCAACCTGGTATGGATTTCCAATTCCAGCCATCGGACTTCCCTGAGGTACGATATATTTAAAGTTCTTAATAAGGTCAAAAACTTCATCCTCACTCATTGGGTTAGGATATTTCTTTTCAACCCTCGCAATTTCTTTTGCGATACGCCTGTGCATATCGTCTGGGGTAAGTTCGTAGATATTTCCTTCGGAATCTTTCAGGGCATATTTGTTTACCCAAACCCTTGCAGCCAGGTCATCTCCCTTGAAATATTTTAGAGATGCTTCATAAGCCTGATCCTGGGTATATGTTTGTGGAACGACTGGTTTTTCTTGTACAGGCATATAAATGAGATTTTTAGGTTAGAATTTCGTTATTCGAGTGGTATAAAACTACACAAACATTTGAGACAATTAACAATTCCTTTAGAAAAAGTTATCAAGGAAAAACTGTTAATTACCTGATTATTAATTAATTAAAAATTTACTAACAATGAAAAGTTGACAAATAATGAAAATAATAAATCTCTCGCTTGAATATTTGTGTTTAGACTTTACTGATGGAATAGGATTAGAATTCCAAACGAAAACTCCGAAAATCATTACTGAAAATTGTAAATAATAGGGGAATGTAGTGGTAGTGGGAAATAAAAGAGGCCCCGCATTTAGCAGGGCCTTCTTTTGAATTAACACCTATGAAAATTCAAAAATAAAATTGTTTATCCTTGATAGACCAAATTGCAAAAACCTTACAGTTTATTTCTTTGGTACCACTCCATTTCCAAAAGGAGGTAGGGATTATATTTCAGTTACTCATATTTAGCAATACAGTAACATTATTTCAATTAAAACAGCTCAGATATTTTACCTGTAACCGACGCTAATATAGATAAATAATCTTTTGTTTAGAACTATAGCCAATCTTTTCATAAAATTTCCAATTGCCCATTTATCTTCACGTTTAACGAGATAACTTTTTTCGGTTACAATTAAATGTTAATCAATCTCTTAACTTTTAGAATATTAATTTAACTGATGACTGGTAATCTCTAATTCGACGTTTTAAATGTGAAAATACTACTTGTTGCAGCTGCTGTTACCGTCACTTGTGATCACCCTCCAATAGTAAACCGTATTTGCATCAACTGAAATTTCTACACTGGTTTCTGTCAGGTTTTTCCAATCGGCAGGTGGTTCCTGCAAACCATCTACGCTATCTGCGAATAAAGTATAAGTTACAGCATCTCCATCAGGATCCTGCGAGTTTTCCCACTCGATAGTAACTTTACCATCTTCTGGTGTTACCGTGGCTCCTGAAGAAGGATAGACAGCATCTGCTGGAAACGGAGCGAAATTGGATTCTCCGTTCCCTGCCAGATAAAATTTCCACGTATTTGAACTAGTAGTTACAGAGCCACTGTTCTTAGAGATAATTTCCCATGAATATGGATGTGCTCTTTCTAAACTCACTTCAGTAGAGGTAGAACTTAAACCCGTTTTTGTTGAAACTCTCTGATTATCTAAATTGGTAATTTTAAGATCATAAGAATCTGTCTCGGCTGAAGCTTCCCAGCTAAAATCTACTACCGCAGAATTGCCAGATACTTCCCCCTGTTCACATTCTTTATTATTCTCTGGAAGACTCAATTCTGCCTTCCCGGGTGCATCTACGTTAGGGTCTGGGTTTGATCCTGGAGCAGGTTCACTATCGCAGGAAGTGATTAGTAAAGATCCTAATATGTATAAACCTAATAACTTTTTCATCTTTTATTCTTTAATTACTTTAAAGGTTTTATCAACAGTTGCTCCTTTAAGGCGAACAATATATAAGCCGGAACTTCTCTGATTTACGTTAAGTTCTATGATCCTGTTAGAAGGTACTGCGGCAGATCTTTTAGATAATAGATTTCCTGTACCTCCAAAAATCTCTACACTCACTTCCCGATCTTCACCTGATACGAAAACCTGGAGATGTCCTTTGGTTGGATTTGGATAATAGGCCACCTCTTCACTTACAAATATCTCCTCGAAATATTTTCCCTGGCAGTCCAGGTCTGTATTTACTTCAATACGGTTAGAACCGCTTTCCAGATCTAAAGTGATCTGAGATTTATCGGTCACGATCAGCTTTTCATTCAGACTAATAAAATATTTTTCTGCTCCATCCAGGTTTAAAGTAACCTGTTTTCTGGATTGGCTTACTACTGAACTGGTTGAAAGATTATCAGGCTCATTAATAGTAGCTGTAAAGCATCTTTCAAAATCGCTTTCGCCATCTACCGTAAAGCAAATATCATAGGTTCCGGTTCCTAAGTCCTGAAAAGCATTAGAATAGTCATTTTCCCTATTAAGCGCTATCGATTCCTCGCCGTTGATTGACACTAAATAGGTATAATCTGGAATTCCGGAACTTACATTTATAGACCCGTTTTCCTGTCCGTTGCAACTTGATCCTATCGACTCTACGCTAAATGAATCTGCTGGTAAAGTGAAAACAGTACAACCTTCAATATTTACTGTGTCTCCTAGAGGAGTGTTCGGGCAATTATCATCAGAATCCGGAACTCCGTCTTCATCTGCATCCGGGAAATTATCGTTTGGAAAAAGCTCTGAAGCCTCATCGGCATAAATGTGCCATTCCCCGGGAGCAAGGTTTAAAGTTGCAACCTTATCAGTGAGCGTCTTCTTTTTATTATTTTTAAAAAGATCGTACCAAACTCCTGAGCTCTGAAACTCTACCTGTACAGATCTATCTGTAACTCCAAAATTACCAACGATCAGCATTTTAGAGATCTCAGCCATGAACCGCATCAGTATAGGTTAAATGAATCGTTTTAATGCCATTAGATCCATCTGCATCAATTGTAAAGTTATCGGTATCAAAAATGGGTTCAGACTTTCGCAAAGCAATAAGTTTGGAATAGTCCTTATAAAGATCTTTACGATCTGGTTCCTGAAAATAATCCCAGCGCATCGGTTTATTACCAATCCTACCGTTGTAATCTATAGAGAAATCATAACCTAGTTCTCCAAATTGCCAGATCATTTTTGGTCCTGGAATGGTGAAGAAAAATGCTGCATCCATACTCATTCTATCCAGGGCAGTTGGTAAGGATTTTACGGAATAATCACCAGAAGAATTTCCATATTCCAATGCCTTGTACATCAATCTCTCTTCGTCATGACTTTCCATATAAACCACGTTTCTAGGTTCTTCCCATCCACGATTTTTATAGGACGCCCAGTCAAAATCAGACTTTCCACCATCATGATAGCCCATGATTGCTTCACCATAAGCTCCGGTTAAATTACTCCAAAGCATGATCCCTTTACCTTCATCAAGGCGATAATTGGCCCATTCAGTTTCCTCATTATTTCCTCCTAAATGTTCAAAGATCACATAAGAATCGTCATCTACCGCCCACTGGTAATCGGCATATTTTTTCATTACAGCAACGCGATCTGCCTGGTAAGAACCTGTACAGCCTTCATCGTTTGCAGAACAGTTTTGAGTGAAACCTTTGGTAAGGTCCCATCTAAAACCATCAAATTTGAACTCGTCGATCCAATACTGAACCACACGTTTTACATATTCCTGGGTGCCATCATACTGATGATTGAAATCATAAAAGACCGAATATGCATGTTTAGCCGATTGGTTGAAAAATGGATTATCTGCTGAAGGTGTTCCATTTGTATCTCCTTCAGTATCATTATAAAGTCTGAAATATGGATTTTGACCAGTTGCATGATTGAATACGATATCTGCAATTACTGCAATACCACGCTGGTGAGCCTCATCTATCAAAGTTTTTAGCATTTCAGGAGACCCATAGTATTTATCGGTGGCCATATGGAAAGAAGGATTATAACCCCAGCTTTCATTCCCGTCAAATTCGTTAACCGGCATTAGCTCAATCGCGTTTATTCCAAGATTTTCTAAATAATCAAGACGGTCTATAAGTGCTTTATAAGAATGATCTTCATCAAAATCTCTTAGCAATAATTCATAAATAACAAGATCTTCCTTAGCTGGTTTCTTAAAAGAAGTATCATTCCAGTTATAGGTATTGGTATCATTTTGAAACCAGGTTACCGCATTTGTCGTTTTTCCTTCAGGATATGAAGGGATTCCTGAGAATGTTTCAGATTTGATATATTGATCATTCCATGGATCAAGGATTAAGTGAGAAAAAGGATCTGCAATTGCTATGGAATAATCTACTTTGTATTGATATAGAATATCACTGTTAGGAGTAAGACCATCAATTTCTATCCAGAACCTGTCTTTCGCCGGATCATAATTCATTAAATATTCATTAGATATTTCCCAGTTATTAAGAGAACCTATCCAGTGAACCACTTTTTTATCTGGTGCATGTAAAACGAAAGTTGCTTTTGTTGGCGTTGCAGGATTAAAATTGATTCCGTCTTTTAATCCGGCCGGAAGTGAAACCTCCGGAACATTTGCCGCTGGTGCAGCATAGAAGATCACCGATTGTGTATCGTCGCCATCTATAGCTTTCAGACTTATCTCGCTATAGTCGGTAATTGCTAATGAATAATTGAAGTTCTTAGAAGGAGTAGAGGTAGAGTTTACCAGAGCGCCGTCAACATAAAGCTCAAATAAAGCGTCTATACTTGAAGTTGCTGAAACTGCTAAAGGATTACTGTCTTCTAATAATGTAAAGTTAGAAGCGGGATCATTCAGGGTTAGCTCGAAAGTACCCACATCAAGAACAAAATCCTGAGTTTTTTTGTCGCCGTTACCATCTTTGGCTTTTACTAAAAATCCAATTTTGGTGATCCCGGTACGACCAAAAAACTCAGAGACTTTAAAACTGATACTTAATTTTCCATTTTCCTTCTGAAGCTTTTGAGCTTCATTAGAACTATCCCAACTACCATTATTAGGAGCATCCTGTTGTACGCCAGCATTATTATAACTCCAGGCCCATAAATAGGCATCACTTACTCCCCATTTACTAAGATCAATGTCTGAAAAGGTTAAGGTTACATTGTCATTCTCTCCAAAGGGATCTGGATTTACTTCTACGGAAGCCTCCTGAACCTGAGCATTTGTCATTTGAAGTAATCCAAATGTAAATAACCAAAAAACGAGTAGTTTGTTTTTCATATTGATTGTTTTAAATAAAAAAGGGGCTATCTACAAATAGCCCCTTTAAAAATGCTAATTCTTAATTCTTAGTCAATGTATAAGTATACATTCTTGGATTGCTTAGATCTAAAGTAATCGTGTAGTTTCCATCTTCTGGAACACCGATATTCTCTCCACCAAATTCCATAGTACCATCAGCACCAGAATCCCCGATGTTCAGATCCCATGCATCATTAGCACGGAATTTAATTCCATTGTCTGGAGCTTCTTGTGCCGTAAGGTCAAGAGTTAAAGTCCATACCTGGTTTTCTGCATCGTAAGTCATATCTGTATCAGAATCCCATCCTGTTGGAGTAGCATTACCAATAATTCCCCAGTTAGTTTCAGTAAGGGAATAAGTAAGCGCTTCTGGATCTGCCTTTACAAGGAAGTATCCGCCAGTTCCTTCAGGAGTACCAGCATTTACACCAGGAGCAGCCAGGATTTCTGTGTAAGCACCATCAGCATCACCAGCATCACCATAGTTACCGTCCCAACCTTCGTTAGTAGGAAGGAATTTATATTGAGGTGCGTCAACATTCATATAAACAAAGCCTTCATAATCGGTTTTTCCTTCAGCAGATGCTGCCAGAGGGATTCCGTTTTCAGGGCTCCAGTTTGCTGCATATCCACTTGCTTCAGGAAAGCTTCCTGTTACGTAGATCTTTGGTAATTCTGCAGGACCTTCTTCAGTAGCTTCAACCAAAGTGATATTCACAGAAACTACATCAGAAAATTGCTCTACAACGTTACCGCCATCTCCTCCAACAAATGCACGAACCTGGAAATTCACTGTTCCGGTATTTGGTGCTTCTGTTTCAGGATCGTTATCAAGACCAGCTTCTGTTGCAAGGCTCATCATCTCGCTTACAGTTACTCCAGCATTGGTAACTTCTCCCTGGAAAATAGGATCGGTTGTATCAAAACTCATATCTGCAGAACCTAAAAGTTGATAGGTAACCGGAGTCTGAACATCAAAATCTACCGGATTCCAAACGAATCTTTCAGCTAAATTATCGCCGTTAGAGGCTTTAAGGTTATAATTATCTGCAGTTGCACTGGTAAAAGCCAAACCTGCAGGATCTGGTTTTGCCACAAAGGTGAATGAATCATCTTCAGTACATGAATTCAAGCTGATAAGCCCGATTAATGCGAATAGTAAAAAACTTAATTTTTTCATTTTATATATAATTTTAGTAACCGTCGTTTTGCTTTAGATTTGGATTGATAGAAATAAGATTGCTTGGTAGAGGGAATAACCTTCTAAATTCACCTACAGCCATTCCGCTACGTGTACCACCTTTAAATGGCCATAAGTAGCTTCCGGAAGTGAATAAATTGTAACGAATAAGATCTGTTCTTCTCTGACCTTCCCAGTATAATTCCCTTGCACGTTCGTTCAGGATGAAATTCAAAGTAAGCTCTGAACTGCTAATATTACCAGAATCATCTCCAAAAGCTCTTTCTCTAAGTTCATTGATATAACCTGTAGCAGTGGCAAGATCTCCACCGGCACCACCTCTAGCTACTGCTTCGGCATAGTTAAGGTAAATTTCAGCAAGACGAATAAGAGGTAGATCTGTATCTACAAAATCTCCGCCTCCATCACTTCCCTGGTTGCCTTCAGAATCTACATTCTTGAACTTGGTTACAGCATACCCATCTGTAAAAGTGTTAGCAATGGTATTGATCTCGAAACTTTGTCCATCGGTGTAGAACATAGCTCTTTCATCTGCCCATTCTGTCGGGTTGCCATCATCATCGGTTTGGGTTACCGCATAATCAAATTGATTTACCAAAGCCTTGGTAGCTCTTATGCCTTCCCATCCACCATTAACTCCAAAATCGCTGGCTTCCATAGATCCTCCAATTGAAGCATGTACCAGGAAAGTAGTACCACCATAAGTTTTAGACTGGTTACCGTCGAAATTAATAGTAAAGATGAACTCTTTCTGAGCTCCATTACTATTATTGTCTGCCAGGAACAATTCATCATAAGCAGAACCATTACCGTTTGCATCGGTAGTATTGATAGCATAAGTAGAATTGATCGCTTTTTTAGAGAATTCTACGGCTTCAGAATACTTGTCTTCACCGATCCATGAATCTGCATTCAGGTATAATTTTGAAAGAAGTGCCCATGAAGCCACTTTATCTACACGACCATATTCATTTGCTCCACTTTCCTTAAGATCGTCCTGAATAGTTAAAAGCTCAGTTTCTACAAAATCAAAGATCTCTTTTCTTGACGCCTGCTCTGGTGTCACCGTAGATACTTCCTGAATTAATGGAACTTCTGCGTAAAGATCTACAAGATTATAATAGGCAAAAGCTCTAAGGAATCTGGCTTCGGCTATATATGCAGCAACTTCAGGATCATCACCAAAATCTTGCGCATTAGATATAAAGGAGTTGCAAAAAGATACTTCCTGTGCAAGCCTGTAATACATTCCTGTGGTAAAGTCATTTGAAGCTCCCCAGTCCATCGCATGCAGGTTAGGAAGACCCGGGTCACCCCATCCTACCACAGCGTTATCTGTGGTTAATTCATTTAAACTGTACAACATTCTAGAATATTGAGAAGTTCCCTCGTCTATTCCTGTAATATCAGGCTGCCCTGCAGGTCCTTCCTGGCCGGTTAAGGCTAAACTTGCATATAGCTTGGCAAGAGCACTTTTAGCTTCCTGAGCATTGGCAAAAACATTCGTTTCTGTAAAACTATCAGGATCTATAGGATCTTGATCTAGATCGGCGTGGCAACTCACAATGAGTAAGGCCGGTGCGATCAGGATTAATTTCTTTATAAAATTCATTTTCATACTATTTTTTTAAAAATTAAGATTTGCACCAACTGAGAAAGTTCTTGGGCGAGGATAAAAATTGTTATCTATTCCTCCACCTATTTCAGGGTCAAGACCTTCATAATCGGTTACGGTCAATACATTTTGGGCAGAACCATAAATTCTAAGAGATGTTTTCTTAAAAATCTCAGGTAATGTATAACCTAAAGTGATATTATCTAATTTAAAGAAAGATGCATCCTGAACATAATAATCACTGGCCAGGTTTGTCTCTGTTGAGCTTATAAAACCAGCATTATAATAATCTGACTGCAGGTTTCTTAGAATAGCATTTGCCGTAGCTCTGTTCTCATGAGATTTACTGGAAGCCATGTTATTGTATGCATAGTTGCCAATGTTGGCTCGCGTTACAACCGATAGATCCCAGCTCTTATAATTAAGATTGGTATTTAAGCCCATTATAATATCTGCATAAGGATCTTTATAAAGATACTTGTCGTCGTCATTGATCTCGTTATCTCCATTTCTGTCTACATAGGCACCTTCTACAGGTCTTCCGTCTTCATCATAAATCTGTTTAAAAACCCAGTAGCTAAAAGGAGCATATCCTTCTTTGTGAAGCTGAATTTTATTCCCGGTACCTCCGTTGATATCACCTACCTGAGTTTCATCTGGTAAATTTGTGATCTCGTTCTCGTTATAACTAATGTTATAGCCAATACTCCACTGGAAATCATCATTTCTAACAGGAACAACGTTAACCTCAAATTCAACCCCTTTGTTTTCCATATCTCCGATGTTGTCATCTATGGCGTTCGCAAAGTTTGTGAAAGGATCTATTGTTACGAAGCTAATAAGGTCTTCAGTCTTTTTCAGGTAAACGTTCACAGATCCTGAAACGCGATTATCAAAGAAACCATAGTCTAAACCAACATTATAGGTCTTTCCAACTTCCCATCTAAGATCCTCATTTAATGGATCTGGTCTGTAGGTTTGATAGAACTGGTTACCCAGCTGATAGCTAGCCCCGGAGATACTTCCTGTGTATTTTGTTAGGAAGTTGTAATCACCTAACCCATTCACGTTACCAATTTCACCATATCCAACTCTCAGTTTCAGTTGATCTACAACTGAAGAGCCTTTTAGGAAATTTTCATTATTAAGATTCCATGCCAGTGCGAAAGAAGGGAAATAACCCCATCTGTCATCTGGATTCAACTTTGAAGAAGAATCGGCTCGCATAGTAGCTGTAAAAAGATACCTGTTATCGAAGTTATAGTTTAATCTTCCAAAATAGGAAAGAAGTACACTTTTTGATGCTCCTATAGATACAGGATTCAAGCCGTCTTCCTGCTTTTCACTATCAAAGTTATTATCAGAATTTTCGAAACTCTGATATGAATAACCAGCCACTGCATTCACAGAATGAAGGTCAAAATCATTATCATAAGTTAAGTATGCATCAAATAATTTGTTAGTAGACTCAACATGGTAGTTTGAATAAGCCCCATTCCATTCTAAATCTGAAGAAGGCATTTGATCTGATGTGATCACTCTACCATTACTATTAGACTTATCTAAACCAACATTAACCGTTGCTGTTAGCTCTGGAAGGAAATGAAGATCATAATCTACTTTTGCATTTCCTATAAATCTTCTTACTTCTGAAGTATCATCTTTAAAATTAAGAAGCGCTACAGGGTTAGTAGGAGCAAGGCTGTTTTGAACATTGTCTGAATTTAACCAGGTGAAATACCCTCCAAATGGAGAAGCTTCATCATAGACAGATTGTGTAGGATCAAAATCTACAGAACTACCAATGGCGTCTCTGTTAGCGAAAGTATTTTCAGTATACATACCTCTAGCGTTCAATTCAACCTTAAGGTGGGTGTCAAGAAAACTAGGGCGTAAATTAACCGAAGCGGTTGTTCTGGTGAAATTATCACCTCTCAAAATACCATCCTGATCGGTATAACCTAATGATGCACGAACAGGCATAAAATCTCCAACTCTACCAGTTGTACTAAAATTATGCTCAGATCCAAATGAAGTATTATAAATCTGGTCCTGCCAGTCTGTAGAAGAGTTTCCTAATCTTCCAATTTCTGTTTCACTACCTATCTCATTAATAAGAGTTCTAAACTGGTCTGCATCCAGTACATCCACAAAATCTGTTGGAGTATAAACTGTAGTAGCAGTAGAAAAATTGAATTTAAATTCGTTTCCTTTTCCTTTTTTGGTAGTAATCATAATTACACCATTCGCAGCTCTTGAACCATAAATTGCTGTTGAAGAGGCATCTTTCAGGATGGTCATACTTTCGATATCATTTGGATTAATGAAATCCAGGGCATTTCGTGATCCTGCCACGGCGTCGTTAGATAAAGGAATTCCGTCAACTACAATAAGCGGGGAACTTGTAAGGGAAAGTGATCCCTGTCCTCTAATATTGATAGTTTGGCCTTCCCCCGGAGCACCACCACCAGAGGTAACGGTTACACCTGCTACTTTACCTGTAAGTAACTGACCTGCAGTTTGTACCGGTCCTTTATTAAAGTCTTCGGTACCCACTTGTTGTACGGCTCCAGTCGCGTCTTTTTTGTTGACAGAACCATAACCTATAACAACCACTTCATCTAAAGCCGCCTGATCTTCTTCAAGCTTAACATTTATAGAAGACTGGCCAGTGTAAGGAATTTCCTGAGTAGCGAATCCTAAAAATGAAAATGATAAAACATCATTTTCTGAAACATTGTCGATGGAATAATTACCATCAAAATCTGTAATAGTACCATTGGTGGTACCCTGAACGATTACGTTTGCACCTGGAATCGGAAGACCTGTGCTACTTTCAGTCACAGTCCCGCTAACGGTGTTTTGGGCAAAAAAGCTCATTGGCAGCATAAACAGCAAAATCAATGTGCTTTTAAATAAAGTTCTCATAAATTTTCTATTGGTTTTTACTAAAAATTAACCTTATATTTTTACTTCCTGAGGTTAAATGTATGTAAATTCCTCACCAATAACGGGGGGTTCAGCGCTATCACTACAACGAAAACGTTTTCGTGTTGAAAACTTTTTTCAGTTAAGGCATTCATAATTTAATTATGGTAAATTTGTGAGATTGAAAATATAAGCCTACTCAGAAAAAGAATATTGAAATTAAATGAAGCCGAAACTTACCCTCAAAAACATTGCAAAAGAATTAGACGTATCCATTTCTACTGTTTCAAAAGCCCTGCGGGATAGTCCTGAAATTGGAGAAGAAACCCGCGAAAAAATTAAGGCATTTGCCAAGCATTACAATTACAAGCCAAACAATATTGCTCTTAGTCTTAAAAATCGTAAGACTAAGACTATAGGGATCATTATTCCGGAAATTGTGCACCATTTCTTTACTACGGTAATTAGTGGAGTGGAGAAGGTTGCCAATGAAATGGGTTATAATGTTTTGGTGTGCCTTTCAGATAATTCTTTTGACAAGGAAGTCCTGAACATGGAGATGCTGGCGAATGGGAGTACAGATGGATTTATTCTTTCACTCGCTAAGGAAACCATGCAGAAGCATGACTACCACCATCTTCTGGAAGCTATAAATCAAGGGATGCCTTTAGTACTTTTCGATAGGGTGGTAGACCAGATATCCTGTGATAAGGTAATTATCGATGACGTTACCGGTGGGAAAAAGGCGGTGCAACATTTGGTGGATATTGGATGCAGAAATATCGCCCTTATATCTACCGTAGATTACGTAAGTGTAGGGAAACTTCGTACTCATGGATACAAGCAGGCTTTAGCGGAAAATAATATTGAAATCAACGAAGATCTTATCCTGAAGATCGAAGAGATTGAAAATAGTGAGGCTGAAATTGAAGAGTTTTTGAAAAACAAGAAGATTGATGGGTTATTTGCAGTAAATGAGCATTTTGCGATTTCGGCAATTAAGGCAATACAGGAACAGGGTAAGAAAGTTCCGGAAGATGTTTCTGTGATAGGATTTACAGATGGAGAACTTTCAAAAAGATTTATTCCGAGTCTCACCACCGTTAGTCAGCATGGAATGCGTATGGGAGAAGAATCGGCAAGGCTTCTTATTGAAAAACTGGAGCGTACACCTTCTGAAGAAGATTATTACAAAACAATTATAGTAGAAACAGGTTTGGTGGTAAGAAATTCAACAAAATCGAAGAAATAAACGGTTCATTTTAAAAAAACTATATATTTGCTGTAGTTAAAATTTATCAGAACTTATATTTTTACTTCCTACCTTGTTTTAAGTTTTGATAAGTCATAGTGCTTATCGTATTAATTAAAATTTACGATATGCGTAAACGTACCTTAAGCTTCTGGGAGATCTGGAACATGAGTTTTGGATTTCTGGGTATCCAGTTTGGATTCGCCCTGCAGAATGCCAATACTTCAAGAATTTTTGAAACCCTTGGCGCCAGTGTAGAAGATATTCCTATTTTATGGATCGCTGCACCAGTGACCGGTCTTGTTGTACAGCCAATTATTGGATATTTTAGTGATCGTACCTGGACCAAACTTGGTAGGCGAAGACCCTATTTTCTTGTGGGAGCCATATTATCTTCCATAGCCTTATTTATAATGCCTAATTCTCCAACCTTATGGGTTGCAGCAGGTACTTTATGGATCATGGATGCCTCTATCAACATTTCCATGGAACCGTTCCGGGCTTTCGTCGGTGATAATTTACCGGAAAGGCAAAGAACTCTCGGTTTTGCAATGCAAAGTTTCTTTATTGGAGTGGGTGCCGTGGTAGGGTCTTTATTACCCTACATGTTCACGAACTGGTTTGGTATTAGTAATACCGCTGCCGAAGGGATTATACCAGATTCGGTCAAATGGTCCTTTTATGTAGGAGGTGTCGTTTTTCTTCTGGCCGTTTTGTGGACGGTAATAAAATCGAAAGAATATTCTCCCGAAGAACTGGAAGCTTTCGAAAAGGAAAAACTAAAGGATAAGCCTGAGAGAGTAGAGGTAATTGATAAGTCTAAAAATATAAGGCGTCAGTTTATTACCGGTGCCTCAATGGCCGCTGTTGGAGGGATATTTTCATTTTTGATTTTTGAGAATGGTCTAACTAAAGAGCTTTATATCCTATTTGTAGGTTTAATAATAGCCGGTATATTATTTATGGTAGTTTCCAATTTGCGTAAAAAACAAGTAAGAAACGGATTCACTATCATCATTACCGATATGCTGAATATGCCGCCGGCCATGAAACAACTGGCCTGGGTGCAGTTCTTTTCCTGGTTTGCCTTGTTTTCCATGTGGATCTATACCACTCCGGCAGTTACAGGGCATGTATTTGGAACTCACGATACCACCTCAGAGTTATATAACGATGCGGCCGACTGGGTTACCGTTATGTTCACAGTTTATAATGGAGTAGCAGCAGCAGTAGCATTCCTGCTGCCTGTGTTGGCCAGAAAAACCAGTAATAAGATAACCCATTTAATTGCTTTGACTTTCGGAGGTTTAGGACTGATTTCAGTTTACTTCCTTGAAGATAAAGTTGGTCTTTTACTGGCGATGGTTGGAGTTGGTGTAGCATGGGCCAGTATTTTATCTATCCCTTACGCCATGTTATCTGGGACACTACCATCATCAAAAATGGGGTATTATATGGGAGTTTTCAACTTTCTTTATTGTGATTCCACAAATTGTGGCCGCAACAATATTAGGGTTTTTGGTGAAAGAACTTTTTAATGGAGAACCAATCTATGCTTTAATGGTAGGTGGTTTTTCCATGATCTTATCAGGACTTTTAACTTTAAGAGTTCAAACAAATAAAAGAATAAATATAGATGAGCAATCATAAAGCATTCATATTCGATCTGGATGGGGTAATAGTAGATACGGCGAAATTTCATTTTTTAGCCTGGAGAAAACTGGCGAATGATCTTGGATTCGATTTTACTGAAGAGCAAAATGAGCAGTTGAAAGGAGTAAGTCGGGTTGAATCTTTAAAAAGGATCCTTAAATGGGGGGATATGGAACTTGCTGAAGATGAATTTCAGAGGCAAATGGCCATGAAAAATGAGAATTACCTATCTTATGTTGATAAAATGGATTCTAATGAGATCCTGCCCGGCGTAGAAAAAGTGTTGGATTATTTAAGGGAACAAAAAATTCCGTTCGCACTGGGTTCAGCAAGTAAAAATGCCCGGCCTATTTTAAAGAAAATCGATCTGTACGATAAATTCGATGCTATAGTTGATGGTACAGATGTTAGCAAAGCAAAGCCCGATCCTGAAGTATTTTTGATCGCGGCAGATAAATTGAAGGTACGACCACAAGATTGCGTGGTATTCGAAGATTCTGTAGCCGGAGTTCAGGCTGCAAATATTGGAGAAATGACAAGTATTGGAATTGGTGAAGAAAATGTGCTTAATGAAGCCGATCATGTTTTCACAGATTTCACTGAAATAGATTTAAAGTTTATAGATAAATTACTGAAGAAAGAGAAATAATGAATCAAGATTATATAAAACCTGATGCGTGGTCTATCATTGAAGAAGAGTTTGACCAGGAAAGAGTAAGATCATCAGAAAGTTTATTCAGTATAGGTAACGGGGCCATGGGACAGCGGGCTAATTTTGAAGAACAGTATTCAGGTCCAAGTTTTCAGGGAAGTTATATTGGAGGTGTTTTTTATCCAGATAAAACCAAAGTAGGCTGGTGGAAGAATGGGTATCCGGAATATTTCGCAAAAGTATTGAACGCCCCAAACTGGATAGGGATCAACGTATTTGTCAATGACGAAGCATTAGATCTTTATACCTGTAAAGAAGTGAAGAATTTCCGCAGGGAATTAAATATGAAAGAAGGTTTCCTAGCGAGATCTTTTGAAGCGACCTTACCTGGCGGAGCTACAATTGCAGTGAAGGCTGTTCGTTTTCTTTCTATCGTAAATGATGAGCTGGGGGCTATAAAATTTGAAGTTACTCCTTTAAATACTGATGCAACCGTTCGTTTTGAGCCTTATCTCGATGGAAGCATCACCAATACAGATGCTAACTGGGAAGAGCGATTCTGGAAAACTCTGGAGGTAAAAGCTGAAGCAGGTAGAGGATATGTAGTTTCAAAAACATTGAAAACAGAATTTCATGTTGGGACTTATATGCAATCTGAAATTCTGAAAGTCTGGCGAAAAATTAGAGCTGAAACCTGAGGTTAAAACTGATGAAGATAAAGTGAATTTCTCTTATTCTGTAGACACTAAAAAAGGAGAAACATCAGCCATCATCAAATATGCCGGTTATGTAACCGATATGAACCATAAAAGATCTGAGCTTGTTCAGTCGGCCTCTATGGTTTTAGATAAAGCCGTAAAGAAAGGATTCGATCAGCTTAAAAATGAGCAAAAAGAGGCCTGGGCTTCGATCTGGGAAATGGCAGATATTACCATTTCTGGCGATGTAAAGGCACAACAGGGAATCAGGTTCAATATTTTTCAACTGAATCAAACTTACTTAGGGAAAGATGAAAGATTGAACATCGGCCCAAAAGGATTCACCGGTGAGAAATATGGTGGTAGTACCTATTGGGATACCGAGGCTTATTGTATTCCATTTTATATGGCTACGAAAGACCAGAAAGTAGCGAGAAAACTACTTAGCTACCGTTACAATCATTTGGAAAAAGCTCAGGAGAATGCCAAAAAATTAGGGTTTTCAAATGGAGCAGCTCTTTACCCTATGGTAACGATGAATGGCGAAGAAAGTCATAACGAATGGGAGATCACCTTTGAAGAGATCCATCGTAACGGAGCCATGGTATTTGCCATTTATAACTATGTTCGTTTTACAGGTGATTTCAGTTATATTCCAGAGAAAGGGCTGGAAGTGATGATCGCTATCGCGAGATTCTGGCATCAGCGTGCGAACTTCAGCAAACAGAAGAATAAGTATGTGATCCTGGGTGTGACCGGACCTAATGAATATGAGAACAATGTAAATAATAACTTCTATACCAACTATATCGCCAAATGGTGTATTGAATATTGTCTGGAAATGATAGATAAGGTGAAGGATGGTTATCATGAAGATTATAAAAGGATAATGGGGCTTACTTCTTTAAATGAAGGAGAACTATCTGAATGGAAAGAAGTAGCTGAAGAAATGTATTTCCCGTATTCTGAAGAACATGGCGTTTATCTGCAACAGGATGGTTTTCTCGATAAAGCGATAATTCCTGTTTCAGAATTAGATAAAAAACAAAGGCCTATCAACCAGAAATGGAGTTGGGACAGGATCTTAAGATCCTGCTACATCAAACAAGCCGATGTGCTACAGGGATTTTATTTCTTTGCCGATCATTTCAGCAAAGAAGATCTTGAAAAGCACTTTGACTTTTATGAGCCATTAACAGTCCATGAATCTTCACTTTCTCCTTGCGTTCATAGTATTCAGGCAGCATTATTAGGTAGAATGGAGCAGGCCTATGAGTTTTATGTGCGGACTTCCAGACTGGACCTTGATGATTATAATAAGGAAGTTGAAGAAGGTTGCCATATCACCAGTATGGCTGGTACCTGGATGAGTATTGTTGAAGGTTTCGGCGGAATGCGTGTAGAGAACGATCAGCTTTCGTTCAAACCTCAAATTCCCGAGCAGTGGGATGCTTACTCCTTTAAGGTTAATTTCAGGGATAGAATTCTGAAGATAAATGTATCTTCAGATAAAACGGTATTTTCCCTGGAAGGAGAAGATTCACTGGAAATCCTGGTAAATGGAAATAAGGTGGAAGTTTCACCAAATACACAAGTGAGTGTTTAAATACTTTTAAAGCCTGTTCCACCCGGAACGGGCTTTTCTTTTAATTTTCTACAATGAAGAAACTTATTTACCTGCTAAGTTTAATTATGAGTTTTAGTTCTTTTGCCCAAATAGAAAAAGTCGAGCCGCCGTTCTGGTGGAGTGATATGAATTTGGAAGAACTGCAGATCATGTTCTATGCTGAGGATATTGCCGATTATAATATTTCTGTGAATAGTCCCGTGATCATCAATAACATTCGGCGTACAGAAAACCCGAATTATCTTTTTATCACTATCAATTCAGGAGATCTTAAGGCGGGAGAATATACTTTCAATTTTGATAAAAAAGGAAAGAAGTCATTTCAGAAGAAATATGAATTAAAGACCAGGGATGAAGGCTCGGCAGAAAGAAAAGGATTTAACGCTTCAGATGCCATCTATCTTATTATGCCGGATAGATTCGCCAATGGAAATCCAGAAAATGATTCTCATCCAGATATGCAGGAAAAAGCGAATCGAGGTGAACAGGGAGGTCGCCATGGAGGTGATATTCAGGGCGTGATAGATCATCTTGATTACCTGGAGGATCTCGGAATTACCGCACTTTGGAGTACCCCGCTCCTGGCAGACGATGATGCAGATTATTCCTATCATACCTACGCCCAAAGTGATGTTTATAAAATAGATCCACGCTACGGAACCAACGAAGATTACCGCAGACTGGCAGACGAAATGCACAAGCGGGACATGAAGCTCATTATGGATTATGTGACGAATCACTGGGGAGCAGAACACTGGATGATAAAAGATCTGCCAACCTATGACTGGATCCATCAATTTCCTGGATATGAGAATTCTAATTATAGGATGACCACTCAGTATGATCCAAACCGGGCCGGAAGGGATTTTAAATATTGCGTTGATGGCTGGTTTACCGGCACAATGCCAGATCTAAACCAGTCAAATCCTTTAGTGCAGAATTACCTGATTCAAAATGCCATCTGGTGGATAGAATTTGCTGGTCTGGATGGTTTTAGAGTAGATACCTATTCTTATAACGACAAGCAGGGTATTGCTGATTGGACAAAAGCCATTATGGATGAATATCCAAATTTTAATATTGTTGGGGAGATCTGGATGCATGACCAGGCGCAGATCGCTTACTGGCAAAAGGATAGTGAAATTGGAGCCATACAAAGTTATAATTCTAATTTGCCATCGGTGATGGACTTTACCCTGCATGATGCCATAGGGGTTATGTTTCATGAAAACGAATCATCCTGGGATCGCGGAATGATCAAAGCTTATGACAATTTCGTGAATGATTTTCTTTATCCAGATGTAAATAATCTTCTTGTTTTTGCTGAAAATCACGATACCAATAGGTTCAACGAGATCTATGACGGAGATATTGATAAATACAAAATGGCTCTGACCTTAATACTAACCACCCGTGGAATCCCTCAGCTATATTATGGTAGTGAGATAGGTATGCGGGGAGATAAAGGAAAAGGTGACGGAGATATTAGAAGAGATTTTCCAGGTGGCTGGAAAACCGATCAAAATAATGCCTTTACGGCAGATGGTAGATCTGAAACTCAGGAAGCTTATCACTCGTTCACTAAAAAGCTATTGAATTATCGAAAGAATAATGAGGTGCTGCATTTTGGAAAACTGCTTCAGTTTTTACCGGATAATAATGTGTATGTCTATTTTAGATATAACGAAAGCGAGCGCGTAATGGTAGTGATCAATAATAGTGAAAAATCCCAGGAGCTGGATCTTTCAAGATATTCAGAAGGATTAAAAGACCATATCAATGGTACCGATATTATTTCAGAAAAAACGATTGTATTAAAAGACAAACTTACCTTAGAAGCCCAGACTTCTATGATCATTGAATTAAAATAACCACTTTTTAAAGACTACTAAACCTATAAATATTATGAGAAAATTACTACTGGCATTTTTAATGGTTTCTTTCCTGCTTTCCTGTAAGAACGATCCAAAAAATAATACCGAGCAGGAAACAAAGCAGGATAGTTTAAGTATTGCTCCGGTAGATAATGAGATTCTGGAATCGGCCGTTATCTACGAGGCGAATATTCGTCAATATTCTACCGGAAGGTACTTTTGATGCTTTTACCAAAGATATTCCGCAGTTAAAGGAACTTGGAGTAAAGGTGATCTGGTTAATGCCAATATATCCTATTTCTATGAAGAACAGAAAAGCAACCGGTGGTCGTGATGTTGCAGATATTGAAGATCTGGAGGAGCGCAAGAAATACCTGGGAAGTTATTACGCGATCTCAGATTACTCGGCAGTAAATCCTGAACATGGAAACATGGAAGATTTTGATGAGCTGGTTAAAACCGCACATGAGAACGGAATGTATGTGATCCTTGACTGGGTAGCGAACCATACCGGGTGGGATCACCAATGGCTGGAAGATCACAAAGACTGGTACACTCAAAATGAAAAAGGTGAGGTGGTAGATCCTATAAATGATGAAACGGGAGAATCCTGGGGCTGGACAGATGTGGCCGATCTAAATTTCGACAATAAGGAATTGCGCAAAGCGATGATAGAAGAGATGTTGTTTTGGATAAAAGAACATGATGTTGACGGATTTAGAGCAGATGCAGCGCATTCAGTACCCACAGATTTCTGGGAATCTGCGGCAAAAGCGATAAAAGAAGAAAAGCCGGTATTTATGCTGGCCGAAGCTGAAAGTCCAAAGGACCTGTTCCATAACGCCTTTGATATGGGCTACAACTGGGAAGGACATCATATAATGAATAGCATCGCTAAAGGAGAAAAAACCGCTCAGGATTGGGACGATTATATGAAAAAGATCGATACCACTTTTCAGGAAGATGATTATCTCATGAACTTTGTGACCAATCATGATGAAAATTCATGGGCAGGAACGGTTAAAGAGAGAATGGGAGAAGCTTCAGAAGCCATGTTAGCTTTAACTTATACACTTCCCGGCATGCCTTTGATCTATAGCGGACAGGAATATGACATGGATAAAAGATTATTATTCTTTGAAAAAGATACGATCCCAAAAACCAAAGGAAAAGTTTATCCGCTTCTGGAAAAACTGGGAGAATTGAAGAATAATAATGTAGCACTCCATGGAGGCAAAGAAGCAGCAGATTATTCTAATGTTGAAACTTCTTCAGAAGAGCAGGTTTTAGCATTCAAAAGGGAAAAGAATGGAGAGGTTTTATATTATATTGCTAATATGACGGCAGAACCGGTATCATTTACTGCAGAAATGAAAGGAGATTTTCAGGATTATATGAATGCCTCTGATATTTCAATTTCTGAAAGTGAGGAAATGCAATTTAAGCCCTGGGAATATAAAATTTTGATAAATAAGTAATTAAAATCATAAATATTTGTAAAAAGCCACTTAATAGTGGCTTTTTTTATTAGTTATCAACCGAAAACGTTTTAGTTTTTTCCGAAATTAGGTAAATGGATTGAAAGGAGTTAGCTTTGAGGTAAATGGCAGAAAATATAAGAAACATCGCAGTTCTAACCTCCGGAGGAGATGCTCCAGGAATGAACGCTGCAATTAGAGCAGTTGTTCGTGCTTGTTCATTTTATAAGCTTGAATGTACAGGAATTTTTAGAGGTTATCAGGGGCTTATTGAAGCCGACTTTGAACCCCTGGATGCTCGTTCGGTTAGAAATATTATTAACAAAGGTGGAACTTTCTTAAAATCCACCCGTTCCGAAGAATTTAAAACTAAAGAAGGTCGCAAGAAAGCTTACGATAACCTGAAAGCTAATAATGTGGACGCCTTAATCGTGATAGGGGGAGATGGTACATTTACCGGTGGGCAGCTTTTTAGTCAGGAATTCAATTTTCCTATAGTGGGAATTCCAGCTACCATAGATAATGATATTAATGGTACCGATTATACGCTTGGGTATGATACCGCTTTGAATACAGTGGTAGAAGCCATTGATAAGATTCGTGACACCGCCAGTTCTCATAACCGGCTTTTTCTTATAGAAGTTATGGGGAGAGATGCCGGGGATATTGCTTTAAACAGTGGTATTGGTGCCGGAGCAGAAGAAATTCTCATACCTGAAGAAAATCTTGGAACAGAGCGACTTATCGAATCATTGCGAAAAAGTAAGAAAGCTGGTAAATCCTCCAGTATTATCGTAGTTGCAGAAGGAGAAAAAAGCGGAAAGAACATTTTTGAACTTGCGCAATATATAGAGGATAATATGGATGAATATGAGATAAGGGTTTCAGTACTTGGTCATATTCAAAGAGGCGGATCGCCAAGTTGTTTTGATCGTGTATTGGCCAGTAAAATGGGCGTTGGCGCGGTGGAAGCTTTAATGAAAGGTAAATCTGAAATCATGGTAGGTATACATCACCAGAAAGTGGTACATGTTGACCTGATCACCGCAATTAAAGGTGGTGCAAAAATAGATAAAGAATTACGAAGGGTGGCAGACATCACTTCGGTATAATTAAAAACCAAAGAAAATGAGTACAAAAATTGGAATTAACGGATTTGGGCGAATCGGAAGAATTGCTTTTCGAATTGCTGCCCAAAATGAGAATGTAGAAGTTGTAGCTATTAACGATTTACTGGATGTAGATCATTTGGCTTATTTGCTTAAATACGATTCAGTACACGGAAAATATAAAGGTTCTGTTGAAGTAAAAGATGGAAATCTTTTCGTTGACGGAAATAAAATAAGAGTAACATCAGAGAAAAATCCTGCAGATCTTAAGTGGGGTGATGCTGGTGTTGAGGTAGTAATGGATTGTACAGGTATCTTTACAGATCTTGACAATGCAAAAGCTCACCTGGATGCAGGAGCAAGAAAAGTGGTGATCTCAGCACCTTCTAAAACTGCACCCATGTTCGTAATGGGAGTAAACCATCAGGATGTAAAAGCAGATCAGAATATCGTTTCTAATGCTTCTTGTACAACTAACTGTTTGGCACCACTTGCAAAAGTGATCGACGATGAATTCGGACTTGTAGAAGGACTTATGACAACGGTTCATGCATCTACTTCTACTCAATTTACAGTAGATTCTCCTTCTAAGAAGAACTTCAGACTGGGAAGAAGCGCAATGGCGAACATTATCCCAAGTTCAACAGGAGCGGCAGTTGCTGTAACTAAAGTAATTCCTTCATTGAAAGGTAAACTTACAGGAATGGCGTTCCGTGTTCCAACTACAGATGTTTCTGTGGTAGATCTTACTGTAAAAACTGAAAAGTCTACAAGTTATGACGAAATCAAAGCTGCTTTCAAAAAAGCTGCTGATGGAGACTACAAAGGAGTGATCTCTTATACCGATGAGGAAGTGGTAAGTCAGGATTATGTGTCTGACCCTCATACTTGTAATTTTGATGCAGGAGCCGGGATTGAACTGAATGATAAATTCTTCAAATTGATCGCATGGTATGACAATGAATATGGTTACTCTTCTAAACTGGTAGATCTCGCTGCTCACGTAGCAACTTTATAATATTTTTTAAATCTGAAACATACAGTCGGGCAATAGTCCTGGCTGTATGCTCTACAGGTTTAAATTAATCATCTGAACACATGATATTAATCGCTGATGGAGGATCCACAAAATGTGACTGGATACTTCTAAATAAAGAGGGTGAACAGGTATTTAAAACCAGAAGTAAAGGTTTAAATCCTGCAGTTTTTAAGGAATCTGTATTAGAAGAACGACTTGCTGAGAATCCAGAACTAGCCGAGGTTAGAGATTCTATAGAAAGAGTACATTTCTATGGTGCCGGTTGCGGTACACCAACTCCCAGAGAATTACTTAAGAGTATTATAGGTAACTATTTTACGAATGCCGATGAGGTTCTGGTAATGGAAGATACGGTTGCGGCTGTTCATGCAGCTACGACCGAGCCTGGAATTGTTTGTATTCTTGGGACGGGATCAAATAGTTGCTATTATGATGGTGAGAATATTCATCAGGCTGTACCCTCTCTTGGTTATATCTTGATGGATGAAGCCAGTGGAAATTACTTCGGAAAAAGATTGATACGGGATTATTATTATAAACGTATGCCTCCTGAAGTTGCAGAAAAGTTTGAAGAAAAGTTTGATCTGGATTCAGACACTATTAAAATGAATCTTTATAGAAAAGATAATCCAAATACCTATTTGGCTCACTTCGCCGAATTTATATTCACGAACGATCGAAATGGATATTTCTATAAGTTGCTGCACGAAGGATTAACAGATTTTGTCCATTCCAGGGTATTATCGTATCCGCAGGTAACTTCGGTGCCTGTGCATTTTATTGGAACTATTGCTTATTTTAGTGAAGATATTATACGTGCGGTATTACAGCCTTATGGGATTCAATTGGGTAATATCGTTAGAAGACCTATAGATGCCTTGATCGAACATTATAGACAAAACGTTTTAAAGGTATCTTAATACACTATTTTCTAGTAATTTATAAAGACTCGCCTATTGGCGGGTCTTTTTTATTTAAGATAATTTTATGACCATTAATCATAACCGTTGCAGGAAATAAAAATTTGTGTTAATTTAATTCGCTAAATTTTTTAATAATGAGGCTAGCGTCTGAAGCAATTAAGAATAATAGTGCCCGAATAATGGATCGCTGGGAATCTCGGGTAAAGGAGGAGATACCGGCAGCTTTTATTTCGAGTGATCTGGCCCTGAGGAACCAACTGCCACATGTCCTAGAGGACATCGCTGATATTATGGATAGGTATGATGGTTTCTTAGAAATTGAAAAGGATGAGAAATATGATGAAATCATAAAAAATAGTCTGGATCATGGGAGACATCGTGCTACCTCTTCTCATTATACCGTAAAACAGATACTCAGGGAATATGTTATTTTTCATCGGGTGCTTACTGAGACCCTTATAGACAATGATGTGTACACAAAAGAAGTAGGTATTATTCTCAAATATACTCTGGAAACGGCGATGCTTAATTCGGCAAGTTCTTTTAGTGATTCTTTACAGGAAATGAGAGAGAAATTAATAGGAACCCTGGCGCATGATATCAGGAACCCAATTTCTGCTGCTTACTTCGCTTTGGATGTTATTAAATATGATGATGATGAAGAAAGAATAAAAAGCCTGAAAACAATGGGGATGAGAAGTCTTAAAAAATCCCTGGATCTGGTGGAAGGGCTTCTTGATGCAATTAGGGTTAAGGCTGGAGAGGGAATCACACTTAATTTCACTGAAATTAATATCGTTAAGGAATTAAATTGGGTTTTTAATGAAGCTTCAGAGATCTATACTCATGATATTGTTTTTGAGTGCGATCATCATAAAATTAAAGGTGTTTTTGATGGTACAGCTATAAGAAGGGTGGTAGAGAATCTGGTCACCAATGCGGTAAAATATGGTTCCCGTAATACTCCGGTGCGTATTATCCTGGAGAATTTTGAAGACGAAGTGATCATAAAAGTTCATAATTTAGGCGAGCCGATAGATAAAGAGAATCAATCTGAAATTTTTGAATTTCTAAATCGCGGTCGGGATCCTCAGAAAGCAAGATTAGAAAGTTGGGGAATGGGTCTTACTCTTGTAAAAAGTGTGGCGCAGGCTCATGGGGGAAAAGTAAGCCTTGAAAGCAACGAAGAGAATGGAACCACCTTTTCTATTCATTTGAAAAAATATGTGAACAAACCAGGAAAAGTTCGTACAGAACTAAATTATTCTGAAAATTAATTCTGATACAATTAAGATTTAAAACGTAAATTTCTCTTTCCAATAGAAATTTTAAAGACCCTGCCTTTATTTAAAATTGAATAATATGCTTGTAAAGGTGTATGGGAGCGCTGTATTTGGTGTGGAAGCTACCACTATAACCGTTGAGGTTAATGTGGCTTCAGGAATCGGATATCATTTGGTGGGACTTCCAGACAATGCGGTAAAGGAGTCCAGCTACCGGATTACGGCAGCACTTCAGAATAACAAATTTAAACTTCCAGGAAAAAAGATCATTATCAATATGGCACCCGCCGATCTTCGCAAAGAGGGTTCTGCCTATGATCTTACTTTTGCTTTGGGTATTCTTGCCGCGTCAGGACAGATAATGGCCGAAAATATTTCTGAATATATCATTATGGGGGAACTTTCTCTCGATGGAAGTTTACAACCTATTAAGGGAGCTTTGCCAATCGCTATACAAGCTAAAAAAGAAGGTTTTAAGGGATTTATTCTGCCTGAACAGAATGCGAGGGAAGCAGCCATTGTTTCCGGTCTTGAAGTGTATGGGGTAAATAATATTACTGAAGTGATCGATTTTTTTAATGCTGAAAAGCAATTAGAACGAACAGAGATCAATACCCGTGAAACATTCTTCAATAATCTGAACACTTTTGAATATGATTTTGCAGATGTAAAAGGACAGGAATCTATTAAACGTTGTATGGAAATTGCAGCAGCAGGAGGTCATAACATTATTTTGATAGGTCCTCCCGGAGCTGGAAAAACTATGCTCGCAAAGCGATTACCCAGTATTCTTCCTCCAATGACTTTACAGGAAGCTCTGGAAACCACAAAAATTCACAGTGTTGCCGGCAGAATCAAAGAGAATGTAGGTTTAATGTCTCAAAGACCTTTTAGGAGTCCGCATCATACAATTTCAGATGTGGCCCTGGTTGGAGGTGGAGCATATCCTCAACCGGGAGAAATTTCACTTTCCCATAACGGAGTTTTATTTCTTGATGAGCTCCCGGAATTTAAAAGAGGTGTTCTGGAAGTAATGCGTCAGCCGCTTGAAGATCGGGAAGTCACTATTTCAAGAGCGAAATTCACTGTCACCTATCCTTCAAGTTTTATGCTGGTGGCTAGTATGAACCCCAGCCCCGGAGGCTATTTCAACGATTCAGATGCTCCCGTAACTACATCCGCCTATGAAATGCAACGATATTTGAGTAAAATAAGCGGACCTTTGCTGGATAGAATTGATATTCATATAGAAGTTACTCCCGTGCCTTTTGATAAATTGAGCGATGAAAGGAGAGGGGAAAGTAGCATTAAAATTAGAGAAAGAGTAACAAGAGCGAGAGAGCTACAATCCCTGAGGTTTGAGGAAGTTGAGCATATTCATTACAATGCCCAGATGGGGCCGAGGCAAATTAGAGATTTCTGTAAGCTGAATGATTCCTCTAAATCCCTTTTGAAAACTGCAATGGAACGCCTGAATCTTTCCGCAAGAGCGTATGATAGAATTCTAAAAGTATCAAGAAGCATTGCCGATCTTGAAAATAGTGAAAATATTCAGGAAGATCATTTAAGCGAAGCAATTCAATATCGCAGTCTGGATAGAGAAGGTTGGCTGGGTTGAATATCTTGAGTTTTAATTAACTAAACCTTATCCACTTTTTTATATTTTTGGTAAAACCAGAAACCAATCTACATTTTTCCGAAAACTAGAAATACGGAAATCAACAACCTAAACTGATGAAAAGAATATTCTTGCTTAGCATTTGCCTGACCATTATTTCCTGTAAAGGAGATTCCAATGAAAATCCAGAAAAAAGTACAAAACCCACTGATAGTATTAGCACCGAAGATATAATTCCAGAAGGTCTTGCAGAGATGGAACCTGTGATTCTGGATGTAGAGGAAGCTAATAACCTTGTGGAATTACCACTAGCTTGTATTGATACTGAGTATCCTAATAAGCTAGGGCAAACCCTGGAGAATAAGGAAGCCATTGCAGAACCACATGAACTTCATCCTGCTTTTTATGGTTGTTTTGACTGGCATTCATCGGTACATGCCCATTGGTCTTTGGTAAGTCTCTTAAAGCAGTTTCCGAAGATAGAGAAAAAAGAAGCGATTCGTGAAGCATTAAAATCTTCATTATCTGCAGAAAATATTCAGGCAGAAGTAGAGTATTTCAAAAGAGAAGAAAGTTTGTCTTATGAACGCACGTATGGTTGGGCATGGTTACTAAAATTAGCTGAAGAATTAAGAACCTGGAAGGATCCGTTAGGGCAGGAGTTAGCTTCAAATCTTCAGCCATTAACCGATGTGATTGTTCAAAATTATATGGAGTTTCTGCCTAAACTTAATTATCCTATTCGTGTAGGAGAACATACCAATACTGCATTCGGTCTTTCCTTTGCTTATGATTACGCCAAAGCCACTGAAAATGATAAGTTGCTTGAAGCAGTTAAGAAAAGGGCCCAGGATTTTTATTTAAAAGATGATAATTGCCCGGTTAGCTGGGAACCAAGCGGGTATGACTTTTTATCTCCCTGTCTTTCTGAAATTGATATTATGAGAAGAGTACTTCCTAAAAATGCTTTCAGCCTTTGGATAGATGATTTTATGCCTCAGATAAAGAATAAAGATTTTGACATGGAAGTAGGAGAGGTTTCCGATCGTACCGACGGTAAATTGGTGCATTTGGATGGGCTCAATTTTAGCCGTGCCTGGATATTTTATGGTTTGGCAAACCAATATCCTGAACAATACGGGCACCTAAAAGCTCTTGCAAATAAGCATGTGGCTTATTCTTTTCCTAATGTTGCAGGTGATTCTTATGAAGGCGGACACTGGCTGGGAACTTTTGCGATTTATGCTTTGCAAAAGTCAAGGAATAAAGAGGAGGAGTGAAAAAAATTCTGAAAAATTTAGGTCCGGGAATACTTATTTCAGCAGCATTTATTGGTCCCGGAACGGTCACTGTTTGTAGCCTTGCAGGAGTGAATTTTGGCTATTCTCTACTCTGGGCTCTGTTTATTTCAATTTTTGCATGTATCGTCCTTCAGGAAATGTCGGCAAGACTTGGTCTTATTACGGGTAAAGGTTTAAGCGAATGTATTCGGGAGGAACTTAAGAATCCTGCAATAAGAATTATCATACTAAGCCTTATTTTTTCAGCAATTGTAATTGGTAATGCAGCCTATGAAGCTGGAAATATAACTGGGGCTGTTTTGGGGATGGAAGCTGTTTTTACTTCCTTCAGTTTTAAAATAGGAGCTTTAAATATTAATATATGGAGTGCGCTTATAGGAGCTATCGCTTTTATCTTATTGTTTTTAGGGAGTTATAAAAAGCTGGAGAAAATTTTCATTGCGCTTGTTCTATTAATGAGTATCGCTTTTATTCTAACGGCCTTTCTTACCAGCCCTGATCTTTCAGAAATATTATCAGGATTTATTCCAGGGTCATTCGATACCGGATTGTTGACTATTATAGCTTTAGTAGGAACTACGGTGGTGCCCTATAACCTTTTTCTTCATGCTTCATTGGTAAGCGAAAAATGGAATGGAAAGAAACATCTGGGAGTGGTTCGCAAGGAGCTTATATTCTCACTCATACTTGGAGGGCTGGTATCTATGGCCATTGTAATTTGTGCTGCGGCTTCAAATATAGAAAGGATAGAAGATGCCGGAGATCTTGCCGCAGGATTACAGCCTTTATTTGGAAGCTCAGCGACCGTTTTCCTTGCTATTGGTCTTTTGGCTGCCGGAATCACGTCTTCCATAACAGCTCCTCTGGCAGCGGCCTATGTGGTACAGGGTTGTTTAGGCTGGAAAGGCGGTATGCAGTCAAAGAAATTTAAAATGGTCTGGATGATCATTATTTTCTTAGGTGTAATATTCTCCTCTTTAGGAATAAAACCTGTGGAAATTATACAATTTGCGCAAATTGCCAATGGTCTTGTGCTGCCAGTCATTGCAATTTTCTTATTTTGGATAGTGAACCAAAGATCGGTGCTAGGTGAGGATAAGAACAATATATTTCAAAATATTATTGGTTTGGTTGTGATCGCTCTGGCAATGTTTCTTGGTGTAAAGTCTATTTTTAATGTAATTCAAAATTTATAGATGGAAAAGACCATTCATATTAATTGCGATCTGGGAGAAGGAGGAAAGTTTGATGAGGAACTTATGCCTTTAATTTCTGCCTGTAACATTGCCTGCGGAGGTCATGCGGGTAATCTTGAAACCATGCATAGAACGGTGAGGCTGGCGATGGAATATAATGTTGAAATTGGAGCGCATCCATCCTATCCCGATAGACAGAATTTCGGAAGAGATCATATGGAAATGTCTGAAGAAGATCTGAAACTTTCTATCGAAGGGCAGGTGTTAAGTCTGAAGCAGATCGCTGAATCTGAAGGAGGAAAACTAACGCATATTAAACTTCACGGAGCACTTTATAATGATGCTGCAAAAGATGAAAATATAGCCAGGATTATCATAGAATGTCTGGAAGATCTGGAGGAGGATTTCAGACTTTATGTGCCGTTAAACTCAAAAATTTCAAAGCTTGCAATGGGTAAATTTCATCTCTTTTTTGAAGCCTTTGCAGATAGAAATTACAACCATAATTACAGCTTAGTTGCACGCTCGGAAAATGACGCTTTAATCACCCAAAAAGAAGAGGTTTTTAAGCATGTTTTTTCTATGTATAATGACAAAAAAATAAAGACTGTTTCCGGGGGGGTAATTGAAGCAAAAGCAGATACTTTTTGTGTGCATAGTGATACGCCTTCTTCGGTTGAAATTATCAATTTTCTTCATAAAAAATTCGCTGAAAAAGGGATAGAAGTAGAGAACACTTAATGGCAGAATTTCCTAACATATCACCTCTTGGAGATCGTGGAATCTTAGTTGATTTTGGCGGCGAAATCAGTCCGGAGAACCTTGAAAAGCTGCTCTTTTATAAGCGAAAAATAGAAAATTCAAAATTTAAACAAAAGGTTGAAGTAACGAATACATATAACTCGTTATTAATTAGTTATATATTTACTATAGAGGATGTCTATGGAGAGTTTTTGAGGGTGAAACAGCTAATTGGAGAAGCTAATATAACAAAAAATAGAAACTATAAAATTTTTCATCTTCCTGTATGTTATGATGAGGAATTTGGTCTTGATCTCGAGCATATTTCCCAGGTAAATAATCTACCCGTAGAAGAAATTATTCAGTTGCATACCGCTCCGCTATATCAGGTTTATTTTATTGGTTTTTTACCCGGTTTTTTATACCTGGGTGGACTGGATGAAAAACTAAAAATATCCCGAAAAAAAACACCCCGAAGATCGGTGGAAAAAGGCTCAGTTGGAATAGGTGAAAATCAGACCGGAATTTATCCAAAAAACAGTCCGGGAGGATGGCAGATTTTAGGTAAATCCCCGGTGAATTTATTTGATAAAAATGATACTCCTCCAAGTGCATTTTCTGCCGGTGATAAAATTAAATTCGTTTCTGTTTCTAAAGAGAAATATTTCGAGATCGAAAAGCAAATTGAGAATGGAAAATATAAGCTGAAAATAGAAGATCATGAAGGCTGAAATTGAAGTTTTGCAACCCGGGTTATTTTCGACGATTCAGGATCTTGGAAGATTTGGATTCCAAAAATTCGGAGTTCCGCAAAGTGGAGTTATGGATAGATATGCCATGCGCATTTGTAATTTGATCCTGGGGAATCCACAGGAAACTGCAGTCATGGAAATTACTATGCAGGGCCCTCAACTAAAATTCAATGCTCCAACTGCCATTTGTATGAGCGGTGCCGATCTTTCTCCTAAATTAAATGGAAGCGATATTGAACAAAATGAGGTTATAGATATAAAAGATGGAGATATTCTGAAATTCGGGATGCGTAAATCTGGTTTCCGAGGTTATTTGGGGGTTTTGGGAGGTTTTGAAACTGAAACTTTAATGGATAGTCAAAGCTGGTATGATGGCCTTACTAATGATTTCAGATTAAAAAAAGGAATGAGGCTTAAGTATGAGTCAGAGCGATCTGCAATAAGTGAAACACACGCTTCTTTAAAATTGGATATAAGTTATTTGAATAGTGATGAAGTGGAAGTCTATCCGGGCCCTGAATTTGACCATCTTAGTGCAACACAACAAGATCGGCTATTCAATTCTGAATTTAAGACCGACGAAAGCAGTAACAGGATGGCGGTACAGATGAAGGAAGAACTTGAAAATAATTTACAGCCTATAATAACCAGTCCGGTAATGCCGGGAACTGTACAGTTAACTCCTTCAGGAAAAATCATCATTCTTATGCGCGATTGCCAGACTACGGGTGGATACCCCAGAATACTTCAATTATCGGAAAAAGGGATACAGGTTTTATCTCAAAAATTACCGGGAGAGAAGATCAAATTTCTAAGGAAGAATTACCCTTCCTTTTCGGCCAAATAGTGCAAAATAAAAAAGTGCCTCCGCGATTTAGCGCTATAGAAAAGACCCTACTCAGAACTATAACAAACCTTGGCCGACACTTTTTTGCCCCAAAACACTTTAGCTTTACTAAAATGACTATAACAAATATACTATAGAGCTAAGCTCGTAAAAAGGGGAAAATTCCCCTTTTTCCTTATTAAGCGTGGTGCTTACGCTTAATATTTCTAATTTTGGGGCTGCTAACCAACCTTTTACATTATGTCAAAACCAGAAAAATGTATTACAGTTCAACAAGCTCGTGAGATTCAACAAGAGTGGTGGAATACTCGCTTAGAAGTAACTACTAATGGTAATAAGCATAAAGATACCTGTGAGTTTCATTTCACTTTAGACGAATTGCAGGAATATCTTGATTATGTAAGACAAAAATCGAAGGAAGCTAATATTACTAGTCCTGGAATTAATGTTTGGATTGGTGCTTACAAGTCCAAGGATAATAGACCAAATTTAAATACAATCTTTTTCTCTGCGACTAAAAAGAAAAATTCAGTTGAAGACGACAATTCAGGAAGAGACTATGAAGAAAATAGCGATATAGATCCTTTCAATAAAAATGGTGGGCTCTGGCCTCCATTCGAATACTAAATAGGAAATTACAATAAGTGATTAAATTTATTATTGAAAACAAGCTTTACATCATCCCTATTTTTCAATTTATAGTGATGTGTATTGCGTTGCTCTATTTTTTCAGATTTAAAGACTCATTAAAGCCTGAGATGAAGATTTTTATTTTTTATCTCTGCTTCATTTTTTTTGCAGACACTTTTGGACTCTATCCAATCTGGGCTTATTACGATAATTATGAGACTTTGCCATTTTTGAAAGATTCACCGCTACATCGAAATTTCTGGTTGTATAATATTTTAAGTGCTGTAAATTACCTGGTAGTTGGTCAGCTTTTTGTGGGACAGTTAAAAAAGCTCAAAAAATATAATTTTAAAAAAATACTTTATTGGTTTCTGGTTTTATTTGGGGTTTACAGTGTAATCTGTTTCAGCACCTTTGGTGAATTTTTATATGCTTATGATATGTCAATATTGTTAATAGGCACTTTTCTTGTACTTTTTTGTATCATAGCATACTTCTTCGAAATTTTATTATCTGATAGAATATTGAATTTTAGAAGTGATGCTCTCTTTTACTTTGCCGTTGCTATTCTGGTATGGCACCTTTGCGTGACACCTATTGAAATTTACACTTCTTTTTTTAATACCTCTAATCCAAATTTTATAAACCTACACGCTACCGTACTCCGCTACGCCAATATTTTTATGTACTCCATGTTTGTTCTTGGTTTTTATATTGATTATAGATATAGATTGAATTCAATTAAAAATTCTAAAACCTCTCCAACAGATCCGGGCCGGAAAGTTTTTAATAGCAGATAAACCAGATAATAACATGATTTCTGTGCTTTGTGATATCTTTGTCACGAACCGGTAAACTTCTTCAAATTGGGAATGCTTGAATTCTTGCAGGAAACTAAACTCTATATTGGGACTATATTTGAAATAATTGCGGCCATTACCGGAATTTGGTATTTAAAAACGTCAGAGAAAACTCCTGTAGAGATAAAATTTTTTGTTTACTATCTTATCCTCATAGTGTTTCTTGAACTTTATGGATACCTGCCTATTTGGGCATATCTTAGGGACTATGAAGTTCTTTCATTTTATAAAAACTCCCTTTTTCGAAGAAATCTTTGGTGGGTAAATAGCCTCAGAATAATTTCTACCCTTTGTTTCTCCGGGATTTATATAAAGTCTCTTTCTAACTCAATTATACAGAGAAGATTTATGTGGATTCTAATATGCTATGTATTCTTTAGTATTATTAGTTTCAGCACATTTGGAGAATATTTTCACGCTTCCGATCCTTATGTAAATATTCTCGGAGTTTCAATTATTCTTTTCTCTATAGGATTCTATTATTTCAAACTTCTGAATTCTGATAAAATCCTTAACTTTTACGGAGATCTTAGATTTTATATTTCCTTCGGAATCGTAATATGGAGTCTTTGCATTATTCCGCTGGATATTTATAGCAGTTTCTTCACTACAGAAAATCCATTATATATAAAATTAGATACTATAGTTCGCAGGTATGCGAATATCTTTTTGTATTCGGTTTTTAGTATTGGTTTCTATATGGATTACAGGCAACGGCTGAAAATTTCTGGAAAGCTTGTATAGAAAGCAGCAGATTTGAACTTTCTTTAGTTTTACATAAATTATGTATACTTGTTAGACCAATCAATTATAATTTATGCTTCGTAAAGAAGAGATCCTGCTAATTATTTATTTCATTTTGGTCATTCTTTTTCTGGCTGGATTTACGATATTATTTTTCATCACCTATCAAAGGAGAAAAAATAAGATCCTTCAGGAAAAATTTCAGGCTGAACAGAATTTTAAAGCAGAGCTTACCAACGTTCGTTTAGAGATACAGGAAGCTACCTTAAAAAATGTGAGTTGGGAATTACATGATAACATCGGCCAGTTACTCGCCGTGGCCAGTATACAGCTTAACATTCTTAATAAAAAAGTTGCTGAAGAGAATCAAAAAGGTTTTCTGGAAGTGAAAGAACTGGTAGCAAATTCCTTAAAAGAGATCAGGGCTCTTTCCAGATCCTTAAATAATGAAGTGATAGATTATGTAGGCCTCGAAGCTTCAGTAAAAAATGAAATAGACCGGTTTAACAGGCTGGAAGTTGTTGAAGCAAGACTGGAGGTTAAAGGGGAGAGTTATAGTATTCCGCAGGAAGACAGTATTATACTTTTCAGGATATTGCAGGAGTTCTTTTCTAACGTTATTAAATATGCCGGTGCTTCACAGCTTCATGTAAAATTCAGCTATGGTCCCGATGTTCTTGAGATCTATGCTTTTGATGACGGAAAAGGTTTTGATGGGGAAAAGGAGGAGACAGGTTCGGGATTGCTAAACATGCGTAGCCGTGCCGATTTGATAAATACTGATTTTTCTCTGAATTCTTCGATAGGTAAAGGAACTTCGCTATCTTTACGATATCCAACCAAGACCAATATAAATGAGCAAGACGATAATAATCGTTGACGATCATAAACTTTTTGCGCAATCTCTTCAAATTCTGGTCAATTCCTATGACGGTTTTGAAGTGATTCAGCTTTGTAAAAATGGAGAAGAACTGGTAAAGTATTTTCAGGAAGGAAATGTTTCGCCCGATCTCATTCTTCTGGACATGCGTATGCCTGTAATGGATGGAATGGCAACTATGCAATGGTTAAAGGAAAATCATCCAAATCAAAAAGTTCTTACCCTTACCGTAGATCAGGAAGACGAAACGATCATTAAAATGCTAAGACTCGGCTGCAGAGGTTACCTATTAAAGGATATAGACCCTGAAGAGTTTGAGCATGCATTAAACGCGATAGATAGAACTGGTTACTATTCCAATAAGACAATTTCAGAAGCATTAAGCCGGGAAGAACGTAAAGAGAAATATGAAGCGCTTACTGAAAGAGAACTTGAATTCCTTAATCACGCCTGTAGTGAACTCACTTATAAGGCGATCGCCGGCGAAATGAACCTTAGTCCAAAGACCGTAGAGAATTACCGCGAAAGTCTTTTTAGCAAGCTTCATGTAAAAAGTAGAGTAGGGCTCGTTATCTTCGCCATCAAAGAGGGTATTTGCGAACTTTAAGAATACTTTAGTTCAAAACAATTTTTTCAAATTCTAAAACTGCCTAAACTGCAGTATCTTCGTATATCCAAAAAAAATAAATTGCCGTGATAGATTCAGCAAAAATTGAACTTAGAAATTTACAGGTTAAAGACTATGAAGAATTAAAGATCTCCATGGTGAAGAGCTATCAGGCCATGCCTGATGAATACTGGAGCAAAGGAGAGATCAAAACCCTGGTGAACAAATTTCCAGAAGGTCAGCTTTGTATTATAATAGATAACCGAATTGCCGGCTGCGCCCTTTCCATTATAGTAGATTATGACAAGTTTGACGATACCCATAATTACGAGGAGATCATTGGAGGTGAGAATTTTTCAACACATACCAAGAACGGGAATGTACTTTATGGCATAGATGTTTTCATTCATCCAGAATTCCGGGGAATGCGCCTGGGTCGGAGACTATATGAAGCCAGGAAGGAATTATGTGAGCATTTAAATTTAAAGGCGATCATTTTTGGAGGCCGGATTCCGAATTATTCAAAATATGCTGAAGAGCTCACCCCGAAAAAATATATTGATAAAGTAAAATTACAGGAAATTCACGACCCTGTACTGTCATTTCAGTTGAGCAATGACTTTCACGTAAAAAAAGTGATCAAGGGATATCTTCCCGGAGACCATGAAAGTAAGGAATTTGCCACCTTAATGGAATGGAATAATATCTATTATACCAAACCACAAAAGCTGGTAAATACTACTAAAACAGTGGTGAGATTGGGCTTGGTACAATGGCAGATGCGTCTTTTTAAAGATTATGATGCCCTTGTTTCTCAAATTGAATTCTTCGTTGATGCGGTAAGTAATTATCAAAGTGATTTTATCCTTTTTCCAGAGTTATTTAATGCGCCGCTCATGGCTCAGTTCAATCACCTTTCAGAACCTGAAGCTATTCGAGGACTTTCAGATTACACAGAGCGATTGTTAGAGACTTTTAGGGAATTTGCGATAAACTATAACATTAATATTATTACCGGCAGTATGCCTCAGGCAATTGGCGAACATATGTATAATGTAGGTTTCTTGTGCCGAAGAGATGGTAGTTACGAAAGGTATGAGAAATTACATATCACTCCAGCCGAAGAGACGGCCTGGGGAATGAAAGGTGGAAATAAACTGGAAACCTTTGATACCGATTGTGGCAAAATAGGAGTTTTGATCTGTTACGATATAGAGTTTCCAGAAGTGTCCAGAATTCTTGCAGAGGAGGGAATGAATATTTTATTCGTTCCGTTTATGACCGATACTCAGAATGGCTATTCCCGTGTAAAGATCTGTGCACAGTCCAGGGCGGTGGAAAATGAATGTTATGTAGCTATGGCCGGCTCAGTTGGAAACCTTCCAAAAGTTGATAATATGGATATCCAGTATGCCCAAAGTGCGGTATTAACTCCTTCAGATTTTGCTTTTCCGGTAAATGGAATCAAAGCAGAAGCTACTCCAAATACAGAAAGTACTTTGCTTGTAGATGTAGACCTGGATCTTTTAAAAGAACTACACAACTTTGGAAGTGTTCGAAATATGAAGGATAGAAGAAAGGATCTTTATTCTCTGAAAAAGAAAAAATAAAAATTCTTTTGCTATTAGTTCCTGCTTCATACTGAATTATTTCAGGATCTCCGCATTGTATTGATTTCAGAAATATAAGATTCTGAAATAACTTCAGAATGACATTCTTTTTTAGTTTAATGAACTTGTAAGAAAATCAGAATATAAAATTAACAGTTTGAAAAACAGTATTTTAAAAGTTATTTTTCTACATTAGACATATGATAACAGTAATCCAGAACATTCTTACATCTATTCTAGACGTCATTTTCATTATTGAAAACCGACCCTAAAAGATGTGCGTTCCATCCAGTATAAATCAAAGCCATCTTTTTAGATGGCTTTTTTTATTTCCTGACCTTAAGTTTTACTGAAATCATACCTGTTAGCAATCGTAACATAGTTTTGTATAAAACACTGAAAAACAGTATTTTAAGTATTTAAAGTAAGCTTTGGAATTAATTGAGCATTCCTTACAACACCAGAAGAGTATAGTTAACCAAGTATTTTTAAATCTTATTGAAACCGAAACAAATTAAATGAATACCAAATATAGCAGCACCATAACCCAAAGTGATTCTCAACCTGCATCGCAGGCGATGCTTCACGCTATAGGGTTAAGTAAGGAAGACCTCAAAAAACCATTCGTGGGAATAGGAAGTACCGGATACGAAGGGAACCCCTGTAATATGCATCTAAATGATCTTGCCAAAGAGGTGAAAAAAGGAACTCAAAAAGCAGGATTGAACGGACTCATTTTTAATACTATCGGGGTTAGTGATGGTATTTCAATGGGAACTCCGGGAATGCGTTACTCATTGCCTTCCAGAGATCTTATTGCCGACTCTATGGAAACGGTGGTTGGAGGAATGTCTTATGACGGGTTGGTAACTGTGGTTGGTTGCGATAAAAATATGCCGGGAGCATTAATGGCCATGTTGAGATTGAACAGGCCTTCGGTATTGGTTTATGGCGGAACGATCGCTTCCGGTTGCCATAATGGTAAAAAACTGGATGTAGTTTCTGCTTTTGAAGCCTGGGGATCAAAAGTTTCCGGAGAGATGCAGGAAGAAGAATATCAGCAGGTGATCGAAAAAGCCTGCCCTGGTGCAGGAGCTTGCGGAGGTATGTACACAGCGAATACCATGGCTTCATCTATCGAAGCTCTGGGAATGAGTCTTCCGTTTAATAGTTCTAATCCTGCCGTGGGAGCTGAAAAATCTCAGGACAGCGTGAGTGCAGGTGAAGCGATGAAATATTTATTAGAAAAAGATCTGAAACCAAAAGATATAGTTACTGCTAAATCATTGGAGAATGCTGTCAGACTCTTGACCGTTCTTGGCGGTTCTACTAACGCGGTACTACATTTTCTGGCAATTGCGAAGGCAGCAGATATCAGTTTCGGGTTAAAGGATTTTGAAAGAATTAGTGAAGAAACTCCATTCCTGGCAGATCTTAAACCTAGCGGAAAGTATCTGATGGAAGATATACATAGAATTGGAGGAATACCAGCGGTGATGAAATATATGCTTGAAAAAGGATTACTTCATGGCGAATGTATGACGGTTACTGGTAAAACGATTGCCGAAAACCTTGAAAATGTAAAGCCTTTGCCATTCGATCAGGATGTAATTCATCCTGTGGAAAAACCTATCAAAGCCACCGGACATATCAGAATTTTATACGGTAACCTGGCTTCGGAAGGTTCTGTTGCAAAAATAACAGGAAAGGAAGGTTTGGAATTTAAAGGAAAGGCAAGAGTTTTTAACGGTGAATTTGAAGCTAACGAAGGAATTTCCTCCGGTAAGGTTCAAAAAGGAGACGTAGTCGTCATTCGCTATGAGGGTCCTAAAGGCGGGCCGGGTATGCCTGAAATGCTGAAGCCAACTTCCGCAATCATGGGAGCAGGACTCGGTAAGGAAGTCGCTTTGATTACAGATGGAAGGTTTTCAGGAGGAACTCACGGTTTCGTTGTGGGACATATCACTCCTGAAGCTCAGGAAGGAGGTCTTATCGGGCTGCTTAAAGATGGTGATGAGATTAGCATTAATGCGGAAACCAATAGGATTGAAGCTGATCTCAGCGATAAAGAAATAAGTAAAAGAAAAGAAGCCTGGAAAGCGCCTGCTTTGAAGGTGAATGGAGGTGTACTCTATAAATACGCAAAAACGGTAGCATCAGCTTCAGAAGGCTGCGTTACAGATGAATTTTAATATGGTGAATTATGCAGGTTAAAACAGCAAGTTTTGAAAAGGTAAGCAAAAAGGAAACCTTGACTGTTTCGGGAGCCGAAGCGGTGATAAAATGTTTGCTTGAAGAAGGTGTGGATACTATTTACGGTTATCCGGGAGGGGCCATTATGCCCGTCTACGATGAGCTGTACAAATATCAGAAGGAAATTCACCACGTCCTCACCAGGCATGAACAGGGCGCTACACATGCTGCCCAGGGTTACGCCAGGGTTTCAGGAAAAGTTGGTGTTGCTGTTGCAACTTCAGGACCGGGAGCTACAAACCTGGTAACAGGGATTGCCGATGCGCAAATAGATTCCACTCCAATGGTTTGTATTACAGGACAGGTTGGATCACATTTACTGGGTAGCGATGCTTTTCAGGAAACCGATATTGTGGGTATTTCAACACCTATCACCAAATGGAATTACCAGATCACCAAAGCAGAGGAGATTCCGGAAGTGATCGCCAAGGCTTTCTATATCGCCAAATCCGGTAGACCGGGACCTGTTCTTATAGATATCACTAAAGATGCTCAATTCGCTTCTTTAGAATTCAGTTATAAAAAGTGTTCCGGAATCAGGAGTTACAAGCCCTATCCTGAGTTAAATCTTTTGGAAGTGGAACGTGCTGCAGAAGTGATTAATAAAGCTAAAAAACCAATGATCGTTTGGGGCCAGGGAGTGATCCTTGGCGGGGCCGAAGAGCTTTTCAAAAAAGTAGTTGAAAAATCCGGTATTCCTGCGGCCTGGACCATCTTAGGTCTTTCTGCGCTGGCTACAGATCATCCGCTAAATGTAGGTATGGTGGGAATGCATGGCAATTATGGGCCAAATATGCTTACCAATGAATGTGATGTTTTGATAGCTATCGGGATGCGTTTTGATGACCGGGTAACCGGAAATCTGGAGAAATACGCCAAACAGGCTAAGGTGATCCATTTTGAGATTGATCCTGCCGAGATCAATAAAAATGTAAAAGCCGATTACCCGGTTCTGGGAGATGTAAAAGAAAGTCTGAAAGCTTTGCTTGAACTTTTAGAGCCGAATTCTCATAAGGAATGGCATCAGAGGTTCAAGGATATGTATAAGACTGAATATGAAAAAGTCATCAAAGGAAATCTTGACGTAAACAAGAAAGATCTGGGCATGGCAGAAGTTATTCAACAGATCAATAATCAGTCTAAAGGAGATGCAATTATTGTATCAGACGTTGGACAGCACCAGATGGCCGCCTGCCGTTATGCTAAATTCAACGGAAGCCGAAGTAATGTAACTTCCGGAGGATTGGGAACTATGGGCTTTGCCCTTCCGGCAGCTATTGGAGCTAAAATGGCAAAACCAGATAGGGATGTGGTTGCAATTATTGGAGACGGTGGATACCAGATGACCATCCAGGAGTTAGGTACCATTTTTCAGACAAAAGTTCCGGTGAAGATCGTGCTTTTAAATAATGGATTCCTGGGAATGGTAAGACAATGGCAGCAAATGTTTTTTGATAGGCGCTATGCTTCTACAACTATGGTAAATCCAGATTTTATAACCATCGCCAAAGGATATCACATAGAAGCTAAACAGGTAACCGAAAGAAGCCAGTTAAAAGACGCGGTAAAGGAAATGATGGAAAGTGAGGAAGCTTATTTCCTTGAAGTAAAAGTTGAACAGGAAGAAAATGTGTTCCCAATGATCCCTACGGGAGCGGCAGTTTCAGATATATTATTAGAGTAATGGAAAAGAAGAATTATACAGTTTCAATTTATACCGAAAACAATCTTGGACTTTTATCCAGGATCGCGGCTATATTTTTGAAAAGACATATCAATATTGAAAGTATTACCGCTTCCCCCAGTGAGGTGAACGAAGTAATGCGATTCATAATTATTGTTAGTGTTACCGAAGAACAGATCAAAAAGATCGTAGGCCAGATCGAAAAACAGATCGAGGTGATCAAAGCTTTTTATCATACAGATGCTGAAACCATTTATCAGGAAACCGCACTTTATAAGATCAGATCTCAAGATTTTCTGGACGATCATAACATTCAGGATTTTATCAAAGAGACAAATGCCCGCATCGTAACGGTTACGAAGGATTTTTTTGTGATTGAAAAAACTGGAAAACGCAGCGAAGTAGATGCGCTTTACGAAACTTTAAAACCTTACGGATTAATGCAATTTGTAAGATCGGGGACCATCGCGGTAACCAAAAATGAAATGCCAATATCAGGAATACTAGAAAAATTTAATACCACAAATTCATTATCATGACCAATTATTTTAACAGCTTTTCTTCACGTGATCAATTAGCCCAACTAGGAACCTGCAGGTTCATGGAGCTTGATGAATTCAGCAATGAGGTGGCTGCCTTAAAAGATAAAAAAATAGTGATCGTAGGCTGCGGAGCACAGGGTCTCAATCAGGGATCTAAATATGCGCGACAGCGGACTCGATATATCTTATGCATTAAGGGATGGAGCGATCAAAGAAAAGCGCCAGTCCTGGAAGAATGCTACTGAAAATAATTTTAAAGTAGGAACCTATGAAGAGCTTATTCCAAAGGCTGATCTTGTGATCAATCTTACTCCAGACAAACAGCATACTTCAGTGATCAAGGCTATTCAGCCACATATCAAAAAAGACGCGGTACTTTCTTATTCTCATGGTTTTAATATCGTGGAAGAAGGAATGAAGATCCGTGAGGATATTACGGTGATCATGGTGGCACCAAAATGTCCGGGGACAGAAGTTCGGGAGGAATATAAACGAGGTTTTGGTGTGCCAACACTTATCGCCGTGCATCCTGAAAATGATCCACAAGGGATTGGTCTGGAATGGGCAAAAGCTTATGCTTATGCTACCGGAGGTCACAGGGCGGGAGTATTGGAATCATCTTTTGTCGCCGAAGTAAAATCTGATCTTATGGGGGAACAAACCATGCTTTGCGGAGTTCTGCAAACAGGATCTATACTAACTTTTGATAAAATGGTAGCTGATGGTGTGGAGCCTGCTTATGCGGCTAAACTTATACAATACGGCTGGGAAACAATTACTGAAGCATTGAAACATGGTGGCATCACCAATATGATGGACAGGCTTTCTAATCCGGCAAAACTTAGAGCAAATGAAATTGCTGAAGATCTAAAGGAAAAAATGCGTCCGCTTTTTCAGAAGCATATGGATGATATTATTTCGGGAGAATTCAGTAGTCGGATGATGAAAGACTGGGCCAATGATGATAAAGAATTATTGACCTGGAGAGCTGAAACCGAGAATACTGCTTTTGAAAAAACCGATGCTACTTCCGAAGAGATAAAAGAACAGGAATATTTTGATAAGGGAGTTCTAATGGTTGCTTTTGTGAGAGCTGGAGTAGAGCTGGCTTTCGAGACAATGGTTGAAGCCGGAATTATCGAAGAATCGGCTTATTATGAGTCCCTTCACGAAACTCCGCTTATAGCGAATACCATCGCCAGGAAAAAATTATATGAAATGAACCGCGTGATCTCAGATACAGCCGAATATGGTTGCTATTTATTCGACCATGCAGCGAAACCATTGATCAAGGATTATGTGAATTCTCTGGAACCTGAAGTTGCCGGTAAAAAATTCGGATCAGATTACAATGGTGTAGATAATCAGAAATTGATAGAAGTTAACGATGAGCTAAGAAATCATCCGGTTGAAAAGGTTGGAGCGAAATTAAGAACTGCGATGACCGCAATGAAGAAAATATACGCATAATGGATACTTTGCTGGAAAAAGATAAAATATACAAACCGAGTCTTGAAAATGTTAAGCTTGCTGCAGAAAGAATTTCCAGGGTAGTTTTAAAAACTCCCCTGGCTGAATCTTTCACTTATAGTAAAAAGTTTCAGGCGAAGGTGATGCTAAAAAGGGAAGATCTGCAACAAGTAAGATCTTATAAGATTCGGGGTGCTTATAATAAGATTTCCAGCTTACCGCAGGAGCAACTTGATAAAGGGGTTATCTGTGCCAGCGCCGGAAATCATGCCCAGGGAGTTGCATTTGCCTGCAACAAATTAAAAGTGAGGGGTGTTATTTATATGCCTGAAACCACTCCTATGCAAAAAGTTGAGCAAACAGAGATGTTTGGAGGAAAATGGGTGGAGGTTGTTCTAAAGGGGGATACTTTTGATGACTCTTTCAAGAGCGCCATGAAGCATATGCATCAGCAGGGTCTTGTCTTTATTCATCCTTTTGATGATGAAAAAGTGATTGAAGGGCAGGCAACCATTGCTCTGGAAATTCTGGAACAGGCAGATGAGCCAATAGATTATGTCTTCGCTCCGCTTGGAGGAGGAGGTTTACTTGCTGGAATGTCTTCTATGTTCAAAGAGCTTTCTCCCAATACCAGGATCATTGGAATAGAACCGGAAGGTGCACCTTCAATGAAAACCTCATTAAAGGAAGGTCGCGTAATAGAACTGGAAAGTATAGAGCGTTTCGTAGATGGTGCATCTGTTCAAAAAGTTGGTGCCCGCAATTTTGCAATTTGTAAAGAGAATCTTGATGAAATGATCACGGTACCTGAAGGGAAGATATGTCAGACTATCCTGGATCTTTATAACCAGGATGCGATGGTAGTAGAGCCTGCAGGAGCCATGGCGATTTCTGCCCTGGATTTTTATTCTGAAAAGATCAAAGGAAAAAATGTGGTTTGTATCGTTAGCGGCAGCAATAATGATATCATCAGAATGGCGGAAATTAAAGAAAGAGCTTTGCTTTATTCCGGATTGAAGCACTATTTTGTGGTGACCTTTCCGCAGAGAGCAGGTGCATTAAAGGAATTTGTCGCTAAAGTTCTTGGGCCGAATGATGATATCACCCATTTTGAATACTCCAAAAAGCACCATAAAGAAAATGGTCCGGCCGTGGTAGGTATTGAGTTAAAAGACCCTAAAGACTTTGAACCTCTGGTGGAAAGGATGAAAAAGAAGAATTTTTACGGAGAGTATCTGAATGATAATCCAAATTTATTTCAATTTTTGATCTAGTAAGTGCTTGTAAATTAAATTTTTATGTACATTTGAATTATGATTTCGATCAAACAGATAATATTACCCCGTTTCAATTTTAGGCCCCGCCGCTTCTAAGCAGCGAACCTGAAACGATTTTCCTTTTAATATTATTTGATTTTTACCACCTTGAATTACCTAAACAGCATAGCATACAAATTTGATAACAGAATTTTTTCTGATGTCACTCCTTTGCGCCGCCGTTTCCCCCGCACGTAAGTGCGTCTATATATCTATGGAACTTAGGTGAGTCCGGTTCCGCTCTCGAATCCCCCCAAATCAAAATATTTTTTCACTATAAATTTTTAGCAGATGAAAATTCTCATTGCTAATAAATCTCATGCTTCTTACGCTGAGATCATTTGTAATACTATCGAAGAGTCGGCGAAAGTTCGTGGGACTGGTATTGCGCGCAGAACTCCGGAATATATCATCAATAAGATGGAAAAGGGAAATGCCGTTATTGCTTTGGAAAACGATAAGTTTGCCGGGTTCTGCTATATAGAGACCTGGAGTCATGATAAATATGTGGCAAATTCAGGTCTTATTGTGCACCCGGATTTCAGAAATCAAGGCTTGGCAAAGGAAATCAAGGAAGTGATCTTTAAACACTCCCGAACTAAGTATCCTGACGCAAAGATCTTTGGTATCACTACCGGTTTGGCGGTGATGAAGATCAATTATGATCTGGGATATCAACCGGTCACTTTCTCTGAACTTACCGATGATGAAACCTTCTGGAAAGGTTGTCAGACCTGCAAAAACTACGACGTCTTAACCAGAACCGAGCATAAGATGTGTTTATGCACAGGGATGATGTATGATCCGGAAAAGAAAAAAGAGTCAAAGAAAGTTGCTAAACCAAAAAGCAGGTTTAACGATAAGGCATTTCAGAGACTGAAACATATAAAACAAACGCTTTTCTATAAAAAGGAAAACTGACCACCCTGTCCGATAAAGTCGGACGTCCCTCCTTTGCAAGGAGGAAACCAAAAATTGAAATTATTAGTGCATTCGTGGCAAATAATTAAAAAAAATGAAAAAAGTAGTCATAGCATATAGCGGAGGATTGGACACCTCTTATTGCGCAAAATATTTATCTGAAGAAGAAGGTTTCGAGGTTCATGCAGTTAGTGTGAATACCGGAGGATTTTCAGAAGAAGAGATCAAAAATATAGGGGATAATGCTAAAAAGATTGGAGCTAGCAGTTATAAGAATATAGATGCAGTATCATCTTTTTATAGTAAAGTGGTGAAATATCTCATCTTCGGAAATGTTCTGAAAAATGATACTTATCCCTTATCGGTAAGTGCTGAAAGGATTATACAAGCGATAGAAATCGTGAACTATGCAAAAAAAGTTGGGGCAGGTTATATCGCTCACGGCAGTACCGGCGCAGGAAATGACCAGGTAAGATTCGATATGATATTTCAAATTATTGCCCCGGAAATCAAGATCATAACTCCTATTAGAGATAAGCAATTAAGCAGACAGGAAGAGATCGATTATCTTAAAAGTAAAGGTGTTGAGATGAACTGGGATAAGGCCAAATATTCTGTGAACAAAGGTCTTTGGGGAACCAGTGTGGGTGGTGCGGAAACGCTAACTTCAGAAAAAGCCTTGCCGGAAGAAGCCTATCCTTCGCAATTAAAAGATAAAGATCCAAAACAGATCGCACTTAGCTTTACCAAGGGAGAGCTCACAGCGATAAATGGGAAAGAAAATGCACCGGAGAAAAATATAGAAATTCTGGAAGATATCGCGTCAAAATATGCCATTGGAAGAGATATTCATGTGGGAGACACTATTATTGGAATTAAAGGAAGAGTCGGTTTCGAAGCCGCTGCTGCATTGATCACGATCAAAGCACATCATTTACTGGAAAAGCATACTTTGAGTAAATGGCAACTTCAGCATAAAGATTATACCTCCAACTGGTATGGAATGCATTTGCATGAAGGCCTTTACCTGGATCCAGTGATGCGTGATTTTGAAGCTCAACTGGAAAGTTCACAGGGAAAGGTTACTGGGGATGTGTTTGTCACTCTTCATCCTTATAGATTCACTTTGGACGGAATAAAATCTCCAAATGATCTGATGAATAGCAGTTTCGGGAATTATGGTGAAGAGAACAAAGCCTGGACCGCCGATGATGCGAAAGGATTTATTAAGATACTTTCAAATTCAGGGAAGATCTATCAACATGTAAATCAGGATTCATGATAGAAGCAGGAATTATAGGAGGCGCAGGCTACACCGCAGGCGAACTGATCAGGATCTTGCTAAATCATCAGGAAGTGAATCTGAACTTTATTTTCAGTACTTCCCAACCCGGCAAACCTGTTCATAGTATTCATCAGGATCTTATTGGAGAAACTGAACTTAAGTTTACCAATAAGATCAATACTGAAGCAGACGTGGTTTTCCTTTGTCTTGGACATGGAAACTCTAAAAAGTTTCTGGCGGAAAATCAGTTTTCTGAAAAGACGAAAATTGTGGATCTAAGCACAGATTTCAGACAAAAATCTGAAGATCACGATTTCGTATATGGATTGCCTGAATTGAATAAAGAAGCAATTAAAACTGCCAATTTTATAGCAAATCCGGGTTGTTTTGCCACGGCGATCACTTTGGCAATTCTTCCACTGGCAAAAAATGGACTTTTGAAGGACGAAGTTCATGTGAACGCGGTAACGGGTGCAACCGGGGCAGGAACTTCACTTTCGGGAACCACACATTTTTCCTGGAGAGATAATAACTTTTCGGCTTATAAATCTTTTGAACATCAGCATTTAAATGAAATTGGTCAGAGTCTGAAGCAGTTACAATCAGATCATGATGCTGTTATCAATTTTATTCCGAACAGAGGCAATTTCTCGAGAGGAATTCATGCGACTGCTTATACTAAGTTTTCAGGAGAACTTGAAGAAGCAAAGAAGTTATATCAGGAATTTTATGCAGATGCTGCTTTTACATTTTTAACTGATGAGGAGTTGCATTTAAAGCAGGTTGTAAATACGAACAAATGTTTATTGAGAATACAAAAATTTAGTGATAAATTATTGATCACGAGTGTGATGGATAATTTATTGAAAGGAGCTTCCGGGCAGGCAGTTCAGAATATGAATCTTATGTTCGGATTTGAGGAGAAAACGGGATTGAATTTAAAGGCGAGTTATTTTTAAAAAAGTATTGAGTAGTTAGAAATTAGTATTGAGATATAGGTTTTAATTGTAAATGTCACCTTGAGCGCAGTTGAAAGGTTGATTTTTACGTCATCCTGAACTTGTTTCAGGATCTCAAAGAAGCTGGGATTAAATTTTTTTGTCACTGCGTTCGAAACAGAGTGTACCGAAGTAGTTTCAAAGCCGAACAATTACTATAAGATTGAGTCGCTTCGTTTCAAGGCGCACGCAATGACTTTTAAAAATAAGAATTATGAAAATAGCAATTATTGGTGCAGGTAATCTTGGAGTATCCATCGCGAAAGGATTGATCTTTAGTAGTGCTTTTACCACGCTTTACATGTCCAAAAGGAAAGTGGAGGATATTCAGGAGTTTTCAGATTATTCTAAAGTAACGGTAACTTCAGATAATCTGGAGGCAGTAAAGAATTCAGATATTTTGATCTTCGCTGTACAACCTACCCAATTTGAAAAGATCCTGCATGAAATCAAAAACGAGTTGACAGATAAACATGTTTTGATCTCTACCGTAACAGGATTTATGATTCCTAGAATGGAAAGTATTGTTGGTGAAGAACATTTTATCATTCGTTCTATGCCAAATACCGCGATTGCGGTAGGAAAATCAATGACCTGCCTGTGCAGTAATGAGATGGGTGAAAAGAGAATCGCTATTGCTGAAGCTATTTTCAACCGTTTGGGGAACAGTATCATCATTCCTGAAAATAAAATGCAGGCTGCCACAGTGATCTGTGCCAGTGGAGTCGCTTTCTGGATGCGTTTAATACGCGCAACCACTCAGGGAGCAGTACAACTCGGTTTTGACGCGAAAGACGCACAGGAGCTCTCTATGCAAACCTGCCTTGGTGCTGCAAGTTTGTTGATAGAATCGGGGAAACATCCCGAGGAGGAGATCGATAAAGTGACCACTCCAAGAGGTTGCACCATCGAAGGCCTGAACGAAATGGAACATAACGGACTTAGTTCTTCGCTTATTAAAGGGAATTCAGGCATCTTTTAAAAAAATTAATAATATTTCAGACCAGTAACTATGGAATTATTTGATGTATATCCACTTTTCGACATAACTCCGGTGAAAGGAGATGGCTGTTATATCTTTGACGAATCCGGTAAAAAGTACCTCGATCTTTATGGCGGCCATGCGGTTATATCTGTGGGGCATGCCCATCCGAAATATGTGAAAGCCATACAGGATCAGGCGGGGAAACTTGGTTTTTATTCAAATTCCATTAAAAATCCATTGCAACAGGAGTTGGCCAATAAGCTAGAAAAAGTTTCCGGAGTAAAAGAGTATAGTCTGTTTCTATGCAGTTCGGGTGCTGAAGCCAATGAGAATGCTTTAAAAGTAGCATCTTTTCAAACTGGCAAAGGCCAGAGTCATATATTTTGAAAATGCTTTCCACGGAAGGACTTCCGGTGTGGTTGCCATTACCGATAATGATTCTATCAAAGCTCCATTTAATAAAGGCCATAAAGTGACCAGGCTGGCATTTAATGATACGAAATCTTTAAAAGAAGAGATTGAAAAAGGTGATGTAGCCGCTGTTATATTTGAAGTGATCCAGGGGGTTGGCGGTTTGGATGAAGCAGATTCAGAATTTTATAAAGCGGCCGCTGAAATATGTAAAAAAAATAAGGTCATGCTGATCGCTGATGAGGTGCAGTCTGGTTATGGAAGAACCGGTGAATTTTTCGCTTTCCAGAAACATGAGATCAGACCAGATATCATAACTATGGCCAAGGGAATGGGAAATGGATTTCCAATTGGCGGAATTTTGATCGGCAATAATATTCAGTCGAAATACGGAATGTTGGGAACTACTTTTGGCGGTAACCATTTGGCTTGTGCTGCAGGAATTTCAGTTCTGGATATTATAGCTGAAGAAAATTTAATGCAAAACGCTTCTGAAGTTTCAGAATTCGTAAAAGCGGAAGCTTCTAAAATTCCGGAGATCAATAAGATCAAAGGTAGAGGATTGATGATCGGGCTGGAATTCGATTTTGAGATCGCTGCGCTGAGAAAGGAACTATTATTTGAACATCAGATCTTTACCGGGGCATCTTCAAATAAAAAATTACTGAGGATACTTCCGCCATTGAATATTAAAAAAGAACATTTTAAGACCTTCTTTGAGGCCTTGCAGAAAGTATTAAAAAATCAAGAAAATAAAGTTACGACGTCATCCTGAACTTGTTTCAGGATCTCTAGAGAAGCTGAAACGAGTTCAGCTTGACGAAAAATAAAAGAAAGGAAATGTCATTTCGAACAAAGTGAGAAATCTGAGATTCCTCAGTCGTAAACTTCTTCAGAATGACAAAAAAGGAAATAAATGAAAAACTATATCACATTATCAGACATAGACGACCTGGAAACTATAATCTGGGAAGCCAGAAGCCTGAAATCACACAATCCTTCCTCTCTGGCAGGTAAAGGAAAAACCCTGGGAATGCTTTTTTTTAACCCGAGCCTTCGTACCCGTTTAAGTACTGAAAAAGCTGCCAAGTTATTAGGGAATGGAAGTGATGGTAATGAATGCAGATAAAGATGGCTGGGCCCTGGAATTTGAGGATGGAGCAGTGATGAATTCAGATAAGGCAGAGCATATAAAAGAGGCTGCTGCCGTGCTTTCTCAGTATTGTGATATTATCGCGGTAAGAGCTTTCCCGGGATTAAAGGACAGGGAAAAGGACGAATCTGAACATGTTCTGAATAGTTTTAAAAAATATGCTTCTGTTCCGATAGTCAATCTTGAGAGTGCGACAGGACATCCTTTGCAGGCCCTCACAGATGCCATCACAATACAGGAATTAAATACAGTGGAGAAGCCTAAGATCGTTTTGAGTTGGGCTCCGCATCCAAAAGCTTTACCACAATCGGTAGCAAATTCATTTGTAGAAATGATGCAACGCTGGGAGGTTGATTTTGTGATCACGAATCCTAAAGGCTACGATCTGGATCCGAAGATTAGAAAAGACACCAGGGTGGAACATAATCAGGAAAAGGCATTCGAAAATGCAGATTTCGTGTATGTGAAGAACTGGAGTAGTTATGACAATTATGGTCAGGTCCTGGACGTTGAAAAAAATGGACGGTAGATCAGGCGAAATTGGAAACATACCAATAGAGCAAAAGTGATGCATTGTCTTCCGGTAAGGAGAAATATGGTGATCGCTGATGATGTTCTGGATAGCGATAGTTCGGTGGTGATACATCAGGCGAATAACAGAACTTTTGCCGCACAGGCAGTTTTAAAAAGGATATTGGAAGGTTTGAAATAGGTTAGGGTGTCATCCTGAACTTGGTTCAGGATCTCAAGAGAAGCTGAAATAAATTCAGCTTGACGATAGATTATTCATAGTCATTTCGAACGCAGTGAGAAATCTAAATCATATTTCTCAATTGCTGGCTCCTTTGAAATGACTTGAAGTAGTACTTATAATTATGACACAAAAATTAAGCGTTGTAAAAATAGGAGGGAAGCTAATTGAAAATGAAGACTTCTTTAGCGGCATTTCTGGAAGATTTTGTTCAACTGGAAGGTCCAAAGATCCTTGTTCATGGAGGTGGAAACAAAGCAACTGAGGTGGCCGCAAAACTGGGGTTTAAAACTAAAATGATCGATGGTAGAAGGCTGACCGATAAGGATTCTATGGAAGTGATCACGATGGTTTACGGCGGACTTTTGAATAAAACTATGGTCGCTAAACTTCAGTCAAAAAAGCAAAATGCCATCGGCCTTTGTGGGGCTGACGGCAAAGTTTTGATCTCAAAAAGAAGAGAGGTCAAAGAGATCGATTATGGGTATGTTGGCGATATTGAAAAAGTGAATTCAGAATTTATAAGCTCACTTCTTGGGCAAAAAATGATACCTGTTTTTTCAGCAATATCCTGTACAGAAGAAGGAGTACTTTTAAATACAAATGGAGATTCGGTCGCTTCTGAAATTGCAATTGCTATGAGTGGGCTATATGAAACTGAGCTTTATTATTGTTCGGAAAAGAAGGGTGTTCTCACAGATATTGAAGATGATAATTCCGTGATCCCTGAATTGAATTCTAATAATTATAAAGAACTTGTAGCGTCAAACGTGATCACCGATGGGATGCTCCCGAAACTTCATAATTGCTTTGAAGCAATAGAAAGAGGGGTCTCAGCAGTATTGCTTGGTGATGCCGGATTGCTAAAAGAGAAGGCCGTTCATACTAAAATTGTAAAGTAATGCAGTTAAAAGAACTCCAGCAACAAGCCATCGAATTACTTAAAAACCTGATCGCAACTCAGTCATTTTCCGGAGAAGAGAATCAGACCGCTGATCTTTTACAAAACTGGTTCAATGAGCACAAGATTCCTCATCATCGTCATTTGAATAATATCTGGGCGGTAAATCAAGAATTTTGATGAAGCAAAACCCACTTTGTTGCTGAACTCTCACCATGATACGGTAAAGCCTAATTCGGCATATACCAGAGATCCCTTTAAAGCAGAGATTGAATAATGGAAAACTTTATGGTCTTGGGAGTAACGATGCCGGAGGTTGCCTGGTTTCACTTCTGGCTACATTTACTTATTTATATGCTGAAGAGAACTTAAGCCACAATATTCTTTTCGCCGGAACGGCTGAAGAAGAGATAAATGGAAAAAATGGAATAGCATGTTTACTTCCAGAAATTCCAGCAATCGATGTGGCCATTGTAGGAGAACCAACATTAATGAATCTGGCGGTTGCCGAAAAAGGTCTGGTGGTTTTTGATGCCGTAGTGAAAGGAACTCCTTCACATGCCGCGCATCCTAATAGCGATAATTCGATCTATAAAACTGCAAAAGTTCTTGAGTGGTTTGAAAATTTTAAGCTGGAAAAGGTCTCTAAAAATCTGGGAGAAGTTAAGGTAACGGTGACCCAGATCAATGCCGGAAGTCAGCATAATGTAGTACCGGCAAAAACCCATCTGGTGATAGATGTTCGGGTAAATGATAAATACAGCAATAAGCAAATTGAGAAGATCTTAAAAGAAAAGGCGCCGGTTGATGAGATCAATGCCCGGAGCTTAAGATTGAATTCTTCCTCGATACCATTAGATCACGCACTGGTGAAAGCAGGAATTGATCTTGGAATGGAAACTTATGGGTCACCAACGCTTTCAGATCAGGCGATGTTAAGTTGCCCGTCTTTAAAATTAGGTCCGGGTGATTCCACGAGATCACATTCCGCAGATGAATTTATTTATGTAAAAGAGATCGAAGAAGGAATAGAGAAATATATAAAACTAATTGAAAAGGCTTTAAAGAACTAATATTCTTGAACTTGTTGCACTGAGCTTGTCGAAGTGCAGCAAGCTCAGTGTAACAATAAAAAAATGCGTCATCCTGAACTTGTTTCAGGATCTATGAGAAGCTGAAATCGAAGATTCGACGAAGTCAAACAAGTTCAGGTTGACGGAAAACTTAATAATGGAATTATGAAACTCTGGGATAAAGGTATTTCAATAGACAAACAGATAGAAAAATTCACTGTTGGTAACGATCGTGAACTGGATATGCATCTCGCTGAATATGATATTCAGGCATCAAAAGCTCATGCGAAAATGCTTGGGAAAGTAGGTATACTTACTGAAGAGGAAGTGAGTTCGTTGATTTCAGAATTGGATGTTTTAAAGAATCAGCTTGAAAATGGGCAATTTCAGATCGAAGAAGATTTTGAGGATGTTCATTCCAAGATCGAATATGAACTGACCAAAAAACTGGGAGATACCGGAAAAAAGATTCACACTGCCCGATCCAGAAACGACCAGGTTTTAGTGGCCCAGCAATTATATTTTAAGGATAATCTTCAGCAGATTTCAGGTAAAACAAGGGAATTGATCGATGTACTTTTAGACCTGGCAAACAAACATAAGGAAATGTTGCTTCCAGGTTATACGCACCTTCAGGTGGCCATGCCTTCTTCTTTTGGTTTGTGGTTTTCGGCTTATGCTGAGTTGCTTATCGATGATCTTTATTTGCTGAATGCAGGTTTGAAAATTGTTGATCAGAATCCTTTAGGTTCGGCAGCAGGATATGGTTCCTCATTTCCGATAGACAGAGAATTTACGACTGAGGAATTAGGATTTTCAACTCAGAAATTCAATGTGGTGGCAGCGCAGATGAGCAGGGGAAAATGTGAGAGAACGGTAACTTCAAATATCGCTTCCCTTGCGAATACACTTTCCAGGTTTGCCATGGATATCTGTCTTTATATGAGTCAGAATTTTGATTTTATCACTTTCCCGGATGAGCTTACTACAGGTTCCAGTATTATGCCGCATAAAAAGAATCCTGATGTTTTCGAACTCGTTCGAGGTAAATGCAATAAACTTCAGGCGATTGCTAACGAGATGATCCTGATCACCAATAATCTGCCCAGCGGTTATCACAGGGATTTTCAGCTTATTAAGGAGAATAGTATTTACGCCGTAGAGAATATGAAGGAAATCCTGGATGTTTTCACTCATTCAATAGCCCAGATCAAAGTGAAGAAAGTAGATCTGAAAGATGAAAAATATAAATACTTGTTTACCGTAGACAGTATCAATGAACTGGTGATCAACGGAAAATCATTCAGAGACGCCTATAAAATAATAGGGGAGCAGGTTCAAAATGGAACTTATGAAGCTTCTGAGGGAATGCAACATACTCATTCCGGAAGTAAAGACAATCTTTCTTTGAATATGATTAAGAACAAACTCCAACAGCTATAAAAAGACATGCCTCCTGAAGATCAAATCTTGCAGGAGGCGGCTGTCTTAACAAACATGAACTAAATTTAAATGATGGTCATCTGCCCAAGGTTCAGGTTTTCATTGTTTACGATGTGACCTTCGGTATCGCTGATCACGCTTTCAAGAAAATCTCCAACTCTTTCGGTAGAATAATGATTGTCTTTATTAATATCTATAGTGCAGACGTTTAGTTTGATACTAAGATCTACTGCAAGTCTCACCGTTTCTGCTTCTTTTTTAAGGCCTAAATGATCCAGCATCATCGCTGCGGAAAGCACTGAGGCTAATGGATTGGCAATTCCCTGACCAGCGGCCTGAGGATAAGATCCGTGAATTGGTTCAAAAAGGGCATTTTCGGTTCCTACGGAAGCTGATTCCAGCAGACCGATACTTCCACCAATTACACTGGCTTCATCAGAAATAATATCTCCAAACATATTCTCCGTAAGGATCACATCAAACTGTTTTGGATTCAGGATCATCTGCATTGCGGCATTGTCCACAAATAAATAATCGACTTTAACGCCTGGATATTCTTTGCTGATCTCGGTAACTGTTTTCCTCCATAAACGGGAGGTTTCGAGAACATTTGCTTTATCGATAAGCGTTAATTTTTTTCTTCTTTCTTCGGCAGCTTTGAATGCTAAATGTGCCACCCGTTCAATTTCTTCTACAGTATAAGTACAAAGGTCTGAGGCACTTTTTCCATCTTCAGCAGTGCTCTTTTCACCAAAGTAGATTCCTCCGGTCAATTCACGGAAGATCACCATATCGGCACCTTCGATATTTTCAGCTTTTAACGGAGATTGATGTATCAAACTCTCGTAAGCTCTCACCGGCCTGATATTGGCAAAAAGACCAAGTTCTTTTCTTAGTTTTAATAATCCCTGTTCCGGTCTTACTTTTGCCGAAGGGTCATTATCATATTTGGGATCACCAATTGCCCCAAATAGCACAGCGTCAGATTTTTTACATAGTTCGAGTGTGGCTTCAGGCAACGGATCCCCCAATAAATCTATTGCAACTGCACCCACTTCAGCTTCTTCAAAGTTGAACTCATGATCAAATCTATCGGCAACAGCTTTCAGCACTTTCACTGACTGCTGTGTTATTTCAGGACCAATCCCGTCCCCGGGAAGTACGGCTATATTAAATTTCATTTGTTTAGTATTTATAGGGTTTCTTGCGGCACTGCCTTTTTTCCGCTTCTTTTTTGTTCATATTTCTTAATAGCTTCCAGTTTACTCGTCAGGAAATCTATATCGTCATATCCATTAATAAGGCAGGTTTTCTTATAAGGATCAATGTCGAAATTTTCAGATTTTCCTGAACTTTCTATACTGATCTTTTGTTCTTCCAGATCGATAATGATCTTTTCGTTAGGATCTTTTTCTACTGCCGTGAATAATTTATGCAGAAAATCGGGGCTTACTTGTACGGGTAATAACCCATTATTCAACGCATTTCCTTTAAAGATATCTGCGAAATAACTGGACACAACTGCTTTGAATCCGTAAGCTTTTATGGCCCATGCGGCATGTTCACGGCTGGAACCGCATCCAAAATTATTTCCGGCAACAAGTATAGAACCAGAAAATTTATTCTGATTTAGTACAAAATCTTTATTCGGCTCTCCTTTTTTATCAAAACGCCAGTCACGGAAAAGATTCTCACCAAATCCTTCTTTATCTGTAGCTTTTAGAAAACGGGCCGGTATGATCTGGTCTGTATCAACATTTTCAGCATCCAACGGCACTGCCGTATCTGTAAGTTTTATAAACTTTTCCATTAGTTCAAATTTTGGGTGTAATCTGAAATTTTTCCTGAGATCGCCGTCGCGGCAGCGGTCAATGGGCTGGCCAGGATAGTTCTGGAGCCGGGACCCTGTCTTCCTTCAAAATTTCTATTACTGGTGGAAACGCAATATTCTCCTTCAGGGATCTTATCATCATTCATAGCAAGACAGGCGGAACAACCTGGCTGTCTAAGTGTAAATCCTGCTTCCTCGAATACTTTGTCCAGACCTTCAGCCTTTATTTGTGTGGCAACCTGCTGGCTACCGGGAACGATCAATGCATTTACATTTTCAGCTTTCTTTTTCCCTTTGATATAAGAGGCGGCAACCCTAAAATCTTCAATCCTGGAATTCGTACAACTACCAATAAAAATATAGTTGATAGGTTTTTCCAGTAAAGTTTCTCCCGGCTTAAAATTCATATAAGCCAGGGCCTTGGCATCACTTTTATTTCCTTCAACAGGTATAGCACCGGTAAGTTTGATCCCCATTCCCGGATTGGTTCCGTAGGTGATCATTGGTTCTATATCTTCAGCTTCAAAAGAATATTCCTGATCAAATTCAGCATCAGAATCTGTTTTCAATGTTTCCCAATGAGCCTTCATTTTTTCAAATTCTGCACCTTTGGGAGCAAACTCTCTGCCTTCAACATAATCTATGGTAGTCTGATCTGGAGCGATTAGTCCGCCACGAGCACCCATTTCGATGCTCATATTGCAAACCGTCATTCGGCCTTCCATAGACATCTCTTCGAATACATTTCCTGCATATTCGCAGAAATACCCTGTACCTGAATTCGTACCAAGTTTACTAATGATATAAAGAATTACATCTTTCGGCAGTACGCCGTTCTTAAGTTTTCCATTCACATTCACCCGAAGTCTTTTCGGCTTTTCAACCAATAAACACTGGCTGGCGAATACCTGAGTTACCTGACTGGTTCCAATTCCGAAGGCAATAGTACCAAATGCACCATGCGTGGAAGTATGACTATCACCGCAAACAATGGTCATTCCCGGCTGGGTTATCCCCAGTTCCGGAGCCATTACATGAACGATGCCATTGTAAGGATGTCCTAAGCCGTAAAGAGTAATATTATTCTCTTCGCAATTCTGACTTAATTCCTTCAACTGTTTTCTGGATAAAAGGTCCTTTACAGGTAAGTGCTGATCCTGAGTTGGAGTGTTATGATCTGCGGTAGCGACTATCTGCTCGGGACGAAACACGGGAATATTTCTTTCCTTCAGTTCATTAAAAGCCTGTGGGCTGGTCACTTCATGTATCAAATGTTTATCGATATATAAAATGTCCGGCCCGTTAGGTATGCTTTCAACAACATGAGAGTCCCATATTTTGTCAAATAAAGTTTTCTTCATAATTACTTAAGCAATTGCTCTTGAACTTTTTCTGTAGATATCCATAATTGTATGAATATCATGGTCTGCCACATGCTTTTTGGCATCAGCAAAATTTAGAAACTCAGAATAAACAAGGTCTAATTCTAATTTAGTAAGATTATAGCCCATTTTCTTCGCTTTATGTGCTAAGGCCGCTCTACCACTACGGGCAGTCAAAATAATAGCCGACTCGGTTACCCCGACATCGGCTGGATTTATAATTTCGTATGTTTCTCTGTTCTTGATGACGCCATCCTGGTGAATGCCTGAGCTATGCGCAAATGCATTAGCACCGACTATCGCTTTGTTAGGCTGGACGTACATGCCCATTTCCCTGGAGACCATATTACTGGTGTCATACAATAATTGCGGATTTATATCTGTATTCAATTGTAAGTATGGATGTTGTCTCAAGATCATGACGACCTCTTCCAAAGCCGTATTTCCTGCACGTTCACCAATACCGTTAATGGTACATTCAATTTGTCTCGCTCCATTGGTAATTCCGGCAATGGCATTCGCTGTTGCCAATCCAAGATCATTATGGCAATGGCAGGAAATGATCACATTTTCAATCCCAACTACATTCTCTTTTAAATATTTTATCTTTTTTCCATATTCTTCAGGAAGACAATATCCCGTAGTATCTGGAATATTCAATACGGTAGCGCCATTTTTCACAGCTTCGGTACATACCTTAGCAAGGAATTCATTTTCAGTCCTTCCGGCATCTTCCGCGTAAAATTCAACATCATCTACAAAACTTTTAGCATAGGCCACAGCTTCTCCAGCCCTTTCAATAATTTCAGGTCTGCTGGATTTGAATTTGTATTTGATATGAGAATCGGAAGTTCCAATACCTGTATGGATCCTTGGTTTTCTCGCATACTTAAGTGCTTCCGCAGCAACCTTAATATCATTCTTTACCGCACGGGTCAAACCGCAAACGGTAGCATTCCTAACGAGTTTTGAAATCTCAGTTACCGACTTAAAATCACCGGGACTTGAAACAGGAAAACCTGCTTCGATCACATCTACACCTAGTTCATCCAGTCGCGCAGCAATTTTTAATTTTTGTTGTGTATTCAGTTTACAGCCGGGGACTTGTTCTCCGTCCCTCAACGTAGTGTCAAAAATTTCTACCTTTTCAGTACGCATATGAGATTTATTTTACTTTATCTTTATCTAAAGTATCGGAATCATTATGCTTTCGGCTTCGATAATGGAAAGCGTTACGATACTTGAAGTAGATATTATTACTCGCAAACCCCTGTTTTATAGTGTTTAGCAAAATTTTGATTTACAATGACCAATGACTTAACCGAAAACCTATTTTCTTTGATCAAGTCCTTATCAACATCAGAAAAGAGGCAATTCTCTTTATATGTGGGGAGGGTTGGGGTGAATTCAGATTCAAAATTTCTGAATTTATATAAGGTCATGTCACGTCAGAAAAAATATGATGAGGCTGAAATTCTAAAGAGTACGAAAATCACTAAGCTTCAGCTTTCAAACGTAAAAACTCATCTTTACAAACAGCTTTTAATTTCTCTTCGACTTAATCCCGCGCATCAAAGTATTCCTGTCCAGATAAGAGAACAGGTAGATTTTGCCTATATCCTCTATCATAAAGGGCTTTACCAGCAGAGTTTGAAGTTGCTGGATAGAGTTAAGACCCTGGCCATTAATTACGAGGAAAAGAATCTCACCTACGAAATATTGGAGTTGGAAAAGATCATTGAATCTCAGTATATCACCAGGAGTATGAGCAACCGGGCCGATATTTTAATCAAAGAGACCGAAGAAATAAGTAAGCTTAATACTCTTTGGGGCCAATTTTCGAACCTTTCCCTGGAGCTTTATTCAATTTTTCTGAAAAAAGGATATTGTAAAAGTCAGGAGGAAGCAGACGAGATCAAAGCTTACTTCAAGCAAAAAATGCCAGATTATAACTATAGGGATTTAGGTTTTAGAGAGCGTCTTTGGTTGTACAAGGTGCATTTGTGGTATAGTTTTCTTATTCAGGATTTTCTTGGCTGTTATCGATATTCAATGAAATGGAAAGATCTTTTTATTGAATATAAACATTTAATTCCCATACATCCCGTTTCCTATTTAAAAGGAAGTCACTATTTGCTGGAGTCTTTATTTTATTTGAACCATACAGAGCTTTTTGAAGCGACTTTAAAGCAGCTTGAAGACTCTTTAAGAGATCCTAAGATTCCTCATAACGATAATATTTCTGCTCTTTCATTTTTATATGTTTATTCGAATAAGCTGAACCTGAGATTCATGAAGGCTGAGTTCAGTAATTCGGAAGAACTGATTGATAAGATCAATGAAAAGATCATAAAATTCAAGGACCGGTTAGATGAACACCATATCATGGTTTTCTACTATAAGATCGCCTGTTTATATTTTTGCCGCGGAAACAATAAAAAATGTATTGAATTCCTCAAGAAGATCATCAATAATAAGTCTCTGGAAATGCGGGAGGATTTGATGTGTTTTGCCAGAATCCTGAATCTGGTGGCTCATTATGAAGCGGGACTGGATTATCATTTGGAAAGCCTGGTGAAATCTACTTATAAGTTTCTCATTAAAATGGATGATATGCATGAAGTGCAGAAGGAAATGATCAAATTCCTGAGGCATTTACCCGATGTGTCTCCGTTGGATATTAAAGATGAATTCAGGAAGCTTCATGATACTCTTAAGAAATTTGAAGATCATCCTTATGAAAGGAGAGCTTTCCTTTATCTGGATATAATTTCATGGCTTGAAAGTAATATAGAGAACCGGCCGGTAAAAGATATAATGATGGAAAAAAGTAGGGAATATTCAAGATAAAATTCGGGATTTGTCAGAAAAGCAAAAGTATTTCACCAACATACTTCAATTAAATTTTGCGGTCTTACTTATTAGTACTTCCGGGGTATTAGGTAGATATATTACTCTTGATCCAGTAGTTACTATATTTTTTAGATGCATCATTGCCGTGTTGGTTTTTTACCTTTATTGCAGATGGCAGAAAATAGATCTCAAAGTTGAAAATAAACGGGATCTATTGAAAATGATCCTTGGAGGAATTCTTATGGGAGCACATTGGGTTACCTATTTCTATTCTCTGCAATATTCCAGTGTGGCAATAGCCTTATTATCTTTATTCACTTACCCGGTTATCACGGCATTTCTGGAGCCAATTCTTTTCAAAACAAAATTCAATAAGGAACATATTGCCCTTGGACTTTTAGTTTTAGCAGGAATCTACTTTCTAAGTCCGGAATTTGATCTCGAAAACGATTATTTCATCGCGGTTATTTTCGGTATCGCATCAGCAGTTTTTTATTCTCTCCGGAATTTATTGATGAAGCGAGAAGTAAACAGGTATAATGGTTCAGCACTCATGTTCTATCAGATCCTGGTGGTTTCAATTTTGCTTTTACCTTCTGTTTTTTACAGTGAATTCGGGGAAGTCGTGGCACAATGGAAACCATTACTGGTGCTGGCGGTACTTACTACCTGTATAGGCCATACTTTATTCCTGAATAGTTTTAGAAATTTCAGCATTACCACTGCAAGTATTATGAGTAGTATTCAACCGGTATATGGAATTATTCTTGGTATTATTTTTCTTAGTGAAATACCAACCTTAAAAATAGTCATCGGCGGTACCCTGATCATCAGTGCCGTAGTGATAGAAAGTTTACTTTCTATAAGAAGAAAGTAACGAATATTCTAATTTAAGACTTCGCTGAAGGTATCACCTTGATTTATGTCGCCAGATCTGTATCCTTTCATGAACCATTTCTTGCGTTGTTCAGAAGTTCCATGAGTAAAAGAATCGGGGTTAACTCTACCACTGGTTCTTTTCTGAATTGCATCATCGCCCACGGCATTTGCGGCGCTCAAAGCCTCTTCAATATCGCCTTCCTGTAAATATTTGTCATTATAATAGGCCCACACGCCCGCGTAGAAATCTGCCTGTAGTTCCATGGCGACAGATAATTCATTTGCTTCAGTTTGGTTCCCTTGCTGTTGTAATTGTCTCACTTTTGAGGCAGTACCCAGCAAATTCTGAACATGATGCCCAACTTCGTGGGCCATTACATATGCAATTGCAAAATCACCCCCTTTTGCCCCAAACCTGTTTCGAAGTTCTTCGAAGAAGGTAAGATCCATGTATAGTTTTTGATCGCCGGGACAATAGAAAGGGCCACTTGCTGCAGAAGCTCCGCCACAAGCGGTTTGTACTACATCAGAAAAAAGGACTAATCCCGGCTCCCTGTATTGCCTGTGATTTTCAGAGAAAATCTCATTCCAAGTATCTTCAGTATCTGCAAGAACAGTTGCGGTGAAATCGCCAAGTTCTTTTTCTTCCGCGGTTAGTTCCCTGGATTCCGTAGTATTTGCAGTATTCTCTTCAAACTGGTTTAAAACAGATACATCGCCATCACTTAATATAAACTGGGCGATCACGAAGATCACTCCTATAATTCCGCCTCCTGCTATAAGTTTTCCTTTTGTTGAAGTTCCTCTGCGGTCTTCAACATTATCGCTTTGTCTTCTACCACGCCATTTCATGCCTTGAGATTTTCTCTAAAAATACTAATTAAAGAAATATCAAAACTTTAATTATTTCATAATAGCGTCCCAGATAGGATCTGATGGAGGAGGAGCAATAATATGGATAGAATCTTGTTTTACAGGATGAGTGAATTTCAATTCCCGTGAATGTAAATGAATGCTTGCATCTTTATTTGAGCGATCAAAACCATATTTAAGATCTCCTTTGATAGGGCAGCCGATCGATGATAACTGACTACGAATTTGGTGATGTCTGCCAGTGTGAAGGTCTATTTCCAGCAGGTAATAATTATCAAGTTTTTTCAGGATCCTGTATTCCAGGATAGCTTTTTTACTATCGGGAACTTCATTAATATGAGCGTAAGATTTATTCTGCTTGGAATTCCTTTTCATAAAATGCACAAGCTCACTGGATTCGTTTGGTGGAGGGTTTTTCACTACCGCCCAATAGGTCTTTTTAGCCTTTTTCTCCTGAAATAATTTATTAAGACGAGGAAGCGCTTTGGAGGTTTTTGAAAATAGAACAATTCCACTGGTAGGCCTGTCGAGCCTGTGGACCACCCCCAGATAGACATTGCCCGGTTTATTGTATTTTTCTTTTAAATAAGATTTTACAACTTCACTAAGCGGTTTATCTCCGGTCTTATCACCCTGAACAATATCACCCGCTTTTTTATTAACCACAATAATGTGGTTGTCCTCGTAAAGAACTTCGAGATTATCTTTATTGGAATGTGTTTTTTCTGAATTCAATATGGATAAGTTTTTAGAAGTTTTTCGAATATCTCCAGCATTCCTATTTGATTTTTTTCCTTTCTAACTTCTAACTTCTAACTTCTAACTTCTAACTTCTAACTTAGTACTGTTCATCATCAGATGGGAATGCTTTGCTTTTTACATCATCTCTGTAATTCTGAAAAGCTTTGGTCATTTCTCCGTGAAGATCTGCATAACGTCTTAGGAATCTTGGATTGAACTCGTGAGTCATTCCCAGCATATCATGTACTACCAAAACCTGGCCGTCTACACCGTTACCAGCGCCAATTCCAATAACCGGAATAGTAAGACTTTCCGCTACTTCTTTGGCAAGATCAGCAGGTACTTTTTCAAGAACCAATGCAAAACAGCCCATTTTCTCGAGCATCTTCGCATCAGATTTCAATTTCTCAGCTTCCTGTTCTTCCTTTGCTCTAACCGTATAGGTTCCGAATTTATAAATAGACTGCGGAGTTAAACCTAAATGTCCCATAACCGGGATACCTGCATGAAGAATACGCTTTACACTTTCCTTTACTTCCTTGCCACCTTCAAGTTTTACGGCATGTCCACCGCTTTCTTTCATGATCCTGATAGCAGATCTCAAAGCTTCTTTTGGATCACTTTGATAACTACCAAAAGGAAGGTCTACTACAACCAGAGCGCGATTGATCGCTCTTACTACACTTGTTGCGTGATAGATCATCTGGTCTAACGTGATTGGAAGCGTGGTTTCATGTCCTGCCATTACATTACTGGCCGAGTCGCCTACAAGGATTACATCTATTCCTGCACCATCAACAATTTGGGCCATAGTGAAATCGTACGCTGTAAGCATACTTATTTTTTCACCGTTGGATTTCATGTCTACCAGAGACTTTGTTGTGATACGCTTGTATTCCTTTTTTGCAACAGACATTTACTTGATTTTAAATTTGAGTAAAAGTAGTAAATTCGGAGACCACATTCAAAACTACTTCAGCATGAAAAAATTAATTATAACCTTAGTATTATTAAGCAATATGGGAGTATTTGCCCAAAGCCTGATAAAGATGAAGCAACTCCTAAAAAAATGGTTCTAGATTTCTTCGAAGCTTTTCATGCACAGGACACTGTAAAACTCAAAAGCTTTGCTATGAATGGGATAAAACTGGAATCAGTTTCTATGGATGCGGAAGGAAATACAATTTTAACCTCAGATGATTATTCAAAATTTTTAAAAAGTATTGCTTCAATTCCTGGGGAAGCCAGTTTTGAGGAGAAGCTGCATGAATTTAGGATCGAAGAAAATGGACTACTGGCCACCGTTACTACTCCTTATTCTTTCTATTATAATGGAAATTTTAGCCACTGCGGGGTGAATAGTTTTGAGCTGGTCAATTTTAATGGAGAATGGAAAATCGTTTACCTGATAGATACCAGAACTAAAGAGAACTGTGATTAAATATCTTTAACACATCTAAAACCAGTATGTTCAAGACCAGTATCGGGTGCCGAACTCATCCTTGCTGAATTACGGTAACCCGTACAGTAGCTTTCACTGCAAAGAAACGATCCTCCACGAATCACCTTTTGTTGCTGCATATTTATAAAATCTTTGAAGTAACCACCTTTTCTCTTGTCGAGTCTTGAATAGGCATCAGGATAATAAGTGTCCAGGCACCATTCCCAAACGTTTCCGGCAGTTTCATATAAACCGAAATTATTGGCAGGAAAACTTTTTACTGGCGCTTTCTGCTCAAATTGATCCTCAACCGAATTCTGTCTGGGGAAATTACCCTGAAAGAAATTAACCATTTCAGGAGCTTTTTCGAATTCATTTCCCCAATGATAAACGAGTGTATCATTTCCAGCCCGGTTAAAATATTCATATTCAGCTTCTGTAGGTAATCTTTTACCGGCCCATTTTGCGTAGGCCATGGCGTCGTACCAGGAAACCTGAACTACGGGATAATTATCTTTGTTATCAATATTACTATCCGGGCCGGTAGGATGTTGCCAATTTGCTCCTTTAACAAATTTCCACCACCATTCAGGATTGTAAGGGTCGAATACCAAAGCTCCGGCTTCATATTTTTTGCCCTTGATTTCGAAGGAACGTTCAGCGGTGGTGACATAACCTGTCTCCTTTACGAATTTTTGAAATTCGGCATTGGTAACTTCGGTTTTATCTACCCAGATGGGCTTGATCTTTTCTCTATGTCGGGGAAATTCATCTGGCCTGGCCTGGTTGCTGTTGCCGCCCATCATATAACTTCCTTTGTCAAGCTTCACCATATTTTTAGTAGAAGCAGAATCCTCGCGTGTTTTTATAAAAGAGATTTCCCTTAGATAATTTTGATGATAGTCTCCAAAATCCTTTTCAGGAACTTGCTCAACAGCCTGAATGGGATTGGATCTTTTGTCCTCGCCGCAGGAAGTGAGAATTAAAATACTGAAAAATACGAGTGTGATGAGCTTAAATTTCAATGCTTGTTATTTGAAAATTAAGGCTCAAATATAATGATAAAAAAACCGGAAAATCAATAATTTGATCTTCCGGCTAAATAGGCTAGCATTCGAATTATTATGGTTTTAAAACCACTCTGAATCTCGCCTTATTATTCATCATCTTTTCAAAGGCTTCATTTACCTTGTCTAAAGGGAATTCTTCGATCATTGGTTTGGTTCCGGTCATGGCGCTAAAATTTAAAGTGTCTTCAGAATCTATGGCGGTACCGCTAGGCCAGCCTGCAGCCGATTTCCTTCCCATAAGCAACTGCATGGGTGAAACCTCGATTGGTTCTCCTGTTGCCGCCACCATTAAAAGTTTACCATCTATTCCCAAACCGTCAACTACAGCTGAAATGGCATCACTGTGCGGCGCAGTGGCAAGAATTAATTTGGCGCCCCCTAGCTTTTGCAATTCTTCAGCCCCGTTCTTTTCACCTGTATTAATAAAATGATGGGCACCAAGTTTGGTCGCCAGGTCTTTTTTATCATCACTATGAGAAATGGCAACAGTTCGCATTCCCATTTTATTTGCATATTGGATAGCTAGATGCCCCAAACCACCAATTCCCTGCACAGCTACAACATCTCCGGCTCTGATACCGGAATTTCTTAAAGCATTATAAACAGTAATTCCTGCGCAAAGCAGGGGAGCGGCATCTGCGGAAGATAGTTCATCAGGAATATTGGCGACGGCTTCTTTTGGTGCGGTCATATATTCCGCATAACCACCGTTATAATGAATTCCGCTTACTTTTCCATTTTCGCAGTTAATAAAATCACCACGACGGCAGGGCTCACATTCAAAACAGTGACCTCCATGCCAGCCCACCCCCACGCGCTGACCTTTTTTCCAGTTGGAAACATTTTCTCCTACTTCTTCAACAGTACCAACAACCTCATGACCAGGAATTCGTGGATACTCCAATCCCGGAAATCCTCCCTCCTTAACAAAATTGTCGCTATGGCAAATTCCACAGGCTTCTACTTTAATCAATACCTCATTTTCAGAAGGACCTGGTTTATCTATCTCTTTAATGATAAAATCTCCTCCAGCTTCTTCAATAACTGCTGCTTTCATAAATCTAATTTTTTTTGAATGCAGAAGTTACAAAATGATTAGCCTAAAATGATTTAAGACTATGTTAAATGGGAATTTACAAAGGGTAAGAAGAATAGCAACACCATAGAATTATTCATACTATGCATCAGGATTGGCCAGATCATCCCTTTATTTTCAAGTTTGACCTTTCCGAAGAAAAATCCTGCAATTATGCGTGGAAAAATCATCAGGATCAAAATTAGATCTACCTGAAAGCTGTCTACATAATTGAAGATATGTACAAATCCGAAAACAGCTGCGCCAAGTAACCAAATGATAAGATAATACCGATGAAGCCAGTAACAGATCTTTCGATAAAAACTTTTCGGGATCAATTCACCCAAAGCATAATAGAATAAAATCAGGGTGGTAAACAGGAGTATATATTTTAAAGTCCAGTGGGCTTCTTCAGGAATTAAAAATAATCCAATGATATACAGGATTGCGCAAAGAAAGATCTTTATACTGCCAGCTGTTGGTTTCAGTAAACTTCGGAAAATACTTTCTTCAATAATTGGTGCAGCAATTGAAGCAAGGAAAATAAATTTTAGAGGATTTTCATCCAGGATCTTTAAGATTTCAATTTGTTCGTATTTCTGAAAATCGAGGTCAAAAATAAAAATATCAAGAATTCGTAAAACGAAGAAGAAAATAAAATAGCACAAAATCATTAAAGCAAAGTTTCTGAATAGATTCTTTACCTTAAGCTCAAGATTGTTATCTCTTAATACATTCAAATTTCAATTCTGTTTTAGCAATCACTAAGGCTCACCTTAACGGCAAGGCCACCTTCAGAAGTTTCTTTGTACTTTTTATTCATATCTTTTGCGGTATCCCACATAGTTTCAATCACTTTATCTAAAGGCACTTTAGCACGGCTGGCATCACTTTCCATAGCGATCTCTGCTGCATTTATAGCTTTGATGGCGCCCATGGCATTTCTTTCTATGCAAGGTACCTGCACAAGACCGCCAATAGGATCACAGGTAAGTCCGAGATGATGTTCCATAGCGATCTCACTGGCCATTAGAACCTGCTCGGGCGTTCCACCCATTAATTCGGTTAAAGCACCGGCCGCCATGGCTGAAGACACTCCTATTTCTGCCTGGCAACCACCCATTGCTGCTGAAATTGTTGCTCCTTTTTTGAAAAGACTTCCTATTTCTCCGGCGACGAGCATGAATTTTTTAATGTCTTCGTATTTGGCATCATGATTTTCAATACACAGGTAATACATTAAAACTGCGGGAACAGTACCCGCGCTACCGTTAGTTGGAGCGGTCACTACCCGGCCAAGGGAAGCGTTTACTTCATTTACACTCAGGGCAAAACAAGTAACCCATTTAAGGATTTGCCTGAATTTCACTTCGGTTTGCCTAATTGCCGGGATCCAGTCCTCTTCGTTGGTATACCCAGTTTCGCCAATTAGCCGCTGATGCATTTCAAAGGCGCGACGTTTAACATTGAGTCCGCCAGGGAGAGTTCCTTCAGTATGACAGCCAATGTACATGGATTCCAGCATCACTTTCCATATTTGCTTAAATCCGGCATCTATCTCTTCATCGGTTCTAAGGGAACGCTCGTTTTCCAGAACGATTTCTGAAATAGGCTTGTTTTCAGCTTTACAATATTGAAGTAATTCGGTTGCTTTTTCCACCGGAAAAGGAAACTCCTGGAAATTCTTCATTTTCTTGCTGGCATTCTTTCGTTCTTTTTTCACCACGAAACCACCACCAATTGAATAGAATGAAGAAGAAGATTTCTTGCCATTATAAAAGCATGCCCTGAATGTCATTCCGTTAGGATGGAATTCAAGAAATTTTCTGTTGAATTTAATATTATCGGCAATGCTGAAATTTATATCTCTTTCGCCATTCAGCAATAACTTGCCGCTCACCCTGATTCTTTCAATTTCAGATTCCAGGATAGATATATCCATAGTTACAGGATCGTGACCTAATAAGCCCAAGCAATGTAGCAATATCGGTGGCATGACCTCTTCCGGTAAGACTTAAAGAACCGTAAAGATCTATATGGATCTTTTCAACTTCATCAAATTTTCCTTTTTTCTTCAACTCACCAATCCATCGTTGTGCAGCCCGCCATGGTCCTAAAGTATGTGAACTGGATGGGCCAACGCCAACCTTCAACATGTCAAAAACGCTAATGCATTCTATTTTTCGCATTCAGAGTAAAAATTTGGAGACAAAAATAGTGAATTGTTAATCCTGCCCATGAAAAATTACGGAAATTATATTGGTATAATTTTGTTTGAAAACGGCCAATGACACGGTATTTTAAAAAAGTGACAGTCTGTCATAAGATTTGCGCTGGCACAATGATTGACTTCTAGTGAGTGTAAAATTGATAAACTAACGTAAAAACAAGTTATATAGTTATGAGTAAAGTAATTGGAATTGACTTGGGTACAACCAACTCCTGCGTAGCCGTAATGGAAGGTAGCGAGCCAACGGTGATACCTAATGCCGAAGGAAAAAGAACTACACCATCTGTGATCGCATTCGTAGAAGGTGGCGAGATAAAGGTTGGTGATCCTGCAAAGCGTCAGGCGGTAACTAACCCGACGAAAACTATTTCTTCCATTAAGAGATTTATGGGGAATAAGTATTCTGAATCTTCTAAAGAAGCAGGAAGAGTACCTTATACTGTAAAGAAAGGTGATAATGATACTCCGCGTGTAGAAATTGACGGTCGTCTTTATACTCCACAGGAACTTTCAGCAATGATTCTTCAGAAAATGAAGAAAACAGCTGAAGATTATCTTGGTCAGGATGTAACCGAAGCCGTTATTACCGTTCCTGCATATTTTAATGACTCTCAGCGTCACGCAACAAAAGAAGCTGGTGAGATCGCAGGTCTTAAAGTAAGAAGAATTATAAACGAACCAACCGCAGCAGCACTTGCTTACGGATTGGATAAAAAATCTCAGGATCAGAAGATCGCCGTGTATGACCTTGGTGGTGGTACCTTCGATATTTCTATTCTTGAACTAGGTGATGGTGTATTTGAAGTACTATCTACTAATGGTGATACGCACCTTGGAGGGGATGACTTTGATGAGGTATTGATCGACTTCCTTGCAGATAAATTTAAGGATGCTGAAGATATTGACCTTAGAAAAGATCCTATGGCACTTCAACGTTTGAAAGAAGCTGCGGAAAAAGCGAAGATCGAATTATCTTCTTCTTCTCAAACTGAAGTAAACTTACCCTACGTAACTGCAACTGCAAGCGGACCAAAACACCTTGTAGAGACAATTACCCGATCTAAATTTGAACAACTGGCTCACGACCTTGTGAAAAGATCTATGGATCCTGTTCAAAAAGCACTTAGCGATGCAGGTCTTTCTAAAAGTGATATCGACGAGGTAATTCTTGTTGGTGGATCAACCCGTATTCCTAAGATCCAGGAAGAAGTTGAAGCATTCTTTGGTAAGAAGCCTTCTAAAGGTGTAAACCCAGATGAGGTTGTAGCAATTGGTGCTGCTATCCAGGGTGGTGTACTTACAGGAGACGTGAAAGATGTATTACTTCTTGATGTTACTCCACTTTCTCTAGGTATTGAAACTATGGGAGGAGTGAATACAAAACTTATCGAATCCAATACCACGATCCCAACCAAGAAGTCCCAGACTTTCTCTACGGCGGCAGATAATCAGCCATCGGTTGAGATCCACGTACTTCAGGGAGAGCGTCCAATGGCGGCAGATAACAAAACAATTGGTAGATTCCATTTAGACGGAATTCCACCAGCGCCAAGAGGAACTCCTCAAATTGAAGTGACTTTCGATATTGATGCCAACGGTATCATTAAAGTAAGCGCTACAGATAAAGCAACTGGTAAGTCTCAGGATATTCGTATCGAAGCTTCTTCAGGATTAACAGAAGAGGAAATCGAGAAAATGAAGAAAGAGGCTGAAGCGAATGCTGATGCTGATAAGCAGGCTAAAGAGAAAGTTGATAAGCTGAATGAAGCTGATGCAATGATCTTCCAGACTGAAAAGCAACTGAAAGAATTTGGTGATAAATTATCTGACGATAAGAAGAAGCCAATCGAAGATGCGTTGGAAGAGCTTAAGAAAGCTTATGAAACTAAAGAAGTTGAAACGATCACTCCAGCATTAGACAAGATCAATGAAGCATGGAAAACAGCTTCAGAAGAGATGTATAAAGCTCAGGCAGATGCTCAGGGCGGTGCAAACGGACAGCCAGGTGGACCACAACAAGGTGCAACCGGAGCTGAAGGTGGAGACACCAAGAGTGGAGATGATGTAGAAGACGTAGACTTCGAAGAAGTGAAATAATCTTTGAATCACAATAAATGTAGAAAGCCCTGCAGGAATGCGGGGCTTTTTTTATGGACTATTAAGTCATCCTGAACTTGATTCAGGATCTGTTGAGAAGCTGAAACAAGCTCAGAATGATGCTAATAAAGTCATTCCAAAGGAGCGAAGCGAATGAGAAATCTGTTTTTTGGTTTTATGAGATTTCTCCTTTTAGTCGAATGACACTTCACTACGCTTGATAATTTCTACTTTTCAATAATATTTTCAGACCCGGATTTTAATTTTACTCCGCTTAATTTTCTTCGGAAGGATTGGTTGATGAAATACAGAAGTAATTCTGAGCCTTTTTTGATGCTAAGTCCATTCTCATGAATGGTTTATAGGATCATGCCATATATGAATAATTAGCTTTATCTCGCAGAACTCTTTTCAGTGTATTCTGTCCCTTCAGATAAAATAAACCATAACTAAAATATAGTGCTTATTTAAAGGAAATCCCCCATTAATATATTCTAAGGAGTTCTTCTAATTTTGAGGATTATTCAGTCCTCACATGTAGATTATTTATTAATCCCTACCATTTAATCCCATCGTTGAAATTAAAAGATATACAAATTTGTATTGACTGATTTTGTAGCGTTTTATTATTAACCATTCAAATTTATAATTATGAAAAAATTCAGGATGCAAAGATTTCTAATGCTATTTCTGGGAGTACTCGTCTTTTCCTGCAGTAAGGATGAAAAAGTTACTCCAGATGATCTATTCAATGAGAATGTAGCTTAGTTCATTTAGGACCTGTTCTAAATGATTTTAATAATCAGCAATCGAGGCAGTCTTTAGAGGATGTTCCAGATTGTAGCGAAGATATTCCAGGTTTTGCGCAAATCTCACTGACCTATGGAGAGGATGATATGCCGGTAGAAGTGATCGTTGAAATTTTAGAAGATGAAAACGGTTTATTCACAGCTTATGATGAGGCTCTTGAGATTCCAATCCCCAGTGGATCTAATACTGTTTCGGTAACTTTAAATGAGTTCCTGGTCTGGACCAATGTGGATGATGCACCAGGAGAGATCATCTGGGCAGCTCCTAAGATTGGTAGTGATTATGCGGGCTTTGCAGAAAATCCGTTGCCCTTTAGCTGGGATCTCAGGGCAGGATCTAAAACCTATACAAATGTAGATGTACTGTGCTTTGAAGATAGACTGGTAAATCTATATGGCTATCAGTTCTTTGACATAACTCCAAAGGTTATTAATGAATTATGTTTCTTCGCCAATTTCTGTACAGATTCAGGAAGGCATTATACGGCCAACTACAGCCTGGATATTTATTACGGAGTTAATGCCAACGGTATACCGTTATATTCAGGTGAAACCCCGGTGACCGGGGAAGATGGTGAATTTTATGCAGATCCAGTTTGTTTACCTATTCCGGGACCTCAAAATGATGAAGCAGATGATGAGCCTTATCTATATTATGAAGCAACCTTAATAGATTGGGCAGATAATTATGGTAATGCAGCTGGACAATCAGCCAGTGGAACCTTGAGCTGGAACGAAATTCAAGCTTTGTTAAATGATGATGGAGAGACCAGTGAATACTTACATTTATTTATTAATTGCGGGGAGGACATATCAGATTGTGGCGAATTTGAAGCTATTCCCGAATCATCTTTTTATGACAGTATTATTCCGGAAGAGCCAGTCGATTATTTCGAAATTGTAAATTATCTGGATGGAATTATATTTAGTTTTTCTAAGGGAGAATTATGTGCGGAGGCTGAAGATATGGCAAACTGCATCAACGAATTCAATAATCTTATTCCTGAAGATGGTTTTGTTATTAGTTGTTTGCCGGCAGGATGTTATACCTTTATAAGGGAGCAAACAGATGGGATAAATAATCTGATAACCACTGATGAGGAATTGCTGGAGTTTTTAGGAAGTATAGATTCTAAAGGGGATGCTTTATTAGTAGCACTGGCCAACGATTATTACTGGAGTACAGCAGATATCGAGAATGGGGCTATTAAAGAAGCCTGTAGCGGATATGAGTTAATTGTAAGTAAAATCGTTAGCAGTTGTACACCCTTACAAATAGACAGGTTTCATTTAAGAATCACTCCATCTGCCGAGATCATTATTTTAAATCAGGAAGTAATAGTGTTTGATGAGAATCTATGTATTTAAGCTAACAATTCCCTTAGTGCTAAGACGAAGCTTTTGTTTCATCTCTTTCTGGAACAGGCTGAACGGAGTTTCAAAGTTCCAAAATGACAGGGAAATATTGGCGAACGCTCGATATTGTATGCATCGGGGATTTAAATTATATTATTGGAGTAGAACCTTAACTCAAGTTTTTTGAGTTAAGGTTCTTTTTTCCTGGTATTGTCCCGGTCGGGCAGAGTGGAGTCGAAGCCTTACATTATTGATCCCCGGACGACAATCAGGCTGATATTAGAACTTTCAGGATGGCATCTAGAATTGTGATTTCGAAGAAGCAAATCGACTGAGAAATTTAATTTGAATTATAAAGAGATTTCTCCCTTTCGCCGAAATGACATTGGGACTTTCATTTCTTCTTAGATTTAAGTTTTAGGTGAATTATTGCCACGGATACACTAATTATTTATTATTCGTGCATTTGTGACTTGCAAAATTTGCACTCTAATGGCTCATGGCGACAATAAAAAAATCATTGTCATTTCCCACATATTGAAAATCTAATTTGAATTGTAAAGAGATTTCTCCCTTTCGCTGAAATGACATTTAGATCCTGAAACAAGTTCAGGATGACGAAATAGTTATTTTTTAATAATTCCTGAACTGCCAGATTTTAATTTCACTCCGCTTAATTTTCTTCGGAAGGATTCGTTGATAAAATACTCAAGTAAAGCTGAAGCTTTTTCGATACTTAATCCATTCTCATGAATGTTAGAAATACAATTCCGGCGTTCATCTGTTGTCCCCGGTTTTGCTTCGTAAGTGGTATATATTCCCATACTTTTAGGAGAGGATAATCCCGGGCGTTCTCCAATTAGTACTGCCGTAAATTTTGCATTCAGTTTTTCTGCAATTTCATCGCCTATTGCGACCCGTCCGAATTTTACGAGACATAAACCTATCTTATAATCTTCTTTAAGTTTTGGAAGAATTTCTTGCAACAAAGAAATCGCTCTTTCATTAATAGCATCGGCCGCCAAACCATCTGTTAGTATGAACAGAATATCAAAATCGTCATTTTGATCTTTAGAATTTTCAGCTAGCTTTTTCCCGAGATCAGGACGTTTTAAATATTCCTTTCTGTCGCTAACTTTTGTCTCAAATTGATAAACAGGCAGACCGAACTCTTGCAATTTTGCTTTAAGTTCTTCTATTTTCAAATCTGAATAGATAGCGTCTTTGGTAAAGGCATGATCTTCCTGGAAACTTAAAACTTCTTTGGTTGGCAGACTTCCACCAGAATTGCCCAAAGCTATCCTCGCTTTAGAAAAGGACCTTAAATTTTCCCAGGGATCTTTTTGAAGAAAACTGCTTTTTGAAATTTCCTTTGCCATTATTTCAGTTTTAATATCTGTTCAGGAATTTCTTTTCGATTTCCCGCATCATCCAAAATTCCCATTTTTAAAAGCCATTCTTCAAATTCCGGAGCGGGTCTTTTATTCAGAACTTTTCGAAGATACATAGCATCATGAAATGAAGTGGACTGATAATTCAGCATAATATCATCTGCACCCGGCACTCCCATGATATAATTACAACCTGCAACTCCCAATAGGGTTAGTAGGTTATCCATATCATCCTGGTCTGCTTCGGCATGATTCGTATAACAAACATCGCAACCCATTGGTAAGCCCAACAGTTTTCCGCAGAAATGATCCTCCAGGGCAGCCCGAATAATTTGCTTTCCGTCAAATAAATATTCCGGACCAATAAATCCAACCACCGTATTTACCATGAAAGGATCGAATTTGCGAGCTACCGCATAGGCCCTGGCTTCGCAGGTTTGCTGATCAACTCCATGATGTGCATTAGCCGATAGGGAAGAACCCTGCCCGGTTTCAAAATACATCATCTGGTTGCCAACGGTTCCTCTATTCAATTCCTTACCGGCACCATAAGCTTCCTGAAGCAATTTCAGATCGATGCCGAAGGACGAATTGGTTTTTTCTGTTCCGCCAATAGATTGAAAGATCAGGTCTACCGGTGCTTTATTTATAATTTCAAGGGTTGTGGTTAAATGACTTAGAATACAGTTTTGAGTCGGAATTTCATATTGCTGCCTGAAATCATCCAGCTGTTTCAAAAGTTTGGAAACTTCCTGTGGATTATCTGTAGCAGGATTGATCCCGATCACGGCATCTCCACAACCGTACATGAGTCCGTCGATGATACTCGCCGCAATTCCTTTAGGATCATCAGAAGGGTTATTGGGTTGCAATCGTACCGAAAAATGGCCTTTTTTCCCAACCGTATTTCGAAATTTGGTCACTACTTCAATTTTGGAAGCTACAGAAATAAGATCCTGGTTCCGCATGATCTTGGAAACAGCCGCGACCATTTCAGGAGTCAAGCCTGGCGAAATCCCCTTTATAGTTTCGCCGTCAACTTGATAGGAAAGCAAATAATCACGAAACTCACCAACCGTTAAGCTTGAAATTGGTTCAAACGTTTCAGCATCATGATCATCAATAATGAGCCGGGTTACTTCATCTTTTTCATACGGGATAACCAGATCTTCCAGAAATGTAATTAATGGAACCTCGCTAAGGCAATATTGCGCCGCAATTCGTTCCTTATTGTCTTCCGCAGCAATTTTCGCTAAAGCATCGCCTGATCTTTCTGGCGTAGCTTTCGCCAGGAGAGTTTTCAAATCTTTGAAAGAATAGGTTTTTCCGCGAAGTGAAAATTTGTAAAACATAGTTTCGTATTGCTGAACTTAATTTACAAAGTTTAGCGCATCAGAAAGATACAAATGAGGGATTTAAGTTTTATTTAAACTTCAGGTGAGGCTTTAAAATACCAGGGTGTAAATATAAATACAGTTGAAAATTATGAGCAGGGCGAAGCAAAACATACTAAAAATTCGATAAATTTTGTTGGGTTGGTCCTCTTTTTTGAGGTGATCGCCGGTCACCAGTTTGTAATTAAACCACCCCAGGAATGGTGCCGACAAAAAGGAGAGAGCAGTGGCAAAATCTATAAGAATGGTGAATGACGCGGTAAAAAAATAGAGGATAAGCAGCGAAAGGATTGGAATGATAAAAACATTCAGCTTATAATTTTTCCACTTCTCAGGTTTTTTCCATTCCGGTTTTTCTTCCGCAAAAACTTCTGAAATAACCCTTGGAAAAGCATCGGTTACGGCAAGGGTAGTGGAGAGCATGGCAATAAAGGCAGCAATCCCAATTAGAGGTTTACTCCATTCTCCCAAAGTTTTTCCGTAGAGATCTATTAACTGACCGGAAAATTCCACGCCATTTCCTGAAAAACTTGTGCCGCTGCCAAACATGATCAGGACGCCCATTAAAAAGAATAAAAGTCCGATGATCGCTGCGGCAAGATAGCCTACATTAAAATCGGTAAAGGCCTCTTTTATGGATGTCTGCCGCTTATTTTCAGCGGCCTTTTCTTTGGTCCAGATAGAATGCCAAACGGACGCGTCTAAAGGAATAGGCATCCATCCCATAAAAGAAATGATAAAAGCGATTCCCACTTTATTCCATACATCTGGTGTCTCTACCGCTATTGCATTTTCGAAGCGGCCGTCACCAAATGCCAGAATTACAGCGGTTAGCGTGGCCAGACCAAGAAGGCTAACAATAGTTTTCATGGTTTTGTCAAGTGCCGGATACTTTCCGATAAGCAGCAAGGCAATACAAATTCCCAGAATCACAAAACTCCATATGAACGGAGACCAGCCCAAGCCAAAAATGCGTTCAGCAAGTCCCGCGGTAACAATAGTTACCGCTGCCTGAATGATAAACATGCTGCCAACGGTAATCACAATAAATGTCCAGTAGGGAAATTTGCCCAGTTTTTTATAACCGGTTATTAAGTGGTTTCCGGTTCCCGCGGCATAGCGTGGACCGAATTCCAGAAAGGGATATTTGGTAACACAGGCCAGGACTAAAACCCATAAGAGTAAGAATCCATAATCGGCTCCGGCGCGGGTAGCCTGAACCAAGTGTGATACTCCAATGGCAGCTCCTGCGAGAAGGAAGCCCGGACCTAAGGTTTTGAGGATGGAAGTTTTTGATCTATTAGCCATTCATGTTTATTAAACGTCAAGCTGAACTTGATTCAGCTTCTCAAAATAGATCCTGAAATCGAAGATTCGACGAAGGCAAACAAGTTCAGGATGACAAAAGCAAGTCAAATTAAGCAAATTTTGAGATCAATTCAGTGTTTACTTCGTGGCCTCCTTCAAATGTGAGGATCTCCAGATTTTTTGGAAATAGTTTTTTGAGACGGTCTTCTTCTACCTTCACAATTCCAGACTTGAGATATTCATCCTCAGTTCCATAAATAAAACTGAATTTTGTCTTATCTAAAAAATTGAAATCATCTGTATTTAACTCTTTTGGTACCTTTCCCGAATGCATGATCAGATTTTTGCATTGGATCTTCCGCCTGGCAACAAACCTGGTAGCTACCGAAACACCCTGAGAGTATCCAAGAATATTGATGTTTTCAACTTCAGACAAATTTTCGGCTTCATATACTGCGTCCAGATAACTGAGCATGTTCTCTATTTCAGATTCGGTATTCTCTTTAGTGAGCCAGGAAGCTCCAACATGGCGATATTCACTATTCAAATAATATTTTGACTGCGCCTGAGGAGCAATAATGTAGTTCTCATCAGGATCCAGCTGTTTAAAATATTTCAGAAAATATCTACTCAAATATCCAATTCCGTGGAAAACGAGCCAGACTGTTTTCGTATCGGGGGTATGAGTATTTAACGTACTATAAGTATTTTTAATTTGATAAGCTATTTCAGCTTCTTTTATCATAATTATATTATTTCACTAATAAAACATTAAAACAAGGGAATTCACCTATAAGATTTAAAAGCATATTTTAATAGTTTTGTTTTCAACTTCGAAGTTAAGAAAATTGACCCTAAACCAATCTTCCACTTTCCTTATTCCTTCTTATTCTTTGCGCGCTTATTTTAAAGATTGATATCTCTTTCTTGTGATCTTTCTAATGCATATTTCTTTCCAAAGAATATTGTAGATGTTGAACTATTAACAACTAAACTTTTTTAAATTATGAAATTTTTCAAAATAAAACTGGCCATTATGGTTAGTAGTATGGTTTTGTTTTATTCCTGTAGTAAGGATGAAAACCCTGCAACCAACAGTATTCAAAATGATGATACTGCGATTTTGCATTTAGGACCTGTTCTAAATGATTTTACTCGGAATATGATTACCAAACAGGAAATTAGCGATATACCTCCCTGTTCTGAAGAGGTAGCAGCATTTGCGCAAATTATGTTAACTTATGGAGATGCTGATACCCCGGTGGACGTGGTATTAGAAATCCTTGAGGACGAAAATGGTCTTTTTACGGCCTATGATGAAGCACTCGAAATTCCTATTCCCACAGGCGAAACTACGGTTTCAGTTACTTTAAATGAGTTTCTGGTGTGGTCTAATGACGGAGGTGCTCCGGGAGAAGTTATTTGGGCAGCACCAAAAACAGGTAGCGACTTTGCTGATCTTGTTGCTAATCCATTACCTTTTTCCTGGAACCTTAGAGCCGGTTCAAAAACATATACAGACGTTGATGTCTTATGTTTTGATGACAGGCTTGTAAACCTTTACGGATATCAATTCTTTGATATTAATCCCGTAGTGGTATATGAACTCTGCTTCTTTGCAAATTACTGTAGTGATGCCGGAAGACACTACACTGCGAATTATAGCCTTGATATTTATTATGGTACATCCAATGAAGGAGACTTACTGTATAGTGGAGAAATTCCTGTAACCGGATTCGATGGTGAGTATTATGCAGATCCACTTTGTTTGGCAATTCCTGGGCCACAGAATGATGAAGGAGCCAATGATCCTTATTTATATTATGTAGCTACTTTGTTAGATTGGGATGATAATTATGGACCAGCTAATGGAGCATCGACTAGCGGAACATGGACCTGGAATGATGTAGAATCTTTACTTAATGAAGATGGTGAGACTTCCGAATACTTCCATGCGTTTATTAATTGTGACGATGATGGTGGTGGAGAACCAATGGATTCTGATCAGGATGGAATTCCTGATGATGAAGACAACTGTCCTAATATCGCAAATCCAGGTCAGGAAGACGAAGATGATAATGGAGTAGGAGATGCCTGTGAACCGGTTGAAGGTGATGATGATGGGGATGGTGTTCCCAATGAAATGGACGAATGTCCAGATACAGATCCTGGAGTACTTGTAGATGGGGTTGGATGTGAAAGTATTCAGGTACCAGGAAGAGATATCGTTGTTTTAAATGACATAAATATTTTTGATAATAACGCCATGGCAGACAATGATAACGTGAGATTTGTTCAAAACCTTGTGAATTATACAACTACAGGTATTAGAAATGATAGCGATGTGGTTCAACTAGACCGGGGAAGGAATTCAAATTGTAATAATTCCGGCGAATGTAATGATTCAAATTGGGGAACAATGATAGCCACTATGGAGGGTGAAGGCTTTACCGTAGAATCTATTCTTTCTACAGCAGGATCATTAACAAGTATTCCAGCGAACGTGAAAGTAATAATGTTAGTTAATCCAAATGAACAATATACGGTTGAAGAAATAAATACCTTAAAACAATTTGCATCTGAAGGTGGAAGGATTGTTTTTGTGGGTGAATATGATTCCTATTATGGATCTGGTATTGCTCTGGAAAATCAATTTCTTCTGAATATGGGCGCGGTTCTATTCAATAGTGGAGGAGCGCTAGATTGCAATTATACTGTGCTACCGGAAGAATCAAATAGAGATCATCCAATTATGGTTGGGGTGGTAGATTTAACTATCGCCTGTGCTTCTGTTATAGAGCCCGGAGAAGGAGATTTCCCGCTGTTCTATGATACCACTAATACCTCGGTTTTAGGAGGTGTGGCTAAAATTGATACCGCACCTATATCTGAGCTAACAACGGTAGCTTTATCAAGATCCAGACAGTCGAATACAAAACTTCCTAATACATCTTCCTCTACGGGATACTAATTATTAACCTTAAATATTGAATAAAGCCGCTAATTAGCGGCTTTATTTTTAATGAAAAATGAATTATTAGATAATATCCTTTTTTTGAATTCTTAATATTCATACGCCGTTTCGTACTTTTACACTCTAACCAACCTTTTAAATAATGACGAAGGAAGAACTTTTAGAGCTCTCCAAAAAAGTATGTAAAAATACCTTAATGGAAACTCTTGAAATTGAGTTTACTGAAATAGGTGAGGATTACCTGGTTGCGAAAATGCCGGTAAATTCAAGGGTTCATCAGCCAGATGGGGTATTGCATGGAGGAGCCAGCGTAGCCCTTGCCGAAAGCGTGGGAAGTATGGCCAGTTATGTTTTTCTGGACACCGATCAATATTTTGTTCGTGGGATCGAGATCACTGCCAATCATTTAAAAAGTATAAAAGAAGGATGGGTCTTTGCCAAAGCCACTTTTATTCATAAAGGTAGAACCACCCAACTTTTTGAAATTACGAATTACCGATGAAGCTGCAAATTTGATCTCTATTGTTAAACTTACTACCATTGCACTTCCAAAAGAAAAGAAATGATAGAATCTGTAGATTTTTTTAATAAGCTTAAGGCACAGCAAAAGGAGCATAAGCCTTTCGTGGCTTATAGAAAACCTGGAAAAAATTCTGTAAAAGCTTTATTACAGAATGATACCGAAAACTATCAGGCAAAAGATCTTTCCGAAAACGGATTTGTTTTCGCACCTTTTAATTCAGAAGCTGTCTCTTATTTGATCCCTTCAAATAGAGCTGAAATATTCGAATTTACCTATCTAGAAATTGAGCATGCAGATACAGATTCAGTAGAAGATTCATTAAGCGGGATCGATTTTGAATATATGGAAGTAGATCAAAAGAATCATGAAACCCTGGTACAAAAAGGAATAGACGTAATAAAGGATGGAGAGCTGAAAAAGGTGGTCTTATCAAGATCGGAAAAGGTGCAGGTTCTGGATCCTGATCCAATCCGGATCTTCAAAAACCTACTAAAAAAATATCCGAATGCCATGGTCTATCTATGGTTTCATCCTAAGACAGGTATTTGGCTGGGTGCTACGCCGGAGACGCTTCTCAAAGCCGAAAGGTCCCTGTTCAAAACCATGGCCCTGGCCGGAACTCAATTATATATGGGTGAAACAGATGTGGAATGGGATAGTAAGGAAGTGGAGGAACAGTTGTTTGTGACCGATTATATCTTAGAATCTTTAACGAAACTTCGCGGGGTTGAAAACATTCAGGCCTCCAGACCTTATTCGGCTAAAGCAGGAAACCTATTGCATATTTGTACAGATATTTCCGGACATTTAAAAGATCCTGAAAACCTGAAAGACCTTATCCAAACCTTGCATCCAACTCCTGCAGTTTGCGGTCTACCTAAACAAAAAGCTTTGAGTTTTATTCTGGAAAATGAAGATCATTCAAGGGAATTCTATTCCGGATACCTGGGAGAGTTAAATATGAAATCTGAGCATAAAAGAAATTCCAATAGAAGAAATCAGGAGAATCAGCAATTCACAGCTATTTCTAAAAAGACAGATCTTTTTGTCAATTTAAGATGCATGAAATTAAAAGATGGAAATGCCCGGATTTTTGTTGGTGGCGGAATTACAAAAGATTCAAATGCCGCCGATGAATGGATGGAAACCGTTAATAAATCACAGACGATGAAAGCTGTCCTTGTTAAATAAGGTCAAAAATAAACCTTAAAATTACCTGTAAATTGTAATTTTGGGCTTCTATGAAGTATTCGAAAATTCCCGTTGCCCGCTCAGTGGTTGCATTATGCGTGGCAAAAGATATCAAACATGTGGTAATTTCTCCAGGTTCCAGGAATGCACCACTCACTATAGGTTTTACCCATCATGACGAAATAACACCTTACAGTATTGTAGATGAACGCTGTGCGGCTTTCTTCGCTTTGGGGATGGCTCAGGAGTTAAAGAAGCCTGTTGCACTGGTTTGTACTTCAGGATCGGCTTTACTTAACTATTATCCGGCGATCGCTGAGGCTTATTACAGTGATATTCCCCTGGTTATTATTTCAGCTGATAGACCGGTGGAGCGAATAGATATCGGTGACGGTCAAACGATCAGGCAAAAGAACGTCTTTGAAAATCACATTCTTTATTCGGCTAATCTATATTCTGAATTGGTGCTTGAAAATGAAGCTAGCGATCCAAAACTTCAGCAGAAACAATTTGAAGCTCAAAAACACAATGAGCGTGAAGTGAATCTTGCTTTAAACAAAGCTATAGAAGAGAAAGGACCGGTGCATATAAATGTACCTTTTTACGAGCCTCTGTATGATACGGTGGAGAATATTGATGTGAATCCTCTTCAAATCTTACCTGAGATCAAGGAAAGGCATTATTCTGAAAATCAACTTCAGAATTATGCAGATGTATGGAATGCTGCAAAACGAAAAATGGTCATAGTGGGAGTAGCGCAGCCAAATGCTGTTGAGCAAAAGTTTCTGGATCAGCTTGCAGAAGACCCAAGTGTAATTGTATTAACCGAAACAACTTCAAACCTTCATCAGGAAAAGTTTTTTACCAGGATAGATACCTTAATTGGTCCTATCGAAAAGGATGAAAACAAAAAAGAGCTATTCAAAAAGTTGCAGCCGGATATTCTTCTAACATTTGGCGGAATGATCGTTTCTAAGAAGATCAAATCTTTCCTTCGAAATCATAGCCCAAAACATCACTGGCATGTAGATTCGAAAAAGGCTTACAATACGTTCTTTTGTCTTAATAAACATTTTGAGACCGATGTGAATTCATTCTTTTCAGAGTTCTTTTTACTTACTACTGAAACTGAAAGTGATTACGGATCTTTCTGGAAAGAGGTTAAAAAAAGAAGACAGAGCCGGCATGAGGAATATATGGCAGAAATCCCATATTCCGATCTTAAGGCGATGCAAGAGATCTATCAAATGATCCCAAGAGATTCGGTTTTACATTTCGGAAATAGCTCAACCATACGTTATGCTCAACTTTTTCAATGGGATAAAACTTTGAAGATGTACTGTAACCGGGGAACCAGTGGGATTGACGGAAGTGTTTCTACAGCTGTGGGAGCCGCAGTAAGTTCAAATGAACCGGTAACCATAATTACAGGAGATCTTAGTTTTTTCTATGACAGCAATGCCTTATGGAACAACTATATTCCTTCAAATTTCAGGGTCATAGTTCTGAATAATAATGGAGGAGGAATTTTCAGAATATTACCCGGAAATAAGAATTCAGAGAATTTTGAAAAATTCTTTGAGACGGTACACGATCTGAATGCGAAACCAATGTGTGAACTGTATGATTTTGAATATCACAAGGCAAATTCAGAAGAAGATATTCAGAATACAATGAAAGATTTCTTTTCTGCATCTGGAAAACCGAAGCTTCTTGAAATCTTTACTCCTAGAAAATTAAATGACGAAGTCTTGCTAGAATACTTCAATTTTATGAAATCTTAAACATAGTCTAACATTTCTTAAGACTCATAATCATTATATTACTGGAAGTTAAACCAAAAAATAAATTATGAGTAAACTTGATGAAAAAGTAGGGCAGTATATTGATGATGTGAGATCAAAAGTAGGAGAGGATAATCCTGATGTTGATCTAATCAGAAAAATTGCAGAATCGATGGGACCTAGCATCTATAATGCTGATGCCGAAACTGTTTCTGCTTCCAGCGAATCTGAAGTGGAAACGGTAAAAAAGAATTTCGTGATGAAAAAGCTTGGAATTACCGACGAAGGAAAAGTAAACGAAGCTGTGAATCAGGTTCTTGAAAAATATGGTAAGTCCAATAGAAATAAATATAGAGTGGTGGTCTACTATTTGCTAACAAAGCATTTTGGTAAAGAAAGTCTATACAATTAATTGAAAATTTTAGGAAAATGGATCCGTTTTGGGGATAATCCTTAAAACGGATTTTTTTATTTCCGATTAACAGTATCTTTGTACGCTAAATTTTATTTTATGATCCAATTAGGGGAATTTCACGATTTGATAATTATTAGGGAGACTGATCATGGTATCTATCTTGAAAATGAGGAGGGAGATGAAGTGCTGCTTCCAAACAAGTACGTGCCTGAAACCTGGATGGTTCATGATAAAATTAATGTGTTCGTTTATCTTGATCATGATGAAAGGCCTGTAGCAACAACGCTTAAGCCTAAGATAAAACGTGATCAATTTGCAAATCTCACCTGTGTGGAAATAAGCAAATTTGGAGCTTTTCTGGATTGGGGACTGGAAAAGCATCTTTTCGTACCATTTAAAGAACAGGTGATCCCAATGCAAAAAGGAGAAAGATATCTTGTTTTTTGTTATCTGGATCTGGAGACCGATAGACTTGCAGCTTCTTCTAAAGTTCATTCTTTCCTTGATAATTCAGTGCTCACCGTGAAACCTTTCGAAGAGGTGGACTTGCTTGTTAGTAATCATACTGATCTTGGTTTTAATGTGATCATTAATCAGCTTCACCTTGGCCTTATCTATCATGACGAAGTCTTTAAACCTTTACACATTGGAGATGAAATAAAAGGATTTATCAAAAAGATAAGAGAAGATAATAAAATAGATATCACACTTCAAAGACCCGGATATAGAAGCATTGAGCCGAATGCCCAGAAAATATTAGATAAGTTAAAGGCTGCCGGAGGATTTATAGATCTTACCGATAAATCTGCTCCAGATGATATTAAGAACAGACTACAAATGAGTAAAAAAAGCTTTAAAAAAGCTGTTGGTACTCTTTATAAGCAACGCTTAATCGAGATCAAAGAAGACGGAATACTTTTAAAAGAGGGATAAATTAGTGGGTATAATTATAAGGTGTAGTATATCTTCTGGTACCGAAACCCCGCTGATTGTAATTGTTTAGAAAAGGATTGGGATAATAAGGATTCATAAAGATATCATCCTGATCTCTTGTCCTTACGTCTCCCGTAATCTCGAAAATTTTCTTTTCTTTTTTGCGCTGAGGTAGTGGGGAGCCAAGATCGATCTTTTGCTCTACACGGTTTCTATTGGTCTTGTCGATAATCGCAAGCATATCGATTTCTTCGGTCTGGAAATTATCCTTTAAATGAAGAAAAGATCCATCGGGAAGACTAAAATTAGATTGTTGTTGCCAGTTGAAACTGAATTCCCGCCATGTATCTTCTATCCCACGGTTTCCAATTTCGAAATCTTCCCTGTTCCAGTATTCCTGGGCGCTTAAATTTAAGCCTGCAAGAAGGAACAGAAAGAGCAATCTAATTTTCATTTGTATGGGTTTTTTTAAATACATCAAAAACAATGCAAACCTAAATATTTTGAGTTCAGAAGTTTGTTCTTTTCTGAAAAAATATTTTCAGCTGCTTTGCTTTTAAGCAGAAACGATTTTTTTCCTGAAATTATCAGCCATTAACTATAAAATATTTTAAGTTAATGATAAACTTTGAATTATGGGACTGTACAATTCCAACAGGCTTTTTTATTCAGTTTTCTGAAATGAATTGAAAGCTCTATTTTTACATCAAAATTATTATCATGTCTAAAATTGACTGGGAAACAGTAAAGGAATACGAAGATATCACCTATAAAAAGTCAAACGGAGTTGCAAGGATCGCTTTTAACCGACCCGATGTTAGAAATGCTTTCCGACCTAAGACTACCTCAGAACTCCTGGATGCATTTCATAGTGCCCATGAGGATACGTCTGTTGGAGTAGTATTATTATCTGCAGAAGGGCCTTCATCTAAAGATGGAAAATGGGCTTTTTGTAGTGGCGGAGATCAAAAGGCAAGAGGACACCAGGGTTATGTTGGAGAAGATGGTTATCACAGATTAAATATTCTGGAAGTTCAGAGATTGATCCGTTTTATGCCGAAAGCAGTTATTTGTGTAGTGCCAGGATGGGCTGTTGGAGGAGGACATAGTCTGCATGTTGTTTGCGATCTTACGCTTGCAAGTAAGGAACATGCGATTTTTAAACAAACAGATGCTGATGTTACAAGTTTCGATGCTGGTTATGGTTCGGCGTATCTTGCTAAAATGGTAGGGCAAAAGAAAGCTCGCGAGATCTTCTTTTTAGGTAGAAATTATTCTGCTCAGGAAGCTTATGAAATGGGAATGGTGAATGCCGTAATTCCTCATGAAGAATTAGAAGATACGGCTTATGAGTGGGCACAGGAGATCATGGCTAAATCACCTACTTCTATAAAAATGCTGAAATTTGCCATGAACATGACAGATGACGGAATGGTTGGACAGCAGGTTTTTGCCGGTGAAGTTACAAGGTTGGCCTATATGACCGATGAAGCCAAAGAAGGAAGAGATGCATTTCTGGAAAAAAGAAAGCCAAACTTCGAGAAGAAATGGATTCCATAGATTGAAACTGAAAAATTAGATATAAAAAAGCCGCGATATTATTCGCGGCTTTTTATTTATATCTCCGTTAGAATTATCTCAATTTTGGATATTTTTGAGGATCAGATTCGTGCATAATGGAATAGATTTTCTCAAACATATCTTCCGCAGATGGTTTTGAAAAGTAGTCTCCATCGGTTCCGTAAGCAGGGCGGTGTTCCTTTGCTGTAAGCGTTTGAGGTTTACTATCTAAAAATCTGTAAGCGTTTTGCTCATCAAGCACCTTCTGAAGAATATATGCCGAAGCTCCACCCGGAACATCCTCATCTATCACTAATAATCGATTTGTTTTTTCTACACTTTTTACAATATCATGATTAATATCGAATGGAAGCAGAGACTGAATGTCTATAACTTCAGCATCAATATCAACTTCATTCAATTCTCTGGCCACATCTTCCACAATTCTCAAAGTAGAACCATAAGATACTAAAGTAATGTCGCTTCCTTCGCGAACCGTTTCGGTTACCCCAATAGGTGTTTTAAGTTCACCTAGGTTCGTTGGAAGTTTTTCTTTTAGACGATACCCATTTAAACATTCTATTACCATAGCCGGAGTGTCAAGCTCCAACAATGAATTATAGAATCCGGCAGCTTTGGTCATATTTCTTGGCACAAGAACGTACATCCCTCGAAGCAGATTTAGCATACCACCCATCTGGGAACCACTATGCCAGATACCTTCAAGTCTATGACCTCTCGTTCGTACAATTAGCGGTGCTTTCTGCTTGCCTTTGCTACGATAATGTACAGTAGCAAGATCATCACTCATTCCCTGGAGACAGTACATTACATAATCCAGATATTGAATCTCCGCAATAGGTCTTAGCCCTCGCATGGCCATTCCAATTCCCTGTCCTAATATCGTTGCTTCTCTAATCCCGGTATCAGCAACTCTGAATTCTCCATATTTCTTTTGAAGTCCTTCGAGTCCCTGGTTTACATCTCCAATTTCACCCGCGTCTTCACCAAAAATTAGGGTATCAGGATGTTTACTGAAGATAGCATCAAAGTTATCTCTTAAAATAATCCTTGCATCAACATCTTCCGAATCATCATTGTATTCAGGTAGAACCTCAATTTGAGTATCTTCTTCTTTATATAAATGAGAAGCATAATCGCTGTAAGCCTGTTCTGAAAAATCTTCAAGCCAGTTAATAATAGCCATTTTTTCAGAAGATTCTTCTCCTATTAAATATCTCAGAGTTTTTCTAGCGGCAGAAACCAGATCTTTCTTTAATGGTTCTTTGTTCCCGGCTATCTCTTTTTTTATAGAGTTAATAAAGTTCGAATTTGAACTTGAATCTGCAGCAGCTGTAAGAAGTTTATTTAACTCGTTTTGCTTAACAAGCGTCGGTTTTAAATAAGATGTCCAGGCATCATGCTTGGCAGCTCTTATTTCTTTTTTGATTTCTTTTTCCAGATCGTCTAATTGATCTGAAGTAGCAAAATCATTCTCTATTACCCATTCTCTAAACTTCAGGTTACAATCATGTTCCTTTTCCCAGTTAAGGCGTTCTTCAGATTTGTACCTCTCGTGAGAACCTGAAGTAGAGTGACCTTGAGGCTGAGTAAGCTCAGTCACATGAATTAAAACAGGGCAGTGTTCTTCTCTGGCAATTTGAGAAGCTTTCTCGTAAGTATCAACAAGTGCTGGATAATTCCATCCTTCTACAACCAGTATTTCGTAACCCTTGTTATTTTCGTCACGTTGAAATCCTTTTAGAATTTCAGAAATATTTTCTTTTGTGGTTTGATGTCTTGCATGTACTGAAATACCATATTCGTCATCCCAAACATTCATTATCATTGGTACCTGAAGTACTCCGGCCGCATTGATAGTTTCCCAAAAATGACCTTCACTGGTACTTGCATTTCCAATGGTTCCCCAGGCTACTTCATTACCACCGTTAGAAAACTTAGCGGCATCGATGCCTTCCACATTTCTATATATTTTTGAGGCTTGAGCCAGTCCCAGTAATCTGGGCATTTGACCAGCCGTTGGAGAAATATCGGAACTTGAATTTTTCTGTTCCATCAAATTCTTCCAATCTCCATTTTCATCGAGACTATGCGTCATAAAATGACCACCCATCTGGCGACCACCAGACATTGGTTCATTTTCGATATTGGTATCGGCGTATAAACCGGCAAATAATTGTTTAGGAGTAAGTTCATTAATTGCCATCATGAAGGTTTGATCGCGATAGTAACCCGATCTAAAATCCCCGTTTTTAAAGGCTTTTGCCATAGCTAACTGGGGTACTTCTTTTCCGTCCCCAAATATTCCGAACTTCGCTTTCCCTGTAAGTACTTCTCGTCGCCCTAAAAGGCTACATTCCCTGCTCGTAACGGCAGTCCTGTAATCTTGAAGTACTTGAGACTTGAACTCATCAAATGAAATAGAATTTTCAGTTTGTGTTTCGCTTTGCATGAACATAATTTTGAATGGTAACAAATGTAGCGAAAAGTATGATTAAATACAATTCAAATTTTACGGCAAAAATTGCTAATAATATAATTTTAACCTTTATTTATTATTTATTTCAGAATAAAACACTTCAGTATTCCGAATTTATTGATAATACTTAAATTAAAATAAGGATGTATTAATGAATTAATTTGTCAGATTAATACCAGCGTCTTGTAAAGAGTCTAATTAAGGTATTGAGATCTAAGGCTACAATAAACCTGATTCTTTGATCATAATCTGGTTCACCAATTTCCCAGCCTAAGCTGGAATATACAGGGAAAAATAATTCAAAGTAATCCTGAACGAGACTCACTCTAATTCCTGAATCATATAAAAGCCTTCCTGTTTCTCCTTCATTTTTAACGATCCCTACATCGCCATAGGCATAGATCCACTTCCAGATATTGGTACTTCCGTTCACGGTAGTGATCCATTCGTTAGCATATTCAGGTTGTAACTGTGATTTAAAACCTCCTTCTGCAACTATGATCTGTTGACTGAATAAACCGCTTCCCTGGCTTCGACCATAATATTTATAATCGAATAAGTAATCTGTAGGTCTGTCTAAAGCGAAACTGAAATAATCATTAGACTTTGCATCGTTATATATGAAAGCACCCGAAAAGAATCTCAGATTGATCTGTCGGTTATTAGTAAAAAGTTTACGGTATTCAGTGGTTACCGATACTTTACTGAATTTATCAGATAATTGATAATCAAACGAGGCGCTTAAATGTTTCAGAAAGTTGGGATTACTATAGCTGTAATTAATATTCAAAACATTGTAATCTGGTTCCAGCAGGGGATTTTCAGGATTTTGATCCCTTAGCACATTCACATTTCGAATAGAAAGCCGCTGTCTCTCATTACTTCTGAGATAAGAATTCCGGAAAGCAAAGCTTAGAAAGGGCGTAAATTTTTGATAAAATAGATTGTAGCCATAAGAAAATCTGGAGCCCCCAATTCCATAATATATAAGGTAAAGCTCTTTATTCTCAAATTGATGAGCATTATAAAAGGATGCAGAACCTACAAGTGTTTTACTGGTGAATCCGTATTTTGGAGATATTGAAAAATTAAATGTTTTACTCAGAACGGTCTTATTGTAAAGCTTAGGACCTATTGCAATTCCGTCATACAGGTTATAATCAAATTCAGGCATAAAAAATATCTGATTATACCTGGGGTCTTCTATATCCTGGAATAACCTTAACTGTAAAGGCTTATCCAGTAATTTTGTTACTCCCTCATAGTTATTCCGCTGATTAAACTCTGGTATTTCCTGCTCATAATTAAGTGCGAGCCGCTCGAAATCCATATTCGGAATCGTTATGCTCTTGGTATCTTTAACTTTTTCCACCCAGGTCCTATAAGTGGCTTTACCATCCTTTAGTCCATAAAGACTTACGGGCATATTATTATCCCGAAGATTTTTAACGGTAACCTTTAAAGAGTCACCATTTTTTTCAATATCATTAATTTTGAAATCGATCTTTTTATTGGTTTTCACGTAATCCTGGAAAAACCAGGATATATCCTTGCTAGCATTCTTTTCGAGCATTTCAACAAAAGCATCGTCATTTACAGGTTTGAGGCGATATCTTTGATAAAATTCAGATATAGTATTCTTAACCGATCCGTCCCCTAAAAAGCTTTCAAGATATTTAATTCCAGCACCGGCCTTATAGGCGTTCGCTATATTTTTATTGAATTTCACCAAAGAATCCTGACTGGTTATCAATGGCTGATCCAGATTCATTCGGGCCATATTCATATAGAGGAATTGGTACTGGTCATTGAATTCAAGATCGGCAGCATGAAACCATCTAATACCTATAATTTTACTAAGACTTCCTATTAGTTTCATTTTAGGATAGTAGGTGTCAACATAATCCATCATAAGAGATATCATAATGGCGTCGGTAACCCACTTTTCGGTTCTTGGATTGAGGAATATGGTATTCTGAAGATAATTACTGGTAATAGTTTTAAAAAGTTTTATATCGTATTGAAACCCGTCTGGGAAAGGTCTTATAAAACCTGGAAGTTGATTTAGTCCATAGATAGGACTATTAAGATAGTCTTGCTGGGTAACAAAGATATTTTTATGTGGATAGGCTCCCAGTCTTTCATGAAGAAAACTCACGGCTCTTTCAAGGATGACATTCTTCATGTCAAACTTGATTCCTTCATCTTCAATATTTGTAATAACCTGGTTTGAATTGGCACTAATAGACTCAAAAATGAATGTTTTGGTGAGATACATTTTGCTGTCTACACGGTTATCACCTTTAAATTTTATTGTTTTATATCCCTGTCTTGTTTGAGTCTTTTCCAGATCTAAAGCTGAGGTTGCATAATATTCTGTTGGAATATTCAGGTTGATGTTTATCTCATATGGTTGAACATATTGAAGACCAAGATCCTGATGACTATATAACTTCCAGCCATTATCCAGGGGAGCCGGCACCATATACCAATATCGTAATTTATAATTGCCCTGGTCATCCCGCCCAAATTGGGTGAACTTATCGTCAGGGATTTTTAAATCGTAGTTTAAATGAAGATTGATAGAATCTCCCGGCGCCAGTGGTTCGTCGAGTTTGATTCTTACTAGATCAACGATATTTCCTGGTCGATCCCATTGTAGATTAACCCCAGAGATGCGGCTGATTTCTTTGATAGTTGTGTGGCCTCGTTCTTCTTCTTTAGCAAAATGAAAACGTCTCGCATAGTCCTCTGCGAAACGTTTTGCTAATGCTGAAGTTTTGCTGCTGAAAGCATTATTCCAGTCGTTAAGATAAATACTAACCAGCTCTCTTTCTTCAGTATTTATAAATTTGATATCCTGCTCTATCTCCAGGGTTCGTGTACTATCACTTAAATGTGCGTTCACTGTGATGGCATTCTGCGCGGGAAGCCATCCGGAAAAAAGAAAAAATATCAGGAATATCTGAAGATGTTTCAACTAGTAATAGGTTTAGTACTGATAAGCAATCCTGGCTAAATATAATCAAAGTTTAATTTCTTCAGGAGACCTGTTAACTAGAAATTTGGACTTAGGTTATACTCATCATAGAATTTGTCAAGAATTTCGATCACTTCGTCTTCAGTATCAACAACCTGAACGAGGTCTATATCTGCAGGATTTATATTGTTAAAGCTATCTAATAGAGTTGTTTTGATCCATTCTACCAATCCGCCCCAGAATTCAGTTCCCACAAGAATAATAGGGAATTTATCAATTTTATGAGTCTGGATAAGTGTGATTGCCTCGAATAATTCATCAAGGGTTCCAAAACCACCAGGCATTACAACAAAGCCCTGAGAGTATTTAACGAACATTACTTTTCGTACAAAGAAGTAGTCGAAATCAAGACTTTTATCGTTATCTATATAAGGATTATCGTGTTGTTCAAAAGGTAATTCAATATTAAGACCTACCGAAGTTCCTCCTGCAAGATGCGCACCCTTGTTTCCGGCTTCCATAATACCGGGACCACCTCCCGTTATTACACCATAACCATGATCTACGATTTTTTTGGCAACTCTTTCGGCGAGTTTGTAATACTTCATGTCTGGTTTGGTTCTTGCCGAACCAAATATGGATACACAGGGGCCGATTTGACTTAATTTTTCGTAGCCATTTACGAATTCACCCATGATTTTAAAGATCGCCCAGGAATCATTTGTTTTTATTTCATTCCAGGCCTTATTGACATTATGCGTTTTCATCATTCTATTGGTTAGTTCAATTCTTTTCTTAGGAAATGAGCTGTATAACTTTTTTTGTTTTTAATAATTTCTTCAGGTGTTCCGGTAGCTACAACTTCACCACCGCCTTTTCCGCCTTCATAACCAATGTCGATAATATGGTCAGCCATTTTGATTACATCCATATTATGTTCAATGATTAAAACAGTATTTCCTTTGTTAGTTAAGGTGTTTAAAACCTCCATTAATACACGTATGTCTTCAAAGTGTAATCCTGTTGTTGGCTCGTCTAATATATAGAAAGTATTTCCAGTATCCCGTTTAGAAAGTTCGGTTGCCAGTTTAATTCGCTGGGCTTCTCCACCGGAGAGGGTTGTAGATTGCTGACCCAGACTTATATAGCCTAAACCGACATCCTGAATTGTTTTTAATTTTCTGTAAATTTTCGGAATATTTTCGAAAAAAGGTGTGGCTTCGTTAATGGTCATTTCCAGAATATCGGCAATAGATTTTCCTTTATATCGAATTTCAAGAGTTTCACGGTTGAATCTTTTTCCCTGGCAGGTTTCACATTCTACATACACATCAGGCAAAAAGTTCATTTCAATTACTCGTAATCCACCACCTTTACAGGTTTCACATCTTCCTCCTTTTACATTGAAACTAAAGCGCCCTGGTTTGTAACCTCTTATGAGAGCCTCAGGAGTTTTGGCAAATAGATTTCTAATTTCAGAAAAAACACCGGTATATGTTGCAGGATTAGACCTGGGTGTTCTTCCAATAGGACTTTGGTTAATATCGATCACTTTGTCTATATGATCCAGTCCTTTGATACTTTTATAAGGTTTTGGTTCTTTAACTCCGTTAAAGTAATGAGCATTCATAATAGGATAGAGGGTCTCATTGATCAGGGTGGATTTACCACTACCAGAAACTCCGGTTACAGCAATCATTTTACCTAACGGAATACTGATATCTACTTTTTTCAGGTTGTTTCCTGTGGCCCCTTTAAGCTCTATCTTCTTACCATTTCCTTTTCTACGTTCTTTTGGAACAGGAATTTCTTTTTTCCCACTTAAATAATCTGCCGTTAAGGTATCATGCGTCATTAGTTCTGCAGGAGTGCCTTCACTGATAATCTCTCCACCGTGTTTTCCTGCACGCGGACCAATGTCTATTACATGATCTGCTCTTTCTATCATGTCTTTATCGTGCTCTACAACGATCACGGTGTTTCCAATATCACGGAGTGATTCCAGGGAATTTATCAATTTCTCGTTATCTCTTTGGTGAAGACCAATACTGGGTTCATCAAGAATATATAAGACACCTACTAATTGTGAACCAATTTGGGTTGCCAGTCTTATTCGTTGTGCCTCCCCTCCTGAAAGGGATTTTGAACTACGATTAAGATTAAGATAGGTAAGCCCTACATCCAAAAGAAATTGTAACCTGGTTCTAATTTCCTTAATTACTTCTTCAGCAATTTTTAATTGCTTCTCACTTAGATTTTTTTCGATCCCATCAAACCAATTAAATAAGTCGGTAATATCCAGATGAGCCAGTTCAGCAATATTCTTATTGTTTATTTTGAAATAAAGTGCTTCTTTTTTTAGGCGGGAACCTTCACATTCGGGACATATCACTTTGTCCATATATTCCTTAGCCCATCTCCTTAAAGAGGTGGAATCGTTATTTTTGTAAGTTGTTTCTATAAAATTAGCAACACCTTCAAAATCAATTTTATAATCTCTGGTTATTCCAAGAGCTTTAGACTCTCTTGAAAACTTTTCTTTTCCTCCATAAAGGATCATATCCAATGCTTCCTTCGGAATTTTATTTACAGAGTCATTTAGACTAAAATCGAACCTTTCAGAAATTAATTCTAATTGTGAAAAGATCCAGTTTTTCTTTTGCGGTCCATGGGGTGCCAGTGCACCATTCTTAATTGAAATTTTGTGGTCCGGGATAATTTTATCAATATTTACCTGATAAAGTGATCCAATCCCATTACAGTTGGGGCAGGCGCCTTTTGGAGAGTTAAACGAAAAACTATTAGGCTCGGGACTTGGATAACTGATACCTGTTGTGGGACACATTAAGTTTCTACTGAAATATCTAATATTTCCGGTTTCCTGGTCCAGAATCATTAAAGTATCATCCCCGTGATACATGGCAGTTTTAATGCTTTCTTCCAGACGCTTATCAGAATCTGGCTTGTCTTCGATCTTCAACCTATCAATAACGATCTCGATATCGTGAGTTTTATATCGATCCAGCTTCATTCCTTTTTCGATGTCCAGGATCTCTTCGTCTGTACGTACTTTTATAAAACCCTGTTTAGCGATCTGCTCAAATAGTTCTCTGTAATGTCCTTTTCGGCTTCTAATTACAGGAGCCAGAATGCTTACTTTTCTATCTTTAAAGTCTTCAAGAATTAGGTCTTTTATTTGAGAATCGGTATAACTAACCATTTTCTCTCCTGTATTGTAACTATAGGCTTCTCCAGCACGTGCGAAAAGAAGACGCAGAAAATCATAGATTTCAGTAATGGTTCCTACGGTACTTCTTGGATTTTTACTTGTTGTCTTCTGCTCAATGGCAATAACAGGGGAAAGTCCATCAATTTTATCTACATCTGGTCTTTCAAGACTTCCTAAGAATTGCCTGGCGTAGGCTGAAAAAGTCTCTATATAACGTCTTTGTCCCTCAGCATAAATAGTATCGAAAGCCAGAGATGATTTTCCAGATCCTGAAAGTCCTGTAATTACCACAAGCTTTTCTCGAGGAATATTAACATCAATATTTTTCAGATTATGAACCCGGGCTCCGAGAACTTCAATTCTATCTTCAGTTTTTACCATAAAATTTTTCAAGACGGCAAAGTTACTTATTGTATTAATATTTCGAAAGCTATTGTCAATTAACTGATGTTAAGATAGCTGTAAAGTTTAGCAGTGTACGATGTATCCTATAGCAATAAAGAAGGTATTCTATGCTGAATGAAAATCTACATACTGATTTCAGATTTATAAAAACTCATTCCGATACAATTATAAAAAACTGATTGTCAGTATAATACTACTTATTTTTTTACAGAAAATAAGTGAAATCACCTATATTTGATTATCCCAAAAATTCTTTTCCAAATCTTACTGAAATATTTTACCGTCTTAGGACATGTAAATTTGAGCGCTTGTTTGAAAAATTTAAATTTCTAATACAGATTGATGATGGAAAAAAAACAACTTCTAATTGTTAGCAGAAATCAGGAATTTATTGACACACTTATTGAAAAGGTAAGTGTTGGTTATGAAATTACATCGGAGAAATCTATTCATGTTGCATATACTATTGCACTGAACCTTCTTCCCGATACCATATTTTTTGATAAAACATCTTATAACAAAGCTTCTGATTTCAGAAACCTTAAAAATTTTAAATCAACCTATTTTTTAAATAAAGGATTTCTTGCTGTTTATGCCAGGAGAGAGGATTTTTCTATGTTGAAAAAAAGATATAAATCTATTATCGATGAATATCTATCGGAAAAAATGGAAGTGGAGCAAATAGCTGCAAAATTATTAAAGAATGACGGTAATAAAAATTGCAACTACTGGCATGAATGTTTTATGGGTTTATTTAATCTCATGTCGCAGCCAATAATTCTTCTTCAGCATAATAATATTATTGCCATGAATGATGCTTTTAAAAAAACCTTTCGTGTAGTTAAAACGCAAGGTTTGAAGTTAACTGACCTGGTGAATATTGAAAATAAGGCAAAAGTTAAAACCAGTCTTCGAAACTTCGCCAGAGGAAAACATATGAAAGCAGTTACAAGCACTTCTTTGTTGGTCCACAATGATAAACTTAGAAATGCCAAGATCTGTTTTTCCAAGCTCAGCCGTAACATAACCGATCAGTTTATTATGCTCATAGATTTTTCCGGAGAGGAGTATACTATAGATGAGAAGATTGGTAGCCATGCAGATCAGGTTGAAAAATGTTTCAAAGATAATAGCGAAATGACAGATTTTAGCTTTACGAAAAGGGAAAAGGAAATTATTGGTTTGTTATGCAAGGGATATAAAACGAAAGAGATTTCAGATACCTTGTTTATTTCTCCTAAGACTATTGAGAAACATCGCTCAAATATCATAAAGAGGACAAATTCAGGAACTATCCTTGAAAGTGTAATCTATGCAATTAATCATAATTTGGTTGATTCTCCTATGTAGTGAACAATATACAAAACACTGTTAAACGGCTCGTTATATTGAAATTATAGGGGTTTTCCCCCATAAGCGGTAAAGATACTCTTTCATACATTTACAGTGATTCTAAAGTGTAGAAGTCACCCCTAATCTTCTTAATTTTTCCCTACCCAGACACCCCCAAGTCTCACTATTTTGTTGGTATGATTTATTATTTCCTTTTAAGGGAAACTGAATATATATTATTTAAAATCTGAAATTTTTTCTAATCAATACTTTGTAAATATGAAAATATAGTCACTCACAATACCTGCTAAATTGTAGTACTTCAATTTTATTAACTAATATTTTTTCCTTCAGGCTCTTATGTCATTGACGGAATTGATAGTTTATTAACCATTCTAAATATTATTAACCAAAACTATGTAATTATGAAAAAAATTAATCATTACCTGGCTTTTTGTGCAATTTTCGCATTAATTCTCGCCGGATGTAGTAAAGATGAATCTGGAGTAAATAACGGTCCTGATTCTTCTGAAACCGCTGTGCTCCAGTTGGGTCCAATCTTAAATAACTTTGAGAATCGTGCTGTAACTAAGCAGGAACAGGAAACCCCTGAATGCTCTGATGAAGCGCCTGGCTTTGCCCAGTTATCTATTATCTATGGACCGGATGATACCGCTAAGGAAGATATTATTATTCCTATTCTTTCCGATGATCAGGGATTATTTACTGCTTACTCAGAAGATTTAGAACTTCCTATTCCCGCCGGTGAAACCACCGTTTCTGTGACCCTGACAAAATTTGTTGTTTGGACAGATAATGGAGGCGTTCCCGGAGATGTTATTTGGGTAGCTCCAATCGAAGGCAGTGAATATGAAGATTTTGTAGATCAGCCAGTTGGTCCGAATTTTATGTTCGATCTACGTGCTGGTTCTAAGAATTATGTGAATGTTGACGTTCTATGTTATGATAATCGTGATGTTAATTTATATGGATATCAGTTCTTCGATATTACTCCTTTACCACTTATTAAATTCTGCATTTTTGGAAACTACTGTACTCCAGAGGGAAGACACTATGTAGCCTCCTATAGCGTAAATGTTTGGGAAAGTAACGATGGGGAAAAAGGAGATCCTATTTATACCGAATTAGAGAATGTGATTGAAGGAGAAGGTGGAGATGCTTCTTCAGCTCCTTTATGTTTCTTCTTGCCTGATAATCAGGATATAGATGATAACGAGGAAGAATATTACGTAGAAATCACGTTACTTTCTGATACACCTGGTTATGACGGACCAGACATCGTATTTGCTGAGGGACCAATTACAGTAACGGAGATCAAACTCTTCTTTGGAGAAAATGGTACTCTGGACTACTATCATTTCCAATATGGTTGTGATGAAGGTGTTCCCCCTCCATTTGGTGGGCCAGAAACCAAAAGATATAAAGCATGTGTAAAATATTTAGATGGTGACGATAACGTTGCAGGTTTTGCATATTTATCACTTGATGGAACCACTTTAACTGCATCTACTTCCTTTGTAGGTCTAACACCAAACCAAATGCATTTGCAACATATCCACGAAAATGCGTCGTGTGATGATTATGGTGCTGTAGCTATTCCTTTGGATTACGGGGACGGAACCTTTCCTTCGGCTGATATTTTCGTAGGACCTTCTGTATTTTTAAACTATTCAGAGGTAATACCTGGAGTAACCTTGCCGAATTTGCAGGATAGAACTGTGGTAGTTCATGGTAAAATGGTAGATGGGGAATATGTGCCCGGTGAACCAGTTGCTTGCGGTGAACTTGAAGAATATTAAAAGACAATCATAATTTAAATCCCGAACCAGAATGTTCGGGATTTAAATTAATAGCTAACCCCCTTAAATGTTAAATGTGAAAAGTTTCAAATGTTATTTTGCCTGTATAACTATTTGTTTTCTAATGTTTTCATCTTGTAGTAAAGAGGAAATAAATAGAAGAAGCGAAGAAACCACTGATGATAAAGTGACTATACATTTCGGACCTGTTATAGAGGAATATAGCAATCAAAATGATAACCCACAGGAAGACTATATGACAGTTTGCTCATTTGATGATCCGGCTTACGCTCAGATTAAGCTTGTATATGGTAATTATAATACTCCTTTGGAAGTTACAGTAGGGATTCTGGAGGATAGTGAAGGTCTGTTTACAGCTTACGATGAGGCTTTGGAAATCCCAATCCAGGCAGGAGAGACTACAGTATCAGTAACCTTAACAGATTTTCTGGTAAGAAGTGATAATGAAGGTTCGCCGGGTGAGGTTATCTGGGTTGCTCCAAAAAAGGATAGTGAATATGCGAAATTTGTATCTAATCCGCTTTCCAATACATTCGATTTAAGAGCGGGTTCTAAAAACTATTTAGATGTTGAAGTAATATGTTATGATGATCGCGATGTGAATTTATATGGTTATCAGTTTTTTAATATAACTCCAACGGCGCTTACAAAATTCTGTGTGTTTGCAAATTTTTGTTCAACACCTGATAATAGGGATAATGTAGCAAACTATAGTTTAGATATTTATACATATTCCGGAAAAGTGCCAGAGGAAAGTCCTATGGAGGATGAGACTTTGTATACTTCAATTTACTCAGATGAAATGCCCTTTACCGGGCAGGAAGGGAACACATTTTATGCAGACCCATTATGCTTACCAATACCGGTGGGAGATTTTAAAAATCCTGATGATCCTTACCTGTATTATGTAATCACGCTGGAAGACTGGGATGGCTATTATGGGATTGCGCCAGAGGCTAGCCAATCAGGATATCTTACATGGAATCAGATTCTGACTTTGCTAAATAATGATGGAAATGAGAATACGGTCGATTATTTACACTTTTTCCTCAATTGTCCTGATGCATAAAGTCAAATTACAATAAGCACAGATTTCTTTTAAAGTGAAGTTTGTGATAAAAATTATAATTAAACAAAGCATATCATTTTCCGGAATCGTTCCGGGAGATGTTTATAAACCATTCTAAATATTAATGAAAAACAATTATTATGAAAACAATTAAATTTTATTGGGCGATAATCGCCGTTTTCGCATTGCTTTTTACTTCCTGCAGTAAGGACGAGGGAGTAGATAATTCAATTCCCGACAATGTGGCTAATTTATCTTTAGGGCCAATTCTTCAATCAATGCAATCAGATCTAAACCGGCAACAGGAACAGATGACACCAGAGTGTTCTAACGAAGCTCCGGCATTTGCACAAATAAGACTGGTTTATGGTGATGATGATACTGAAGTAACAACTATTGTTGCAATTTTGTCGGACGATCAGGGACTATTTACCGAGTATAGCGAAGATCTGGAAATACCAATCCCTTCGGGTGAGACTTCAGTTTCTGTAACCTTAACCGATTTCGTAGTATGGACTGATGATGGAGGCGCTCCCGGAACAGTAATTTGGGTTGCACCGAAAATGGGTAGTGACTTTGACTTGTTCGTAGATAACCCGTTAGATTATCAGTTTGATTTAAGAGCAGGATCTAAGACCTATATTAATGTAGATGTTATTTGTTTTGACGATCGTGAAGTAAATCTTTATGGCTATCAATTCTTTGATATCACTCCAGTGCCAATTTATGAATTCTGCATTTTTGCCAATTACTGCAACGATGAAGGAAGACACTATACCGCCGATTACACTTTTGATTTATATAAATATTCTGATGGTCAAATGGGTGATCCAATTTACGAAGGTCTAACTCCTAACAAGGGTATGATGGAAGATGGCACCCATTGGGCTGATCCTCTTTGTATGGCCATTCCTGGACCGGGTGAAGGAGTAGCATCAGATGAGCCATATCTTTATTTTGAAGCTACTTTGTCAAATTGGGCGCCATATTATACTGCAGAAGAAGATGATGAAGCAGTTATTAGTGGTACACTTTCATGGGACACGGTTAATATGTTATTGAACATGGATGGTGATGACGAAACTACTAATTACTGGCATATTTTCTTTAATTGTGACCAAGAAGATGGACCAAGTGGGACAGCTGTTCCTCAATAATAGTTAAATAAACATCTAACCCGGTAAAACCGGGTTAGATGCTTTATTCCGGACTATTTCACCGCTAATCCTAAACCAAATATTATGAGATTATTAAAAAAATATATGGCTTTTCTAGCCATATCTTTGTTACTGTTTTCTTCATGTTCTAAAGATGAAACAGTTGAAGTAAGTAGAGATGTACCAGATAATGTAGCAACGTTATATCTTGGACCACTGTTGGGTGAATTTGGAAATCAAACCAGACAACAGGAACAGGATATTCCAGACTGCTCAACCGAGGAGCCAGCGTATGCTCAGATAAAACTGACCTATGGGGAATCAAATACACCTGTAGAAGTTATTGTAGATATATTAGAGGACGATCAGGGACTTTTCACTGCGTATGACGAAGCTTTGGAAATACCAATTCCTACTGGTGAAACTACAGTATCTGTAACCCTGACAGATTTTGTCGTGTGGACTGATAATGGAGGTGTACCTGGAACAGTTATTTGGGTAGCACCTAAAACTGGAAGTGAATTTGCGCCATTAGTTTCAGATCCACTTTCGAATGTTTTCAGTTTGAGAGCCGGATCAAAGAATTACGTCAATGTAGATGTAATTTGTTACGATGATAGGAATGTAAACCTGTACGGTTATCAATTCTTTGATATAAACCCGGTTACACTTTATAAATTTTGCGTTTTTGCAAATTACTGTAATGATGCAGGCAGACATTATACCGCAGATTATGAGTTGAGTCTATACACTTATTCAGGTGAAGAGGCAGAAGAAGTTCCTATGGAAAATGCCGAATTATATACAAACCTGTATACTGGAGAAAGTCCAAATACTGGTAATGATGAAGGAACATATTATGCTGATCCATTATGCTTAGTGATACCTGGTCCTAAAGACGGACAGGGGCCTAATGATCCTTATCTGTATTATGAAATAAGCCTTTCAAGCTGGGAGCCTTATTATACTCCGGATGAAGCTATTATGAAATCTGGGTACTTAACCTGGAATCAGATAGCCGATTTGCTTGATGTGGAAGGAGATGAAACAAGTGCAACCGTAGATTACTGGCATATATTCTTTAATTGTGGAGATGATGTGGTAGTAGAATGTGATCTTGATGATCCTCAGGCAGATTGCGATGGTGACGGTGTTCCTAATGGTCAGGATGATTGTCCTGAGGTTGCACCAACTGTAGATGAAGATGGTGACGGTTGTGAAGATGAGACAGGTTGTGATCAAACAGATCCAGAAGCTGATTGCGATAGTGATAGTATCTTAAACAAATGTGATACAGATAATCCAAATTACGGCACATTTGACTGTGATGGTGACGGTGTTCTTAATGGTCAGGATGATTGTCCTGAGGTTGCACCAACTGTAGATGAAGATGGTGACGGTTGTGAAGATGAGACAGGTTGTGATCAAACAGATCCAGAAGCTGATTGCGATAGTGATAGTATCTTAAACAAATGTGATACAGATAATCCAAATTACGGCACATTTGACTGTGATGGTGACGGTGTTCTTAATGGTCAGGATGATTGTCCTGAGGTTGCACCAACTGTAGATGAAGATGGTGACGGTTGTGAAGATGAGACAGGTTGTGATCAAACAGATCCAGAAGCTGATTGCGATAGTGATAGTATCTTAAACAAATGTGATACAGATAATCCAAATTACGGCACATTTGACTGTGATGGTGACGGTGTTCTTAATGGTCAGGATGATTGTCCTGAGGTTGCACCAACTGTAGATGAAGATGGTGACGGTTGTGAAGATGAGACAGGTTGTGATCAAACAGATCCAGAAGCTGATTGCGATAGTGATAGTATCTTAAACAAATGTGATACAGATAATCCAAACTACGACACATTTGACTGTGATGGGGATGGAGTAAATAATGGTCAGGATAATTGTGAGAATACAGTAGAAGGAGCATTAGTTGATGGCGCAGGTTGTTCAATCTGCGATAATCCGGTCAATTGCTACCTGCAAGGTGTGGAAGGCTTTAATACTGTAACTCCTAGTAGTTATTCACTCGAACTTCTAGATCAAACCGAAGTAGGTAATATTGTTATATCGACCACAACTTCCGATGATTTAGAAATAGTTATTGGAACTCTTGCTGGCTCGGGACGCGATATTCTTGAATATAGTATAACTATCTCCCAGGATGGTGGAGCTCCTACCTATGTTGCGGAAATGAGGATTGACGCAACGGTCGTTACGGAACCGATAGTTATTGACGTTCCTGATGCATTCGATACAAGTGAATTTAGTGCTCAAATTGAAGTTATTTTATGTTCATCCGGTAATTAATTAACATTAGCCCGTCTCAATTATTTGACCGGGGGGTGACTAATTTTGCGGGTTAATACCCATTCCATTGTGGAATGTGTGGAGCTGTCCGGATCTTTCCGGACAGCTTTTTTTTAGTAATAAAAATGAAAAATTTTGTTGGTGAGATGAAAATATTAATATGTTAGCCACTGTATTTTAGTTCATTGATTGTAAGAATTACCCTACTATTATTTTAAGATATGTTTTAATTACAGGGTGTTCGAAAGTTCGTTTAAATAAATTCTTACTGGAAAACCGCTTATCGAATTCTGAAAAAAAGGGATACGAATCGAGATGTTTGTAAGAATTTAACTGTTAAAATATTAACAGAATTTAAAGTTAATATTTTTGGAACGGACTTTGTAAATCTCTGAACAAAGAATTGAACAACAAAAATTCAAACCTAAATTTAAAAGACCTATTTATGAGGAAATTGAAATTATTCTTCTGGCTGCCTGTCCTAACAATAATGGCTTGTAGCGAAGACCCCGTAACAGAAGAAATTCAAACAGAAAATCCAAATCAAACTTCAAAAATTAACGATGAATTAACCGAAGTAGCATTTCCAGATGATAAAGGAGCTGTTACAGACATTTATTATACAGGAAGGAAGCTACCTGTAGAGAATGTTAACGGAAAGTATGTTTACCAGGGAGATATTCTTATCCCTAACTCAAAAGCTTCTAAAAGCCCGGTAAAATTAGTTTACGAAAAAGGAGAAGTACCTACCCAAAAAAGTGTTGGACGTACTTCTGGTTATTGGACTGATAATACTGTTTACTATCAAATAGATAGTAGTTTGCCAGACACAGATAGAGTATATGATGCAATTAGTCATTGGGAGGCGAATACAGATCTTGAATTTGTTAAACGTTCCGGACAGTCAAACTACATCTATTTCACCCCAGGGGGAGGTTGTTCTTCTTATGTTGGGATGATTGGAGGAAAGCAAGATATCACTTTGGCAAGTGGCTGTTCTACCGGTAATACTATCCATGAGATAGGTCATGCTGTTGGATTATGGCATGAGCAGAGCCGTGTGGATAGAGATAAACACATCAAAATTCACTTTGATAATATTCAAAGTGGTAGAGAGTTCAATTTTAAGACTTATGCCACTTCAGGCTATGATGGTGAAGAGTTCACCACGAATCTTGATTTTAGCTCCATAATGATGTATAGTCCTTATTCCTTCTCTAAAAATGGAGAACCAACCATTACAAAAGTGGATGGATCTTTATATAGTGTACAAAGAAGTGCTCTTTCTAACGGAGATATAGAAGGCGTAAACTCAATGTATCCCTCAGGAAATGGAGGAACAACGGGTAATAACTATTTGAACGGTGAGTATTATACTATCAATGGACTTACCGTAATGTATTATTACGGATATTGGTACTACGAAGGTAGATACGGTTTAAAACGTGTTGAATTGATAAGAGGAAACTGGTATTACATTTAAGATCTTAATAAATTCTTAAGCAAAACCCTAGATATTATTTTATCTAGGGTTTTTTTTGTGGGTAAAATGAAAACTAAAAAATCCCATCTTTGGGGAATATTTACTCATGACTTTTAAGAAAATAGTAAATTTAAATTTTAACATTATCGATAAAGTGTTAAAAATAATAGATAAAAAAACATCCTAGTTTATGTAGTGATGCTTTTTATCATTGTATTGCACTTTGGTTATATTTAAAAAAGGTTTGTCGTTTTTCACGAACCGGGAAAGTACAGTTTATAATTTCTTGCAAATGAATTGAGAAATACAAAACACAAATATCTTTTTTATTCTGCTTCTAATTCCTTAATTTTTTCATTGCTAAATACCTGTATATCTTTAAAAAAGGTTTCGAATTCTGTTTTGAATTCTTTATAATATTCTTTCAATTCTATAGTAGCTTCGTTCATTCCCGATTTTCGGCCTGTTCGATTGTTCATGCCCGATAAGACTTTTTTGATGCCTTCTATTTTTGCATAGCTTAATAACCAGTTATTTTCTATCATATAGGGCATGAAATTCCTGACCTTTGGAGGTAATACTTCCTGATTTTGTTCTAGCAAATAATAAAAATCCAGGGTGTATCTTTCCAAAGGTACTTCAGAGTAGTTCTTCCAATTAGCTGCCAGGAAATGATCATAAAATATATCCACGATTATTCCGCTATAATGACTGTAGCTGGAAAACAGACGTTGAGTACTTTGCTTAAAAACCGGATGGGTGTCAGTGTAATAATCTATGGCTCTATGAAGGATAATCCCTTTTTTAATTTCTTCAGGATATTGCAGGTACTTTTTTCCTTTAATGGAATCAGCCATAAAATTACCAATTTTTAATTGGTCATTATCGCCTGAAAGATAGATGTGAGCCAGAAAGTTCATTGTGGAAAGTTACAAATTAATGTGTAGGAGGGTAAATTTTTGTTAAGTTTTGGAGAGTGGGAATACAGCCGTGTATATTTGTGAAATATTGAACTCCCTACGATTTAAAAAAATAAATATTAAAATACAATGACATTAATTAAATCTATTTCCGGAATAAGAGGAACCATTGGAGGTAATACCGGTGAAAATTTAACACCTTTAGATACAGTTAAATTTGCAGCGGCTTATGGGACCTGGCTAAAGAAGGAATCTGGAAAGAATAATTTAAAAGTAGTAGTTGGTAGAGATGCGAGAATTTCTGGTAAGATGATTCAGGAATTAACCATGAATACATTAACCGGATTGGGAATTGATGTAATTGATCTAGGTCTTTCTACAACTCCTACCGTTGAGGTTGCTGTTCCTCTAGAAAATGCCGATGGTGGAATCATTTTAACTGCAAGTCACAATCCAAAACAATGGAATGCTTTAAAATTGCTAAATAGTAAGGGAGAGTTTTTAGATGGCGAAGCAGGTGCTAAAATTTTAAAAATAGCCGATAGTGAAGATTTTGATTTTTCTGAAGTTGACGATCTCGGAGAAATTACGATGATAGAAGATTACATCGATAAACATATAGAGGAGGTTCTAAAGTTAAAACTTGTAGATGCAGAAAAAGTGGCTAAAGCTAAATTGAGAGTTGCAGTTGATGCAGTGAATTCAACCGGAGGAATTGCCATTCCCGCACTTCTTAAAAGAATGGGTGTTGAAGTAATTGAGCTTTATTGTGAGCCAAATGGACATTTTCCACATAATCCAGAACCTTTGAAAGAGCATTTAAAGGATATTTGTGAACTGGTGAAAAAGGAGAAAGCTGATTTCGGAATTGTAGTAGATCCTGATGTTGACAGGTTGGCTTTTATCGATGAGAATGGGGAAATGTTTGGGGAAGAGTATACGTTGGTAGCTTGTGCGGATTATGTTCTATCTAAAACCCCTGGAAATACCGTAAGTAATTTATCTTCTTCTAGAGCCCTTCGTGATATTACTGAAAAACATAATGGCACTTATCAGGCCAGTGCGGTTGGCGAGGTAAATGTTGTGCAGCTAATGAAAGATAAAGATGCTGTAATTGGCGGAGAAGGTAATGGAGGGATCATATATCCAGAAGCGCATTATGGGAGAGATAGTCTGGTTGGATCAGCTTTGTTCTTAACGTATCTTGCTGAAAATGGAAAAAAGGTTTCTGAATTAAGAAAAGAATATCCTTCCTATTTCATGAGTAAGAATAAAATTGAATTAACTCCAGATCTGGATGTAGATGGCGTTTTAAAAGCAGTTGAAAAAAGACATTCTAGTGAAGAGATTTCTACAGTAGATGGTGTTAAAATTGATTTCCCGGAAAACTGGGTGCATTTGAGAAAGTCTAATACAGAACCAATAATCAGGATTTATACCGAAGCTAAGTCTCAAGAAGAAGCAGATGAGCTTGCTCAAAAGATGATTAAAGAGATAGAAGGGATCATATCCTAATTGATAATTTCAGCATTTTTAGGAATGGGCTCATTGCGGTGCTTCCACCGTTTATGAGTCCATAAATAATATTCAGGTTTTCTGTAGATCTGCTCTTCCAAATACGCAACAAATTTTTTGGTGATAACATGTGGCGGCTCGTTGGGGGCATCTTCTGTAATAGGTTTTAAAGTGGCTTGATAATAGCCACGGCCTGTCTTTTCTACATGAAGGTAAACTACGGCCATATCCATTTTTCTTGCTAGCCTATCTGAACCTTCAAATACAGGAACATTAATTCCCATGAAATCTATCCAGATTTTAGCTCGACTAAGTTTTGGCGACTGATCTGCGATCATGGCATAATTACCTAAAACTCCCTGTTCTTGATTTTTTCTTATTACTTCCGTTGTTTTATAGGTCGTTATTAAGGTTCCACCAAATCTACCTCTGATCTTTTTTGCCAGATCATCAAAATGCCTGTTCTTTATTTTTTTGTAAATGCCATAGGTTTTGTATTTGAGTCCATAAAGTTGAAGGGCATTTATCCACTCGTAGCTGGCATAATGACCTAGCATTACTACCAAACTTTTATCCAGACTTTCTAATTTTCTCAGGTAATCCAAATTAGTAAACGTGAAACGTTTTTCAATTTCCTTTTCAGAAATGCTAATGCTTTTTATCATCTCCAGGAACATATCACACATGTGGCTGTAGAACTTTTTCTGAATTTGTTTGATCTCCGACTTTGATTTTTCAGGAAAAACAAGCTCCAGATTTTCACGAACTGTTTTTCGACGATACCCAATAATATGATAAACCAATACGAATACCAGATCTGAGACCATATAAAATAACCGAAAAGGAAGAATGGAAATAAGCCACAGGAAAGGGTAGACTAACCAGAAAACTAAGCCTTGCATAAAAATTCTTTCCGCAAATATATGGTATATTTGAAATTAAACTTATGCAAATATGGGAGAATTAAACCTTGTAACGCTTATCGTTATTGCGGTGAACGTTGTAATTTCTTTTAAAGGTTTCAGTGATCAGGCTTTTTTCAATAAATATAAATTCAATATTGCTGATATTAAGGGTGGTTCAAAATATCAAATATTTACTTCAGGTTTTCTGCATGTAGATACTGGCCATCTATTCGTAAATATGCTTACCTTTATTTTTTCGCTAATGTGGTGATATATGGAGTTGGCGCCCCAGCGTTTATAATTATTTACCTGGGAAGCTTATTATTGGGAAATCTTGTTTCCTATTACTTTCATAAGAATGATTACAATTATACCGCTGTTGGCGCGAGTGGAGCGGTAATGGGAGTTTTATATTCTGCTATCCTTTTACAACCGGATATGACTCTTGGTTTATTCTTTGTAATTCCTGTTCCAGCCTATATTTTCGGTATAGGTTATCTTCTTTATACTATTTACGGAATGAAGCGCAGAACTGATAATATTGGTCACGATGCTCATTTTGGTGGAGCAACCGGAGGTTATTTGCTCACGATGCTGTTGGCTCCGTGGGTTTTTGAAAGTCATCTCTTAATGGTGGTACTTCTGGCAATTCCTATTGTGATTCTTTTTTTTCTTCAAAGAACAGGCTATCTATAGTTTGGTATCTTTCTTGGTAAATTTACATTGAACTAAAAACTAATTAATATGAAAAAGATATTTTTTGCACTGATCATTTTTTCAGCATTACCAATATTGGCGCAACAAAATTATGAAAGACCAATTGTAAATGTTTCCGGTGAAGGTATTGTAAAGGTTGAACCTGATGAGGTACTTATTAAATCCCGAATTGAGCATGAGGGATCCTCAGCAGCCGATGTGAAAAGACAGAATGATGAAGTCGTGGATAAAGTGATAAAATACCTGAAATCTCAAAACATCGATGAAAAGGATATTCAAACTGAATATTTAAACCTGAACAAACAATATGATTATAATGATAAAACCTATAGTTATGTTGCTAATCAGGCTATTTCAATAACCTTAAAAGATCTGAAAGATTATGAAAAGATCATGAAAGGCCTTCTGGAGAATGGTTTAAACAGGATTGATGGAATTCAGTTCAAGTCTTCTGAAATGGAGAAATATGAAAAAGAGGCCAGAAAATTAGCTGTTTTAGATGCACAGAACAGAGCTAAAGAACTGGCACAGCCTCTTGGGCAGGAAATCGGTAAGGCCATTGCTATCAACGAAATGGATTACAATAACTTCCAACCGGTCTATAGAATGAATGATGCAGTAGAAATGAGCGCTGCTAAGGGAAGTCAGCAAACCATTGCTCCCGGAGAATTAGAAATAAAGATAAAGGTTAATGTAGCCTTTGAATTAAAATAAAAAAAGCGCCAACTGGCGCTTTTTTTATTTTGCGAAAATTTTCAATTACTGTAGTAATTCTCCAATTTTATTAGATAAGGCATCCCCACGAAGATTTTTTGCTACGATCGTTCCATTTTCATCAAGTATAAAAGTAGCCGGAATTGCAGAGACTCTATATTTCTTTGCAATAGGATCATTCCAGAACTGTAAGTTGGAAACGTGATTCCATTCTTCCATATTATCCTGTTCAATGGCCTCTATCCATCGCTCTTTTTGACCGGGTCTGTCTAAAGAAACACTAATAATATTAAGCCCCTGATCTTTATACTTGTTGTAAGTATTAACAAGGTTTGGATTTTCAACACGGCAAGGCTTACACCATGAAGCCCAGAAATCTACTATTGTAACATTCCCAAGTTTGTCATTCAAAGCTAGTTCTTTACCATCAGGAGTGGGAGCTGTAAACTCTGGTGCTTTACTTCCAATTTCAGCAGCTTTGTATTCGTCTAAAGTCTCTTTAAGAGCCTCTCCCATTGGAGTTCCTTTAATTCTGTCAGATACTCCATCATACATTTCTCTAATTTCTGCCGAAGGAGCTATTCTTCCTTTAAGCATATCAGTTAATAACATGACTGCGATATAAGAGTCTTCATTCCTTTTGAATAATTCTTTCTTGAAGTTCTTGTCGTTATCTCTCATTTCCACCTGGGCTTCACGCAAGCTATTTAATTTAGCTGTATCCCTTTCAGTCATCGCCTGTCTCATATCCTGCTGCATATTGCTCATTTTGCGATTAAATTCCTTAAAATGACCTAAGTATTCCTTAAGCGCCTTGTTTTCAGGACCTCCGCTTATTTCAGTATTTCTAATGCTATCTTTATCAATATCAAAACTGATCTTTTGATTTTCAGAAATATAGATAACGTTCCCGTTTACTCCCTCCAGTCTTAGAAAGCTTAATACAGGTAATTCCGTGTTCTCAAGGTCCACCTCAAATTTTCCTTTTTGAATGGTCGCTGTATCTATAACTTTAGTCGAATTGGCTTGAGCATCATATTCAGAAATATAGACTTCCTTGCCATCTTCCATTCCGGATACATTTCCGCTTAGAAAATAACCTTTATCCTCTTCACAACTTGTTAGAATAAGAGCGAAAGTAGAAAGTAGTATTGCTATTTTTTTCATTTACTTTTGATTTTTTACAAAAATAAAGAACTCACACCTCATAGACCTTCAATATTTATAAATTATTGTTAATTTCAATGAGCTTAGTCTTTCAGGGTTTCCATAACTTTTAATTTTACCCTAAATTATCGGTTTATGACGCAGCAAATAAAAGATTTTCCTTTCGATATTGAGATTAGCTTTCATAAAGTTATAGAGCAGTATGAAGAGGAATTGAAGGATATAGAAAGTGGTATTTCCAGGGAGTATATGGAGAAAATGCTTAGTTATATCTCTGATTATCCTGAGCTAACCGACGGGTTCAGTGATCCTGAAATTTTAAAAAAGTACCAAGATCCCATCAAGATTTTGCTGGACGATCTTTTTCCAAATATTCTCACGAATAATGAGATCAAAGCTGCGGCAGTACCTTTTCATAATATTTTATTCAATTCATCTAAAAGGTTAAAACAGATTTTAGATAATGCAGGAGAGGACTTTGAGATCGCCTTTAGAAATATGGACGATGAGGTGATTTATATTTTTGCCAGCATTCAGATTCTGAAACAATATTATGGGTACGAGGTGGATGTTTCCCGGCCTTTGTATTACGATATTCCTGATAAGAATGGAATTATAAGGCATTACAGGATAGCAATGAATGCCGATTTTGTTGAGATCATCAAGAAAGATGAGGCTCCGGAGATTACTCAGAAAGATGTAGATGTATTGCTTCAAAGCGTGGATAATATAGAGCTGTGGAAAGAAAAAATTCCTCTGCATAGTTATATCTTCAAAGGTTTTACTATTGTGAACCTTACCGATGTTACTATCGATGATGCCATTTCAGAATTAAAAACAACTTTATTATTTGAAGAGGTGAATGAGGCTGAAGAGCTGCAGAAACTTCAGGAGATATTCAGATCTATTTATAAAATTCCCGATCTAAGAGTGGGCTTTACCGTTTTCAACCGTAGAGATATGGTATTTGAGAGGATGGAGCATGAAAAGGCGCGAAGTTTTATCCTGGATGAGAAGCTTCTGAATGACTGTGATACCGGAATTTGTGAAACCGGTTTTCAAAGGTTAATAGACGATAATTCATATTTCACCATTTCTAATGTAGATAATTATGTGAAAGAAAATGACAATTTACTGGCGAAAAATCTGAAAAAGAATAAGGTTAAAAGCTGCTTGCTTGCTCCAATTGCTAAAAATTCGAAGCTTCTGGGAATTCTGGAGCTGGTTTCTGAGCGAAAGAATGAACTTAACAGTATAAATGCCATAAAGCTTGATGATATTTTACCTTACATAGTTTCTACGGTAGAAAGAAACAGGAATGAATTTGAAAATAGGGTGAAAGCTGTTATTCAAAGTGAATGTACCTCCATTCATCCAAGTGTGCTATGGGTGTTCGAAAAAGAAGCGAAAAAATTCATTCGGGATCTCGATAAAGATGGACTGGCTTCCTTTAAAGATATCTCTTTTAAAGATGTATATCCGTTATATGGCCAGATAGATATCGTGGCCTCTTCAGATGCTAGAAATGATGCAATCAAAAAAGATCTTTTGGATCAACTGGAGCTTATTCTAAATATCATAAAAAAGGCCTATGAGATTGAGGAATTGCCAATTTACGACCAGGTAAAATATAGAATTTCTGATTTTAAAGAAGAGCTACAGGAAAAGCTTAATGCAAGCAGTGAACAGAAGGTATTCAATCTTTTAAAAAAAGAAGTGAATCCTGTAATGAGTCATTTAAAAAAGCAGTCTGAAGAAATAAGAAAACTTGTTGAGAAGTACACGGGCATGTTGAATCCTGAAACCGGTCTGGTTTATAATTATAGAAAAAAATATGATGAAACGGTTCAGCAGATCAATCGAACCATGTCAAGATACATAGATAAAAGACAGGTACAGGCTCAGGATATTTATCCTCACTATTTTGAAAGGTATAAGACCGATGGGGTAGATCATAATATGTATATAGGCGCATCGATGGCTAATAAAAGGCCTTTTAACAAGGTGTATCTTTTTAATCTAAGACTGTGGCAGCTTAGTACCATGTGTGAAATGGAAAACCGTTTTTACCAGTTGCAGGAAAATACGCCTATTAAGCTGGAGGCAGCTTCCCTGATCCTGGTATATAATAGCACCATGTCTATACGTTACCGGATGGACGAGAAGAAATTCGATGTTGACGGAACTTATAATGCCAGATATGAAATAATCAAAAAACGTATTGATAAGGCTTTTGTGAAAGGAACCGAAGAACGTGTAACTCAAAAAGGGAAAATGACGATAGTCTACTCCCAAAGTAGTGATGAAAGAGAATATCTTCAATACATCAAATATCTCCAGGCCAAAAACTATTTTGGAGAGGAGGTAGAGTTGCTAGACCTTGAAGATGTTCAGGGTGTTGTAGGTTTAAAGGCTATACGCGTAAATATTCTTTATTCCCTAGATATCAATCATCCGGAGGAGACCATAAACTATGAGGATCTAATGGAAGAATTACATTAAGTAAAAAGAAATTATATAAGCCAGTACAGAAATTACGATTCCACTCATAAATACGGTATAGGTAAGTCTTAATAACCTATATTTTCGATGTAATACCTTACCAAGTAAGTGGAGATCCAGCGTGAGCATTTCATATACATAATCCTTATCTTTTATTAGCTCGTTCATAGCCCATTTGAACTGATCGAAGGGCATCTTATGATAATTACCAAAAAAGAGAAGGTTTACATCCCGGTTTTTTACCTGTTCTTTAGTGAATTCTCCGGTTGTAACATTTGGTCTTGTAGATAATATCGAAAGAACTATTGATGCAACACTAAAAAGAACAAGGATAAGAGTAGGGATTAATAAATGCTTATTAGATGCAGCCTCGAGTTTAGGAATCATATCTGCGATGGCAAGAGAAATAATAATGGCATTCACCGAAAGCAGGATATTCGCCTTGGTATCGGCAATATCACTCAATTTAATATGATTTCTTAAAGTAGTCCTGTACAGGGTTTGAATACTTCTTTCGGGATTCTCATTTTTATATTTAGCCTTCATCCTGGCCTTATGCTCTTCTTTCTTTAACTTTTTCTCTTGTTTATTCTTACTTTCTATAAGCTCTAGAAGATTTTTTTCCTTCTTAGGCTTCCATTCCTTAATAGCATAATCTGTATAAAACTGATGCTTTTCGGTAAAAACAAGAATGTTCTCTTCCAGCCATTCAGCATTTGAAAAATTCTTAATATTATGAAGTTCCAGTTCCTGTCTCAGGAATTCACTGGTTTCCTCGAAATAATCTTTTCCGAAGTGCGAAGAATCAGCATCTCTAATGACCTTTTCACCTAAAGTGGCAGGATTTTTAGAGAAGTTGGTCGCGAGGATGAACTGCTTTACCTTATCAATGAGATCTTGAGTAGCATTATTATCTTTTAAGAAAGATTCTGCTATCTCAGCACTCTTTTCTTCGTGACCCTTATAGGTATGAATATATCCTGTATCATGAAGCCATGCTGCTATCATAAGAGCCTCGCCCTCTTTAACATTAATTTCAGAATTATCGATTAATTCTTTAGTACTTTTAACCACACGTTGTGTATGCTGATAGTTATGATATATAAAGGTGTTTGGCAGTTTTTCTTTAAATAATTCTTCAACAAATTTATCAGCTTTCTCAATGAGATTATTCATACACGAAGTTCTTAAATGCAACGACCAAATTACAAAAAATAATGACCAATATTTTCTATGAAAAAAGTTAAACTTTTAGCCCCGCTTTTTGCATTATTCCTTGTTTTTTCTTGTGCCACAGTAGAACCTAAATATAAAGAAGGAGAGGCAAAATCAGATTTTGGATATCCTGAAACCAAAGAAATTGAAAAGTCATTTTATCTAATCGGCGATGCCGGTTATTCCCCTCCCGGGGGAACGTCTTTAGGATTAATTGCGTTTAAGACTTATCTCGATTCAGTAAATAAAACCGATAACTATACTATTTTTCTGGGAGATAATATCTACCCTGATGGGATGCCTCCTAAGGATTCCCCTCAAAGGGAAGCGGCCGAATACCGCCTGGACGCACAGTTAGACGCGATAGAGAATTATAAAGGAAAAGTAGTGATAATTCCCGGTAATCATGATTGGTACAATGAAAAGCTGGATGGTTTAGAAAGGGAAAAAGATTACCTCACCAATAAATATAAAGAAAACCTTATATGGAGTCCTGAAATTGGTTGTGGTTTGAATTCAATAGAAATTTCTGAAAATATTCAATTAATTGTGATCGATTCCCAATGGTATTTGGAAGACTGGGATAGGAATCCTAAGATCAATGATAATTGTGAACAGATCAAAACCAGGGAGGCTATGTTCCTTGAACTTGAATCTGAAATTAAAAAGAATCAGAACAAAACGGTACTTTTAGCGATACATCATCCGGTTTATACCAATGGTGTTCATGGTGGACAATATACTATAGACAGGCATATCTATCCTTCCCAAAAGAAAATTCCGTTACCAATTCTAGGTTCATTAGCGACCCTTATCAGGACTACGGGAGGTGTTTCTATTCAGGATGCTCAGAATAACAGGTACAAATCCCTGGCAACCAGACTTGCTGCAATTGCGCGGGGTTCTGAACGATTAATCTTTGCTTCGGGACATGAACATTCCCTTCAATATATCGAACATGATAGTGTAAAACAGATTGTATCCGGATCTGGTTCAAAGGCCTCCTACGCAACCTTAAGTAACGATGGATTTTTTGCCTATAATGGTCAGGGATTCGCTGTGCTGGATATTTTTAAAGATGGTTCGGCCTGGGTTAGTTACTACGGAAATGAAAAGAACAAACCTAAGCTTCTTTTTCAGAAGGAGGTATTAGAAACTCCTGTTCCGTTTGAATTTAAAGATTATCCTGACAGTTTTCCGCAAACGATGACAACTTCCATCTATAAAAAGGAAGAAACTGATAAAAGCCCGGTTCATGAAACTGTTTGGGGAGAGAGGTACAGGGAATTATATGGAACCGATGTCACTTTAAAAGTTGCCGATCTTGACACTCTTTATGGAGGTCTTGAGGTGGTAAGGGAAGGCGGAGGCCATCAAACTGTTTCTCTTAGAGTGAAAGATAGTCTGGGGCGTGAGTATAATATTCGAAGAGTACGTAAAGATGCTTTGCTATTTCTGCAAAGTGTGGCTTTTAAAAACCAACCGGTAGAGAATAAACTTGAGAATACGGTTGCTGAAAATCTATTAACCGACTTTTATACTGCTGCTCACCCTTATGGTTTCCTGGTGATACCTGAACTTAGTGAAGCAGCCGGAGTTTACCATACCAATCCAAAAGTGTTCTATCTGCCAAAACAGAAGGCACTTGGAAAATATAATTCTGTTCATGGCGATGATGTGTATATGATCGTGGAAAGGCCTGAAGAAGGATGGACCGGATATGAGCCCTTCGGAAGCCCGGACCATGATATTGTAAGTACTGCCGATATGATCGAGCGGTTAAGAAGAGACGAAAAATATTCTCTGGATGAATCGGCGTATGTAAGAGCAAGAATATTTGATATGTTAATCGGTGACTGGGACAGGCATCAGGATCAGTGGAGATGGGCGGAGATTGAAGATGAGGAAGGTCATCATTATTTTGAGCCTATTCCAAGAGATCGTGACCAGGTATTTTCAAATTTCGATGGGGCGTTTTTTGGAACCTTACGAGCACTAACTGGTTTCGCTAATCAGTTTGCGGTTTATGGAGATGATATAAAAGATGTGGAATGGTTCAATATTGCTGCGCTTGGTCTGGACAGGTCATTGCTGCAGAATACAGGGAAGGAAACCTGGATAGAACAGGCGAAATATATTCAGGAACATGTGACCGATGCAGATATCGAAGAGGCATTTTCAACATTGCCTGAAGAGACAAAAGGGAAAACCAGTGAGGAACTTCAGGAAAACGTAAAAGGACGGCGAAATAATATTGTTGATATAGCGGAAAGATACTATAAGCATTTAGCCAGTCTGGCCATTGTAACCGGAACCGATAAAGACGATTTTATCGATGTTATTCGAATGGAAGACGGGAATACCCAGGTTACCATAACCCGAAATAAGGAGGGTGAACGATCGGAAAAATTAAGCGATAAGATATATAAGTTTAATGAAACTAAAGAAATATGGGTTTATGGTCTGGATGATGACGACAAGATTTCAGTAAGAGGAGAAGGACCGGCCAAGATTTTTATCCGTGTTATAGGAGGACAAAATAATGATGTCTATAACGTGGAAACGGGTGAAAATGTAAAAATTTATGATCACAAATCATTACCAAATACTGTGGAAAAAATTGGTAAGGCCAAGCTTCGACTTACCGATAATTATGAGATAAATACTTATGATAAGAATAAAAAGACCTTTTCTTCGGGCTCCATACTTCCTGAGATTGGATATAATCCGGATGATGGATTCTCTTTTGAGATGGAGTTTGTAAAGTCTATTAATAGGTTCAAAAGAAATCCTTTTACTTCGCAACATACATTTACGGGAGAATATCACTCTGCAACAAATGGATTCGCTCTGGGATATGAAGCTGAATTCGCAAATATCATAGGGGATTATAACCTGCAGGTAGGCGCCAATTTTACCAGTCCGCAATATTCAGAGAACTTTTTTGGATATGGAAATCAGACTAATAATTATGATGATGACCTGGACCTTGATTTCAACAGAGTTGGGTTAAGTGAAATTGGGGGTAAAGTAGCGCTGGTAAATAAAACGCCATTTGGGAGTTTCTTTGGATTTACCGGAACTTTTGAAAGCATCCAGGTACAGAATGATGAAGGAAGATTTATTACGGAAGATTTTATTTCAAATGATCCTGACTTCTTTAATAGAAAATATTTTGCCGGTTTGGATGCCATGTATAGGTATGAAAGTTATGATGATCGTCTGAACCCGACACGGGGAATGCTTTTTGAGTTGAATCTCGGAGGTAAAATAAACACTGCAGAAACTGATAGACAATATGGCTATTTTAAGCCATATATGGGCTTCTATAATGCCTTAACAAAAAACCGGAAACTTGTTCTTAAAACAAGAGCTGAAGCTCATATCAATATTGGGAAGGATTATGAGTTTTACCAATCGGCTCAATTAGGAGCAAATAGTGGTTTAAGAGGATACAGGTTTGAACGATATTCAGGAAAAAGTTCATTTGGTACCGGAGCAGATCTTAGATACTCTTTTAATACCATTAAAACCACTTTTCTTCCATTTCAGCTAGGGATCTATGGTGGCTATGACCTTGGTAGAGTTTGGGTTGATGGTCAAAATAGTGATGTATGGCACGATAGCTATGGAGGAGGACTTTGGATTAATAGTGCAGATGCTATTCAGGGAAGATTCAGTGCGTTTGCAGGGAGCGAAGGTGTTCGTTTCCAGTTTACCGTTGGATTGAAATTTTAAGAGAAGATAGCGTTAAAATAAAAAAGCCGGCTCCATTATAGAGCCGGCTTTTCTTGTAGCATTTGTTTGTTTTATTCCGCGTTTTTATTGATAGAAAGTTTATTAGTAAAATCAATTGTTCTAATTGGGAATGGAATATTAATTCCTTTAGCATCATAAGCTTTCTTGATCGCAATAATCGCTGTGTTTTGAGCAACTAAAATATCTCTATTCTTAGTAACATCAGTCCAGAACCTTAGAACATAATTAATAGAACTATCACCAAACTCCTGGAACATTAGTTCTACCTCTTCATTCCCCCTTTGCGGAAAAATATCTTTAATAGTATTAATTGTCAATTCTCTAACCATTTCAAGATCTGAAGAATATCCAACGCCACAGTTTACAAAAACTCTGGAACGTGAGGTCCTTGTGTAATTCTTAAAGGGTTCATCAATAATTTTTCCATTCGGAATTACGACATAATTATTATCTGATTGTTTTATTACAATATTCCGAAGGTTGATCTCCATTACAGAACCGGCAAAACCATTCGTTTCTACCCAGTCGCCAATTTGAAGTTCGGGTAAAAAACTTAAAATTAAACCGGAAAAAGTATTGTTTAAAGTTCCCTGAAGCGCTAGACCTATAGCCAATCCAACTACCCCCGCTGCTCCTAATACTGAAGTAAGCACCGTATCCAGGTTTAATAAACCAAGGGCAATAAAGAAACCAATCAAGATTATAATGGCCTTAATTACCTTAACGGCCATATGACGGATAGAATCCTGCTTAATACTTCTATTGAAAATCTTATCGAATATTTTCCCAGCGTATTTAGCTATATAAATGAAAATAACAAAAACCAGGATGGCTAATAAAAAATTTGGGAGACCTAAAATAATAGTGTCCATCCATCCTTCTAATTTATCCCAGATTCCACTTATAGAATCTTGAATGTTGAAATCTTGCATAGGTAGTTCTTAGTTATTTTTTACTGGTTTATGCTGATCACTGGTTTTCATTTTCCAGGCGTCCAGCATCCAGCTTGTTTTTTCCAGTTCTCGAATGTAAGCTCCAATCAGGTCAATCGTACCTTCGTCTTTGCCGGCATCTGCGATCTCAACCACCTTTCTCATCTGTTTCAACAGAAGTCCGTGGTCTTTTAGAAGCAGTTCTATCATTTTACTGTCAGATATATCCGAAGGTGATTCTTTTAAATTAGAATCCTTAAGATAATCGCTAAGATTACTGGTTGGTTGATATCTTAAAGTTAAAATTCTTTCAGCAATTTCATCAACTTTTAGTTTAGCATCATCATATAGCTCTTCAAATTTCTCATGAAGATCAAAGAAATTCTTTCCAATCACGTTCCAGTGAAAGTTTCGAAGTTTTTGATAATAAATATGATAATCGGCTAAAAGTACGTTGAGCTCTTCAACAGTTTTTTTTGTTTTATCTGAATCCAAACCTAAATAATTCATAGTTTTTATTTATTGTTTTTTTAATTTCAATTCGAAAATACAATGATTGAGTGTGCTGCCCAACCGAAATAAGCGTTTTAATAGAAGTTTAACTTTGGTTAATCCAGGTCACGATGGTCTTTCAGATCTAGTTTTTTCAGCATTTCTTTGGAAACCTGTCCGCCTGAAACACCATAACCATCAACCAGAACACCTTTATGGTTATCTGAGGTAGTAATAGCATAAAGTATCGCATTATCGTCTGGGTTGCTCATACCTTCAAAGCGAAGTACTTTATCTACTTCAAATTCTTCAACTCCAAAAGTCTTGTCCTTAGATTTTAATTCTATCTCCTCATCAAGCAGGTTGAAGTCGTGCTCGTAACCTTCTTCCAGTTTCAACTTATTAATGGCTTGTGATAATGTACCGTAATCTTTCATTTTGTTTGAATTTTATTTCAAATTTAAAGTACAGTGAAAGCCTCATTTTAGCAAAAAGTAAGGGCTGTTTAGGATAAGTTTAACTCCGCTATATATGGGAATTACCGATGTTTATTGCTTTTTATTAGAATTGAACAGGCCTAATGGAAAAATTATCAGGAAGAAGAAATACCAGCCGGTGATTATTCCTATAATTGTAATAATAGCAGCTATAATATAGAACCAGTATGATTTAAGAAATTTCATAATAAGACTAGGAAAATAATACATGCTAATAAATACCATTATCCATCCCAAATTAAAATATTTTTGGAGGGTAGGTTTTTGGTGCAAGCAATCTTTTTAAACAATTATTTATTCTTTTCTTTGTAAAGGACTAAAAATACTGGCTTTCATCAAACCTAAAAAGCCTTTTATTTGATGCTTTTCAATATTTTTAAATTTTATAATTAATTTCCCTACATAATATGAAGAGTAAGATCACTTTGAAAGAGCTGGCAAAACTGCTGAATGTAAGCGTTTCTACAGTTTCGAAAGCATTGCACGACAGCCCGGAAATAAGTCCGAAGACTGCGGAGAGAGTCAAGGAACTTGCGAAACTTCATAATTATCGGCCTAATCCGGTTGCTGTAAATTTGAAAAAAAGTAAGACAGGAACCTTAGGCGTTGTAATTCCGAATATTTCAAACAGTTTTTTTGCACGGGTACTTTCAGGAATGGAAGCCGAAGCGCAAAAAAATGGACAACAGGTGATTACATATATTTCCGATGAATCTCTTGAGCGAGAGAAACAGATTTGTGATATGCTTACTTCAGGATTTGTGGATGGAGTTTTAATCGCTGTTTCAGAAGAGACCCAGAAAAAAGATGATTATGAACATTTATTTTCACTTCTGGAATATGATATTCCTGTAGTGATCTATGATCGAATAAATCTTGGTTTGCCTACCGACAAAATAGGAGTTGATGATGAGAAGAGTTTTTATGATGCTGTTAACTATTTCAAGGCTAAAGGTTTAAAAAAGATAGGTCTGGCTTCAGCCATTCATCATGTAGGGATTGGTCAATTAAGGATCAAAGGATTTGAGAAGGCAATGGAAAATGGAGGGGAGTATTATATGGCTACCAGCACTAAACCTGCAGATTTAAAAAGAAAAATACGCGGGCTTTTAACCAATGAAAAAGTGGAAGCGCTTTTGTGTACCGATTTTGAAAGTTCACTTATGGCTTCAAGAATTGCTTTTGAAGAGAAAATAAGAATACCCGAAGACCTGAAATTGATTGGGTATATTAGCAAAAATGTCGCTGAATTCTTAACCCCGTCTATAAGTTACATTGAACAGCACCCACAGGAGCTAGGCTCAAAAGCTGTAGAAGTTTTAAATAACCGTTTAGATGGAAAATATGAATCAGGACAGTTTGAGCAGGAGATCATAGCCACTACGATGGTGCATTTGGAGTCTACCAGGTTTTGATACAGATTTTTATATAAAATGATTCATAAAAAGAACTCAATTTTAATAACCGGCGGAGCTGGCTTTATAGGCTCTCATTTAGTTCGACATTTTGTTAAGAAGTACCCCGATTATAAAATTTTCAATCTGGATGCGTTAACATATGCTGGAAATCTTGAGAATCTAAAGGATATTGAAAATTGCTTCAAATTATAAGTTTATTAAAGCTGATATCACCGATGAAATCAAATCAAAAACTTGTTTGAAAAGTATCGTTTTGAAAAAGTCATTCATTTAGCCGCAGAATCCCATGTTGATCGTTCTATAACTGATCCTTTAGCGTTTGTGAAAACCAATGTCATTGGAACTCTAAATCTATTAAATGCTTTTAAAGATTTATGGAAAGAGGATTTTGAGGATAAATTTTCTATCATATTAGTACAGACGAAGTATATGGTTCATTGGGAGAAACGGGTTTGTTTAAGGAAACAACTCCATACTCGCCAAATTCTCCTTATTCTGCTTCAAAGGCCGGGTCAGACCATTTTGTAAGGGCCTATGGTGAAACTTACGGGATTCCTTATATAATTTCGAATTGTTCTAATAATTATGGCCCCTACCAGTTTCCTGAAAAATTAATTCCCTTAATAATTAACAATATTATTGAACAAAAGGAATTACCGGTTTATGGAGATGGTAAATATACCAGGGACTGGTTATATGTAGAAGATCATATAGATGCTATAGACCTGATTTTCCATGAAGGAAGTTTAAAGCAAACCTATAATATTGGCGGGCTTAATGAATGGAAGAATATAGATGTAATTTGTCTTCTATGTGAGATCTTAGATCGTAAATTGAAAAGGGAAAAGGGAACTTCAGAAAAATTAATTCGATTTATAAAAGACAGGCCGGGGCACGATCGGCGTTATGCGATCGATTCTACCAAAATTCAAAATGAATTAAACTGGAAGCCTAAATATGATTTTAAGAAAGGCCTTGAACAAACTGTTGGCTGGTACTTAAATAACGCAGAATGGTTGAATCATATTATTACGGGAGAGTATCGGGAATATTATAAAACTCAATATTCCAATAGTTAACTACTTAAAGATATTCAGAAGGCCTTTTATTTTTGAATTTACCTTGACCATCGACTTTAAGTTATTTTCATATTTAAAAGTGGTGCCATAGGCTGGTCTCTTTATAGCAGAATCCAGGTCCTGATCAAAAATTATTCGGAAAAATTCTATTAACCTTTGCGGACTGAATTGTTCGGGAATTTTATTCTCTGGAAAAGGAGGAGCCGAAAGTATCGATTTATATAGTTCATCATTTTGGTCAATTTCCTTGACCCGGTCTATTACAGCATCAAAGCTTTTATAATCATGACAATTAATAAAAGATTTCTGATTAAAATCTTTATGGATCTCCGGGTTTCCCCAATAGATGGGAATCGTATGCGCGATAAATGCATGCATTATTTTTTCAGTAGTATAGCCTGCTCCCGAACTATTTTCAAAAGCCAGAGAAAATTTACATCTTGATTGAAAATCCAGTTTGGTAAACATCCAGTCATTGCTATACCTATCTCCAACATCAATTTTCATATTATTTAAATGCAATCCGGGAGAATCAATCTTTTTATATTTACTTAATAATGAAAAAAACTGATCTCTTCTTGGATCCGCATTGGAGTTCGCATAAATAAAATTACAAAAATGGTCCTTTTTGTCCAGATCCAGTTGTTCTTTTTTAGTGTTGATTAGTTTATTGAACTGTTCTTGGAACAGGATAAAATTTGGAAACCTTAAATAGCGCTCTCCAAAATCAATATAATGGAAGCCTATTGCATAATCACATAAGTTGAAATCGGGGATTAGGTTTTCGCCGGTATAATAGATTTTAATACAATCATAATTTAGGAAATCATTCCCATAACAGGAATATATTAGGTAATCGGGATTATGTTGATCAATATCAATATTGTAAAATTCAGAAATTAAAGAATAGAAATAATTGTTATCAGGTTCAAAGCCCTCATAAAAATCTGTAAACCAAATTTTAATTGTTTTCATCAATTGGATTTTATGGAATAATCTAAACCTTTATTTAATTTATTTCTCGGGTTTAATAAATTAAGTAAGTTCGATTTTTAACCCGAATTTGATATGCTAAGTTAATATCAATATTAGAATATTCAAGTATTTGGTTTTATTAGCAATAGCAGGTATTTATAGGTTTCTATGACTTTAATCCTAAAATATTTATAATATTTGAATTACTTATATCAATTTGAGATGATCGATATTAAATAATGAGATTCTAAACTTAAAACAGAGTGCATACAATTATTTTTAAATGTCTTTAAAAAAACGAGTATCAAAAGGGTTGGTATGGACCTTCGCTGAACAGTTTGGAAATCAGCTTATCGGGTTTATTATTTCTGTAATACTCGCAAGAATTCTTCTTCCAGAACAATTTGGATTAATTGGGATGATCGCTGTTTTTGTAGCTATTGGGAATGCTTTATTGCATGCAGGTTTAACGAAATCATTAATTAGAGGAGAAAACTTGACTTCTCTGGATTATTCCACAGTATTCTACTTCAATTTAGTAGCCAGCATTTTTATTTATCTACTTATTTACTTCTTAGCTCCTATCATTGCCGACTTTTATGGTGAGTCAATATTAGTAGGTCTTGTTCGGCTATATTGTACGACCTTTATTATTTCCGCCTTGTCAGCGGTACAAATGGCGCGATTAACCAAAAAAATGGAATTCAGAACTCAAACTTTAATAGCTATCCCTTCTGCAATTGTTGGAGGTCTTGTAGGTATAGGAATGGCTATATCAGGTTTCGGTGTATGGAGTTTAGTCTGGAGTAGCATTTCTGGAGCATCTGTAAGTGCTATTCAACTTTGGATCTACTCAGACTGGCGACCAGATTTAAAGTTTGATTTCTCGAAACTGAAAACCCATTTCAATTTTGGCTACAAACTGACCTTATCTGAATTGCTAGATAGAACTTTTAATAATATTTTTTTAATAGCTATAGGGAAATATTTTTCCGCGGCCCAGGTAGGTTTATATACCAGGGCAGAAACTATGAATCAACTTCCGGTAAGAAATATTTCCAGAGCTCTGGATAAAGTAACATTCCCTTTATTTGTTACAATTCAAAATGACGATATAAGGTTAAAAAGGGTCTATAAGAAAATATTGAAAATGGTCGTCTTCGTGGTGACTCCAGTATTAATTACCCTGGCTGTTTTAGCGGAGCCGGTATTTCGATTTCTATTTACAGAAAAATGGTTACCAGCAGTTCTATACTTTCAGATTCTCTGCCTCACCGGAATTTTGTATCCATTACATTCTTATAATTTAGATATCCTGAATGTTAAAGGTAGGAGTGATTTGTTCTTAAAATTGGAGGTGTTAAAAAAAATCCTGATACTTTTAGTTCTTTTTATTACCATACCAATGGGAATAACAGAATTATTAGTAGGACAGGTAGTTATTTCGTTTATTGCGTTTTTTATTAATGCCCATTATTCAGGTAAATTGATTAATTATTCAGCTTTTCAGCAAATAAAGGATATTGTTCCAATAATTTGTATTTCGGTTTTAGCAGGAGGATTAATTTATTTGATTGATAGTTATTGGATGAATACTTCGAAAGATATTGTAAGAATTTTGATCGGAAGTCTTTCCGGCGGATTATTCTATCTCGCTATATCTTATTTACTGAAACTGGAAAGTTTATCCGAATTATTTAATTTGATTTTAAAGAAATGATCCCGGTTACAAAAAACATTTTCATCTCTAAAAAAGATTTATGAAAAAAAATATAGGATTCAAATCAAATTGCCAATGGTGGCGCTTTAGTTTCTGAACTTAATAAAGTGGAAAACTATCTCAAGGTTGAAAATGATTTCTTATTGCAAATTGCATTAAAAATCTCTTGCTTCGCGGAGGGGGTCAAGTTATCACCTCCCCTTTTAATAATTTGGCCAGTATATCTTCTATCGTCACGTAAAAATGTATACCGGTATTTGTAGATATTGACCCTATGCATTACAATTGATTAATTAAAATTTGAGAAAGATAACAAGTAAGACCGCTGCCGTTCATGCTACCCATGTGTTTAGAAAAACCTTTAATGTGGAGGTAATCCAGAAAATTGCGAGTTCTAAAGAATAGGTGTAAATTTCAAAAAAAGTAAAACCCGGCAAATGACTGGGTCTGAAAATACAGTAAACCAGGATTTTTGAAAAAAATTTAACTGTATTTAGATCTCAAGGATCGATTCCGGGATCAATAATTCAAAGCTTGTAGCTTTCAAATTTTATTTAAACTATCAAAAAGCGAGAAATTCTTGATACTGCTTATCAGAATAAATTTATTAGCAATGGTGAACTACTGAAACTCTTCAGTTGAGAGGGGAAGTTGATTTTGAATAGTATCTTAAAAATATATTAGATAGGCATCAATACAATCGGTTCTGTTTCTGCAAAAAAATATAATTTACAGAACTCAAATTATTAATTCGAAAGGGTTGAAAGATTTTTTTTATTTTAATTTTAAGGCTACCGCTCCAATTAGTATATCGTAATTGGGTAGAGACCGGAATATTCTTCCTGGTCAATCCGGCTCGTTGACTCATTTGTTTCAAAGATTCACTCCTATAGAAATTGATGTGTTCCAAAGGGGCGATAGGGTTTAAAGAGTATTTAGTTCCCTTCGGGGCTGCCCAGTTCATAATTTTTAATCGCTCGTCTATATTTTGAGCGGTTGGAACACTAATTTTTATAATTCCGTTAGGTTTTAACCAGGTTTTGATCTTCGTAAGGGTTTTCAGAGGGTCTGGAATATGCTCAAAAACCTGCTCGGTATTGATGAAGTCAAATTTTTCATTCAGATTTTCCTCGGCCGTTACAATTTTCACACCTTGGGATTGAGCATGTTTAATTCGAGAAGGGGATAATTCTAATCCATAAGAATCCCAACCCAATTGTTGTGCAATACAAGCCCAGGTTCCCCAACCCATCCCATAATCTAAAACCTTAATTTCACTTTTATTTTTATAAAATCCGTTTTGAATGGTGGTTATTTCCTGAGAATATTTCCTGATTAATTCTTTTTGTATGATTTTATGATTATGAAATGCTATATCCGGTGATATCCATTCTTCATATAGCTTATACATCAATTTATCATTTGGAATGTATTGCTGAAAAATTCCGTCGCATATATTACATTGTAATATGATATAGTCAACTCCATTTAAATACTTGAATTCAATATTTCCTTGCGATTGGTAAAATTCAAAAAGATAGTCTTTTATATCATCCGAGGAATAAGGGATAGAATAAATGATTTTGAAATGTATGGAGTGGCAAATGGGACAGACAGATCTTTTATGAAAAAAATTTAAAGACAAGATTTTACTTTTTTTGTGCCAAAATAAATCAAAAAGAACTAGGTGTAGCCAATATTCACAAAAAAATTGACTCATTTACTTTCAAAATTTCTATAGAAAGACTTGAGATAATAATCCTATCTTTGTTCCGATTTTCGATGCTAAAATTTACAAATTCTGCGTGATTGATTTCCAAAGATAAAATAGCCAGTACATTTGCTGGAGTTGCCTCTGATATGGATAAAATTATGTCCTTGGCAGATAAATACAATCTATTTGTCATAGAAGACGCCTAGGCAATTGACAGTTTTTATACCGGAAATGACGGAGAGAAAAGAGCTCTTGGATCTATTGGTCATTTTGCTGCTTTTTCGTTTCATGAAACTAAAAATATTATTTCTGAAGAAGTAGGCATGTTGGCCATTAATGCCCTTGAATTTATAGACAACGCCGAAATTATTTTGGAAAAGGGTACCAATAGAGCCTCTTTTTTTAGAGGAGAAGTTGCTAAGTATAGTTGGATGACTGTGGGAAGTTCATTTCTGCCTTCTGAAATAATAGCGGCATTTCTTTGGGTAATTAGAGAACCTGGAGGACATACAAACTAAAAGACATATGCATTGGAATACCTACTACAAAGGTTTAAAAGAATGGGCCAATGAAAATAATATAGGTCTCCCAGAAATTCCCGACTGGGCAACCAACAACGTCCACATGTTTTATTTAAGATGCAAAGATCTGGAGCAAAGAAATAAATTGATAAGTAAATTAAAATCCAACGGGATGTTAGCAGTATTTCACTATTTGAGTTTGCAAAAAAGTCCTTATTATATCGATAAAGACGGTGGCAGAAATTTGATCAATGCCGACAACTATATAGTAAGGCCTCCTTTTTATTACGAATTGGAAAAAGACACCATTAATTTTATAAATAATAAGCTGTATGAAGCTTTGCAATAAACTTATTCTTTGGACTTAGGGTCTTGTTGTCGCAATTTTAATCTATATATAGTTATTTTGCAAAAATGTTTTTCACGTTAATCTCCAGATGAGGAGGACTAAATTCGTAAGAAAGTCAAAACTTTTGAATAAATAGAATTTTTAAATTTTCTTCCTTTTATAAAACTTTTTAAATTAATAAAAAATAAATGATTCAGGTTACCGCTACCTTTTTGCCACCAAAAAAAGAATATGATAAAATAATCCAGGAGATTTGGGATTCTAACCAAATCGCTAATGGAGGGAGGCTTCATCAAATATTGAGTCAGAATTTAAAAAAATACCTTGAAGTTGATAATATAGTCCTTACTGCAAATGGAACACTTCCTTTGCAAATTATATTAAAATCAATTGCTTGGGGAGGAGAAATTATAACTACACCTTTTAGTTATGTTGCAACAACTTCTTCTATTGTATGGGAAAACTGTACCCCGGTATTCGTTGATATTGACCCTAATTATCTTACAATTGATGAATCAAAAATTGAGAAAGCTATAACAAATAAGACTACGGCCATTCTGGCTACTCACGTTTTCGGCAATCCCTGTAATGTAGAGGTAATTCAGGAAATTGCAAATAAGTATGAGCTTAAGGTTATTTATGACGCCGCCCACGCTTTCAATGTCAGCTATAAAGGAAAGTCAATTTTTAATTATGGAGATGTAAGTACCTGTAGTTTTCACGCAACAAAAATATTCCATACGGGAGAGGGAGGAGCCATATTTTGCAAAGATAAAAGGCTTTATGATGAACTGTTTTTTAGACATAATTTTGGTCATAATGGCCCATTAAATTTTTATGGATTGGGAATAAATGCTAAAATGAGTGAACTCCAGGCAGGGATGGGGCTCGCGGTTTTACCCTATTTAAACGACACTATTCAAAGTCGTAGAAAACTTATTGGTCACTATAACAATAAGCTTAATTTTAATAATTTTCGGAATATTACAATACGTGAAAATACAGAATGGAATTATAGCTACTATCCAATCATTTTTGAAAACGAAAATATTTTATTAAAAGTTCAGAAAGCTTTAGAAGAAAAAAATATATATCCAAGACGCTATTTTTATCCCTCGCTTAACACTTTGGATTATGTTGAATATTCAGAAATGTATATTTCGGAGTCTATATCTAAATCAATATTGTGTTTGCCATTATACTCTCAACTGAAAGTTAAACAAGTAGAGGAAATATCTGAAATTGTAAACACGGGAGGAAATTAGTTTAATTGAAAACCGAGAAAGCTAAATATTAATGAAAGGAATAATCTTAGCCGGGGGAACCGGAACTCGTCTTTACCCAATCACCAGGGGAGTATCAAAACAGCTATTGTCTATCTATGATAAACCAATGATCTATTATCCGATTTCTGTTTTAATGCTGGCGGGAATTAGGGAAGTCTTAATTATTTCGACTCCGGAGGATCTTCCAAATTTCAAGAAATTGTTAGGAGATGGCCGGGAAATTGGAATGGATTTTTATTATGAAGAACAGCCTTCGCCAAATGGGTTGGCTGAAGCTTTCATTATTGGAGAAGAATTTATCGGTGCTGATAGCGTCTGCCTGGTTCTTGGGGATAATATCTTTTACGGACAGGGATTTGGTTCTCTTTTAGAAAAAGCAAGAATTAGTTGTGAAAGGAATAATAAGGCCACCATTTTTGGATATTACGTGCAAAATCCAAAGCGTTATGGAGTTGTAGATTTTGATGATAAAGGACAAGCTTTAAGTATTGAAGAAAAGCCGGAAAATCCCAAAAGTAATTTCGCTGTTACCGGATTATATTTTTATCCGAATAAAGTTATTGAAATTGCAAAGAAATGTGTGCCTAGCAAAAGGGGAGAATTGGAGATAACCAGCGTAAATGAGAAATTTTTAAAAGAAAAAGGATTAAATGTAGAACTTATGGGAAGAGGGTTTGCGTGGTTGGATACAGGTACACACGATTCTTTATTAGAGGCCTCTAATTTTATTCAAACCATCGAAAAAAGGCAGGGACTAAAAATAGCCTGCCTGGAAGAAATAGCATTTAGAAAAGGTTATATAGATAAGGGAGAATTGGAAATTCTAGCAGAACGCCTTGAAAAAAGCGATTATGGAGCTTACCTTAAAAATTTGATCAAATGAATGTGGCCGTAAAAATAGTTTTGGGAATTCTTTAAGAGCACATTTCATAATTGTTCTTTTAGATATTTTATATTTGCAAATTGTAAAAAAGTTAAAAATAGTATCTTGATTACTGAATCTCAGAAAGAAAAAATTTCTTCTTCAAAAATTTTAGTCACTGGTGGAGCTGGCTTTATAGGTTCCAATTTATGTGAACAATTAATTGATTTTGGAGCCAAAGTAAAATGTCTGGATAACTTCTCTACTGGGCATTTAAGAAACCTTGATAAAATTATTAATAATGAAGATTTCGAATTGATCGAAGGAGATATACGCGATCTGGAAATATGTAGAAAGGCCTGTGAAGGTATGGATTATGTATTTCACGAAGCTGCTTTAGGCTCAGTTCCAAGATCTCTAAATGATCCAATTACAAGTAACGAAGTAAATATATCAGGATTTTTAAATATGCTGGTAGCTGCAAAAGATTCTGAAGTTAAGAGATTCGTATATGCTGCGAGCTCCTCTACCTATGGAGACTCCGAAAAACTACCTAAAGTAGAAGATGAAATTGGCAAACCCCTTTCGCCGTATGCCATTACCAAATATGTTAATGAATTATATGCAGATATATTTCAAAAAGCATATGGTTTAGATACAATTGGTTTGCGTTATTTTAATGTCTTCGGAAGAAAACAGGATCCAAATGGTGCATACGCTGCGGTTATTCCAAAATTCGTCATGCAATTTATGAAACATGATAGTCCGGTAATAAATGGAGATGGTACTTACTCAAGAGATTTTACCTATATCGATAATGTGGTTCAAATGAATTTACTGGCAATCACATCAGATAAATCAGAAGCTGTTAATGAAGTATATAATACTGCTGTAGGAGATAGAACAAATCTTTTAGAGCTCGCAAAATTGTTGAAAAAACACCTTTCAGAATATGATTCTGAAATTTCAAATGTTGAAATAAAACATGGTCCCAATCGCCCGGGAGATATTCCGCATTCTTTAGCCTCTGTACAAAAGGCTCAAACTTTACTGAATTATAAACCTTCCCATAAAATTGATGATGGTTTGAAGGAAGCTGTTGGCTGGTACTGGGAAAATTTAAAATAAATTATTCTATATAAATGTCAAATACAAAAATAGCTGTGATTGGTCTTGGTTATGTGGGTTTACCGCTTGCCAGATTATTTGCTACCAAATTTCCTGTAGTGGGATTTGATATAAATCAATCCAGAGTAAGTGAATTGATGAGTGGTAAAGATTCTACACTCGAAGTGGAAGATGAATTACTGCAATCTTCTCTTAAGAAATCTAATTCTGAAAAAGTTGGATTATTCTGTAGTACGAATCTTGAAGATATTAAATCCTGTAATTATTATATCATTACAGTTCCTACCCCGGTAGATAAAAACAATCGCCCTGATCTTACTCCGCTTTATAAGTCAAGTGAGACGGTCGGTAAGGTTCTAAAGAAAGGTGATATAGTGGTTTATGAGTCTACGGTTTATCCCGGAGTTACTGAAGAAGAATGTGTGCCTGTACTTGAGAAGGTAAGTGGTCTGAAGTTTAATGAAGACTTTTACGTTGGGTATTCACCGGAAAGAATTAATCCGGGTGATAAAGAGCATACGGTGGAGAAGATATTAAAAGTTACTGCGGGCTCCACTCCGGAAATTGGAAAAAAGGTGAATGAATTATATTCTGAAGTTATTACTGCAGGAACCCACCTGGCACCAACGATAAAAGTAGCTGAAGCTGCAAAGGTTATAGAGAACTCCCAGAGAGATATTAATATAGCTTTTGTAAACGAACTGGCTAAAATTTTTAATATGATGGGTATAGACACTCATGATGTATTGGAAGCGGCAGGAACAAAATGGAATTTTCTTCCTTTTAAACCGGGGCTTGTAGGTGGACATTGTATAGGAGTTGATCCATATTACCTGGCGCAAAAAGCCCAGGAAATTGGGTACCATCCTGAAATCATCCTTGCCGGAAGGAGAATGAATGACTCGATGGGGCAATATGTAGCTTCGGAAGTTGTTAAACTGATGTTGCAAAATGACATCAAAGTTAAAGGTGCAAAAATTCTTGTTCTTGGAATTACCTTTAAGGAAAACTGTCCTGACGTGCGAAATACGAAAGTGGTAGATGTTATTAAGAACCTTAAAGAATATGGGGTTGAAATTACGATTTATGATCCACTGGCAAATCCATTAGAAGTAATGCATGAGTATAGCTTAGAAACTGTAAATAAATTACCAGAAGGGAAATTTGATTCCATTGTACTTACTGTTGCCCATAAGGAGTTTATGGATTTAGATTTAAATAACTTTAAAAATAACGGAGCAGTAGTCTATGACGTTAAAGGAGTACTTGGGGATAGATGTGATAAGAAGCTTTAGTCCGAGTATTGTGAATTGGGGATTAGAGATTGGTGAATTAGTTAATTAGGGCATGGTAAGTTTGGGTTTGGTTAATTAGAGAATAGATTACTATATTTTTTAATTGAATTCGGAAATTAAATGTTCCCTATTGAAAGAAATCTTTTAGAATCTTAAATGCGTTTTAAAAATTATTATATCAGCTCGTCAAACTAATTAACCGTTTAACCAATTAACTGAAAAATGGCTTCAAATTTTGAGGATCTGGATTGCTGGAAAGAATGCTATTCTTTAAAGCTTTTAGTGAGGCGGGAAGTATTGACTAATTTGCCAAAAACTGAGCGTTTTGAATTATATTCCCAGTTATCAAGGTCAGCGAGGTCAGCGACTGCAAACATCGCTGAGGGTTGGGGAAGATACCATTATAAAGAAAATATAAAATTTCTTTTAAATGCGAGAGGATCGGTAGCTGAAATATTAGACCATGGTATTGAGGCAAAAGATTGTAACTATATATCAGAGGATGTGTTGAAAACACTTCGGAAAAAAGTAGAATCATGTCTCAGATTAATAAATGGTTATATCAAATATTTGAGAAATAGAAATAATGAATAAATGAATGTTGATTTTTAGATAGTTTATCAGAGGGGGAATCCAATTAACTATTTAACCAATTAACCAATTAACGAATCAACGAATAATGAGAATTAAAAACATCTGTTGCATCGGCGCTGGCTATGTAGGAGGTCCTACTATGGCGGTTATTGCTCAAAAATGTCCTGAAATCAATGTAACGGTTGTAGATATAAATGAAAAAAGGATTGCGGCCTGGAATGATGAAGATGTAGAAAATATTCCAATTTATGAACCCGGCCTTTCTGATATTGTAGCTGAAGCCAGAGAGCGTAATTTATTTTTCTCAACGGATGTTGATAAGGCGATCGGTCAAGCCGATATGATTTTTATCTCTGTAAATACCCCAACCAAAACCTATGGTATTGGTAAGGGAATGGCAGCTGACCTGAAGTATATTGAGCTGTGTGCTCGTCAAATAGCCAGGGTTGCCAAAGATGACAAAATTGTTGTTGAAAAATCAACCCTGCCGGTGAGGACCGCTCAGGCTTTGAAAAACATTTTAGATAATACAGGAAATGGAGTTAATTATCAAATTCTTTCCAACCCTGAATTTCTAGCAGAAGGAACCGCAGTGGATGATCTTATGAATCCAGATCGTGTTTTAATCGGAGGCGATATAGATACACCTGAGGGGGAAGAAGCAATTCAGGCGTTAGTTGATATTTACGCTCATTGGGTACCGGCAGAGCAAATACTTACTACAAATGTATGGTCTTCAGAATTATCAAAACTTACCGCAAACGCATTTTTAGCTCAGAGGGTATCCAGTATCAATGCAATGAGTGAATTGTGTGAGAAGACTGGAGCAGATGTGAATGAAGTTTCCCGTGCTGTAGGGATGGATTCAAGGATAGGTTCAAAATTCCTGAAATCTTCCGTAGGATTTGGAGGGAGTTGTTTTCAAAAAGATATTCTGAACCTGGTTTACATTGCGAAATCCTTCGGTTTAAGTGAAGTTGCCGATTATTGGCATCAGGTGATCATTAT
>CAVZZT010000014.1:0-95125 GCA_963779835.1 uncultured Flavobacteriaceae bacterium
GATCTTTCCAAAAATCCGGATAGGATTTAGAAACCACATCGGCTTCTTCAATCTTCACAGGAACCTTCAGTGCCAGTGGTGCAAAAGCCATTGCCATTCGATGATCATTATAGGTGGCAATGCTTATATTTTCATTCAACTTCTGGGATGGATAGAGATGTAGCGAATCACCGGTGATTTTCACCTGAGCTCCAAATTTTTCCATTTCGGTCTTCAGTGCTTTAAGCCTGTCAGTCTCTTTTATTTTTAGAGTATGTAAACCCTCTAGTTTGCATTCAATACCCAGAGCCAGACAGGTTACCGCTATAGTTTGAGCAATATCAGGTGAATTCATTAGGTTTTCATGAATACACCTTGGCCGTTTCGCCTTAGTTTTTTTAAGAAGAATTCTATTATTCTGGAATTCGGTTTCAACACCAAATGATTTGTAGATTTCAGCCAGACAGGAATCTCCCTGTTTGCTTGTTTTTCGGTAATTGGAGAGTTTTAGTTCTGCAGCATCGGCAATAGCGGCGATACTGTAAAAATAGGAGGCTGAACTCCAATCAGACTCTACAGCAATGTTCGAACCTGGCAGTTCTTTAGTAGGTTCGATAAATATCCGATTTTCTTTAAAGATTCCATTGATTCCTGCATTTTTAAGAATTTCCAGGGTCATAAGAATATACGGGGTGGAAGTGATCTGACCTTCCAGTATAATTTCAAGTCCTTTCGGCAGCGATGCCCCAATAAGCATTAGTGCTGAAACATACTGACTACTAACATTTGCCTGAAGTTTGACCGAGTCCACATGAAGCTTTTTGCCCTTAATAACAAGTGGAGGATAGCCAGCTTCATTTTTGTATTGAATATCTGCCCCCATTCTTTGAAGAGCATCCACCAGTAACCGAATTGGGCGCTCCTTCATTCGCTTACTTCCTGTAATTTCAACTTCACAACCCTCTTTCGAAGCAAAGTAAGCAGTTAAAAAACGCATTGCCGTACCGGCATGATGTATATCAATTACACCCTGCCCCTGCTCTAAGGCTTTTTTCAAAACCTGGGTATCGTCACTGTTTGATAAATTCTCAATTTGAATTTCAGGATATAGAGCCTGCAGTATCAATAATCTATTGGACTCACTTTTAGAACCCGTGATCTGCAGATCTGAAACAATATTTTTATTTGAATTATGAAGAGATAGGGTCATTTCAGAAAATAAAAGGATGAAGCACTAAATTAGTCTTTCTTTTCTTTTCCACGAAACTGTCCGAAGGCCAAAATAAATCCATAAAGGAAAGAGGCTAATGATTGACCAATTATAAATCGAATCAGTTTTCCATCAGCAGTTTTTTCTCTTAGGAAAGTGAATAAGGCGAATTCTCCATATTCGAAGAAAATAGTGATCACGTTATATAAAATAAGAAAAGACAGGCCCAGCCAGAAAACCGATTTCCAGAAAGATCGTTGAGAAATAATTACCTTAAATTTCATTACTTCAGCTTTTCATTATTCTTATGCCGGTCTTTGTCTCTTTTTGTCTTAATCTCCAGCTTCCTGTCAAAAGCTTCCTGAAGATCCACCCCTGTTTGATTCGCTAAACAAAGTACAACAAAGACAACATCTGCCAGCTCTTCGCCAAGATCCTTATCCTTATCACTCTCTTTTTCACTCTGTTCACCATATCTCCTGGCAATGATCCTGGCTACTTCACCAACCTCTTCGGTTAATTGTGCCATATTGGTCAATTCATTAAAATAACGAACTCCGTGTTCTTTGATCCAGTTATCTACCGCTTTCTGTGCGTTCGATATTTCCATCTTGCTTTATTTTCTCCAAAACTATAGCTTCGCTATGTTTTTTTATAATATTAGCATAAAACTTTTTCAAAAATTTATATTCTTCCGCCAGGTATGCAGTTTTCTTTAAGGTGACATTTGAAATCAGCCTGATTACGTTCCCATTCCCATTAATGATAAATTTGAACTCACCATCGTCCTCTCCTAGTCTCAAGGCTAAACTTTCTGGTAATGAAACTATTTTATAACCATCTGGAATCATAATATTAATGGTATAAGACTTAATTTCAGGAAAGTCAAAAAATACGGGATAGATTCTCTCTTCGCTTTTAAATGGATTTTCACTTAAAGCTTCGAATAATAATGGTTGAAAATAAATTTTATCTCCTATGCTTTCTGCAGCTGATGATAATTCAAATTCGAAAGATTCTGTAATTTCAGATCCGAGCTTATTTTTATTTTCAGCTTTGTAATCACTAATTTCGATCCCTGATATTCCCTGTATTCTTTTTTCAATATTATTTTTCACTTCCGAATCCCCGTGTTCCGTTCTGAAGTCCTTCGCAAAAAGACGTGAATAGTCATTTCTATTCCATCCAACTATTTTGGAACCATCAAATTTATAGTTCATTTTAATGGAATTTTCAGACAGGTAATTTGGCATCAGGTTTACCCAGGCAGATTCACCTTTCTCCTTAATTAATCTTCCCTGCCAGTTACGGGCTCTTTTAGGAAGCTCTCCAATTCCTGTCATAGGATCTGTGGCATCCAGTAATACTATATTACCGTCTATTTCCAAACCGGCAATGATATAATTAAACCCGTCTCTTGTAGGAAATAATGGAACTCCGTTAGATGGGGTGCTTAGCAAAATAGGATAAGCCTTTAGGTTTGCATACTTAAGCATCGATATGAGAAGTAAATTAATATCACCGGTATTTCCAGACCCTTCCTTGAATGCTTTCTTAGTTCCGTTATCCGGGAAAAAACCTAAATAATCATTCCATTTTACGGTTTGTTTGACATAGTTGAAAATCTTTTCGGCTTTCATCATAGGATCTGATAAACCTGCGATAATTTCATCTAACTCATCATTATAAAAATTATCCCTATTCAGTTCGTTCTCTATTCCAATATCGCTGTAGATAGATTTGGTAACTCCTTCCCAGGTTTCTGAATAATTCTTTACCGTAGAATTTGGGAATTTAGTATACTGCAATTCCCAATCCAGGAATGCCGCATAGGTATTTAGGTTATCTACATGAGATTCTACCTTTAAGGCCGGGACATCTTCCATATCCACCTTATAAACATTCATTAAGTATTCTATCACACTATTGGTATTCGAGTGATTTACTACTCTTCCATTCATACTGGTCCCTCTTTTAAGACCAGAAAAAGAAAACCTGGCTCTCTTTTTTTCTTCTTTAATTTTAAAAGGTAGGGGCGATTTCAAATTCTGATACCTACTGAAATACAGATATTCCGGAATCTCTAATTTCAGTTCCAGTTTATCCAAAGGAATCGAAAATTGCAGGGGTGTTTTTCCTATAGCTTGAAGAAAAGGTGATCTTACCTGATAAGTGTATTCAATTACACTTCCTTCAGCCACAGCCGGCATGGTAAATTTAGTATACTCCCAGTATTTAGAGCTTTCTTCTTCAAATATCTCATCGTTTCTTAATTTCTCTTCTTCAAGCTTCCCGTCTATAATATTGTAAGTATATCCTTTTAGTTGTGAAACCTCTTCATGATCACTTTTACCAATATACTTTCTTATCTTCTTTGTTGCCCAATCAAAACCTTCCTTATTATATATTTTTATTCTTTCATGAATCTCTGTGACCAATGTAAAACCATCATGCTGGTCGAGGTCATAAAACACCTTCTGATTTCTATATAGAATAGCCGCATTAGCATTTTTCTTTATTGGATGTTCTTTCTGCAATACCTCCTCTTTAGAGACCTTTCCGAATTTATAATTCTGACTATTTGCGGTGAAAATAAACAGGAATAAGAGGGGGATAATTAAACTAATTTTACGCATTTTACTAAGTTTTACTTATTGGGGCAATCACTGCTCTTTGATTGCTTAATTGATGAATTTGAGTAATAAAATTTCTAAAGTTTTCGAATTTTTCGGGTTGCCATTCTCCTTCTTCCAGTTTAAGATACCTATCCACTAAAATCATTTCTTTTTCATCCGTTCTTTCTATGGATATTTTTAAGGACATCCTGCCAAATTCCGTTTGAATTTCCTGGCTGTCTGGTACTGCCTCTACGGTATATCCTTCAGGTAACTCATAGCTAAAGATATCTTTGTACGATTCTCCTCTTTCAATCTTTATAATATTTTTCCTGTTCTTGTCTTTTTCTACATTCAAATCAAATTCATCAACAAAAGTCAAAGGCAACAAAAGACGGTCTCCTGCAATATTGCAATAACGATCTGCATGAAAATTCAGGTTTTCTGTAAATTCAATCTTCACTTTATCATTATCCAGATTTATAGAATCAAGAGTTAAATTTTGAAAATGTGGCCAGTGTTCGAGATAAAAGTTCTTCTTGGTATCTTCAGTTTGCAGGTCGAGTCGATAGATTTCCCCATAAGGAACTCCATAGCTGGATTTTTCTAATTTGGCCCGAAATCCGCCATTTTGATTGAGTTTTACTGATGCCTTAGTTTTTTGAAGATTATCTTCTGCAGCATACTTTTTAGTTCTTACAATCTCTCCTCCTGTAGGCTTCACTTTTAAAGCATATCGGTCGTCTGTAAAATCTCCCATATAATTAAAGGGTGAATCCTGGCTGGTACATTCCAACCAAATATCATCTTTCCCTTCACGCGGAATGCTTAAAATAACATGGTTCCCCTGCATTTTAGTGAAATCGGGATCTATATTTCGTCTGGGACCTCCATAGATCACGGTATAATCTGAATCTATTCCCTGGCTTTGCAACAGCGCTTTAGTATAATTGGTAAGCCCTTTACAATCCCCGTAACCTAATCGACCTACTTCCTGGGCACTATATGGCTTCCATCCTCCTATCCCTAAATTAACCGCAATGTAACGGGTGTTATCCTGAACATATTTATAAATAATCCGGGCTTTTTCCTCTTTTGTTTCAGCATCTTTAGTTAATTCTGAAATCTTTCTAACGATTGCATCTGACAAAACTCCCTGTCCGGCTACTAAATGATCATATTGCCATTTTCCGAAATTCTTCCAATTACTGGATTCTCCTTCTACACCTTCTAATTGGAACTTCTCTAAGGCTACAGAAACGCTCGGAGCCATATCCCTGAATGAAGGACTCAGTTCTTCATAACTCTTCGCCTTAATATTCTTAGCAGAAAAGTCCAGCTCAAAATTAGAATTTTGGGTCACTGGCACTCAATACTATCCAGATTTCTTTCCGTATACCTTATAGGAACTTCACTTTCATTAATAATTTTATAGGAAGTGTTTTCTACGCTCACTTTATAACCTTCTGTAGGCCACCAGTCGGCTAAAAACAAAGAGTTTCCCGTCCTGACTCTGGAGGTATATTCCACAGTAAAAGGATATTTTCTTGGGGTATAGTCCAGGTAACTGACTTTATTATCAGAAAATAAAACGAAATCCTGAAAATTACTTTGCGAAGTAAAGTCTCGTTGTTTGAATTTCTTTATCTCCTCTCCTTTGGCATTATAGATTATAGCCTCCTGGTCCAGGATAGTCAGACTTTTATCGAAATTCTCGTAGGCGTTAATATAAGATTCCCCAGATTCATTAAGAACAGTAACTACCCTGTAGGTAGAAATTTCTACATCATTAATATCTTTAATATCAATCTGAGTTTGTTGCTTACGAACAACCGCGTTGGCGTTAACAAGCATCTTCAGGTTAATATCACTAACCTTATAAGTTTCCTGACAATGTAAAGTAGATGCAATGCCTAGGAAACAGACAATGAAAAAATTGCGCATTCCGGGGGACTAACTTAAGAGTTTAGCGCAATATATAAAAAATTAACGTTTTTTAACGTTTATCTTTCGAATCTAGTAAAATTGTTACCGGTCCATCATTTAATAGAGAAACCTTCATATCTCCACCAAATACACCGGCACCCACCTCTTTACCAAGTTCCTGTTCGAAATTTGTCAATAAATTTCAGATATAATGGTTCGGCAACCTCCGGTTTTGCTGCTTTGGTGTAACTAGGCCGGTTTCCTTTTTTAGTGCTGGCATGCAAAGTAAACTGACTTACCACAATTGCATCTCCGTCAACACTCTTTAGAGAGTCATTCATCACATCATCTTTATCGTTGAAGATTCTCATGTTAATGATCTTTCTGCACAAGCCAGGCAATATCCTCCTCACTATCTTCATCTTCCACCCCAAGTAAAATCAATAAGCCCTGGCGTATTACTGCACAAACCCGATGATCTACCGTTACAGATGCTTCTGAAACTCTTTGAATAACTGCTCTCATTATTTTTGATATTGATCTACTCTGTAATTGTCTTCCTCACCTTCCATGATCTGCAAATAACTTTTATATCTGGACCAGGCGATCTCGCCTCCTTCAAGTGCATCTTTAATAGCACATTTAGGTTCTTCAATGTGCAGACAGTTATGAAATTTGCAATCCTGTTTTCTTTCAAAAAATTCCGGGAAATAATCACCGATCTCTTCACGGTCCATATCTACTACTCCAAAGCCTTTAATCCCAGGAGTATCAATAATTCTGGCATCAAAACTAAGATCGAACATTTCGGCAAATGTTGTTGTATGTTGTCCCTGGCTGTGTTGCTTTGAAATTTCTGAAGTTTTTAAATCTAAAGTAGGTTCGATAGCATTTATTAAGGTTGACTTTCCCGTACCGCTATGCCCCGAAATCATACTGGTCTTCCCAATCATTTTATCCTTTACCTTATCGACATTCTTTCCGTTTTTGGCAGAGATTCCAATACATTCATAACCGGCACCTCTATATAATTCAGCGAGATATTTCACTTCGGCAAGCTCCTCAATTGAATAAGTGTCTACTTTATTAAATAATAGTACTGCGGTAATATCGTAAGCTTCCGCAGTAACTAAAAATCTGTCTATAAAAGTGGTAAGTGTCGGTGGATTATTTAAGGTAATTAGCAGGAAAACCTGGTCAATATTCGAAGCAATAATATGTGTTTGTTTAGAAAGGTTAACAGACTTCCTGATTATATAATTCTCACGCTCGGTGATCTTTTTAATCACTCCGGTTTTTTCTTCTACTCCCTCTTCAATATCAAAGGAAACTTTATCACCTACTGCAACAGGATTGGTACTCTTTATACCCTGAATCCTGAATTTCCCTTTTATCCTGCATTCAAAAAATTCCCCATTTTCAGCTTTAACCTGATACCAGCTACCTGTAGACTTATAAACCGTTCCTTGCATTGAAAGTTAAATAAAACTAAAATTTTAATTTATTTTGTTAATTATTTTAAGATATATTTGTTTCAATCATAATCAACATATTTACCATGTACAAATTTACTTTTAAATTTTTCATGGCCATGCTATTCCTATTCAATTTGAACTCAGCAATGGCCCAAACCAATCTTTATCAGCATCCAGAATTCGATGAATTGACCGCTGAACATAAGATAATTGCAATTCTGCCTTTTGATGCCAGTGTTAATCTGCGTCCAAAACAAATGAAAGACATGAGCGCCTTACAAATGGCCGAACTTGAAAAAAGTGAAGGATTATCAATTCAATCTGCCATGTACTCCTGGTTTTTGAAACGCAAGAAACGTGGTGATCTTGAAGTAAATCTTCAGGATCCTAAAAGAACGAACGCACTTCTTCACAAAGCAGGAATTACCGATCTAAATCTTCAAACTCCCGAGGATATAGCCAAAGCACTTGGTGTAGATGCCATAATTTCAGGAACTTTTGAAACAGACAAACCTATGTCTGATGGTGCTTCTATAGCTTTAGGTCTTCTTGTAGGATTCTGGGGAAGTACAAATACTGCGGTTATTAATATGAGTGTTAACAATGCCCAGGACGGCCAATTACTTTGGAATTACAATAAAAAGGTAAGAGGAAGTTTAGGTAGTGATAACGATGCTCTTATTAATGTATTAATGCGTAAAGCTTCGAGAAGATTAGGGTATACCGATTAGTAAAAAAAGAAAATTAAAAATGCTGTAAGTCACCTTACAGCATTTTTTTTATCCTCTACCGTATGCCGTCTAATATTTTCTGCTGATGATTAATTGATTCCTGGTGAATCGCTTTGAACATTCTAAGCACAAATTCTTCACTAAGTCCTTTTTCTTCGCCTTCAAGCACCATTTTTCCAAGAATCTCATTCCACCTTTTTGTTTGCAGAATAGCAACATTCTTATCTTTTTTCACTTGCCCTATCTCTTCAGCAATCTTCATTCTTTTTGAAAGAATTTCCAGGATCTGGCTATCTGTAATATCAATTTTAGATCTTAAAGCAGTTAACTTATTTTGAAATTCTTCACTAGCTGATATCTCCTTTCTTACTTTTAAATCTTCCATCATTTTTATAAGTGTTTCGGGTGTTATCTGCTGGGCGGCATCACTCCAGGCCTTATCTGGTGTATGGTGAGTTTCAACCATAATCCCATCATAATTTAAATCAAGCGCGGTCTGGCAAAGATCAAAGATAATATCTCTTCGTCCTGCAATATGCGAAGGATCAAGGATCAAAGGTAAATCTGGAAATTTATTCTGAAGCTCAATTGGTATTTGCCATTCAGGATTGTTTCTGTATTTTGTTTTTTCATATGCGGAAAAACCACGGTGAATTACTCCTAATTTTGAAATATCTGCCGTATGTAATCTTTCTACCGCACCAAGCCATAAAGAGAGATCCGGATTTACAGGATTTTTCACCAAAACGATCTTATCTGTTCCCTTTAAAGCATCGGCGATCTCCTGAACGATAAATGGAGAAACCGTAGTTCTGGCTCCTATCCAAAGAATATCTACGTCATGTTTTAAAGCGAGGTCCACATGATTTGGATTCGCCACTTCAGTAGTAGTAAGCATACCGGTTTCTTCCTTCGCCTTTTGCAGCCATTTTAAACCAAGCGCTCCTACTCCTTCAAAATTCCCGGGCCTGGTTCTGGGTTTCCAGATTCCAGCTCTCAAAACAGTTGCATCGCTATCTTTCAGTTGATGTGCGATCGTTAATACCTGCTCTTCTGTTTCGGCACTACAGGGTCCTGCAATTACCAATGGATGTGACAATCCGAAATCATCCAACCACGTTCTAAGTTCTTTTTTATTTTCCATTTTCCTGTAATTTTAATTCCTCGTTTTTATTTATTCCGTTTAATACTTCTCTTATATGATTTGTTCTTTCCATTTCATTAAAAACCTCTTCAAAATTATCTTCCTCCATCAGTTTTCTAAAATGCTTCAGATTTGAAATATATTCATCCAGTGTCTCCATCACATTTTTTTTATTCTGATTGAAGATAGGTGTCCACATTGCCGGAGAACTTTTCGCCAATCTCACTGTGGAAGCAAATCCACTGCCCGCCAGGTCAAAAATATCCCTTTCATTTTTCTCCTTTTCGAGTACCGTTTTACCAAGCATAAATGAACTTATATGGGATAAATGAGATACGTAAGCAATATGGCGGTCATGTGACACAGGATCCATATATCGTATTCTCATCCCAATGGCCTGAAATATCTCCAAAGCTCTTTCCTGAAGCTTAAAAGCTGTTTTTTCTACTTCACAGATGATATTCGTTTTATTTTTAAACAATCCATGAATCGCGGCAGTAGGACCGGAAAATTCTGTTCCCGAGATCGGATGACCTGAAAGGTAATTTCTTCTTTTAGGATGCTCAGATACTTTTTTGCAAAGATGCTCTTTAGTAGATCCCGCATCGGTAACCACACAATTATCATTAACCACATCAAGAATTTTCGGCAGAACTTCCAGAGAAGCATCTACCGGGATGGCCAGGTAAACCAGGTCTGCATTTTCAAGATCTTCAAATTTCGCTTTATGATCTATCAATCCCAAATCTAAAGCCTTCTGCAGGTGTCCATCATTTTCATCTATTCCGTAGATCTCCACCTGCTTAATTACAGATTTAAGATCTAAAGCAAAAGATCCACCTATCAGGCCTATTCCTATTACAAAAACTTTCATTTTTTTACTCTTTTTAAAGCTTCATCAATAACCTCTTCCCTTGCGCAAAGTGAAAACCTTACGTAGCCTTCGCCCTGTTTCCCAAAAATAAAACCGGGTGCAATAAATATGTCTTTATTATAAAGCAGATCGTCAACTATATCTTCTGAAGTTTTCCCTTCAGGAGTTTTGGCCCAAACAAAAAGTCCAACCTGATCGTCACGTACCTCACAATCTAATTCTGAAATTAACTCCAATACCTTTTTCTTCCTTTCCGCATAGATCTTATTTTGTTCTTCAAACCAGGAACCTGCTAACTTCAAAGCTTCCACGGCTCCTGCCTGAACCGGATAGAACATCCCGCTATCCATATTTGATTTTACCTTCAATACTGAATTTATATTTTTTTCACTTCCGGCGAGCATTCCCACTCTCCATCCGGCCATATTAAAACTTTTACTAAGAGAATTCAGTTCCATTACATAATCACTCAAACCATCTTTTTGAAGTATGCTTCTGGGATCATTATTCTGAATAAAGCTATATGGATTATCATTAACGATCAGGATCTTATGCTTTTCAGCAAAATCGGTTAGCTCCTTGAAGAAACTTTCCGAAGCCCGGGAACCCGTTGGCATATGAGGATAATTAACCCACATAAGTTTTACGTTGCTCAGGCCTTCTCTGGCTAATTTTTCCAGATCTGGAAGCCAGTCATTTTCTGCCTTTAATTCATAATTACGTTCTTTTGCATCCACTAATTTTGCCACAGAACTGTATGTTGGATAACCCGGATCGGGCAACAAAACCTCATCTCCAGGGTTTAAAAAGGCCATGGAAATATGCATGATACCCTCTTTACTTCCCATGAGTGGCAAAATTTCTGAATTGGGATCCAGCGTTACCTGATAATGTTTTTTATAAAAATCAACCATCGCATTTCGCAATTCCGGCACTCCTTTATATGGCTGATACTGATGCGCACTATTATCAGCAAGAGCCTTATTCAATGCTTCCACGACCTGCCTTGGCGGAGCCAGATCAGGGCTGCCAATTCCAAGGTTGATAATTGGTTTTCCCTTTGCTCTCAGATCTGCTACTTCCCGCAGTTTTTTCGAAAAGTAATATTCCTTAACAGTATCAAGTCTTTTTGCCGTTATCATGACAATTTATTTTTATAGATCCCTAATATTTTTAAATCTTCAGTCATTATTCTCAGTACATCGATTGCCTTCTCAAAATCTTCAGTTCTTTCAAAGATCACATCTATAAAAAATGAATATTTCCATGGTTCATCAATTATAGGAAGGGATTGAATTTTGGTCATATTCAAATAAGAATCCCTCAATATATTCAATACCGAAACCAGGCTACCACGATCACTTTTAAGAAAGAATTTCAACGAAGCCTTGTCCAATTGAATACCGTTCGGTTTGGGTCTTTCTGTTCCTAAAACCAGAAATCTGGTGGCGTTGCTTTTAATGGTATGTATCTCTTTAGCCAGAATTTCCAGGCCGTACATTTCGGCCGCGGCAGGACTGGCCACTGCGGCAACTTTCAACTTCCCTTCTTCTGAAATTCTTTTAGCCGCTTCAGCAGTATCAGCATCTTCTATCAATTTAATATGCGGATATTTTTTAAAAAACTCTTTGCATTGAAGAAGAGCCATAGGATGAGAAAATACTTTTTTAATATCTTCAATTTTCTGGTCTTTTACGGCCATTAAATTCATATTTACCGGAGTATAATGCTCCCCAATAATGCTAAGATTATACTCGTCTATCAATGCGTAATTAGGCAAAATTGAGCCAGCTATACTGTTTTCTATCGCCATCACCGCTTCGTCAGATTCTTTTGAAGCCAGCTTCTGGGCCAGCTCATGAAAGGAAAGATGCTCCAGTACTGAAACGTCTTTATGATAGTAGTCCATTGCCACCAAATGATGGAAAGAACCTTTAATGCCCTGAATCCCGACTTTTTTATCCATATAGGTATAAATAAAAAAAGTCCCGATCTAAGATCGAGACTTTTATATAATTTTATGTTTTAATTAATCATATAGCATTCCCGATCCTATCCCTGGTATAGAAATAAAAATAATAAAATGCGTTCCAATTAATTAATCCTGTCATTTCCAATAATAATGAATGACTAAAGTAGTCTTTAAATTTTAAATTCAAAATATTTTATCTTCAAAATCTACAGTTTTCTGAAATTCGGAAAATTGAGGATGTTTTTATACTAATAATAATTTATCCTCCCTCCTTTTCGTTGAAACTTTGAAATATTTTCAGCGGTCTCCCTGATTATTTATTCCTAATTTTGAAATTGAAAGCAATGTCTATAACCGTAAACAACATATCGAAACACTTTGGCAGCCAGAAAGCGCTGAATGAGATCAGTTTTGATATTTCAAAAGGTGAAATAGTCGGTTTTCTTGGTCCTAACGGTGCTGGAAAATCTACCTTAATGAAAATACTTACCGGTTACCTTACTGCGGATAGCGGTGAAGCTACTATTGATGGGTTAGAATTAAAAGATCAGGTTTCAGAAATTCAAAAACGAATTGGTTACCTCCCGGAACATAACCCACTATATACCGAAATGTTTGTAAGAGAGTATTTGCATTTTAATGCTTCTGTTTATAAAATAGACAAGAATAGAATTGAAGAAGTTATTAAACTCACTGGGCTTACTCCTGAAGCAAATAAAAAAATTGAACAATTATCTAAAGGTTATCGCCAGCGTGTTGGTTTGGCAGCAGCCCTACTCCATGATCCGGAAGTTCTAATTCTTGATGAGCCTACCACGGGACTGGACCCGAATCAATTGGTGGAGATAAGGACTCTTATCAAGAATATTGGAAAGAATAATTCTGAAGGCAAAGCTGGGAAAACTGTTTTCCTCTCTACCCATATTATGCAGGAAGTGGAAGCGATCTGTGATCGTGTCATCATTATTAATAACGGCAAAATAGTAGCTGATAAATACCTTAAAGAATTAAGGGAAGGTAATGATCAGATCATTTTTGTGGAATTTGATTACCGAATTGAAGAAATAGCCCTTAAAAAGATTCCGAATCTTACTTCTGCAAAAAATACCGGTGGTTTCACCTATGAGTTAATTTTCGACACTAAGAAAGATATGAGACCAGCCGTTTTCGATTTCGCCCATGATAATGGACTGAAAACGCTTCAGCTAAATCAAAAAACGAAAAACCTGGAAAGTCTTTTTGCCGAATTAACTAATCCTTAATTTGATAAAAAATAGTTTCTATTTTGAAATTTAGTTCTCAAAGATCATTTTTCCTTTAAAATGTTCTTTTACATCAACCTCAGGAGGCCTGTTCACCGAAATTATATCGCCATAGCTGTAAATATCAGCTTTCAATTTTTGCTGCGGATTTATAATTAACTTATTCGTACCCCGGTGAAAAAGCTCATAATTTTGAACAATAAGATCTCTGGCTTCCAGTCTTCCATCACCAGCAGCAAAGAATCCGTCGAAATTTTCAACTTTACCGGTAAGAAAGAAATTTGAGATATGGTCTGTAGTAATCCTTAAATTCTTTACATCAAGATCAAGAATAAAATCACCGTCGGTATGAATATCCGGATTTCTTTCCTGATTTAATGAGCGCAACCAGAGGTTAGGAAATTTTAAAGTTCCGATACTTTCTATAGCCCAGCCAGTACTGGTTTGCAACCAGGTAAGATTTGGAGTGGTTACATACACTTTTGTGATTGCATATTCTCTAAAAAGATTGCAGGAATTTTCATTTCTTAAAATCAACCGGGAATCAATAACTTCAGCAGAAACATCATTAATCAGGTTTTCACCGGATTCAATGATCACCTTATGTTCGTCACCCTGCTCTATAAAAAGCTTAATTCTTTCATAGACCATGATCTCGCTGAAACTTTGGACATTAGTCTCTTTGCTAACGATTGTTCCCGCAGTTTGTAAACAATCTGGCGCCGATTCTGAGCTACAACCCAGAATGAATATCATCATCAATAATCCTAATATCTTTTTCATAACCTGTATCCTATTGAGAATTCCACTGCTTCTGCATTTGCACCATGGGATCTTACCGTAGCCGATGCCCACAAATCTTTGGTGATCTCTCGCTGGAGACCTATCCTGTTATATACCTGGTCTACATAACTTTTATAAGGATAATACACATACATTCCCAATTGGGTAATAAGTGACAACTTATTAAAAGTGAGCTGGTGACCAATAAAAGCGCCTACACGTTTCGCATCGGCATTTGGATCATTATTTTCTAATGGGAAAGCAACTGCCTGATACTCTATAAATTCTTCTAGAGACCTGGACATAATCAATTCCACTCCGGCCTGTAAAGTGCTTTTTTTATTGATCACTTTATCGGCATAAGTCGCAATGGTAAGAAATGGCAATTGTGGTGAACCTACAACGCCAGAAGAATTGATACCACTACGAACAGCAAAATTATAATGAACCGGTTCTGTATATTTTTCTTTAAGTCCTTTAGGTATATAATCCGGGTGATTTTCGTAATCTAGAAGATAATTCACCCCAAGATTAAAAGTAAAGGTATTCGTGCTGTTATTCGGAGATTTGAAGTCAGCATTCGAATAATGTATAAGTGAAACTCCTCCCTGCAGCCCAAACCCATCAATAATATTTTTTCTGTAATAATTTCCCATCAGGTAGGTGGTGCTTAAAAGATGGGTTCCATAAGCATTATTAAGATAATTATCATCCGGATCATAGGGGTTGGTGTTATAGGCAATTCCCTGCCCTATTCTTAACATTAGATTCCTATTGAAGAAATAAAAATTAGCATGACCGTATAATCCATAGGTTTCGCCCAGATATTGGTTTTTCATATCCTGATAGACAAAGGAATAACCAAAATCAGGATAATTATACCGACGTTCCCATTCTTCTAAACCATAAGTTTTTTGATTCCAACTTAAAATCACACCGGTGGGATGTCCTGTAATTAAATGTGCGATATCAGGATTATGTTCTACTATCGAACCGTAAAAATAATTAGCTCCTAAAGAAAAATATTTTTGAGGTTTCTCTTCCTGAGACTGCACAAACAGGCCACACAAGAAGAAGAGGCATGGGGCAATTCTTTTCATACGAAAGCAAATCTAACATATTTACGAAAAAAACTCCCTATTGGATGAATGGTAATTAATTAGAAAACCGATGATGCAATTTTTTTAATATTGGTACTCTTTCCCATTGAATAATAATGCAGTACAGGAGCGCCACCGGCAATCAATTCTTTACTTTGATGTATGCACCACTCTATTCCTAACTGTCTTACATCTTTGTTGTCTTTACACTTCTCCACTTCCTTAATAAGACAATCAGGCATATCTACATGAAATCTATGCGGAATAATGCTTAACTGCTTTTTCGTGGCAAGAGGTTTTAACCCGGGAATGATAGGAACCTTTATACCGCTTTCTCTGCATTTCTCTACAAAATCAAAGTAACGGTCATTTTCAAAGAACATTTGGGTCACCACATATTCAGCACCTGCGTCTATCTTTTCTTTTAATCTTTGAATATCCTTATCAATACTGGGCGCTTCCATGTGTTTTTCAGGATAACCGGCAACTCCAACACAAAAGTCTGTATTATGTCCTTTTTCGATTACTTCATCAAGGTATTTCCCGGTATTAAGATCATAGATTTGATCTACCAGATTCTTAGCAAAGCAGTTACCGTTTTTTTCAGGTTTAAAATATGTCTCGCTTTTAACCGCATCTCCCCGAAGTGCCATTACATTTTTGATTCCCAGAAAATCCAGATCGATCAGGAAATTCTCGGTATCCTCTTTTGAAAATCCACCACATAGTATATGAGGCACCGCGTCAACGCCATATTTACTCTGTATAGCTGCACAAATCCCCACAGTACCGGGACGTTTTCGAACGATCTTTTTTTCCAAAAGCCCATTCTCTTTTTCAGAATAAACATATTCTTCCCGGTGATAAGTGACATCTATGAACGGCGGCTTGAATTCCATTAATGGATCTATGTTCTCGTAGATAGAATTAATGTTTTGTCCCTTTAATGGAGGAAGTATCTCAAAAGAAAACAGGGTTTTATCCTTCGCTGCTTTTAGGTGTTCGGTAATTTTCATGGAAACTTTTTCTTTTTGTTATTGGGCGTTGCCTTTCAGGCCGGGCTTTACGCTATATCTTTCACCTCATGCTTCGCCAGGCTCAGCATGGCGGTAAAAGGATGCCGCTTCAATCCCTAACGCAATTTCTATTTTCATACAATTAATTGCCCGTCATTCTGAACTTGTTTCAGAATCTGTTGAGAAGCTGAAGTAAATTCAGCTTGACGGTAGATTAATCAGCAAGATTTGGATTCAACCATTTCTCGGCCTTCTTATATTCTATTCCTTTTCTCTCTGCAAAATCTTTAACCTGGTCTTCTTTTATTTTTCCCAGTCCAAAATATCTGGCTTCAGGATTAGCAAAATAATAGCCACTCACACTTGCCGCAGGCCACATAGCCAGGCTTTCGGTAAGTTCCACTCCTATTTTTTCCTTTATCTTTAGCATTTCCCAGATCGTAAGTTTTTCCAAATGATCGGGACAGGCAGGATAACCCGGCGCAGGACGAATTCCTTTATATTCTTCTTTAATAAGATTCCTGATTGCTTAGATTTTCTTCCGATGCATAACCCCAGTGCTGAGTTCGAACTTCTTTATGCAAATATTCTGCAAAGGCTTCCGCCAGTCGATCGGCCAGGGCTTTGATCATAATTGAATTATAATCGTCATGTTCCTTTTCAAACTTTTCCGCTAATTCCTGAGTTCCAAATCCTGTGCTCACACAAAAACAACCCATATAGTCCTGAATACCGTTTTCTTTTGGTGCAATAAAATCTGCCAGCGCAAAATTTGGCTGCTTCCCATGTTTCTTCAGTTGCTGACGAAGTGTCCTGAAAACCGTTGTTTTCTCTTCAGAATTCTGATGAAATTTCACTTCTATATCATCAATATTGATCGTATTCGCTTCAAATAATCCGAAGATCGCTTTTGCTTTCAATAGCTTTTCATCCAGAATTCGTTGAAGTAAAACCTGAGCATCATTAAATAAAATCTGCGCCTGCTCGCCTACTTTTTCATCTTTTAGAATATCCGGATATCTCCCATGCAGATCCCAGCTTCTGAAAAACGGACTCCAGTCGATATAATCTGTTAGTTTATTAAGATCAAAATCTTCAATAACCTGAATCCCGAGTTCTTTTGGTTTTACAATTGAGGTGTGCTTCCAATCGATGTGAAACTTATTTCTTCGCGCCTCTTCTATCTTTAGGAACGACTTAACTTTGCTTCGCTTTTTAAAATTCAATCGGAAAGTATCGTAATCTGTCTTTAGATCACTTTTGTATTTTTCCCTGCTGCTCTCCTTTAACAATTGCCCAACCACCGTCACCGCACGTGAAGCATCATTCACGTGTGCCACCGCATGTTTATACTGCGGATCGATCTTCACCGCGGTATGCGCCTTAGAAGTTGTCGCACCACCAATTAGCAGCGGAACAGAAAATTCCTGGCGCTCCATTTCCTTAGCCAGGAAAACCATTTCATCTAGCGATGGAGTTATGAGTCCGCTAAGTCCTATGACATCCACATTTTCCTTTTTGGCTGTTTCGATGATCTTTTCCGGCGGTACCATCACGCCCAGATCAATAATTTCATAATTATTACAACCCAAAACAACCGCCACGATATTTTTACCAATATCATGCACATCGCCTTTAACCGTAGCCATTAAAATGCGACCTGCCGATTGGCGTTTATTCGATTTATCTGCTTCGATATATGGCAATAAATAAGCAACTGCTTTTTTCATCACCCTGGCCGATTTCACCACCTGGGGCAGGAACATTTTCCCACTTCCAAAGAGATCTCCCACTACATTCATTCCAACCATTAGCGGACCTTCAATTACATCCAAAGGCTTTTCAGCTTCAATCCGGGCCTGCTCAATATCTTCTAAAATATAGGCATCTATACCTTTTACCAGTGCGTGGGTGATTCGTTCCTGTAGCGGATTTTCTCTCCAGGAAAGATCAATTTTGTTCTCTTTTTTCCGTCCTACGACGTTTTCAGCAAAATCCAGAAGACGTTCCGTAGCATCATCTCTTCTATCGAGGATCACATCTTCCACATGCTCCAGAAGATCTTTCGGAATTTCATCATATACTTCCAGCATGGAAGGATTCACGATCCCTATATTCATCCCGGCCTTGATCGCATGATACAGGAAAACCGAATGCATGGCTTCGCGAACGGGATTATTTCCGCGGAAAGAAAAAGAAACATTACTTACTCCACCACTCACACTGCAATGCGGTAAATTCTCTTTTACCCAACGCGTGCCTTCAATAAAATCGAGGGCATTTCTCTTATGCTCGTCCATCCCCGTTCCTACAGGAAAAATATTGAGATCAAAAATGATGTCTTCGGGTTTAAATTTCACTTTATTTACCAGGATATCGTAAGAACGTTTTGCAATTTCAATCCGGCGTTCATAATTATCTGCCTGCCCAACTTCATCGAAAGCCATTACGATAACAGCCGCTCCATATCTCTTTATCTTTTTCGCGTTCTCTATAAATTCCTCTTCACCTTCTTTCAGACTGATAGAATTCACCACACATTTCCCCTGCACCACCTGTAGTCCCGCTTCAATAATTTCCCATTTGGAACTATCTATCATAATAGGCACACGGGCAATATCAGGTTCAGCAACCACAAGATTCAGGAATCTTACCATGGCTTCCTTGCCTTCAATAAGGCCATCGTCCATATTAATATCGATGATCTGGGCTCCATTGTCAACCTGTTCACGAGCTACTTCCAATGCCTCGTCGAACTTCTCTTCCTTGATAAGGCGTAGAAATTTTCTTGAACCGGCAACATTAGTTCGTTCTCCAACGTTTATAAAATTGCTTTCCGGTGTAATTACTAGCGGTTCCAATCCCGAAAGTTTTAAGGGTCTGATGGCCCCTCCCCTTTCCGATGGGAAGGTGTCTATTTTATTTATTGGTTTTGTACTTGCTGTACTCATATTTGAAATTTTTCGTCGCTCTGAACCTGGTTCAAGGTCTCTTACTGATCTTCCGATTCTTGAGATGCTGAAACAAGTTCAGCATGACTCGATTTATCTATATAAGAATTAATTGGTCTTGGCTTAAAACCCCTGGCAGTTTCAGCAATTGCTTTTATGTGCTCTGGAGTGGTTCCGCAGCATCCACCTAAGATATTCACCAGACCTTTTTCTAAATACTCCTTGATTTGAGTAGCCATTTCCTGTGCGTCCTGATCGTATTCTCCGAAGGCATTTGGTAATCCTGCATTAGGATAAGCCGAAACTCCGGAATTTGCATATCGATTTAAAACTTCAAGATGCGGAGTTAGTTGTTTCGCCCCTAGAGCGCAATTAAAGCCTATGCTGAGTAAAGGAATATGGGAGACAGAGATTAAAAAGGCTTCGGCAGTTTGCCCGGAAAGGGTTCTTCCGGAAGCATCAGTTATGGTTCCACTTACCATCACCGGAATATCAATATTCAAATCTTCCTTCAATTCTTCAATAGCAAAAAGAGCAGCTTTCGCATTCAATGTATCAAACACTGTTTCTACCAGGAGTACATCCACCCCACCCTCAACTAGAGCCTTTGCCTGTTGCTTGTAAGCTTTACGCAGTTCATCAAAAGAAATAGCACGGAATCCAGGATCGTTAACATCTGGACTCATACTGGCCGTTTTATTAGTAGGGCCCATCGCTCCAGCCACAAATCTCGGTTTTGAAGGATCTTCAGCCGTAACTTCTTCCGCGACCTTTTTGGCAATTCTCGCAGATTCATAATTAAGCTCATAAACGAGCTCTTCCATTTGATAATCGGCCATAGCGATGGTGGTTCCAGAGAAGGTATTGGTTTCCACAATATCGGCCCCGGCATCAAAATATTTACGATGAATGCTAGCAATAGCTTCGGGCTGGGTAAGGGAAAGCAGGTCGTTATTCCCTTTTACAGAAACAGGCCAGTCGGCAAAACGTTTTCCACGAAAGTCTTCTTCAGAAAATTTATATTCCTGAAGCATGGTACCCATGGCACCGTCTAATATTAATATTTTTTGAGAGAGTTGCTCTTCAATTTTTGACATGATTATATAAATAAAAACGATATCAAAAAAAGAAGACTGAAAAGAATTCTGTTTGTTATCTATCCGAGATTTAACTCAGTAGAATGTAGCACCTTCTCCAAAAGGAGGGTTGCTAAGGTTTCACAGGGTCTAATCCCTCAACCTTTCTTGATAACGATTATTAGTAAACAATGAACTTACAAAGCAAATATAATGTTATAATATACCCAATAGCAAGGATTTAAGAAAATTTTCTATAAAACCTTTTCTCCATTCAACTGAATGGAATAACTGATCTCTGCGGCTTTCTCCAGCATTTTCGAGACAGAACAGTATTTATCCATTGATAATTTTACCGCTCTTTCAACTTTAGCCGCAGGAATATCACCTTTCAAGATAAAGTCCAGATGGATCTTTTTGAAAACATTTGGAATAGCCCCATCTTCTCTATATCCATCCACCTCAACTCGAAGATCTTCCAGCTCATGATTCTGCTTTTTAAGAATCATTACTACATCGATACTGCTACATCCAGCTATTCCTCTTAGAATTAGATCCATGGGGCTTGATCCTTTTGGTTCTTCATCAGATTTATTGTCCAAAAGAACAATATTGCCGCGCTCGTTTACAGTTTCAAATAGATAATTATCGTTGATTCTTTTTAGACTGATCTTCATGTTTACGAATTTTCACCAAAGATAATATTCCTAACTTGAAATCAGAATCCAGGATTAACAGAATTATACATTTTCCAGATGTTCATCAAGCTGTAAAAGTCCGGCTGTAAAACCTTCCTGGAATCCCATATTTAAAATTGCTTCCAGCGCCTCTTCAGTTTCATATTTCGTTTCAATTGTTACCAGTGTATGAGCACCTTCAGGTTCAAACTCCACTTTCCAGGTCGATTGTGGTAATTCTTCATTAATAACCCCGTTTTCATCACAAAACGAATCCAATCCTACGAACCTGTGTTCCTGCACAATTTCTTTGTATTCGGCCAGGGCATAATGCTCCTCACCTTCGGGACTCTGCATGGCATATAACCAACTTCCATTTTCCCTGAAATTCATTCGTTTAGTTTTGGCTTTCCACGGTTTTGGTGCCCACCATTTATCCAGTGTTCCGGCCCGTGTCCAGGCAGACCATACCACATCTAAGGGAGCTGAGAATTCTTTTTCAACCAGGATGCTGCGCTTTTCCCTGTCTATTTTAAACTCCAATTTCAATGTTTCCATTTGCTTTAAAATTTTGAATAAAATGCATTTTTTCAGAAAAATACAATCAACCTAAATTAGGATATTAAAACATAAGTAACTGAAAATAAGAAGTTAAAAACCACAAAAAACTATATATTTCTGAAGTTATTTATAGTAGATTAAACACTTATACTTTGAATCACTTCCCTTTTGGCTTCCTTTTTAGAACCATCAAATCCTTCTACACCACCTACGGTAGTATATTTAAGAACATATTTCTTATCTGGAAATATTCGTTGATAAGCGCTCTGACACATGATCGCCGCCTCGTGAAAACCTGATAGGATCAGCTTCAGTTTTCCTTTATAGGTATTTACATCGCCAATCGCATAAACGCCGGGAATGTTGGTTTGATAATCATAAGAATTATCAACTTTTATCGCATTCTTTTCAATTTCCAGACCCCAGTTACCAATAGGTCCCAATTTTGGTGATAATCCAAATAACGGGATAAAATCGTCCACATCCCTGAATTCTTCTCCGCGGGCCTTGTCTTTGTGACGGATCACGACCTTTTCCAATTGATCTTCTCCTTTTAATCCAACCACCTCAGCATTAGTGATCATTTCAATTTTACCGAGTTTAGCTAATTCTGAGACCCTTTCTACGGAATCCAGAGCGCCACGGAATTCTTCCCTTCTGTGAACCAGTGCTACTTCTGAAGCAACATCAGATAAATAAATGGCCCAGTCTAAAGCAGAATCTCCACCGCCGGCAATGACCACTTTTCGGTTACGATAGACTTCCGGGTCCTTTATAAAATAAGACACACCTTTATCTTCAAATTCAGAAATATTAGTGATAGGAGGTTTTCTTGGCTCAAAAGAACCCAGTCCGCCGGCAATAGCAACTACAGGGGCGTGATGCTGAGTTCCTTTATTAGTGGTCACAATAAAAGTCCCATCCTCAAGTTTTTCAAGGGTTTCTGCACGTTCACCCAGGGTGAATCCAGGTTCGAAAGGTTTTATCTGCTCCATGAGGTTTTTGACCAGATCTCCCGCTAATATCTCCGGAAAAGCCGGGATATCATATATGGGTTTTTTGGGGTAAATTTCTGAACATTGCCCACCAGGTAGTGGCAGCGCATCTATCAAATGCGTTTTCAGCTTTAATAATCCCGCTTCAAAAACGGTAAACAATCCGGTTGGCCCGGCCCCGATTATCAGGATATCTGTTTTAATCATCACTCTCTTTTTTTACGATTAAGGATTCTGTTATTGTATTCATCTGTTCCACTTTGGCTTCAAAATCACCTTTAATGGATTTTCTATATTCATTTAAATTTTCGACCATCTGGTTCACATTCTCCGGGATCACCTCCTCAAAGAACTGGCGCAACCGTTTTGCAGTGGTTGGTGACTTTCCATTGGTTGAAATCGCGATTTTCACATGGCCTTTATTTACAATTCCGCCCATATAGAAATCACAGAGTTCCGGTGTATCGGCAATATTAGCCAGCAAGAATCTTTTCCTTGCGTGCCGGTGAACCCGTTGATTGAGTTTCGCATCATTGGTCGCGGCGATCACGAAATGTTTTTTTTTCAGATATTTCTTTTTATACCTGCCTTTAGTCAATTTCGCCCCATGTTTTGTTGCCAGTTCTACCGTTTCCGGTAAAAACCATTTTGCTACAATCTCAACCTGTGCATTCGGACTCGACTTAAACAGAAAATGAAGTTTTTCGTGCCCCACATTTCCACCGCCTACTACCAGGATGTTAAGTTTACTGACTTTTAAAAAGACCGGATATAGTTCGTTTCTTTCTTGCATTTTAATTTAGTTGTATCCGTCAAGCTGAACTTGTTTAACTTCGTTGAATCTTCGATTTCAGCTTCTCTAGAGATCCTGAAACAAGTTCAGGATGACGTTAATATCTATTTATCCTGCTCCTACTTTTACATATTTAGATCGCGGAAGCTTATTCACATTCTGAAAAACTCCCTGCAGGGCATTTGCTTCTTTTACCACTTCACCAATCACAATAATTGCCGGTGCGCCCAGTTGATTTTCTGAAACGATCTTTTCAATTGTATTAATAGTCCCGAAACCTGATCTTTCATTTACCGTAGTTCCGTTCTGAATAACACCCACCGGAATATCCTGTTTTCCGAAGCCTTTAAAAACCTCAACAATTTCAGGGAGTTTTCCCATACCCATTAATATCACTACCGTTGCGGTAGATTGTGCCGCCAGGCAAACGTCATTTGATAATTTTTTTTGAGAAGTGGTTCCCGTGATCACCCAGAAACTTTCAGAAGTTCCTCTTTGTGTTAAGGGAATTCCGACATTCGCCGGCACCGCAATTGAAGAGGTAATTCCTGAAACTACCGCTGTTTCCAGTCCATGCTTTCTTGCATAATTGATCTCTTCTGAACCTCTTCCAAAGATAAAAGGGTCTCCGCCTTTCAGTCTTACTACATGTCCTCGTTCCCGGGCATATTTAACGATAAGTTCATTGATCTCATCCTGTGGAAAACGATGTTTGTCTTTTCGCTTTCCTACGAATATATGTTCCGCCTGTGGAGCATATTCCAGTAGCTCACGATTGATAAGTGCGTCATACAAAACCACATTTGCCGACTCTAAAGTTTTCAAAGCTTTAACTGTGATCAATTCCGGATCACCGGGTCCTGCTCCCACTACGCTTAGTTTTGGTGAATCATACATTTTGTACCTCCTTTGTTCTATAGGCATCCACTCTTTTCAGAAACAAATGCGCGTCCTCTAAATATTTATTTGCAAAAGCCTCTGTAGGCTCATTCTCGTTTAACTGATACACGAATTCCTTAAAAGTTGTGGATAATTCGATCTTTCCGGTTTCTACAAAAAGCTCGTCGAACTGCGCAATGATCCCGGCCTGGGTATTGGTTTTCACATCTTCAGCCAGTAATAATGCTTTAGCAGAATTCACGATCGAAGTATAGGAATGGTAAATACTATCTGACCAGTCTTTTCTTTCCAGCGCAGCTTTCGCATTATCGATCTTTTCTTCACTTTCGAATAACAGTGTCGCGATCAAATCGATGACCACACCCGCACATTCACCTACGCCTACGGCTTTGATATATGGAGATTCATGGCCCCAATCCACAAATTCATTTTCACTGAGATTGGAAGTATCGGCCAGGTCTTTCAGCAGATCATAGAAATAGGTTTTCTCCTTTCGATCATAATATTCCGAGAATTTCTCATCAGCTTTTGAATTCGCTTCAAAATCGTTCAGTAAAACCCTTAGGGCTTCAGGACCTCTTTTACTTGGAACTTTTACCACTTTGTCTGCAAACCTACCCTGTCCATTTCCCAAAGTACCGCCACCAAGCAAGACCTGAAGTGCCGGTGCCACAGTTTTGCCGACTTTAATCGACATTCCCTGAAAGCCGATCTCTGCCATGTTATGCTGCCCGCAGGCATTCATACATCCACTAATCTTTATGGTGATATCCTTTCCATTGGTGAACTGGGGATATTCTTCCTTTAGAACATCTTCCAGAACATCAGCAATTCCAGTACTGCTGGCAATTCCAAGATTACAGGTATCGGTTCCCGGGCAGGCGGTGATATCGACGGTTTTGTTGTAACCGGCTTCAGCGTATCCAAGTTTTTTCAATTCTGAATAAAAGAAGGGTAGAAATTCTTCGCGTACATGACGCATTAGGATATCCTGCCTCAAGGTTAACCTTATTTCGTTCCCGGCATATTTTTTTACCAGATCGGCCAGCTTTCTCGCCCCGCCGGTATAAAAATCACCTAAGGGAACTCGAATTCCTACTGCAAATAAACCTTCCTGCTTCTGTGGAAATATATTCGTGCTTTTCCAGTTTTCGAATTCTTTCTGGTCCTCAATTTTCACCTCAGGAGCGGTTACCTCCTGTAATGGCGGAGCAGCTTCAAATCTTTCAATTTCAAACTTCGGTTGTTTTTGAGACAAAGCGGTTTTCTGTGCTTCCACCAGTTCCATAAAAGCCTCTTTCCCAATATCCTTGATCAGGAATTTCATTCTTGCTTTTAAGCGTTTCGCACGTTCGCCATGACGATCAAAAACGCGAAGCACACCCTCGATTAGCGGAATGATCTCTTCAGCAGGTAGAAATTCATATAATTCATCTGCATGTCTTGGCTGGGAACCGAGTCCGCCACCAAGCATTACTTTAAAACCTCGTTTTCCATCTTTCAGTTTAGCGATAAAACCAAGATCATGGATATAGCTTAAGGCCGTATCCTCGTCTGAAGATGAGAATGACATTTTGAATTTTCTCCCCATTTCCTGGCAGATAGGGTTCCGAAGAAAGAATTGAAATGCGGCATGCGCATATGGCGAAACATCAAAAGGCTCCTGTGGATCTATCCCAGCAGTTGGCGAAGCGGTAATATTTCTAACCGTATTCCCGCAAGCCTCCCTAAGGGTGACATCGTCTTTCTCCAGTTGGGCCCAAAGCTCAGGAGTTCGGTCTAAACTCACATAATGAATTTGAATATCCTGCCGGGTAGTGATATGCAATCGCCCTTTGGAATATTCATCAGAAACATCGGCAATTCGATGTAACTGTTCTGAAGTTACCCTGCCAAATGGCAGTTTTATACGAACCATCTGAACTCCCGATTGTCTTTGTCCATAAACTCCGCGCGCAAGACGCAGACTTCGGAATTTCTCTTCATCAGCCTTGCCTTCACGGAACAGCCTGATCTTCTTTTCTAAATCCAGGATGTCCTGCTCGACAATGGGATTTTCAATTTCGGTTCTAAAACTTTGCATGATCGTGATAATTTAAATTCTTCTACTAATACTTGTATTCTAATTCTCTGAGATGCTGAAACAAGTTCAGCATGACGTCTTTTCAAATCTCATCAAATGAAAAAAGTCCTTTTAGGTTTTACTTAAAAGGACTTTTTATAATTCAGTTTATAAAATAGACTTCTAAGTATGAGGCGAATAGCACATACACATATTAGATAAAATGTTCATAATGAATTGTTTCACTATTTCTTAATTTTTATTTTATAAATCCTACTCCAGCGGTGGTATTGGTTAAAGTATCCACCAGAATGAACCTTCCATTCGCACGGTTCTCATGATAGCTATCTGCGAAAATTGGTTTGCTCAATTTAATCTTTACGCTTCCAATAGCATTTAAACTCAGAGATGAAACTTCTTCTTCCGCTCCAAAATTATTATCCACGTGACCTTCCACTTTATCTATCTTAGCCAGAATACCCTTGGTGTTGTGCTGTAGCACATATTTGGTTCCCGGAACCAGCGCCTTATTGTCCATCCAGCAAACCATGGCATCAAGGACTTTAGTTTCTTGTGGCACTTCCTTAGATTTTACCAACATATCACCCCTGGCAACATTAATATCATCTGCAAGGCTTATTGTTACTGAACTACCCGCGGAAGCTTCATTAAAAGATTCAGTGAAAAATTGAATATCCTTAATCGTAGAAGTCGTTAAAGAAGGAAGTACGGTCACTTCATCACCAACTTTCAGACTATTTCCGCTAATTTTTCCGGCATAGCCGCGATAGTCATGAAATTCATCAGTTTTGGGTCTTATCACCGTTTGAACCGAAAACCTGGCCTGACTTTGTTCTTCAAAATCTTCGGCTTTAAGTTCTTCCAAATGTTCAAGAATAGTTTGACCATTATACCAGGTCATTGCGATGGATTTTTCAGCAATATTTTCTCCCCATAAGGCACTCACCGGTATAAAAGTGAGCTTTTGATCCTTGAAATCACTTTTTGCTCTAAGCTCCTGAAAATCCTGAACAATACTATTGAAGACATCTTCAGAATAATTAACCAGATCCATTTTATTAACCGCTACAATTACTTCTTTAACCCTTAAGAGATTATTGATGAAAGAAGTGCCTGTAAGTCTGCTCGATCACTCCTTTCCTGGCATCAATAAGAATAATTGAGGTTTGAGAAGTAGATGCGCCGGTTACCATATTCCGGGTATATTCAATATGCCCGGGAGTATCTGCAATTATGTAACTTTTCTTTGGCGTAGAAAAATATATATGTGCGACATCTATGGTTATACCCTGTTCTCTTTCTGCGACCAGGCCGTCGGTAGCAAGAGAAAAGTCAAGATAATCCAGTCCATTTTTCTTACTAACTTTATCTATGGCTTCAATTTTATCTGAAGTAAGGGATTTAGTATCGTATAGCAGTCTCCCGATCAAGGTACTTTTACCATCATCTACACTTCCTGCTGTTGCTATTTTTAAAACTTCCATTTTACTTCTTTTTAGAAATAACCTTGTTGTTTTCTTGTTTCCATGGCAGCTTCAGATCTTTTATCATCGATCCTGGCTCCTCTTTCAGAAATTGCTGATTCTCGCACCTCCTGAATGATCTTCTGAATAGTATCAGCATTAGATTCTACAGCCGCGGTACAGGTAATATCACCAACAGTTCTGAATCTCACACGTTTTGTTTGAGTAGTTTCATGCTCTTCTTTATAGACATATTCTGAAGCGGTCCAGATCAAGCCATCCCTTTCAAAAATCTCCCGGTCATGAGCGAAATAGATGGAAGGGATTTCAATATTTTCTGAATCTATGTAGCTCCATACATCAAGCTCTGTCCAGTTTGATATGGGAAACACTCTAACATTCTGTCCAATATCGATTCGTCCGTTCAGCATATCAAAAACTTCCGGACGTTGATTCTTTCTCATCCCATTCCCCAAAATCATTTCTAACTGAAAAAATTCGTTCTTTGGCCCTGGCCTTTTCTTCATCCCTGCGCGCTCCACCAATACAGGCATCGAATTTAAATTCTTCAATGGCATTCAGAAGCGTATTGGTCTGCAATGAATTTCTGCTGGAATATTTTCCTTTTTCCTCAATAGAAATCCCTTTATCAATATCGTCCTGAACTCTTCTTACGATCAGGTTCAATCCCAGCTCTTCAACGAGGCGATCCCGAAATTCTATAGTTTCCGGAAAATTGTGCCCTGTATCTATATGCATTAACGGAAAGGGAATTTTTGCCGGGTAGAAGGCTTTCTGCGCCAGTCTTACCAGAGTTATAGAATCTTTCCCTCCTGAAAATAAGAGTACCGGATTTTCAAACTGAGCAACTACTTCCCTAAAGATGTAAATAGCTTCGCTTTCCAGTGTATTTTGATCTAATATTGCACTCATTTATAAACTTTTAGGCGTGTAAACCACATTCTCGGTTATCTAATACTTTAGTCGGGTCAAAATATTTGAATTCATTGGGCAATTTGTGTTCTCTTAAATACCCATCCAGTTTCTCATCTGTCCAATGGTAAAACGGACTTACTTTTAGAACCCCATCTTTACTGTAGCTTAAAATATCAATGCTATCTCTAAAATTCGTCTGTCCTTTTCTCAAATTTGTAAACCATACATCGGGATTCTGCTCCGCCATAGCGCGTTGAAATGGCTCCAGTTTTACCTGCCTGGTAAACTCTGCATGCTCTGGAGAATCAACTCCAGGAATGCCATTAAAGAAAGCATCCCTATATGCCGCAGTTTCTTTTGGGGTGTACAGCTTAACATTAAGATCTAAATGATCTATCAGAAATTTGGCGTGTTTATAAGTGGGTAGTGTATTATAGCCAGTATCGCACCAGATAACTTTAATAAGCTTATCAACCTGGGTACAGGCATGCAAAATTGCCGCCTCATAGGGCCTGAAATTCGTGGTAACTACCGGATTTTCACCGGATGCTAATACCCACTGAATAATTTCTGAAGGCGCTACCCCACGCAACTGACTATTCAGTTTTTTCAACTCTGTATCTCTAAACTTTTTCATAATTATTCTTTTCCATATGGTATTAGATTCCAAATCCTTTCATGCCCAAAATACAGGATCATTTTAGTTACCAGTTCGACTGAACCAATCGCCAGAGCAGTTTCTATTTGCCCTGTAAGTAACCATGATATAATTATAGTATCTATAGTTCCAACAATTCGCCAACTAATCGTTTTCAAAATACTTCGAACGGGGCGCTCCGTTGTTTTGTCCTTTTTATACGTGTTTTTTGGGTTTGTATGATTCAGTAACATCAACATATTCTCTTCATTAAAAACTATAATCCTATCGGTTTACTAGGTTTTAGACAAAACTAGACTTCGCTCCTTTAAACACCAATTATTTCCTATATAAAATTCTTATTTTAACACTTATGATGATTGCGTAAAAGCAATATCTTCTAAAGTGTTTTCACCAAGTACATCAAGTGAAGCGTCCCGAACCTGGATCATCAGCTTATGAACTGAACAGGTATTCTCATCTGGGCAATCATCACATTTCTCATAATAATTAAGGCTTACACAGGGAACCATCGCGATGGGTCCTTCTAAAACCCGGATAACAGCGGTCATTCTAATTTCATCTGGTTCTTTAATAAGATAATAACCTCCACCCTTACCTTTTTTGGATCCCAGAAATCCCGATTTTCTCAACTCCAGTAAGATACTTTCGAGAAACTTCTGCGAAATATTCTCACTTTCTGAGATTTCTGAAGCCTGGACCGGTTTCCTGTCCTTCTTCCTGGCGATATACGCCAGCGCCTTAATTCCGTACTTGGTCTTTTTGGAAAGCATAGGACGAATATAAAAATATTCCCTTTGCTTTCTCTAATTGTTCAATGCGTTTTTTAAATCCTTAATTATATCATCTATATGTTCCAGGCCAACCGATATCCTTACAAGTCCGTCACTAATTCCTGCTTCCAGACGTTCATTCTCGCTCAGCTTACTATGAGTTGTAGAAGCCGGATGCGTAACTATAGTTCGCGTATCTCCAAGATTTGCAGACCGGGAACACAACTTCAGATTATTGATAAACCTACGGCCTGCTTCTATTCCTCCGTCGATCTGAAAAGCAACCACATTACCTCCAAGTCTCATCTGCCTTTTCGCAACTTCATATTGCGGATGAGATTTTAAGAATGGATATTTCACATTCTCCGTTTGAACTTTGTCTTCAAGAAATTCAGCCACCTTTAATGCATTTTCACAATGCTTTTCTAACCGAACCGATAATGTTTCCAGGCTTTTTGAAAGCACCCAGGCATTAAATGGTGAAAGCGCCGGCCCGGTATTTCTGCTGAAACAAATAAATCTCCCTAACCAAGATCTTCCCGTCCTACGGTAACTCCCTCCAAGAACCCTACCCTGACCGTCTATTAACTTGGTGGCTGAATGTATTACCAGATCTGCTCCAAATTTTATAGGGTTCTGAATATATGGGCGTCGCAAAACAATTATCAATGATCAAAATAAGACTATGTTTTCTAGCAATTTCACCCAGATGTTCAAGGTCCAGAATATCTACTCCAGGATTCGTTGGAGATTCTGCAAAAAGAATTTTGGTTTCAGGTTTGATAAGGCTTTCGATCGTTTCCGGTTCATTCACATCGAAATAAGAATGTGAAATATTCCATTTCGGAAAATACTTTGTAAACAAGCCATGGGTAGAGCCAAAGACAGATCTTGCCGCAACTATATGATCTCCACTATTCAGCAAAGCCGCTAAAGTCGAAAATACAGCGGCCATTCCCGTAGCGAATGCATAACCAGCTTCCGCTCCCTCCATCTTTGCCACTTTTTCTACAAATTCAGAGGTATTTGGATTGGAAAACCTACTGTAAATATTGCGCTCTTTCTCCTCTGCAAAACTCGCCCTCATATCTTCTGAATCTTCAAAGACATAACTCGAGGTTAGGTATAACGGAACTGAGTGCTCCTGAAATTGAGTTCTCGCACTCTGGGTCCTAACGGCTATGGTCTCGAAATTTTCATTCCCGTGTGAGACTTTCGCCTCCTTGTTTAATTTTACTTCTTCTAATTGTCCCATTCTGATTTTCTTTTTACTGGCACCTCCAAATATTGCTATCCGGTAAAAACAGACCGAGATGATTTACCATTTATTTTCTGTTCTGACCTTTTAAAAATTGGTTTTAAAAATCTGTTTAGCTGATCTGTTTCGATCAGAAAAGCATCATGACCATGAATCGATCTAATCTCATGTATGCTGATATTTGGCTTTAACAAGGAAAGTTCCACGTAACTGTTCCAGTTTTCTTCCGCCAGGAAAAACAGGTCTGAATTTACCGTTACTATATGGATATCTCCTTTGATCCTGCTTGCCGCCTCCAGATAATTCCCGGAGCCGTCGCTAATATCTATGGTGGTGAGCAAATGGTTCATCAGTTTATAAGAAGGCAGCGTAAATCTGTTCTTTAATTTTTCACCATGATGCAAAAGCCAGTTCTCTACTTCATAAGCCTGGTTTTCCCTATTCCTCTTGCCTTCGAATTTTTGAGCAAGAGACTGTGGCGTTCGATAAAAGGTCATCGCATGCATTCTGGCATCGTGCACAGGGTCTGAAGAATTATTCAGAATATGGTCCTGAATCCTGCAATTGGCCACCAGCCAGTCTGTAGATTTATAATCTGAAGCAATCGGAATCACATGTTCTGCCAAGTTAGGTTTTTGAACAGCAAGTTCCCAGGCCAGAGCGCCTCCAATACTACCACCTATGATCGCAAAAAGCTTTTCGTAACATTAAGTTTTTCCAAAGCCAAAAGCCTGGATCTCCGCGATATCTCTTAACCTGAATTCCTTATAATTATCGAAGAACTGATCTTCGTGGCCTTTAAATCCATTTCCCGGAATATTAAAAGCAAGCACACAAAAATGGTCAATATCGATACATTTATTTTTTCCGATAAGGTCCTTCCACCAGCCTTCACTACCGGTTACCAAAGAGTTGCCCGTTAGCGCGTGATTCACCAGAATAATTGGAGCCTCGGAAGGCTTTTTTCCGAAAAACTGGTAGCTCAGGTGAATATCCTGTACCGTTCCCGCGGAATTTTTAAAGTCTTCTATTTTTATCTCTTCAAGCATTTCTTTTAGTTTAATCCGGGAAAAGCCAGACAGACTTTTCCCGGATTGATTAACCAAACCAACATTTTAAACCAATGATCTCTTTTTAATTTGCGAGAAGGCTTCCTTTAAATCGTTCTTTAAGATCATCCACATCTTCAAGACCAACCGAAAGTCTAATAAGATCTGGAGTCACTCCCGTTGAAGCCTGCTCTTCCTCTGTTAACTGCTGATGCGTGGTACTCGCCGGATGAATGATCAGAGATTTTGTGTCGCCGATATTTGCCAGAAGTGAAAAGACTTTAGATTCGTCTACTACCGTTTTGGCAGCTTCATAGCCTCCTTTTACTCCAAAGGTCACCAATCCGCTTTGACCTTCAGGAAGATATTCCTTAGCTAGTTTGTGGTATTTACTGGACTCCAGACCTGGATAATTTACCCATTCTACTTCTTCCTGTTCTTGAAGCCATTTTGCTAATTCCAGGGCATTTTTACTATGTTCTTTAATTCGAATTTTCAAAGTTTCGAGTCCCTGAATGATCTGGAAGGCATTGAAGGGACTTAGCGCCGCTCCATGATCCCTTAATCCTTCAATCCTAACCTTGGCGATAAAAGCTGCTTCCTCCAGAGCTTCATGATAAACCAGTCCATGATAACCCGGAGATGGCTCGGTAAATTCTGGAAATTTGCCGTTAGCCCAGTCGAAATTACCGGCATCGATGATCACTCCGCCAAGTGTAGTTCCATTTCCGTTGATGTATTTTGTAAGTGAGTGGATTACAATGTCAGCCCCATATTCTATGGGGTTCAGCAGATATGGCGTGGCAACCGTATTATCTACGATGAAGGGAACTTTAAAAGCCTTAGCTTCCTTAGAAATTCCTTTAAGGTCCAACACATCCAGTTTTGGGTTTCCTACCGATTCTGCAAAGAAAACTCTTGTATTTTCTTTTGCTGCTTTCTTAAAGTTTTCAGGATCTGAAGGATCTACAAAGGTGGTGGTAATACCAAATCTTGGCAGAGTATTCTTGAAAAGATTATAGGTTCCGCCGTACAAACTGCTTGACGATACAATATGATCTCCTGCTTTTAGTAAAGTAAGCAGCGCTGTATTTGTTGCCGCTGTGCCCGATGCAGTTACCACTGCCGCGATCCCACCTTCAAGAGCAGCTAATCGTTGCTCAAGAATATCCAGGGTTGGATTATTGATCCGGGTATAAATAAATCCGGGCTCGGCTAGAGAAAATAGATTTGCCGCGTGATCTGAATTATTAAAAACGTAAGAAGTTGTTTGATAAATTGGAACTGCTCTGGTTCCGCCGTTCTGTGAAACATCGTGTCCTGCATGCAATGCTTTCGTTGAAAAATTTTTAGTACTCATAATATAATTTTTTAATGTTGAATTTCGATTAATAAAAAAGTCCCCCTGATTTGCTATTACCAGGGGGACTTTTTGAATTGAACTTTATAACTAATTTAAATTCTCAAGTTTTGGCAATAGCGTTCCATACGACACATACACATCATCTCCATACACATGATCATATTTGCTATTACTTGAGTTTTCATTTTTCGTTCTTTAGACAATTAGTTGATTTTTGCGTCAAGCTGAACTCGTTTCAGCTTCTCAAGAGATCCTGAAACAAGTTCAGGATGACGTTATGTTTTAATTCCACACTTCGACTGCGCTTAGTGTTACAAAAATTCGGGTACAAAAAAAGCCGCTGCGATTGGCAGCGGCTTTTTGCATTTATATCCTTTTCAGTTTATGCAATAGAGTGCGCTGCGGAGGTCTCCGGCATCATACACATCATATTGCAAATTGTTCTGATCATTTTTTCGTTTTCTGAATTACAAAGATATGCACGGAAATTTTTAATTTCCAAGTCTTTAGGTGAAAATTATTGAAATTTATTTTTTCCGGGCCTTTTTCTGAATATTCCGGAATTATTCTGCGAATTTTTTGATTTATCTGAAAACCAATTAATTGCGTTAGGGATTGAACGGTTGTTTGAGCTCTCCCCCACCCTCCACCCACCCGGAATTTCTATTTCGAAATTCCGACCTCCCTCAAGGGAGGTGGGGGAAGCGAGCCGCGAAAGCCCGGCGCAAGCCAGTTTTGGCGCAGCGCAACGCCCAAAAAAATTCTAATTAAACTCCAAGTCCAGATTGAACAAAGTATATAATAATTTGAAATTGGATAAATTGACGTTAAATACATTTGCCATGAGTTGAAATTTTATACATTTGTACCCAACATATTGAAAGGGATAGATTTGACTGATTGCAACCCTATTATACTTTGAAAAAGGTATTTTAAAATGCTAAAGCAGAATGTTTACTACACTCCACTTAGCTCTTCACGTCAAATTTTTCCATTCTTATAAACTTAAAAAGTAATTGAATGGCTTATTTATTTACTTCGGAAAGTGTTTCTGAAGGGCACCCAGATAAAATTGCAGATCAGATTAGTGATGCTTTATTAGATAATTTCCTTGCGTTTGACGAAGAGTCTAAAGTTGCCTGCGAAACCATGGTAACAACGGGACAGGTAGTGCTTGCAGGTGAAGTTAGAAGTAATACATATTTAGACGTACAGAATATCGCCAGAGACGTGATCAATGATATTGGTTATACTAAAGGGGCCTATAAATTTAGCGGTGATTCCTGTGGGGTTATTTCTTTGATCCATGAGCAATCCCAGGATATCTACCAGGGGGTAGACCGCGGAAACAAAGAAGAGCAGGGAGCTGGTGACCAGGGAATGATGTTTGGGTACGCTACCAATGAGACTGAAAACTACATGCCCCTTGCGCTTGATATTTCTCATAAGATCCTGATCGAACTTGCAAAACTTAGACGCGAAGGAAAGGAAATTGAATACCTGAGACCAGATTCTAAAAGTCAGGTGACCATCGAGTACAGTGACGATAATGTTCCGCAAAGAATTGTGGCGATCGTGGTTTCTACTCAGCATGATGATTTTGACGGAGACGATGATAAGATGCTCGCCAAGATCAAGAAAGATATTCTTGAAATTCTGATCCCAAGGGTAAAAGAACAATTACCGGAATATGTTCAGAAATTGTTCAATGACGATATCGTTTATCATATCAACCCAACCGGAAAATTTGTAATTGGCGGGCCTCATGGCGATGCCGGACTTACCGGTAGAAAAATCATCGTAGATACTTATGGCGGAAAAGGAGCTCACGGAGGTGGTGCATTTTCAGGAAAGGATCCATCGAAAGTAGACCGTTCTGCTGCGTACGCTTCCAGGCACATTGCTAAAAATTTGGTAGCCGCAGGCGTGGCTCCAGAAATTCTTGTGCAGGTCTCTTATGCTATTGGAGTTGTTGAACCAACTTCCATTTCGGTTTATACTTACGGAAAGAAAAATACAGATCTAAGTGATGGCCAGATCGCTGCAAAGGTTAAAGATATATTTGATATGCGACCTGCAGCCATCGAAGACCGACTGAAGCTTAGAAATCCTATTTACAGAGAGACTGCTGCATATGGGCATATGGGAAAAGAACCACGCAAGATCACCAAGGTTTTTGAAAGCCCTTATAAAGGAAAAATTACCAGAGAAGTAGAACTTTTCACCTGGGAGAAACTGGATTATGTGGATAAGGTGAAAGAAGCTATTTCGCTAAACGATTAATTCTATATCGATATAAGAATATGAAGCCACGCAAATGCGTGGCTTTTTTTATCATTTGTTCGGAAAACCTTAACAGCGGCGAGCTTTATTAATTCCTACTTTTAATACTCACCAACCGGTTTTCCTATGTCTTTATTCAAAAAAGTTAGAAACACGATCAACCTACTAAAGTCGGTTGACATGGATCAATTAGCCCAAATCAATAAAAAAATTGATCTGGCAGATGCTATGAAGACTTTAGGAAAATTAGACGACCGTCAACTGGCCGGTTTGATGAAAATGTTAAAAACGAAACGCAAAAAAGGCCAGCACGACCTCCCTCCCATCGATGGTGATTTTTATAATCTGGACCTGAAATTGACCGAACAACAACGGGAAATTCAGCTAAAGGTGCGCAATTTTATGGAAGATGAAATTAAACCTTTGGTAAATGAATACTGGAAAAAAGATCAGTTCCCATTCGAGGTCATAGAAAAATTCAGCAAGCTTAATATTGTGGGGGTGCCTTATGAAGGATATGGCTGTCCCAATTTACCGTTCTTAATGGAGGGTATCATCGCTCAGGAGATCGCCAGGGTTGATGTTTCAATTTCCACATTTTTTGGAGTCCACAGCGGTTTAGCCATGGGCTCTATTTATTTATGCGGAAGCGAGGAACAGAAACAGGAATGGCTCCCACAGATGCAAAAGATGGAAAAGATCGGAGCCTTTGGTCTTACAGAACCAAATGTGGGTTCCGGTGTTGCCGGCGGACTCGAAACCACCTGTAAATTTGATGGTGAGAATTGGGTTCTTAACGGTCAGAAGAAATGGATTGGAAATGCCACTTTTGCCGATGTTACGATCATCTGGGCAAGAGATCTTGATTCTAACCAGGTAAAAGGATTTTTGGTGAGAAAAGAAAATCCAGGTTTCAAAACCGAAAAGATCAAAGATAAAATGGCCCTGAGAATTGTTCAGAATGCCATTATTACTTTGACAGATTGTAAAATTCCGGAAAGCGACAGGCTTCAGAATGCTAACTCCTTTAAAGACACGGCCAATGTTCTAAGAATGACGAGAGCCGGAGTTGCCTGGCAGGCAGTTGGATGTGCCAGAGGAGCCTACGAAAGCGCTTTAAAATACACTAAAAAAAGAGAACAATTTGGAAGACCAATTGCTTCTTTCCAATTGATCCAGAATCATTTAGTGGAAATGCTTTCGAATTTAACTGCAATGCAAACACTGGTTTTCAGACTTTCAGAAATGCAGGATCAGGAACTTCTTACAGATGAGCATGCCAGCCTGGCAAAAGTATATTGCAGCATGCGCATGAGAGATGTCGTGAGTCGTGCCCGTGAAGTGCTTGGTGGAAATGGAATTTTATTAGAATACGATGTAGCCCGTTTTGTGGCAGATGCCGAGGCTATATATAGTTATGAAGGAACAAAAGAAATTAATTCGCTTATAGTAGGCCGAGCCATTACCGGTTACAGTGCCTTTGTGAGCTAAAAGAAAAAGAAAAATTATGTCAGTTTTAATTGTAAGTCCGGGTAGAGATCCGGAAAATTGGGTAAAAGCATTGAAGAATCAGCACCCGGGAATGAATGTGTATGTCTATCCCGAGGATCATGATAAGGAAGAGGTAGAATTTGCTCTTTCATGGAATCACCCACGGGGATTATTCAAGAACTATCCAAACCTTAAAGTTATTGCAAGTATGGGTGCGGGAGTAGATCATATATTAAGTGATGATGCCTTACCTGAAAATATCAAGGTTACGAAAGTCGTAGACGACACCCTTACTGAAGATATGGGAGATTTTGTATTGAGTCAGGTAATGAATCATATACGAGGCCTGCATCATTATGTAAAATGTCAGAAAGAAAAGGAATGGGATCAATTTCAGTATAAAAGACCACAGAATACCAAAGTTGGAATTATGGGATTAGGAGTTCTGGGTAACGCGGTGGCTGATAAACTTCATAAAAACTTTTTCCAGGTATATGGTTGGTCTAAAACCGAGAAAAGTTGTGATAATGTAACCAGTTTTCATGGGAAAGATCAGTTAGAAGAATTCCTTCAGAATTCTGAAATTCTGGTTTGTTTACTACCTTTAACTGAGGACACTGAAAATATTCTAAATGCAGACTTATTTGATATGTTGCCTGAAGAAGCTTATATTATAAATGTTGCTCGAGGAGAACACCTGGTAGAACATGATCTTATGGAAATGATAGATAATGGTCATCTCGCGGGAGCTTCATTAGATGTTTTCAGAGAAGAACCATTACCGGATGAGCATCCATTTTGGGAGCACTCAAAGATTAATATTACACCCCATATCGCGAGTTTAACCAAGCCAGAATCTGTGGTACCTCAAATCGCAGAAAATTACGATAGAATGAAAGAAGAAGAACCTCTGAAAAACAAGGTAGAGATAGACAGAGGTTATTGATAATTAAAATTTTTATAGATGGATGCATTTAAAAATATCATGGTGGCTGTTGATTTTAATGACAGTATTGGGGAACTAATGGTTTATGCCGATTTACTTGCTCAGAAATTCGGATCAAAAGTGTGGGTATTGCACGTTGCAGATCCTGAACCTGACTTTGTAGGTTACGAACCGGGACCTCAATACATCCGGGATATTAAAGCTGAAGAATATCGTGAAGAACATCATAATCTTCAGGAAGTCTGTAAAAATTTTTTAAGTGAAGATATAAAGGCGGAAGCTTTGTTAATCCAGGGGTCTACGGTAGAAACAGTTTTAGAAGAAGCTCAGAAACTTAAAATAGATCTTCTTATAGTTGGAACACATAAACATAGTTTCCTTCATAATCTTTTACAGGAAAATGTATCTATGGAGCTTATCAAAAAAGCGGAAATTCCCATGCTTACAGTTCCAATTGAAGAATAAAAATTAAAAATTCCCCGATTTCCCGGGGAATTTTTAATTTCACTCCAAACTTGCAAATTTTGGAAATTGAAAAATCCCATTTAGAAAAGGTTTTACAAAGAGTTGAACCCCACATTCATCGAACACCTATTTTAAGTTCCACTCTCATAAATGAAATTGTGGAGGCTAGTTTATGGTTTAAGTGCGAAAACTTTCAAAAAATGGGAGCTTTTAAAATGCGTGGTGCCACCAATGCAATTTTAAATCTTTCCGAAGAAAAGAAAGCAAAAGGTGTGGTTACTCACTCTTCCGGGAATTTTGCCCAGGCTCTTTCCCTTGCTGCCAAAAGCCTGAATGTCCCGGCCTATATAGTAATGCCAGATACTGCTCCAGAAGTTAAAAAGGCAGCCGTAAGAACTTATAAAGGAAAAATAACCGAATGCCCTTCAACAATAAAAGATCGGGAGGATACGGCAAATAGAATTCAGAAAGAACAGGAGCAACTTTTATACATCCTTCAAATGATTTAGATGTTATTTTAGGACAGGGTACTGCCGCTATGGAATTACTTCAGGATTATCCTGATCTCGATTTTATAGTTTGTCCGGTTGGAGGAGGCGGACTAATCGCAGGAACTGCTCTGGCCGTTAAGCACTTCGGGAAAAACTGCAAATGTATTGGAGGTGAGCCGATGGAGGCAGACGATGCCTGGCGTTCCTTGAAGAGTGGAAAAATTGAAACAAATGAAACGGCTAATACTATGGCAGATGGATTAAAAACTCAACTGGGAGATATAAATTTTCCCATTATTCTAGAAAATGTAGATGAGATAATAAGAGTTTCAGAAGAAGATATAAAAACTGCTTTAAGACTAATCTGGGAACGAATGAAGATCGTGGTAGAACCATCCAGTGCAGTTCCATTAGCAGCAATAATCAAAGAAAAAGAGCGCTTCAGGAATAAAAAAGTTGGTATTATAATTTCAGGAGGAAACGTAGATCTGGAAAAACTTCCTTTCTAACTAACTAATAGAGAGTTTAGTAATTTTAAAAATAGTATCTTTCACCTAATAGAAAGATACTGTATATTTAAAAATAATAAACTACTCAATCATGCAAAAATCCTCAAAGGTATTTTTACTTATATTCCATTCCTCATTTGCTTCAATGCAGCATTTGCTCAAAAAGACGACAAAAAAAGAAGAAGATAAATGGGATGTTTCCAATCCTTATCCTGATGACTGGAAATTCCAAACTTTAGAACTCAATACTGACGAAGGAACCTGGATGAACCTGGATGTTAGCCCAGATGGAAAAACGATCGTTTTCGATCTTTTGGGTGACATTTATAAAATCCCTGTTGGAGGTGGAAAAGCTACGATCTTGAGAACCGGAATCCCCTGGGAAGTGCAGCCGAGATTTAGTCCAGATGGTTCTAAAATATCCTTTACCAGTGATGCCGGGGGAGGTGATAATATCTGGATCATGGATTCCAATGGAAAAAATGCGAAACAGATCACCGAAGAAAAATTCCGATTACTAAATAATGCTGTTTGGACTCCTGATGGTAATTCCCTGATAGCCAGAAAACACTTTACTTCCGGACGTTCCCTGGGAGCCGGTGAAATGTGGCAGTATCATATTGCCGCCAATGGTGGATTACAGCTAACGGAGCGCAAGAACGATCAGCAGGATGTGAACGAACCAAGCATCACTTCAGATGGAAAATATCTTTTTTATAGCGAAGACATGTATCCCGGCGGAAACTTTCAATACAACAAAGATCCGAATAAGCAGATCTATGTGATCAAAAGATATAATTTCGAGACTGGTGAAACTATCACAGTTACCGGAGGACCTGGTGGTGCAGCTCGTCCTCAAGTTTCTCCTGACGAAAAAAAACTCGCTTTCGTAAAACGTATTCGAACCAAATCGGTGCTTTTTATTCATGATTTGGAAACAGGAGAAGAATGGCCTGTTTTTGATAAATTAAATAAGGATCAGCAGGAAGCATGGGCCATTTTTGGAGTGTATCCTAACTTCAGCTGGATGCCTAATAATAAAGAACTGGTATTCTGGGCCAACGGAAAGATCAACAGAATTAATATTGATAGTTATGAAGTTTCTGACATCCCTTTTCAGGTGACCAATGAAATTAAGATCGCAGAAACCCTGCAAACAGATCATGAGGTTTATAAAGAAAAATTCAATCCAAAAGTAATTCGTCATGCCGTAACTTCTCCAGATGGTAAAACCCTTGTATTTAATGCGGTTGGCTTTCTTTGGAAAAAATCCTTGCCCAGTGGCAAACCTCAACGAATTACCAGTTCGAAGGATTTTGAATTTGAACCTTCATTTTCTCCCGATGGGAAACATATTATTTATGTAAGCTGGGATGACATGGATCTAGGTGAAATAAGAAAAGTTTCTCTTTCTGGTGGATCTTCAGAAACAATTACCAAAGAAAAAGGTATTTACAGGAATCCTTCCTATTCCAGTGATGGGAAAATGATTGTTTTCTCTAAAGAGAGCGGAAATTCAGATCAGGGACAAACCTTCACCAAAGAACCGGGGATTTACACCATGACCGCTTCGGGAAAAGAAATTAAGCGAATTGCGAAGGAAGGAAGCTTTCCGGAATTCAATGTAGATGACTCCAGAGTTTTCTATCAAACCGGAGGTTATTTTTTCGGAGATATCACCAAAAAACTTAAAAGTGTTGATCTAAATGGCAAGGATGAAAGAACTCATATAAATTCAAAATACGCTAATAGAATCCTTCCGAGTCCGGATAATAAATGGATACTTTTCAGCAATTTACATAAAGCCTATGTAGCACCCTTCGCTTTAACAGGAAAGGAAATTGAGCTTACTCCAGATTCAAAATCATTACCGGTTACAGTAGTTACGAAAGACGCAGGAATCAATTTACACTGGTCCAAAAACAGTGAAAAAATACACTGGACCCTGGGAGATGAATATTTCACTAATGATATTGAGCAAAAGTTCACCTTCCTAAAAAATTCACCGGATTCCATTCCACCGGTTACCGAAAAAGGGATCAGAGTTGGCCTTGAGATCAAGACGGATATCCCTGAGGGTATGATCGCATTTACTAATGCAAGGATAATCACTATGGACGGTGACAAGGTGATTGAAAATGGAAGTATTTTAATTAAAGAGAACAAAATTGAAGCTATTGGAAATTCAGAAGATGTGAATATTCCAAATTCGGCTAAAGTTTATGATGTCTCCGGAAAAACTATTATGCCAGGAATAGTAGACTCACATGCTCACATGGGAGCTTTCAGGTATGGCCTTACACCAAAAAAACACTGGCCTTCTTACGCCAATCTTGCTTTTGGAGTTACTACCGCCCATGATCCTTCCGCTTTAAGTGAAACTATATTCGGAATTGCGGAACTTATAAAAAGTGGAGATATGGTTGGACCCAGATTATATTCTACAGGAATCATCCTTTATGGTGCCGATGGGGATTTTAAGGCAGAGATCAATAGCCTAGAAGATGCAAGGTCTGCAATTAGAAGAACGAAAGCCTTTGGGGCAACTTCAGTAAAAAGTTATAACCAGCCAAGGCGAGAGCAAAGGCAGCAGGTGCTTTTAGCCGCAAAAGAATTGAATATGAATGTAGTTCCGGAAGGAGGCTCTACTTTTTTCCACAATATGAATATGATCGTTGACGGCCACACCGGCATTGAACACAATATTCCGGTTGCTCCGGTTTATAAAGATGTGCTGAGTCTCTGGGGAACCTCCAATACCGGCTACACTCCTACCCTCATTGTAAATTACGGCGGAATTAACGGTGAATATATATTCTATGATAAAGACAATGTTTGGGAGAACGAACGTCTTTTAACCTTTACCCCCAGAGAACTGGTAGATTCAAGAGCCAGACACAGAACCAAATTGCCGGAAGATGAGTATGAGAACGGACCAATTTTAGTATCAAAAACCGCCAAAGCACTCGCTGATGAAGGTGTAAAAGTTAATATGGGTGCTCACGGACAACTGCAAGGTTTAGGGGCGCACTGGGAATTATGGCTTCTTCAAATGGGAGGAATGACCAATATGGAAGCATTAAAGACCGCAACAATCAACGGAGCGCAATATATAGGAATGGATAAAGAGATTGGTTCGCTAGAAAAAGGAAAACTGGCTGATCTTATTGTTCTTGAAAAGAACCCATTGGAAGATATTAGAAATTCCGAATCCGTACTTTATACAATGGTGAACGGAAGGTTATTTGATGCCAAAACCATGAATCAAATTGGTAATGAACCGGAAGAAAGAACTAATTTCTACTGGGAAAACAATAAATATAATTCGGCATTCCAATGGCACGAAAGCACCCAAAGCTTTACCAGACCTAATTGCATTTGCCATGGCACAGGAAATTAACGTATAGTATGAAATAATACCAAAAAGGTATGGAATTGTATCTAACCGTTGCGATAATCATCATAGGGATCATTCTCTTTGTGCGCGATTATTTCTCGATAGATACTACTTCCATTATCATTATGGCTCTTTTTATCGTTTCCGGAGTATTAAGTCCTGAAGAAGGTTTTTCAGGATTTAACCACCCGGCAACAATTACTTTAGGCTGTATGTTTGTGGTAAGTGCAGCGGTCTTTAAATCGGGGATAATCGACGGGCTAAGTGCCAAACTTATCAAGATTGCCAAGATAAATTATTTTCTCGCGCTGGTATCTCTTAGCACAACGGCGGCAGTGCTTTCAGCATTCATAAATGATTCTGCCGTAGTTGCGATCCTGATTCCTGTGGCACTCTTAGTTTGCCGGGAAGCTAATATAAGTCCGGCAAGATTATTAATTCCAATATCATTTTCAGCATTATTTGGAGGGACCTGCACACTTATTGGAACCTCTACAAACATCCTTGTAAGTAGTTATGCTGAAAAACTGGGCTCGGAAGCATTCGGAATGTTTGAATTCTCCCTGGCCGCACTTTGTCTTCTTACCATCGGGATGACGTATATCTTTATTGTTGGACCTATATTATTACCAAAAAGGGATCTGCCTGAAGACGCCGGACTAAAAAAGCAGGCGGAAAAATATATGGCAGAAATTGAGCTAAGTCCTGAAAGTGATGACGTAGATCAGTCTATTTCAGAATCAAAACTGGTCAATGACTATAAAGTTCAAATTCTGAGGATTAAAAGAAAACATTATCGCGTTTATGAAATAAACGGGGAAACTGTTTTAAGGGAAAGTGACCTTATAAGAATACTGGTAGACCCCGTTAACCTCGCAAAACTGAAAGTTAAAAAGGGCTGGAAAGTTATTGGCGACAAAGAAAATATACATAACATACAACCGAACGATAAGTTAGCCGCAAAAAGCACTTCAGACAATGAAGAAAAAAAGATCTACGAAGTGATGATCCCCTATGGATCTGAGCTTGCCGGAAGATCCATTACGCAGTTAAATTTCAGAAGTACTTATTATGCCTCGGTTCTGGCCATTAGACATCGAAAAGAAACGATTACAGAAGATGTTTCTCACGTGGTTTTGAGAGAAGGTGATATGATGTTGCTTTTTGCATCGGAAAAAGCAGTTTCTCTCCTTACTTCTGAAAAATTGATAGTTACCCTATCGGAATATCAGGGAAGACGGGTAGATTATAAAAAAGCAATTCCTGCTTTGTTGATCGTGATCGGTGTAATTTCCGCAGCAGCTTTCAATATTACTTCAATCCTGATAAGTGCCATGATTGGAAGTCTTTTGCTGGTCACATTAACAATTCTTAAACCACAGGAAGCTTACGAAGCAATTGAATGGAAGGTAATATTTATGATCGCAGGAGTGCTCTCCATGGGAAAAGCCCTGGAAAAGACCGGTGGCTCTGATATTATTTCGCAGTACATTTATGAATCTCTGGGAGGAATGGATCCCAGATGGACGCTTAGCCTTATTTTTTTATTTACATTTTTATCCACCAATGTTCTCTCGAGCAAAGCTGCTGCCGCTTTGATGACCCCCATAGTAATAAGCCTTGCGGCAGCCATGCAGGTAAGTGAAAAACCATTTTTAATAGGGGTAATGTTCGCCTGCTCCCTTACCTTTATGACTCCGGTAAGCTATCCCGTAAATACCATGGTCTATGCTCCCGGAAATTATAGGTTCAGAGATTTTTTAAAGTTCGGAACACCTCTTAACTTTATCATTTGGATCGCAGCATCATTTGTGATCCCCTTATTTTTTCCTTTTTGATTATGAGAAGAGTAAAACTCCACAATCCGTTTAAAACCAGAATTATTGATGAAAAACTCGTACGTGAGCATCTCGCGCTGGAAAGAACAAAACTGGCTAACGAGCGAACTTTACTTTCCTATATAAGAGCCTCCATCTACTTATTAATTAGCGGACTGGCCTTACTTCAAATTAAAGAATATCAGGGAATCAGTCTCATGTGGGTGGGATATCTTTCCTTATTTATCTGTGTGCTTTTTCTGTTAGTCGGTGTTTCAAGGTATATTGCGCTGGAAAGAAAACTGAATAAATTACTTAGAGAAGATGATTCAGAAGAATCTGGTAACTCCAAATAAAGAGAAGTGATCCAACAGATAGTCCATTATTCCCTGCATTTTTTAGTAATTGGAGCCATCGCCTATTTTTACGATAAAGAAAACTGGCTAAAATACTGGCTTATTCTTGCTGCCACCATGCTTGTAGATCTTGATCACCTATTAGCCGATCCCATTTTTGATCCAGATCGTTGTGGAATCGGGTTTCATCCACTACATTCTGAACTTGCCATTACCGCTTATGTACTCGGGATGATCTTCGTTAAGAACAAACTCATTAGGATAATCTTTATTGGGCTGTTCTTTCATATGTTCACTGACTTTGTTGACTGCATCTGGACTTATGCAAAATGCGCACCCTGTATTCAGGATTTTTTCTAATTGCCTGTTGCGACGTTAGAAAGATTATCCAACGCTGTACTTATTTTATTCAAGATTTCGTCAGTATTATTAACTGAATGTCTTTCAGCAATAAAATATGGGTCATTATAAGAAACATAAACTTCCCCCTCTGCGTTTTCCCAAACCAACATCTTTTGAGGAAGATCCAAACCAATACTTTGATCCTGATTCATCAAAGGAGTTCCAAGCTTTGGATTTCCGAAAAAGATAATTCTGGTAGGAGGCAATTCAAGACCAACACTCTCGGCATTTTTCTGATGATCCAGTTCTGCGATAATAGTAATATTTTCATTTGAGTTTAAGGCATTTTTCAAACTGCTATAGGTTTCTTCGAAGCTTTTTAAACTACTTTTTGTAATTATTCCGTTTCCGGTAACAACATTATGGTCTTCGGAATAGTTCATTTCAGACCTTGCATTTGTAATAGTTAAAGATTCAGCCGATACATTTTGAGAAAATGAAGTAAATCCAACAAAAAGACCCAGTATAAATAATAAATTTTTCATCATGCTTGATTTTATCTTAAAATAAATTTATAAAATACTGAATTTCAATTAATTAATATTCTTTAACGCAGAGTTGTTAAGTGCCGTAAAAAAATATGCCGAGTCTCTCTTCTATTAGCACCTTTTTAATTCAATTATTTTATCTTTACACTCCTTAATTCAGCCTAAGAAATCAAATTATGCATGTAGCCATCGCCGGAAACATTGGTGCAGGAAAGACCACTCTAACTAAATTGCTTGCAAAACATTATAAATGGGAACCACAGTTTGAAGATGTTCTGGAAAACCCTTACCTGGAAGACTTTTACAACAAAATGGAGCGTTGGTCGTTTAACCTACAGATCTATTTTTTGAATAGCAGGTTCAGACAGATTTTGCAAATTAGAGAAAGTGGAAAGAAGATAATACAGGATAGAACGATCTATGAAGATGCTTATATTTTCGCTCCTAACCTTCATGCGATGGGCCTGATGACCAATAGGGATTTTGAAAACTATAAATCTTTATTTGATCTAATGGAAAGTGTAGTGCAGGGACCGGATCTTCTTATTTATTTAAGAAGCAGTATTCCAAACCTTGTAGCGCAAATCCATAGTCGTGGTAGAGATTACGAAAACACTATTTCTATTGATTACTTAAGCAGACTGAATGAGCGATACGAAGCCTGGGTTCATAATTATGACAAAGGTAATTTGCTGATAATTGACGTAGATAATATTAACTTTGTAGATAATCCTGAAGATCTTGGTGATATCATAAACCGAATTGATGGGGAGTTACACGGACTTTTTTAAAAAGAATTGAATATGGAATCGACGAAATTAAAAAGACCAAAACATAAGGGTTCGCCTAAGTTATTTGACAACCCCATTCTGGAGAAATTAACGCATACGCACATTTCTTTTCCACTGATCATCTTCGGAGTGATTGCAACGGCTCTGGTCTATTATGGAATTATTGAAAAAGGTTTTGAGGCCCCTGCAATGGTAGGATTGTTTCTTGCCGGACTTTTCTTTTTCACCTTCATCGAATACATAATGCACCGGTATTTATACCATATCCCTGCAACGACACCAAAAAAGCAAAAATTATCCTATACCATGCATGGGGTACACCATGATTATCCAAAGGATAAATCAAGGTTAGCCATGCCGCCGGTGCTTAGTTTAGTGATCGCAACAGTATTATTTATTATATACCGTGCAGTGTTAGGAGATTACGTATTTGGATTTTTAGCAGGATTTTTAATCGGTTATGCGGGATATCTGGCTGTGCATTACTCGGTACATGCCTTCAAAGTACCTAATAACTTTTTGAAAATATTATGGCATCATCATAGTATTCATCATTACCGGGAGTCAGATAGAGCTTTTGGAGTATCCTCTCCGCTATGGGACCATATTTTTAGAACCATGCCCAGAAAAGCGCCTAATAGTAAGCGTGCGGCAGTTGGAACTAGTATAGACCCAAGTTAAAAAACAGCAAATATTATATTTAAAAAGATCCCGGGAATTCCGGGATCTTTTAGTTTTTACTTGTAAAAATTTACTGAATAAAACCGTTTTTCCGGGCATGTTCTTCGGCCTGGTTAGAATTTTCGGCTAAAAGCACCGGGACGGTATCAAATTCATCTATTAAACTTCTTACCCGTTCCATTCTCTTTTTATGCTTTACACTTCTCAGATAAATAGCAAGAATACGGTCTGAGAATTGAGCGGCAATTTCAGTATAAATACTTGCATCGTGTTCACCACTGTCGCCTATCAGGATAAATTTAAGATCGGGATAGGTTTTTAAAATATTTGTGATCTCTTTCTGTTTATGCGGTTTTTCCGGCTTTAAGGTACTTTCGAAAGGTGTTCTAAGATCTCTAAGCAAAATTGGTCCTTTGGGAAACTTATTATAATCAAGGAATAGCTTTAAATAATCATACATATTCCAGGGACTATTGCTCAAATAGAACATTGGATTTTTATTCTTCCCACTTTTACCCTTATGAAGTTTTTGATAAAGATCTGGTGCATCTTTCAGCGGAATTCTTTTATAGGCGTTGGTAAGCAAACTATTTTTCAACAGTCTCCATTTCAAAAATGAAGTCACGCCGGTATGTAAAATGGTATCATCAATATCACTAATAACTCCAAATTCAGCATCTACCTGCGGCACCAGGAATTCACCTTTAGCAGGATTTGCAATTACTTCGGTCCTGGGTTCGATCTCACTGCGAAAATGTATATTATATCCCACCCAACCTTCTTCATTTGCATGTTCAGATAAATTTTCCTCAATAGTTTTATCAAAAAGAAAATAACCTTCATCACCAGTAGTAGCCTTTAAATTAATTTTATCTGGAACCACCAGTTCCATTTCTGCATCGGGAATTTCAAAACTGTCAAATTGCTTGTAGGTATTTTTAATCGTTCGGTAGACCGACTGATCTTTTACGATCTCAAGAGGTTCATTATCCAGAACACGGCCTTTTACGTATAAATGTGAATAAGTACCATAACTACGATAAGGCACAATATAGATCTGGTCCAGATTTCGATACCTACCGAGGAGCTTTTTAAGACGTTTGAGCATTAAAACTGAAGCTTTATTTTCAATTTAGGTTATATTCTGAAAAGCCTCCTAAATAGGACCTACATTTATAAAAGTTTTAATATTTATAAGTCATTAAGCCGCTGTAAAGCTTTTTCCATATCTATTTTATCCTGCAGAACACCTTTAAACAGGTCCTTCTTTTTCTCCAACCTTTCCGGCATATTCTGAATATTAAAATCGGTGATCTTTAATCCTTTCTTCAGTTCTTTCCATTCCAGGGGTGCTGAAACCGGAGCCCCTTGTTTTGGTCTCACACAGTAGGCTGAAGCCAGTGTTTGGCCACGGCGGTTTTGTAAATAATCAAGATATATCTTATCCTTCCGTTTTTTTACAGCCCGTTCCATGCTGGTGAGGCCTGGAGTGCTTTCCTGAATAAAGTAACAAAGCAATTTGGTAAAATCCCTTGCTTCCTCATAAGTGTATTCTGCCTGTAGAGGTAAATAAATATGCAGCCCGCTTGAACCTGAAGTCTTTAAATAGGAGGGAATATCGGCTTTAGAAAGCAAATCTTTGGCTACCAGGGCAACTTCAATAACCTCATCAAAACTGTTCTTATCTGAAGGATCCAGGTCGATCACGGCATAATCGGGATTATTTAGGTTATCTACCCTTGAATTCCAGGGATTGATTTCAATACAACCCAGGTTTGCCATATATAGTAAGGTTGCTTCATTCTGGCATAGCAGGTATTTAATATCTTTTTTGGCAGATTTTGAATGAATCCTGGTAGTCTCTATCCAATCCTCGATCAAACCCTCATTGTCCTTCTGATAAAATCCTTCCTTATTTATCCCATTTGGATGCCTGTGTAAATTTTGAGGCCGGTCTTTCAAATATGGTAAGATATAATCTGAAACCTTAATATAGTAATCTATCAGATCATATTTACGCAAGCCGGACTCGGGCCAGTAAACTTTATCGAGATTGGTTAATTTCACATTTTTACCATCTACCTCCAGAGAATTTGAAGTAGAAACGGTCTCCTCCTCTTCAGTTTTAATGTTTGTATCATTGTTCAGCTGAGCAGGAAATTTATCTTCCCGCAATCCTTTAAAAACAGGATGCCTCATTCTCCCTGCTTTAGTCCATTCAGAAAAAGTAACCTCACAGACCAATTCCGGACTTACCCAATTCGCCTTCCTTCCTTTTAAAGCTGGCTTTTTTTCGAAAGGAATTTTCTCGGTCTCCAATGGCTTCATCTTTTCCAACAACTCTTTCTGAGTTCTATTGGAAAAGCCTGTACCGCAATTCCCTACATACACAAGATCATTATCTCTCAATACGCCCAGGATCAGGGAGCCAAAAATAGCCCCTTCAGAATCTGTATATCCACAAATAAGGGCTTCCAGACTTTCTTCAGCTTTAATTTTTAACCAATGTTCGGTTCTATATCCCGGAGTATAGGTAGAATCAGCTTTTTTAGCCATCACGCCTTCCATGCCTGCGTTGATAGCTTTTTGATAGAAGGCTGTGCCCATACCTTCAATATGATCACAATAAATTGCAATTTCAGTTTCTTCCAGAACTTCCGGTATCAAGCTTTTGCGCTCCAGCAGCTTTAAATTAAGCATACTATGTCCATTCAGGAAAAGCATATCAAAAACATAGAATTTTAAGGCTCCTTTCGTATTGGAATCATAGTTCTGTAACTTCTGAAAGTCTGGAACGCCATTCTCATCAACCACCACGATCTCACCATCCAAAATTATTTCATGGGAAATATGTTCAAGGTCTTTAACCAGTTGAGGGAATTTAGAATTATACGAAATCCCATTCCGGGAATGGATACTCACCTTCCCTTCATTAATATGGGCAATTAGGCGGTACCCATCCCACTTCAACTCATAAATCCAATCCGGATCATTAAATATTTCTTTGGTACTCGTTGCCAGCATAGGTTTAACCGGATCTTTAAAATCCAGTTCTATAAGCTTAGCCTGTTTTGGTTCTGATTTCTCAATAAGATCTTCAGCATCATAATTAAGATCGGTAGAAAAGCTATCCTTTTTCTTTATAAGTAGCCATTGATTTTTCTGTTCACCCCTTTTAGTTCTAACGAGGGCAAATTCTCCTTTCATCTTTTTGCCTGAAAATTTGATCTTAAGATTTCCAGATTTAAGCTGTTTCAGAAGATCTGTAGAATTAGCCGATTCAAAAATACCTTCATCCCATATCTTCATTTTCCCGGCACCATAATTACCCTTAGGAATTTCTCCTTCAAATTTTAAGTACTTAATGGGATGATCCTCCGTATGAATCGCCAGCCTTTTATCCTTTGGATTCATCGAAGGGCCTTTAGGAACTGCCCAGCTTTTTAAAACTCCGTCAATTTCCAGACGCAAATCATAATGCAGGCTGCTAGCGCGATGTCGCTGTATTACAAAGCGATGTAAGTTTTCTTTTGAAATTTCGGCGCCAGGCTCAGGAGTATTTTCAAAATCTCTTTTACGGATGTAATCCTCAAGGCTCATCTATCAGGAAGCTTTACCTTTTTTCTTTTTATCCAGACTTGCTTTTAACTGAGCCATAAGGTCTTTTGCAGGGGTTGGCTTGCTATCGAACTTCTCCACCTTGGCTTTCTTTCCGGTAGCTTTAGAATCAATGATCTTCATCAATTGATCGTTATAAACATCCTTATATTTTTTGAAATCGAAATCGGTGGTGTATTGCTCGATCAATGAAACGGCCATGTCCACCTCTTTTTTCTTAATACTGGCCTTAGACAACTTCAGGTCTCCGGGATCCCTTATCTCATCTACAAAACGAATCACGTGTAACACCAGGGCCTTTTTATAAACCCCAATCAGGCTAAGGTGCTCCTTCTGGCGCATTACAAAGGTAGCTACTCCCAGTTTCCCGGTTTCTTTAAGCGCATCCCTGAGTAAATTATAAGATTTACCACCTTCTTTTTGCGGCTCCAGGAAATAAGGTTTTTTGAAAAGGACATCGGCAACTTCACTTTCATCAATAAATTCTTCAATATCGATAGTTTTGCTTTTTTTCATATTGGCCTTTTCGAAATCCTCTTTTTCCAGGATCACGTAACCATCGTCCTTTTTAAAGCCTTTTACGATTTCTTTCCATTCAACCTCCTTGCCCGTGTCTTCGTTAACCCTTTTATATCTTATTCTCCCATTATCTCTCCTATCAAGCATATCAAGATCAAGTTTCCGGTCTTCTGAGCCGGAATATAGTTTTATGGGGATAGACACCAGCCCAAAGCTAATGGAACCATTCCAGATTGATCTCATACTAGTGGTTTCTAAGTGCCTTTATTAGCTCGTCTTTCGTCATTTCACTTCTACCTTCAATTCCAATTTCCTTTGCCTTTTTATACAACTCTTCCTTGGTCCTCTCTTCATATTTCTCTGCCTTGCCTCCTTTTTCACCAGAATTAGGATCATTTGCAATTCGGGCAGCTTTTTCCTTGCTCATGCCCTTATCCCTTAATTCCTCATATTGCTCATCATTTTTAATATGTGGCCCATGATCTTTTGACATTGTTATAATTTTTAAGGTTACTTAGTAAATCTACAAATTAGACAATAAAATATTTTATATAGAAAGCTGAATACATCGAGTTTAACGATACTTTTTAACAACTTTAAACATTTCTTAAGAAAATGCAAATATTTTTAAAAACTGAACTGCCTTATTTTACAATGTGTTTCAAACGGAAAATAATTGAGATAAGAAAAAAACCGTTAATTAGGTTAAAATCTTAGTCTTTTTCCATGTCTAAAATTACCTTTATTACCTCTAACTAAATTCTTTAAGTATAAAAATGAATAATCAATTCAATTCGTTGGGAGGACTTAGTTATGCGTTTATCAGACAAGAAAAAAACCATAGAGTTACTGGAAAAACTTAGAGTATTCAACAAAAAAAGTGCCTATATCTATAGGATTGCTCTCGGGAATGAGCAGCGCCTGATGCTCAAAAATTTCTATTACCGGCTGTATCATCAAAAAACAACTTTCCAGGAGGAAATCGAGCAGCATATCGAACAACTAAAAAAGGAAATTTCTCCTATTGAAGATCCTAAACTTCTTTCGTTTTATAAAAGAAAAAAGTGCGAATTATCTAAGCATTATTTAAAATATAAAATGCATCATCGTTATGCGGATATTCAGGATCGAGAATTAAAAAGTTATAGAAAATATAAGAAATACCTTTCTAAAACAAGTCATGCTGGTGTAAGAGAGCTCTTTCTTAAGCACAAACATACTCTTAAAGAGAACCTTTCTGAAATGGAACAAACGGGAGTTATGAAATTTCCTATTGCATAAAAAAACCTCCGCTACATTGCGGAGGTTTTCATTAATTGCAATAAAAGTATTATTTTATATTCTCAACCTTTTTTCTTACTTCAGCTTCTGTCCCCTCAAATTCAAAAGTCTCAGTAACTTCTTCTCCACTTTCCATTTTCGTAACCACAACATTAGCAGTTACTAAATCATCCTCAGTTTTCTTTTCCATTTTAATTTCCTTGGAAATTATCTTTGAATCATTTTCAGAATTATAGATAGCCGATGTTTCTTCCTGATGAGGAATATCTCCTTCAGTATGACCTCCAAGAATTGGAGCGATCACAAGTCCGATCAAACAGGTAAGCTTTATAAGGATATTCATGGAAGGTCCTGAAGTATCCTTGAAGGGATCTCCCACTGTATCTCCGGTAACTGCTGCCTTGTGAGCATCAGATCCTTTATAGGTCATTTCACCATTGATCATCACACCGGCTTCAAAAGATTTCTTTGCATTATCCCAGGCACCCCCGGCATTGTTCTGGAAAATAGCCCATAATACACCACTAACCGTTACACCGGCCATATAACCACCGAGCATTTCAGCGATAAGAACATTTTCGTATCCGAATAACTTTGGCAAGAAAGCGATCAAAATTGGGAATCCAATAGTGATAACTCCAGGCAATAACATTTCTCTAAGCGCAGCTTCTGTTGAAATAGCTACACATTTATCATATTCAGGCTTGGCAGTCCCTTCCATAATTCCGGGAATATCCTTGAACTGTCTTCTTACTTCCCTTACCATTTGCATAGCAGCCTTTCCTACTGAACTCATTGCAAGGGCTGAAAATACAACAGGCACCATACCGCCTATAAAAAGCATCGCCAGCACGGGAGCTTTGAAGATATTAATTCCATCTATTCCGGTAAAGGTTACATAAGCAGCAAACAGTGCTAATGAAGTCAAAGCAGCAGATGCGATGGCAAAACCTTTTCCGGTTGCCGCGGTAGTATTTCCTACGGAATCCAGAATATCTGTTCTTTCACGCACTTCTGAAGGTAATTCGCTCATTTCAGCAATACCTCCGGCGTTATCTGCAATGGGTCCGAAAGCATCTATAGCCAATTGCATTGCGGTTGTTGCCATCATCGCTGAAGCAGCCAATGCAACGCCATAGAAGCCTGCGAAAGCGTAAGATGCCCAGATCGCTACTGCAAATAATAGAATGGAATAGAAAGTTGAGATCATTCCGGTTGAAAGTCCGGCGATAATATTGGTAGCGGCTCCTGTACTTGAGTTTTGTACAATGCTCATCACCGGTTTTTTACCAAGACCAGTATAATATTCAGTAACCGCCGAGATCACTCCACCAACGATAATACCTACAAGGGTTGCGTAGAATACCCGAATAGCTCCTATCTCCATCATTTCAAATCCATCTCTGCCGCCAACAAAAAATCCCATGGTCATAGGTTCTGATGGTAACATCCAGGTTACTAAAAAGTAACTGGCTACAGCCACCAAAGCTATCGAAACCCAGTTACCAATGTTCAGTGCTTTTTGCACCTCAGATTCTTTAGCGTCATTAGATTTAATTCTCACCAATAAAGTACCAATGATCGAAATTATAATTCCAACACCGGCAATTGCCATGGGTAGAAGAATTGGGCCTATACCTCCAAAACCTTCAGAAGTAATATCTCCTCCCATGTCCTTTATGATATAATTCCCAAGTACCATCGCGGCCAGAACGGTAGCTACATAACTACCAAAAAGGTCGGCTCCCATTCCCGCAACATCACCCACATTATCTCCCACGTTATCTGCAATGGTTGCAGGGTTACGAGGATCATCTTCAGGGATTCCCGCTTCCACTTTCCCCACAAGGTCGGCTCCAACATCTGCCGCCTTGGTATAAATACCTCCACCAACACGGGCAAAAAGCGCAATAGATTCAGCTCCCAGGGAGAACCCGGCGAGTGTTTCCAGCACTACCGTCATTTGTTCAGTATTAGTCCATTCTCCACCCATAAAATAATTAAAGAAAAAGATAAAGAACCCGGTTAGCCCTAATACGGCCAAACCGGCGACCCCAAGTCCCATAACGGTTCCTCCTCCAAAAGACACATTCAATGCTTTAGGCAAGCTGGTTCTGGCTGCCTGGGTAGTTCTTACGTTAGTCTGGGTAGCGATCTTCATCCCCATATTTCCTGCAAGTGCAGAAAAGAAGGCTCCAAAGATAAATGCAACAATAATTAAATAATGGGTAGTTGGAACAAAGTAAGCGATCGCGGCTAATGCAATACTGGCACCGATCACAAAAAAAGTCAATAATTTATATTCTGCATTAAGAAAGGCCAGCGCGCCTTCGTAGATGTGAGCTGAAATTTCTTTCATTTTTCCGTCGCCAGAATCCTGTTTCATCACCCAGGATCTTTTGACCCACATATAAATGAGTCCGATTATTGCCAGCGCAGCAGGCATATAAATCATTATTGCTTCCATATTTTAGCTAGGTTAATTTGTTAATTATTTATTAATGCCCGCTAATGTAGTAAATTCAGCAACAATTAAAAAAGCAATAACTTTTTAAGGTTATTGCTTTTAATATATCAATAGATATGGAAAATATTTAGAATTATATACCGAAGCGTGATTTATCACCATCATAGTTCTCAAATCGCTCCACACATTGTCTTAATGATCTCTCTTGCTTCATTCAGCATCACCAAAATCACCGGTATCTACCTTTTTCTTTTCAAGGTCCTTATATACTTTAAAGAAATGCTCGATCTCCTTGATCATGTGACCATTCAATTCTTTAAGATCGTTCAATCTATTCCAGATAGGATCTGAAACCGGTACACAGATGATCTTTTCATCCGGTCCTTTTTCATCGGCCATATGAAAAACACCAATTGGCTTTACTTCCATAACGATCCCCGGGAATGTAGGCTCAGAAACAAGTACAAGCACATCCAGCGGGTCTTCGTCAAGTGCCAACGTGTTAGGGATAAAACCGTAATCTGCAGGATACATCATCGAAGAGAAGATCATCCTGTCATAACGGACCTTCTTCAATTTAAAATCATATTCGTATTTATTTCTACTCCCTTTTGGGATTTCGATCATTACATCAAAAGTATCAGACATTTTCTTTATTCTTTTCATTAAAATTAAGGGGTGCAAATATAGTTAATTCTGACCTTTAAATCATTAACTAAAAGTGAAATCCGAAGTCAATTGTAAAAGCCATTGATCTGGCATCGGGATTATCGAAGTAATTTCCTCGAAAATGCACGTCGAAACGCATCACCTTGAGGATATTTCCAATCCCAAAACTGTATTCATAGAAAGGATCAGAATCGGGTGCTATGAGGGGAAGTCCTGAGGCATCTATATCTTTACTTTCCTGTGAAATATCACCATAGACTGCTCTAAAGCCTATTAATTCCCTTAGATTCAGTTCCCTTAAGAATGGAATTCGGGAAAATAATCTTCCATTAAAATTGTGATCTATATGAATAGCCGAATAACTATCGGTCACAAATTCGTAGAAGTCCAGGGTTGGAAAAGTATTATAAAGGGCAAAATAAGTCTGATTTCCAGGCACTACACTTAACAATCCCAAAGGAACTGCTCCAAATGTCTTTCCTGCTTCCAGGCTAACATTGGATCGCCCAAGTCCGCCAACCAAAAGCGGTTGATTATAAAATAACTGTACCTTTTTGTAATCAAAATCACTTTTAAAAACATCCTTTATTCCAAGGCTGTAATTTAGAAATAGTGTGGGGTAATTGTCTTCATTTACGACATTCCTTTCCACTCCGTAACCGGAAACTTTTTTTCCGGGAGTCCAGGTTAACATTGTAGAAATTTCGGTCTGATTTATTTCTGAATCCACAATAGTCCTATCATCATCAACATAATAATCTAAACTGAATTCGGGCGATGCAGGTTTTAGAACTCTATAATTAGCGCCAACCCGAACTTTAAAATTCTTCAGCGGCTCCATCTCGACAGCAAAAACACTGAGGTTAATAGAACTTAATTTATCATTGTCACCAACATTCAATAAAGACGAAGAAGCCAGGCTCCTCCCCAGTACATCTGTAGAATTAGTGAGACTGGTACCAAGTTGTTCCACATCCCTTCTATTTCCACCGCCAATTATTAATCTAGATTTAGGGTCCAGCAATACCTTCCCGGATATTCCATATTTGAATTTTTGATCTTTAAAACCATAGGCTCCGTAAGCTTCAATTCGCCAGGGATCATTTTGGCCAAAATAAGTTCGTCCACCAAATCGTGTGCGTACACCTTCCACATCGTTAAATCCGAAAGTTGAAAACACAGGACCGTAATCCCAGCCGTCAAATTCAACGTAACCAGATTGAACAATGGTAGCAATATCATATAATCTATTAAAAGCTCTCGTTTTGGTTAGACTATCAAGCATCACATAGACACCTTGTTCGTCTTTATTTAGTTCTTCCAGTCGATTTTCAGACCAGAATTCTTCACTTCTATTATAAGCCTGTGACTGCGGATTATATACAGGTTGCTGATAGAAAGAGGCAGGTTTTTCTTGATTGAATTCATATTCATCATAAAGAAGGGTACGTTTCGCATAAACCCCTCTGGAGGTTTTCTTTTTATTCAAACCAAAATCGGCCATAAAGAAATCTCTGGTGATAAGAAAAACCGAATCGTTCAAGACCTTGAAATCCTGTTCAATATACACCTGTTTAATCCAGTTAATGTTTACATCCTGGGTAGTTTCAAGATTAATATTTTTTACCGCCCAGGTAGTATCATTCACCCAAAAATCTCCTTTAAAGGTAAGTTCGTTCTCACGCCTGGGATAATAAACAATATTGTAACACCATTTATTATCTACATAAGCACTATCAGATAATATATAATTATAGGTATCTATACCCGTCGTGGAAACAGGACTTACAAAACTCTTATCAAAAAATTTGATGTAGTTCTTATAAATATCATAATCGTCATAAACCTGCTTTACAAAATCTATCAGATTCCTGTTCTGGCTGAATCCTGAATTCTTATTTCCTAATAATACTTCCTTTTCCTCATTAAGTTTGTTATCTCCATACACCTTATTCACCGATTCGTTGATAAACATTGGCAGATAGGTTTTCCCGGTCACGCTATTGGTATCGGCATAATCAAAAATGAACTCCATCCCATTAAAAACCCTGCTTTTAATAAGAGAACTATCTATGCTATTAATATCGAATTCAAGTTTTTCGTATTCCTTATATGAATATTGATCGAAGGCTCTTATTCCATTCTTTCTTCGATTCTCCCAAACCTTTTTTAAAATGTCTATAGCTGGATTATTCTTCTTGGCCGTTTTACCGCGATAGATCACTACTTCATCCAGACTTGCAGCTTCCTGCTCCAGTGTGATCTTCATATTTAAATTTACTGACGACTTTAATGGAACTTTCAAGGTTTTATAACCAAGAAAGGACACTACCAGAGTATCAAAATTACCTTCGGCCTGAAGATAGAAATCTCCGTCCTCATTGGTAGTTGTACCCGATGTTGAATTTGCGAAAACAACGTTCGCAAAAGGCACCGTAGCCCCGGTATCATCATGTACAACGCCGCCAACCTTGGTTTGAGCATGAATGAAGTTCAGACTTATAAAAAATATGAATAGTAAATATGCTTGTTTGCTCATTATAGGATAAAAAAAAACTCCATCTAAAAGATGAAGTTTCAAAGATAAGTTGATTAGGATTATTTATACATAACCTTTTTAACAGCTTTAACAACGTCTCCACTATTTGGCAACCATTCCTTAAGAAGACCAGGTGAATATGGTGCAGGTGTATCTGCTGTATTTATTTTTATGATTGGCGCATCAAGGTAATCGAATGCCTTAGACTGAACCTGATAAGTAATTTCTGTGGAGATATTACCAAAAGGCCAGGACTCCTCAAGAATTACTAACCTGTTTGTTTTTTTAACTGATTCAAGGATAGCCTCATGATCCATAGGACGAATAGTCCTAAGATCGATAATCTCGCAGGAAATATCTTCTTCAGCCAGTTGCTCTGCTGCTTTATAAGCTTCCTTGATAATTTTTCCGAAGGAAACGATCGTTACATCTGTTCCTTCTCTTTTAATATCAGCTTTTCCTATTTCAATTACATATTCATCTTCCGGCACCTCACCTTTATCTCCATACATCTGCTCACTCTCCATAAAGATCACCGGGTCGTCATCACGGATAGCTGCTTTTAAAAGTCCTTTAGCATCATAAGGATTAGAAGGAACAATAACCTTAAGTCCAGGTGTATTTGCAAACCAGCTTTCAAAAGCCTGAGAGTGGGTTGCTCCTAACTGCCCTGCAGAACCTGTTGGTCCACGAAAAACAATAGGGATATTGAATTGCCCACCACTCATTTGGCGCATTTTGGCAGCGTTATTAATAATCTGGTCAATTCCAACAAGAGAAAAGTTGAAGGTCATGAATTCAATGATAGGTCTGTTCCCGTTCATTGCAGATCCAACTCCGATCCCTGCAAAACCAAGTTCAGCAATTGGAGTATCTATAACTCTATCTGGACCAAATTCATCTAACATTCCTTTAGAAGCTTTATAGGCTCCATTATATTCGGCAACTTCTTCTCCCATTAAATAGATGCTGTCGTCGCGACGCATTTCTTCGCTCATCGCCTCCGCAACGGCTTCTCTAAATTGAATTGTCCTCATTCTATAATATGTTATTTTTATTCCTGCTCAGCAAAAATAGTAATTCAATAAGGTATATACCATATTTGCGGATTAAAATTTTCGGAAGTTCAGCAATATTAAAAGGTCACAAGGGCTTTTAATAAAAATCTCAGCCTTTTAGAGTATATTATGAATTATGAACATGGAAATGCCTGAAAAATTAAATATTACTTAAAACCAATCGACTTTTTTTAGGTAAATTTATTATGCATGCATAGCTTTTTTTGGATAAAAATACTTACCTTCGTCAACGAAAACGTTTTATTAAAAAAAGAACCTTATATATGAAAATCTTAGTATGTATTAGTCACGTGCCTGACACTACATCAAAAATCAATTTCACTGATGGAGATACCAAATTTGACACTAATGGTGTTCAATTCGTAATTAATCCAAATGATGAATTTGGTCTTACCAGGGCAATGTGGTTTAAAGAAAAACAAGGCGCGAGCGTTGATGTTGTAAATGTGGGCGGAGCCGATACTGAACCAACACTTAGAAAAGCTCTGGCAATTGGAGCTGATAGTGCCATTCGAGTAAATACGCCAGCTACAGATGGTTTTCAGGTTGCTAAAGAACTGGCCAAAGTCGTAAAAGACGGAGGTTACGATCTTGTGATCGCAGGAAGAGAATCAATCGACTATAATGGTGGAATGGTACCTGGAATGCTAGCCCAATTAATTGAAGCCAATTTTGTGAATAACTGTATAAGCCTTGAGGTTGATGGAGAAAAAGCCAAAGCGATCCGTGAGATCGATGGTGGTAAAGAGACTTTAACAGCTTCACTTCCATTAGTAATCGGCGGACAAAAAGGACTTGTTGAAGAAAGCGATCTTCGTATTCCAAACATGAGAGGAATTATGCAGGCTCGTAAGAAACCATTAAATGTGGTAGAACCAGCTGATACTTCAGTTAAGACAGAAGCTGTGAAATTTGAAAAGCCAGCTCCTAAAGGAGAAGTAAAACTGGTTGATCCTGAAAATCTCGATGAATTAATAGATCTTCTTCACAACGAAGCGAAGGCTATCTAAGGATTCACTTTTCAGATCTAAAAGAATTTCAAAATTTAAAATCAGAAGAAAATGTCAGTTTTAGTATATATAGAATCAGAAGAAGGAAAATTTAAAAAAGCTTCTTACGAAGTTGCTTCTTACGCAAAGGCAGTTGCAGAAAAGATGGGAACATCGGTCACTGCAATTACTTTTAATGCAGGAGACACTTCAGAGTTAGGAACCTACGGCGTAGATAAAGTTCTTAACGTAAGCAACGATAAATTAAAGAATTTCAACGCCGAAGCTTATTCAGATGCCGTTAAACAGGCCGCTGAAAAAGAAGGTAGTAAAGTTGTTGTTGTAAGTCAGAGTGCAAACAGTAAATATCTTGCTCCATTATTGGCAGTTCAACTTGAAGCGGGTTATGCTTCTAATGTTGTTGCATTGCCGGAAAGCACAGATCCTTTTACAGTTAAGAGAACAGCTTTCACTAATAAAGCATTTAACTTTACGAAGATCGATACAGATGTGAAGGTAATTGGATTATCAAAAAATGCTTTCGGACTTAAAGAAGTTCAGGGAGATGCTGCAGCTGAAGATTTCAGCCCGAGCCTTTCTGATGAAGATTTCTCTGTTAATGTGGAATCTGTAGATAAGGCTACCAACAAGGTAACGATTGCAGACGCTGAAATTGTAGTATCTGGTGGCCGTGGACTTAAAGGACCTGAAAACTGGGGAATGGTTGAAGAAATGGCAGATATTCTTGGAGCAGCAACAGCATGTTCTAAGCCAGTTAGTGATATGGGATGGAGACCACATAGCGAACACGTAGGTCAGACAGGAAAACCTGTAGCTTCCAACCTGTACATTGCCATTGGTATTTCAGGAGCTATTCAGCACCTTGCAGGAATCAACGCTGCCAAAACAAAAGTAGTGATCAATAATGATCCTGAAGCACCGTTTTTTAAGGCCGCAGATTACGGAATTGTTGGGGATGCTTTTGAAGTGGTTCCTAAGCTAAATGAAAAATTGAGGGAATTTAAAGAGAAAAACGCATAATTTTCATAAATTGTGCCCCATAAAAGGGCTGTCTAAATCTGGTAAATGTCCTTATTTAGACAGCCTTTTTAATTTACATGTAGTATGAGTTTAGTGCGACTGAATATTAAAGGAATATCTTATAGTCAAACACAAAATGGAGCTTACGCATTGATTCTCAACGAAGTTGGGGGCGAACGTAAGTTGCCTATTGTGATCGGTGCATTTGAAGCCCAATCTATTGCAATTGCTTTAGAAAAAGAGATAAAACCTCCAAGACCTCTTACACATGACCTCTTCAAGAACTTTTCAGACAGGTTTGAGATCGTGGTAAAGCAGGTTATTATTCATAAACTGGTTGATGGTGTATTTTATTCAAGCTTAATCTGTGAAAGAGACGGGATTGAGGAAATTATAGATGCCAGAACCAGTGACGCCATTGCACTTGCACTGCGCTTTAATGCCCCAATATTCACCTATAAAAATATTCTTGACAAGGCTGGAATTTATCTGAAAGCTGAAGAAAAACAGCGAGAAAAAGAAGAGAAGGAAGAAGAAGAAATTATTGAAGAAGAGCTACTAAAAGAGGAAATAGAATTACAATCTGAGGATACCTCAGATTATAAAAAAATGTCCCTTGAAGAACTTAAAGAACTTCTCTCCCAGGCTGTAAGTCATGAAGATTACGAAAAAGCGGCCCGTATCAGGGACGAGATTTCCAAAAGAAAATAACCCGAAATGAACAAAATCTGGTGTTGCCTATTCCTGATCGTATTTTCTATTGCATCAGCCTCTTCTCAAACAATCTCAAAAAACTGGCAACTTGAAACTAATGGCGACAGCCTTAGTCAGCCTTCTATTTTTGGCGGAGCCAAAGAATTGATTTTTAAGGAAGGGAGATTTAAATTTGTTAGTTCTACTGGCAATGACACTATTGCTTCCGGAGATTATTTATATCAGAACAAACTACTTGTATTATTCTATAATACCCCAAAAGACACTATTCAAAACCTTAGAGTTTCAGCGCTCACTGATTCTACGATGGCTATTGTCTCAAAAAAATCGGTTTTTGAACTAAAGGCAAAAAACCAAAGCGCCCAGGAAGTTATTCCGGCACCTACAGCAAAAAAAATGATTCCCAGTCAGGGAATCAGTACTTCGAGTTTGATAAGAGGTATTATTGGGATGCTAGCTCTTATTATCATTGCTTTTTTATTCAGCAGTAACCGAAAAGCCATTAACTGGAAAACAGCCGGACTTGGCCTGGCAGCCCAGTTGATTCTTGCTATAGGTGTTTTAAAAATTACTGTAGTTCAGAAAGTATTTGAATTCGTAGGAAATATTTTCGTACTTATTCTTGATTTTACTGCCGCCGGTAGTGAGTTTTTATTAGGTGGAATGATGGATGTGGATAGTTTCGGTTTCATTTTCCTTTTCCAGGTGCTACCAACGATCATCTTCTTTTCTGCATTAACTTCTGTCCTATTCTATTTAGGGATAATCCAGATCGTAGTTAAAGGTATGGCCTGGGTACTTACAAAATTATTAGGGATATCTGGACCTGAGAGCCTTAGTGTTGCAGGAAATATATTCCTGGGACAAACTGAAGCGCCATTAATGATCAAGGCTTACCTGGAAAGAATGACCAGATCTGAAATGCTGCTGGTTATGGTTGGTGGTATGGCCACTGTTGCTGGTGGTGTACTTGCGGCTTATATTGGTTTCTTAGGTGGAGACGACCCGGAGCTAAGACTTCAATTCGCAAAACACCTTTTAGCAGCTTCAGTAATGGCAGCACCAGGAGCTATTGTAATTTCAAAAATATTATACCCTCAACAGGAATCCGTGAATAAAGACGTGGAAGTTTCTTCTGAAAAGATAGGCTCTAATATTCTGGATGCTATCGCAAACGGTACTACCGAGGGATTAAAACTTGCCGCCAATGTTGCAGCTATGCTATTGGTATTCATTGCCTTTATAGCAATGATCAATTATATTCTTGGATATATTGGTGGACTAACCACCCTAAACACCCTCATGGCTGAATACACCCCTTATTCCAAATTTTCATTGGAGTCAATTTTAGGGATCATATTCGCTCCTTTGATGTGGTTAATTGGAGTAGCAAAAGAGGATATGATGCTTATGGGGCAGTTACTTGGGATCAAACTCGCCGCGAGCGAATTTGTAGGTTATGTGCAGTTAGCTGATCTTAAAAATCCTGCAAACGCTCTTAGTCTTAATTACGAGAAATCTGTGATCATGGCTACTTATATGCTATGCGGATTCGCAAACTTTGCTTCTATCGGTATCCAGATTGGGGGAATTGGATCTTTGGCTCCCGGCCAAAGAAGAACACTTTCAGAGTTTGGAATGAAAGCACTAATTGGAGGTACTTTGGCTTCTTTACTTTCAGCTACTATCGCCGGAATGATCATTGGATAAATAGACCAGAATTCAATTTTTAGAAAACTTTCTAATTTCATTTTCTTTAAGACAACAGATATCCTCTAAATTGCACTGAGATCTATTATTTGTAGATTTTTCAACTGTATTTTAGGAATGAATCAACAGGAAAAGAAAAGAAAATACCGCGGTGAAAATGCTGAATGGCCTCATCATATTCCCTTCAGGGGATGGATAGATATAGGCAAGCGAGTATGGCATGAAATGAAAGTTGATCATGTTCAAATAGTTTCGGCGGGAGTAGGTTTTTATTTCTTTCTGGCTATTTTCCCAACCATTGTAGCAGGCATTTCCATTTACAGTCTTGTCCTGGACCCCTCACAGATCGAAGCTCAATTCTCTAGACTGAGCCTCATCCTGCCCGAAAGAGCATTCGGTATGATCTCCGATATTTTACACCCGGTTATTCAACAAACACGAAAAGAGATCGGATGGGGACTAGTTGTAAGTATTCTTGTAAGTATATGGAGTGCCAACAAAGGTACAAATGCTTTATTCCAGGGGGTAAATATTGCCTACGACGAAATAGACAGCAGGAATATTGTAAAAAAGAACCTTATCACCTTACTTTTTACTTTAACCGGACTGGTACTTGGATTGATAAGTTTACTGATCGTAATTTTCTTCCCACTGCTTATAGACAAACTTGGACTCACCCGGGAAATTGAACATGTGCTCACCTGGTTTCGCTGGGTTATTCTGGGAGTCATACTTATTACAACCTTGAGCATGGTTTATAAAATTGCGCCAAATAGAAGAAGTCCCAGATTTAGATGGGTAAGCTGGGGAGCTATTTTAGGAACTCTGCTCTGGCTTGGAGGATCTATGGCTTTCTCCTGGTATGTTAGCAATTTTGGGAGTTATGATGATCTCTACGGAAGTTTTGCCGCCGTTGCCATTCTAATGCTGTGGTTATTCCTAACTGCTTTTATTGTTCTTATGGGCGCAGAAATAAATTCTGAAATGGAACATCAAACCCGATACGACAGCACAATTGGACAAATAAGACCTATGGGAGAACGCAATGCTTACCATGCAGATCATTGTGCGGTAGACGACTGTGATGATTAATCCAATCTCGTTGAAATCACGTTGATAACTCCATTTTTTTAAAGGCCAAAAACAAATAGTTTTCTACATGTTTTAGTATTTTTATTGGAATTAAATCAGAAGTTTTTTCCGAATAAATAAGCCTTTTAATGAAACAATATCACGATTTACTGAAGCATGTGCTGGAAAATGGAGCACAAAAAGGAGACAGGACAGGAACCGGAACTAAAAGTGTTTTCGGTTATCAGATGCGGTTTGATCTTAGCGAAGGTTTTCCTATGGTGACCACCAAGAAATTACACCTTAAATCTATTATTTACGAATTACTCTGGTTCCTAAAAGGAGATACGAATATTGAATATTTAAAGGAAAACGGAGTTCGAATCTGGAACGAATGGGCAGATGAGAATGGAGATCTTGGACCGGTCTATGGTCATCAGTGGAGAAACTGGAATAGTGAGGAAATAGACCAGATCCAGGAAATCGTTGATACTTTGAAAACGAACCCGAATAGCCGGAGAATGCTGGTTTCAGCCTGGAATCCATCGGTTTTGCCAGATACTTCCGTTTCATTTTCAGAAAATGTAGCTAATGGAAAGGCTGCACTCCCACCCTGCCACGCCTTTTTTCAATTTTATGTGGCCGATGGGAAATTATCCTGCCAGCTTTACCAGAGAAGTGCCGACATCTTTCTTGGAGTTCCCTTCAACATCGCTTCTTATGCCTTACTTACCATGATGATGGCGCAGGTTTGCGGTTATGAAGCAGGAGATTTTATTCACACTTTCGGAGATGCTCATATTTACAGCAATCATATGGAACAGGTCGAACTTCAGTTAAGTCGCGAGCCAAGACCGCTTCCAACCATGAAGCTTAACCCTGAAGTTAAAGATATTTTTGATTTTAAGTTTGAAGATTTTATTTTAGAGGATTATGATCCGTACCCGGGAATAAAAGCGAAGGTTGCGGTTTAGTTTAACCCTTTAAAATTTAAATATATCATGAAGAAGTTAGTAGTTATCACATGTTTCTTACTTGGAGGAATTAGTCTTGCAAATGCCCAGCAAACCTCTCCGGTTTGGCCAGGATGCGAGAATAGTGACGACATAAAGAAATGTTTTAACCAGAAACTTTCCCAGCATGTAAGAGAGAATTACGAGTACCCAAAAAATGATGCTGGGGAATATGTAAGAGGGAAGGTTACAATATCGTTCGACATTAACAAGAATGGCGAGGTTGTTGTAAATTCTATTGAAGGTAAAAAACCAAAAGTAAATGAGGCGGCAAGAGAGATGATTAAAAAGATCCCTAAAATGCAAGCTGGTACTTTGAATGGTGAGCCTGACTCAAGGACATTTACAGTTCCTTTCAATTTTTAAATGAATTTAAATAATAAAATTGCTATGAAAAAATTATTAATTATTGCTATAATGCTAATTGGTTTCAGTTCGTTTGCTCAGGATGACGTAGACGTTAAAGGCAACAAGGTTACTATGAGAGAAAAAGCTCCTATCTGGCCTGGTTGCGAGGATAGCGGTGATACTAAAGCCTGTTTCAATAAAATGTTGATGCAACATATCAAAGAGAACATCAAATATTCTAAAAATGACAAGGGAGAATGGATTCGCGGAAAAGCAATCGTTTCCATGGAAGTAAATGAAGAAGGAAATGTGAAAGTAAATTCTGTTGAAAGTAAATACCCCGAATTAAAAAAAGAAGCCAGGAGATTAATGGAATCCATTCCAACAATGACCCCAGGAAAATTGGGTGGAAAGCCAAAAGCTATCAAATACACCATTCCTCTGAATTTCTAGAATGAAGAAAATTTTCATTGGACTTTTATTGGCTGGTTCTTTCTTAACAGGTTTTTCTCAGGAATCAAATACGAGTAAGATTATATCTTTTGCTGAAGTTGAAGAGCCGCCTTTCCATAAGGATTGTAACGATCCAAATGATTATAGTTGTAGCCTCGAGAAAATTAGCCGTTATCTTTCTAAAGAGTTTGATCTCTCCTTATACAAACAGGACATAGCGAACTTCAATTTTAAAATGAAGTTTATCATTGATGAGAAGGGAAAGGTTGCATGGATCAAGGTGCTTTCTGATAATCGCGCAGTGAATGAGGAAGCCGAGAAACTTATGAAGGAGATGCCAGCTTTCACACCTGGCATGCACAAGGGAGAGAAAGTTTCTGTAATGTATCTAATTCCAATAACCTTAAGGTACAGACACAGGTTCCCGGGAACTTATACCATTGATGAAGTAGATACCAGTCCAGTTCTTAAAAAATGCAAAGAGAAAGAAGATTTATTTAAATGCCTGACTCTTGAACTATCTAACGCAATAAACCAGAATTATAATTTTAATTATGTGCCTGATGGAGTTCAAACTGCAGCCGTATGCATAGAAATTGATGACAAGGGGAATATATCTGATTTTCTTATAGTTTCAGAATCAAAGGCTTTAAAAAAAGGTTTGAAGCATGTGAAAGCAGAATTACCTGAATTTGAATCTGGAGCAATTCTTAATGGTAAAAAAGTTAAAACAACAGTAAATTTACCTGTAACAATAGGATCACAGAGTTATAAATAAGCTCAAGTTTAACTCCACCTTAACGACTGATTAGCAAGGTGATTTTCAAAAAATTGTAAATTTGAGTGATACCCAAAAGTATCACTCTTTTTTTATGCTTTCACAACAAGACTTAATTCAACTATTTAAAGAAACCAGAGCCGACACAGAAAAGATCTGTTCTTTTCTGGAGACTGAAGATTATGTGGTTCAACCCATAGTAGATGTTTCGCCTCCAAAATGGCATTTGGGCCATACTACCTGGTTTTTCGAAGAATTCGTTTTAAAAGAATATGCTGATTCTCATGAACTGTATGATGAGAATACAGCTTATGTCTTCAATAGCTATTATGAGAGTGTAGGAGATAAAGTTATTAGAACTGACCGTGGTAATTTGTCAAGGCCCACCGTTGCCTGGATCTATAGATTCAGAGAATATGTGACTAATGCCATGCTGGAACTATTAAATTCTAAAGATCTGGACGAGGAAGCTTTGGGGGTGGTAGAAATAGGTTGCCATCATGAAAAGCAGCACCAGGAACTTCTTTATACAGATATCAAATACATTCTTGGTAATAATCCGTTATTTCCCAAGTACAATGATGAATTCGAAGAAAATATAGTTCAGGAATTTGAGCAAGAATGGATAAATATTCCGGAAGGTGTGTATGAAATTGGCCATAAAACAGATGACTTTTGTTATGATAATGAAAAAGGAGTGCACAAAGCATATTTGTGCAACTTTGATATTTCAAACAAATTGATTACCAATGCTGAATTTATTGAGTTCATTGAAGCTGGCGGATATGAAGATGTACTTCTGTGGCACGCTGAAGCCTGGGACTGGGTGAATCAGAATAATATTGAAGCTCCATTTTACTGGCATAAAATTGATGGCCAATGGCATCAATATACTTTAAATGGTTTGATAAAATTGAATCCCGAATCTCCGGTTACTCACGTTTCCTATTTTGAAGCTTTCGCCTATGCCCAATGGAAAGGTATGAGATTACCAACCGAAGAAGAATGGGAAACAGCTCAAAATAAATTTGACTGGGGAACGCGCTGGGAATGGACCGAAAGTGCTTATTCTCCATATCCTGATTATAAAAAACCTGGCGGAGCTCTGGGCGAATACAACGGTAAGTTTATGGTGAATCAAAAAGTATTGCGCGGTGGCTCTGTTGCAACTTCAGAAAAGCATACCCGTTATACGTATAGAAATTTTTTTCACCCTAATTTAAGATGGCAGTTTACAGGATTTAGACTGGTTAAATAATATTGATATAAATGAAGAACCAACAGGAAACCATATTTGAATCAGCTTTTGCTGAAGACACCTATAAAGGATTAACCAGCTATCCCAAATATCTGCTGTCAAAATATATCTATGATAAGAACGGTGATAAGCTTTTTCAAAAGATCATGGATATGCCCGAGTATTATTTAACTTCCTGTGAATCGGATATTCTGGAATTGAATAAAGAAGATATTTCCAGATCTTTTAGTAGCGATAGTGGTTTTGATCTTATTGAATTAGGTGCCGGAGACGGTAAAAAAACCAAGATTATTTTAAAGGAACTGGTAAACGAAAAATTAAAATTCAATTACCTGCCGGTAGATATTAGTGAGAATGTTCTGGGTGAACTGGAAAAATCTTTAAAAAAAGAAATTCCTGAAGTAAATGTAAAGGTACAGCAGGGAACCTATTTCAAGACCCTGGAAAAACTTTCTGAGTATAATTCCAGAAAAAAAGTCATCCTTGTATTAGGCAGTAACATTGGAAACCTTTCTCATAAAGAAGCAGTTGAATTTCTTAAAAATATCGCCCAGGCAATGAGCAAGGAAGACATGTTGTTCATGGGATTCGACCAGAAGAAACATCCGCAAAAAATCTTAGACGCATATAACGACCCTGCTGGCATTACAGAAGAATTCAATAAGAATTTACTGGTGCGAATTAATCGTGAATTGGATGGAAATTTTAATATTGATGAATTCATGCACTGGGAAAGTTATGACCCGGAAACAGGAACAGCAAAAAGCTTTCTGGTAAGTAAGACCAATCAGAAGGTGAATATCGGGAAACTGGGAATTCAGGTTAATTTTGAAGCCTGGGAAAGCGTTCATACCGAGATCTCCCAGAAATATGACGATTCCATAGTTCGATGGCTGTCAGATGAAGCAGGTTTACATCTCGAGAAGTCCTTTGGAGACAAGGATAACTGCTTTAAAAATTATATATTTAGAAGAAAGTAATACATCATAAGAAAAACTATGAAAGCTATTTGGAAAGATACGGTGATTGCTGAGAGTTCCAACACCCGTATCGTTGAAAATAATCACTACTTTCCTCCAGAAGATATCAAAAAGGAGTTTTTTAAAACCAGTGATTCCCATACGCGCTGCCCCTGGAAAGGCAAGGCTTCCTATTACAACATAATTATTGATGGAGAAATAAATAAGGATGCAGCGTGGTATTATCCCCAGGCTAGCCACGCTGCCAAGCCCATTGAAAATTATGTTGCTTTTTGGAATGGAATTAAGGTTATAGAAGATTAATATTCTAAACTTTCAAGAAAAAATTTAAACTACTAAGACACTATTTTCTGCCGCCGCATAATCGTTCCATTTATACGCATCAGCTTCTGCCTCATTAATCCATTCTCCATCCACAATATACCTGAACTGGTACTCTTTGTCTACCGGAAGATTTAACTGACCCTTAAAATTGCCATTCTTATATTTTTTAAGAGCAGATGTACTCCAGTCATTGAAATCTCCTGATACTTCAACCTTATTCGCATCCTTTGCTGGCACTACAAAAGTGATCTTACACTCAGGCTTGGATTTTAGATATTGTTTTGTAATTGACATGACTTAATATTTATAAAGTTTATGCCTCAAATTAAAATCATAAAACCTTATAAAACAATAAAAATCAGATGGTTATATGCATTTTTCCGAAATTCTAAATAATAAGGTGAAATTTTAGAATTGTCTTAAATACGAAAACGATTTTTAAAGACAATTATCTATTTTTTTAAGTCAAATTAAATCTTCAATACCTTAAATAGATGATCTAAATCTTTTTCAGAATTGAAATAATGAAAACTTACACGAATTCCATCACCACGTAGTGAAGTTATAATTCCTTCTGCCCTAAGATGATTGAAAAGTTTTTCATCTCCCTTTATATTGAACAAAGAAGAAAAATCCTTTCGATCTACGGTCCAATCTTCTAACAAACCTGCCGCCGAAAATCTCTCTCTGGCAATATTTTTAAGCTCATCAATTTTTTTCTGAATAGTATCTATCCCAATTTTATCAATAAGATCTATGGCAACCTTTAAACTTCCAAAATTAAGGGTATCATAATGTCCCGGTTCAAACTTCCCGATAAAATTACCTTCGTGAGCTTTATATTTTCCCTGCAGTGATCCAAATCCCAGATGTTTTGGAGAAATCTTCCCCTGAATGCTTTCATTAAAAAGCATAAAACCATTTCCGTACCCCGCATTCATCCATTTATAGCAACTGCTGATGGCTATATCTATACCAGATTTATCAAAATCAAATTTTTCAGTACCAAAATACTGTGTCCCATCCGCAATAAGGATTAGTTCCGGATATCGATCTTTTATTTTTTTTAAAAATTCAATATTCAGCTTTACACCGCTTATATACTGAACCAGGCTAAAGGCAAAGAAATCAGGTTTTTCCTTTTCAATTTGATTCAGAATATTATCCTCCAGATTTTCATCAAGATTAGCATAAACAACTTCAAAATCTCTCGATTCCACAGGCCAGTTAATAGAGGGATAATCACCTTTGATGAGCAATGCTTTCCTTGGCTTATCTATACTCTCAAGCACACTATTAAAACCGTATGAGAAATTAGGAACCAGGGCTACCCTATTTGCTTCACAATTAAAAAAGCGACCTACACTTTCTCTAACACCGGTTAATATCTCTCCCATTTTCTCTTTTAAAAGACTGGCTTTTATTAGAAAATCAAGATCATGCTCCTGCCTAAATTCCCAGACTTTTTCCGGAAGTAAGCCTGAAGCCGCCGTGTTTAAATAAGTATATTGTTCGAGTACAGGAAAGCCTTTTCTTAAATTATCCATAAGCCTTGGGAAGTTCTTTTTATAAAAATGTAAATTTGATACTACACTAATGTAACTGTTATTATGTTTTCTAAAAAGAAAAACACTTCCGAAGTAGATTACGAACAGCGTGAGCTTTATGAAAACGCCAGAAAAAGGGCTAAGCAAAAAAAGAGACTCTTTCAGCATTTCGTAGTCTTTCTAATAGGAGCTGTATTCCTAATTGTTCTGAATGTTGTTATAGGCTACCAGGAAGATTTTAAACCTCTTGGATATAACTGGTTTGTTTGGGCAGTTCTGCTTTGGACCTTATTATTTTTCATTCATTTCTTCAATGTTTTTATAGTCAACAGTTTCATGGGAAAAGAATGGGAAGCAAAACAGGTTGATAAACTTGTTAAAAAACAAAAAGAGAAAATTGCAAATTTAAAGGAGAAGGTTGAAAGGGATCATCCTCTTCCGAAGGAAAATAAGACAATTCAGGCAGATAAAAGTCCCCAAAGAATTAGTCCGGAAGATCCTGATAGTCCTATAAACAGCTAAGAATTTATGCTTACAATGATTGCTGCTGCTGCAGAGAATAATGCCCTTGGAAAAGACAATGATCTGGTGTGGCATTTACCAGACGATTTTAAACGCTTCAAACGGCTAACTTCCGGCCATCATATTATTATGGGAAGAAAAACTTTTGAATCCTTTCCAAAACTATTACCGGATCGTACCCATGTAGTTATCACACGAAAAGATGATTATAAACCCGAGGGAGCTATTGTAGTGAATTCTTTAGAAGAAGCCATTAGAGTTTCTAAACTGGATGAACAGCCATTTATTATTGGTGGTGGCGAGATTTATAAAATGAGTATCGATCTTTCAGAAAGAATTGAACTGACCCGTGTGCACGGAGAATTCGAGGCCGACACTTACTTTCCGGAAATTGATGAAACCAAATGGGAACTTGTGAAAGAACAATTCCATGAGAAAGATGAAAAACATAAATACTCTTTTACTTATCTGACTTATGAGCGTAAGTAATCGAAAGGAAATCCTTAAACAAATTTCCGATGAAAACGGAATTCAGCTAAAAAATATTTCCGCATTAACGGGCGGCGATATCAATGAAGTCTTTTTACTGGAAAGTAATTCTGAAAAATTTGTAGTCAAATTGAATGATCACAGGAGATTTCCTGGAATGTTCGAAGCTGAAAAATTAGGTCTGGAAAAATTATCGGCTCCGTCGGTGATCGATGTTCCTAAGCCAATAAAAACCGGACAACTTGATTCTCAATCATATCTTTTACTGGATTATAAAGATTCAGCAGCCAAAAAAGATAATTTCTGGGAAGTTTTTGGAGAACAAATGGCTGAACTGCATCAGCAAACGAGAGAAAGCTTCGGGTTGGAAAAAGACAATTATATTGGCAGTTTGCCCCAGTATAATGATCCTAAAGATTCCGCAGCTGAATTTTATATTGAAATGAGACTTCAGCCTCAGATACAAATGGCCGAAGAGAAGGGTTTTGACTTAAATGTTTCAGAAAAATTCTACAAAAATTGCGAGGAAATTATTCCTTCTGAAAAACCAGCATTAGTACATGGTGATCTATGGAATGGGAATTACCTTGTGAATTCCCTTGGTTTCCCCTGTTTAATAGATCCTGCGGTTGCCTATGCTCCCAGGGAAATGGATCTAGGCATGATGAAGTTATTTGGAGGTTTTGATGATAGACTATTTAAAGTTTATAACGAAGATTTTCCACTTTAGAGAATGGCTGGGAAGAACGTATTCCACTATGGCAGTTATATTATTTGCTGGTACATCTCAACATATTTGGGGCAGGTTACAAATCTCAGGTAACAACGATCATCAGAAAATATAGCTGATTTCACAATTCTTAACAGGGGTCAATCCTTTTTTAGGAGTTCATTAGCGCATTAGACAATAGATCTAAAGTATATTCATATCAAACTAAAAAATTGATTATGAGTACTAAAAATTTATATGACGATAAAGCGAGAGAAAAGATCAAACAACTTGCAGAAGATGTTGATTTTTGCATGTTAGTGACTAATATGGATCAAAAACCATTAAGCGCAGTTCCAATGTCTACGAAGCAGGTGGATGATCATGGTGCTGTATGGTTCCTGAGTAAAAATGACAGTGAACATAATAAGAATATCGAAAAAGATAGTGATGTTCAATTATTATATAGTGGAACCTCAGATATGGAATTTCTTAGCATATATGGTGAAGCCTTTATCGAAACGAATCGCGATGTAATTGAGGAACTATATTCCAAAGCAGATAATGCATGGTTCGATGGAAAAGACGATCAAAGTATTACCGCTATTAAGGTGAACCCAAAAGAAGCTTATTACTGGGATAATAAAGACAGTAAAATGGTGACCTTATTTAAATTAGGAATGGCCGCTGTTAGCGGAAATGACCAGGATATTGGAGAAAAAGGAAAATTAGGAGTATAAAAGACTGTATTTGTCGGAGAAGACCTCGTAACGAACTTTGTTATGAGGTCTTTTTATTTATACCTATTTTTGTTAACCTAAACCAACATTTATGAAAGCATATGTTTTTCCGGGCCAGGGAGCCCAGTTTTCGGGAATGGGATTGGATCTTTATGAAAAGTCACCCGAAGCGCAGAAACTGTTTAATCAGGCCAATGATATTTTAGGATTTACTATTACCGATATTATGTTCGAAGGTTCAGCGGAAGACCTGAAGCAAACAAAAGTTACTCAACCTGCTGTATTTTTGCATTCCGTAATATTAAGCAAAGTTCTAGGCGATAGCTTTAAACCAGATATGGTAGCAGGTCATTCACTGGGAGAATTTTCTGCTCTGGTTGCCAATGGCGTTTTAAAGTTTGAAGATGGCCTAAAGTTGGTTTCGCAAAGAGCTGAGGCCATGCAAAAAGCATGTGAGCTAGAACCCTCTACTATGGCTGCGGTTCTTGGTCTGGAAGACGAACTGGTAGAATCTATTTGTGCTGAAACGGAAGGTATTGTGGTAGCAGCAAATTATAACTGCCCGGGCCAGCTGGTGATTTCAGGAGCATATGATGCTGTAGAAAGAGCCTGTGAGAACCTGAAAGAAAGAGGTGCCAGAAGAGCCATGATCCTACCGGTAGGTGGAGCTTTTCACTCTCCCTTAATGGAGCCTGCGAGAAAAGATCTGGCAGCTGCCATTGAAAACACTCAATTCCGTAAAGCTCTTTGTCCCATTTATCAAAATGTAAGCACTTTTGCCGTTAATGATCCGGATGAAATAAAAAAGAACCTGGTATTTCAATTGACTGCTCCGGTAAAATGGACGCAATCTGTTCAGAATATGATCAAGGATGGCGCTTCTGAATTTATAGAAGTAGGTCCTGGAAAAGTATTACAGGGATTAGTGAAAAAGATTGACAGAAGTATTCAAACTTCTTCAGCTGAAATAGGATAAGACAAGATTCTAATAATATAAAAATCCCGATCGATTTGATCGGGATTTTTATATAATTTTCCGTCATCCTGAACTTGTTTCAGGATCTTTTTTGAAGAATCTGAAACAAGTTCAGATTGACGATGACTTATTTGTTTTTATAGATCTTCCCCTCTTTCATCACAAACTTTACATCTTCCAGGGTTTTAATATTCTGGGTTGGATCTTCATCCACTGCAATGATATCTGCATAGAATCCCGGAGCTAACTGACCAATTTCTTTTTCCATTTTAAGAATGATAGCCGGCGCGATAGTAGCCACCTGGATAGCTTCCATTTCAGGCATTCCGGCTTCCACCATATATCCAAATTCCCTGGCATTTTCGCCGTGCTTAAAAACACCGGCATCTGTTCCAAAAGCAATAGGCACTCCCCTTTTATATGCTTTGGCGAATGTATTCTGAATTTTTGGACCAATTTCTTTTGCTTTAGGCACTACCAGTTCCGGGTAATAACCTTCAATTTCCGCTTTTTCAGTCACTTCCTTACCGGCAGTTATTGTTGGTACCAGGTAAGCATCGCGCTCTTTCATAAGGTCCATCGTAGCTTCGCTCATTAAAGTACCATGCTCTATAGTTTTAACTCCTGCCTTAACAGCACGTTGCATCCCTTCATCTCCGTGAGCATGCGCCGCTACATGAAATCCATAATCATTAGCAGTTCTTACTATCTCTTCTATTTCTTCCGGAAAAAATTGTGGATTAGAACTACTTTTTGCCACACTTAAAACTCCTCCCGTAGCGGTAATTTTGATGAGATCAACTCCGTTTTTATAGCGTTGCCGTACCGCTTTTCTGGCATCTTCCACACTATTCACAATCCCTTCTTTGGGTCCCGGATCTCCCACCATTTTCCTGTTCATACCATTTGTTGGATCTCCATGCCCTCCCGTAGTTGAGATGATCTTTCCTGCTGTAAAAATTCTGGGACCTGCTATTTTTCCTTTATTGATAGCATCACGAAGAGCAATATTAACACCCGATCCTCCAAGATCTCTAACAGTAGTAAAACCCGCCATTAAGGTTTTACCAGCAAACCCCACAGAATTAAAAGCATCATCTGCCGGATTGTTTGTAAATCTCTGAAGGTATTCAGAAGGATTGGTCTCACTTTCCAGGTGAACATGCATATCGGTAAGACCCGGAAGAACTGTTTTATTTTTAAGATCTATCAAACTGTCTTCAGCATTGGCAGGCTCTACGAATCCACTTTCTATAGACTTGATCTTCTTTCCTGAAACAATAATGGTTTGATTCTTAAGAACTTTTCCATTCCTGGTGTCTACCATTTTTCCAGCATGAATATAGATATCCTGAGCCATTAAGGTTAGAAGTGAAAACAATGGCAGCAATTACAGTAAACAGTTTTTTCATCTGTATATATTTATTTGTTTTTATCGGTCAAATATAATTCGCTATAACCATTTCGAGGTGTCTCGAGATTTGGTAATGGCTCATTTCAATAGATCAGGTATTTAAGAAATCGATAATTGTTTCTGAAATATACTGAATCTGATCGTCTTCCAGCTCAGTGTGCATTGGAAGCGATAAAACTTCTTTAACTAACTGGTTTGTCACTGTGAAGTTCTTTTCTTCGTAGCGATCATCAGTATAAGCTTTTTGAAGGTGTAGCGGGATCGGGTAGTAAATCCCGAATGGGATTCCCTTTTCCTGCAAATGCTTAGCCACCGCATCTCTTTTTCCATTTTTAATCTTCAAGGTGTACTGATGGTAAACATGAGTATCACAATCGCCGGTTCTTACCGGAGTCACTATATTCTCATTTCCTTCGAAAGCTTCAGAATATTTTAAAGCTGCCGCTTTACGGGCTTCGTTATAAACGTCCAGTTTTGGAAGCTTAGCATTAAGAACTGCCGCCTGAAAACTATCCAGTCTTGAATTTACACCTACTACATCATGATGGTAACGTTCGTACATTCCATGGTTCACAATTCCCCGAATGGTATGCGCCAGTTCATCATTATTGGTAAAGATCGCTCCACCATCTCCATAACAACCCAGGTTTTTTGATGGAAAGAAAGAGGTTGCCGCAACATCTCCTATAGTCCCGGCTTTTCTGGTTTTTCCATCTTTAGAATGATAATCGGCTCCAATTGCCTGTGCATTATCTTCAATCACATAAAGGTTATGTTCTTTTGCGATCTCCATTATAGCGTCCATATCTGCTGTTTGCCCGAAAAGATGAACAGGAACGATTGCTTTAGTCTTCGGTGTAATGGCCTTTTTAATCTCTTCAGGATCTATATTGAAAGTTTCTGGATCTACATCTACAAGTACCGGTGTAAGCTGAAGTAAAGCGATCACCTCAACGGTTGCGGCAAAAGTAAAATCGGCAGTGATCACTTCGTCGCCAGGCTTTAATCCAAGACCCATCATAGCGATCTGTAAAGCATCTGTACCGTTAGCACATGGAATCACATGTTTTACCCCCAAATAATTTTCAAGTTCCTTTTGAAAGGAATGAACATGGGGACCATTTATAAAAGATGTATCCTCTAGAATTTCCTGTAAAGACGCATTCACTTCTGTTTTTATACCTTCATACTGACCTTTAAGGTCAACCATTTGAATCTTTTTCATCTACATTATTTTTCAGGTTGACGAAAATACGAAATATAGGTCCTACTGGCAATCCATTTATTGTGAAAGGCCTATTTTAGCATCCTCAAGTTATAAACTGTGCAGGGAATTTACAACGTATTGGTAAGGCTAAGCGGCGTCGTTCTTAAATCGGCGGGAAATTTTAGCCCAAAACTTAAAGAATTTACCGAAGGTAGAAAGGATCTTTTCACAAAACTGGAGAACTCATTAGATGCATCCCAGGAAAATATCTGGATTCATGCCGCTTCCCTTGGAGAATTTGAAATGGCCGTACCTGTCTTAAAAATGCTGAAAGAAAAGTACCCCGCTTCTAAGACAATCTTAAGCTTCTTTTCCCCCTCTGGATATAAGAATAAAAAGAAACATCCGCTGGTAGATCATTTCACTTATCTCCCGCTGGACACTCCTGAAAATGCAAAAAGATTCCTGGAAATAGTTCAGCCGAAAATGGCCTTTTTCATCAAATATGATTTTTGGCCAAACTTTCTGAATGAGTTGAATAAAAGGCAGGTTCGTACCTTTCTAATATCAGGCGTTTTTCGGAAAGATCAGGCGTTCTTTAAAGCTTACGGGAGGTGGATGATATCTTCTCTTAAGGCTTTCGAATACTTTTTTGTTCAAAACGAGGAGTCGGTAGCGCTATTGAATTCTCTTGGTTTCCAAAATGTATCTTTAAGCGGAGATACTAGATTCGACAGGGTTTCAGCACAAATAGAAGCTGATAACCGAATAGATTTTATAGAAGAATTTAAACAGGACAACTTACTGCTGGTTTTTGGCAGCACCTGGCCTGAAGATGAAGAGCTAATATTAGATTATATCAATAATTCTGAAAACGTTAAGTTTATTATAGCTCCTCATGAAATTAAGCCTGAAAAAATAAAAAAACTGGAAGACGGTTTAAAAATACCTACTATAAAATATTCCGAAAAAAATGGTAAAAGTCTCGAAGACTATCGGGTTCTTATCTTAGATACCATTGGATTACTTGGCCGTGCTTACAGCTATGCAAATATTGCTTACGTGGGAGGAGCAGCCGGAACCACAGGATTGCATAATATTCTGGAACCGGCAACCTTTGGAATCCCAATAATTATAGGTGAAAATTTCAGTAAATTCCCTGAGGCTAATAGATTAAGACAGTTAGCAGGCCTGTTTTCTGTTAAAAATTCAGAAGAATTTTCAGTAATAATTACCAGATTAACTACCGATCCTGAATTCCGTCAAAAAACGGGAATGATAGCAGGACACTTCATTAACAGCAATACGGGAGCTACCCGAAAACTTGAAAAATACCTTCAAGAGCACGACTAAAAACCTTAACATAGTTTGCTAAAAAAAAGCAAAATAATAAGCTTCAAAAGCATTAAGTTGTAATTTCGATCTAAATAAACCCTAAACCAATAAACAATGAAACGTTTATCGATCCTTACAAGTGCCTTATTTACGGTTGCTGTTGTTTTCACTTCTTGTCGAGATACGACTGAAAAAGAGACTATCGTAAAAGAAGTAGAAGTGGAGAAAAAAGTTAAAACTCCGGAGGAAACAGAAGATAAAGAAGGTATACTTGAAAGAACTGCGAAAGAAGTAGATAAAGAGGTGAATAAAGAAATAGACAAGGAAATAGATAAAATCGGAGACGATAACTAAGTTTAAGTCCTTTCTATAAATTATAAATACAATTACACTAACTCCAAAATTATTAAGATTATGAAAAAACCAATTTTAATGCTGGCTTTAATGTTTACTATAAGTGTAGGTTTTACATCTTGTAGAGATACCGCCAAAGAAAATGAAACCGACGATATGGAAATGTCAGACGACATGGATGATATGGATGATATGGATGACAACAATGGCGTTGGAAATGACATCGAAGAAGCTGCAAACGATGCCGGTGATGCCGTAGAGAATGCTGCTAATGAAACTGGCGATGCTGTTGAAAACGCAGCTAACGAAGTAGAAGACGAAGTAGATGGTAATGACGATTACTAGTCATTAGAATTTATTAAATTTTACAAGGCCTTTTCTTTTGAAAGGGCCTTTTATCTTTTAAATGATTTCAATTCTCGCTTAAGCTCCTGCATAGATTGATGAAGTTCCTGGAAAAGGCCACTATTTGAGGGATTGTCCAGATTAAAAGTAAGTTTTGAATTCACCTGCCAGATCTCTTGGATATCATGCACATTAATTTCCAGGGGAAGATATTCTTCATTTAAGGAGATTAATAACACTTTCGAAGGATCGGGCATTTTCTGTAGTTTTTTCACCAAAACAGAATCATACATTACTATCACATAAACCCTATTATTACTTGCTTCTTCAATACTGGAGACAGCTTTTCCCATTACCCATTCTCCGGGTCGGTAATCTGGCAACATACTATCCCCTTCTATCTGAAAACCTCTATAAGTAGCATTTCTAAATTCCGGTAACGGAATATCAAAAGCCGGTAACTGGCTGTACCATTCAACATCCTGGACATTATGAGGATAACCTGCAGCTGCCTTTTGATTTACAAGCACGATATTTTCATTATCGGCATTATCTACCGTCACAACTTTTGGGCTAACGTCTCCCTGTGAAACTTTCAGGTATTTCTGCCCGCTCTCCCCAAACAACCACAACGGGTTGATAGCAAATTTACTCAGCAGTTCTGAAACCACTTTCCCGGAGAGTTTTGTACGACCTCTTTCGATATCTGCGGTAGAGTTCTTTATACCCAGCAAATTTGCAAACTCAGTTTGCGTATAGTTATTCTCTTCTCGTACTTCTTTGAAATGTTTAATCTCGATAGATCCGGGAGTGCCCATAGTTTATAGATTAGGAATATTTCCAAAATTTAATCAAAAATATTGGAATTAATCCTATTTCGCTAAAAAACATTAAAAAATTTTAGACGTTACTGTATTTATCCTTGAAACCCAGTAGTCTCAATGCATTTAGAACAACCACAATGGTAGAACCTTCATGAAACACCACCGCAATACCAATGTTTGCCCACCCGAAAATGGTTGCAGGAAGAAGTAATGCAACTACTCCCAGGCTGATCCAAAGATTCTGTTTAACTATTTGCTGTGCCTTTCGACTTAGAGCTATTGCAAAAGGTAAAATTTCGAGTTTATCAGCCATAAGCGCAATATCGGCAGTTTCCAGGGCAACATCGCTACCGGCAGCGCCCATAGCGATCCCTACCGTACTATTTGCCATAGCAGGAGCATCATTCACTCCATCTCCTATCATGGCTATTTTATTTTCCTCCTTCTTAAGCTGTTTAATACGTTCCACTTTCTCCTCTGGTAACAAACTACCGTAAGCATCGGTAAGTCCTATTTCATTAGCAACTGCATCTGCCACTTCCTGATTATCTCCGGTAAGCATGATCATTTTTCTAATTCCGATCTTTTTCAGCTTGGCCAGGGTGGACTTGGCAGCATTTCTTGGAGTATCCATTAAACCAAGGATTCCGCTAAACTCGTTATTATGTTGAATTAACATTACAGTTTTACCTTCTCTTTCAAGTTTTTTTACTTTCTGCTGAACTTCTTCCGGAACACCACCGTGATCATCATAAAGTTCAAGATTCCCTATTTTAACCTGGTCTCCGTTCACATTTCCCTGGATACCTTTACCCTGAACGGCTTCAGAATTGGTTGCTTCAGGTATACCATTTAACTCATTCATTCGCTCTCTGCCATCCCGAACCACGGCCTTCGCTAAAGGATGATTACTGGAACTCTCCAGCGCAATTACTTTCCTAAGAAACTCATCATTAGACAGCCCGTTTAGAAGAACAACATCGGTAAGTTTAGGCTTCCCTTCAGTAAGGGTACCCGTTTTATCGAAGGCAAGAGCTCTTAATGTACCCAGATCTTCCAGTGGTTTTCCGCCTTTTATAAGCACACCCCCTTTGGCAGCCCGCGCTATTCCACTCAATACGGCTGATGGGGTAGATATTGCCAGCGCACAGGGACTTGCTGCGACCAGTGCCGCCATAGACCTGTAAAAACTATCCTGCCAGGTTTCATCTATCACCAGAAAAGCAAAATTGAGCAGAACGATCAATATCAGCACTGCCGGAACGTAATATTTTTCAAAATTATCGGCAAGCAACTGCGTAGGTGATTTTTTATCCTGTGCCTCCTGAACCATTGTGATTAGACGATTTAGAGTAGAGTCTTGAGATTCTTTGATGACTTTCACCTCAATACTGCTGTCTCCATTAATAGTTCCAGCGTACACCCTGCTTTTAGACGGAATTTGATCTTCTGAAGTAAATTCTCTGTCGGAATCCTCCAGGGGTTCTTTATCTACCGGGATGCTCTCACCGGTAATAGGCGCCTGATTGATACTGGTTCTTCCATTAATTAGCACTCCATCTGCCCCAACCGCAGAGTTCGGTTTTACCCTAATTACGTCTCCAACCTTAAGATCTTCAATATCAACTTCTACAAAATCTGACCCCTCTTTTCTCAAAGCGATCTTAGGCGATAATTTGGTAAGGGATTCTATAGATTTTGTAGCTTTTTCCATGGCAAGGTGTTCCAGGGCATGGCCTAAACTAAATAAGAATAACAGCAGGGCACCTTCAGCCCATTTATCAAGAAGAGCAGCTCCTATTGCGGCTACAAGCATTAGGAAATCTATCTCAAACCGACCATGAGAAATTTCTCCTATGGCTTCCTTAAGCGTATAATAACCGCCAAGCCCATAGGATAAGAGATAAATGATAACTACATAAATAGATGATAGGCCACTAAATGTATCCAGAAGGAATGCGGTTAAGAGAAAAACTCCGCTTAATATAGCAAATATCAGTTCTGTTCTTTCACCTAAAATTCCATCATTATGGGGTTTACAGCATCCTTGATTATGTTCAGACATTTAGAGCGTATTTTTATTGTTTAATATTGCATGGAGATCTTGTGGTATTTCCATAGATCGTAGTGGCGGTACATTTACTCCGCCGGTATTTCCTACCGGGATAACACCTACAAAAGATTTTATCCCTGCAACCAATAGCCTGGGGATTTGGCCCTGAACCTCTTTAACGTTCCTGACTTTAAAACCAAACCTAAGCATTAACAAGTGAGACCAGGTGTGTTCTAAAGGGTAAGATTGTCCCAGAATATGGCTTCTTTCCAAAGAATTCCATGAATTCATAAAATAATTCCTTTGCAGGAATTTATAATGATCTCTTAATTCCACTTTATAGCGAACTTTTATTGCAGCAGGCATTCTTAAAGCCATCGTTCCCAGTTTAAATTATTAGCTAATATAGGCTGAAAAACATGCAACTTAAGTGCATTTTAACTTGCACCACATTTATCACAGACACCTTTGATCACAAGATTCATATCCTGAGTAACAAATCCTTTCGGGAGGCTGATATGTGGAATTTTGTGGTCTGTTAGGCAAATAGTCTCATTGCAATTGGTACAATGAAAGTGAAGATGAAGATCCTGCGTTCCGTTTTCGTTAGATTCTGGCTCGTCCAGGGCATATTTTGCTACCCCGGTTCCGTCATCAATTTGATGAACAAGGCCATTTTTTTCAAAAGTTTTTATAGTCCTGTAAAGTGTGGTTCTTTCTGATTTATCAAAACCAGTTTCAATATCATTCAAGGTTACAGCAACATTTCTTTCATGTAAAAATTTATACATGAGAAGTCTTATGGCGGTAGGACGTACTTGATGATCTTGCAGAACTTTTTCTATTTCCTTCATAGTGACCGAAAGTTAAGCAAAGTTAGGAGGATTTTCTCAAAATATAAACCGTCAACTTTTAAGATGACGGTTAAGACAAGTACAACTAATAAGAAACTTCTATAGGTTTATACACAGCACTTACATACTTTCAATCTGGAAAGCTGAAGCTTCTCTTTAGCAGAATTCATTGCTAGGTTTCCGTTTGGAAAAATTCCGAGGTAAACTCTGGCTAAGACGTCCGGGAGACTCTTGCAGGCATCTGCATGAACCGTAATAACACCCCGTTTATCCGGGTTCTTACTGGAATAATAAAATTGCATGCGGCAATTTAAATCATTAAAAAATTGACTAATACTGTATATCAGGAATATTTTACTTTTTTTAGTAAATAAATTTCAACTCTTAGAAATTTTCTCAAATTTTCTAAATAGCTTTCAATTGAATAGCCCAGAATGCGATGATAAGAATCAAGGAGAGGAACATCCCTCCAAAGATCATAAAAAGCCCCCGGTTTTCTATCCGGATACTTTGTATTTCATCTTCTAAAAATTGTTTTTCGGTTTTTTCAAGTCTTAGATAATTGTTGACTCCTAATTGTGAGGCTATTTTACCCTTTGAGGTTAGGCGAATTTCACCACTTCGGGTGATAGTAATCAGTTCGTTTTCTCGTAGGGTATTAATAAATCCTATGGAAGTCTTTTCTCTAAGGTCAGTTATCATCATCCCTTCTTTAAAATCAGCACCTTTTCTAACTACTGTATCCATATTAACGTTTAATTAACTTTTAACTAACACTAATTAACAAAAAAATGGAAAGATATAAAAGTTATTGGATAAATGTATTATTAACATTTTATGAACCATAACAGAAGCATGGATTCTCGCCTACGATGGAAGACTGTTTTTCAGGTTCGAAATGGACGTTATTCTTTGTTGTTTTAAAGATATAGCGGGTAATATAAATCCCGTTTTCATCTTCAGGACCACTATAACTCTCCACTCCACTATTTATAAATGCCGATTCCCAGCCTTCTGTAGCCAGGGAATTTATCTTAGAGGTTATCACAGCATCATTAGCCGCTATATTCTGAAATCGAATTCCCCCCACATTAAAAAAGTTCAGAAGTTTAGTTTCCTGAAAGTTTTTAACCCTTATTTCTCCCCAATCTGCCTTATTGCGTTCATTATCCTCATCGGTACGGATAGACGTAAATTCTTTAAAATCCCTTTCTTCGTCACTGCTAATCATTCTGGATCTGCCAATTCCACTAGGAATGATAGATTCTACCACAGTGATGGTTTTATACTCCCTGGTCTGGACATAGTTTGAGAATGAAAAACATATCAAAAATATGCCTGCAAAATGATTTTTTCATGGATATGATAATCATAAAAATTCATCCAAACAAGCTAAAAACTAAATACTTAAAATCTATTTAGCAATAAACTAACGCTAGGCATTTCTTACATTAGTGAAAGATTAGAAGCCTGTAAAACTGCCTTATTTCATTTTTAATGATGTATATCATTTTTTAAAGTTATTGCCTTCTTTAAATTTATGACATAATAAATGCCGAGCATTTTATTAAAATATTTCGTCATGAAAAATATCCTAATCGCAACCGATTTTTCCCGAGAAGCCTATTGTGCTCTTTATTATGCGACCCGCCTGTTTCAGGATGAAAACAGCACCTTTTATATCGCAAATTTCTTTGGAGAGAAGATCCATGCTTCTGTATACAGCATTCTTAATGAAGAGGAATTCAGCAAAATCCCCAGGCTCCAACAGGATTCAGAAATAGCCTGTCACGAAGTTCTCCATCATATCGTGAGAGATTCAGGCCTTAATGGTAAAAGGTTTGAACTCATTAGTTCTGAGAAGAAATTGTTAGAGGGAATTGAAGATCTTATACAAAGCCATGAGATCGACCTGGTGGTGATGGGGACTAAAAACCATAAAGGAACTTTAAAAAGTATAGCCGGCACCCATACCACTAATGTCATTGAGAGAGCGCTGAAAGTACCACTTTTGATCGTCCCCAGGGAACTCGAATTTACCCCTCCATCCCATCTCGCCTTTGCCAGTGAACTCATTTTTGAGCTCAATTTAAAAGCTTTAAAGATATTTAAGAAAATCGCGTTGAAATTTAATGCTGAAATAACTGTGATCCACGATGGCGAGGAAACTGAAGTTTCCCAAAGACAGTGGAAGAATTATAATACCTTCAAAGCTTATTTTGAAGGAGTTCCTGTTCAACTTGAATTTTCTTCAACCCATATTGAGATTTCAAGATCTATTGCCGAATTCGTTAGGAACAACAAAGTAGATATGCTGTGTATGGAGTATTACAAACATTCGGCAACTGGAAAACTTTTCCGGGAACCGGTAGTGGAAAAAATAGATCGGCATTTATCGCTGCCCTTTCTTATACTTCCGGCAAAATCTCAATAGGCCAAAAAGCCGGAATTATGCAAATCTTCCCGAAACTACTTCGGGAAGATTTATTTTTTGATATCATACCTTTTCTCTAAAATACCTAAAGAGTAAACTTAACTCTGAAATTATAAAAAGGTAAGATCCTTTTTGAATCGGATTCAAAATTTAAATAAGGTAAAGATGAAATTTAGACTAGATCAATATGTAGATATAATTTGAAAATTTAAACTTATCTAAATTTCTAATTTAACGTCTCCATAAACCGGCTTTATAAAATGACCGTTTAAAAATTTCATGGCATCGATCTCACTTTGCAGGATGACTCCTTTAGCTGAGCCTTCCAGTAAGAGCAAGGCAGATTGCAGCAATGGAGCCGCGGTCGTGGTCTGAATCGCCCGAAGCCAGTACTTACCAATCTTTTGAGGCAGGATTCGCTTAGACATCTCTAATTTGCGCCTGACACCTTTATCATCATTGCCCTCTGCAGAAGCATATAAAATGATCTGGTCTTCTTCAATATGCGGAATCACCGATTCCATTTTTTTCTGTAATGCGTTTATGCTATCTCCTCCATCTCCAATGATCTTGAGCTGCTCATCCACCCAGGCATAGTGCCCGGGAAATCTTAAGGTTTTATAATCCAGCGCTTTCACCCTATCCCTCAAACTTTGAGGCAGGTCGGCTGCACCTCCCGAAGTAAGATCTTCTTCATAAGCTTTTCCGTTTATAATTATGCGGGCTCTTTCTGAGAGAGATGGCAAGGTAGTTTCCTTAAAATCACGGATCACCACGGCATCCTTTAAATATTCGGTAGCTACTCCCACCGGGCTCCAGGTAAACCCGTAATAATGCGGAGCGACGGCATGTTTGGTCAGAGCGCCTACTTTAAGCGCGATAGCATCTACCTTTTCAACATTAAATTTTTTACAAAATTTCTGAAAAAGATGATTCCCCAGAACATCGATATAACCTGGTGCCAAACCGGTCTGTAACAAAAAACCTGTTTCAGCATCTGCAGCAAGATCCTTTATGATTTCAGTTTCTGAAACATACTCGGTAAGATTGGCATAATGCATTTGAAAATCCTTTGCCAATTGGGCCATTTTTGGAGCCAGGCTTCCCGGAAGACAGTCCAGCAGAATATCTGCCTTTTGCAATGCTTTCTTAAGTTTGACCGGGATCTTCTTTTCCGGCAATTCAAAACATTCTATCTGCAGGCTTCTGGAAGATCCTTTTTTGATCCATTCGGCCATTTTATTCGCTTTTTCCAGACTCCGGTTCAGAATAAAGATCCTGGGAATTACCTCGCTTAATTCCGCGAGGATGAGTCCGGCTGCCTGAGCGATACCACCGGCACCTGTAATAAAAATATCGTACTGCCTGTCCATACTTAAAGTTAAGTATTTTTTAGGCTGGATCGATCTATAACAGGAATATTAATAAGCGAACAGATAAATACCTAGAAACAAAAAACCCTCAAAATCAACAGATTAAGAGGGCCTTTGGTACTCGGGACGGGACTTGAATACATGCAATTTACGTAACACTTACGCAGTTAAGGCAAAAATCGTATAAAGTCTTACAAAATCTATATATAACAAGCTATAATACGTACATTTTAAAATTGAATTAAATTGAACTAAATTGAGTTAAATTGAATCTACTGCGTACAATTTGCGTACAAATAATGATAAGGTATATATTTATATTGTTTAATATTTTTATTATGGCACAATATATTTTCTTTTACCGCTCTACCAGACAAAAAGCACCTCTAACTGTGCGCTTACAAGATCATGACCAGAACAACAAAAAATTTCAATTTCAAGCAAAAACAGAATTTGAAGTTTCAAGGGAATATTGGGAAAAACAAGACATAAAAAACGAGAAATGTGATGCAGTTGATAAAAGCCAAATTGCCGAAGTCAATACGGAACAATCCGAAATTGAAAACTTCCTACTTTCTAAATACAAAGAAGAAAAGCCAGAACCTGACACAAAAAGATTGGCTAAAAGAAACAAATAATTTTTACAATCCACAAGAAGATGAAGAAATTAAAAGTGATTTAATAATAGATTGTATTCAAGACGTTATAGATACGCACAACCCGAGAAAATTCCAGAGGAGGTCTAGGATTATCAAAAAGCCAGGAAAAATCATATAAAAATCTTTTGAACATTTTAAAAAATATCAGGGCAGTAAAAAGTATAAGGTTAAAGATGTAGATATAAAATTTGGTAAAAACTTTTTAAATTGGCTATTAAATGAACAAAATTATTCAGAAGGTTATGCAGAAAAAAATTGATGATCTTAAAATCAGTTTGTGCAGATGCTGAGATAAATGGCATTGAAACTAGCCATCAACTTAAAAAAGTAAAAGGAGGAAAAACAAAAAATGATTATATCATATATTTAACTCCTGAAGAACTTCAAAAAATTGAAAAGACTGAAATTAGATATCTGAAGCACTAGAAAACGTTCGAAAATGGCTATTATTAGGTTGTAATATTGGGCAAAGAGGCGGAGATCTTATTAAATATTATCTGAGGAAAATTTTATTACAAGAAATGGTTTGGAATTAATAGAACTGAAACAACAGAAAACAGGAAAAAATGTTACAATTCCAGTCCTACCAACAACCAAGGAAATTTTAAAAGAGGGACTCCCCTACAAAATAGCAATTCAAAACTTTAATAATGATTTAAAGATTCTTTGTAAAGAGTGCGGAATAGATTCACTCACAGAAGGAGCAAAAATTGCTATGCTAGAGAAAAAGGGAAATAATTGAAAAGGATGAAAAAGGCAAATATAAAGAGAAAGGAAGAAAGAGAAAAATTACAGGCAGATTTCCTAAACACGAATTAATTACTTCTCACGTATGTCGCAGGACTTTTGCCACTAACCAATATGGTATATTTACCAACTCCATTATTAATGCAAATAACGGCACATAGTACTGAAAAAATGTTTTTCGGATATATAGGGAAATCTGCTATGGATAGCGCCCAACAAATAGCTGATTTATACGAAAAATTGGCGGCTGAAAAGTAACTTTAATTAAATGGGAATTATTGTGAATCCAATCATATCGATCTAAAATATGAAGCCGAAAAATATTGAATATAACCAGTTACAGCTACCAATTTTAAAGATATGCTCTTTAAAGGAATTCCTGGAAATCGAAATCAATTCCGCATTTTACGATTTTTATTTTAAGAAAGCCCACGGAAGGTATTTTAAGGTTGATATGGAAATCTTTATGAGGGATCTGTATAACGATATTCTAATCTTCATCAATAATTATAAAGTCATGTCTTACCAGGTCAAGGCCTATTTCAATACTACTTATAAAAGACCACTACGCTATAAAGGAGTACCATTACAAACAAAAGAAAAATACCACTTTCTATTATTTGAAGCTATTGTACAGCAAATAACTGGAGCCTTAGCTGTCGATAAAAATTTACCTAGCTTACCCATACAAAGCCAACCGCATCTACTTCCTGAATATGATTTTATTCAAGCTTTTCATAATAAACTGGAGGAATTTCATATTCCGGAGAAGGATAATGTTATCACCGAATTCTTTACCTTCCATAATCCGCTACCAAAATATTCCCAACAGGAGACATTAGATTTCAAAAAATCTATTCTCAGCCTTGATAAAAATTATGAAGTAAATAGTATTTTACAAAAGCGGGAGTTGAAAAAATTCCAGCAGGAAAATCATATTAAGTGGTTGGGTACTCCCCTCGAACTGGCCGAATTGATTAAAGCACTTATTCAGGCAAAAAAAATTAATGGTGGATCCGAAAAGCAAGTATTTGATTTTTTTCAGCAACTATTAGATTTACCTTTTGACAAGCGTGAAAAACTTCAATCTATAAGAAAACGTTCCACAGACTTAACGCCGTTAATTCACGAACTGGAATTCCATTTGAAACAATGGATAAACCGATCTTAACTTAAGGAAAAGTTAAAGTTATAGCGTACTAATGACATAGTATGCCGATGGTATGCCACTAGATTTTATTGATTTGCATTGTAATTCAAAAACAATGTAATGAAAAAAGTTATCCAACTGCACCAGACCACCCCTGAAGAATTAGTCAATGTCATTCTACTTGGCGTGAAGGGAGAAATTGAAACCCTTAAGAAAGAATTTCGTCCAAAAGAACCGGAAGAATACCTAACCAGATCTGAGGTTTCGAAAATGCTCAAGATTGACCTTTCCACTGTACACCATTGGACTAAGCGTGGCAAACTGAAACCTTATGGATTGGGACGGCGTGTGTACTATAAACGAAGTGAAATTGAACAGGCACTTATAGATTTAAGCCCGATTCATTAGAACCGATTTCTCAATACACTTATAAATTTTATTCCTATGAACGGATACGAATTTTCAAGGGCGTGGTTTGATTTCAGTTTTAATCATCCAAACAAAATTAAACCTGTACATACCGCTATTTACTTTTTTGCTATAGAACGCTGTAATAGGTTAGGCTGGAAAGAAACATTTGGCTTCCCTACCGATCTGGCTATGGAAGCATTGGGAATTAAAAATTATAAAACCTATATCCGAGCGCTTGAAGACCTGGTTAACTGGCAATTTATTAATTGGATCCAGAAAAGTAAAAACCAGTACACCTCCAACATTATTGCTTTAGTGAAAAACACCAATGCACCACCTAAAGCCTTGGACAGAGCATTGCACACAGCAGTGTCCGGACATTGTACTAAGCAAGTCCATAGCATTGCTAGTATAGATAAACAATTAAACCTTAAACTAATAAACCTTAAAACTTTAAATAAAAAAGAATTTCTAAAAGTTGATAAATCTGAAATTCCAGAAAACTATCTGGGATATTTCAATTGGGCGCTTAAATTTCAGCAACTCTTTTTAAAAAATTTAAAAAATAAAGGCGCACCAACAAAAAAAGTAGACCAGGCGGGATTTGGGGATTGTTTGACGCCAATTCGATTGATGCTCGAAAAAGATGATGTTTCAGAAGAACAACTTCAGCTGGCCTTTGAATTACTAAATGGCTCTGAAGAATTTTGGAAAGGAATCATCCTAAACACCCATAAACTCAGGGAAAAAATTGGGCAGTTAATTACTCAAGGAAAAAAGCCGGTGAAATTAAAAACGATGGACCTCAGGGTTCAGCATAAAATCCAGAGCTATGACTAGCACCCAGTTCCCAGATATTATAGCAAAGTCTGTTGTAAAAAAAAGCCAACCTGACTTTAAACGTACACTGATTAGCAAACAAGTGTTCTGGAATTTATTTCGTACTCATTATCCCGAATTCCAAATAACGGGGGAAAATCAACATATAATTTTCAGCATTTTCCGGTATTTCCTACGACAGCTTAATTTTAATGAATTTGGTATCATAAAAAATAAATCAGGACTTGACAAAGGATTGTTGGTGTATGGAGGTTACGGCGTAGGAAAATCCACGCTTTTTGATGCCATTCATAACATTGGAAGAATAATTCTGGAGCAAACCCGAAGTACACAACTTTGGTTCCCCCGGATTTCGACAGTTCATATACTGACCCGTTATTACGAATCGCAACAGAATAAAAACAGCAATTTTAAACTGGAAGATTATTATCGCGGAAAACTGTACCTGGATGATTTGGGTAAAGAAAACAAGGCTTATAACCGGGAAGAGATTATCGGAAAATTGCTTTATGAAAGACACCGGCGAAGATTAAAAACATTTGTGACTACCAATGAAAACCCCTCAGCAATATCGGCCCGGTATGGACATCATATTGGAGACCGGTTGCCGGAAATGTTCAATATCATTAAATGGGAAGGTAGAAGTTGGCGAGAATGATTAGTACTTACAAAGTCCTCCCCACATTTTCCACGCCTTCGCAAAAGCTACAGCTTAGGAAAAAGAGGTTCGTCCAAAAAGAGGATTCGGAAGTAAGCCAAAAAAGAGTTTGATAGCCTGATTTTAGAAGCTCAGAACTAGAAAATGAATCAGGGAAATAAGATTACAGCAATTAACTTTTTTGACTTACCTCCTCAAGAGATTTTAGCCCTAAAAGAATCAAGGGGAAAGTAATTAAAGAGGAATTTAGAAAATTTTAAAGGAGTTTCAGGGCTGATCATTAAGCACTTTATTTTAGTGATTTAATGATATAGAAAAGCTATTGGAATTTCAGAAGCGAAGCGGATGGAATTTGAATAGCAAGAGGGTAACCGGCTAAAGCCAGGTTACAATTTCCAAATTATTGATATTCAGTTGTTTATGATTTTTAATACTTAAAACCCTGGTGTATAAACAATTAGGATCATTCGCTAGCTACTGAAAACAGGGGAATAATCTACTGTATAAAGGGGATAATTACGAACCACACTTTAAATTAAATTACTGATATTCAGTGTTTTAAAAATTGATAAAAATACCTAATAAAATGATCGATGGAGCAAAAACCAGCTCTTTGGTCTGAAGAAGCTCATCAGCAAAGAAAAAAATTACTGTAATGGAAACAATTAAAGATAGAAAAAGCCTGTTTTCTGCAATTAGTATTAATCGTATCACGGCAGCACGATTTCGTAAGTTTTCGAAAAATATAGCTCCCTCTCATTCGGAAAGCCTGGATGATATGATGGACTTTTTTGAAGCCACCAAGATTCATCCCAGAAGTCCAATTTTTAGGCACTATATCGGGCTTTATAATTATGTAATTGGCCGATTAGATTTTATTATTGCCCTGCTCAGGGAGCACGAAGAAAAATATCATAAGCCTACTTATAATATGCTTGCAGGACTTTTTGATAAAGCTGAAAAAATGGAGGCTAAAACAAGACCACTGGAGGAAACAAATATTAGAAGATTGACCAGGGAGGAATGGGAGCTGGAGGATGGGAAAGTTTCGCAGGAGGAATACGATTTACTTAAAAATGCACGTCAAAAAGATCGAAGGGAATTTTCAGAAATGTTATCTAAAATTATTAATGGGATAAATGAAGTAGAACCCACTTTTGGTAAGCCGTACTATAAAATAGATATTAATTTTACCGAACTAGATATTCTTAAAAGACGATATGAGGGATAGGAAACCTATTATCTAAATCCAATAACGCCCCTATGCTGTTTTTACTTTACGCTTAACTTCCCGTACACTATAAAAACCGCATAGGATCCGGCGCAGGTTAGTTATGGTAGATATGGGGCCACCGCTTATAAAATTGATTTGTACTTAATATAAAGCATTTCGTACAACTTTTTCATATATACATTTTCCATATAAAAAAAACTCAATAATAATTCTAATATACTAGTTTTAAAGTTTAACAATGTCCTTATCGTGTGATTGGTAAGGTAAAATTTAAGGGAACTCAACCGTATAAATCCAAATTTTAGAAATTCCTTTACTTGTCTCCCTGGAATATTTTTTACAAAATGGAAAAATAACACTAGCTGGACTATCTAAACATTCATTAATAAAAAATATTGCCATACCTAAAGTTTGAGCTTTAGTTGATAATGGACACAAGTACAAATTAGTAAATTCTTTTCCCCTAATATAATCACTTAAGTATTGGGCCGTATTAAAGGGGTCACTAGCAGGTGATAGAATAATATTATTAGAGTCTAGATCAAACTCTCCAGAAAAAGCATCTTCTTCCGCTTTATAAGATTTCAAAATATTTTGCTGAAACATATCTGCTTGCAAGGAAGGAAAACCCAGTAACTGAATTTTTTTTGCTTCTTTCTTTTCTTTTGCTACAACTATCATTCTCTGATAATCGTACCCAGAACCTAAAAAAAGAATATCATTATTTGTTTCTGGATTGTGACTTCCAAGGCACCCTTTAATTTCCCGAATTTTAAAATAATCTAACGAAAATTCTGTTTCTTCTTTTTTAGTGTACTCGTATGGTTCTGAATATATAAAATCTACTTTAGAGAACTGTTTACTATGCAATAAGCGAATTAAATATACAATATATGGACGTAGTAGCCCTGTTATATCGATTGCTATTTTTGACGATTCAATTAATTGTTTATTATTTTCATAATAATCCAAAATTATTTCATCTTCATCCCAATCAACTTTATCGGAATAATTAAAAATTGGCTTTTCGACGTTTGAAATTTCAATTTCCTCAAATTGATATTCAGGTAAAACTAGCCAATGTTTTGTGGAGGCCTGAATATTATTATAAACTTGTCTAACTCTATTACTTTCATTGTAAGCGGAAATAAATAAGTCATATTTATTAGTGGAAGCGTCTTTGAAAGAATCTAACTGATCAAATTTTTCTTTATAAAAATATGTGTAATTCATAAGGTTTGGGAAAAAAGATCTAATTTATCCATGCCTGAGTTGAAAGGTGCATTGCAATTAGACAATGCTTTGCCTCTGATTGATTTATAATCTTGCTCGTTATCTGGGTAAAAAATCCCTTTTATTTCTATATCTGATAGACTAACAATACCCCTTCTAGCTAATGATAGCTCCCATTCTACAGCTAATAGTCCATTAATTTGAAAAGTTTCGTGTCTAGTATTTAAATTTTTATCTCTCCTTCCTTTTTCTGTTTTGATTATATAAGAATACTGCTCTAAAAAATCAATTATTTCTTTAATATCGGAGGGGATGAGACTTTTGTATTAATAGAAAAACTAGAAATTGAACATTCTGGTGGTAAATCTCATAACTTGAATTCTCTGAGATAATCACATAGCCTTTCAATTGAATTTTTCATTCTAT
>CAVZZT010000015.1:0-115168 GCA_963779835.1 uncultured Flavobacteriaceae bacterium
TCCTTGTCCTTCATTTTTTAAAGTGTTATTGCTTAAAGTGTTTCCAGTTGAGCCCGGATAAAAGGTCACAGTTGAAGAACCATCAGCGGTAGTAATAAGAGTGCTGCCGCTAAAAGTATTATTTATACTCCCACTGTCAACATAAAGTCCAATACCTCCGTCGGATGAATGGAAATTTTCAGTAAAAGAAGAATTTTTCACATCGCTAACATGCAGTGCATCGGCATAAAAAGAATTTTGGGTGTATTTTAGACCATCCACCTCTCTAATTTCTATTAAGTGAGGTGCATTCCCTTGAACAGTACCTGTATTTCCAGTAACTAAAACATCGGTCACATAATTTGCACCTGCTCCATCATTTTGTATAGTGATTGGATTATAGGCCGTATTGGGCGAGGAGAAATTATTATTGGCAATTGTTAGTCCCATATATCCTAAAATCTCAATACCACGATCTTTGGCATCAATAATAGTGTTGTCTGAGAGCATGGCATTGTTGCCAGCTCCACTAAGGCTGATAGCCATACCGTACTGAGACTGTAAGCCTAAACTTTTAAATTCACAATTTTTAATTGTAATTCCGTTAAACCTAAAGTTACCATCATGAGTATGGTTTTGTAGTTCAATAGCCATACGTCCAATATCCACAAATTTACAATTTAGGATATTGATGTTTTTAGAACGGGCTGTCCCTTCACTCACGAATTTTATTCCGTTGGTACTTACATCAGGATTGGTAAACGTACAATTTTCGAAAAAAATATCTTCCGCACTATTGCCAAAATAAACAAGCCCTGCACCATAAGCTTCTGTGCCGGGGCCCTCATAGGCACTAAATTTTATATTATTGAATTTAATATTCTTAGCGGTCCCTTGAAACCACATTAGTGTTTGTAAATCCCCGGTAATTACTGCCCCATCGGCCCCAGTTATCCGAAGATTGGATATATTGTTTTGAAAAATAAGCCGGTTAGGTAAAACATAGTCCCCAGCTTTTAAATACAAATTTGAGTTAGATTTCAATCCTGCAATAAGTTCCGTTACATTGCTAATCTCTGTTGCATTTTCAGGTACTGTTGGTTCTTGGGATTCTTTGGATACGATCTTTTCCAGCTCATATTTAATAGAAGAACTACCTGCCGCGGTTACTTTCACTTCTGTTTTTTTTACTTTAAGTCCATAAACAAAACCGGGTTCATAATTGAAACCCTCAATATTATTATAAAAGTAAAAATATTCCCATTCTTCTGAACCTATCAAATCACCTTCCTGAACAAGGAGACAGGTGCCTTCTCTCTCTCCATAGCAATCTACAGTAGAACTGTTTACCATCATATTAATTTCGTTATTAATCTCCGCTTCTAAATTCATAGAACCCTGTGGCTCGGTTGAATTGGCTTCTTCTAAAAGATCATAGTCAGTATCTGGCGAACATGCGGCTATTGCGAATAGCAATATATAAAAGAAATTTTTCATAATAATTTAAATTAAGATTTGTTACTAATTTTTTTGAAATAGGGAGCATCTTCCTATTTTCATTTTTACAAAATATTTTCAGGCAAAACTAAAAACTTATATCGATAAAAAAAGTAAAATCATTGATAAAAAACCGTATAAATTGTTTGTGGTCAGTTTCTTACATAAGTATTGTAAGAATATTCTTATAAGTTTAAGCGTCTAAAAGTGCTATTATAATGCCAGAAAAATCCAATCTTGAGAATTAAATTTCCTTGATAATAAAAACAGGTTAAACCGTGCTATATTTTTTTATTTGGAAATTAAAAGACGAAATGATTTGGATAGAAATGCGTAGATAATTAAACCTCAATTGTGGATGATTTCTACGAAAATGAACTAAAAGAAATAACTAAAATTAAAATTGCTAAAACCATATATTTTTTGATTGAAGAAAAAAATCTACAGATAAAGCTACTCACGAAAGAAAAAGCTTACAATATTGTGACAGAAGGCAGGGAAATTATGCTGTAGTTAGTATGGAAGAATTAAAAAGCTTCCATTCAATATAAAATTATAATGATACTTTTTTAGTCCAATACGTTCAAAGAAACTATAGGCTTAGCTGTAACAGATAGAGCGGAAAATCTCGTAATATAATGTTTGCTCTAGCGATTTTCGAATAGTAGGTAGGAGGTGGAGGGGGAGTGGTGATTTAGGATGCGATAGAATTTCCGGAATCATCAGCCGTTACAGCTGGAATGACTCCTCATGGAATAAAGTTGATATAGTGCCCGAGCTAGCGCGTTCTGGAGAAAATTATGAGACAAATGGAATTGAATTTGCCACCATAAGTGAGGTTGATTATCTTATTGTCGTACAGGTTGGATATACCCACGCAGGTGGTCTCTCGACTAATTTTGCTGGGACTATTTAATATGCTTTTTCTTCAGCTGTTTTGTCCATAAACCTTACTATGTTGGAGGCTATACCCATATTGGATGAAAATGGAAGGAATAATATTTATAATTTATTCACTTAGGGTGATCCCACGCGACCCAATATAAATGGAATTACAGGTCCCGACGTGTCTGGACCATTAATATCGCTTTGAAGGATATAGGCCTTTCGGCATTATTTGACCACATGAAAGGGATGATGGCGCAAAGCATAGAAGTCAAAGATGGTGTTTTAAACATATCGTTCATTCATGGAATTGAGAATCCTCTCATCAACTGAATAGATATTTTAAGTAACTCTAAAAGCAGTAATCCAATTCAGGTTAAACAGATCCCCAATCAAACAAATTATATGGTAGATGTTCTCAATGAAATCTTAAGTCTATTGCCACTGGAGGGATGGAACACTAAAATACGTTATTTCTAATGCTCCTTCTGGAGTTACGATTAATTCGAGTAATGGTGTGATTACTGTACTATTTCCCCAAGATGCTTACCTGTTACGTCCGTATACCATATCAGTTAATGTAGATAATATTGACACATCTTATAATGATGCTGTTAGAGTAAGCTTTACCTAGAAAGTGAGAACAGGTACAAATTGTTTACCAGGGGTGTACAGCCAAATGCTGGAGGGGTTCTTCCATTTGTTGCTGCATTACAAACCTACAGATAGTTTCTTAACCTTTTTGGAGTAACTGATAAAGGAGGCTTAGGTAATAAAAATGGAGTTCTTAGTCTTAAAGATGCATTGGTAATAAAAGGAGATGGAAATAATAAATTTTCAAAACAAAGTACAGCTGTATTACTTAATGTCTGTTCTTCAGTGGTTAATTACCAATATCCGGAATCGTAGATCAAAGCCGGAGGTGAGGGAGGCGTTTAATAATAGGGCTTATAGTAATTTACATATTAATTCTTTAAGCAGAAAATATGAAACTGCTAACAAGGCAGGATGTTCCTCCGGAAAAATATCTGCAATTGCTTCAAAATCTTATGAAACTTCAGATAAAAACGCTGAACTGTCAATTCGCAATGAGGAGCTACTTATGGAGTACCGGTAGAATAAAATTATATCCTAATCCTGAAGAAGAGGTTTATCTGAAAACATCAGACCCTTCTATAGTAATTACTTTTGCAATAATTAATGATTATAATGGAAAGTAAATAAAAACATTCTTCACAGGCGAAAACCTTATTTATGAAGGTAATGAACGGTATAAACTTATATCCTTGGAATGCCTGATTGATTTTACATTATAAAAGTCTCACCTGAAAGTTCCGGAATGTTTATTTTAAGGTTCATTGTAGGAGCTAATTAAACTATTCTAAATTTTGAAAAAATCAAAATAGTGTTTTCCCTACTTTGTGGCGTAAAATATGGTTAAATCAGGATTAATTGCTATCTAAATTTTTATTTCCTCCGTCTTTATCATTGAAAGTAGATCCTCCTTGTCCTTCGTTTTTTAAAGTGTTATTGCTTAAAGTATTTCCAGTTGAGCCCGGATAAAAGGTCACAGTTGAAGAACCATCAGCGGTAGTAATAATAGTGCTGCCGCTAATTGTATTATTTATACTCCCACTGTCAACATAAAGTCCAATACCTCCGTCGGATAAATGGAAATTTTCAGTTAAAGAAGAATTTTTTACATCGCTAACATGCAGAGCATCGGCGTAAAAAGAATTTTGGGTGTATTTTAGACCATCCACCTCTCTAATTTCTATTAAGTGAGGTGCATTCCCTTGAACAGTACCTGTATTTCCAGTAACTAAAACATCGGTCACATAATTTGCACCTGCTCCATCATTTTGTATAGTGATTGGATTATAGGCCGTATTGGGCGAGGAGAAATTATTATTGGCAATTGTTAGTCCTATATATCCTAAAATCTCAATACCACGATCTTTGGCATCAATAATAGTGTTGTCTGAGAGCATGGCATTGTTGCCAGCTCCACTAAGGCTGATAGCCATACCGTACTGAGACTGTAAGCCTAAACTTTTAAATTCACAATTTTTAATTGTAATTCCGTTAAACCTAAAGTTACCATCATGAGTATGGTTTTGTAGTTCAATAGCCATACGTCCAATATCCACAAATTTACAATTTAGGATATTGATGTTTTTAGAACGGGCTGTCCCTTCACTCACGAATTTTATTCCGTTGGTACTTACATCAGGATTGGTAAACGTACAATTTTCGAAAAAAATATCTTCCGCACTATTGCCAAAATAAACAAGCCCTGCACCATAAGCTTCTGTGCCGGGGCCCTCATAGGCACTAAATTTTATATTATTGAATTTAATATTCTTAGCGGTCCCTTGAAACCACATTAGTGTTTGTAAATCCCCGGTAATTACTGCCCCATCGGCCCCAGTTATCCGAAGATTGGATATATTGTTTTGAAAAATAAGCCGGTTAGGTAAAACATAGTCCCCAGCTTTTAAATACAAATTTGAGTTAGATTTCAATCCTGCAATAAGTTCATCAACCGAGCTAATTACAGTTCCTGTCACCGGAACTTCCTCTTGAAGTTCTTCTAATGTATAGTAATAATTTTGAGCAACTAAGGAATTGCTACAGCAAATAATAAGAAATAAACTATAAAAAAATATTTTCATTATAATACGATATAAGAATTGTTGCCAGTTTTTCTTATCAAGCCTCCAGTGTAAGCATTATTGTCTCCAATACTTTTAGAGCCGTTAGACTTACCGTTAATAACCGTTCCAGAACCCTGAACTTTTAAAATAGTACCATGGACTTCTAAATTTATTACCTCTCCAACTTGCATTGAAGATAGAGCAGAAGTAATAGTTAAAGTAGCAGAAGAAGTGCATGCAATAGTATTACCAACATCATTACTATTTACATTTCTAGACGACGAAATGGATACTACAGTTGAATTTCTAGCGTAATTTTTTGCTACATCCTGCATAATCTCATCTTTAATAGCATCTACCTCTGCCTGAGTATAGACTTTTGGGGCACCAGTTAAACTGGCATATTTTCCATCAAAATCGTCATCAGTATTGGTATCCCACTTATCAAAAGTAATAGAATTACCGTTTGAAATAGATAAGGTATTTTGACTAAGATTTAAATTTTGAGAGGTTCCACCGTTCGTTTGGATACCATTAAGTAGATTATCAATTTCAGTCTTGTTGTAAAGATCTGGCTTATTCTGCAAATCATCATATACACCCGAGAAATCGTCATCTACGTTAGTATCCCACTTATCAAAAGAAATAGAGTTTCCTTCTGAAATTGATAAGGTTGTTTTATCAAGCTTAAGATTCTGAGCCACTCCGCCATTTGTATTAATACCCGCGATAAGGTTATCTACTTCTTCAGCTGTATATAGATTCGGTACATTTTTCAATGCATTATATTCTCCACTAAAAAGGTCTGGCTTATTCTGCAAATCATCATATACACCCGAGAAATCGTCAGTTACATTGGTATCCCAATTGTCAAAAGAAATAGAGTTTCCTCCTGAAATTGATAAGGTTGTTTTATCCAGGTTAAGATTCTGAGTCACTCCGCCGTTTGTATTAATACCTGCAATAAGGTTATCTACTTCTTCAGCTGTATATAGATTCGGTACATTTTTCAATGCATTATATTCTCCACTAAAAAGATCTGGCTTATTCTGCAAATCATCATATACACCAGAGAAATCGTCAGTTGCATTGGTATCCCAATTGTCAAAAGATATAGAGTTTCCTCCTGAAATTGATAAGGTTGTTTTATCCAGGTTTAGATTCTGCGATACTCCGCCAGTTGTTTCAATACCTGCGATAAGATTGTCAATTTCGCTCTTATTATATAGCTCTGTTTTTTTGTAAAGCTCCGGTTTGTTCTGAAGGTCATCATACACACCAGAGAAATCGTCAGTTACATTGGTATCCCAGTTGTCAAAAGAAATAGAGTTTCCACCTGAAATTGATAGAGTTGTTTTATCCAGGTTTAGATTCTGCGATACTCCGCCAGTTGTTTCAATTCCTGCGATAAGATTGTCGATTTCGCTCTTATTATATAGTTCTGTCTTTTTGTAAAGCTCCGGTTTGTTCTGGAGGTCATCATATACACCAGAGAAGTCATCAGCGGCATTGGTATCCCAATTTTCAAAAGAAATAGAGTTTCCTCCAGAAATTGATAATGTTGTTTTATCCAGGTTTAGATTCTGCGATACTCCGTCAGTTATTTCAATACCTGCAATAAGGTTATCTACTTCTTCAGCTGTATATAGATTCGGTACATTTTTCAAAGCATTATATTCTCCACTAAAAAGATCTGGTTTATTCTGCAAATCATCATATACACCAGAAAAGTCATCAGCAACATTGGTATCCCAATTATCAAAAGAAATAGAATTTCCTCCAGAAATTGATAATGTTGTTTTATCCAGGTTTAGATTCTGTGATACTCCGCCGGTTGTTTCAATACTATTGATAATGTTATCAATTTCAGTTTTGTTGTAAAGTTCTGGTTTATTCTGAAGGTCATCATATACACCAGAGAAATCATCAGCTGCATTGGTATCCCAATTTTCGAAGGAAACAGAATTTCCATTGGATATACCTAAAACCTCTCCTTTTAATGTAAGGTTTTGTAAAACTCCTCCATCAGTTTCAATAGTAGTCAATAGATTATCTATTTGATCTGCGGTATAGAAATTTGGTAAATTTATAAGATCATTAAAATCTCCTGAGAAGTCATCATCAGCATTTTTATCCCAACTATTGAAAGCCTGTTCGTTTCCATCTATATCAGCATCAGAATAAAAGTTTAAACCTTTCATCTGAGCAGGGGTAAGGGTGCCTGTAAAATAATCGGCAGACTTTGCGTGTAATGCGTAAGGCACACTTAGCATCTGGCTAACACCATTAATGGTATAGTTGGAGTGACCTTCGGGATCAATAAGAGTTTCAATGAAAAATGGACCTTCTGACCAGTCAATCTCACTAAAAAGTCCCTTTTCTATAGAACCTGTACCAATTTCAAGAGATACAAGACCATTTTTGTTACTCTTTACATGGTGAGTTTCCTGATATACGCTGGAACCCTTAGGAGAGCCATTTCTTACAATAATTTTTAAATCTACTTGAGAATTTTTAATCAGTACATCTGAATTATCCCTAATCACAGCCTGATAGCTCATTTTTTCAGGGGTTTGAGCAAAAGCATTGACACTGATCAATGTAAATAGTAAAAATTTAAATATCCACTTCATTATATTAATTTTTAATAATCTTGGTTGTTTTAATTCGAGTTCCATTATCTGATACCACTAGTAAATAAATCCCAGCGGGTAAAGTTGAAATATTCACATGAGTACCAGATTTATTTATTTTCTCCCCTTTTATCATTCTTCCATTAAGATCCGTAAAATGATAACTTAAAGACCGGTCGTTATAGTCAGAAGCTTCTATTGTAAAATAGTCGGTGACAGGATTCGGGTAAGCTATCAGTTTTAACTTCTCTTCATCTTTATTAGCTAGAGGTTCAATAGAAATTACAAGAGGTTGTTGAACGCCTTCAGTAATAGAATAATCAGAACTTTCGTAGGAGGAATAGAAAACCTGGCCAATGGAATAAGAAACATTTCCTTCATCACTGGAAATATCTCCACCTGTTGCATTGATTGTGCTATGAATAGCCTCCTTATTTGAATTTTTCTTTTGAAAATTCTGACTCTTTACTGCAAATGGAATAAGTACGAACAGTACCAGGTTCATGTATTTCATAAAAAATTTGGGATTGGGGGCATTTTTTTAATCTCTCTTAACATAAATTCTAAGCCAAAATTAATTAATTAAACCGATAAAGCAAGCTTATTTATCGATAAAGTGCGTTATTAGTCTCTTGTAATCAGTTTCTTACAAATTTTTTCGTAAGAAAATACTTATAAAATCGATGGTTAAATAAAGTCTAATATGATGCCAGAAATCCTGATTTCATCTATTAAAATTTTAACGTATTGAAATTGCAGTGTTAGAGCAGAATAATTTTATATTTAAATTATTTACCCCTGAGTTTGAAGAAAAAAGTGTTGAATTAAAATTTTTTCCGTAGAAAATTTCTACAGTATGAATTTTTAGAATAAAATTATCCGGAGGAAATTAAAATTTCGTAACCTATTAGAAAGCGAAGAATTATAAAAATTACTAAGTGCAGGGATGAAATTTATCCGATAGTTTTTACGATCTAAATTTGAATTGAGGAAAAAATATCCTTTTTTGGAATATTAGAATATTTTCAAAAAGATAAAAATGAAGTTAATTAAAAAAATATTCCAGACAATTAGGATCAAAATAGTCCGCTAAAGCTTTTCAGATTTTCATTAAATTTATAAACAGGCTTAGGCATCCTATTTGAATCATAACAAATGTCTAATAAGGCCATACCTAATCTCTCACCTTGATATTCGAGAATGAAATCTGCAGGATAATCTTCATGAAAAATTTTATTAGATTTTTCAATAGCCTCAATCAAGGCTTCTGAATCTTTTGGAAGATTTAATTTTTCAGAAAGAATAGATTTTATGATGCCAGAGGTAGATATTCCTCCACCTTCTTGCATAATAGTACTTATACTAGTATTTGGAGTTTGCGTAAAGCTATGTGGTTTGTGAATGAGTTTTTCCCAAAATGCACTAAAAATAGTATTCTTTTCAGAAGTGCTGGCTTCAGTATTATTAAAATTATTACGGGACCCGCTATGGTCTTCAGTTCTAAAAAATAACCCTGCTCTTTTAAACAAAAACGAATTTTCTAAAAGATTACTTACTAAAGTAGCATTATGTTTCATCCTAATTAACTTTTTACTCGATGAAAGATATAAAAAAAACGTCAAAAACGTATTAATTTTGGATAACTTTAGCAATATTTTCATTTTCTATAGCATTGACGGGTCATTATCCTGTATTAAGGCATAATCAATTTGTAGGAATTTAAGTCATAATTTTATGCAAATAGTCTAAAAATACTGACTTTAAACCTTTAATCAACCTAAATTCGTTCATTCTTCCTCCTGGTTTTTTCTGTTTCGGGAAATTTTGTGTTACTATTATTCGTCTTTATCTCTCAAAATTCAGGGACTATTTCGGCAATTTTTAATAGTAGAAAATATTTTTTCCTCATAGCGAAAAATTAAAAATTTAGAATAAACAAGAGAATTAGACGTAACTTATATTTTTATAACCTATGAGAGTTTCGGTACTACGCAAAAACATCAAATTCATTCCGGACTCCAGCCGGGTGGTGGCCCGCTTCTTTATGAACGGAGATCTTCGCACCAAAAATCTGGTTGGGCGAATCATTCAAATGACCGAAATTCAGGTCATTCAGGCTCTGGAAGAAACCCTAAGAGAATTTGCCAGTCGGCATCGTAATATTTCCCGTCTTTTCTTTAAACATTGTGAAAATATCCGTGGAATAATAGAGGCAATGGATATTAATTTTGATCAGCTCTCTGATGACCGAAAAATGCTGATAGGTTCTTATTGCACCATGGAATATTCACTGGAATCTGCTGCCTTTTTCAACCCTTCCATTATTGAAGATTTTGACCAGTCTTATCTCGGAAAAGGTGAAAAAAGAGTCATTCTCTCTTTCCGGGCCACCGGGGAAGGTCATATTTCATCTGTAGTATTTAGAAGAGCAATTCTGGATGGGAATAACGATCTTCATTTAGCCAAAGTGGGTGACTATATAGATATGGCAGAAATTTCCCATAAAAAACTATATGACAAACAAATATTTATAAAGAGACTCAAGGAAATGCGCATTCCCGAGAAATACTCTAAAACTATAATGGACGGATTGGCTGACAGGTTTGAGTATTATACTCTAAAAAAAGCCGTAAGCAAATTACTGGAGGATCAAAAAATAACTGCATCCAGAAGAATGGCTTTTGAAGAGATCACCTGGCTGGTGGACTCTTTTTATGACATACAGTTTCATAAAGATTCAGACCTTACCGAAAGGGTAATATTCCCAATTTCAGAATCTGAAAGCAGGGGAATTGAAGATGCAAGGTTCGTTAGGTTCTATGAAGATGATGGAACTACAAAAGTCTACGCTACCTATACTGCTTATAATGGACATACCATAATGCCTAAGCTTATTTCAACTGAAGATTTTTATACCTTCAGGATCATGCCGCTTCGAGGTAATGGAGCACGTGATAAAAACCTTGCCATGTTTCCAAAGAAAATTAATGGAAAATACGCCATGCTCTCCAGGATTGACGGAGTAAATAACTATCTTATGTATTCTGAAAGACCTACAATTTGGAATAGCCCTGTGCTAATCCAGGAACCTAAGTTCCCATGGGAATTTACCCAGATCGGGAATTGCGGATCTCCTTTATGGACTGAAAAAGGCTGGCTTATCATAACTCATGGCGTTGGACCGATGCGTCGTTATAGTATTGGCGCTTCTCTTATGGATCTGGATGATCCATCGAAGGAAATTGGCCGATTGAAAGAACCATTGCTGATGCCCCTGGAAGAAGAACGAAACGGATATGTGCCCAATGTTGTTTATTCCTGCGGCTCCATGATTCATAATAACTGTCTAATACTGCCTTATGCGGTTTCCGATTATTCTTCTACCTATGCGGTGGTGGAGCTGGATGAATTATTCACGGCCTTATTGAATTGATTTTTTAAAAATTTTCAATCACTTTTTTATAAGCATCTATATAAGAAGTTATCATTTTATCCATACTAAAATTTGTTTCAGCATGAGCCCTGCAATCGGCAGGCATTAACTGATCCAGCTTCTGAACAGCTGAAACAGCCTCCTCTACATTTTTCACAAGAAAACCGGAAAGGCCATCTTTTATAAGTTCCGGCATACTACCTCTGGAAAAGGCAATTACCGGTGTACCGCACATCATTGCTTCCAGGACACTTAAACCAAAAGGTTCTTCAAAGGAGATAGGATGCAATAACGCCTTTGCTCCGCCAAGTAATGAATCGCGAGCTCCTTTTCCTAAATTTCCGAGATATTGAATTTTTTTGCCATCAATTTTTGGTTCTATTTCAGTTTTAAAATAATTCTCATCTTGAATGAGACCCGCGATCTTTAATGGGAAACCCGATTTTTCAGCAATTTCAATGGCTCTGTGCAAACCTTTTTCTGGATGTATTCTGCCGAAATACAATAAATAATCTTCTTTATCTTTTCTGAAGGAAAAAAGCGAAGGATCTACACCATGATAGATCGTGTCCAGATAAGTTAATTCCCTATTTCTATCGGAATTTGAAATGGAAATATAAGCGACCGAAGAATCATATTTCTTGTAAACAGGAATAATTTTAGAAGAGGAAAAACCATGAATGGTTGTGATCATGGGTGTTTGTATGAGTCGGGAGTAGGTGAGTGGTAAAAAATCGAAATGATTATGAATAATATCAAAATCGGCAGCATTTTCCATAAGCTGACTTATATGAAGACATTCCAGAACTTTAGGATCGGCTGACGGATTAGAATTATACGGTAGTTTACTAACCGATCTCAATGTTGCTGAAGTAATGGAATTTCCACTAGCAAAAAGACTTACTTCATGTCCTCTGGCTACTAAGCCTTCTGTGATAGTGGAAGCAACCTGTTCCCAGGGCCCATAACTTTCGGGTGGTGTTCTCCAGGCTATTGGAGATAAAATGGCGATTTTCATCTAATTAAATTATTTGTTTGACTTTCAGATGCAATTCGCTAATAATTATTACAGTTAGTAAAAAAATTCCCCAGCTGATTTTATGGTTTTTTGAAGCCATTTTGTAATGCTCGTTCTCTTTCTGAAGTTTGTGCATCATCAGATTGATAGAATTCTTCATACGCCTCTAATACTGTTAAATGAGAAATGAGATAGGCCAAAGAACTTTCTGCACCCTGATTTCGGTTGATTCCATAGTTTTCAAATCCGTCACAGCAACCTTTAGTTTCAAAATCATAGAGGCTCATGCGAAGGTCATTTTCTCCTAAAAACCACATGAAGGAAGCAAATAATTTATTTAAATAATCTTTTTCACCGGTTAGTAAAAAAGCCTGGTAAAACATAAGAACCATAGCCATGGCATCTACTGGTTGCTGAGCAAAAAATGATCGTTCTTCATCTTTTCTAAACCATTCTTTATTCCCAATTACTGAAAGAGTCCCTTCTTTCAAAGTATGCTTTATCAGGAAATCCATAGTTTCCATACCAACTTCAGTTACTTTACTATCGTGAATTATTTGTGCTGAATGCAAAAGCGCTAATGGCAAGATCCCGTTATCGTATGCCAGTAAAGACTCAAACCATTTCCAGTCTTCAGAATGATTCTCGTTATAATGATTAATTAGTTTATAGGTAAGACTTTTTAGGGTCTCAAGCATTGGCTCATCTGAAGCATTGGTTTTTAGATAATAGCAAATCCCAATAATCGTGTTGGCAATACTCCGAATAGATTTCAGTTTTTCGAAATTGGAAACAGCATCGAAAAACACCAGTTTTCCGGTTTGATAATAAGCGTCGTTAGGTGCATTCCCTAATAAGTACCCCAATGCCCATATCGTTCTTCCAAACGAATCTTCGGAACCCACTTCATCCAGAAAATTCCGATTAAAGCTAAGAAAATTCCTGAAGGTGCCGTCTTTGTTTTGCATATAATGGATATAACTCAGGTATATAGGCATGAGTTCCAGTGCGGTTTCATCTTTCTTTTGCTTGTAAGTCATTAGAACCATCAGTAGGGCACGGGCATTATCATCCAGGCAATACCCTTCTTTTAGATTTGGGATTCCAAATTTGGCATGTTGAATGATTCCTGTATCATCGGTTAGTCTTTTTATATGGGTCAATGAAAATGGCGGCAATAACAACGGATCGATTGCGGTTTCCTTTTTCTCTATTTGTTTTTTAGGAAAAGCAAGAATACTACTGGATAGCTGAAGATATTTTCCCCCAATCTTAGGCCAGGTGACATTTTTGCCATATTCATAAGCATTTGTCTGAAATTTTTTTAATGTTTCAGGATGATCCAATAACTGATTCAGGATTTCGCCAAGCTCTTTAGAATTGCCAAAATCGAAAAGTCTACCACGTTCTTCCGTTAATAATTCCGCTGCATGCCAGTAAGGAGTAGAAACTACGGCACAACCGGCTCCCATAGCGTAAGAAAGGGTTCCGCTGGTAATTTGCGCTTCATTAAGATAAGGTGTAATGTAAATATCACAGGCGCTTAGATATTTAAAAAGTTCAGTTTCCCCAATGAATTCATTCAGCAATAATACATGAGATTGAAGATGAAGGTTTTTAATGAGTAACTGTAGGGAATTCCGGTATTCTTCTCCGGCATGCCTTATTACATTAGGATGGGTTTTCCCCAAAACAATGTATAGTACTTCAGGATGTTTTTTAATGATTTCGGGCAGGGCTTTGATAACAGTCTCAATTCCTTTGTTTCTGCCAATAAAACCAAAGGTTAACAGAAGTTTCTTTTTAGTTAGTTTGAACTCTTCTTTGGATTGTTGCTTATCAAAATGAATATCAGGTACTCCATGTTCTATTAAAACAATTTTCTCCTGAGCAACATCGTAGATATTGGTTAGGAAAAGGATTGCTTTTTGACTCATTACCACGATCTTATCAGCCATTTTACAGATCTCTTTCAGGATTGCTTTTTCATTATAAGAAGGAGAATCAAGAATGGTATGCAGGGTCACAATAAATGGAATATCAAGCCGATGCAGCAAGGGTAGAATATACACGCCGCTTAATCCACCATATATACCAAATTCATGTTCCAGAATACAGATATCCGAACCACTGAGATTGATAAAATTAGCCGCTTCAAGGTAGTCGGTTTGTTGTTCCTGACGAATACTGAGTTTTACTTCCTGAGGATAGGCATATTTTTGGTAATTATCATCCATGGCAACCACCAGGATTTCATTTTGGGGCATACCCTGTTTGTCAAAGTCCAACATAGATTTTGTTAGATTTTGAGTAAAAGTTCCTATGCCACATTCTCGTGGGGGATAGGTGCCAATATATGCCAGTTTCATCCTTCTTTAGTATTACTAATATTTAATGAAAAAGACCGTGATTACCATCTTTTTCTCTGCGTTTGGCTTCCTTTGCCGCGCGTTTTTCTTTTAGATTCAGTGCTGGTTTTGTCTTATTAGACTTAGACCATACTTTTTTTCCTTTAGTCATATCATTTAATTTAAATTGCTGAAAAAGCAACTACGTAAACTACATAAAATCAGCAGTATAAAGCTATAAAACGCCTGAATAAACTTACATATATCACAGGTTTTCAATTAAATTCTCTCAGCTTATCGAAGAAAGGTGTACGTTTTTTTTCAATACAATGTGCTGCATATAAATAATTAGAAGCACTCCAGGTTTGCCAATCCTGTCCCATTGGTTTACCATCCTGTGCTTTATACCATTCATTAAAACCAAAATCTAATTTCTTATTTCTTGCTTGTTGTATAGTTTTGGTTAATTTGATTAATTTATTTTCAGCAATTTTATACTTTCCGGAAGCTACCAAAGCGGCAATATAAAAGCCCGAAATGAATGGCCAGATACCTCCATTATGGTACTCTCCAGGTTGATTGAATTCTTCGTATCGCGGATGCCAGTCAATTTCTCCCGGCCTAATGAAGGGAAAAAAATTGGGTGTAAGCCCCGTAGCCAATTCTCCGTTTGCAGTCATTGCTGTACATTCTTTTTCTATCCAGGAGGTCATAGCTTCAGCTCTGGAAGTAGCTGCAATTCCTGATAATATCGCCAGACTGTTTCCCAGAAGATCAAACCTTTCACTGCTATATATTTTGTAAGACCAGAATGCGTAATAGGGCTTATGTTTCACTACCAGACCTTCATGTACATGGAGGTGAGGTTTAGCGTGGGTAATAGTGAATTTCCCCATTTCCTCGCGGATATTTTTCGCTCTTTTGTAATTCCCATATAACTGGAGATAGGTGTAAACTAAAGTATTCACAAAGAGGCCGTAGCCGGTTACCCACTGTTCGTCTCGCCAATCACTGGTAGGCTGTTGGGCTACAAGGTATCTATCAGACGGACTTTGATATTCCATCCACAGAAGAGCCTTTTCAACCGATTTTTTTAAGAATTCGGGTTCATTAACTACTTCTCTGAAAATTGCAATAGCAATAAGGTATAATGGCGTTGTGTCGCTAGCTCCCCGGTCTTCTTTATCATGAACAAGAGATGGAATATGTCCTTTGTCTGATTGGTTTTTAGCAAGTGTTTCCAGGACTTTTCGCATACTATTCAACAATTCTGGATCTTTTGAAACCCCTATTCCGAAGATGGAAATAAGAAGGTCCCGTGTATAAGGTTCTGGATAACCCCAACCGGCAGTTCTTGGGAGATTATGGTAAGGTCCTTTGGCGTTATGCTTAAGAACTTCCAACGCTGCTTTTTTAGCAGATTCAATTAGAGCCTGGTTTTGTGAATTCATCTACTGCTAATTTATTCCCAGTTTATCCTGGATGATATTTATAAATTTTTGAGCCACGACCTTGTAATCAAAATTGGAGACCACATGCTCCCGTGCATTAATTCCCATTTTCTTTCGTAAGTCAGCATCTTCCATAAGGGTAAGCATATAACCTGCGATGTCTTGAATATTTGCACGATAGTCTACCGTTCGGGGAATATCAAATTCAACCTTATGTTTTTTCTCAAAACCAGATTCTTTACCCAGGATGACTTCCTTAACCACAATTTTTTTTGCGACCTGGGCTAGAAAAGCGGTGTTTTCGTGAATAAGAGTATCCAGCATCCCCATCGCGTTAATTCCTATAACTGGTTTTCCACAGGCTCCGGCTTCTACCTGCGGCATTCCAAATCCTTCAAGACGTGAAGGCGCCGCATAAATATCACATGCTCCAATTAGATAAGGCATAAAGTTTCTTGAGATTTTGTTCGTAGTATAAATGACATTCTTATCCAGGCCCAACTTATTTGCCATTTCAAGATCAATTAAATTTTGTGCTTTGGTTCTTGGCTGGGGCCATACTTTGCAAACATATTTCCAATCGGGAGCTTTGGTATCTATTATAGATAGTGCCTGCATCACTTCCTGAGCGCCTTTAGAGGCAGCATCACCGCCCACCGTTAATATCATAAGCTGTTCCGGAGAAATCCCTAATGATTCTCGTACCGCCAGTATTTTTGGGTCATTTTTATCGAACGGAATAAATGAACTGGTATCACAACCTACTGGAAGTACTTGAATAGTCTCTGGATGAATACCATCCCGAACATACATTTCTTTTACCCAATTTGAGGTGACCAGTATCAGAGGTAATTCATTTAAGACTTCCTGGTAATTTGCAATATATCCATCGGCAACCAGCCACGGGACAGGCAAAACTCCGTAACGTTTGGGATGCAGAATGAGCTCTGGTGTGTGTCCCCAATATCCAACACCTACAACTACATCTGGTTCAAACCAGCGATAATACCATTCCTTTTCTTGTGCCGATTCAAAATTAACAGCATAAACATCCACACCAAGTTCAAGAAGGCCCCGGTAGAGCAAATCTCCCTGAGTGGCAAGACCGCCCGGAGACGGGGGATAATCGTACAATACCAGGACTTTCATATTACTATTTATTTTAAGACCCCGTCTTGTCTAAGCCAGATGAAGGCATCGACAGGCGTTTCAAATTTCCAGAAAGCTTCTTCTTTTGGAGTCGTTTGTGCCTCAAAGCCATCTGGTGGAAATTTGTAGGTTTCTGTTATCAGCTTATATTTGAGATCAAAAATCTCTTTAGTCAGCAGTTTATGAACACTAGCAGCTTCCTGCTTTTTTGGTAGGTATTTCTTATTTCCATCTTCATATGCAAACGTCCAAATCTCTTTTGTTGAAATTTTATTTTTATACCATAATTCTATAACCGCTCTGCTTATTTCCTCGTGCCTTCTATGTCTTGTATATTCTCCGGAGGGATTATGAGTTATGATTAAATCAAAATTTTGCTTAGGCAATAATTGTAAAATCATATTTTTTATGCTTTTTATGGGGATTGGTAATTGTTCAGGACTATCGTCCAGAGCACCCATAACTCCTTTAGCTTTTAAGATTTTTAGCGCTTCTTTAAATTTTGGAGCTCTGTCCAGATCATTTTTTCTGCATAGACATGTAATAAACCAGTTATTGTCTGGATTCATTAAGATTGTTCCGCCACACCACAATATTTCATCATCTGGATGGGCAACAATTACAGCTATATTTCGATTAGACATTCCAACTTCAAATTTTTCCATATTGCTTTTCTGGCTTTCGCATCCAGATCTCTCTAAAAAATCTAACTCAGTTATATCAATTATTCATAACCACTTTTAATAATAGTGGAGATCATTTTAAAACGTTCATTTGCTTGCATACTATTGCGGGAATGAGCAGGGATGATGATAGATTCCCCGGTAGAAAGGGTTTGTGAAGTATCATTAATTAAAATTTCTGCCTTGCCTTCTATAATTTGAATAAAGGTATCGAAGGGTGAAATCTTTTCCGTTAGATTCTCACCTGAATCAAAGGAAACAGCGGTAACGTTTCCTGTGGCTTTCTGTATGATTGTCTTAATTACTATTGCTTTAGAAACATATTCAATAATTTCAACAAGAATAAAAACCTTCGATTTTTCAACTGGAATATTTTCCATAAATACCTAATCACTTGGTAATGAATTCTTCAGAACCAATAAAGAAAGGTCAGGATTTAATTAGAAAAACTCTTTATACATGCATTGTTGAAAGTTATATTATTCACACATTAGAAGCCAGGAAATAAAAAAACCTTATGAATAAACATAAGACTTTTAATATACCTTTCAGAATTCCCTATAAACTCTAAAAAAGCTAAATAGTAGCTTTAGAGACAATATGAACCTTAAAATAACATCCCAATTTCCATAGATGTAATAAATATAGATTATAACTAAAAGTTATATTCTTAAATAAATCACAGGTCTTCCAGATTTTGGTTTCGTCTTTTTTTTAATTTTTTGTAATAGGAGGGAGAAAGACCGGTAATCTTCTTGAATTGATTAGAAAGGTGGGCCACACTACTGTAATTTAATTGGTAGGAAATTTCTGTAAGATTTAATTCACCGTAAAGCAAAAGCTCTTTTACGCGTTCTATTTTGTGAATAATGATATATTGCTGGATCGTTATTCCTTTTACTTCTGAAAATATATTAGATAGATAGGTGTAATCATATCCAAGTTTCTCGCTTATATAATCTGAATACTTTACAGTTGGTAATTCTTCTGAATAATGAATCATTTCAATGATGATCGACTTAATTTTTTCAATTAAAATATTCCTTTTGTCGTCAAGCAATTCCAATCCAAATCTTAGGAGATTTTGCTCTAGTTCCTTTTTTTGGAAAGAAGAAATTTCCTCTAGTATTTCTACAGTTCCAAGATCTATACTAACATAGTGAAGCCCTAGCTTTTTAAGCTCTTCCTTTACGACCATTTTGCATCGTAAGCTCACCATATATTTAATATAAAGGACCATGGAAAATTAAATTTAAGTTTGAACCGATCGTAGAAATGTAACTACTGTGATTTATATAACTATTTTGTAGGTATGTATAATTGGATATAATTAATAGGTATTACCTTATCTAAAATCATAAAGCTAAGGCCATGAGAAGTCCAAGAATTGAGGAAAAAATTATGAAAGAAATTTTTGATCTAACCTGTGCCTTTCAGACAAAATTCCCTGAAATTTACGAGAATTTACTTGAAACTCCTTTGTTTTTAACTTATAAGGGTACAGATACTTCCCAAAAGGAGTTTAAAAACTACCTTGATTTTTTAAAAACGCAATTGCGAATTTTTGAAGAGGAAAAAGCTAATAATACGCTCACAACTTTATGAATAGTTAGGGTCGTTACTCTTTACAAAAAATAGTACATACTTTCCCAAAACATTAAGGCTCCGTTTAAATAATTATTTTAAAAATGTATTCATGCAATTGCTGGCATGAAATGGAAAACTGTTTTAATGCCTTTTAGAAATAGGTACAATACCAGCATTTGAATATTCTACCAGAATTTTTATTCCGTAATTAAAGAAAAAGCACCTTTGGTTAAAAACTGGTCGTCTTGTTTAAATTCTGAACTGTTTTTAATGATCGTAAAATCTTCAAAAGCATCTCCCAATTCTACTTCTCGGCGCTTAAAAACGTAATTTTTGTCAGTTTTCGTCTCTAATACCAATACATAGTTGGTGTTGTCAATAGAAACTATGCTCTCAGTAGGAAGTGCTTTTGCTTTCTTTTTATCTGTAATGATCTGTGCTTCTACGAACATGCCGGTGGCGAAATTGTTCTTTATATTCTCATCTTTAAAATGTCCGTGTACCTTAACGGTCCTTTTCTGGTCGTCTATCGAGGTTCCAACCAAATGAACTTCACCTTCAATAGTGTCACTATTTGCTTCGGGAATACTAAATTTAATTTCCTGATCCTTTTTAATTTTCATCACATCTTTTTCAAAAACGTTTAGCTCTATATGCAAGTGATCGGGATCTATGATTTGCATCAACTCATCAGATGCAGATACATACATCCCGTTATTGATGTTCATCTTGGTAATACTTCCGGTAATAGGTGAGTAAATCCTTATCACGGAAGAAATATTTCCCTTTTCAACCGCCTGTGGATCCAGGTTCAGCATTTCTAATTTTTTTCTTAGTGCTTGATATTTAGCCAGATTTCGTTTGTGGTCACTTTCTGCTTTCAGGTAATTTTTTTCTGAAGTGATATTTTCTGCTATAAGTTTTTTCTGGCGTTCGTATTCAGATTTTAAATATTTCATCTGCTCCATTGCATCCAAATAATCATGCTGCATTTGTATATATTCAGGATTTTCCAGACTTACCAAAAATTGCCCTTTTTTAACTGCATCACCAATTAGTAAAGGTGTTTGTCTTACATATCCATCGGCAAATGAGCTAACCATTGCCTTATTTTCCGGGGGAACATCAATCACTCCCGTTGCTTCCACCGCTACAGGAAAGAAATTTTCTGTAATCTTACCCAATTCCATACTGCTACCTTCAAATTGTTCAACGCTTAAACTTATTTCGCCGTTATCTGAAGGAGATTCAGAAGTGGATTCGCTGCTATTTTCCTTTTCTGAATTTCCACAGGAATAAATCAGAGTGACTATAAGAACTGGCAGGATCGATTTTAATATATTTCTATTCATGGGTTGGTATTATAGTGTTAGGTAATTAATCTGAATTACAGTTTGGTTATACGCATTCAGATTTTCATAATAAGAGAGAATGATGTTATACGAATTTTCTAAACTTTGGATATATTCAAAAAAATCTATCTCTCCATTTTTATAGCTCATACTTGCAGTTTTGATGATCTCTTCCGAAAGGTATTTTCCTTCATTTTCATAGTAAGACAGAGCTTCCCCATGCTTATTCAATTGCTGAATAAGCTGGTTATATTCTGAATTTAATCTGATTTTGTAATCGGCAGTTTCCAGCTCTGCGGCCTGTTTTGCTATATTCGCGGCTTTTATTTTTGAAGAATTTCCAAAGAAAAGTACTGGTATATGTAAACCCACCTGATAACCTCTTAATGGATCATTGATCAAATCGTTATTAAATTGAAAATAATTCAGACTGATATCGGGTAGGAGTTTTTGCTTTTCCAATCCTGCTTCTGCCCGGAAGTAATCAGTTCGATTTTTATAGAAGTTCAAGCCTGGATTTCCTTCTATTCCTAGATTTTCAATGCTAAGTTTTTCTAATGGAATAGTTTTAATAACCAATTCTTCCTCCGTATTTACTAACGGCCTTAGCTTTCTATAAGAAATATTAAGCTCATTTTTGGCTTGCTTAAGTTGCGTTTCCAGTTGTTTCTGTTTAGACTGTGCTGTGATTTTTTCCAGGTAATTGGTTTCTCCAAGTTCAAATCTTCTTTTCGCAGCATAAGCGAATTTTTGATACAAACTATCCAGATCTTCATACACCGTGATCCTGGCTTTTTCATACTGAAGCTGATAATAAACCTGCGAAACTTCCTGTTCCAGTTTTAATTTTTTAAGCGCAAGGGTGCTTTGCTCTTGCTTAAACCTGGTTTTATTTACTTTTTTGCGGGCGAAATATACCGTAGGAAAATCGAAGAATTGTCTCACTCCCATTACGTCCAGAGTTTTGTTGCCCGCCTGATTGCTTTCATCTTTTCCAAAATAACCTTCTGTTTTTTCAAAAGTAAAAGCACTTCCAATTAAAGCATTGGCTTCATCCACATTCAGGGTAGAGGCCTGTAGACCAAGATTGTTTTTAAATGCTATTTCTTTCAGGTCGTTCACATTTTCAATGGTTTTTACTGGAATTTCCTGTGCAAAACCTGAAAATCCAACTAATAAAAGAAGAATACTTAAAGGTTTTACACGAAGCTTATCTTTTGCTTTTCCCTTATTCTTTTTCTCTTTATTAAAAACAGAATAGATCACGGGCAAAACAATTAGTGTAAGTAACGTAGAGGTGATCAATCCGCCAATAACAACAGTAGCAAGTGGCCGTTGAACTTCTGCACCTGCACCGGTTGATACCGCCATAGGTAAGAATCCTAAGGCTGCGGCAGACGCGGTTAGCAACACAGCGCGCAACCTGTTTTGTGCTCCATTTACAATAAGATCATCATTATTTTCCATTCCTTCTTCTCTTAATTCTTTAAAATGCTCAATAAGTACAATCCCATTCAGCACGGCGATACCGAACAAAGCGATAAAACCAACTCCGGCCGATATGCTGAACGGCATTCCGCGTATCCAGAGCAATAGAACTCCTCCTACTGCCGACAATGGAATAGCTGAAAATATCATTATCGCTTCCCTAAAGTTTCCGAAAGCAAAATACAGGAGGATGAAAATTAATACCAGTGCAATTGGTACCGCAACTTTAAGTCTCGCAGTGGCACTTTGTAAATTTTCAAACTGCCCGCCATAAGTAATACTATACCCGGGAGGTAAACTAATATTGTTATCTACTATTTCCCTGATCTTGTTTACTACAGTTTGTAGATCACTATCTCTCACATTTACTCCAACAACAATACGTCTTTGGGTATTATCACGAGAAATTTTTGCGGCTCCTTTCTGGTAGGTAATATCTGCCAGTTCGCTTAATGGTACCTTTTCGCCTGAAGGGGTATCGACATACAAATTTTTCAAATTTGAAATATCTTTTCGATGATCTTTCTGAAGCCTTAAAACCATATCGAAGCGTTTTTCACCTTCAAATACACTACCCGCAGTTTCCCCTGAAAAGCCCATTGTAATCACTTTATTCATATCGGAGATGTTAAGTCCGTATCGTGCTATTTTTTCACGGTTGAATTTTACATTCATTTGCGGAAGACCTACAATTTTTTCTACGACGATATCTGAAGCTCCCTCCACATCCCTGATAAGATTTTTGATCTTTTGAGCTTTGGAATTTAATATATCCAGGTTTTCTCCAAAGATTTTAATGGCTATGTCTGCTCGTACTCCTGTGATCAACTCATTAAAACGCATTTCTATAGGCTGAGTGAATTCTATTTCCATTCCCGGGATTACCGCTAAAGCCTCTTTAAATTTATCAGCCAACTCATCTTTTGTCTCGGCTGAAACCCATTCAGCTTTAGGTTTAAGCGAAACGATAACATCACTCTCTTCCATAGACATAGGATCTGTAGGTACTTCAGCAGCACCAATACGGCTTACTACCTGTTCTACTTCAGGAAATTGTTCAATTAGGATATTCTCAATCCGCGTAGTGGTTTCTATAGTTTTACTTAAAGAAGTTCCAGTTTTTAATACCGGTTGGATAACAAAATCGCCTTCATCCAGCTGCGGAATAAATTCACCACCCATCCTGGTGTAAATAAAGCCTGACATTAATAGTAAGAAAACAGCCATTCCAAGAACCAGTTTTTTTCGACGTAGTGCCCAAAGAATAGATGGTTTGTAGAGTTGGTTTAAAAATTTGATCAGACGAACTGAAATATTTCTCTCAGATGGTTCTTTTGATTTCAAAAATAGGGCAGAAGCAACCGGAACATAAGTGAGACATAAGATCATGGCGCCAATGAGAGCAAAACTAAAGGTTAGAGCCATTGGCCGGAACATTTTCCCTTCAACACCACTTAATGATAAAATAGGAATAAAAACAATAAGAATGATCAATTGGCCAAATATGGCTGAATTCATCATCTTTGAAGCGCTGGTATAGGTAACCTGATCTTTAAGATTATGTAATTCTTCCTTGTCCAGATCTTCATATTCATTATGCTTTCTGGTAATTCTAAAGGCTGTAAATTCTACAATAATCACGGCCCCATCTATAATGATCCCAAAATCTATAGCTCCAAGACTCATTAAATTAGCGTCTATTCCGAAGATATACATCATGGAAAGTGCAAATAGGAGACATAACGGAATTACGGAAGCCACTACTAATCCAGATCTCAAGTTTCCGAGTAGCAGAACTACCACAAAAATTACGATGAGACAGCCTAGTATAAGATTTTCGGCAATAGTAAAAGTAGTTCGTCCTATTAATTCACTGCGATCTAAAAAGGGTTTGATGACGACACCTTCAGGAAGTGAATTTGAAATCTCGGCAACCCGAGTTTTTACATCTTCAATTACTTTATTAGAGTTTGCGCCCTTTAGCATCATAACCTGTCCCAACACGGTTTCGCCTTTACCATTGGCAGTAATAGCACCAAACCGTGTGGCCTGGCCAAATCCAACTTCAGCAACATCTTTAATGTAGACAGGTGTTCCATTTTCGTTTTGAACCACAATGTTTTCTATGTCATCCAGATTCGTTACTCTTCCCTGACCTCTTATAAAATAGGCTTGATTTACTTTTTCAATATAACCACCCCCGGCAACACTGTTGTTATTCTCTAGCGCGCTGAAAACTTTGGAAATAGTAATATTCATTGCATTCAACTTTTTTGAGTTGATGGCGACTTCATATTCCTTTACGTATCCACCCCAGGCATTAATTTCAACCACTCCCTTAATACCAGAAAGTTGTCTTTTTACAAGCCAATCCTGAATCGTTCTAAGATCTTCTGCAGTGTAGCGATCTTCATATCCTGGTTTGGTGTCTAAAGTATACTGATATATTTCCCCGAGGCCGGTAGTAATAGGGCCCATTTGGGGCTTACCAAAGCCTTCAGGTATCTCTTCAGAAGCTGATTTTATTTTCTCAGCAATAAGTTGTCTTGGAAGGTATGTTCCCAGGTTTTCTTCAAATACGATGGTAACCACCGAAAGTCCAAATTTAGATACCGATCTAATCTCTTTAACTCCAGGCAGGTTCGCCATTTCCAATTCTACGGGATAGGTAATATATTGTTCCATATCCTGAGTAGAAAGATTCTGTGAGGTGGTGATCACCTGAACCTGATTGTTGGTTACATCTGGAACTGCACCAATAGGAATTTGAGAAAGAGAATAAACACCAAAACCAATAATAAAAACCGTAAACAGTAATACGATCAGTTTATGGGAAATACTAAATTTTATGAGACGATCAAGCATAATTTCTTTTTATCAGAATCAAAGATAATTTTGATCCTTAAGTTAAAGGAAAATACTAGCTTAAGATTGGCTTAAAAAAGACTCTGAAAGTAGTGCCATGGTGTAGTTTACTTTCCAGTTCGAATTTAGCACCAATGGCATCGGCAGACTTTTTAGCTATGGATAATCCCAGTCCGTTTCCGGTGATGTGCTTATGCTTCATTGCATCAGAGCGATAAAAACTATTGAATATCTTTTCAAGATCATTAGGTTTTATGCCGATACCTTCATCTTTAATAATGCAGACCAAACTATCTTTATTAGAATTCATGGAAATTTGAAGCTTACTCCCTGTTTTTGAATATTTTATAGCATTTTGAATAATATTGTCGAGAATCAAATAAGCATAATATCGAGGTACCTGATATTCTTCAGTATTTCCTAGATCTAATTTTACCTGAAGGTTTTTCTCCTGAATTCGATTCTTATATTTAGAAAGGATTTCATCGATCAAAGTAGGTAAGATGGTTATCTCTTCGACCCTCATCGTCGAGGGAGCTTCCATTCGGGCTAAGGTGAGCAGTTGTTCCAAAGTTAAGCTAATCATATCGATAACGCTTAATCCATAATTGATCTTTTCTTCATATTCTTTTGGACTGCGCTCTCTTTGAATGAGAACTTCTAAATTTCCCCGTAGGGAAGATAGTGGCGTGCGTAATTCATGAGAAGCATCTGAGGTGAATTGGCGCTCCCTTTCGATGGTTCTTTCTATTCTGTTCAGCAGTTCATTAATTGCGGAAGAAAGTTCGTGTAATTCGTCTTTTTTCTGAGGTAAATTAACACGCGCATTCAGGTTATTCCGAGTAATCTTATTAGTAGTGGAAATGATAGACCTGATTGGAGCAATACTGCGTCCCGCTAAAAAACTGGAAATAAAAAACAATCCTATTAGAACTATAGGGTAGAGTAGAAGGAGTGTATTTCCAAGGTTTTTTATTACTTGTGTGGAACCTTCCAGAGACATTGCCGCCAGAACATATCCTTTTAGATTTCCATTTTTTTTAAGCGGAAGTTGAACCTGGCGAATACGCTCATTGGAAAGTAAGGCATTAAAATGCTGTCCGGCTTCTTGATTTGCGGAAGTGATCAACTCTTTTTCTTTTAAATTGGGAGATTTATCAAAGAGTTTCCCGTCTCTATCCGAAAGCTGGATAAATACAGGGTTTACCTGTACTTCCACGTGTTCTCGTTCTTCCAGTTCTTTTTTATTCGAGAAATAAATACTATCATTAGAAATGGTAATTTCCTGGGTATGTTTTTGAATCTCGAAATTTAAATCTTTGTCCAAATTGGCGTAAACAGTGCTTTTTACCACAAAAAATATTCCCAGGAACACAAGCGCAATTATAAGGCCGGTCGCGACGATATAATGCAGGGCAATTCTATTTTTGAAGTTAAGCTTCATTCTAATCACTATTTTAACTTTCGCTTTGGAAATCTTTAATTATATATCCAACACCACGAATGGTTTCGATATAGTTTTCCGTGGCATTTAAATTCAGTTTCTTACGAAGAGAATTTATATATACATCTATTACACTGGTATCATATTCAAAATGAATATCCCAAACTTTCTGGATGATTTCTGTACGTTCGCAAACTTTTCCTTTCTTTTTAAGTAAAAACTGCAATAGATCAAACTCCCTTTGGGTGAGATGTACTTCCTTTTCGTTTTTTAAAACCTGATGTGTGTCAATGTTCAGAACAATATTGCCAACTGAAAGCACTTCACTTTCTTCATTTGTATTGCGCCTAAGCTGAACTCTTATTCGTTCTAATAATTCCTTAAAATGAAATGGTTTTTTTATGTAATCGTTTGCTCCTGATTGTAAGCCTATAATTGTTTCTTCAACGGTGTCCTTAGCCGTTAGGAATATGATAGGAATATGGCTATATTTTTTTCTGAATTCACTACAAATCTCAATGCCGCTAATTCCGGGAAGCATCCAGTCCAGAAGTAACAATTCGTATTCTCCGGTTAGTGCCAATTCTAACCCTTTTATTCCATCTTCGGCTACTTTTACCGGATAGCCATTTTCTTCCAAACCCTGTTGTACGAAATTGGCAATTCCAGATTCATCTTCCACAAGGAGTATTTTCATCTTACAAATTTTAATTTTTAATCTGAAAATTGAGTAAAAGTTATCCTTAAGATTCGATTAAGATTTAGTAATGAGTCATAACTTATCTTATAGCATTATGATTTTCAGAGGATATAAATTAATTATAACAGAAATATCGCAATTTCTGTTGAAAATTGTATCCTGATTTTATATTTATAAATGCTCCTTTAAGATCAGGGTGAAAACTGAAGTAGAGAGTATTGGTGAAGTTTGATAGAGGTCCGGACTTTAGGTTGTCATTTTTATGAATTAAAAAAGCCTGATAATCAAATGATTAACAGGCTTTTTAGTCGGGGTGGCAGGATTCGAACCTGCGGCCTCCTGCTCCCAAAGCAGGCGCGATAACCGGGCTACGCTACACCCCGATGGTCATCAATATATCGTTTTGCTCCTCGTTTTTTAATCTTAGTTTCCAAAAGCATTGCCTCAGAACGATTTAAAACCTTTACTTGCAAAACAATTTTCCAGGGCTTTCCAAATTTTGTTGAATTAACTCTCCCTGAATTATGTCTTATCAATCTTTCCTTGATATCTGCAGTTTGACCTACAATAATACCTTGAACTTTCTTCATTAAAAAGAATGTATACAAACATCTTTTTAAGTTATACGTTTCGGTGGCCTTCCCGCTTAAGGCGGGACGCGATAACCGGGCTACGCTACACCCCGTAAATAATAAATGTTTTTAGTCTTTTCCGTTCCAAATCACTTTAAAAAAGTAGCCGGGAATCGGAGGAAATTTATCCCGATTTTTCCGGTCGAAAAAGAGAATAAAAAACCACAGACTAAAAATCTAGCGGAGAGACCGGGATTCGAACCCGGGCATCCCGAAGGATGACAGCTTAGCAGGCTGCTGCATTACCACTCTGCCACCTCTCCGTTATTTAAGAACTTCGCAAGTATTTTTGCGGTTGCAAATGTAACTTTTACTTGTAAACCATCCAAACCTTTTATTCCTTTTTTGTCTTTAATTTTAATGGTTGTTTTCCTGTTTTAATTTAAATAACTTGACCTCAGTGTACTAAGTCTGGAAAATAAATTAAACAATTTTTTCCTGTTGAATTAGCTTATAAAGATTTTCTATTATTCTGGAGTGATTTCTAACAAAAGGGTTCCTGGAATCCCAAACATAACCAGCGAGAACAGCACAAATTTGTTCTTTTATCTGAGGATTTGGGTGAGGATGAAAGAAAATATCCTGTAGCTTGCCCGAATACCACTCTTTCACATAGGTTGAAAAGACGTTCACGCCTTTTTTTATATAATCGGAATATTCAGTTTCCCAATCTACATTTTCACCATTTATTTCTCTAAGAGCCAGTTTTGCTGCAAGTAATCCTGATTCGGTTGCAAAGGCCACACCTGAAGAAAAAACCGGATCAAGGAATTCCGCAGAATTTCCCGTAAGGGCGAAACCGTCTCCATGAATGTATTTGACATTCTTAGAAATATTCCTGATTTGACTCGGTTTGAATTTGAACGGATATTCATCAAATCTGCCTTTGTAATATTCCGTTTGCAGAAGCATCTCTTTAAAAACTTCATCTCTATCACCTTTAAATTTTTCAAACCATGAATTAGGCCCAACAAAACCTAAGCTGGAGTCTCCATTGGAAAAAGGAATATACCAGAACCAGGTTTCTGTATTTAATACTTCAAAACTTATCTGTTCGCCTTCGATACCCTCAGGTCTGCCTTCTTCTTTAATATGTGTGAAAATAGAGGAGTGGTCATATATTTTGGGAGGAGCCTCAAGATCCAATTGCCTTGCAAGAACACGTCCATTCCCACTGGAATCAATTATAAACTTACAATAGATTTCAAACTGTTCTCCGGAAATATCTTCAGCCGCAACTTTCCAAAATCCATTGGTTCTTGAAACTGACGTAACTTCTGTTTCAAAGCGTACATCAACTCCACGGGAAATAATATGATCACTAAGAACTTTATCAAAATCAGCCCTCGGAACCTGCCAGGTCCAATCCCATCCATTACCAAACTTTTTACTGAAATCAAACTCTGCAGTTTCAGAGCCTCTTAGAAATCTGGCGCCATATTTTTTTTGAAATCCTTCTTTCTTTAAAACTTCAATAAAACCTGCCTCCTCCAAATTATCCATACAACGTGGAATTAGACTTTCTCCAATAGTGAAACGAGGAAATTTTTGCTTTTCAAGAACAAGTATCGAAGCCTGGTGACTTTCCAGATATCCCGCTGCAACCATGCCTGATGGTCCCGCTCCGATAATTAATATGTCGGTATTTATTTTTTTCATTAAGACTTTGCAGAATAAGCAAACTTAAATAGAAACTGTGAAATGGTGTCAATAAAATTAAATAAGATAAAAAAGTCCCAACGATGTAGTTAGGACTTTTCATGAGATATAAGCAAAAGATTAGTCTCAAGCATTCATGATGAAGCTATTACTAACCCGTTATCAAATGTATAGTATATTCGAAGAAATAGTAAATAACCCACTTTTAAATAACTATTTTTTAAAATTTGTCTCGTGCTGTTAAGCTTAAATTTATATTCTCTTAAAAAAGAATAAGAAAACCTTAATTTATAAGGCATTCCCAAAATTGATTTTGAATAAGCAACGGACATTTTCCTAGTGTTTTCTATTAATTATACTACATTTGTTAAAAGCTTTAACAGCTATCCCAAACCTATAATTACTAGCAGAAAAGGTATATGCTGAATCTAGAAAATGCACTTGAACTCAATGATTTTTACCGCATTCTTTTTGAAAATGAGAAGATTGAACTTGGTAATAAGGCACTGAACAGGCTGGAAGAGAGTTTTAATTTCCTTAAAGATTTTTCCCGGAATAAGATTATTTATGGAGTCAATACCGGATTTGGTCCGATGGCTCAATATAAAATCGATGATGAAAATAAGATAAACTTGCAGTTGAATCTTATTAGGAGTCATTCTACTGGTGCGGGTCCATTAATGGAGCCTTTGTATGTAAAGGCTTTGATGGTTGCGAGATTGAACACGCTTTGTCTTGGAAAGTCTGGAATCCATAAATCAATAGCAAACACTTTAATACAACTTATCAATCATGATGTCACTCCGGTTATTTTTGAGCATGGAGGAGTAGGTGCTTCTGGTGATCTTGTTCAACTGGCTCACCTCGCTTTGGTTCTTATTGGGGAAGGGGAAGTAATTTATAAAGGAGAAAGAAGGATTACGAAAGAAGTTTTTAATGAGTTAAAAATTACTCCTTCTGAGATCAAAATAAGAGAAGGGCTGGCTGTTATGAATGGTACGTCAGCGATGACGGGGATCGGCATTGTAAATCTTATCTACTCAAAGCGAGCTTTAAGTTGGGCTGTTTACTGCAGTTCGGTAATTAATGAAGTTGTAGAAGCTTACGATGACCATCTTTCGGAAGAATTAAATTCATCAAAACTGCATCCCGGTCAACAGAAAATTGCCAGAGAGATGCGGAATCATCTTTCCGATTCCAGGCTAACCCGGGACCGGAATGATCATCTTTATACTAACGATGCAGATAAGAACAGTTTTTTTAAGGAAAAGGTTCAGGAATATTACAGTTTAAGGTGCGTACCTCAAATACTTGGCCCGGTTTCAGATACTATTGAAAATTCTTTAAAAATTCTTATTGAAGAAGTGAATTCGGCCAATGATAATCCAATTATTGATGTGGAAACCGAGCACGTTTATCACGGTGGTAATTTCCACGGTGATTATGTCTCCCTGGAAATGGATAAACTAAGATTGGTTATAACCAAAACTTCCATGCTTGCTGAAAGGCAACTGAATTATCTGTTGAATTCAAAATTGAATGATATTTTACCGCCTTTTGTCAATTTAGGAAAACTAGGTCTTAATTTCGGAATGCAGGGTGCACAGTTTACCGCGGTTTCTACCACTGCCGAAAACCAGATGTTGTCAAATTCAATGTACGTTCACAGTATTCCAAATAATAACGATAATCAGGATATTGTAAGTATGGGGGCTAATTCGGCCAATATGACCAAAAAGGTGATAGATAATTGCTTTGAAGTTCTTGCTACTGAGCTGGCCACCATTATTCAGACTCTTTATTATCTTCAATTTGACGATAAACTTTCCTCGGCTACTAAAAGAAAACTTGGCAAATTGAGAGCGATTATTCCGCCAGTGAAGGAAGACAGACCTTTGTACAAAGAAATTGAAAAGCTGAAAGATTATTTAAGAAATAACGAAGCATACTAATTTAGTTATGAAATACGCTTTAGTCACCGGAGGATCAAGAGGAATAGGAAAGGCAATTTGCATTCAGTTAGCCTCAGAACTCGGGTATAATATTTTACTTAATTATCATTCGAATCACGAGGCTGCAAAGTCTGTTAAGGAAGAAATAGAAAGATCGGGAGTTTCCTGTGATCTACTGCCTTTTGATGTTTCAAACTTTGATTCCGCAAAAGATTCCATAGATAACTGGAAAACAGAAAATCCGGACGCTAAAATTGAAATTCTGGTAAATAATGCCGGAATTACAAAAGATGGCTTATTCATTTTTACTAGTAAAGAATCCTGGAATTCGGTTATAGATACCAGTTTAAATGGATTTTATAATGTGACTCAGGCTGTTTTAAAAGATATGCTAAGAAGTCGCTATGGAAGAGTGATCAATATTGTTTCTCTTTCCGGGTTAAAGGGAAATCCGGGTCAGGTAAATTATTCGGCCGCTAAAGGAGCTTTGGTCTCTGCTACCAAAGCCCTGGCGCAGGAAATAGGAAAGCGAAAAGTGACTGTAAATGCTGTGGCGCCTGGTTTTATCAGTTCAGATATGACCAAGGAATTTGATGAAAATGAACTAAAAAAACTAATTCCTCTTAATCGTTTTGGAGAAGCTCAGGAAGTTGCCAATTTGGTTAGTTTCCTGGCTTCTGAAAAATCCTCTTATATCACTGGTGAGGTGATCAATATTAACGGTGGTCTATATTCCTAAATTATGGCAACCTGGAAAGGAAAATCTCGGGGTACTCTTTTAGGCTTCAGGATCTATGTTCAAATCATAAAAAAAACAGGACTTTATTCCGCTTATTTCGTACTCCTTTTCGTCGCCTTATATTTTATTTTTTTCTCCTTTACTTCTACAAAAAGCACTTATTATCTTTTCAGAAAAAGATTGGGCTATTCTCCACTAAGGTCGGCGTTTAATGTTTACAGGAGTTATTTCACCTTCGGAAGGATTCAGTTAGACAGGATTGCGATTACCAGTGGATTAAAACACAAATTCACCTTTGAGTTTGATGGTGTTGAACATATAGATCATTTCTGAAGCAAAAGAAGGGAGGTATTCTTCTTACTGCTCATATTGGGAATTTTAATCTTGCGAAACATTTTTTTGAAGAAAGACATTCTGAAGCAGTAGTGAATCTGGTTGTAACTGATTTTGAACATAAGCAGATTAAGAATTATGTTGAGTCTGTAACCGGAACTTCTGAAGTAAAGATCATCGTTCTAAAAGAAGATTTAAGTCATATCTTTTATATGAAAGAAGCTCTCGCAAATAACGAATTACTTGTCTTTGCCGCCGATAGATTTTTGAAGCATTCCAAAACCTATGAGGCTGAATTCCTGGGGGAAAAGGTAAAATTTCCACAGGGTCCGTTTAAGCTTGCCTCAAGAAATAAAATCCCGGTACTGTTTGTACATTTGATGAGGGAGAAAAATTTTCACTATCATTTCTATGCAAGACCTTATATACCTGAAGTTTTTAGCTCTCAGGAAATATTAAAATATTATCTTGAAGACCTTGAGAAAATGGTAAAAAAATATCCTCATCAGTGGTATAATTACTATGACTACTGGAACGATTTTAGTTAATTATGGCAGAAAATCTTTTACATCATCCAATTACTTCCCATCAGGAGATCATAAATCTGATCCCGCAGAAAGAACCATTTGTATTTGTAGATACTCTTTACGAATATACGGCGCTTACCGGCGTAACAGGTTTTACTATTCCAAGGGACAATGTTTTACTTGAAGGAAATATACTCGCTGAAAGTGGTCTAATTGAACATATGGCCCAAAGCATGTCTTTACATCGTGGATATCAGGGGTCATTAAGTGGACATACGAAACCAAAAACTGGTTTTATAGGAGTCATTAAAACGGTTGAGATCCTGGGATTGCCCAAAGTTGGGGAGAAGTTAAAGACCTATGTTGAGATTCTTCACGAGATCATGAACGTTACCTCAGTTTCAGCGAGAACTGAAAATGAAAGGGGAGAAGTGATCGCAATTTCCGAAATGAAAACGGTAACGGTAGAATGAACGATTTAGGATTGAAGACAATTACAAAATTGAAAGTCCGCTTTCATGAGTGTGATCCTTTACAAATCGTTTGGCATGGCAATTATCTAAAATACTTTGAGGAAGGCCGGGAAGATTTTAGTAAAAAACATGAGATATCCTACCTCGATGCTAAAAAACACGGGTTCGCAACTCCCATTGTGAAGTCTGTTTGTGAACATAAACTACCACTTAAATATGGAGATGATTTCGAGGTAGAGACCACTTTTGTGAATTCTGAAGCGGCAAAAATGAAGTTCCGGTACAGGATATTTTCATCTGGCAGATTGGTTTGCACCGGTGAAACCGTTCAGGTATTTACCGATAAAAATTCAGAATTGGTACTTAACAATCCGCAGTTTTTCTTAGATTGGAAAACGAAAATGGGATTGATTTAAATGAAAGGGAATTATCTTCTAAGTGATGCAATAATTTCTCCATTAGGCTTCGGAACTACAGAAAACCTGAAAGCTATTCGAAATGGAGAATCTGCCTTAAAGATTCATCATAATTCTAAATTTTTTCAGGATGGTTATTATGCCGGGGTAATTTCCGAAGAGATTTTGAATGAGGCTTTTAAAACTCTCGGAGATCCGAATGCGTATACAAAACTGGAAAAAATGATGATCCTTGCCATTCATCAGGTTTTGGAGCAGGAAGAAAATTTGAATATCAAAGAAACAGGATTGGTCATTTCCACAACTAAAGGCAATATTGATCTTCTCGGAACTAATAAATTTTCAAAAGACAGAATATATTTATGGAAAATTGGAAAGATCCTTGCTGATTTTTTCGATTTTGATAAAGAACCTGTGATCGTTTCCAACGCCTGTATTTCTGGTGCGCTTGCTATAAAAACAGCCAATGACCTTATTAAAGCTGGAAGATTCTCAAAAGCTATCGTGGTTGGAGGAGATCTGGTATCTGAATTTGTTCTCTCAGGATTTCAATCATTTCAGGCTATAAGTCCGAAGCCGTGCCGACCTTTTTCAAACGACCGAGAGGGAGTTAGTCTTGGTGAAGCAGCTGCAGCTATTTTAATTGGACCAAAAAACTCTAAAAAAAAGCCCCAAATTGCCTATTTAGATGCTATCACTGCGAACGATGCTAATCATATTTCAGGCCCAAGCAGAACAGGTGAAGGTCTTTATCTTGCGATTTCAAGATTATTAAATAGGCAAAACATACATTCGGAAGATATAAATTTTCTTTCTGCACATGGTACGGCAACTGTGTTTAATGACGAAATGGAATCTATTGCTTTTACTCGATCGGGGCTGGAAAATGTTCCGCTAAATAGTTTCAAAGGTTATTATGGGCATACACTGGGAACTTCAGGATTGCTTGAAAGTATTCTTACTAAGCATTCCCTTTTAAATAATGAACTTTTCACTTCTTTGAATTTTTCAGAATCCGGAACTTCAAAACCATTGAATATTATTAAAGAACATACAAGAAAGGAACCTTTGAAAATTGCACTTAAAACCGCTTCAGGTTTTGGAGGTTGTAATCTTGCAATGCTATTGAAAAAAGTAGGCGATGAAGAATAACCTTTCTATAACAAACACTTTATTAATAAGAGATTCTAAAATTATTAGAAATGGAGAATTGATTCATCGAGGTAATTCTTCACTCACGCTACCTAAATTCCTGAAGAATATCTATAGAGAAAAGGGATTAAAATATCCCAAATTCTTTAAAATGGATAACCTGTCAAAATTAGGCTATCTGGGTGTGGAACTTTTAGTGGACGGACAGATTGAAGACAAGGAAACTGCCCTGGTTTTTGCTAATTCAGCTTCCAGTCTGGAAACAGATGAAGCTTTTGCCGAAACTATGAACGAATTTCCATCGCCTTCTTTATTTGTCTATACGTTGCCAAATATTATGTTAGGTGAGATAAGTATCAGGCATGAGTTAAGATCGGAAAATGTTTTTTTTATTTCCGAAGATTTTCAACCTGATTTGTTTCTCGACTATGCAAAGGTCTTATTTGGTGAGGAAAAAGTACGTAATATCGTTTGTGGCTGGGTAAACTTGCACAATAACGATTATGATGTATTTTTGTGGCAGATTGCCCAAAGCGGCCGAATTGATTTTAACGAAGAGGAGCTAAAGAAATTATACTTACCCATACATGAGTGACCTGCATACCGAATTAAAAGAGAGTATTATAGAACAACTTAACCTCGAGGATATGGAGGTGAGTGATATTGAAAATGACGACCATCTTTTTGGAGATGGATTAGGCCTTGATAGTATTGATGCCCTGGAACTTATAGTTTTATTAGAGAAGGATTATGGAATTAAACTTTCCGATCCTAACCAGGGAAAGGAGATCTTTAATTCTATTAATACGATGGCTAATTTCATTCAAAAAAACAGGACAAAGTAATTTATGAAAGGCATAGCCATTACCGGTATGGGTATTATTTCCTCCATTGGGAATAATATTAAAGACACCCGTACTTCACTGAGAGCCGGTAAACATGGTATTAGTTTTCCCGAAATCCTGAATACCAATCATAAAAATTTACCCGTAGGTGAAATAAAACTCAGTAATGCTGAACTAATGGAGGCATTGCATTTACCACGAAGTAATGAGTTTACCCGGGCGGCGTTGCTTGGAACTTATGCAGTGAAAGAATTGCTTAATACTTGTACATTTGGTGAATTTCCTAAAGATACTGGCTTTATCTCGGGGACCAGTGTAGGAGGTATTGATTTTACTGAAAAGTATTTTTTTGATTTTGAAGATCATTCTGAATTCCGAAAATATATACAGGGCCAACATCCGGGATTCACTACCGAAAGAATAGCGGAATATTTTGGCCTCTGCAATATGGTAACGACTATAAGCACTGCATGTTCTTCTTCGGCTAACGCAATTATGCTGGGAGCGAGAATGATCGAGGCAGGCCAGTTGAAACGAGTGATCGTTGGGGGAACTGATTGCCTGACGAAATTTACGCTAAACGGCTTTAATTCCTTGAGGATCCTATCTGAAGAATACAGTAAACCTTTTGATGATAATCGCACCGGTTTAAATTTGGGAGAAGCCGCAGCCTACTTGATTTTGGAGGCTGATGAATATGCGAAAGACAAAGCTATTTTGGGGCGGATTACGGGTTACGGAAATGCAAATGACGCTTTTCATCAAACTGCTTCTTCTGAAAATGGAGAAGGAGCTTACAGAGCTATTAGCAAAGCAATCAATAAAGCCGGAATTTCTGCTTCTGAAATAGATTATATCAATGCGCACGGGACCGGAACAGTAAATAATGATCTAGCTGAAAGTAATGCCCTAAAAAGAATTTTTGAAAATAAAATTCCTAATTTCAGTTCAACAAAAGCTTTTACCGGGCATACTTTGGGAGCGGCCGGTGCGGTGGAAGCTGTGATAAGTTTACTTTCTATAAGAAACCAGGAGATCTATCCTAATTTGAATTTTCAAACTCCTATGAAGGAAACCGGGTTAAAACCTGAAATGAACCTTAGAAGTGATAATTTGAAAAATGTTCTTTCTAATTCGTTTGGCTTTGGAGGAAACTGCACATCTTTAATTTTTCAGAAAAATGACTAAGGTGTATATCAACGGAATATCATCTGTTTCTCCTCAATCTGATAAGATTTTTGAGGATTCTGAGATTAAGCACTATTCAGAAAATATTCTTCCAGCCCTTGATCAGGAATACAAGGCTTATATTAAACCCATGATGCTCAGGCGGATGTCTAAGGCTGTGAAAATGGGTCTTTTCTGTTCTAAAAAAGCATTGGAAGAGGCAAAAATAAAAGTGCCTGATGCAATTCTTGTGGGTTCGGGTCAGGGTTGTATGCAGGATACGGAAAAGTTTATGAGGAATATGTTGAATAATCAGGAGGATCTTTTAAGTCCTACTTCCTTTATCCAGTCCACGCATAACACGGTGGGAGGGCAGATCGCGTTGAACCTTAAGTGCACCGGTTATAATATGACCTATACCCAGAATTCTGTGTCCTTTGAAAGTGCTCTGTTAGATTCCTTATTGCAGATCAAGACAGAAGATGTTGAAAATATTCTTGTTGGAGGAGTGGATGAAACTTCAAATGCCTTTACCGGTTTTCAAAAACTGGACGGCCAGATAAAAACAGAAAATATTGATAACCTGGATTTGTTTAATTCGGAATCTGCAGGTACTATCATTTCAGAATCTGCAGCTTTCTTTGTTTTAGGTTCTCATCAGTCTTCATCTTCTTATGCGGAAATTAAAGCGGTTAATATTTTAAACGCGGTAGAATCTTCAAATCTGGATTCTAAAATTGAAACATTTTTAAGAGATAATGGAACAGGTATTTCAGAAATTGATGTCGTTATCTTAGGGAATAATGGCGATTCAAGATTTGACCATTATTATAAAGATCTTCAAAATGGTTTATTTTCAAATACCTGTCAGCTTGCTTTCAAACACCTGGTAGGAGATAACAATTCCGTTTCTTCTTATGCTTTATGGCTGGGAGCTAATATTCTAAAAGAAAAGCAGGTGCCGCCTATTTTTAAGATGAATGATTTAAATTGCAGTGATCCCGCAAAAATTTTGATCTATAATCAATATCTTGGGAGAAACCACGGATTAATTCTTTTGGAAAGCCTTTGATCTATAAGTCAATTAATATTCTATTCGGAATCGTAACGATTACTTTCATCGTTCTGTTCTTTAATAATATATCGCCTTTCTGGCCGATCCCTTTATTGATTGTTATATATATTATACTAATGCTGGTAGTTTCTACCAATGTTCAATTCAATTTTTTCGTTAAGGCTTACACTCAAAATCCTGATTATCCCGAAAATGTTGTTGCCCTAAGTTTTGACGACGGCCCGGTAGCGGAAACACTTGAAATTCTTGATATCCTTGACAAATTTGAAGCCAGCGCAGCTTTCTTTTGCGTTGGAAAGAATATTCAGAAAAATCCTGAAATCTTTAAAGAGATCATTTCCAGGGGACATATAGTGGGAAATCATACCTTTTCGCACACCAGAAAAATGGGGTTCCTTAGTAGTAAGACTATTCTAAAGGAAATAAAGGATTGTGATGAAATTGCTGAAAAAACCACAGGTCTCAAATTGAACCTTTTTCGTCCGCCTTTCGGGATCATAAATCCTAAGACTAAAAAAGCTCTGCAGAATACAGGCCATCAGGTTATTGGTTGGAATATCCGGCCTTATGATGCTGTGACAAAATCTCCTGAAGTTATTATAAATCGTATTACAAAGAATTTAAAAAGCGGAGACCTTATATTGCTTCATGATAATATGCCTAAAACCGCAGCTATCTTGGAACAATTATTGGTAATTCTAAAGCAGAGAAATTTCAGAACCGTTAGACCTGATAAACTATTTAACATCCATGCGTATAATTAAAATTTGCATTTTCCTTTTCAGTATAGGAATGTTTGCTCAAAACGGAACTTTAAGTAAATCCGAAAAACAGGCTTTTAAAGCCAGTGTGATGGAAAGGTCCAATAAAATCAATAGTTTTTCAGCAGAATTTCTTCAAACCAAACACATGGAAACCATGGACGAAAGTCCGGAAAGTAACGGGAAGGTTTATTACAGGTCTCCATCCACTCTTAAATGGGAATATACCAATCCCTATGATTATCAGCTTTTATTCAAGGATTCAAAACTTTTTATCGTTGAAGAAGGACAACTTTCAGAGGTTGATCTTTCCTCTAATAAGTTATTCGATAAAATGGGTGAACTCGTAGCCGGGAGCGTCAATGGAAAAATCCTTCAGGCAGATACAGATTTTGATATTACTTATCACCATGAAGGGCAGAATGTAAAAGCACTAATAATACCTAAAGATCAGAGCCTTAAAAGTATGTTCAAGGAGATATGGCTGAACTTTAATGCTGAACACTTGATCAAATCTGTTAGATTGATAGATCCTTCTGGAGACTACACCGAAATCTCCATGAAAAATATTAAAATTAATCAGCCAATTCCTTCCTCCGTTTTTCAAAACTAAAGTATCTTGTCTTTTAAACTTTTTCTATGCTATTAAAAGATTTTTATCAGGTTTCCAGGACAGAAAATAATGAAGACGGAACATTTACCACTCTAAAGGTGAATGGTCAACATGAAATTTACAATGGGCATTTTCCTGGTAGACCGGTTACGCCCGGAGTTGTTTTGATGCAACTATTTAAGGAAGAAGCAGAGAGAAATTTCGATAAAAAGCTACAATTGGTTAGAGCTGATAATGTGAAATTTACGGCAGTATTTGATCCTACCGATGATGACCAGCTTTTTCTTGAATCCCAGTTTTCAGAGAGCGGTGAGTTTCTAAAGCTTAAAGGGATCGCTAAAAACAAGAATGGGATTGTTCTAAAGATCAATTCTTTATACAAAGACTTGTAAATATCCATTTCAGTCTATGTTCCTGGCTGAATAAATAATACTTTTGCAAAAAAACATCTTCAGAGTGAAAAAAGAGCCGGTTTTTCAATCAAGATTCGAAGATCTTAACTGCTGTGTTATTGTACCAACCTACAATAATGCTCATTCTCTTGATAATTTTTTAACCGACCTACAGGATTACACAACCCACGTTATTATTATAAATGACGGTTCTACAGATGCTACTTCTGAAATTTTAGAAAAGTATTCCGGTTTTCATCATAAAGAACATTCTGAAAACCGCGGAAAAGGAATTGCTCTTAAAACCGGATTCCGGTTTGCTGAAGAACTGGACTATGAATATGCTATTACTATAGATTCTGATGGTCAGCATTATCCTGATGATCTGGATATTTTTTTAACCGAACTCGAAAAACGGAATTCAAACGATCCTGAATTGTTACTGGTTGGAGACCGAAAAATGAGTGGAGAGGGCATTCCCGGACAGAGTAGTAAAGGAAATCGATTTTCAAACTTTTGGTTTCTGGTGGTGACGGGAATCGAACTTCATGATACCCAAAGCGGTTATAGACTGTACCCGGTAAAGCTTATTAATTCTCTGAAACTTATTACCTGGAAATTTGAACTGGAGATCGAAGTGTTGGTAAAAGCTTCCTGGAAAAAAGCCGAAGTTCGGAATATTCCAATAAAAGTCTTTTATCAGGAAGGGGAGAGGGTGACTCATTTCAGACCCTTTTGGGATATAGTTAGAATCGTACTTTTATATATGTGGTTTGTATTGGTAAGTTTTTTCTACATCCACCCGAGAAATAAATATCAGGATTTTAAGAACAAAGGTTTTAGGAAATTCTGGAAAGAAGATATTATTAAAAGTCAGGAGCCTCCACATAAAAAAGCGGCAGCTATTGCATTAGGTGTTTTTGTGGGAATATCTCCTTTCTGGGGTATTCATACATTACTGGTTTTTGCGCTAGCAGCAGTTTTTAGATTAAATAAGGTTATAGCCTTCTTATTCTCAAATATAAGCATACCGCCTTTTATTCCTGTAATTATTTATGCGAGTTACCAGGCCGGCTCTTTTATTAGCGGAAAAGGATTTGACTGGGACCTGAAACTTCAAAAATTTGATACAGGAACCGACGTATTTATGGGGCTCTGGCAATACATTATGGGAAGTTTTGCCTTGGCAATTGTCATGGCATTTAGTCTTTGGGTTATTTTTTATTGTCTATTTTCGGTCTTTAATCAAAAGCAGGTAGTGAAACCTTGATGCATAAAGCTTTTTATAATATTCATCGGTATTTGAAAAACCATAAATCACTCGGTTTTTCCCTGCTTTTTATTTACCTGATTCTCATTTCCTTTTTTTGCTGGAATATTGATCTGGAAGAGGATATCACCAAGCTAATTCCTTCAGGAGAAAAACAGGAGCTACTGAAAAAGATCCTGAAAGAAGCCGATTTTTCAGATAAGATCATTGTAAGTATTTCAGGAGAATCAGGCCAGGTTTCCCCAGATTCTCTGGTGGCCTACGCCAATGAATTTACCGGAGTTTTAGATAAAGAATTTTCCGAATATATTCAGGAAGTAAAAGGTAAAGTTCCGGAAAAGGATATTAAGCAGATCTATGATTTTGTTTATGATAACCTTCCAATCTTCCTGGATAACCAGGACTACCAGGAAATAAACAACAGGATTTATAAGGATAGTATAAATCGGCGTTTGGCATCTGGATATAGACAACTCATGTCTCCAACAGGATTTGTTACCAAGGATTACTTCTTAAGTGATCCCTTGAATTTCACCAATCTTGGCCTTCAGAAACTTCAGGAATTACAAGTTGGAGACAACTTCAGTATTTACAAGAACTTTCTGGTTACAAAGGATAAGCAACATATAATTCTATTTTTAGATCCGGTATATCCCGCTTCTGAAACAAATAAGAATGAGGAGTTTATTGATCTGCTTAATGAAAAAATTCAGAATCTAAATGGTAAATATTCTGAAGTTGAAGCGAACTATTTTGGAGGTGTTCTATATTCCCTGGCCAATGCCAACAGGATAAAGAAAGATATTCGCTTAACACTGGGAATAGCCATCAGTCTTCTCCTGTTGTTGCTTATATTCTTTTACCGAAGAATTTACATTCCACTATTATTGTTTTTACCAAGTGCTTTAGCCGGTTTAACTGCAATCGCGATCCTCAGTATTTTTAAAGGCAGTGTTTCCGCTATTTCTTTGGGGATCGGCGCAATTCTACTTGGTGTTACCCTGGATTACGCTTTGCATATTCTAACTCATTTTAGAAATAATAAAAACATAGAGCACTTATATCGGGATATAACCAAACCGGTTTTGATGAGTAGTATGACTACTGCCATCGCCTTTCTTTGCCTCGTATTTGTAAGAAGTGAAGCTTTAATAGATCTGGGAATCTTTGCAGCTATAAGTGTGCTGCTTTCTTCAATTTTAGCCCTGATTATTATTCCTCTATTTTATTCACCAACAGAGAGCGAGACAAATCGATCTACATTTTTAGATAGAATTTCGGCTATCGATTATTCAAAAATAAGACTGCTGGTTTTTGCTGTCACAACAATATTTATTGTATCGCTTTTCTTTTTCAATAAGGTTGAATTTAATAATGATATTTCAAAACTGAACTATCAGCCAGTTGAAATAAAAAAAGCAGAAAAGGAAGTTGAAGATCTAGCTGGAAGGTCCGGGAAAAGTGTCTATATGGTTGCTTACGGAAACACTGTGGACGAAGCTCTTCAGCAAAATAATAAATTATACCGCCAACTTCGGGAATTGGAAGGTAACGGCGAAATAAATAACTTCAGCAGCATTGGCGGGGTAATCCTTTCAACAACAACCCAAAACAATAGGATCGAAAATTGGAATTCTTTTTGGGGTCCTTCAAAAACCGATAGTTTAAGAACAGACCTTATTGATGTTTCGTCAAATTATGGATTTAAGCCAGAGACTTTCAATAAGTTTTATGATCAATTAAATAATAACTTTAATACCATTGGTCTAAAAGATTATAAGAATGCGGGATCTTTATATTTAGATGACTTTATTTCGGAAGGGGATGAACTTGCGACGGTAACCAGTACCGTGAGTCTGGATGAAGATAAAGCCAGGGAGTTTGTTTCAAAATTTCAAAATAAGCCGGGTGTTTTTGCGCTGGATCGTAAGGCGATGAATCAGAACTTTCTCGGGAATTTAAGAGAGGATTTTAATAAGCTTATCCTGATCTCGGTACTGGCAGTTTTTCTGGTTTTACTGATCTCTTACCGGAATCTGGAAATAAGCCTGTTAACACTCTTACCAATAGCGATCACCTGGATATGTGCTTTGGGGATCATGGCAATTCTGGAAATTGAATTCAATATTTTAAATATTATAATTTCAACCTTTATTTTCGGTTTAGGATTAGACTACAGCATATTTATAACAAATGCCTGTCTTAAGGAATATGATACCGGTAAACATGATCTTAAGACCTATCAAACTTCGATTCTTATTTCTGTAATTACCACATTACTCGGGATGGGAGCTTTAATATTTGCTCAGCACCCAGCCTTGAAGTCAGTTGCGGTAGTTTCGATCATCGGAGTTGTCATGGCCGTTCTGGTAAGTTTTGTTTTTCAGCGAGCCATCTTTAGAAAATTGATCTTAAACAGGGCGAACAAGGGCAAGACGCCATTCTATCTTAGACAATTAGGAGATTTTGGAGGAAGAATTACGGGGACCGAAAGTGAAAAACTTTACAGGAAAAGAGCAGTCTTGGATAATTATCGATATAAATCTGTGTATTCTCTTGTGAAAAAACGATTCAGGATGAGTCGGGAAAAGAATGTTCGTGTGAGTAAATATATTGAAGATGGAGAAAATATTACGGTGATCAATTCGGGTTATGGGATTTTGCCTCTGTTTCTATCCTATAAATTTAATGCCTCAAGTATTCATTCTTTGGAAACCGATGAAGGTTACAGAAATATTTCCCGAAGTACAGCCAGGGCAAACTCAGCTGAAGTTTATTTTTATGATGATATACAAGATTTGCCAGAAAATAAGGTCTTTATAATCAATGGGAATTTTGAAAAGGAAAAAGCTTTAAAGGAAATTATAAAGCGTAATGCTGAAAAAGTGATCTTTATAGATTCCGATTTTCCTAGCCGATGGTTGTTAGATCTTAATTTTGAGATCATTTACCGCCAGAACAATATTCTCGTTTATAGAAAAGCTGATTAAATGAAAAATCGAATTTTCTATATATTATCATTGCTTTTCTGGGATTTACATCCTGCGGAGTTAAAAAGTCATTGCAACAACGTCCAGATGTTACAGGAATAAAGACAATAGACACTTCCCGGGTAAAACATAATGATTCACTTTACAGTTTAGGAAAAAACCAGCTGTTCAGGAATAAACAGGGAATCTGGGAACTCTATATTGAAGGCGATGCCCTGGAAAGGGGCGTAGCTAATGGGAACTTAACCAGGGAGCTTATTCATCACCAGGAAATTGCTTTTATGGAGAAGCTGGAAGAGATGGTGCCCTCTGAAGATTACAGAGGTTTTTTGAAAAGTATCGTTTCATGGTTCAATCGAAAAATGTATTTGTATGTGCCTGAAGAATATAAACAGGAAATTTATGGGGTTTCCAGATATGGGTTGAAGCGCTATGATAATTTCGCTCCTGGTTACGTGAGAATGCTTTATTTTCATGGAGCTCATGATATTGGTCACGCCCTTCAGGATCTTATGCTGGTGGGCTGCACTTCTTTTGCTGCCTGGGATTCTAAAACCGAAGATGAACAGTTACTTCTTGGACGTAATTTTGACTTTTATGCGGGGGACGAATTCGGGGAGCAGAAAATAGCCGCATTCGTGAATCCCGATTCCGGCCATAAATTTATGATGTACACCTGGGGAGGAATGATAGGAGCTGTAAGCGGAATGAATGAAAAAGGAATTACCGTTACCATAAATGCCGGTAAATCTAAAATGCCTTTAGTGGCCAAAACCCCGATCAGTTTAGTTGCCCGGGAAATTCTACAATATGCCTCGAATACTGCTGAAGCTATTGAAATTGCTAAAAAAAGAGAGGTCTTTGTTTCCGAATCTATTATGGTGGGAAGTGGGGATGAAAAAAAAGCTATTTTAATTGAAGTGTCACCGTCTAATTTCGGTGTATATGAAGTTGAAAATTCTAATCAGTTAATATGCAGCAATCATTTTCAAAGCCAGGCTTACGAAGATGATCACAGAAATTTGAAAACGATAGAGGAAAGTCATTCAAAATACCGGTACGATAGAATGTCTCAACTCGTTTCTGAAACGGATAAATTAACCCCTGAAAAAGCCGTGGGAATCCTCAGAAATATGAAAGGAATCGATGGTGAGAGTCTTGGTTATGGAAATGAGAAAGCCATCAATCAGTTGCTTGCGCATCACGGAATAGTTTTTAAACCTGAAGAAAGGAAAGTCTGGGTGTCTTCAAATCCTTATCAAATGGGAGAATTTATTGCTTATGACCTTGATGAAGTTTTTTCAAGATTTGAAAGCGGACTTGTTACTAAGTCGGTTTCCAGTAGCGAACTGAATATTCCTGATAGCAATTTCCTTAAAAGTTCAGCTTTTAAGAAATATGAACAATATCGACAACTGGAAAACATAGTAAAAAGAAAAATATCAGAAGGAGATAGGCTTTCAGAAGAGGAAGCTCAAGAACTGGTTCACCTGAATCCAAATTTCTGGGAAGCCTGGTATTTAGCTGGAATGATTTACTTTCAGCTTGAAGATTATAAAAATGCGATCATTCATTTTAAACAGGCTGAAAAACGTGAAGTTACGACGGTGCCCGATAGCGAGCAACTTCACAAAATGATTAAAAAGAGCTATAGAAAACTTTAAATGAAGGAGTCCGATTTCAGTAATAGTAAAGAAATAAAGGCGGAACAATGGAAAATGTTCAAAGAGCAACTTGATTATATTTCTCAGTATTCTCCATTCTACAAGAAGCTCTTTCAGGAAAAATCAATTTCTGCTAGAGATATAAATTCTTTTGAAGATCTTTCGAAGCTTCCCATTACAACAAAAGAGGATCTTCAGCTTTACAATAAAGACTTCATTGCGGTACCAGAAGATGATATTATTGATTTTGTGACTACTTCAGGTACATTGGGAAGTCCGGTGAGTTTTGCTTTAAATGATGCCGATCTGGATCGCCTGGCTGAAAATGAGTATAGGTCTTTTAAACTTGCTGGGGTGCAGAGATCAGATAAAGTTCAAATCACTACTACGCTGGATAGAAGATTCATGGCCGGGATGGCCTATTTTTTAGGTTTAAGAAAACTAGGCGCAGGAATTATAAGAACGGGTAGCGGTTTGCCCCAGTTACAATGGGAGAGTATCGAAAGATTTCAGCCCAATTACCTCGTAGCTGTACCATCCTTTCTTTTAAAAATGATCGATTTCGCTGAACAGAATAATATTGATTATAAAAATTCATCGGTTAAGGCTGCCGTTTGTATTGGAGAACCTTTACGAGATCAGGATTTTAAATTGAATGCCATGGGCAGGAAGATTTCTGATTTGTGGAATATTGAGCTATTCTCTACCTATGCTTCTACCGAAATGTCTACTGCCTTTACGGAATGCCCGGCACACAAGGGAAATCATGTTTTAACTAATCTAATTTATACTGAAATCCTTAATGATAAAGGAGAACAGGTAAAGCCCGGTGAAATTGGGGAATTGGTGGTTACTCCTTTGCAGACACAAACAATGCCTTTGCTTCGCTTTGCTACAGGGGATATGCTTACCTATTCTGAATCAAAATGTGAGTGTGGGCGAAATAGCATTCGATTGTCGGCTGTAGTTGGCAGGAAGCAGCAGAAAATCAAATTAAAAGGGACAAGTCTTTATCCGCAGCATATTATCGAAGTGCTGAATAGTTTCGGGAAAATCGACTCTTTTGTTATTGAGGCTCGATTAGATGAATTAAACAATGATCATGTTTCGGTGAAAGTTCCTGAAAATTTTGAAAATATAAAAGAGTTACAGGATTATTTTAGGGCTAGAATTAATGTTGCTCCAAAAATTGAACTGGCGAATAAGGAAGAAATTATGAAGCTAAAGTTTCCAAAAGGGAGCAGGAAACCTCAAATATTCAGAGACCTTAGATAGTTATGCTTTTTTGCATACGATCACAATTTTATGGTCATGGAGATCTGTGGTAAAAAAAATATAGTCTGTTCCGCCATCTTTAATTTTATACTTTTTCCTGATATTTTCAACTGATTCAGGGAAATTTCTGGTAGTTACATTAGCCTTTTCAGACTTAAACCTTTTCTTTAAGTAGGCAGGTTTATATTCTTCTATAGCCGTAATTTCAAACTTTCTGCCCGGAAAGTCTTTTAATTCTTCAGTGGTGAATAAGTGAGAATGTTGATGCAGCTTTTTGGTATCTGTTTTTAAAGCAAGCTGATCAAAAAGTCCACTTTTCATTATTGCCGAATTAGGCTCGTATAAATATTTTAAAGGCTCACTATAGTGGATATCTAAATCTGTGGTTTCTGAAAATTCCGAAAACTCCTGTGCTTCGTTTTTTTCGAAATTTATAGTTCTTATTACTGGTTTCCCGCTATAAGTTTTATCAATAATCCATAATAGTTCTTTTACCTCATTTCGAACCGCAACGATATGTATCTCCTTTACAAACTTTAATTCACCCAGTCCTGCAGTAATATCGAGAACGGGAGAACTTTTGATCATCAAATTGTCAGTCTGTTTCAGGATCATTTCCAGATTTTCCGGAATGTTGGGTTCACAATCTTCAAATCTAAAAACTTTTCCTCCACGATCATCTCTTCTGGCAGGATCAACATATACCCAGTCATACGGTGCATCAGTAATTCTTAAGAATTGAGAGCCCGTCACCTTGTTTTACGATAATAGAATCACTTTCAAGTATTTCAAAATTGTGACTTGCTATTTCGGCCAGTTCAGCATTTAATTCGCAATAGGTAAAACTTTCGAAATTTTTCGAGAGATAATAGGTGTCAATTCCAAACCCGCCGGTAAGATCTATTCCTTTTTTACCTTTAACCAGTGAAGCTTTATATTTTGCAGTAATTTCGGAGGAGGTTTGCTCCAAATTTAGTTTAGGAGGATAAATAATACCAGGAGTATTGAAGAATTCGGGAAATTTCTTTTCGGCTACTTTCAAACCCTTTATTTGCATAGCTAGCTCCTGAATACTTACATCTTCGAATGGACTTCCTTTAAGGATCAGCGAAGGCAAATCATTGTTCTTATGTTGTTTTATAAACCTGGAGACTTCCGGATCTAGAATAGCCCTGTTAAGCATGGATTTTATAAATCTCTGGTTAACCTTTTAACGATCTTGTATTCACTTAAGGTTTCCTTAGCGATCACTTTTAGAGCCGTATAGAAAGGAACAGCTACCACCATCCCGGTGATACCAAAAAGCAGCCCGGCAATTAAAATGATAAGAAATATCTCAAGTGGATGCGACTTTACACTCGCTCCAAAGATCATTGGCTGAGAAATAAAATTATCTATTAACTGGCAAATTCCATAACCCAACATAACATAGATTAAGCGTGGTAGAATAATGCTGCTAAAATCGGCTCCAAGATAGCTTGAGATAACAAATAATGCCATTAAAATTCCTGCAAGTAATGGCCCCAGGTAAGGAACAAGGTTTAAAAATGCACAAATAAAAGCAATAGCTATGGGGTTATTGATCTGAAACACAGAAAGTAAGATCGTATACAGAATAAAGAGCACTGCAATCTGCATGAATAATCCCACGAAATACCTTGATAGCAATACTTTGATCTTATTGAAAACTCTTTGAAATTTCTGTTCTTCACCGCGGTTAGCAAAAACCAGGATGCTGTTCAACATCAGTTTACTGTCTTTTAAGAAGAAAAACGAAATAAACAGGATTGAGAAAACAGCAACCAGGGTAGCTCCCAGAATTCCAAATACATTATTCAGAAATTGCGGTATCAGGCTTATATCGAAGTTACGCACAAATTCACTTCGTTTAAGACCTTCAATAATATTGATCTCTTCCAACCCAAGGTAGCTGTTCACTTGCTGGTTAAGATCGTTCAGGTCGCTTTTAAAGGCTTCAATATCTATTTGCCCAAGATATTTACTCTGCTCGATAATGATAGGAACAAAGACAAAAATGATTCCAACGAAAATTGCTAAAACCAGAATAAGTACAAGGATTACAGCAAGTTGATTGGGTAATCGAAGTTTATTTCTAAGAAAGATCACCACTGGTCTTCCAATAAGCGCTATAACTGCAGCTACGGCCACATATACAATAACCGATTGTACTTCCCATAATAGGTAGAGCAGTAAAACGATACCAATCATGATACCTGTAGCTCTTAAAATTCCATTTGCAAATTCGTGTGCTTTCACGCCGTAAATATATTATTTCTTATCAAACTGGCTGAATGCGTTGGTAATTTCGTATAACGCAATTCCAACTGATTGTGCCACATTCATACTGCTATTCTCTCCGAACATTTCAATATGATGCGTAATGTCACAAAGATTTAGTGCTTCTTCAGAAATACCATGCCTTTCATTTCCCGCAACAATCACTATCTTTTCAGTGGATTTTATTTCTATTTCCTGTAGCGAACTACTATTTGAAGTAATTTCAACCCCGATAATTTTATATCCCTCTTCTTTTAAATTCTGAAGCGCTTCAGAAGAATTTTCGATGAAATCAAAATTTACAGTTTTATGTGTGTTCCGGGAGGTTCGCTTTAAACGATTGCTATTTAGATTCGGTAAAGTGCCGCAAAAAATAACATTTTGAATTCCGAAAGCATCTGCTAACCTAAAAATACTTCCAATATTAGCCTCTCCAGTAATATTATCGAGTAGCAGAATAACCGGAAATTTCTTTTGCATAAATGAGGTCTCGGTATGTGTTAGCTGATCACTCAATTTTCAAACGCATATTTTATAATATTAGCTCCCATTTTCAAGGCTTTCTGTCTTACTTCTTCCGGGTCATTATGAACTTCAGGACTTTCCCATCCGTCGCCCAGATCACTTTCGAAGGTAAAGAGCAATATTAATCTGTTATTTTCAGTGATTCCAAAAGCCTGTGGAGGAAGCCCATCGTGTTCGTGAATTTTCGGGAGTCCTTTTGGAAAATTAAAGGCGCTTGAAAAAATAGGATGGTTTGCCGGAAGTTCTTTCAATTCTTTTTCCGGAAATAACTTTTTGATCTCTTTACGAATGTACTGGCTCATTCCGTAATTATCATCGATATGAAGAAAACCACCGCTTAGAAGATAGTTCCTCAGATTTTCAATCTCATCATTATCAAAAATCACGTTCCCGTGCCCCGTCATATGAACCATTGGAAATTGAAAGATATCGGTGCTACCCGGTTCCACCGTTTCAGGCTTAGGATTGATGTTGGTGTTAATATTAGCGTTGCAAAATTTTATAAGATTAGGGAGTGCAGTAGGGTTAGCGTACCAGTCACCACCCCCATTATATTGTCAAAACTGCAATTTCCTGAGCGCTTCCCGAAGAGGAAACTCCCAGAAATAAAATGAATAATGAAATATAAAGTTTCTTCATTTTATATTTCCTGGTTTACCATGGCAACCGTATGGCATGCTACAATCGCCGCGGTTTCAGTTCTTAATCTGCTTTCTCCAAGGCTTATTTGTTCCCAGCCATTTTCAAGGGCAGTATCAATTTCTTCTTTACTGAAATCCCCTTCAGGGCCTATTAAAATATTCACCGACTGCCAGGGATGAACTTTCTTTTGAAGATATGGTTTTCCAGTAACCTGCTCACAATGCGCAATTAACTTTGAACCGTTTAATTTTTTACTCATAAATTCTTTGAAGCTCACCGGTTGATTCAATTTAGGGAAGCTTAAGTGAAGTGACTGCTTCATAGCGCTTAAAAGCACTCTTTCATAACGATCCAGCTTTACCACTTTTCTTTCACTATGATCGCAGATAATTGGAGTAATTTCATGAACTCCGATTTCCATCGCTTTTTCCAGAAACCATTCATATCTGTCATTCATTTTGGTTGGGGCCACAATCATATGAAGATAATAGGGCGGAGGCGGCTGTTTCTCGGATGAAATTATTTTAACTACACATTGTTTGATATCAGCCTGGATAATTTCAGCAGTAAATAAAAGGCCTTTCCCGTTAGTGATATTCAGAATATCACCAACATTTTTCCTAAGCACTTTTACAATGTGTTTGCTTTCATCTCTGGGAAAAGTGACCTGGGTGTCTTTTTCGGAAATATCAGGATTGAAGAATAATTGCATCTTAAATTTTATATCTGGACTGTGCGGTAACAGAATAATCGGCAAATTCCTTTTTCAGAAATTTATGATGCCCAGCAATACCTATCATCGCAGCATTATCTGTTGTGTATTCAAATTTAGGAATAAAACATTTCCATCCCCACTTCTTTTCTGCTTCTTTTAAGGCGTTTCTTATTCCGCTATTTGCAGAAACCCCACCGCCAATGGCAACCTGATTGATTCCAGTCTCTTTTACTGCTTTTTTAAGCTTATCCATTAAAATTCCAATAATAGCATATTGAATAGAAGCGCAAATATCTTTTAAGTTCTTTTCTACGAATTCAGGATCATTTTTAGTTTCTCTTTGAACAAAATAAAGAACGGCAGTTTTAAAACCACTAAAACTGAAGTTAAGACCATCAACCTTTGGCTTTGGAAATTTAAAGGCTTTTGGATCGCCCTCCTTGGCATATTTATCAATAAGAGGTCCGCCTGGGTAAGGAAGTCCGAGGATCTTGGCACTTTTATCAAAGGCTTCTCCCACAGCATCATCTATGGTTTCGCCAATCACTTCCATCTTAAAATAATCTGAAACCTTCACAATTTGAGTATGCCCACCACTTATGGTCATCGCTAGAAAAGGGAACTCTGGTTTTTCAAAATCTTCCTCTTCAATAAAATGAGCGAGAATATGAGCTTGCATATGGTTAACTTCAATGAGTGGTATATTTAAGCCCATAGAAAGTGATTTGGCAAAAGAAGTGCCTACGAGTAAAGAACCCATTAAACCGGGACCTCTGGTAAAAGCAATTGCAGAAATATCTTTTTTATCGATATTTGCCTTCGCCAATGCCTGATGGATTACCGGAACAATGTTTTGCTGGTGTGCTCTTGAAGCGAGTTCAGGAACAACGCCACCGTATTGTTCATGAACTTTCTGGGTTGCTACAATATTTGAAAGGATTTTTCCGTTGCACAGTACGGCGGCAGCCGTATCATCACAGGAAGATTCAATTGCGAGAATGTTGATTTTTTGGTCTGCCATCAGAAATTATTGGACATAGAAGTTGTAAATTAGACGCAAAGTTAAAACATAAAAACGTATCAAAAAATTCTGGAAAATACTAACTAAAACGATCGTAGCGCTTGTTTTGTTATTCATAATTTTATTGATAGTATTTTCTATTCCCGCGGTTCAAACATCTGTTGCTAAAAGGCTTACCGACTCCCTTAGAGAGAAGAATGATGTAAATATATCTATAGGTAGGGTCTCCCTTAGCTATTTTGGGAATGTAAAGCTCAATGAGATCTATGTAGAAGATCATCATGCAGATACACTACTTACGGCGAAGGAAATCCGTTCTTCCATCCTCAGTTTTACGAATCTTATTAACAATTCTCCTAATCTTGGCGATACCCGCATTGAGGGACTGGATATGCAAATGAAGCGATATAAGGATGAAGACAGGGATAATCTTGGAATGCTTATAGAAAAGTTGAGGAAAGAGCCCACGGGAGATCCTTCTCATTTTGAATTGCACGCAAGAAATGTTGAAATTCTGAATAGTCAATACAGTTATATTGATGAAAATCTGGATAAAAGCGATGTACTCATTGTAGACAGTCTTAATATTTATGCAGACGAACTTCAGATTAATGATGCAAATATCGATATAGATATTGGGATGCTAAAAGGTTATGAGCATAGGGGGATCGAGATCGATAATCTTTCTACTCAATTCCATTATGATCCTAATAAAATGAGTTTGGTAGATATGCAGCTTCAAACTCCCGGATCGCTTTTAGATGCCGATTTATATTTTAATTACGATCTAACTGATTTTTCAGATTTTGAGAATCTTGTACAGGTAGAAGCTAATTTCAGGGAAAGTATTTTGTCCAGTAACGATATGGAAGCTTTTTATGATGGCTTTGGAGAAGATCAGATCTTGAAATTCAAAACGAAATTAACCGGTACTTTAAACGATTTCAAATTAGAAGAATTTGAACTTCAGGGATTAGATAGAACTACTATCTATGGAGATTTTCAGGTGGAAGGATCGTTTTCTAAAGATCCCGGTACTTTTGTCCTCGATGGACATTTTTCCGATTTTAATACGAATTATTACGACATGGTAAACTTTCTTCCGGGACCATTATCGGGAAAGTTACCTAAAACATTAAGAGATTTCGGAAATGTAAATATCAAAGGAAATACTTTTGTTACCAGTAATTCTCTGGATGCCGATGTTTATATAAATACTCAGTTGGGATCTGCTAACGCCGAATTCGTATTGCAAAATTTTAATAATTCATCCGCATCAACTTATAAAGGAAAACTGATTTTTAAAGATTTCAATATAGGCCGTTTGATAGGTAATGATCAGCTAGGCAAAACCAGTTTTAACCTGGATTTTGATGGAGGTGGTTTTAATAGAGAGGATTTAAATACTCAGTTAAAAGGTGGAATATCAAAAATCACTTATAACAACTATACTTATTCGGATATTAAGATTATTGGAAATCTTCGGAATCCTCTTTTCAATGGTTATTTTGTTTCTAATGATCCAAACCTGGAAATGGAGTTTAATGGGCTCGTGGATGTTTCTGAAGATATAAATGTTTATGATTTTGAAGCTACCGTAGATTATGCCGATCTAAATGCTCTGAATTTTGTTAGTCGCGATAGTATTTCGGTCTTCAAGGGAGATGTGATCATGAATATGAAAGGAACTAATATCGATAATGCTTTTGGTAATATTATGCTTCTTAATACATCCTATAAAAATCAGAATAACCTTTATTATTTTGATGATCTTAATATTTCTTCCACTTTCGAAGGGCAGGTACGTACCATTACCATTAATTCTCCGGATGTGATAAATGGAGAAGTTAGTGGTATTTTCAAATTGAATGAGGTTGGTGCTCTTTTTGAAAATTCTATTGGAAGTATCTATACAAATTATAAACCCAGAACAATTACCACGAATCAGTACATGGAGTTCGATTTTGATATTTACAATCAAATCGTAGAGGTATTTTATCCTGAAATAGAACTCGCTCCTAATACCTTTATTCGTGGAAGGGTAGAAAGTGATGAATCTGAATTCAGGTTAACTTTTAAATCCCCAAGGATTGACATTTTCAACAATATGTTTGAACAGATCAATCTTCAGGTCGACAATACCAACCCTATATATAATACTTATTTTGAAGCTGATAGTGTAGCAACAGATTTTTATAATTTTTCAGAGTTCAGCTTTATTAATGTGACACAACGCGATACTTTGTTTATACGTTCAGAATTTAAAGGGGGAAGCAATAATGCGGATGCCTTTAATCTAAACCTTTTTCATACGATCAATGAGAACAATAAATCTGTCGTAGGAATTCAAAAATCAGATTTTAAATTCAAGGATAAGGTCTGGTACCTTAACGAGGAAAGTAATCGCAGCAACAAACTCGTTTTTGATAATAGCTTCAGAGACTTGAAAATAGACTCTTTAGTGATGAGTCATAAGAACGAGGAAATCAGGCTAAGCGGAGAGATGCGTGATTCTACCTATAAGGATTTCAAAATGAAATTTAAAGATGTGGATATTGGGAAGATCACTCCTGAAATTGACAGCCTTGATCTCGCCGGTACGATAAATGGTAACCTGGATCTGCTTCAGGAAGATGGAGTATATTTCCCAAATACAAACCTTAAGATTGATTCTTTAAAAGTGAATGATATTCTTATGGGTAATCTCCAATTGGATGTTAAAGGAAATGAAGACCTTACCAATTATGCGGTTTATGCGGTAATACAGAAGGAAGGAATTGAATCTCTTTCGGCAATCGGTGATATCAATGTGAGTGGAGATGATCCCACAATAGATCTTGAAGTGAATCTTAATAAATTAAATCTGGGGATATTTAATCCTTTAGGGGCCGATGTATTGACAGATATAAGAGGGACAGCCACTGGTAGAGCCTTTGTGAACGGGAATTACAAAAATCCTGATTTTGCAGGAAGCTTAAAACTCAATAAAGCGGGACTGAGAATTCCATATCTTAATGTTGACATAGATTTTAAAGATCAGGCAAAAGTTGATCTAACCAAACAACAGTTTGTATTTGAAAATATCGAAATTGTAGATACAAAATATAATACCCGTGGTATCCTGGATGGTATAATTTCTCATCGTAATTTTTCTAAATGGTTCCTTGACCTTTCCCTAAATTCCAACCGAATGCTGGTGCTGGATACTAAAGGCGATGAAGATGCACTTTATTACGGAACAGCTTTTATAGATGGAGAAGCCACTATTAAAGGTCCAACGGATCAATTAGTGATAGATGTTAATGCGGCGACCGAGAGGGGTACGGTATTTAAAATTCCTTTAAGTGATACCGAATCTGTGGGTGACAATTCATTTATCAGGTTTTTAAGCCCCGAAGAGAAAGCTGCAAAACTGGCCGGACAGGAGATCGAAATCCCGGAAGTTAAAGGAATTGAAATGATCTTTGATCTGGATATTACTAATGACGCCGAAGTGGAAGTAGTAGTTGATAAAACGAGCGGAAGTACTTTAAGAGGTCGTGGATCGGGAAACTTATTACTGGAGATCAATACCAACGGGAAATTTAATATGTGGGGAGACTTCATTGTTTATGAAGGAGTATACAATTTTAAATATGCCGGACTTGTTCAAAAAGTTTTTACAGTAGAATCGGGAGGAAGTATAAACTGGGATGGAGATCCCGTGGATGCTCAATTAGATGTTAGTGCGGTATATTCACTAAACGCAAACCCTGCCGTGCTGCTAGAGAATCCCTCGGTTAACCGCAAAATTCCGGTAGATGTAGTGATCAATCTTCAAGGGGAAATAGAACAGCCGGATATTAGTTTCGAAATAGATTTCCCAAGTGCAAGTTCAACGGTGAAATCTGAACTTCAATATAGGATAGACGATCGTGCTACTACTGAATTACAGGCTTTGTTTCTGGTTACACAAGGAACTTTTTATAGTGAATTTGGACTTCGCGGGGCAGCTATTTATGGAACTCTTGCAGAAAGAGCTTCCAGCATTGTGAATGATATTTTTGCTGATGATGACGGTAAATTTCAGGTTGGAGTGAATTATGTTCAGGGAGACAGAACCCCCGATCAACAAACCGTAGACAGGTTTGGTTTGACGCTTTCTACGCAAATATCAGATCGGGTAATTATCAACGGACAGGTTGGAGTGCCAATTGGAGGTGTTACAGAATCGGTTATTATTGGTGATCTTGAAATTGAATTCCTTTTGAATGAAGATGGAACCCTTCGGGCTAAAGTTTTTAATAGAGAAAATAATATTCAGTTTATAGGAGAGGAAATTGGATTCACTCAGGGAGTAGGACTGTCGTATTCAGTTGATTTTGATACTTTCAAGGAACTTATTCGGAAAATAGCGAATAAAGAGATTACTAAATCTGACACTTCTGAAGTTGAACAGGAATCAGTTAGGTCTCTGGCTCCTGGTTATATCAATTTTTCTTCAGCAAATGAAAACTGATAAAATTTAATAATTATTTAGTTTCCTTTCCATTTCATCATTAAAAATTTGAAAGCATACAAACTGGTTTCTTGAAATTTAGTTTGTAGATTTAATTTTTAATAATATCTGTTTATGAGTAGAAAAGTAAGACGTATTGGGGTAATGACTTCGGGTGGAGATTCTCCCGGGATGAATGCAGCAATCAGGGCAGTTGTTAGAACCTGCGCCTATTATCATACAGAATGTGTGGGTTATTATCAGGGGTTTCAGGGGATGATAAATAATGAATCTGTATATCTGAATGCCCGTAGTGTGCGAAATACTGTAAATCAGGGTGGAACCATTTTACAATCGGCACGTTCCAAAGAATTCATGACTAAGGAAGGCAGGGCAAAAGCTGCTGAAAACCTTAAAAAGGAAGGAGTGGATGCGATGATTCTTATTGGAGGAGACGGAACTTTTCGTGGCGGACAGGTATTCAGTAAGGAACATAATATACCTGTAATTGGAGTTCCCGGAACCATCGATAATGATATATTCGGAACTCACTATACCATTGGCTACGACACCGCTTTAAATACTGTTGTGGAGGCGATAGATAAGATACGTGATACAGCCAGTTCTCATAACCGATTATTCTTTGTGGAAGTAATGGGGCGTGATGCCGGATTTATCGCTCTAAATAGCGGAATTGGAGCAGGAGCTGAAGAAATTTTAATTCCCGAAGAAAATCTAGGACTGGAAAGGCTTTTAGATTCTCTGGAAAGAAGTAGGAGAGCAGGGAAAACCTCTAGTATTGTGGTGGTTTCAGAAGGTGATAAGATCGGAAAAAATGTATTTGAACTTGCTGAATATGTTAAAAAGAATCTGCCGTATTATGATGCTCAGTGTAACTGTTCTCGGTCATATTCAACGCGGGGGAAGGCCTTCATGTTTTGACAGGGTGTTAGCCAGTAGACTTTCAGTAAAAGCTGTTGAACTTTTACTTGACGGAAAGAAAGATTTAATGGTTGGAATGATGAATAATGAAATTGAATCCTGTAGTCTGGATCAGGCCTTAAAAGGAAAGCATAATATCAATAGAGATCTTCTGAGGATCTCTGAAATTTTATCTACCTAGTATGAAGACCATTGCGATCATTGCCCATGACGGGAAAAAACCAGAGATGGTTCAGTTCCTTAATGAATTTCGGGAAACACTTCACTCTAAACAGATTAAGATCATAGCCACGGGAACAACAGGAACGAAAACTGAAGCTGCTGGTTATAAAGTTGAAAAATTACTTTCAGGTCCCCTGGGAGGGGATGCACAAATAGCAGCACGAATTGCTGAAGGTCTTGTAGATATGGTGATCTTTTTTAGGGATCCTATGGATAAGCACCCACACGAACCTGATATTTTCATGTTGATGCGACTTTGCGACGTGCATAACGTGCCTTTAGCAACGAATCCTGCTACTGCAAGATTGCTGATAAGAGGTCTAGAATAATTAAAATTTCACCGCGATCGCGCTGATCTCAACATTTACAAATTTTGGGAGATTTGCAACTTCAACGGTTTCCCGTGCAGGAGCATTTTCAGAATCGAAATATCTTGAATAGACTTCGTTAATTTTTCCGAAGTTATTCATATCGCTAATGAAAATAGAGGTTTTTACGACATCTTCCAATCCGAGTCCGGCTTCTTTCAAAATAGCTTTTAAATTTTCCAGAACCTGAATGGTTTCTTTTTCCAGATCATCAGTTTTCAAATCTCCGGAATCCGGATCAAGAGCAATTTGCCCGGATATATATAAGGTGTTACCGGCGAAAATAGCCTGGTTATATGGACCAATAGGGGCAGGCGCATTGTTGGTTTGGATAATTTTTTTCATATACCTGAATTTAATTTATTAGTTTCACTCACTACTCACTACTCACTACTCACTACTCACTACTACAAACGTCTGTCGGGAGCTCTTCTCTTGTCATATTTAATATCACTAAGAGCACTGGATTTGATTCTAATCAGGAAGTTCCATGATTTTCTATTTCCAATAGGTACCCAGCTAAAACTCATTAACCAGCTGTTAAGGTCTCTTTGAAATCTAAGCTGTGTAGGTGTAACTCCTGCATTCACTAAATCGTATCCAGAGCTTATTCCTATTTGCCATTTAGGTGCCAACTCAACATTTCCATTGAACATGATGGAATGAGATGAAATATCACTTTGACGGGCAGAGTTGGAGTAATTCATCGAATAAGCAAGACGAACATCCCATGGAATTTTATAGTTATACCAGGAGCTCTCATTTTCTTCCTCTTTTCCTTCAAATGGATCTTCATCAAACAGTTCCCCATCCTGGCCCATTCCTTTACCAAAAAGATCATCCGGTCTACCGCCATTTCTAAAGGTTTCGTTTTCCAGTTCATCAGTTTCCTCTTTTTCACCACCTTCAAAATCCTTGCTGGAAAATGCATATCCAAAGTTTACAGAACCATTGGTTAATCTGAAAAGGCTTCCGCCATTTTCAATATTTAGTTTATCAATTCTCCTATTGTTATTATCCAGAGCATATATATCCAGACTACCGCCAAAATTGATATCCAGTTTATTCTTTACAATTGGAATAGAACCTCTCACTGAGATTGGTGATAATTTTAGGGAATCCCCGGCGAGATTATAACTGGTTCCTAAACTAAAATTATTAAGTAAAGTTATCTTTTTGGGCTCGGTCGCTGTGCTGTCTTTGTTTCTTACTTTAGCCTCAAAGGTGTTACTAAGACTTAAACCAATAGAACTTGAAAATCTATTTCCTGGTGAACCATACAAAGTTCCGTCAAACCTGGAATAGTCAACTAACTCAATCTGGTTTTCAGTAGTAGGATCGTCTCTTACATAAGTGTCATAATACTGGTCGAATGCAGGATTGATGCTATAGCTTATGGAAGGACGCATAACATGTCTTATCGCCTGTATTTTCTTATCCTTTCCAAAATTTTTAAGACCATAAACGGTTGTTCCGATACTGGCATTAAAGTTATAGGTACGGTAGGAATCAAATCCGCTAATAGTATCGATCACTACTTCGTTAAGAACAGGGTCATAGTCTTTGTCAAAAGTTTTGGATACCCAGGTTTCTTCATAGCTCGTACCAGTACTAACACTTAAAAACTTAAATAATTTGAAGTTGGTAGAAAGAGGAATACTATGCTGCGCGCCTATTCTTGCATCTCTAAACATTTCCGGTTTAAAGAATAGGGAGTCAACCGTATTCATCTGGTTTTCTGCTCGTAAACTATACTGAAAATTGATGTTTTGAATAATTCCGTTCTTGGCACCACCTTTTGGTGCAAAAGGATATATTCGGGACATACTAAGTTGAAGTGTAGGTAAACTTAAATTTACCTCGCCACTACGGGTATTTTGGGAATGTCTTGCCGCCAGGCTTAGATTTATCTGAGGCTCTCCGGCAAATGTCTTGCTATAAGAAACCGAAGAACTTAAAGTATTATTCAGGTAATTTCCGGTATTGGATTGATTGATCGATTCAGCATAGTATTCGCTGCTACCAAGGTTTACAGAAGCAGAAAATCTCGAGCTTGGATTTGCTTTTGCATCCTGGCTATGCGACCATTGGATGTTATAGGAGGATCTTTCACTGAAATCAGGAAAACCACGCTCGCTATTAAACAGCTTTTCGTATCTAACCCGGGCATTACCCCGGTATCTGTATCTCTTGGCATAGTTAGAAGAAAATTCAAGCGTATAAGATCCATTGGTATAATAACTACCCAGGGTTAATAAATCTACATAGTCACTTATCGCAAAATAATATCCTCCATTTTGCAGGTTGTAGCCATATTGACTATCCCCAAAGGAAGGTATTATAAAACCTGAAGTCTCCTCGTCAGTCAGTGGAAAATATCCAAAGGGCAGCCCAAGGGGAGTTGGTACATCAGCGATATACATATTAACCAAACCGGAAACTATTTTCTTGTCCGGAACAAATTTGATCCTTCTGGCATAAAAGTAATATTCCGGATCATCCACATCTTCCGAGGTTGTGAAACGAACATTCTTCATAAAATAAACCGAATCGTTCTCACGTTTGGTCACTGTTCCTTTTACATTAAATTCAGCTTCCTGAGTACGAGAGTTGTAAACTAATGCTCTTTCAGTATCAAAATTAAAACGAATTGAATCAGGTTCTACTTTTCGCTGTGCCTGGGTAAAAATGGGTTTTTGTGTGTAGTCTCCTATGGAATCTTCAATGCCGTATGCAAAAACTTCATTATTAATATTATCTATAATTATAAGGCCAGCTTCAATTGTCATGTCTCCATAAACAATCTTCGCTTCATTATATAGATACATTTTATTATCTGTTGGGCTAAGCCTCATATAATCGGAAGCCGTATAGTTTACAATGTCGGTTAGAAACTGTGGTTTTTTGACAGTATCTGTCTTTGTGGTATCCTGTTCAATTAACTGTTGAGTAATCTCTTCTGAATCTATGATAGGGGCTATTGTATCCCTTTCTGCCTTTACAGGAATAGATGAAGTTTCAACTTCCTGCGGGTATAGAACAAGGGAAAAGAACAGCGTGAAAACTAAGCAAAAAAGACTATTCGGGATATTTGTTTGCAATGCTTTAAGTGCTATTTTTGTACGGATTGGCTTGCTTTTTGCAATTTCAAAATTACATATATTTTTTCAGCTGGGTTTTGAGAGTGCAGCAAAAATATTAATTAAAATATTCACCCCACATAAGCGTTAGCTTTTTATGAGAACGAACTTACTTAAACTTTTCGTATTTGCAATTTTTATATTCGGTCTTTCTAATTCGTCGTTTGCTGCGGAAATTCCGCCAAATCTGGATGAATTTGTAGTTGTTTTAGATGCAGGACATGGAGGAAAAGATCCCGGGAATATGGGTAATGGCTTTAAAGAAAAAGATATTGCTCTTAGTATTATTCTAAAGATAGGTAAAGCCCTTGAGAAGTATCAGGGCGTTAAAGTAGTATATACACGAAAGAGCGATGTTTTTGTTGAACTCTTTGAAAGAGGCCGGATTGCGAATGAGGCAAATGCCGATCTTTTTGTCTCTGTACATTGTAACTCCCATAGTTCACAAGCTTCCGGAACGGAAACCTTTGTTTTGGGTCTAAATAGAAATGACACCAATTTTGAAGTTGCCAAGAAAGAAAACTCAGTAATTTACCTGGAGGAAAATTATGAAGTTACCTATGAGGGTTATGATCCCAATTCTCCGGAATCCTCAATTGGTTTAACCATTATGCAGGAAGAATACCTGGACCAGAGTATTTTACTGGCAGATATGGTTCAGAAAGAATTCACTAATGACCTTAAACGAAAGAACCGAGGGGTTAAACAAATGGGCTTAATTGTTCTTCATCAAACCTATATGCCAAGTGTTTTGGTAGAAACTGGCTTTTTAACCAACAATCAAGAGGGGCCATATTTAAATAGTAATCATGGTCAGGACGATATGGCCAAAGCCATCACAGCTGCTATTATTGAATATAGTCATACTATAAATCTCAATTTATTAGAAAAAATAGCTAAAAGTCATCCGGCAGATCATCAGGATGCCCCATCAAAGCAAGCACCACAAATTTATAAAGACGTGTCTTTCAGGGTTCAGATCGCAGCAGGTTCTAAAAAAATCGATACTAAACCCTATAACTTTAAAGGTCTTCGCAATATTGAAAGAGAAAAAGAAGGAAAGTTATTCAAGTATTACTATGGAGAAACCTCAGATTATCTGGAAATTCAACGATTACACAGGGAAGCGGTAAACAAGGGATATTCAACCAGTTATATAGTAGCTTTTAAGGATGAGCAAAAAATAACGGTTAATGACGCGTTAAAATCTAAGCTTAAATAGAACGGCTTTTCTATTTTTATTTCTAAATTTGTGCGTACTCATTAAAAAAATTGCTTTTGAAATTTTCCAGAGAGGTTAAGACTGCCTTATTAGCTATTACTGCTATTGTTATATTGATTTTCGGTTATAGTTTTCTGAAGGGAGAAAATCTACTGGACAACAGCAGAACCTTCTATGCTGTATATGAGGATGTTGAAGGGCTGTCTCCATCTTCTGAAGTTACAATCAATGGTCTGAAAGTAGGCCAGATCACAGGAATTAACTTTTTAAATGATAGCGGAGACCTGCTGGTAACCTTTACCGTAAAAAATGATTTCCAGTTTTCAAAAAATAGTGAGGCTCAAATCTATGGGGGTAGTATTATAGGTGGGAAATCCTTAGCTGTCGTTCCTAAATACGATAAGAATGTAGGAATGGCAAAATCTGGTGATACTCTTCAGGGAAATAAAGAAGAGGGGATCATGGAACTGGTAAATGATAGATTGACACCTCTTCAGGAAAAGCTTGAGAATACTATTGTAAGTGCAGATTCTATGCTTACCGCAATCACTCAAATTCTTGATGATTCAACCAGAAACAATATCCGGGGTACCTTTAGAAATCTGGACGCCACAGTAAGTTCATTCAAAATCACGGCCAATGAACTTCAGGGGATCGTGCAGGGGAATTCGGAAAAACTAGACAGAACCTTTACAAATTTAGATGAGATGTCTACAAACTTCAATAAGTTTTCAGACACTCTTAGTAATATGAATATAAACAAGATCACCGACGATCTTGAAAAAGTGATCGCTGATTTTGAAGATGTTTCGGATAAACTGAATAATGGTGATGGTACAGCAGCGAGACTTATAAACGATGATGCTGTATATAATAATCTGGACAGGGCTACAAAACAACTGGAAGAATTGCTTCAGGATGTTAAACTAAATCCTAAGCGATATGTTCATTTTTCAGTATTTGGTAAAAACCCCGGTCCATACGACGAGCCGAAAGATTCTTTAAAATAACCAACCATGCAAATTGTTGCACAGATCCTTTTTGTAATTGCCCTGGTGGCAGGAATTGGCTTTTTCGCCAGAAATATTAGACGAGTCATCCGAAACGTGAAACTTGGAAAAGAAGTAGATCGTTCAGATAATTCTGGTGAGCGATTTGCCAAAATGGCCAGAGTAGCGATGGGTCAGAGTAAAATGGTAAAACGCCCAATTGCTGGTATACTTCATATTATCGTATATGTAGGTTTTATTATAATCAATATTGAGGTTCTTGAAATCATAATTGATGGTGTTTTTGGAACTCACCGTATTTTCTCCTTTCTGGGAGGATTTTACAATGTCCTGATCTTTAGCTTTGAAATTCTTGCATTATTAGTATTTGTAGGTGTGATCCTTTTCTGGATAAGACGGAATGTTATCAATATTCGAAGATTTTTAAGTAGGGAATTAAAAGGATGGCCAAAGAACGACGCCAATTACATTCTTTATTTCGAAATGGTATTGATGATACTGTTCATAACAATGAATGCTGCAGATTATCAATTACAGATGAATGGAGCCCATCATTATGCTTCTGAAGCGGGTATAATGGGAAGTTTCCCTATAAGTCAATACTTATTACCTTTCATGGATAGTTTAAGTAATGCTACTTTAATTATTATTGAAAGAACAGCCTGGTGGTTACATATTTTAGGAATTCTATTTTTCTTAAACTATTTATATTATTCAAAACATCTTCATATCATTCTGGCATTTCCTAATGTGTATTTGTCAAAACTAACCCCACAGGGCCAAATTGACAATTTGGAATCTGTGAAAAAAGAGGTTGAGTTAATGATGGATCCTAATGCCGATCCTTTTGCTGCCCCTGCCGAAGGTGAGGATGAAGGCGAACCGGATAAATTTGGAGCATCAGATATATTTGACCTTAATCAGGTTCAATTATTGAATTCTTATACCTGTACGGAGTGTGGACGTTGTACTTCTGAATGTCCGGCGAACCAGACAGGTAAAAAATTATCTCCAAGAAAGATCATGATGGATACTCGGGATAGAGTAGAAGAGGTTGGAGAGATCATTAATAAGAATGGTAAATATGAAGATGATGGAAAGAAATTACTGGACGATTATATTTTAAGAGAAGAACTTTGGGCTTGTACCACCTGTAATGCATGTGTAGAAGCCTGTCCTATAGGTATAGATCCACTTTCTATCATTTTGGATATGAGAAGATATTTAGTGATGGAAGAAAGTGCTGCACCAAACGAATTGGCCATTGCAATGACCAATATTGAAAATAACGGAGCTCCATGGCCTTACAATCAGATGGATCGTTTGAACTGGGCTGAAGAAAAATAATTAAGAAATTAAGAATAAGATAAAGATCAACAATATGGCAGAAGCACTAAAGGTTCCTACAATGGCCGAATATATGGCAGAAGGTAAAAAGCCGGAAGTATTGTTCTGGGTTGGTTGCGCGGGTAGTTTTGATGACCGTGCAAAGAAAATTACCAAAGCCTTTGTGAAATTATTACACCAGGCAGGGGTAGATTTTGCTGTTCTGGGTACTGAGGAAAGCTGTACTGGCGATCCTGCGAAAAGAGCAGGAAATGAATTCCTTTTTCAGATGCAGGCTGCAACAAATATTGAGGTTCTTAACGGTTACGAAATCAAAAATGTAGTTACCGCATGCCCACATTGTTTTAATACCCTTAAGAATGAATATCCTGCTCTTGGAGGGGATTATGATGTGATGCATCATACTCAATTCCTGAAAGCTCTTATGAATGAAGGAAGACTTAAAGTTGAAGGTGGAAAATTCAAAGGTAAAAAGATCACTTTCCATGATCCTTGCTATTTAGGTCGTGCCAATAATGAATATGAAGCTCCCAGAGATCTTCTAAGAAAACTGGAAGTGGAGCTTGTAGAAATGCGTAAGTGCAAGAAGAATGGTCTTTGTTGTGGTGCTGGAGGCGGACAAATGTTCAAAGAGCCAGAACCTGGAAATAAAGATGTGAATATTGAAAGAACCGAGCAGGCTTTAGAAACTGAACCTGAGATTATTGCTGCTGGTTGCCCTTTCTGTAATACGATGATGACAGATGGTGTTAAGAACAAAGAGAAAGAAGACAGCGTGGCAGTGATGGATGTTGCTGAAATGATCGCAAACGCCGAAGATCTATAAAAAAAATATCAAAAGTTAAAACACGGTACTATATTTGACCTCAAGGCTAAATAAATTAGATTTGTAACAATTCAATTTTAGCCCTTATGTTAGTACCTTTTGAAAGTCTACCCGATAGTTCCAGGGTGTGGATATATCAAGCCAACCGATCGTTTACAGAAGAAGAACTTCAGGAAATTTCCCAAAAGCTTGATTTCTTTATCGAGAAATGGACCGCTCACGGCGCCGATCTTAAAGCTTCTTACGATATAAAATACAAACGATTTATCACCATAGCACTGGATCAGCAATTAAATGCTGCTTCCGGTTGCTCTATTGATGCTTCTGTTCAGTTTATTCAACAACTAGAAAAAGAATATAACGTTGATCTATTAGATAAGATGAACGTGTCCTATAAGCAAGGAGAATTTGTGGCTCATAAAAGCCTTTCCGATTTTAGAAAAATGGCCAAGGATAAAGCCGTTTCACCAAATACCATTGTTTTTAATAATCTTGTAAATAATAAAGCCGAATACCTTTCAGACTGGGAAGTTCCGGCCTCCGAAAGTTGGCATAAACGTTTTCTGAATTAATGAAGTTGAAGCAAGCCCCAAGGTTTTACGCATTTATATTTTTCTTACTTATTTCCTTTCAGGGATTTTCACAGACTAAAAATCCATTATTTGCAGAGGATCATCCTCAGCAAAAAATATGGGTGGACAGTGTGTATGATTCTATGGACCTTAAAGAAAGGGTTGGCCAGTTATTTATGGCTAGCATCTGGTCTGAAAATGATAATGAAGCTGATAGTATTAGAAAGCAGATCAAAGAAAATCATATTGGGGGGCTTATTTTTTCCAAAGGGGGCCCGGTAAAGCAGGCACAGCTTACCAATGAATTTCAGGAAATGTCTGAGGTTCCTTTACTTATAGGAATGGATGCTGAATGGGGTTTAGCAATGAGACTGGACAGTACTTTTGCTTTGCCATGGAATATGACTCTTGGAGCTATTCAGGATAATAAACTTATTGAAGAAGCGGGAGCTGCAATTTCAAGACATACAAAGAGGTTGGGAGTGCATTTTAATTTTGCTCCGGTAGTAGATATAAATACAAATCCTGATAATCCAATTATCGGGAATCGCTCTTTTGGTGAGGATAAGATCAATGTTACTGAAAAGGCACTCGCTTTTATGAACGGGATGCACCGGGAGGGAGTTTTAAGTAGTGCCAAGCATTTTCCAGGTCATGGTGATACAGATTCAGATTCGCACAAAACCCTTCCAACAGTAACTTTTTCTTCGGAAAGAATAAATGAAGTGGAACTCTATCCTTATAAAGAATTAATACCTAATGGGCTTAGTAGTATTATGGTGGCTCACCTTAATGTTCCCGCACTGGAATCAAAGGACGGGCGCCCAGCATCATTATCAAAAAATATTATCACAGATATTCTTAAAAAGAATATGGGTTTCAACGGTCTGATATTTACAGACGCCCTGGATATGAAAGGGGTTTCTAGAGATAAAGAACCCGGGGAGGTAGACCTTGATGCATTCATGGCTGGAAATGATGTGCTTTTGATGAGTGAAGACATTGGGAAAGCTTCTGCAAGCATCATAGATGCTGTTAATTCAGGTCTTATTAGTGAAAAACGACTTGAGCTTTCAGTTAAGAAAATACTCTATGCTAAGTATAAAGTAGGATTAAACAATTTTAAACCGATCAGCACTAATTTCTTAATTGAAGAATTATCTACCAGTACAGATGAGGCATTGCTGGAAGAGCTTTATGAAAATGCGATTACACTCCTGAAAAATAATAAAGCAGTAGTGCCAATCAAGAAATTGGAACAGAAGAAAATTGCCTACGTGAATTTCGGGGATGATGATGGGAGTCCTTTTCTGGAGCAGATGAGAAAATATTCTAAAGTTGACTGGGTAAAGGCCGAAAAACTACCTGAACTTCTCGAAAAACTGGAAGATTACAATTATGTGGTTGTTGGTTTTCATAAATCCAATAGTAGTCCATGGGCATCTTATAAATTCTCAGACAGAGAATTAGTCTGGTTGCACGAGATAGCGCGAAAAAACAAGACAATACTTTCGCTATTTACCAGGCCTTATGCTTTGCTCGATATAAAAAGCTTCGCAAATCTTGAAGGAATAATCGTAGGTTACCAAAATCATCCAGTAGCACAAAAAAAGACTGCGCAGGTTCTATTCGGTGCCGTTAATGCGAAAGGAAAATTACCGGTAAGTGTAAAAGATGAATTTCCCGTTGGGACAGGTTTTATGACAAAAAACATAAGTCGTCTTGCCTATGGATCTCCGGAAACTGTGGGAATGAATTCTACGAAACTAAAGAAAATTGATAGCATTATTAATTATGCAATTGATAAGAAAATGGCTCCTGGGGCACAGATTCTTGTTGCCCGAAAAGGAAAAGTGGTCTATCAAAAGAATTTTGGTTATCAGACTTATGAAAAAGAATTACCTATAACCGATACCACCGTCTATGACCTGGCTTCCCTGACTAAAATCCTGGCGACCTTACCCATGGTAATGCAACTTGATGAGAAGGACGTCCTGAATTTTGATACTAAATTAGGAGATATGATACCTTCTTTTAAAGACTCAAATAAGAAGAATATCCGGTTGCAGGATATGCTGATGCATTATGCAAGATTTCAGGCATGGATCCCATTTTATGTTTCAACCTTAGACCGCAAAACCAGGAAGCTTTCAGATACTTATTATCGCAGCACTCCTTCAGAAGAGTTCAATACACAGGTAGCTGATAAGATGTATATAAGAAAGGATATAGGCGATACCATCGTTGATATTATTAGAAAGAGTGACCTGGAAAGAAAGCTGGAATATAAGTATAGTGATTTGCCTTATTATTTACTGAAGTATTATCTGGAGGCCTATTATAATACAACACTTCAAAATTTAACCCAGGAACACTTATATAAAAAGCTGGGTGCAAACTATACGGGCTATTTACCCAGAACAAGATTTGATACACTACAAATAGCTCCAACTGAAAATGATGAACTTTGGCGTCATCAGGTTGTTAGGGGTTATGTGCATGATCAGGGAGCAGCTATGCAGGGGGGGATTGGTGGTCATGCAGGCCTTTTCAGTAATGCTAATGATGTAGCTAAGATCATGCAGACCTACCTGAATGGAGGAAGTTATGGTGGAGAGAAATTTGTTGATAAAGAAACAATTGATAAATACAACACCTGCTACTATTGTGAAGATGATGTAAGGCGGGGAGTAGGCTTCGACAAACCACAACTTAAAGACGTAGGACCAACCTGTAATTGTGTTTCTATGATGAGTTTTGGGCATAGTGGATTTACAGGTACATTTGCCTGGGCCGATCCTGAGGAAGAAATTGTTTATGTATTTTTGTCTAACAGAACTTATCCCGATTCCAATAACAGGAAACTTATACACGAAGATATAAGGTCTGAGATCCAAAAAGTGATTTACGAATCAATAGATTATTAACTGATGAAAATTGCCATTGTTTGTTATCCTACCTTCGGAGGTAGTGGAGTTGTAGCTACTGAATTAGGATTAGCTCTTTCTAAAAGGGGACACGAAGTTCATTTTGTGACTTACAAACAACCGGTAAGATTGGAAACAATTTCCAGCCATATAAGATTTCACGAAGTCAATGTGCCCGAGTATCCGCTTTTTCATTATCAGCCTTATGAGCTTGCTTTAAGTAGTAAGTTATTGAATGTGGTCAAGAATTATGGTATAGAGGTATTACATGTTCATTATGCCATTCCTCATGCGTATGCCGGTTATATGGCGAAAAAAATGCTTGAAGAAGAAGGGATAAATCTTCCTATGGTTACCACTTTACATGGAACAGATATTACACTGGTAGGAAATCATCCTTTCTATAAACCGGCTGTCACTTTCAGTATAAATAATAGTGACTTTGTTACTTCTGTGTCTGAAAGTCTAAAAGAAGATACAATAAAGTTCTTTGAAGTTCGAAAAGAAATAGAAGTCATCCCGAATTTTATTGATGTCTCCAAGTTCGAACAAAAGATTTTTACCGACTGCCAGAGGGAATTGATGGCCCATGATGATGAAAAGATCATAACTCATATTAGCAATTTCCGAAAAGTAAAGCGAATAGATGATGTTGTAAATATCTTTTTCGAAGTTCAGAAAAAAGTGAAATCCAGATTGATGATGGTAGGGGAAGGGCCTGAAAGAGAAACTGCAGAAAAACTGGTGCGGGAATTAGATATAAGAGATAAGGTTCTTTTTCTAGGACAGAGTAATGAGATTGATAAGATTTTATGTTTTTCAGACCTGTTCTTATTGCCTTCCGAAACTGAAAGTTTTGGATTAGCGGCACTTGAAGCAATGGTTCACTCAGTTCCTGTAATATCTTCTAATACAGGAGGTTTGCCAGAAGTAAATATTGATAATTTTTCAGGATTTTTACATGACGTGGGCGATGTAGATGGAATGTCTAAAAGCGCAATTTCAATATTGGGAGATCATAATAAACTAACGAAATTTAAGAAGCAAGCCAGGGAAGCCGCAGAGAAATTTGATATTAATCAGATTGTTCCTATGTATGAGAAACTATACGAGAAAGCTCTGGTTAAGGCATAAAAAAAGTGGAGATATTAAATCTCCACCTTTCCTTTCTTAAACCTATTTAAGAAAATCTAAAATTGATATCTTATACCTAGAGCTATATCTGGTGAAAAATCATCATGATCTGCATAATCAGAAAAACCTATTTCAGGTCTGAAATCTAAAGAAAGAAGCAAAGGAAAATCAAAGTTATATTCAATCCCTATATCTCCTGCTATAAGAGCAAATAAACCATCATTGTGATCTATATCATCATGTCGGTTATCATCATAACTTCCTAAACCGGCACCAGCACCGGCATACCAGTTAAAGCCACCTTCAATGTTCCATACCCACTGGTATAGCCCTACCAGTTTAATTGCATCGTAATGACTGTCATTTCTCCACCCAAGATCTAATTCTAAACGGTTATTATCACCGCCAAGAGCCCTTTGATAAGAGACTTCAGCACCGAAACTTCCGCCACCACCAACTCTTAAGCCTAAAGCATTTTCCGAAATATCCTGAGCGTTCGCTTCGCTAAAAATAGCAGCTCCAAAAACGAAAGCTGCAAAAAGAACTAATTTTTTCATGTTTGATTGTTTTGTTAGATGAAGACAAATTTAATTTGAATACTATTACCACAACGTAAGCTATCGCAAATGTATTGTTAATATTAATTAAAAAGTTGTTAAGTAGAATTACAGAAAACTTCTAAATTTGAGTATGAAATTAAAGCAAGCTTTACATCAACTATCTGGAGAACTTACTGGTAAACCTTCAGTATGATGATCTATGGAAAAGCATTTACGCCACCGATGCTTCGGTATACAGGGAAATGCCTCTTGCTGTATGTTTTCCTGGAAATGAAGAGGATCTAATAAGGCTGATTAATTTCGCACAGGAACATAAGACCTCGCTTATTCCACGAACTGCAGGTACTTCACTGGCCGGCCAGTGTACAGGAGAAGGAATAGTGGTTGATGTTTCAAAACATTTTACCGATATCATTAAGATTGATGCATCTCATAAGAAAGTTACCGTGCAACCCGGGGTAATAAGAGATGATCTTAACAGGCGCCTCGAGAAACATGGTTTATTCTTCGGTCCTAATACTTCAACTTCCAATCGATGTATGATAGGAGGAATGGTTGGTAATAATTCAAGCGGAACTACTTCAATAAAATATGGTACTACCAGGGATAAGCTAATTTCACTAAAAGTAATCCTGGCAGATGGCTGTAAAGTTGAGTTTAAAAATCTAACCGCTGAGGAATTCAAAAAGAAATTGAACCTTAAAAATCTTGAAGGTGATATTTATCGTCTTATCAACGAAAAACTTAGAGATAGAAATAATCAGGCTGAAATCAGAGAAAATTATCCTCCATCCAGTCTGCATCGACGGAATACAGGTTATGCCATAGATGAATTATTAGATTCCGAGGTTTTTACAGACACTACCAAAAACTTCAATTTTTGCAAACTGATTGCGGGAAGTGAAGGAACACTTGCTTTTATAACTGAAATCACTCTCCAGCTCGATGAACTTCCCCCAAAATATACCGCAATGGTGGCAGCGCATTACCTAAGTGTAGATTCCTGCATGCAAGCCGTTGTTCCAGCCATGAAGCATTCACTTTATACCTGTGAAATGATGGATAAGGTGATACTGGATTGTACCAAAGAGAGTTTGAAATACCGGGATAACAGGTTTTTTATTGAGGGAGACCCTCAGGGAGTTTTAATGCTTGAACTAAGATCTGATTCCGAAACCGAATTACAATCTCAGGTGAATAGTTTACTGGATTCATTGAGGGAATCAGGTCTTGGATACGCTTTTCCTGTTCTTTATGATGAACAGATAGATCTTGCTTTAGAATTGAGAAAAGCCGGTTTAGGATTGCTGGGGAATCTTAAGGGAGATAAAAAGGCTGTGGCATGTATTGAAGATACTGCTGTTGCTTTACCGGTTTTAGCTGATTATATTTCAGATTTCAGCAAGATCATGAAGTCTTATGACCAGCAAGCTGTTTATTATGCGCATGCAGGAGCAGGAGAGATTCATTTAAGGCCTATTCTGAATCTGAAGAAATCTGAAGATGTAAAACTTTTTAGAAGCATCACCAAAGATGTAGCGGAACTGGTTAAAAAATACAATGGTTCCTTAAGTGGAGAACATGGAGATGGCCGCGTAAGGGCTGAGTTTATAGAATTGATGTTCGGTAAGAAGATTTACCAGTTACTAAGGGATGTAAAATATACATTTGATCCCAATAATATTTTTAATCCGGGTAAGATCGTAGATGCCCCGGCTATGGATTCATCATTAAGATATACCCCAGATAGATCGGAACCAGAGATAGAAACCCTAATGGATTTTTCAGATGCTGATGGGGTTTTAAGGCTTGCTGAAAAGTGTAACGGCAGTGGAGATTGCAGAAAATCGGTTGAAGCCGGAGGCACGATGTGCCCGAGTTACAGGGCAACCAAGGATGAAAAAGATACTACTAGAGCCAGGGCAAATGCTTTGCGTGAATTTCTAACCAATTCAAATAAAAAGAATAAGTTCGATCATCCTGAACTAAAAGAAGTACTGGATCTTTGCATTAGCTGTAAAGGCTGTAAGAGTGAATGTCCTTCTAACGTTGATATGGCTGCTTTAAAAGCCGAGTTTCAACATCAATACCATAAGGCTCATAAACCAAGCTTTAGAGATAAAGCATTTGCGAATATTACACAGCAGAACGAAAAAGCATCAAAATTCCCGAAAGTTTCGAGGTTTGTAATGTCTAATAGTTTTACTTCCGGGATAGCTAAAAAATTTCTTGGGGTAGCGGCTGAAAGAGAGTTGCCGGTTATAGCAAAGCAAACTCTGAAACATTATTATATAAAGAACCGAGCTAAATTCCAGATTGAGAATCCCATAAAAACCGTTTATCTTTTCAATGATGAATTTACGAATTACCTTGATGTTCAGGTTGGTAAAGATGCTTTGAACCTTCTGGCAAAGCTTCGATATAAGGTCTTGATAATTGACCATCCCGAAAGTGGGAGGAGCCAGATTTCTAAAGGTTTTCTGGATAAAGCAAAAGAGCTGGCCAATAAAAATGTTGCTATTTTTAAAGATTTAGTTTCAAGTGAAACTCCTTTGATTGGTGTGGAGCCTTCAGCAATATTAAGTTTTCGTGATGAATATTTAAGGCTTTCAGATGATAAAGAAGCTGCTCAAAAACTGGCAAAAAATTCTTTCATCATAGAAGAATTTATAAAGCAGGAAATTGCCGAAGGGAATATTAGTGAAAAACAGTTTACCAGCAAATCTGCAACAATTAAAATTCATGGCCATTGTCATCAGAAGGCATTGTCTAATGTTTCCCGAACCTTCGATATTTTAAATTTTCCTAAGAACTATAAAGTTACCATAATTCCTTCCGGTTGCTGCGGAATGGCCGGTTCATTTGGATATGAAAAAGAGCATTACGAGATTAGCATGCGAATAGGAGAGAATTCCTTATTTCCAGCAATTAGAAAGGCCGGTGAATCGGTGATTATTTCAGCTAATGGAACCAGTTGCAGACATCAGATCAAGGATGGAACCGGTAGAATTGCGATGCATCCCGTGAGTATTCTTAGAAATGCTCTTCGGAAAAATTAAAATCCAAAGTTTTGTTAATACTTCTTAAATATATCCTTATAAAATCTTCAAAATACTAAATTTAGACCCATATAATTTTACCAATTTAGAAAGAATCTACAGTTTGGAATGAAGGAGAACTTGAATAATCAAGAACTTACAAAGGAGCTGGAGAAAGCCAGAGAAAAAATTAAAGATCTGGAAAGTAGGAATGATGCTCTCCAGGAGCAGAATAATAAAGATAATAGTAATGATCTAAAGGATTCTGTAATAGACAGTATACATCATCCCTTGTTGGTATTAAATAATGAACTTCAGGTTGTTTTCGCTAATAAGATGTATCACAAAACCTTTGCTTCTAATGATGAAACAACTAAAGGAAAGGCGGTATACGAATTAGAAGAAGGACTTTGGGATATTCCGCAGCTTAGGAATATTATAGAAACTATACTTCCTTCTAAGGCAAGTATGAAAAATTTTGAGATTAAGATCAAAACTAAAAACTCTGAGGAGAAATATGTTGTTCTTAATGCCAGAGAGATAAAAATATTTAGATCAGATAAAAAGTACATTCTTTTATCATTTGAGGATATTACCAAAAGAAAGTTCGCTGAATTTGAATTAAAGAAAAGCGAGCAGCTTTATCATGAACTATTTTCATCTTCTACCACTGCAATAGCTATTTTCAAAGGGCCAAAGCATGTTATTGATAGGGCAAATGAAGCTATGATCAAGATGTGGGGTAAAGGTGATGATGTATTTGGTAAAACCATAATAGAACTTCTACCGGAGGTTCGAGATCAGGGGCTCATTGATCTACTGGATCAGGTTTACAGTACAGGTGAGCCATTTCATGCGCATCAATTACCAGTTGATCTTGTAATCGACGGAATAATGGAGAAGCGATACTTTGATTTTACCTATCAGCCACAACGTGGTGAGGATGGCGAAATCGTTGGTGTGGCAGATATCGCCACAGATGTTACAGAACAAGCTATTTTAAGTCAGAAAATAAAAAAGAGTGAAACTGAATTTCGTGAACTGGTAAATCTAATGCCTCACAAGATCAATCTTTCCAACAAGGATGGAAATATCCTGTTTTATAATCAAAACTGGTTAGAATATGTAGGCAAGAGCCTTGAGGAGTTTGTTTCAGAACCATGGACAACTTTAATTCATCATGATGAAAAGGAAGAAGTAGAACGGGTTGTGGAAGATTGCTTAACGCATGGTCATGATCTGGATAAAGAGATTCGACTTAGAAATAAAAAGGGGGAATACAAATGGCACATTTGTAGAGCAACAGGTATTAAAGATGAAGAAGGAAAAATTACTTCCTGGATAAGTTCATTTACAGAAATCCAGAAGATCAAGGAGGAAGAGCAACGAAAAGAAGATTTCCTTAAACTGGTCAGCCACGAGTTAAAGACTCCGGTCACTTCTATTAAAGGTTATGTTCAGCTGTTGCTTTCAGTCTTGCCGAAAGAAGCATTAGAAGATGAAAAGCTATTGCCTGTAAAGCCTTATTTGCACAGAATTGAAACTCAGGTAGAAAGACTTATCAGGCTGATCTCAGAGATGCTCGATCTCTCAAGAATTGAGCAGAGGGAATTACAGCTTAAGAGAGAAAAGTTCAACCTTAATCAACAGGTTGAATATATTATAGAAGATATAACATATTCCAATAAGGATGTTCAAATAGAGCTGGAGCACCAATGCCAGTGCGATGTATATGCCGATAAAGATAGAATAGGGCAGGTGATTATCAATTTTGTAACTAACGCTTTAAAATATTCTCCCGATAATAATAAAGTACAGATAAAGGTTTTTCACGAGCAGGAAGATAATGTTGCAGTTAGTGTAAAGGATTTTGGTATCGGAATTGCTGAGGAAGAACAGGATAAGATATTTAAAAGTTTCTACAGAATAGCCGGTAATAAAGATGATACTTATGCCGGTTTTGGTATTGGATTATATCTTTCCAGCGAAATTATAAAAAGACATAACGGCAAAATATTTGTAAAAAGTGAACTTGGGGAGGGTTCTGAATTCACTTTTATAATTCCACTTAACCATAACTAAAAAATGGCAAAAATTTTAATTGTTGACGATGATCAAACTATCGGTTTTATGATACGGGATATTCTTGAATTCAGTGGCCACGAGGTAACAGTTTCTCAGCAACCCAAGAAAACAAAAGAGAATATTATTGAAAATGATATTGATTTGATCTTGTTAGACAAGCTTATTTCAGGTGTTGACGGGACCGACGTATGCGCTGAGCTTAAGAAAGATGATACTGTAGCTCATGTGCCAATTCTTATGATGTCGGCTCTTCATAATGTAGGAGAGATTTGTGTGTCAGCCGGTGCGGAAGGATTTATCGCTAAACCTTTCGATATGGATACTCTTATAGAAAAAGTAAATTCAATACTGGAAAAAAAATCGGCTAATTCTTAGAAACTAGGATTTGCCAATTACGGTCGTGGCCGCAACAAATGGAGACAGACTCCAGTTTATTCAGCTCGCTGAAATGAACTAATTCCCATTTCTTATCCTGGTATTCCAGTGAAGTTAGATTTTCTACCCAGTCACCGGAATTGAGGTAAAGGCAGGTGCCATTTTTAAGTACTTTCCGAATCATCTTAGGCTGATGGATATGCCCGCAAATCACATATTTATATCCCTGCTCTATAGCCAGTTCTGCAACAGTTTTTTCAAAATTAGAAACGAATTTCATCGCTCCTTTTACACTGTTTTTGATACGTTTGGACAGGGAGTATTTTTGTCTCCCCGTTTTAACAAGAAACCAGTTTAATAAATGGTTCAATAAAATTAAAAGGTCATATCCCCAACCACCGAGTTTTGCGATCCATTTTGCGTTTTGAACAGAAAGATCAAAGATATCTCCATGAAAAAACCAGGCTTTCTTTCCATCTAAATTCAGTATTAATTTATCAACGATACTAAAATTTCCCATGGAGGTGTTACTGAACTTTCTTAGCATTTCATCATGATTTCCTGTAATATAGAAAACCTCCGTACCTTTTGTATTAAGATCGATGATCCTTTTAATTACTTCAAAATGAGCTTTAGGGAAATAGCTTTTTCGAAATTGCCAGATATCTATAATATCGCCATTTAAGATCAGTTTTTCTGGCTGAATATTATTTAAATATTCCAGAAGTTCTTTTGCGTGACAACCAAAGGTACCCAGATGTACGTCTGAGATCACAACTATTTCCGGCTTTCTTTTTTTCAATCTCTCGTTAGCATTTAAAGTGCAAATATTACCTAAGAGAATGTATTTTAAATTAGTAGAGAATTAAAAATTGATTACTAAAAGTTTATGATAAGAAGTATTTGTTATCCTAATATTAATAAGATTCCATTTTTAAATATGTTCTTAAAAAATTACATTTGTTCAAAATCCTTCTGATGCCCGGAAATTCCTTTGGTAACTTATTTAAACTAACCACTTTTGGTGAGTCACATGGGGTGGCCATCGGAGGTATAATAGACGGGTGTCCCGCCGGTCTTGAAATAGATGTAGAAAGTGTTCAGAACGATTTGAATAGAAGACGTCCGGGGCAATCAGCGATCGTTACTCAAAGAAAGGAACCGGATACCGTGGAATTTCTGTCAGGTATTTTTGAAGGAAGATCAACAGGAACTCCTATTGGATTCGTTATTAAGAATGCCAATCAGAAATCCAAAGATTATTCACACATCCAGGATACTTACAGGCCTTCTCATGCAGATTACACGTATGACGAGAAGTATGGCGTTAGAGATTATCGCGGAGGAGGAAGGTCATCGGCCAGAGAAACAGCCTGTAGAGTGGTGGCCGGAAGCATTGCCAAACAATTACTTAAAAATATAGAAATTACGGCCTTTGTTTCTTCCGTTGGAAAAATGGAACTTCAAAAAGATTACTCTGAACTTGATTTTTCAGAAATTGAAAAGAATCCTGTACGTTGTCCAGATCCAAAATTGGCTTCCGAGATGGAGGCTTACATCAAAGAGGTTAGGGCTGATGGAGATACGGTTGGAGGTACTGTTCAATGTGTGATTAAAAATGTTCCCAAGGGTCTTGGAGAACCAGTTTTTGATAAACTTCATGCTGAACTGGGGAAAGCGATGCTTTCCATTAACGCGGTAAAGGGTTTTGAATACGGCAGCGGATTTGAAGGAACCAAAATGAGAGGAAGTGAACACAATGATCATTTTAATAAGGATGGTTCCACTAAAACAAATTTAAGCGGAGGTATACAGGGAGGTATTTCCAACGGTATGGATATCTATTTTAAGGTAGCTTTTAAACCTGTAGCTACTTTAATGCAGAAACAACAAACGATCAATTCTAAGGGAGAGGAAGTTGAAATGCAGGGGAAGGGAAGGCATGATCCATGTGTGGTTCCTAGAGCTGTTCCTATTGTTGAGTCTATGGCCGCTTTGGTGCTGGCTGATTATTATCTTCAGAATAAATCTTCGAAAGTCTAAATTAGAAAAATCATAAAATGAAAAAACTTGCACTGCATTGGCAGATTTTATTAGGAATGGCAGCCGGGGTGATTTTCGCCCTTATCATGACTAATTTTAGTTGGGGAGCCGATTTTGTTAGCGATTGGATAAAACCTTTCGGTAATATTTTTATCAACGCCCTTAAATTAATAGCAGTGCCTTTGATCTTAGCTTCTCTTATTAAAGGGATATCAGATCTTAAAGATATATCGAAGCTCTCAAAAATGGGGACGCGTACCATTGCCACTTATATTATTACTACTGTAATAGCAGTAAGTATTGGATTGGTTATGGTGAATCTTATCGCTCCTGGGAAAACAATTTCAGAAGAAACCAGAACTGATCTTATTTCCAGTTATGAAGGTGATGCCTCGGTAAGAATTTCAGATGCTCAAAAACAGAAAGATGCAGGGCCACTTCAGGCGCTGGAAGATCTTGTTCCAAGTAATATTTTTGGTGCAGCCAGCGATAATGGGAATATGCTGCAGGTGATATTTTTTGCTATTTTCTTCGGAATAGGTCTAATCCTTATTCCTGAAAAAGCAGCAAAACCGGTTAAGGATTTCTTTGATGGGTTTAATGAGGTGATCCTTAAGATGATTGATCTTATTATGCTCGCCGCACCTTATGGCGTATTTGCGCTGCTTGCTGCTTTGGTTGTAGAATCTCCAAGCACCGATCTTTTTGCAGCCCTTGCATTATATGCCCTTACGGTATTAATAGGTCTGGCATTGATGATTGGAGTATATATTTTACTTGTCTGGGTCTTTACTAAGAATAAACCCTCATTTTTCCTGAATGGAATCGGACCGGCGCAATTACTTGCATTTTCCACAAGTTCAAGCGCAGCTACGCTTCCTGTAACTATGGAAAGAGTAGAGGAGCATATGGGAGTTCATAAAGAAGTAACCAGTTTTGTACTGCCAATCGGGGCAACTATAAATATGGACGGAACAAGTTTATACCAGGCGGTTGCCGCGGTATTTATTGCTCAGGCTTTTGGAATGGATCTTACGATAGGAGCTCAATTAGGAATTATAGCAACTGCAACGTTGGCATCTATAGGATCTGCTGCCGTACCGGGTGCCGGAATGGTAATGCTGGTAATTGTACTGGCACAGGCTGGTATCCCGGAAGCCGGATTAGCCTTGATATTCGCAATAGACAGACCTCTGGACATGTGCAGAACGACTGTGAATGTTACCGGTGATGCAGCTGTAGCTTTAATGGTTGCAAAATCTGTAGATATGATGGGGCCTCCTAATGTAAAAGAATGGGATGATGAATATCATCCGGAAGAAGAAACTATAACCGAAACAGAAAAGGTTTAATCCAGAAATTTAGCTTTTAGTTCGGGAGTTGGGATCATGCACTGTTCCTTCTTCCCGAACCATTTATAGCGGTTATTGGCTATAAAATCATAGACACCATCGCGAATAGATTCCGGAATAAACAAGAAATTTTTGAGCAGAGAATAGCCTCCTGAAAGTTCCCTTGAAATTTCAAGAGCAGCCGTTGATTTTCTATAATAGGCAACTCCCGGATCTATCATCATGATCGAATCTAATTCCGAAGGGTCCAATCCTCGTTCATCAACGAGTTTTCTGCCAATATCACTTTGTAATGAAGCATACCTGAAGACATCTTTTTTATCATGTTTTATGATAAACTGAACGGCACCATCACATAGATTGCAAACGCCATCAAAAAGAATGATCTTTTTATTTTCAGGAATATCCATAAGTTATTTTTTAGCTGATTGCACTAATTCTAACTGCTCCAAAGAAACAGAGGTAGTAAACATACCGTAATTTACAATAGCTTTTCCTTTTTCGATAGTATCGATGGAACCAACAGCTTTGCCATCTTCAAGCCTTACACGGTCTCCAATTTTCAATTTTGCTTTAGGTTTATTCGCCTCCTGCTTTTTTATTTGTTCTTCTTTCTTTTTCTCTTCTTTCTTCTTCTCACGAATAGGTTCGATCTTTTTCTGAACTTCCTGTTTTATCTTTCGTTCCTGAACTTTTTTCGCTTTTTGTTTTTTAACGTCTTCCTTCTTACGTTTTGAATTTTCAATCTCTACAAGCTTAAGAAATTCTCCTATTAGATCTCGTTTTTTCTTATTGTTGAAGTATTTTTCACTAAGATCATTAACCTTTTGACCAAGATAGATCATGCGCTGATTAGAATCATATAATTCCTGGTAACTCTCCAGTTTTTGCTGAACCTTAGAATTTACTTCCTCAAGTTTATCCTTTTGAGCCGCTGCTTTTTCTTCTTTTTCTTTTAAAGAGTCGGTTGTTTTTCTAAGTACTGACCTTTCTTTTTGAAGGTTTGCAATACTTCGGTCAAATCTAATTTTACCACGTTCAACTTTCTTTTTTGAACGATTGATAAGACTGTATGGAATTCCGTTTTTCTGAGCAACTTCAAATGTAAAAGAGCTTCCAGCTTCCCCAACCTGAAGTTTATAAATTGGCTCCAGCGTTCTGTTATCGAACATCATATTCGCATTGCTCATTTCCGGAAGTTCGTTAGCCAGCTTCTTGAGATTTGCATAATGCGTGGTCAAAATTCCGTAGGAGCCTTTTTCATAAAACACTTCCAGAAAAGTTTCAGCAAGGGCTCCACCTAATTCGGGATCACTCCCGGTTCCAAATTCATCAATCAGGAATAAGGTTTTGTCATCGCACTTTCTTAAAAAGTAATTCATGTTTTTTAGCCTGTAACTGTAAGTACTCAAATGATTTTCTATCGACTGATTATCGCCAATATCGGTAAGCACTTTTTTGAAGATACACATCCGGCTATATTCGTGTACAGGGATAAGAATGCCACTTTGAAGCATTACTTGCAACAAACCAACTGTTTTAAGGGTAATACTCTTACCGCCGGCGTTAGGACCTGAAATAACCATAATTCGGTTATCTGGCATTAACTCGATACTCTGTGGAAAGGTCTTTTCTCCTTTTTTCTTATTGCTTAAATAAAGTAAAGGATGATATGCTTCCTGAATATGAAGTTCTCTTTCCTTTGTGATCTTGGGTAAAACACCATTTATTTTTTCAGCATATTTAGATTTTGCCGCAATTACATCGATATCACTCAATAAATCCTGATATTCAGTTAAAGTTTCCCGGTAAGGCCTTGCAAACTCTGTAAGCTCTTTTAAAATCCTTTTTACTTCTTCTTTTTCTTCGTATTCCAGGTTATTTAATTCCCTAGTAAACTGGTAAGTTGCTTCGGGTTGAATATAAACAATGCTCCCGGTCTTGGAGTTGCCCATGATTCCACCTTTAACTTTCCGGCGGTGCATCGAGCTAACCGCAAGAACCCTTACATTTTCAACAACACTTTCCTTGATATCATCAAGATATCCATAAGATTGATAGGTGGATAATGCGGAATTAAAACTTGAATTAATTTTTCCTTTAACTGAATTGATGGATCTTCTCAAATTCTGAAGCAAGGGAGAAGCGTCATCTTTCATTTCTCCAAATCGGTCTATTACCCCATTGATTCTTTCGGTAAGGCTTAGATCAAATTCAATATGAGAAACAGTTTCCGAAAGCACCGGATAAACTTCCTGGTATTTTCTGAAGTATTTTAAATGTGTATTCACTGTTTCGGTGATCGAAGAAATCTTGCGGAAACCTCCAATTTCTATCACAGAACCTTCTATACCCAATAATTTAATTTCGGATAATATAGAATCAAAACCGTGATTTGGAATAGGCTGGTCGTTGGTTTTTGAATTGAAATATTCATTGGTCTGATCCAGCCCAAAAACGGTTTTTTTGTAATTTGAATAAGGTTGTATACTAAGAGCTTTTTCTTTTCCCTGCCCGGTAATGCATAATTCACTAATCTGTGTACAAACTACCGGAAACTCAAGATCATCAAGACTCCTGGAACTAATTTTTATCATATCAATTTTTCCCTACTTTTGAGGCTCTGCAAAGTTAATTAATTCTAATGAACGTAAGAATACACCAAAGCTGGAAAAACGAGCTCGAAACAGAATTCGAAAAAGAGTACTTTAAAAATCTCATAGGCTTTGTAAAAGAAGAATATTCAGAGCATAAATGTTTTCCACCGGGCCAGGAAATTTTTGCGGCATTTGATCATTCCACTTTTCAGGACACAAAAGTAGTGATCCTTGGGCAGGACCCTTACCACGGGCCGGGACAGGCAAATGGTTTATGCTTTTCTGTTAGGGATGGAATTACTTTTCCTCCATCTTTGAACAATATTTTCAAGGAGATAGAATCAGATATGAATAAGCCTGTACCTTCTACAGGAAACCTGGAAAGATGGGCAGAGCAGGGCGTTCTTTTGTTAAATGCGACTTTAACGGTTAGAGCTCACCAGGCGGGGTCCCATCAAAATAAGGGCTGGGAAAAATTTACCGATCAGGTGATTCAGACTATTTCTGAAGATAAAGAAAACGTGGTTTTTCTTCTGTGGGGTGGATATGCCAAGAAAAAAGCAAAGCTTATAGATGCTTCTAAACACCTTATTTTAACTACCGGGCATCCTTCTCCATTAAGTGCAAATCGTGGTTATTGGTTCGGCAATAAGCATTTCAGTAAGACCAATGAATATTTGAAAAACCATGGTATGGAACCAATAATATGGTAATATTACAGATTATGGATTACTTTAGAAGCTTCAGTTTTGGAATCGATCAGGTTCAGTTCCTTTAATTTTTCCATTACCTTTTCTAAATTTTCTTCTGAGATTTGTTCCTGACTCCAACTTGTTAAGTCGAGCCATTTTCTGATATCTTCAAGTTTTTGCCCATATCTTTCTGAAAGCTGAATATCTATATTTTTTTGAAGCTTGAAGTCTTTAGTTTCTGAATTCAACACATCGAGCATTTTTTTAAGAGCTTCAGATTTATTCTGACGACTTTCTTCGTTTGCAGCAATTACAAAACAAGGCCAAGGAGTAGGGCAGTCGGCAATTAATCTAAAGGTTTTATTGTCAACCAAAGGTTTGGTAGTGAAATGTTCCCACATAAAATATTGGGCTTTATCTTTTTTCAAGGCGTCGATGGCTCCATCTAGGTTATTGATCACTTCGAATTTCAGCTCATCAGTATTCCAGTCCATGTGTTCAGCATTCACATAAGCCATTAAATGAGACCCGCTTCCCATTCGACTTATCGCTGCCTTAGTATCCTTAAGATCTTGTATGTTTCTGTAAGGAGAAGCCGCATCTACATGAATTCCCCAGATCAATGGACTTGCAATATAAGTTTGTATAATCTTACTATCATTTCCATTAATGATATCTCGAATCACTCCTTCAGTAAGAATTACGGCGGCATCAATTTCTCCTGAACGTAAAGCTTTGCACATGGCGCCGGTTCCTTCCGGAAAGTCTTTCCAGATCACATTGATGTTTTCGTCTTCAAATTTCCCATTCTCGATACATAGATGCCAGGGAAGATTAAAATGTTCGGGTACACCTCCTACTTTTATGGTTTTCATTACGCGTGTTTTTTCTTTAAATATTCATAGATCTCGTACTGAGAACGAATTTCCTTTTCTCCTTCTTTTCTTTTCACATATTTATTAGACTCTTCAGCATCCTGAACTCTGGCTTTTACATTATCGTTTAACTGAATATCGAGAATATCTTTAAATTCCTGTTTGATATCCTCGTCAAGTACGGGAGAAATTACCTCAATTCGTCTGTCCAGATTTCTGTTCATCCAGTCGGCACTTCCATAAAACATCAATTCATCTCCTCCATTTTCAAAAAGATAGATCCTTCCATGTTCCAGAAACCGGTCTACAACGCTGGTGATGTATATATTCTCGCTTAGTCCTTTTACGCCCGGAATAAGACAGGTGAACCCACGAATAAGCATTCTGACTTCCACACCCGCATCGCTGGCTTTATATAAAAGTTCGATCATTTCTTCATCTTCCAGGCTGTTCATTTTAGCCGTTATCTTAGCTTTTTTACCTTCTCTAGAATTTTCGATCTCATTGTAAATCAGTTTTATAAATTCCTGCCGTGTAGAAAAAGGAGAAATTAGTAAGTTTTTTTCCCGCGGAATGATCAATTCTCCCTCAAGAACCCTAAAAAGTCTTTGTAACTCTTTGGTGATTTGTTTATTAGCAGTAAATATCGCGTGATCGCAGTAGATCTTGGAAGTTTCAGCATTGAAGTTTCCAGTGCCTATATAGGCATAGCGCATATTAATATCACCTTCCTGCCTGCAGACCAGCATGATCTTGGAATGTACTTTTACTTTTGGATAGCTATAAATTACATTAGCTCCTTTTTCTTCAAATTTTCTCCCCCAGCTGATATTATTCTTCTCATCGAACCGAGCTTTGGCTTCTACAAAAACAGTCACTCTTTTGCCATTTTCCAGAGCTTTTAGTAATGAATTTGTAAGTTCCGATTCATCTGCGACGCGGTAAAGGGAAATACTTATATCTGTTACATCTTTATCTGTTGCAGCCTGTTCCACGAATTTTTCGATATATCCAAAAGACATATATGGAAAATGTAAAGACTGGTCTTTCTTCGCAATATCTTCAAAGTAATTTGAACTTTTATCCAGTGTTTGGTGTGGTAGAGGAGGAAGCTCTTTAGAATGTAATTTTTTATTATTTGTAGGATCAGGAAAAGAAAAGAAATCCTTGAAATTATGATACTGGCCACCAGGCATCATATCTATCTTTCCAAGTTTAAGAAGCTTTCTGATCTTTTTTTGAATTTCCTTAGGCATAGAAGCATCATACAATAACCTGGTAGGCTGCCCATCGGTACGTTGTTTTAGGGATGTGTAGATCTTTTCTGCCAGCACACCTTCGTAGATGTCATCAATATATAGTTCGGCATCACGAGAAAGCTTGACTTCATAGATGCCGGTAATTTCTTCTTCAGGAAAAATTTTAAAGGCTTCATGTCGCACAATCTCATCGAGATAGGTAATATTATGTTCTTCCTGAACATCTTCCATCATCACAAATCTTCCACATTCTTCTACAGGAATATTTACAACGGCTAGTTTCTTTTCATTTTTAAAAGTAACTAAGAAATACAATACCGAATTTTCAAGGAATAACTCATTTTCCTTTTCCAGATCAAGAACAATAGGTTTTATATGCTTTTCAACCTGATCGTTAAAAAATGCATCCACGAATTTTTTATGAACACCGCTATAATGTACGGCATCCCGGATATGAATTCCGTTTTCAGCAAGTTCAGGAATGATCTGGTTATGGTAAATATCTCCAAAATCATTTTGCTGATCTTTTACTTCCTGAATAATTTGCTTGGTGATTTTAGAAGGACGAAGGGCTAATTTCTTACGAATGCTTTTCTTTACCCTCTTCATTTGGCGCAACTGAGAAACTCTTACTCTGAAATATTCATCCAGATTAGAAGAAAAAATGGCGAGAAATTTCATCCTTTCGTATAAAGGATTAATCTTATCTCCAGCCTCCTGAAGAACCCTCTCATTAAAACTCAACCAATTTAGATCCCTATGTCTAAAACGGTCTTCATTAGGTTGCTGCATGGATTGTAGATTGTTTGATCAAAAATACAAAGTCCACCATGCTTTGCTTTTAATATATTGTTAAATAAGGGAGTTATTGAGCAATCTTATCAAGTGTATAGATGATCAGTTCATTCATCATTTCCGAAGCGTTTTCAAGAAATTCACCGGTAGCACGATTGGCAAGGACGAGGTTCATCGAAACGGCATTATGCCCCAGTAATTTAGCGATCCCGTAAATTCCGGAAGTTTCCATCTCAAGATTTGTGACTGAATATCCCTTATATTCGAATGCGGCAATTTTATCGTTCATTTTAGGATCGGGAACATCTGCCCGGAGTACTCTTCCCTGAGGTCCATAAAAACCAACATTCGTACCTGTAAAACCTTTAATTGTAACATTTGAAGTCAATCTTCCAATTAAGTCTTTCCCGCCTTCAACAACATAAGGCAGGGCTTTTTTTGTGGACCAACCGGTTTGTTCAACAAAAGCTTCGGCGATATCTTTTTTCAGGAATGAATCATCTTTGTAATAATGCATGAGACCGTCAAAACCAAGAGCCAATTCGCTTATGATATAACTTCCTATGGGAATTTCTTTCCTTATAGAACCTGTAGTTCCAATTCTTATAATATCGAGACTGGTTAATTTGTCTTTGATCTTTTTTGCTTTAAGATCGATATTTACCAGAGCATCTAATTCGGTGAGAGCAATGTCTATATTATCTGTTCCCATGCCTGTAGACATAACCGTAATTTTTTTACCCTTATAGGTCCCGGTATGTGTACAAAATTCGCGCTTCTGTTTCTTTATTTCAATAGAGTCAAAATGAACACTAATTTTTGAAACTCTGGCAGGATCGCCCACCGTTATAACGGTGTCAGCTATTTCTTCGGGTAATAAACCAAGGTGATAAATAGAACCATCCTTGTTAAGGATCAATTCTGAAGCTTCTAAACTCATTCTATAATTTTAATAATCGGTGAGATTCAGAATCATAGAGGAAATCATATATTTTGGTACCACCGTAATATTCCTCATTTTTCAGATCTCTATAATAATTCTTTTTGCCTTTAAGCGCCAATTCTCCTTTCTCAGAAAGAACGATATTATCTTCCTTTATTTCATAGAACATGGAGAGCTTATCAAGCAGTCTTTGCATTTGGTTATCGCTATACCCATAATATCCCTGGTATTGAAGGGCATAGCCTAAAAGGTGATTTTCGTTCTTTATTTCATAGTTTTCGATTAGGCGAAGTACATTTCTTTCTAATGAATTGATTCCAGTAATACTATTTGGAAATCTTTCTATATGAGCTCTGATACAGCTGGACAGGTATTCGAAATTAGTGTTTACTTTGATTTGCGGTTTTAATTTTAAAGGATTGTTACCACAATATAACTCCCATACCAATTCAGCGATCTCGATATCTTCATTATTCAGCTCAATTCTGTTTTGATAATGATTCTCAAGCTCTTTTTGATTCAATTGTGAAAGAGGTTGAAATTCTTTTTCACCTTTCAGTTTTTTACTACACACAAGAGAGATAGGGATTTCTCTGTTCTTTTCGCAAAGAAGGCTTATTGCAGCAACCATATTGATATGACAGAAAAGATCGAATTCAAACCAAAGAACTACATTGTCGTAATCGCTGAGCGTTTTTAATTTCCCGATTTCAGAAATAAAGCGTTCTTCATAATTCTCAGCTGAAATATTATAGGTTTCAAGTAGAAATTTCTCTCTAAGCTTAAAGAACTCTGAATTAATCTCTTGTTGAGTAGGCCCTTCACATAAAAGCTCACGCCAAACGATTACTTCTCCAGGCAGATCCAATTCCTGCATCTGCTCAGCCAGACTGTCACCGTTCACTATGTGTAAGGTTTTATTTTCCATTTTGCTGAATATAAAAAACGTATAAGATTAACCTCCTACACGCTTTACATTATAACCTTCTTTTTCAAGAATCTGCATTATTTTTTCACGGTCATCACCCTGAATTATAATTTCTCCATTCTTGGTAGATCCGCCCACACCACATTTTTTCTTAAGTAATTTTCCAAGAACTATGAGATCTTCCTCAGGTCCTTGAAATCCTTTAATGATAGTTACGGTTTTACCTCCACGCCCTTTATTGCTAAAGTGCGCTTCCAGTTGCTGATCTTCCGGAGCAAGTTCTTCCTGGGATTCTCCGTTATTATATTTTGATTCGTCAAAATCGTCATCTGTGGAAAAAACGAAACCTCCCAGATCTTCCAGACCTAATTTCTTTTTTGCCATAATTATTTTTTTGCAAGACCTATCTCCACAAGGCGCTGATGAAGAAATTCACCGGCAGTGATATCTTCATATTGCTTTGGATGATCTTCATCTATACATTCTTCTAAACAATCCAGCCTCATTTCGCTCCTGGGATGCATAAAGAAAGGGATGGAGTATCTTGGTTGTCCCCACTGTTCTTTAGGAGGATTGATTACACGGTGAATAGTAGATCTTAATTTATTATTGGTGTGTCTTTCCAGCATATCACCAACATTAATAACCAATTCATCTTCCTGAGGAATTGCATCGATCCATTCTCCGTCTTTTCTTAAAACCTGAAGTCCACCAGTAGAAGCACCCATTAACAAAGTTATGAGGTTAATATCTCCATGGGCTCCGGCTCTTACAGCACCTTTTGGTTCCTCCTGGATCGGCGGATAATGTATAGGTCTTAAAATACTATTTCCGTTACTAGCCCAATGGTCAAAATAATGTTCTTCAAGACCAATGTATATAGCAAGAGCTCTAAGAACATAGATCCCTGTCTTTTCAAGCATTCTGTAGGCTTCCATTCCTGTGTGGTTGAAATCTTTTAATTCTTCAACCTGAACATTCTCAGGATATTCTTCAGTAAGCTTAGCGTCTTTTGAAGGTTCCTGACCGAAATGCCAGAATTCTTTTAGATCTCCTTCTTTTTTGCCTTTAGCATGCTCCTTACCAAAAGAAATATAGCCTCTCTGGCCGGCAAGGCCCTCTATTTCATATTTCTGTTTTGTTTCAACAGGAAGGTCAAAAAATGATTTTACTTCTTTATATAATTCCTCAACGAGTTGATCGCTTAAAAAATGATTTTTTAAAGCTACAAAACCAATCTCTTCGTATGCTTTTCCAATCTCGTTAACAAACTTTTCTTTTCTTTTAGGATCATCCGACAGGAAATCGGCCAAATCTACACTTGGGATATTATTCATTGCCATATTTAGCAGTATTAATTTTATAAGGTAACCAACAAAGTTAAATAAAATAAAGGGATATGCCCATTGTTTATATTTTTCTTAGCATATAGAAATTTAGTTACATTTGAGATATAAATTCATTTTATGCTTTCTAATAAGACCAAATCTCATACAATACAATACAATCGAAAAGACCTTTCTAAAGATCAATTACTGGATCTTTATAAATCGATGCTGAAACCCAGAATGATAGAAGAAAAAATGCTGATTCTTTTGCGTCAGGGAAAAGTTTCAAAATGGTTTAGTGGAATAGGGCAGGAAGCAATTTCAGTTGGAGTGACCAAAGCTTTAAAAGAGGAGGAGTATATTCTGCCAATGCACCGAAATCTTGGGGTTTTTACAAGCAGAAACATTCCGCTAAATCGCTTGTTCTCACAATGGCAGGGAAAAGCTTCCGGATTTACGAAAGGGCGTGACCGTAGTTTTCATTTTGGAACACAGGAATATCATATTGTAGGAATGATTTCTCATTTAGGTCCCCAAATGGGTGTTGCCGATGGTATTGCATTGGCTCACAAGCTTAGAAATGAAAAGATGCTTACCGCTGTTTTTACAGGTGAAGGGGGGACAAGCGAAGGTGATTTCCATGAAGCATTGAACATTGCATCAGTCTGGGATCTTCCTGTGCTTTTTTGTATCGAAAATAACGGCTACGGACTTTCAACACCAACCATGGAACAATACCGTTGCAAAGACCTGGCGGACCGTGGGATTGGCTACGGAATGGAATCTCATATGATAGATGGTAATAATATTTTAGAAGTTTTTAATCGAATTTCAGAAATAGCAGAAAGTATCAGACAAAACCCAAGACCTGTTCTCGTGGAATTCAAAACTTTTAGAATGAGGGGGCATGAGGAAGCTAGCGGAACTAAATATGTTCCTCAGGATTTAATGGATGAATGGCAGGAAAAAGATCCTTTATTAAATTTTGAAGAATATTTACTGGGAAATGGAATTCTAACTGAAGATCTAAAAGGGGACTTTAGAAATGAAATTCTTACTGAGATTGATGAAAATCTGCAAAAAGCATTTGCTGAAATTAGTATTTCATCCACTGAAACTAACGAATTAGACGATGTATTTCAAGAGTTTGAATATCAGGAAATTGAAGTTTCAGAAGACACTGAGAATATTCGATTTATTGATGCTATTTCACAAGCATTAAAGGGATCACTTCAGAAGCATAAGAATCTTATCCTCATGGGGCAGGACATAGCAGATTATGGAGGAGTCTTTAAAATTACTGAAGGTTTTTCGGAAGAATTCGGAAAGGAAAGAATTCGAAATACTCCTATTTGTGAATCTGCAATTGTAGGTGCAGGGATGGGTCTTTCTATCAATGGAATGAAGGCCATGGTAGAAATGCAATTCAGCGATTTTGTGAGCTCTGGTTTTAATCCAATCGTAAATTACCTGGCAAAGATTAAATATAGATGGGATCAGAATGCAGATGTTGTATTAAGAATGCCTTGTGGCGGTGGAGTAGGAGCTGGCCCATTCCATAGCCAGACGAATGAGGCCTGGTTTACAAAAGTTCCTGGATTAAAGGTAATTTATCCTGCTTTTCCATATGACGCGAAAGGTTTATTGAATACAGCTTTTAATGATCCTAATCCTGTACTTTTCTTTGAGCACAAAGGCCTTTACAGAAGTATAAGGCAGGATGTGCCTGTAGACTATTATACACTACCATTTGGAAAAGCTTCAAAAATCAGGGAAGGTGATGAAGTAAGTATTATTACTTACGGGGCAGGAGTGCATTGGGCTATGGAAATTCTTGATGAAATGAAATATAAGGAAGCCGACCTTCTTGACCTAAGAAGCTTACAGCCTTTAGATATTGATAGTATTTATCAATCTGTCACCAAAACCGGAAAGGCTATTATATTCACTGAAGATTCAATTACCGGGAGTTTCGCCTCCGAAATAGCAGCATTGATTTCAGAAAATTGCTTTGAAAATCTTGATGCTCCTGTTATGAGAGCCGGTAGTCTTGATACGCCAATACCTTTCGCGGCAAATCTGGAACAACAGTACTTGCCTAAAGATAGATTCATGAAAAAACTTAAAGATTTAATAGAATATTAATAAGCTTTAGGTTTTGTGTATATCTAATTAAGAATCCTTAACAAATTCACTGTTAAATTATTAATAATCTTTTGTTGAGCGAAAGCGACTACTGTAATTTAGTTTTAACTAATCAATTAAATCTATAAATTATGGTACGTTTAATCGTTATTTTTCTGATAATCGCGATCATTGCCGCAATCTTCGGATTCGGTGGCGTCGCAGAGGGAGCAGCAGATATTGCTAAAATTGTATTTTATATCTTCCTGGTATTGCTTGTTATTTCGTTATTAAGCAGATTGTTCAGGAAATAATAAAACATTTAATTTTTAATATCCAATGTGTTCTAATATAAGTTATAGTGCACATTGGATTTTTAGTTTAAACAAATCTACAATGAAAAAGTATTTAATTTTATTTACCGTAGCAGCATTGATAGCTTCATGCGGTGGAACTAGTAAAGTTGCCAAAGAAGCGCGTAAGACCTTCGATGGCAAATGGACCCTAACAAATATTACCTATCCTAATAACGCCGGAGATTTTAATGTGACACTTTTCAACGAAGCTTCAGCTTCCTGTTTCGAAAACAGTACCTGGGATTTCGTTTCAAATAACAATCGTGGCATATATTCTGTAAGTGGTGTAGGTTGTGATGGTGGTACTAATTATTTTATTTGGTCTATTGATGAGGAAAACACTCCTGCAGGAATGTATGATTTCTTATTGAAGCCAACGAATGATAATTATAAATCTACCACTGGTAATCAGGGATTCAGACTGAGTCTTAAAAGTTTAACTGATACCAATATGGTATGGGAGCAAACAGTGAGTTTAGACGGTTCTCCTTTTACCATAAGAATGAATTTTTCTAAATAATAAATAAATTAAATAGAATAGCTATGAAGACAGTTTTTAATAAAATGTTCGCAATATTGGTAGTATCCAGCCTTTTATTTGGTTGTGAGGCAACCAAAAATGCGAATAACAAACAAAAAGGCGCTGTAATTGGTGCAACAGGTGGAGCCGTTATTGGTGGAGTTATTGGTAATAATACCGGTGATGGTAATACTGCACTGGGATCTATTATTGGAGGTGTTGTTGGTGGTGCCGCCGGGGCTATCATTGGTGACAGAATGGATAAACAGGCCAAACAGATAGAAGAAGAGATTCCTGGAGCTGAAGTTGAACGTGTGGGGGAAGGAATTAATGTAACTTTCGACGAATCCAGTGGTGTTTACTTTGATACTGAAAAGTACAATATAAACGCTAAGTCGCAGGAAACACTTAACAAGCTGGCTGATATTTTTAGAGAATATCCTCAGTCTAATGTACTTGTGGAAGGACATACCGACAATACAGGTAGCGACAGTTATAATTTAACTCTTTCTAAAAATAGAGCCCAGGCTGTTACAGGATACCTTGTAGATGAAGGAATTGACAGAGGTAGATTTACTACCAAATGGTATGGCGAATCTCAACCAAAATACGATAATTCAACTGCTGAAGGTCGATCTAAGAATCGTAGAGTTGAACTTGCGATCGTGGCCAATGAAGAGCTGAAAGAGCAGGCTAAGAAACAGGCAGAACAACAGAATGATAATAACTAATTTATTATTTAAATAGAGTTTGATAGAATCCCGGGTTTATTCCGGGATTTTTTTATTCTTTTAAGTAAATTCATACGGTGAAGAAAACCCAGATATTAATTATTGGAGGAGGTTTGGCAGGATTAACGGGGGCAATTCATCTTAGCCGGAAAGGACTTCAGGTCATTCTTATTGAGAAGGAAGAATATCCACATCATAAAGTTTGTGGTGAATATCTTTCCCTGGAAATACTTCCATATCTTAAATCCTTAGGTATTAATCTTGAAACAATTAATCCAATTAATATCGATAGATTAGAATACTCTTCAATCTCCGGTAAAACCATATCCAGTAGCTTGGAAATGGGAGGTTTGGGAATAAGTCGGTATACGCTTGATAATTTTTTATATGAAAAAGCTAAAAATTCAGGTTGTGATATTCTGAAAGATACCGCTGTTGATATCCAGTATAAAAATGGCCGGTTTTTAACCACAACAATAGAGGGAGTGGTCCTGTCTTCCGAATTTGTTATTGGAGCTTATGGAAAAAGATCTAATTTGGATAAGAAATTAGATCGCGACTTTATACAGGGGCAATCTGGTTGGTTAGCTGTAAAAGCTCACTATCAAAATGATGATTATCCAGATGATCTGGTATCACTCCATAATTTTGATGGCGGATATTGCGGGCTGTCCAGAACTGAACTCAATACCGTAAACGTATGTTATCTTGCTACCTATAACAGCTTTAAAAACTATAAAAATACTGAGGATTTTAGAGAACAGGTTTTAATGCAAAATCCTAATCTTTACCAGTTCTTTAAAAATTCGAAATGTATTTTTGAAAAAGAATTAACTATAGCTCAGGTGAGTTTTGATGAGAAATCTTTGATAGAAAATCATATTTTAATGATTGGTGATTCTGCCGGTCTTATACATCCGCTTTGCGGAAATGGAATGGCAATGGCTATACATAGCGCGAAAATTATATCTGAAAATATTCTGGATTTTTATAGTGATGAAAATGTAACCAGGACCGATCTTGAAGGTAAGTTCAGAAAAGAATGGAATCAAGCTTTTAGGCCAAGATTAAAAGCCGGCAAAATCTTACAGAAAATTCTTCTAAACAGATCGTTATCAGAATTTACTCAAAGTATTTTGCATATTATTCCCGGTATAATGCCTCATATCATTAATAGAACTCACGGAAAAAAAATACATGTTTAGAATTAACACTTCCAGGCGTACCGATCAAAGAGAGATCATGGACGATTTTGATCTAAAAGGATTTGAATTAAGAAGCACTCTGCAGGATCTTGATAATATTAACAAGTGGCTGGGAGGAAATAAGATCACTCTTAAAGGAATAGAGAATCTCCTAAAGGATGTGCCCAAATCAAAAACGATCAGGATCGCAGATATTGGTTGCGGTAATGGCGCTATTCTAAGAAAAATTGCAAAGTGGGGAGATAATAAAGGTTATAATCTTAAATTATTCGGGGTTGACGCCAACCCCCATGCAATTGAAATTGGAGAAGAACTTTCGTCGAAATATCCGAATTTAAGTTTCCTAAACCTGAACATTTTCAGCAGCGAATTTCAGGAAATGGAATTCGATATCATTTTATGTACGCTCACCCTTCATCATTTTAAGAACGAAGAAATTATTAAACTTCTTGATCAATTATATCATCAATCAACGATTGGTGTTGTTATAAACGATCTTCAAAGAAGTAAAGCGGCCTATGTTCTTTTTAAAGCCTTTTGTGCAGTTTTCGTACATAATGAAATAGCCAGGAAAGATGGTTTGATTTCCATACTCCGAGGCTTTAAGAAAAAAGACATTAATGAGTTGTCAAAAGAAATTAAAGAAGGAGAACATGAAGTGAAATGGAAATGGGCCTTTAGATATCAATGGATCATAAAAAAGAATAATTGAATTTATGAGTGTGAAAATTGTAAGTGTTGAGAAAGAACTGCCGGAATATTATAGAGAGACCAAAGAAATACTGCCTTTAGTTGAGAAGATGGCTGGGTGATAAGGAAGATAGATTCAGAAGAAAAATTCTGAAAATATTTGAAGGAGCCGGGGTAGATAAAAGATATTCCATTATGTCTCCTGAAGATGTTTTTACCTCCACTTCATTTGAAGATAAAAATAATATTTATGTAAGAGAGGTTAAAAAACTTGGTAAAAATGTTCTTCAAAAAGCTTTGAATAATTCTTCCTGGGCTCCTGAATCCCTGGATTATATTATTACCGTGAGCTGTACTGGAATTATGATTCCTTCTCTAGATGCTTACCTGATTAATGATTTACAGTTAAAGCAAAATATTACAAGACTTCCAGTAACCGAAATGGGTTGTGCAGCGGGAATTTCGGGGATGATCTACGCTTACAATTTTTTAAAAGCTAATCCAGGAAAAAGAGCGGCGGTAATCGCTGTAGAAAGCCCTACAGCAACTTTTCAGCTAGAAGATTATAGTATGGCAAATATGGTAAGTGCCGCTATTTTTGGAGATGGTGCGGCCTGCGTATTACTTTCTTCCGAAGAAAATATAGAGGCTCCGAAAATCCTTGGCGAGGAAATGTATCATTTCTATGACGCAACGCATATGATGGGTTTTGATCTTATGAATAATGGTTTGCAAATGATCCTGGATCCCGCAGTTCCTGAAACCATATCAAATCATTTCCCGGATATTATTTATCCATTTTTGGAAAAGCATAATACTTCAATAGAAAAAGTAGATCATCTAATATTTCATCCGGGAGGCCGAAAAATTGTACAGACGGTTTCTGAACTTTTTGGTAACTTAGGAAAGAATATAGATGATACCCGGGAAGTTTTACGGCTTTACGGTAACATGAGCAGTGCAACAGTTCTATATGTTCTGGAGCGTTTTCTAAAAAAAGATATCGCAAAAGGTGAACAGGGAATAATGCTCAGCTTTGGTCCCGGATTTTCAGCTCAAAGAATTTTAATCGAATGGTAGCAGAATTTAAAGATAAGGACTACTGGGCCCTCATTCTTGGCGGAAGCAGCGGTCTGGGTTATGCAAGTGCAAAAAAACTGGCTAAACACGGGATGAATATTATCATTATTCATCGTGACCGTAGAAGTGAGATCCCTGATATTGAAGAAGCTTTCGATGAAATACGGAATTCAGGTGTAAAATTTGAAAGTTTCAATGCTGATGCGGTCAAGAAAGAGAGTAGAGAAGAGTTAGTCGAAAAAATTAAAGAGTTACTTGGCGAAAAAGGAAAGATCAGAACCTTATTGCATAGCATAGCAAAAGGTAATCTTAAACCCATGACGGGAGAGGAAAACCTGCTTGAAAATATAGATTTTCAACTTACTATAGATGCCATGGCCCTTAGTCTTTATGACTGGACCCAGGCTATTTTTAAAGATCAGCTTTTTGCAAAAGATGCCCGTGTAATCTCCTTTACCAGTGATGGGAATAAGAAGGCCTGGAAAAATTATGCTGCTGTTTCTGCCGCAAAAGTTACCCTGGAAGCATTAACCAGAAGTATGGCTCTGGAATTTGCCAGGTTCGGCATAAGAGCAAATTGTATACAAGCAGGAATTACCGTTACCAGATCATTTCAGATGATTCCCGGGAATGAAACCTTACGGGTTCATGCTCTTAAGCATAATCCTTTTAGAAGATTAACGGTACCAGATGATGTGGCAAATGCAGTTTATCTATTAAGTAAGGATGAAGCAAGCTGGATAACTGGAACAATTATTCCTGTAAATGGTGGAGAACATTTAATGTAATGCAGCATCAATTGGATACCAATTTCATTCTCTCACAATTACCTTATTCTAAACCCTTTTTATTCGTAGATAAAATTTTGAAGGTTGACGAGAATGCTATCTCAGGTGAATATACTTTTTCGGCTGACCATGACTTTTATAAAGGCCATTTTAAAGACAACCCGGTAACACCGGGAGTTATCCTAACTGAATGTATGGCTCAAATAGGAGTTGTGTGTTTAGGAATCTATTTATTAAACGATGAAGGTAATATGGAGGAAACGCCAATGGTTGCTTTATCTTCTTCGGAAATAGAATATTTAAAGCCAGTTTATCCTGGTGAAAAAGTTACGGTGGTTTCAGAAAAAGAATATTTTAGGTTTAATAAACTGAAGTGTAAGGTAAAAATGAGCGATTTTGAAGGTAATCTTGTTTGTAAGGGAGTAATAGCCGGAATGATTATAAAAAGTAAGAAAAAGCTCAATGAGTAGAAGAGTTGTAATTACAGGAATGGGGGTCGCTGCCCCAAATGGAGTTGGTCTAGAGAATTTTGAACAGGCTATACAACAGGGAAAAAGCGGAATTCGTTTTTTTCCTGAACTGGAAAAATTAAATTTTAGCTGCCAGATAGGAGGGAAGCCTGAAATTTCAGAAGATATATTAAGAGAATATTTTACGCCGCTTCAACTTAGAGGACTCAATAGTAGCGGTATTATCTATGGAGTGATATCCGGGTTGGATGCCTGGAGAGATGCGAAACTGGAAATCGAAGAGAACGATTCTCCAGATTGGGATTCCGGAATCATATTCGGAACCGGTATTCTGGGAGTAGATAAATTCAGAGAAGCAATTCATTTAATTGATGAAGGCAAGACCAGAAGATTAGGAAGCACCAGCGTAGTACAAACCATGGCTAGTGGAATTAGTGCTTATTTGGGGGGCCTCCTGGGATGTGGAAACCAGGTCACCACGAATTCTTCTGCCTGTACTACCGGGACCGAAGCTTTATTAATGGGATATGAAAGGATAAAATCGGGCAAAGCAGAACGAATGCTTGTTGGAAGTTGCGGTGATCACGGCCCCTATGTTTGGGGCGGGTTCGATGCGATGCGAATACTTCCCAATAAATACAATAATGATCCTGAAAACGCCTCCAGACCCATGAGTGATTCTGCTTCAGGATTTGTTCCGGGAAGTGGCGCCGGAGCCTTGGTTTTAGAAGAACTGGATTCAGCAATTCAGCGAGGAGCTAAAATATATGCGGAAGTATTGGGTGGTGAGATAAACAGCGGAGGCCAAAGGGGAGAAGGTACTATGACCGCTGCAAATAATGAAGCTGTGGAACGTTGTATTAAAATGGCTCTGAAAAACTCTGAGGTCGACGCTAAGGAAATTGATGCAATAAACGGGCATTTAACGGCCACTAATAGAGATTCCGTAGAAATAAAGAACTGGACACGGGCTCTAAACAGGAAAAAGGACAAATTCCCGTATATTAATTCTCTTAAGGGAATGACGGGGCATTGTTTAAGTGCTTCAGGTTCTATTGAATGTGTGGCCTCTGTTCTTCAAATTCATGGTGATTATATATTTGAAAATATTAACTGTGAGGATATAAATCAGGAAATTAGTAACCTGATCGACATTAACAAGATTCCAAAGGAAAGAATTGATAAAAAAATTAATATTTTGGCTAAGGCCAGTTTTGGTTTCGGTGATGTGAATGCCGTTGTCTTATTCAAAAAATATGTTGCTAAAAATGAGTGAAAAAGAAATTGTAAGCAAAATTAAAAACATTGTGGAGCCTTATGTTCAAAGAATAGAGGGGCTAAAAGATTTTACGGAGGATACAGATTTTTTAAAAGACCTTCAGATAAATTCAGCGAACCTCGTAGACGTTGTGCTGGATGTGGAAGATGAATTTAATATTGAAATCGATAATGATTCGATGGAAGGTATGCTCACTGTGGGAGATGCTAAATCTATTATTCAAAGGAAAATGGTGACAAAGTGATAGGTAATGATATCATAGATCTGGAAGTTGCTTTGCAAAAACGCAAAGGAAATAATCCTAGATTTCTAGATAAGATTTTCACTATAGAAGAACAATTAAAAATTTTTGGGTCTTCTAATGCGGAAATTAAAATCTGGCAATTCTGGTCTATGAAGGAAGCCGCTTACAAAGCGCACCAGAGACAGTTCAATCTTTCCAGAACTTTCAATCCAAAATCTTTTAATTGCCAATTAGATCTTCTTGAAGGTTCGGGAATTGTGAATGTGGAGAATAGTACTTACCACACCCAAACTGAAATTAACGGCAGATATATACATAGTTCGGTTTCAGATGAAAATGCTTTTTATAGAATCTATAATTCTAAAGTTTCAAAAGAAAAAATCATTGAACATGTTTTTCCTTTTTTAAAAGTCGAAAAAGATGTGATCAAATTCTTCAAGAACGAAAAAGGCATTCCCTATATCGCCGTTGATAAAAGCGAAAAAAAATATCCGATTTCTCTTAGTCACCACGGTAATTTCACTGCATTTCTCTTTCCGTTAATTAAGTCCTAAAAGCCGTTAAACATTTAAAAACTGGTTTGACGCCTCCGGCCTTGTTTTGTATCTTCAACTATCAATTATAAAAATCAATTATATATGAAGACAGTAGATAAAATGGAGGTGCTTCACAGCCAATCGGCCGAATTTATTGAACAAGGAGAAACAGGGAAATTTCTAAAATTGATTCCTGATACTTTTATTATAAAAGGTGAAAAAGAAAATGGAGTTTTTAATCAGGGTTATGCCATAAGACATTTGAATCGAAGGGATATGATTTTGATAGATGTCGTAGAAGAATCTTCTAAGGCGGCTGTTAAAAAGCTGGTAGAAGAAGGATATAAAATCAAGGGAATTTTGATTACTTGTGATATGGTTCTAAAATCAGCCTATGCTGATCTAAAAACTATTTCTGAAGATGCAGGTGGGGCTCCCGTTTTTGCACATCCTCGCAATAACATCAAAGACAATTTTAAAACAAAAGATATCACCGGAAAAGATAAGGCATTAGACAGTTTCGATATTAACATTTTTGACCTGCCGGGCAACGAAGGTGCATCCGTAGTTGTTTATACTGAAATTAATGAAGGAATGTTATTCCCAGGTGAAGATGCGGTTGGATCTGATTATGATTCGGAATTAAACACTTTTATCAGGCCGGAAAAGAAAAATGAAAACAATGATTATGGCCTGGCAGAAAGTTGGGCTGCATTTGACACCCCATTTACTTTTCTATTTCCAAGAAAAGGAAAGCCAGCTTTTAATCTCGAAGAAGGAGATCAAATTGATATCCTTAATAAACTGGGTAAAAGCTAATTTTTAAATATTATTATATAAAAGGGCTATTTCGAAAGGATATGTCTGACCACGATTGCCTTGAATTCAGCAAATCCGTCAGGTTCTATTTCTTTCAAAATGCCCTTTTCTTTTTTTAACTAACTGGATTCAGATTTTTCTTTCTCTTCCTTCTCTTCAGCTTCCTCGGCTTCTTCAGCTTCTTCCTTAGAAATTAATGGATGATCCTTAATATTCAATCCCACAATAAGAATAACATTGGTAATAGTTCCATAAAGCATCATTACCACCGCAATAAATCCTCCACCGAGTAAAGAGGCCATTCCCAGACTTGCATAGTATATAGTTTCATACCAGTTACTTCCAACTTCTTTAGATTCGCTAATGGGTAAATTCAGCAATAAAAATGTTATAACCGCTACCACGATTAATACAGTGTCAGATTTCGCAATCATTAATACATCTTTGTAATGCCTGTCTGTTAGCCTTGATTCAGATGATCGGCTAAGCCCAAGTAAAGTTAACATCAATGCCAGAATTGTTGTTGACCCCAGAATGACTGTATTACATAACATATTAATACCAGACATTGAATTTCGCAGTAACTCCATGGCTTTATAGCCGGAGATCTGTCCCAGAATAAAAGTTCCTGTTGCCATTACGATTGTGGAAACCACACCTCCCATAATAGCCCGTTTTACTATTGCATTCATTATATCAAATGATTTTAAATCTTAAATATAAAAATAATCGTTTTTAGGTTTTGTTAAGTTCCTTTATGCTTCTAAAATTAGGCAGTGTAAGGCTAAGGTTCTGTTAAAGGCACCTGTATTTCCTACAAAAGTCGCTAATTTAATGGCTTAAATTTCCAACTATGTCAAAACTTAATGTCACGCAAAAGCTTATTAAAGAACACCTTTTGGAAGGTGAGATGGAACCGGGAAAAGAAATTGGTATTAAAATAGACCAGGCATTGCTTCAGGATGCGACCGGAACTTTAGTACAGCTTGAACTGGAAGCGATGGGTTTAAAAAAAGCCCAAACCGAAGTTGCCGTTCAATATGTTGACCATAATCTTCTTCAAACAGATTATAAGAATGCCGATGATCATTTGTTTTTGCTTTCTGCGGCTCAACGTTTTGGACTATGGTATAGCAGGCCAGGGAATGGTGTAAGCCATCCTGTACACATGCAACGATTTGGTAAACCGGGAAAAACCATGATTGGTTCCGATAGTCATACGCCTGCCGCAGGTTCTCTTGGGATGCTTGCTATTGGTACTGGAGGTCTGGATGTGGCAGCGGCAATTGCGGGACAGCCCTATTTCGTGAAAATGCCCAAAGTAATGGGAGTGAAGCTTACCGGAAATTTGCCGGATTGGGTAAGTGCAAAGGATATAATTTTGGAAATGCTAAGGAGATATGATGTGAAAGGTGGGGTAGGTAAGGTGATTGAATATTATGGAGACGGATTAAAACATTTAAGTGCCATGGACCGTCACGTAATCGCAAATATGGGAGCAGAACTGGGAGCTACCACCACAGTTTTTCCGAGTGATGAAGAAACCAAAAGATTTTTGAAATCTCAGGATAGAGAAGACGACTGGTCTGAATTGAAAGCAGATGAAGGCTGTAAATATGATTTTAATGATGAGATCATTCTTGATGATCTTATACCTTTAATTGCAAAACCTACGAGTCCGGGAAATGTAGTACCGGTAAGTGAAGTGGCCGGTAAACCAATTAGTCAGGTGGTGGTAGGTTCTTCTGCCAATCCCGGTTTAAGAGATTTCTGGATGGCAGGAGCTATTGTTAAAGGTAAATCGGTAAATAATGACGTCTCGTTTGATATTAATCCTACTTCCAGACAAATGATTCAGAATATGATCGATAATAAGGCTTTTGCGAATCTAATTACTGCCGGAGCCAGATTTCATCAGTCAGGATGTATGGGATGTATCGGTATGGGTCAGGCACCTGCATCGAATACGATTAGTTTAAGGACTATGCCCAGGAATTTTCCAGACAGGTCTGGAACCGCAGATGATCAGGTCTACTTATGTAGTCCAGAAACTGCAGCCGCTTCGGCCTTAACGGGCAAAATTACTGACCCCAGGGATTTGGAAAAGATCTACGGAATGAGTTATCCAAAGTTTATAAAGCCTGAGGTAGAGATCATTAATACCGAAATGCTGGTGGCTCCATTAGAAGATGGGACAGGAGTAGAATTGAAGAAAGGTCCTAACATACAAACGTTACCTCATATAGATCCTATTCTGGATGATTACGAAGTTCCGGTTTTATTAAAAATGGGAGATAATATTTCTACTGATGAGATTTTAAAAGCAGGAGCAGAGGTGTTACCATTTAGAAGTAACTTACCTGAAATTAGTAAATATTCTTTTATAGTAATTGATGAAACTTTTTATGATAGAGCCATGGAGGCCAAAGAGGAATTTGGCGGTCATATAGTAGTGGCTAAAGATAACTATGCACAAGGTTCCAGTAGAGAGCATGCTGCATTAGCTCCAAAATATCTGGGACAGGTAGCTGTTATTGCAAATTCATATGCGCGTATTGCCTGGCAAAACCTGGTGAACTTCGGTATTTTACCTCTTGAATTTCTGGATATAGCAGACTATGATAAAATTGAACAGGGAGACAACGTGAAGTTTAAGAATTTAAAAAAGGATATTAAAGATAGAAATAATATAAGGGTAGTGGTGGAGAAGAAATCCGGTGGAACTGAAGAGTTTGAAACAAAACATACTATGAGTGATCGCCAGATAAATATTTTACTTAAAGGAGGGATTATTAACGACTTTAAAGAAAAACTTGATGAAAAAGGACTGAAGGCCTAGAAATAATTTTGAATTAATTAAAATAAAAAGCCCTTTCGTTGGAAAGGGCTTTTCTATATCTAAAACGCAATGAAATTTAATGTGTACTCATTTTAGCTTTACGTTTTTCACATTGTCTGTCCAAATCTTTAACAGTTTCAGCAACTGAGGCTTCAAAAGAATCAACGTTAGACTGGGCAAATATTTCCGGTCCTGGAGCACTTAATCTTATTTCAGTAATATATCCGTTTGGTTTTTGATTTTCATCTCTTTTAAAATAAATATTGGCTCTAACGATCCAATCATATTTATTCTCGATTTTATTTAATTTTTTCTGGGTAAAAGCTTCCAGGCTTTGGCTTTTGTCAATATTTACAAATTCAAATATCACTTCCATATTATTCACTTTTTTGATTGATTAAATAAACTTATTTCCTAAAGGCTGACCAAGTCCCTTAGGCTACATTTAGCAAAGTTTTAGGACTATTTTTAGACTTGATGCTTATAACCCTAAAATGTGCTTAATCTGGCGGTAAATACTGTGAAATAGACAATAAACCGTGGGTAAATGCCTATTTTTATAAATGTTATGGAATTTAAGGATTTACAAAAGAAGATGATGAGAAGAGCCTTGAAATTGGCTCGTGAAGGAAGAGTTATGGACAATGGAGGGCCATTTGGGGCTGTAATGACCAAAGGAGACGAAATTATTGCGGAATCCCGTAACGAGGTGGTGTGTAAGGGTGACTGTACACAACATGCTGAATTAAGAGTAATACAAAGAGCCTGTAGAAAACTTAAAACTCTTAATTTAAAGGGATGCGTTTTATATACCAGTTGTGAGCCCTGTATGATGTGTCTGGGAGCCGCTTACTGGGCAGATATAGATTACATCTATTATGGTGCCTCGGCTAAGGATGCGAAAGAATATGGTTTTAAGTATAGCGATATGTTTTACGCTTCAAATGATGATAAAAGACATGAAGAATTCAAAATGATTCAGATCTGTCGTGAAGAAGCACTTGACTTATGGAATAATATTAAACCCGAGGAACTGCAGATTTAAAATTTAATATTAAGGTAATTGGGAATCCGGAAGGTTTTTATCTTTCCGGATTCTTTATTTTTATACGCGTAGACTAAAAAATAACAAATGGATTCGGAAAAAGACAGGAAAGAGCAGGAGGAACAGCAGAGAGTAGAAGAGGAGCTGAATAACTCCGAATCTGAAGATAGTACAAAGACAAAGACTCATGGTGAAATTCTGAAACAACAAATCATTGAAGGCTGCGAAACTTATGATAGAAGCAGAATGAGCATTCTACTAAGTTCATTTACTGCCGGACTCGAAATAGGATTCAGCTTTTTAATGATATGTTCAGTATTCAGTTTTTTTCAGGGTAAAGTAGAAGAGGCCACGCTCTTTAAACTTATAGCTTTTGTGTATCCTATTGGTTTTGTTCTGGTAATTCTTGGACAATCAATCCTATTTACAGAACAAACATCCTTGCTTACCCTTCCCGTCCTTAACAAAAGAAGAAGTGTGTTTAGTTTGTTCAGGATATGGGGAATAGTAATCCTCGGAAATCTGGTGGGCGGTATGTTGATAGCTCTCACATTACTTTGGATTGGTCCTGAACTTGGTCTTTTTAATACCGATACCGTTGCTAAAATAGGTGAACATTTCGCTGAAAATGATATTGCTGCTATTTTAGTGAGCGCTATTCTTGCCGGATGGTTGATGGGATTGCTCAGCTGGCTGGTTACGTCTTCAAAAGAAACCACCGCAGAGATTATTATTATTTATCTTATTACTGCCGTAATGGGGTTTACTGGTCTCCATCACAGTATTATTGGAAACATTGAGATCTTTGCGGGAATGCTGGTCTCAGATGATATAGATTTCCTGCTGTACCTCCAAACGCTGGTAACCGCCATTGTAGGTAATGCTATTGGAGCAACAATTTTTGTAGCGCTATTAAAATACCGGGCTTTCGTCTTTAATGTGAAAATGCCATAATTCGTTGTTAAATGAATTCTAAAGCAGATGGATTCGTTCTTTCAAATCATTAAATTAGAAAAAATGCAATACTATGTCTGAAGATAAAAGTAATGAGCAAGCCGACTGGCAAAAGAATTCCGGAAGACCCTCCAATTTTCATGAGAAAGATGATAAATTGAAAAAAGATGGTGATGGTAATCTCAAAATACAAAAAGATAAACATGGTGTTAGCCGCGAAGAGGACGAAGCCATACAGGATACTTTAGACTCTATTAGTGGCTCTTCAGATGAAGAGGAATAGAGCTATAAGAATAATATAATTAAAGATCCGGTAGCAAATCATTGTTGCCGGATTTTTTTATAGAGTATTATATTTCCATTCTTATTAAACTTCCAATTATGCTAACCCATAAACTGAGTTTGGGAAATTAAAAAAAGAGGTAGAGAAGCCAAAGAGTTAATGAGCTGTAAGCATAATCTATCTTAAAGCTCATATATATGAAAGAAAATGATTAAATTATTCTCTTTTTAAGACTAAAATTTTTAGTTATGAATGCCCTTCAATATTTCAAATTTCGAAAGTTCAGGATCACGTTTATTGGGTTAATTTTAATTCCTTTAATCCTGATTTCCTGTGGTGGCGCAAATACTTCTTTTGATAACGAAAAATATAATGCATTGAAAGATTTGTTGACTTCCCGTAATTTTGAGATTGAGAATGAATGGGCATATCCCTCCGGAGGTGGTAATATAAATCTTATTGGAAATACGAACTTTATTAGGTTTCAAGGTGATAGTGTGGAAATTTACCTGCCTTATTTTGGGGTAAGGCATTCCGGTGGCGGGTATGACGGGGAAGGTGGTATCAAGTACAAAGGCCTGGCAAAAAAGTTTGAGATTGTTGAAAAACCCGCTAAAGGAAATATAGAGGTTGAATTTGAAGTTGATAAAAGTGGGGAAACCCTGAATTTTTATATTAGTCTTTTTCCAAATGATAACGCTAGAACTGTTGTAAATACTTCCCAAAGATCAACTATATCTTATCAGGGTAAGCTTAGCGAAATTAAGGAAAACTAGGTTGGAAGATCCCCGGTAAATTTAAGCGCCTCGGTAAGATTAGTAAAATGCTGAATTTTTCCTTTTTTATAGAATAAGCGTTCCATAACTATATTTGTCATCCCGGTTTGACCATAGGTAACTATGGAAAAACTTTTTAATTTACGATCCTGTTCAAAGAATTTCAGCCAATTCTGGGCAACAACCGAATAATCATAGATACGGTTGGCTATATAATTCATGAATAATTCTTTGCCATAGAACTTTTCTGCGAGATCTATTAGCAGGATGGCTTTTTCCCAATCGAAATGAATAGCATCATTCAATTCCGTCACCATCGTATTTTTCAGGAAAAAGATATCCCCGAAATTCAAATGATGAATTTCTTTAATTTCATCTATTGAAAGTAAATTGATTATGGAGTTAGGATGAGTTCCCATCTGTAAAGTTCTTTCTTAGTGGGAACAAAATTAAAACATAAACATCTATAATTCAGTGTTTAAGACTGCATAATTACTAATTATAACAATTGTTCATGATTTTAATTTAGAGATTAATCGGAAACAGTTGCTAAATTTGAATTTGCTATGAGGTTTAAGGGAAGGAGTATGGCAATAAGGAATTCAATGGCTGCATAAGAATAGTAAGGAAGAAGATGTTCCTAGATATTCTATTTTACATAATATAAATTATAGTTCATTTAGGTAATTTATTGGTATTGAAAAGTATATTTAATGAGTTTAAACATTATCGACCCTAGTTTTAGCCTTTAATCGAATCCTTCTTTAGTTTTAATTGCTGAAACAATTCTTTATACAGGCCACGAGCGATCAATATTTTCATTATCTCATTGGTTCCAGCGTAAATTCTGGCAACTCGATTATCAGCATACATTCTTGCAATGGGATAATCCCACATATAACCATAACCTCCAAATAACTGCAGACATTCATCTACTACTTTATTATGCATTTCAGTTGCTGAATATTTCGCCATTGAAGCACTTTCAGCAGATAATTTATGTTCTGATAATAATAAGGTACAGCGATCTAAAAAAGTCTGGTGAATTTGTAATTGCGTAGCGCATTCGGCAAGTTTAAATTGTGTGTTTTGGAAGCTTGCAATGGGTTGTTTAAAAGCTGTTCTTGTAGATGTGTATTCAATGGTAGTTTCAATAGCTCCTTCTGCACCGCCAATAGCATTCAGTGCAACAATTAAACGCTCTCTGGCCAATTCGGTCATCATAATTTTAAAACCCGAGCCTTCTTCTCCCAGTAAATTTTCTTTCGGGACCTGAACATTATCAAAAAATAATTCACAGGTATCCTGTGCTTTCATCCCTATTTTTTTGAGAGGATTTCCCTTTTCAAAACCTTCGGAATCACTTTCTATGATCAATAAAGATACTCCTTCGTTGTCTGTTCCTTTTCTGGTTTTGACTGCCACTAAAGACATATCACTCATGTAACCATTGGTGATAAAGGTTTTTTGTCCATTTACCAAATAATGATCTCCCTTGTCTATCGCGGTTGTTGTAATTGCTTGGAGATCACTACCACAATTTGGCTCTGTCATCCCAAGCGAAGTAATCATTTTTCCAGAAGCCATAGCCGGTAGATACTTTTGCTTTTGAGCCTCAGTACCATACTTTAAGAGATAAGGAGCAACCACATCTGAATGTAGGGAGAAACCGGGTCCAGTAACTCCTTTTTTCGCCAACTCTTCAATGAATAAGGCGCTAAAGCTGAAATCCAATCCGCTTCCTCCATATTGTTCAGGCATATCTATGCATAGCAATCCCAATTCACCGGCGCGTTCCCAGATCTCTCGGTTAACCATACCATTTTTTTCCCATTCCTTGATCTGATCCATAATTTCATTGTTTATAAAATCCAGGATCATTTTCTGGGTCATCTTATGTTCTTCTGAAGAGTATATTTCGCGTTCTAATAAAACATTTTGTAACATAGGACCTGAGCTTTTGATTTATTGAATAGTATTAAATATGCTGATCTTTCCCGCTTTTAAAAGAATTGACCATTAGAGCATTACATTTATTAATTCTACCTTTTATTTAATTCCAAGAAGATAGCTGCAAACAACTTTCTGTGATTTATATATATCCGTTTAATGATCGTTTTTCGTTAGGAGAACTTACGTTAACGCCAATAATTTTAGAACAACGAATTTGTAATAGCTATAAAGGATAATTAGACGAGAAATCAGTAATTGTCCTTTTATTCTGCTTAAAGAATGAAGATAATATATTATTTGCATTTCACACGCATTCTAATATACCTCCTATTCCATTGCTCTAAAAATTATTAGTAATTAACAATGCAGTTTATAATATACTAACTATGAATATCTTTTAAAAAGTGGTCTGCAATTTTTACAATGTAAATAATATTGTCTAATAGCCTGAATTACTTCTAGACAGATTAATATTTTGAACTAATTAATTAGTTTCAATCTACCATCCTTTTTCGTCGTATTCTGCCTTTAAATCTTGAGAAGATCAGCAGTTGTTTTTTTGTATTCATAAAATATACCCCGGTCAATAAAACCAGTGCTGCCAAAGCAGACTGCGCAGTAACCTGTTCCTTTAAAAAATACCAGCCCAAAACCATCGCTATAATTGGATTTACATAAGTAGAGGTTGCTACTTTTTCGGGAGAAACTACTTTCAAAAGATAATTGAAGGAAGTGAATGCCACTATGCTCCCTAAGAAAATCAATACAATCATCGAAAATTGAACTTCAGCACTCCAGGCGATCGGTGAAGACCATTGTTCGCCAAACAACAGACTTGTAATAAATAACATAATTCCGCCAAATAACATTTGGTACCCGGTATTTACAAAATAATTTGCCGGAAGGTCTGCTTTGCTCACAAAGATACTTCCATACGCCCAACTAAGAAGGCATATAAAAATCATCCCCATACCTATAAGTGAATCTTTATTATTCAAGACCTCCTGCTGGCTAACCAACATATACATGCCTAATATTCCAAGAAAGACTCCAATTATAGACATTGTTTTAATCTTTTTCCCATCAATGATCCTTAAAAGCAAAAGAACTACCAGTGGTTGTGCTGAAATTTCCAGGGCGGCAAAACCACTATCCATATATTTAAGCGCCCAAACCACCAGACCGTTACCAAGACATAAAAACAAGAAACCTCCGAGGGCGGTGTTTTTCAACTGCAAATTACTTATACCCGTTCTTAAACGCAAAATTTTACATATGCCAAATATCAAGGTCCCGGCAATTATGAATCTAATGGACGCTAACATAAATGGAGGTAACTCTGCCACAGCGATCTTATTCAATAAATAAGTGGAGCCCCAGATCACATAAATTGAGAAAAATGCCAGGATTATAAGTACCGTATTTGCCTTCCTTTCCATTTGAATTACAAATCAGTTAAGCTGCAACATTACAGATTTTATTAAGTTAATTTTTAATCTTCCTTCCTATTTCTTAACCTGTTCTGTAAATTTCTGTCGCACTAAATTTAATTTAGGCTCTATATATATTTTACAGAACGGTCGTTCAGGGTCGGTTTTATAATAATTCCATATTTCTTTCCTGGAAGCTTTAAAATCACCAAAATGATAGGCTTTTGTGACAAATTCTATTGCATAATTTTTCTGTAATTTATTCAAGATGCCTTCAACCCTACTATGTTGTTCAGAGGTAAAACTATACACAGCCGAGAGATATTTTGCCCTCATACTATGATTGGAAGTGCTTTGGTGTGTTTGAAGATGTATATCTATTAATTTTTCCAGATCTATAAACTCGGGATCAAAAGATACCAGGACGCCTTCGCAAAAGATTTCGGGATTGGCAACAGTTGAAATATACCCCTGCTCTACCTTCTCCACTCCTTGTAAGGATTGAAAAACAGCTTCGGTGCACCAGTGACAGCCACCCCCTAAACCTATTTTATGAAGATTCTTCATATCCGGACTTTAAGTTAGGAAAAACTTCATTCTATTTCTTCCCACCAATTATTAGAACGCATAGATTGCACACTAAATAATTCTCCTATTTGAGGTTTAGATACGGTAACTTCTTTTTCTTGAGCTCTATCTAAAAATCTTTCTATAGGATCTTTCCAGGGATGTTGCGCGAGTGCAAAACCCGCCCAATGAACGGCCATGATCTTTCCTACACGAGCATCTAATGCCGCCTGAACACTTTCTTCTGGATACATATGAATTTGATGCCATTTCTTATTGTACTGCCCACATTCCATAAAACCAAAATCAAATGGACCTAGTTTTCTACCAATTTCTTTAAAATGTTTACCGTATCCACCGTCCCCGCTAAACCATATATTTTCATTTGACGTTTTAAAAGCCCAACCACCCCAGAGGGATTTAACTCTGTCTGTTATACCACGACCCGAGAAATGACGTGTGGGTGTAAAGGTGATCTTTATGCCTTCAAAATCTATATGCTCCCACCAGTCGAATTGAGTAATATTTTCCAAAGGAATTTTCCATTTTTTTAAATGTCTTGCAACCCCCAAAGCGACGCCAAAGTTCTTAACCTTATCTCTTATGATTTTGATACTGTCGTAATCCAGATGATCATAGTGATCATGGGAGATCAAAAGGAGATCGATCTCGGGCAACTCTTTAATGATTTCTAAGGTGTTCTTACTAAATCTTTTTACGGAAAATGGTGAGATTGGCGCCGCATCATTCCCAAACATGGGATCTATCAGGATGGTTTGTCCTTTTATTCTCATAAGGACAACAGAATGGCCATACCATATAAATTTTGCTTTTTCTGAAGATTCTAAAAAATCAGCTCTTTTAAACGCTGCTACCGGAATGGGATTTTCTGGTTCTCTTCCTTTTTTCTCGCAAAACTGCTTATATAGAAGCTGTGGAATATCCTGAAAACTTATACTCATTCCGGTCTCTTCCAGGTTAATAAATTTATCGCCGTCCCAGTTCCTGGAACGGGAATATTTTTCCAGTTCCTCCTTCGTTGGTTTTGCCCCAAATTGCTTTCTCATTTTATCTATATAAACCTTATTAGAAGTATAAAAGAAAATAATATTAAAGGATCTCTGTTCCTCCATATTATAATATACAGTCTTTATTTCTTCCCCATTTTAAACTTTTCTAACTATATTATACTGAAAAAGATAAGCATATTTCTTTAAACTGAATCGACCTTAAGCTGGGCCTGTTTCCTATTCAATCTGGAAATAAAGAAACTGCTTATCAATATTAAAGTCCCGCCTGCATAAGTATTCCAGCTAAGTTTTTCGTCCAGGAGAAAATATCCAAATAAAATGGCACTTACAACTTCAAGATACATTAACGAGGTGGCGGTAGCAGCAGGAAGAAATTTGAGTCCGTAGAAGAATAGTTTAAAGACAACCACGCCAATCACTACCCCATAAATAAGGCCTATTCCCATATGACCTATTTCCGCAGAAGGAAATCCCGATAAAAACGGTAAAAAGACAATGACGCCAGCAATATTCTGGTAAATAACAATTTGATTCTGACTGTAATTATGTGTTTCCTTTTTAAACATGATCACAGTTATTGCATATCCTATAGAAGCCCCTAGAGCGGCAAGCATGCCTATAAAGTCATTAGATTTGAAACTGAAGGGTTTCCCCGCATAGGTGAGCACTATCCCTGCAAAGGCCAGAAATAGAAATATCCATTGCTTATTTTGAATTGGACGTTTATAAAACAGGCTCTCTATTGCCGTGACGAATAAGGGGTAAGAATAAAAGAGGACAACCGCATTTCCGATGGAAGTAAACTTATAGGCTGTTAAATAAAGAAACATACGCCCGGCATTTATAATAGAAGCAAGGAACATGTGGCGGTAGTTTCCCTTTAATTCAAGGCCTTCTTTTCGCCAGACCGCCGGCAGCAAAAAAAGCACGGGAACCACTGTTCTAAACCAGGCAATCATCCCGGTAGACATGCTGGTCATTTGTTTTATAAAAATACCGTTTGTGCCCGCAATCAATGCACAAATAACCACCGCATAAATCGCTTTCTTTGTCATTTTCTAAAGTAGGTTTCAGAAGCCCGAAACTAGTCTTTTTGAAAATATTTATTATAGAAAGACCATAGGAAATCTATATAAAACCATTAGGAGTTTCCAGGATTTTAAACTTCATTCTATTAAACCAGCAAATTATATTTACAAGTTTCGGATTTTGGATTTACAGTGAATAGGGTCTTTTAAATTCCCCATTAAAGTTAGAGAAAAAATAAAACCATGTTAAGCTTCGAAAATTAAAGGTCTTTACACAGAATCCTACTTAAATTGCAAGTATACCAACCTAAAAATTAGGTGATTAAAATAAATACATATTTTTTACCACTCCTGTTAAGTTCCATAGCACAGTCTGAAGAAAATGAAGAAGAGGAAAATAGTTTAGAGGAATTGATTCAGGAATTTCCGTTTTCCACCACCGTATATCTACAAGATCAAAATGAAATTCAACAAACATTATTTGCAGGTCACGCAGAAAATGAAAGTATAGGGAATAGTCTGGGGCTACGAAATTGAATATGGAATCACCGATAGGTTTCAAATTTCAGGGGGTTATACCTAGATCACTGGAAGGTAAAGGACGTTTCTTATAATGACGGATGGTTTGAAGCAGGGGTTAATTATGGAATTTTAAATAATTCCAGGCAGGCTATTGCTTTAGCATTTGAAGCTGAACCCCGGTAGATAAACCCGAGATGCCGCTGCGGTATATGGAACCGGTGCTATACATCCATTATTAGAGATAAATACTGTATCTGAAGATGAATTCAACTGGTTTGTGGGAACAGGCCCTGTTTTTAACAATCATAAAGGTTGGGAACTGGTTACAGGTGTTAGACATGGCGTAGATAATAGCAACTGGAATGGCATCCTTGACCTTATCTATGAGTTTAACCCTGGGAACTCTGAAAAGGAATACTAAAAAATTGAATCATTTTTTTTAGCATAGAAAAAGGGTGAATTAAGGATTTAATTATCAATAATTCGCCCGATTTTATTTTATGACCTCTAAAAGCCTAGGTCTATTTAATTCTTCCTTTGTCTTTCAATTTTCAATATAGTTCCATCTTCCCGGAATTCTATATCCATATTTTTTCCTTTCTGCTTGAATTCAACATCATAGAATTCACCTTCTTTAGCATTATCTACATGTTCTACCTCGGTGATCTCACGATCTGAGTATTCTTCTTCAATCTTTCTTTTAATAGCTTCTGGCAGGTTTTCTTTTTTTATGCTGTTTTCCGTTTCTACCCAGGAGCCATCGGCATTAAAATCTGCTCTGTATTTTTCTCCATCCTGTTTAAAATGTGATTCCCAGTAGCCATGGTCATCTTCTTCCCAGTCCGGATCATTTTCGCCAGGATATTTTTTCTGAAATGCGCTTCGCACAGCTTCGGGAACTTCCCCTTTCTTATTGTCGTTTTTCTTTTCCTGACAGCTAACCAGTCCAACCGTTAGTAATCCTGCCACAATTAAGGTAAAACGTTTCATCTTTTTTTATTTTTTCTAAAATTAGGAAGACCAATAAACAGATTACGTCAATAAAATCATAAATTTAAAGCCCACCCTACTCTTCGATTTGTTTTGTAATTTTAACAAAAGCAATACTCTCATATACGAACCAAAAACAAATTATATGATGACCATTATCGTAATCCTTGTAGTATCCGGGGCATTAATACTCGGAGCTGTTTGGGGTATTTACTGGAAATTACCAAAAAGCGTTGAAGGATTTCTTGTGGCATTAGCCGGTGGAGCCCTTATTGTTTCAGCCATGTTGGAACTTATTGAGCCAGCCATCAAAAAATCACCTCTTTTATGGGCGCTTCTATATGTTTTTGCAGGTGCTGCCGTATTCTGTATTCTGGATTATCTTGTAAAGAAAAAATGGGGTGATGGAAGTGGTGGCGGATTGCTCGCTGCAATTACCCTGGATGGAATTCCTGAAAATTTAGCATTGGGGGTTGCTTTAATTGGAGCAAATCCTCTTACAGTTGCGTCACTTTCGGGTTCTATATTTTTATCAAATTTGCCTGAAGCTGCCGGTGGTGCCAAAGAAATGAGTAAAAATAAACATTCAAAAAGTAAAATTTTATGGCTCTGGATTGGAACAGCCTTAATTCTTTCGGCTGCTGCCCTGGCCGGAAATCTACTATTGAAATCGGTTTCTTCAGAAATTCTGGATTATATAAGATGCTTTGCGGGTGGAGCTGTTATCGCTTCTCTTGCTATCGAGGTTTTTCCGAAAGCTTTTAAGGAAGATAATTACTGGTCTGGAATTGCCACGACTATTGGGGTGATTCTTGCTGTTTACCTTCATTCATTAGGGAACTAGAAAGCAGAATTCTAACAATTTTATTTAGATCATAGTATGTTCCGCATAAAAAGAACCAATTCCGAAAATCGTGATTTTATTAAGCTAGTAAAAGAATTGGATGCTTATCTGGCTATTTGTGATGGTGATGAACATGATTTCTATGATCAGTTCAATAAACTGGATGCAATTAAGAATGTAATTGTTCTTTATGAAAACCATGTTCCTGTTGGCTGCGGTGCTTTTAAAAAATACGATCGAGGAATAGCAGAAGTAAAAAGAATGTACGTTAATGCAAGCTTTAGGAATAAAGGCTATGCAAGTGAAATATTAAGATCTCTTGAAGAATGGGCTATAGAATCAGGTTTTTCGAAACTTATTCTTGAAACGGGCGTAAGACAATTTGAAGCCGTTAATTTTTATAGGAGAAATGGATATCACCCTATCGAAAAGTATCCGCCTTATGAGAATATGAAGAATAGTTTGTGCTTTGAAAAAATATTAAGAATTAACTTATAAAAAAGTCTATAATATTTCAATACTGACTAGATTTTCTATGAGGAACTTTTTCATTCTTGTGAATTTTGAAATTTTCTTTTAAATCTTGTACAAAATACATTTTCATAATTCCTTTATATTTAACTTCAATTTCTCCACGATATTGACATTCAAAATTATTCTTTATTAACTCATAAGTATTTTCAGAAACATTAATCCTGTCTT
>CAVZZT010000016.1:0-114395 GCA_963779835.1 uncultured Flavobacteriaceae bacterium
TTTGATCTCATTCAGCTTCATTCAGCGCTTCCACGGGGGTGAGGGTATCAATATCTATCCCCAGCAATTCCTGTTTTAGATCTTCGAGCAATGGATCGTCGAGATTAAAGAAACTGAGTTGCATCTCATCTTCCGCAGATTGCTTTAATACTGCTCCGGAGTCTTCCATGGAATGTGAAGCTTCAAGTTTGGCCAGGATCTTATTAGCTCTATGTAAAACCATTTGTGGCATTCCGGCCATTTTAGCCACGTGAATTCCGAAACTATGTTCGCTACCTCCCGGCACCAGCTTTCGCAGGAACAATACATTATCCTTTAATTCCTTGACCGAAACATTAAAGTTTTTGATCCGGTCAAAAGTCTCACACATTTCATTTAATTCATGGTAATGTGTCGCAAATAGAGTTTTAGGTTTTGCCGGGTGCTCATGCAAATATTCGCTAATAGCCCAGGCGATGGAAATCCCATCATAAGTACTGGTGCCTCGACCAATCTCGTCAAGCAATACCAGGCTGCGATCTGAAATATTATTCAGAATACTGGCCGTTTCATTCATCTCCACCATAAAAGTAGATTCGCCCATAGAAATATTATCGCTAGCCCCTACCCTGGTAAATATCTTATCTACCAGCCCTATCTCGGCTGATCTTGCCGGAACGAAACTTCCCATTTGCGCCATAAGTACGATCAAAGCAGTTTGTCTTAATATAGCCGACTTACCACTCATGTTAGGTCCGGTGATCATAATGATCTGTTGCTCCTCTCTGTCCAGGTGAAGATTATTGGTCACATAAACCTCTCCCGGAGGCAATTGTTTTTCAATAACTGGGTGACGACCTTCTTCAATATCTAATCCGTAGGAATCTGTGATCTCGGGTTTTGAATAATTTTCGGCCTGAGCCTGCTGGGCAAAAGAACATAAACAATCCAGTCTAGCGATCAATCTCCCATTCTGCTGCACTGGATCTATATATTCAGCCATCCAGGTAACAAGCTTCCCAAATAATTGTTGTTCCAGCTGAAGGATCTTTTCTTCAGCTCCCAGGATCTTCGATTCGTATTCTTTCAGTTCTTCAGTAATATACCTTTCAGCATTCACCAGGGTTTGCTTTCGGATCCATTCTTCAGGAACTTTATCTTTATGGGTGTTTCGAACTTCTATATAATAACCATAGACATTATTACTACCTATCTTAAGGGACGAAATTCCGGTGGCTTCGGTCTCTCTCTGGATCATATTGTCCAGGTAATCCTTTCCGGAAAAAGCGATATCTCTAAGTTCATCCAGTTCTTTAGAAAAACCTCTGGCAATAACATTTCCTTTCTGAACATTTACCGGCGCCTCTTCACTTATACTTTCAATAATCTTTTCCCGAAGCAGGTCACAGGAATGTAAATTATCACCAATAATTTTCAGCGCTTCATTATCACAATTCAGAGCCAGCTCTTTAATTGGAATAATAGCATTCAATGAATTCTTAAGCTGATTCACCTCCCGCGGACTAATCCTTTGAGTAGCCACCTTAGAGATCAAACGTTCTAGATCACTTATCTCCCGGATCTGATCCTGAATATCGGCATGGGTTTTCGGATTCTTGATTAGAAAATCAACTACCTGCAGCCTTTTCTCGATCATTCCCGACATCCTTTAGCGGAAGGGCCAGCCAGCGTTTTAATAGTCGGCCACCCATGGGTGAGATCGTCTTATCTATTACATCCAGAAGAGTCACTGCGTTTGCTGCGGTAGAATGATAAAGTTCCAGGTTTCTAATGGTAAACCGATCCATCCAGACATATTGCTCTTCCGCAATCCGGTTTATCGAATTGATATGCTGCAAACGGTGATGCCTGGTCTCGGCCAGATAATAAAGCACCGCCCCGGAGGCGATTATTCCTTCTTCCAAATGATCTACTCCAAATCCTTTCAAAGACTTGGTTTGAAAATGTCCATTCAGGGTTTCTTCAGCGTAATCTGTTTTAAATATCCAGTCGTCCAGGTAAAAACAATGCATGTCTTTACCGAAACTCTCATTAAATTCCTTTTTATTTTTCTTCTGAACCAGGATCTCACTGGGACCGAAGTTCTGTAGTAATTTATCTATGTATTCCCTGTTTCCCTGCGCGCAAAGAAATTCCCCGGTGGAAACATCTAAAAATGAAACGCCAAGATTCTTTTTTCCGAAGTGAACCGCACCAAGAAAATTATTGGATTTACTGCTAAGAATATCATCATTCATCGCCACCCCCGGAGTTACCAGCTCAGTCACTCCACGTTTTACGATGGTTTTGGTCATTTTAGGATCTTCCAACTGATCGCAAATGGCAACCCTCTGCCCAGCTTTTACCAGTTTTGGCAAATAGGTATTCAAAGAATGATGTGGAAATCCTGCGAGTTCTGTACGTTCTCCCCCATTGTTACGGTTGGTAAGAACGATATTCAAAATACGGGCCGCCTTTACCGCATCTTCTCCAAAGGTTTCATAGAAATCCCCGACTCTAAAAAGCAACATCGCATCGGGATATTTAAGCTTGATGCTGTTATACTGCTGCATTAACGGGGTAACCTTCTGGGATTTCTTTGCTGCCAATTTTCCGGAGTTTTAGGATTGCTAAAGTAAAGATTAGCCTGTTTGCTTAAAAATTATAATCTGAAATTTTAAAAACAAGGCTAAGGATAAATAATAGCGTCCATAAGATAGTTCTCCACCAGTTCTTTTGGACTAGCTCTGTAGTTATCTCATCACAGGACTCATCTGGATTTATAGAATTATGCAATGGCACAAATATTAGAAAGGTTAGAATCCAAAGACATAGAACCATTCCCAGGCTAAGCACCGTATAAACATTTTGGATAGAGGTGAATTGGAAAACCACTACTGCCAATTGAGCCAGCATCAAAGGAGCTACAATTAAAGCTATCCTGTTCTTATATAGCTTATGCCAGCTATCAAGTTCCCGCCTGGGATAATAGCAAAGTCCAGGATATACCACCAACTGAATGATCCAGATCAAGACCATCAATCCAAAATCGAGTAAGATCCTCATTGAAGCGAGATCCATAATTATAATTTTTTCGTAAAATAAAGGAAATCTTTTATCCTTCGGAAATTGGTCCGATAATGTTGAATATTTTACTTGGAACAGGCCAATTTAATCCATCTCAAAATTGCCTTTATCCACATCTTTTATAAAGCTAATCAGGCCAGGAAAAAAATGTTCAGGATCATCATATTGCACCAAATGACTTCCATGGGGACATAGCAAATACCTCCCCTTTTGGACCTCCCGGGACATCCATTCTAAATATTCGGGATCCATGGTATCGTATTTACCTGCCACCACCAGGGTTGGAACGCTAATGGTTTTTAATTTTTCTGAAACATCCCAGTCTGAAAGTGTAGCCTCTTTGGTTATGCCAAATTCACTGGGACCTTGCATATAAACATAAACCTCAGGATTTAGATGCTCAAAGGTTCTGTTTACCGAATTTGGCCACTTATCTGCCGGCATCCTTAAAATATGCTTTGTATAATGATTCGGAATTAAGAGTTCCATATACCTGGGATTCTCAAAATCCTTATTCTTTTCAATTTCCATGATCTCAGCTAAAACCTCTGGAGCCATTTGAGGCCCCAATACTTCTTTTGCATACTTATTATATTGGGGAACACTGGCTACCATATTGGAAATAATCAATCCTTTTAATTCATCCTGATGGGCCAGCGCATATTCCATAGCCAGAATCCCACCCCAGGATTGCCCATATAAGTAAAAATTATCCTTGTTTAATCCCAAAGCCTTTCTCACCTGCTCTACTTCATCAACAAATCGTTCTGTAGTCCACAAACTATTATCACTGGGCTGATCGCTGTAATAGGAACCTAACTGATCGTAATAAATAAATTCGATCCCCTCCTCCGGTAAATACCCCATAAAGGATTCATATATTTCATGCGTCACGCCGGGCCCACCATGAAGTAACAATACCCGCATTCTTGGATTATTCCCTATCTGTTTTGTGTATACATTGAATGTCCCTGCATCGGTCGTTATGGGAACCATTTTGATTCCTCCGGTAAATTTCAATTCAGGATCGTCATAGGTAAGATAAGATTTCAGATCCTTTTGCTGGGCAAAAGAAGCAAATGCAATAACAAGGAATAGAAACGAGAAAAGACTGCGCTTAAAAAATTTCATAAGGCTTAGTTTGATTGGTTTTTACTTCCTGAAAGTAAGGAATTTAAAGCAAACACTACTGGTACCCCGCCGCCTGAAGATTGAAAAGTTCTGCATACAACATATCATTTTGCATGAGCTCTTTATGCGTCCCGATCTCCAAAACAGCACCATCTTTCAAAACCATGATCCGGTCTGCAATTCTTACCGTACTGAACCTGTGCGAAATAATTACTGCGGTCTTGCCTTCGGTAAGCTTGATAAATCTCTGAAAAGCTTCAGTTTCTGCTCGTGCATCGAGGGCTGATGTAGGTTCATCCAGGATCAGCACTTCAGAATCTTTCATATAAGCACGGGCGATAGCGATCTTTTGCCATTGTCCGCCAGAGAGATCTTTACCATGCTTAAACCTTTTCCCAAGCGGTTGTTCATAACCTAATGGCAAATCTTTTACCACTTCACGGGCCAGACTTTTTTCGGCGGCGCCATCAATACGAGACTGATTGGAAATTTCACCAATTTCGCCCATGGCGATATTCTCGCGCAAGGTTAGTTCAAACTTTACAAAATCCTGGAAGATGACCCCGAAATATTGTTGGTATGCGGCCTGGTCGTATTTTTTAATCGGAATACCATCTAAAAGGATCTCGCCTTCCGTTGGTTCATAGAACTGAAGCAGGAGTTTGATAAGCGTGGTTTTTCCGGCTCCGTTCTCTCCAACAAAGGCAAGCTTCTCCCCTGCCCTTAGTTCAAAATTGATATTTTTAACCACCCATTTTTCAGATTTGGGATATTTGAAGCCAACATTCTTGAATTCAAATCCTTTTTCGATCTTTTCAGGAAGGTCCAGCTTCCCATCCTTAGAACTTTCAGCAAAGGTGAGATCAAGAAATTCAAAGTAATCCTGAAGATAAAGTGCGCTTTCGGTAATGGCTGTAAACCTGGTAAAAAACCCCTGCAATTTAGACCTCAACCGGTTGAAAGATCCAGAAAGAAAAGTAAGGTCACCCAGGCTGAAAATTCCGGCCACGGTCCTGAAAATAATAAAAACATAGGCCCCATAATAAGCACCTGTACCAATCACATTGAAGATAGAACCCCAACCGGCACGCTGCTTGGCCAGTCGCTTACTTTGGATATAATATTTATCTGAAAGTCCTTTAAACCGGTCTGCCAGATAATTAGACAATCCAAACAATTTTACCTCTTTAGCGGTCACATCACTGGCTCCCGCATATCTCAAATAATCAAGTTCCCGGCGTTCCTGGGTCCAGCTCCTGGCCAGCGAATAACTGGTACCGCTAAATTTAATTTCATTGATGATCGTTGGAATAATTGAAACTACCAGCAAAATGATTAGCCAGGGTTCAAAAGCCACCACCCCTGCCAGCAATGAAATTATAACGATGACATCTTCTCCCTGGGTAAGAATATTCGACATTAAGCCAACTCTGCCTGTAGTTTGCTGTCTTGCTCTCTCCAATTTGTCATAGAACTCAGAATCTTCCAACTGATCCAGATTCAGTTCTGAAGTTTTTTTAATGATCTTAACCGAAGTATCTATGGAATATTGATCTCCTAAAAGAGCATCGCTGAGGCTGATCCCTCTGCTTAGAAGATCTGAAACGATGGCCAGTCCGAATTCAGCAGCGACTAGCATCCATAAATTATCCAGGTCTTTTACCTCTGCAGAAATCTGGATCACGACCTCATCTATGATCAATTTACTCAGCCATAACATGACCACCGGAAGTATTGCATTTAAAACACGTCCAATAACGTTGGTGTAGAATAAAACCGGATTTACTTTTCGTATTTCTTTAAAGAATCTTGGCACAAATTTTAAAGAAGCAAAGCTTTCCTTAAAATTGATATTGTTGGTTTCAAAAGATTTTTTGGATCTTGGCAAGCTCTGTAAATTTTAATTGGTGCAATTTAAGGGATATCTTAAATCTAACTTTAGCTATGTCGAAAATTAAATCATAACATTTCAGCATAAAAAAATGATAGCTCAATCTGACTATCAGGATGAACTCGCCAATAGCATAAAGCAATACCTACTGAAACGGTTTGCAGCAAGAAGATTTTGACGTATTTTATTGAAAAATTTAAACAATATCGCTTCAGCAAAACTGCTAAATTTTCCCCTGGATAAAACCGGTAGTTCTGCAGGGGTTACTAATATTTATTAAATAAAAGTGGCGATTATATAATACATCACAATGATCAAAAGCAGGCCAAATTGAAGAGCTAAAAATTTAAGAGCCCTCTGTACATTCCTGAACTTTTGATTGGCGATCTTGGCATTTATAAATATTTGCTGACCCAACTGATCGAACAACTGATCTTCGTCTATGCTGATCAGAAAAAATGTTCGGGAAAATTCTTTTATGTCTCCAAACTTGGTGATCACATCGCCGAAAAAGAAAATATTCTTATCATATTTAGATTCTATGCGCGGCATAAAACACCTAATACTATAGTAAATGGAAATTACTGCACAGCCAAACCAAATTGTAAGAAGAAAATAAATGATGGTATTATCCTCAAAATGATCTAAAACCAGCTCTATATTCTGATAAACAAAATTTAACAGAATTCCGTAAAAGGAAAGAATAAGTCCTGCTTTGATTTCTGAAGCTTTGATAAGACTGGAAACATAAGTTATACTTCCCCAATAATGGTCAATAAGATCATCTGTGTGCTTATTCTTTAGATGTGTTGAAGGCTTATATTCCGGTTTTTCCATAATTATATACTTCGGCTACTTTTAAATTTGGAATTAAGAATAACCTTATGTTTAGATTTCTAAAGTCAGTATGCTATTTAGTACAGAATATTATCCAGGATCTTATCAAGAGTATTCTCCATCCTGCTGAATTTTTTATCAGAAAAGAAAACTTCGAACATCTCTTTTCTTAGCGATACGAGTTCTTTATGGGAATACTCATGTGAAACAAGATTATCCTGGATCTTCTCTAAACTTTCATCTTCGGTATCGCCGGAAAATTCCTGATACATTTTATCAAATGTTTCCTTATCGGTCTTCGATTTTATCAATTCTATCTCCTCGTTGGTCACATTGGAATCGGCATTGGCACAAAGCATTAAAACATAGATCTGAAGTTCTGATTTGGTCCAGGATGGTTGTTGGCTATGCATAATATTATTTTTTGAATGTTCACGATTCTTACCAAAAAGAATAATTTCTGAATTGAAAAAACGCTCTAACTCCTAAGCTAGTAAATAATTGACAAACAGCGATTTGTAGCCATATATTTTTTTCAACCTTTTTTAAATCCGGGCTCCTACGAAGTTTTATTTCGGAAGTTAATTATAAAAGGAAAGATGGGATGTAAATCCCATCTCCTCTCCTGCATTTTTAAATTTTAAATTTACTCTTTCCTGGCCAGGGTATTATCCCATTCCTCCACGTAAGACATGAATTCATCTAATTTCGCCATAGCCTTATCCTGCCCGCCGGCCACTTTAGCCATGGATGCAAACCATTTGACATCGTCTGGAGTCATTTTATAATTTAAAGTTTCCAATCCTTCTTTCATTTCCCAGATAACAAGCATATCATATTTACCTGTAGGAAAATGGTAGGTTGTAGGTGGATCTATACCGGCATCCTCATCTGCCTTCGCAAAATAATTTTCCACAATGCCCATAGCGGCATCTTTCTTCATTGGCTTAAATTTTATATAAGCCATGGTTACCCAAGTTGGATTCTCATATTTTTCGGCTTTCATCTCCTGAGAAAAGCTAAAGCTGGTTGCAAATAGAAATACCAGGACGGCGATTGTTGTTTTGAAGAATTTCATCTGGTTTGGTTTTAGTTAATAACTGAACCATAACAAAAACAAGCATCTGAGTAGAATCGAGGGAAATAAGTATTCTAATTTAGTAAAAAATTATATGATTCTGAATTCCAACCAAATACAATCCATCAAAAAATGTCTCAAATTTATATTTTTACAATATGGAAAAGAGAAAACTTCGGAACAGTGAACTGGATAGAAAAAGTGTAGATCAATTCAAAGAAGCTGAGAAAACGCCTATTATAGTTATTCTGGATAATGTTAGAAGCCTCAATAATATAGGTTCTGTTTTTCGTACGGCCGATGCTTTCCTTATTCAGAAAATATATCTCTGCGGAATCACCGCCAAACCCCCACACAAAGACATTCAGAAAACCGCTCTCGGTGCTACGGAAACTGTGACCTGGGAATATGTTGAGGATAGCCTTGAATTGGTTGAAAAATTAAAATCTGAAGGCATAAGGGTTTATTCTATTGAACAGGCCGAAGGAGCTGTAATGCTAAACGATTTTCATCCTGAAAATGATAAAACCAGCGCGGTGGTTTTTGGAAATGAAGTGAAGGGTGTTCAGCAAAAAGTAGTTTCTGCCAGTGATGGAGTAATTGAAATACCTCAGCTGGGAAGTAAACATTCCCTGAATATTTCGGTAAGCACCGGTGTGGTGCTTTGGGATCTATTTTCTAAGTTGAAAATTAATGATGCTTAATTTACTGCTTTATCAATTTCAGCGAGCAACCATAAATAGTCTTTTCTATTGGAAACGAAATCAAGGCCTGAGATATCTATCACCTGCACCTTCATGTTGCTTTGAGACTTAATGAAATTCAGATAACTCTTATTGATATTTATTAAATATTCCGGTTGGATATTCTGTTCGTAATCACGGCCACGTTTCTTTATATTTTCAAGTAAGCGCTCGGTATTTTGATATAAATAAATATAAAGTTCCGGCTTTACCAGCTCCTTGTACATTAGATGAAAAAGCTTATGATATAAAGAATATTCATCTTCGTGCAAAGTGATCTTAGCAAAGATGAGCGATTTAAAAACGTCATAATCTGAGATCACAAAATCTTTAAATAGATCGTATTGAGCCAGATCGTCTGTAAGTTGCTGATACCGATCTGCCAGGAAAGACATTTCCAACGAAAAAGCATAACGCTCTTTATTCTCATAGAATTTTGGAAGAAACGGATTATCCTTAAAACGTTCCAGGATGAGTTTCGCATTGAAATCTTCAGAGATCATCGTAGAAAAACTGGTTTTCCCTGCTCCAATATTCCCTTCAACCGCGATATAATTGCAAACAGGAAAATTATAATTAAGCTCTGGTTTTTTAATGTTTTCAGATGAAACTGAGATCTCAGAAGTATCCTTTGTTTCTTTTAATAACTGACTTATTTTTTTTCCTGAAACCGAATGCATTTCTGAAGCAGCTATATCATTCAGCGGTTTTAATACAAAACTTCTATCAGGAATTCCGGGATGTGGGATCCTTAAAGATTCTGTCTCGATGATCTCATCCTCAAAAAGAAGTATATCAAGATCTATGGTCCTGTTCTGATAATTTTCAGCATCGAGATCGCGCTCTTCCCAATTCAGTTTCAATAATTAAAAGCTCAGTAAGTACTTCCTGGGCTTCAAGCCTGGTAGAAACCGAAATACAGGCGTTTAAAAAGGAGTTTCCTTCAAATCCCCAGGCGGGAGTTTCATATATTTTAGAAACCTCCAGGATCCAACCAATGTTTTGGTGTATCTTTTCAAGGGCATTTTGCATATAACCACGGCGGTCACCAAGGTTACTTCCCAGGGCTAATATTACTGTTTTAGGGGATTTCAAAGCGAATTAAGAAAATTTTAATAGGTAGCGCCAAATAATTTCACAGCAAATTAAGCAAAACAAAAGCACATACTCTTAATTTTGATAAAAGACTTAATAACAAAATTTGGCAAATCTCTACCTGAAAGATAAGCTTAAGGCTCAGCAAATATATATGATCTTAAGCGCGCTGTTTATCGCTTCCCTCGTTGTATCTAATCTCATCTTTCAAAAGTTTTTTTACTGGGATTTTTTCGGACTCTATACTTTTGAAATTTCAGTGGGAATACTGCCCTATCCGGTGACTTTCCTAATCACAGATATCATTAGTGAGGTGTATGGAAAGAAGAAGGCGAACTTAGTTGTGACCACAGGTATTTTTGCATCTTTCTTTTCCTTATTGATAGTCTACGCAGCAGATGCCGTTCCGGCAACAGCCTGGTCTCCTATAGGCAATTCCTTATTTGAGAAGGTATTTGGAGCGACCGCTATTGCAGTTTTTGCATCGATGGTGGCTTATCTCATGGCTCAGTACATAGACATTCAGTTGTTCCATTTTTGGAAAAGACTCACTAAAGGAAAGCATTTATGGTTACGGAATAACTTTTCTACCTTTTTGTCACAATTCGTAGATACTTTTTCGGTCTTGTTTTTGCTTTGTAGCTTTGGGAAGATAGATTGGGAATTATTTAGCGGACTGTTACTTAGCGGATTTTTATTCAAAGTATTAATCGCAGCACTGGATACTCCGTTTTTATACGCTGCAGTTTACGGATTGAGAAGACTTTTCAATTTAAAACAGGCGGAAGAACTCAAGTTTGAGGCCATATAAATAGAACGATAAATACCAAACCTTATGAAAAAGGCATTAAAAATAGTAGGATTTGTAATACTCACGATCATCATTTTATTGATCGTGGCGCCATTTGTTTTTGAATCACAGTTGAAGGATCTGGTGAAGAAAACAATGAACGACAACCTGAATGCGCAGGTGGATTTTGAAGATATCGATCTTAGTATGTTCAGAAGTTTTCCGAAGGCAACACTGGTAATCGAAGATATAAGCATCATTAATAATGAACCTTTTAAGGGAGATACGCTGGCTTTGGGAGAGGAAGTGACTCTTGAAATGTCTATCAAAGAGCTTTTTAAAAGCAGCGATGAGCCTAAAAAGATCGATCGGTTAAAGTTGAATAATGCCTATATCAATATAAAAGTAGACTCACTGGGAAATGCAAATTATGATATTGCCGTAGAAGATACTACTACTTCAACTTCAGACAGCAAGCCGTTCAGCCTGGACCTAAAGCATTATGAGATTAATAATTCCCGGGTAAAATATGATGACAAATCTTCCAAAGTCTCATTAGATGTAGAAAATCTAAATCATAAGGGGACCGGGGATTTTTCCTTGGATAAATCTGAATTGGACACCTATTCTGAAGCACTGGTTTCACTGGATTATGACGGAGTAAATTATCTGAATCAAAATTCAGTGACCTTAGACGCAGTTTTTCAGATGGATCTGGAAAACATGAAATATACCTTCCTGGAGAATGAAGCTAAAGTAAATCAGCTTCCGCTGACTTTTGACGGATATGTACAGCTGAATGAAGACAATACTGAAATGGACATTAGTTTCAAAACTCCATCGTCAGACTTTAAAAATTTCCTTGCTGTTATTCCGGAAATCTATGCCAGGAACATAGAAGATGTTGATACCAATGGAGATTTTGTGGTGACCGGTAGAATATTTGGAAAAGTTGATGATACCTATATCCCTAAAATGGATATTAAAGTCACTTCTAGCAATGCTTCTTTTAAGTATCCCGATCTGCCTAAGAGCGTTCAGGACATCAATCTTGACATGGAAGTATTAAATGATACCGGCCTTGCTGAAGAAACTTATATCAACATCAATAATGCAACTTTTAGAATAGATCAGGACAGGTTTACAGCCAAGGGGAATATCAGCAACATCACAGAAAATATGCTGGTAGATCTTGCATTAAAAGGAACCGTAAACCTGGCAAATATCAGTAAAGCTTATCCTTTAGAAATGGAACAGGATCTTAACGGGATGCTTACGGCAGATATTAAGACCAGTTTTGATATGAATTCTATTGAAAAGGAGCAATATCAAAATGTAAAAAGCAGTGGTACTGCCTCTATTAAAGATTTCAGATATTCTTCTCCTGAAATTCCTAATGAGGTAAAGATATGCTAATGCCGATATGAGTTTTAATCAGGGAAATGTAAGTGTTCCTAATCTAAAACTTACTACCGGAAAGACAGATCTTTCGGCTTCCGGTACCCTTCAGAATTTTATCGGGTTCTTATTTACAGATCAGCAGTTGAAAGGAAATTTCCAGGTCCAGTCTAACACATTTTCTGTAAACGATTTTATGGTTGCTGAAACCGAGGAGATAACCACTACCGATGAAAATGGAAAGGATAAGACCGTTGCTAAAACTACAGGAAAAGAAGCGGTAAAGGTCCCGTCTTTCCTGGATATGGAATTGAGATTCAATGCTAATACAGTTCTATATGACAACCTCGAATTGAAAAATGCAAAAGGACTCCTTATAATTAGAGATGAAACAGCCAGACTTCAGGATATTTCCACCAATATCTTTAACGGTAGTATTGGTATGAACGGATTGGTTTCTACCAAAAACCCTACTCCGGTTTTTGAAATGGATCTGGATCTGAACTCCCTGGATATCGCTTCCTCTTTCAACGGATTGGAATTAATGCAAAACCTGGCTCCATTGGCAAGGGCTATTGAAGGGAAACTTCAGTCTACCTTAAGCCTTAAAGGTAATTTAAATGAGGATCTAACTCCTCAACTGTCGAGTCTTGCAGGAAATGCTCTTGCAGAATTATTAACGGCTGAAATTAATCCTGAAAAGGCCGCGTTATTATCAAAACTTGATAGTCAGCTCAACTTTATAAATTTCAAGGATATCGATCTGAGCAAATTAAAAACCAAGTTGACCTTTAATGATGGGATGGTACAGATCGCTCCAATGAATTTCAACATTAAAGGAATAGACTTCCAGGTTTCGGGGAGTCATGGCTTCGATATGAACATGAATTATGACCTGAAACTGGATGTTCCGGCTAAATATCTTGGCTCCGAAGTTGGCAATACTTTAGGTAAACTAAGTGGAGAAAGCATTGAAAATACAACCGTGGAACTTCCAATCGGGATTACTGGGACCTTCCAGAGTCCACAGATCAAAATAGATATGCAACAGGCAGTTAATAATTTAACTCAAAAAGTAGTTGCACAACAGAAAAGAAATCTAGAAGATAAGGCTGTAGATGCGATCAATGACATTCTACAAGGCAAACGGGATCCTAATAAACCGTTCAACAAGAACGATTCAACGGCGGTAAATACTCAGAAAACAGATTCTACTAAGACTCAGGTTCCCCAAACAAAGAGAGATTCTATAAATCAGTCTCAACAGAAACAGGTTGAAGACGCGGCTAAAAATATTCTTGGTGGAATTTTGAAAAATAGCAAAAAGAAGACTGATACAACTAAAAATAATCAATAGCCGCACTGAGCCTGTCGAAGTGTAGCATCCTAAAGTTGGATCAGGATCTTAAAAGGTGATGAAACAAAGTTCAGCATCACCAAAAACTACCGGAGGTCATCTTTACCAAAGGGAGAGATCTCTATATTAGTAATACTTCAAAGGAGATTTCTCCTACGCGATGCTCCGTCGAAATGACACAATACCTCTGAAAAATGTAGTGTGTCACCCTGAACTGGTTTCAGGGTCTCAGAGATACTGAAACAAGTTCAGCATGACGAAAAATTGAAATTGGTCATCTCGACCAAAAAGGAGAGATCTTTTTTAAACTACAACTTTCAATTCAACCACCAATCCTTCATTCCCTCTAACGTTGAAAACAGTTCCATCTTCAAAGATCAAATACTGACCTTTAATTCCTTTTAGCACACCTTCGTAGAAAGGATTCTTCACCAGGTTCAGGGATTTAACCTTTTCAGGAAATTGTTTTACGGGAAATTTAATTTCGGTTTCCTTATTATTTTCGATATAATATTCTTTGGCTTCTTCAGGAATAAATTCTTTTAGCTTTTCTCTTTCTTCCTCTAGATTCAGGTCAAGAATATCGTTGGTCAACATTTTTCTCCAATTGGTCTTATCTGAAACATGTTTCTTTAAAGCAACTTCAGTAATACCGGCAAGATATCTATTAGGAACCTCAACAATTTCGATGGCTTCATGCGCTCCCTGATCTATCCACCTTGTTGGAATCTGATTTCTCCTGGTTACTCCAACTTTTACATCACTGGAATTAGCCAGATAAACTATATGCGGCTGCAGTTGCGCCTTCTTCTCATACTCAAGATCTCGGTCTTCTTCATCTAAATGAGCTTTACTAAGTTCCGGGTTTATAACCCAGTCCCCGGCTTGCGGAATTGAACTAAAGCAATCATAACAAAATCCCTGCCTGTAGATCTTCTTTTCCAGTCCACAATTGAGACATTGATATCGAAGAAAATTCAAACTTATCTTTTTATCTATCAACTGGTTGAAATTGATAAAATCATTTTCCCAAAGCAGATAATACTGAACTACATCGGTAATTTCTGTTCTCATTTTTGTTAGAACTCCTTCGTATCTCATTTAAATTTTTATTTAAGACTGACTGAATTTTTTGCTGGCTACAAAGTTTCGTTTATTTTTAACCAAATAACCGAACGCCCTTTAAATATAAGCGTTAAAGATAAGAAGAATAATGCCAATTCCATTAGTCAATTCCATAGCTTCCTGGTTTCTTAAAAAGAGAATTCACCAGATGGAATTGTTCATTAAATACCCTAATGAAGTTCAAAATGAACTACTTAAAGATCTTCTTTCCAAAGCCAGAAACACTGAATTTGGCAAGCGTTTTAATTTCGCCGAAATTGATTCTTATGAACAATTCAGGCAACGGGTTCCAATTCAAAAATATGAGGATTACCATGATGTTATAGAACGTAGCAGAAAAGGTGAGACAAATATTTTCTGGCCAACCCCAATTAGATGGTTTGCAAAATCGAGTGGAACTACCAGTGCGAAGAGTAAATTTATTCCCGTAAGTCAGGATTCGTTAGAAGATTGTCACTATGCTGCCGGAAAAGATCTTTTATGTATTTATTTGAATAATAATCCGCAGTCGCAATTCTTTACAGGAAAGAGTTTGAGACTTGGCGGAAGCAAAGAACTTTATCATAAAAATGGCACTTCTTACGGAGATCTATCGGCAATCCTGATAGATAATATGCCTTTCTGGGCTGAATTCAGCAGCACACCCAGTAACGAAGTTTCCTTAATGCACGATTGGGAATACAAAATGCAGGCAATCGTAAATGAAACTATCAGAGAAAATGTCACCAGTCTGGCCGGAGTTCCGAGCTGGATGCTGGTACTTCTGAATAATGTGCTGGAAACGACAGGAAAACAAAGTCTTTTTGAGGTCTGGCCAAACCTGGAAGTTTATTTTCATGGTGGAGTAAGTTTTGAGCCTTATGCTTCACAATATCAAAAGATACTTCCCAAAGAAGATTTTAGATTTTATGAGATCTATAATGCCTCGGAAGGTTTCTTTGCCTGCCAGGATCATAACGATACAAAAGATCTGCTTTTAATGCTTGACTATGGTATCTTTTATGAATTCATCCCGATGGATGAATACGGTACCAGCGAGGAAATGGCGATCCCATTAAGTGAGGTTGAAATTGGCAAAAATTACGCGGTGGTAATTACGACCAATGCCGGGCTCTGGAGGTATAAGATAGGTGATACCATAAGATTTACAGATACGAATCCTTACAGGATCAAAGTTTCCGGAAGGACCAAACATCACATCAACGTTTTCGGAGAAGAACTGATTATCGAAAATGCAGAGTCGGCGCTGAAGAAAGTTTGCCTGGTAACCAATTGCGAAATTATAGATTACACGGTGGCTCCAATCTTTATGGAAGGCAAGGAAAAGGGAGCGCACGAATGGATCGTGGAATTCAAAACTCCTCCCCGGGATTTTGAAAATTTCACTAAACAACTGGATCTTGCATTGCAGGAAGTAAATAGTGATTATGAAGCCAAGCGTTATAATAATATGACCCTGAACATGCCTAAAATTCACCAGGCCAGGAAAGATCTTTTCTACGACTGGCTTAAGAAGAACAATAAAGTTGGTGGACAGCATAAAGTACCAAGACTCTCTAATTCCCGAACTTATCTGGAGGAATTACTGGAGATGGAATAAAATCAAAACTTAATAATATGGCTTCAGAAAAAGAAAAAATGCTTTCCCAAAAGCCATATATCGCTAAAGATGCTGAGCTTTCCCAAGAACGCCTCCAGGCACAAAAAGCATGCTTCGATATCAATTCCCTGTCACCGGAACTGGTAGCCGAAAGAAATACTATTCTGAAAAGACTTTTAGGCTTCACTAAAGATAATTTTTATATCGAACCTCCTTTTCATTGCGACTACGGTTATAATATTTCTATAGGTGAGAACTTTTATGCCAATTATAACTGTGTCATCCTGGATTGCGCTAAAGTTATGATCGGCGATAATGTAATGCTGGCTCCCAGTGTGAGCATATATACCGCCGGGCACCCCATAGATGCTGAGAAAAGAAATCAGGAATGGGAATATGCCATACCGGTAACTATAGGTAATAATGTTTGGATAGGTGGAAATACGGTAATAAATCCCGGAGTACAAATAGGCGATAATACCGTAATAGGTGCCGGAAGTGTGCTTACTAAAGATATTCCCGGAAATGTTATCGCTGCCGGAAATCCATGTAAGGTATTACGTGAGATCACTGAAGAGGACCAAAACTATTATTTTAAGAAACGAAGATTTTAAAAAAAAGCCGGGAAACTTTCGCTACCCGGCTCTACTTATATAATTGAGTTTCCTTAAAGTGTTTTAGCCACTTTATCTACAGCTTCAATCGTCTTATCAAGATCTTCATAAGAAAGTGCATCACTTAAAAACCAGGTTTCGTAGGCACTCGGAGCGATATAAATTCCGTTTTCCAGCATTCCATGGAAGAATTTATTGAATGTACCAAGATTGGCAGATTTTGCTGCTGAATCAAAGTCGGTTACCGGTTCTTTACCAAAATGAACCGAGATCATTGAACCAATTCTGTTTATAGTAAAATCAACTTTATTCTCATTCAGGACTTTTTCCATTCCTTCATGAAGATATTTGGTCTTTTTTTCAAGGCTTTCAAAGATCTCTCTTTTGCTGTCCAGTTCGGTAAGCATAGCTAATCCCGCAGCCATTGCCAGCGGATTTCCACTAAGCGTTCCTGCCTGGTAAACAGGACCAACAGGCGCCAGGTAATCCATGATCTCATTCCGGGAAGCAAAGGCACCCACAGGCAAACCTCCACCAATAACTTTTCCGAAGCAAACAATATCAGCCTTCACTCCTGCTCTTTCCTGAACTCCTCCGGCAGCAAGCCGGAAGCCGGTCATTACCTCATCAAAAACAAGTAAAATTCCCGTTTCATCACAAATCTTTCTAAGTCCTTCCAGAAAACCATCCGCAGGCGGGATACATCCCATGTTTCCGGCAACAGGCTCCAGGATGATACAGGCGATCTCCTCTTTATTTGCTTCAACAAGCTCTTTTACATTCTCAAGATCATTGTATTTTGCCAGTAAAGTATCTTTTGCCGTTCCCTGGGTAACTCCGGGGCTATTTGGGGTTCCAAAGGTCACGGCTCCACTTCCGGCCTGAATTAGAAAAGAATCACTATGCCCGTGATAACATCCGGCAAATTTGATGATCTTCTCTTTTCCGGTAAATCCGCGGGCCAGGCGCACGGCGCTCATACAAGCTTCAGTTCCAGAATTCACCATTCTTATTTTATCGATATTGGGAACCATTTTTACCGCAAGTTCCGCGATCGTGGTTTCAATTTCGGTTGGGGTTCCAAAGGAAGTTCCTTTCTTAGCCTTTTCAATTACCGCATCAATGACCGGTTTATGGGCATGACCCAGAATAAGCGGACCCCATGAATTGATATAATCTATTAATTTATTTCCGTCTTCGTCATACAAATAAGCACCTTCAGCCCTTTCAATAAAAACAGGTTCTCCACCAACGGCTTTAAATGCTCTAACCGGAGAATTCACTCCACCGGGAATTACCTTTTGTGCATCTGCGAATAACTGACTACTTCTCTTATAAATCATAAATTCCTTTTTCATTTTTTTCGTCACCCTGAACTTGTTTCAGGGTCTTTTAATTCTATTAGATTCTGATTTAAATTCAGAATGACGTTTATTTTATACTTAAGATCTGCCCTATAGAAATCGTATTTCCGTGAAGACCGTTCATTTTCTTTATATCTTCTACCGAGGTATTATATTGTTTTGAAATTGAATATAAAGTCTCTCCTTTCTTTACCACATGACTTTCTGAACTTTCCTGAGGTTTAACCGTATATCCCGCCGCCGGTTTTCCAGTAATTTCTGAATCGAACCTATAAAGTTCGTAACGTTCAATAAGATCTATCAATTTATCAGGATATCTTCGGTCTGTAGCATACCCTGCTTTTCTCAAACCTTTCGCCCAACCCTTATAATCGTCGGCATCAAGTTCAAAAAGTTCAGCATATCTTCCTCGACCAGAAAGAAATAAGGAATGATCCCTATATGAATATTTAGAGTGCTTATACTTCCTGAAACATTCTCCGCGGCGATCATCATCATGATAAACTTTTTCACCGTTCCAATCGTGGCACTTGATGCCAAAGTGATTGTTTGCTCTTCTGGTTAGGTCTCCATTTCCCGCGCCAGATTCCAGGATTCCCTGCGCCAGGGTAATACTTGCAGGAATTTTATACAACCTCATTTCCTCCTGGGCGATGGGCGCATAATCCCTGATATAATCTTCAACACGATAATGATAAGAATTACGAGGCATCTCCTCTTTTACATCGTCAACAACCTCAGCCGGAGTTTCACGATTGTCCAGTTCAACATTATCCTTTGTAGTCACAACTTTCTTTTTACTCCCACAGGAAGCAGCAAAAACAATGATCAGGAAAAGAGATAAAAGGCGGGTATTTTTCATCCAAATAAATTTAACTGGCCATTCCCTTGTTACTTATTTTTATCAGTTGGCAGTGACCATTTTACCAAGTGCCCATTATGGGCTTTCATATTATCTCGCAATTAGAGGCAGCTTTTTTTTATTTAAAAGCCGGTTCATTCCATCAATTCCCTGCAAGCCACCGGTATGAATTGCCAGTATTTTAGAATTGTCAGGAAAATATCCCTGTTTTACGAGGTCAAAAATACCAAAAACTAATTTTCCAGTGTAAACAGGATCCAGAATGATTTTATATTTTTTACTAAAATCGTTCATAAAATTGATCAGTTCGGCATTTACTTTAGCATAACCACCAAAATGATAATTTATTTTGATCTCCCAATTCTTACCACTCACCAAACCTGAAACCTCATCTATTAAATGAGAAGATTTTAAGGAGGAGAAGCCAATCACTTTTTGATGTTCTTCCGAAGCATTGATCAATCCGGCCAAAGTTCCCCCGGTACCAACCGAAGAACAGATAAAGTTGAATTCCTTATCCTTTGCTGAAAGTATTTCTTCACAGCCCTTTATGGCGAGCTCATTGGTGCCTCCTTCCGGAATTATAAATGCATCCTGATATTTTAGTTTTAGATTCTTCAGAAATTCTTCTGAATCCTTCTCCCTGTATATTTCTCTGCTGATGAAATCAAATTTCATTCCGCAGGAAACAGCATATTTAAGCGTGGAACTCCAGTTCTCCTCAGAATCTTCAAGTTCCTCACCTCTTATAATCCCTATAGTTTCGAAACCTAATATTTTTCCGGCCGCCGCGGTAGCTGAAATATGATTAGAGTGAGCTCCGCCAAATGTCAGAATAGTATTCTTATCTTCCTTCTGAGCCTGAAGTAAATTATACTTTAATTTCCGGAATTTATTCCCTGAAACTTCAGGATGTAGCAGGTCTTCCCTTTTAATCCAGAGCTCAATGCCACCGGGAAATTGGGTAATGAATTCACTGGGAATAGATATGGAACTATTACTTTCAAAAAAGTCCTGCATGAGTGCAAAATTAATCCATGTAATTAAGAAAAACTAGGCTGAATGGAACTAAAGTATTATAATGAATTGTTCGCCACTAATGCACTAATATTAATAGTATTAGTGCATTAGCGGCAATAACATTGAATTTAAAATGTAAATATAGAATGATCTCGCTAAGCGAGTCGAACGAAAGTTTAAAGAAATTTCCGAAATGCCCAGAAGGGTCTTTTTTTTAAATAATTCAGATCATTTTCCCGGCGATAAGCTTCCCGTTCAAAACTAATATTTCGATAAGCCAGCATTCCGTTACGGCAATCCAAATATCTCACAAAGAACTCTATAGCATACCACACATAAAAGAAAAGAACCAGAAGTTCCAATTGCTGGCGCAAATGAATTTTCTCGTGATTAATAAAAAAACGGTCTTTCGTCAACTGCTTACTTTCAAGAATGACAAAGGGCCATAAACTAATGCCTTTAAACCTGCCCGAAAGCAGCCTTTTGTTGACGATCAAAATCATGCTTTCAAGATAAGAAATTGTATTTTAGCCTTATGAATTTTCAGAAAAAAAGAATCCCGTTAGAGGATGGAGACTATTACCTGACTCCGGAAGGCTACCGCTGTTTTACTGAACAATATCATCTTAAAAGAGGTTATTGCTGTGAAAGCGGTTGCAGACATTGCCCATACGGATATAATAAGAAAACCAACTCTCAAGAATAATATAGAATGAATTTTAAGGATCAGATACTTGAAGGAATACCGGATGAATTACCGGCGGCAAAAGCATATGACGAATCTTTAAATCACGCTCCAAAACGAAAAGAAATCCTGGATGCCGATGAAAAGAAACTCGCCTTAGAAAATGCCTTAAGGTATTTTGACAAAAAACATCATAAAACTTTACTTCCCGAATTCAGGGCAGAACTGGAAAAATATGGCAGGATCTATATGTACAGGTTCAAACCAGATTACGATTTCTATGCCAGGCCAATTGATGAATATCCAGGAAAAAGCATTCAGGCGAAAGGCATTATGTTAATGATCCAGAACAACCTCGATCCTGAAGTTGCCCAGCATCCGGAAGAATTGATCACTTACGGTGGTAACGGGGCGGTTTTTCAGAACTGGGCTCAATATAGGCTATGCATGCAATACCTGGCCATGATGGATGATGAACAAACATTGGTCATGTACTCCGGTCATCCAATGGGCCTTTTCCCTTCGCACGCCAATGCTCCCAGGGTTGTGGTTACCAACGGAATGATGATCCCTAATTACTCAAAACCTGATGACTGGGAAAAATACAATGCTCTGGGAGTAACCCAATACGGACAAATGACTGCCGGAAGTTATATGTATATAGGTCCGCAGGGAATAGTACATGGAACCACCATTACCGTTCTTAATGCAGGTAGAAAGATCTCGAAAAAGGGAGAAAGTCTTGCCGGAAAGTTATTTGTTACCTCCGGTCTTGGTGGAATGAGCGGTGCTCAGCCAAAAGCTGGAAATATCGCTGGTTGTATTACCATTTGCGCGGAAGTAAATTCAAAAGCTACCCAAACCAGGCATAAACAGGGATGGGTAGATGAAGTTATTGATGATGTAGAAAAACTTGCTGAAAGAGTTAAAAAAGCAAAAGCCGACAAGGAAGTGGTTTCCATCGCCTACCAGGGAAATATTGTTGACGTCTGGGAATATTTTGCAGAAAATGACATTTACATAGATCTAGGAAGCGACCAGACTTCCCTGCACAACCCCTGGGCTGGAGGATATTACCCGGTAGACTTAAGTTTTGAGGAATCTAAGGAAATGATGTCTAGCAATCCTGAAAAATTCAAGGAAAAGGTTCAGGAAAGTTTGAGAAGGCAGACCACCGCTATTAATAAACACACCGGTAAAGGAACCTATTTCTTTGACTACGGAAATGCTTTTTTACTGGAAGCATCCAGAGCCGGTGCCGATATTATGAGTGCTGACGGAAAAGGATTCAAATATCCGAGTTATGTTCAGGATATTATGGGCCCTATGTGTTTTGATTACGGTTTTGGACCATTTAGATGGGTTTGCGCCTCTGGAAAGGATGAAGATCTTCAGAAAACTGATAAGATCGCGACTGAGGTTCTTAATAAACTGAAAGAGAATTCGCCTGCTGAAATTCAGCAGCAAATGCAGGATAACATTCAGTGGATCAAAGGAGCACAGGAGAACAAACTGGTAGTGGGTTCCAAAGCCAGGATTTTATATGCAGATGCCGAAGGAAGGATCGCCATAGCTAAAGCATTCAACGATGCCATCTCACGCGGAGAAATAGGCCAGATAGTACTAGGCCGTGACCATCACGATGTTTCAGGAACCGATTCACCTTACCGTGAAACCTCCAATATTTATGACGGATCCAGCTTTACCGCAGATATGGCAATTCAAAACGTTATAGGTGATAGCTTCCGCGGAGCGACCTGGGTGAGCATTCATAATGGTGGTGGCGTTGGCTGGGGAGAGGTTATAAATGGGGGATTCGGCATGATTCTTGAAGGAAATAAAGCGTCAGAAGATCGTTTGAAATCTATGCTATTCTGGGATGTTAACAACGGGATTGCCCGTAGATCCTGGGCCAGGAATAAAGAAGCAATATTTGCGGCAAAACGTGCCATGGACATGAATCCGCAGTTAAAAGTCACCATTCCTAATCTCGTAGATCCAAAGCTTCTAGATTAAATTTATATAAATTTAAAATCTAACCTATGAAATTTCTAAAATTTACTCCTGTCCTGCTGCTAGTTGCAGTATTTATGACCTCCTGTGATAGCGTGAAGGTTGCATCAGATTATGACCGCGAGGCTAATTTTACCGATTATGGCACCTACGCATTCTTTAAGCCAGGTATAGATAAAGCTGAAATCTCTGATCTTGACAAAAAAAGAATTCTCAGAGCTATTGAGACCGAAATGCAGAAAAAAGGATTTACAAAATCTGAAAATCCGGATCTCCTTGTAAGTATATTCACTAAGACCAATGAAAATATCAACATTTACCAGAACAATTATCCTTACTGGGGTTATGGTTGGGGCTGGAACCCATGGTATTGGGGAAGCGGTTTTAATACCGTGAGCAGCACCAGTGAAGGAACGCTTTATATAGACCTGATTGATTCAGGAGACAAAGAATTAGTTTGGCAGGGAATGGGAACCGCAGCCCTGGCCCGTGAAGTAAACAAAAAGCAAGAGCGCATCAATGAGATCGTCTCTAAGATAATGGAAAAATATCCTCCAGGAATGGAGAAATAAATAGAAAATTCAAGCCTCTTTTTAAAGGGGCTTTTTTATACCAGGTCGTTAACCCAACCTTTTCCCTTTCTCTTCCAAATTTTGTACTTTTAACGCAAACGTTTTAGTTAAACCAAATCATGTTAGATAATATTCAATCCAACGAAATACTGGACAGGCTTCCCGCCCATCTTCAGCAATATATAAAACCTCAGAACTACGATGACTACACTCCTGTAAATCAGGCTGTATGGCGTTATGTTATGAGAAAGAATGTTGATTATTTAAGCAAAGTTGCCCATGATTCATACCTGGAAGGTTTAAAGAAGACAGGCATTTCTATAGACAGCATTCCAAATATGTATGGAATGAATCGTATCCTGGAAGAAATAGGATGGGCGGCAGTAGCTGTAGACGGTTTTATTCCGCCCGCAGCATTTATGGAGTTTCAGGCATATAATGTGCTGGTGATCGCCAGTGATATAAGACAACTGGAACATATTGAATATACGCCTGCTCCGGATATTATTCACGAAGGTGCTGGCCATGCTCCTATTATAGCAAATCCGGAATATGCTGAATACCTGAGACGTTTCGGAGAAATAGGCTGTAAAGCTATTTCCAGTTCTCATGATTATGCAGTTTATGAAGCTATTCGTGAGCTTTCCATATTAAAAGAGGCTGAAGATACTCCTAAAGAAAAGATCGAGGAAGTAGAAAAAAGGGTAGATGAACTTCAGAATGCCGATGTAAAGCCTAGTGAAATGGCTCAAATTAGAAATTTACACTGGTGGACGGTAGAATATGGATTAATTGGTACTGTAGATGAACCTAAGATCTATGGTGCAGGCCTCCTATCTTCTATTGGAGAAAGCAAATCCTGCATGACCGATGCGGTAAAGAAACACCCCTATACGATTGAAGCGGCTAAAAAAGAGTTCGATATTACAAAACCTCAACCTCAGCTTTTCGTAACTCCAGATTTTGCTCATCTGAGCCTTGTACTGGAAGAATTTGCCAATAAAATGGCCCTGAGAAAAGGGGGACTTCAGGGAATTCAGAAGTTAATCGATTCCAAAAATCTAGGAACAGTTGAGTTTAGCACCGGAATCCAAGTTTCAGGTAATTTCTCCAAAGTTATTGAGCATGAAGGAAAAGCTGTTTATATTCAAACTAAAGGCGAAACCGCTCTTTCCTACCGGGAAAAAGAATTAGTGGGGCATGGAGTATCTACGCATCCCGAAGGTTTTGGTTCTCCTATAGGTAGTCTGAAAGGCATTAATCTGGCGATTGAAGATATGAGCCCAAGAGATCTTAGAGCATATGCTATTTATGAAGGAGAAAATATCAGCCTGGAATTTGAAGGAGGAGTAAAAGTGGAAGGTGAAATAATTACCGGAACCAGAAACCTACAAGGAAAAATAATAATAATTAGTTTTAAGAACTGTACGGTCACTTATAATGACGAAGTAGTTATTTCAGCCGGAATGGGGCAGATATGATATGGCCGTTGGCAAGGAGATCATTTCTGCCTTTGCCGGACCTGCAGATCATGAGTCTTTCGACCTTATTACCCATACCCCATCTACTACTACCATTAAAAGCAAAAAAACTCCGGAAAGAGAGGAACTTGAATCTCTCTATGAATCGGTTAGAAATATTCGAAACGGAGAAAACACCAAGTTTTCTTTAAATGCAGCTTATGATATTGCGAAAAAACATCATCCAAAAGACTGGTTACTATCGGTTGAGATCTATGAACTCGCTGTAGAAAATGATCCAAAACTAGCTAAAGAAGTGAAAACCCGACTTAAGGAGATCAAAAAACAAAGACCGGAGGTAGCTCACCTCATCGATGACGGATTAGAACTTACCGATTCAAAAATGGTTACTCCTTAAAATTTAATCTTTTCCAGACTTTCAGAATTCGTAATGGGTTGGTTCTCGTACTCAAGGACCCAGCCCATACTACTTGTTAGTATATATATTTTTTGAAGCTCACTAACCAGCCTGTTTTTTGCGTTCGATTTTAAGGTTGACTTTTCAATCTTTTCCCTCAATCCCTTTTCAATTCGCGCTTTTATCTTATTATAGTCTTCAGCCTCAAATTGATTCAGGTAATCCTGAGTGACGTCGTAATATTTGATATTAGGATTTATATTAATTTCTTCCTTAGGAATATCCTTAAGGATCACTCTTTTATTTTCTTTATCGATTTCCACCTCCAGCTTGCTAAGATCATAAGCAACGCTAACATCAGCATTTACAATAATCAACGCTTTTTTTCTGGCCGATAAGATATCCAAATAAAAACTTTTTGAATTCTTATAAGTAAAGACCTGTGAGAATGTACCTTCAGTAACAACCAGCTTACCTACATTTCGTATCTGTTCCTGAATCAAGGCTGTATTTTCTTCCAGACTTTCCCTTTCTTCATTCTTTTGATCCCAGTACATAAATCCAAGAATAACAACGGCCACCATCAGGATAGCTAAAAGAATATTTTTCATGAAAAATAATTAGAGGATGGAAATTAGGAAAAAAACCAGGAGTTTTAGTCTAAATAAAATCTTAAAGAAAGTTAAAGAAATCTATATAAAAACTAAAGGACGGCCCCACCCGTCCTTTAGTAAATTCTAAAATCTACCCCAACAAATTTTAGAAAACAAATCCTTTATAAACAGCTAACTCATAGAGATGCAAATCCCTAATAATCAAACTAATTTATTCCAAATCTGCATTATAAAAATACAAATATTTTATTATAAAGAAGAAAAACTAAGTTACGGATATGTTAAAAAATTAACAACATCAGTATTTATAAGGGCTTAGAAATGTTATTTCAGGGTGGTTATTTTGAATTTCCTCGATTTTAGCTTGTATTTTCGTAAGAAATTTCCTATGCTCAATTGAATTTTCTTCTCGGGGACGGTGATAAAGAGCCTTTTGTATCTTATCTATTTCTTTATTCAAGCCAATAATTTGAGGGGAAATCCAGTTTTCAGAAAAAAGTTTCCATATATAATCCACGGCTGTCTTATTTGGATGAAGCATATCTTCAGAATAAAATCTATAATCTCGCAATTCATCCATCAGGATTTCATAGGAAGGAAAATAATCAGATAGTTCATCAAATTTTAAATATTCATGAAGACCTGAAATCAAATGAGCCTTGCTTTGCTGATTTTCAATCATTCCATCTTTGAGATGCCTGACGGGTGAAACCGTTAAAATCATCCGGATCTCTTTATTGATCTTATCAAGACTTTCTCTTATCAATTTTAAGTCATTCTGAACATCCTGGGAAGAGCTAAGCTGTTTTTGAAATTCCTTTTGACGGATTTTATGGCAGTTTGCCACTATATCCTGTTTCGTTTCATGCTTATATCCCCAGGCAGTACCAAGACTAATTACCACAAAACTGGAGTTTTCTATAAACTTTCTGCTGTTCTTTAAAGCTCCATTTAAAGCATCCAGACAAGCTTCTTTGGTTCTTCTCCTTACATCTGAATGCGCTTCTAAAGATATCCAGCCATCATTTGTTTCCAGAAGATCTGATTCCTTGTAATAATTATTATCCCCGATTCTTTGAATGAATTTTCTAATTGGGGTAGGATGAAAAATGATTCCCGTAGGATTCTGCAAGTTTTTAAACCTGAACCATTCCAGCTTAGAACCAATATTTTCCACAAAACAAGACCCTATAAGAAATACTCCAGAAGTATGTTCAATCCTGGATAAGCTTTCTTTAACTGGAACTCTGGTTCTAAAATCCATAGAATGAAATTAAAAAATCCCGATTAAAAATCGGGATTTCTTCTTTTAATTTATAAAACTTTCAGCTTTCTGAAGTGCTTCATTTACACCTTCGGGCTTCTTCCCTCCTGCTGTGGCAAAGAATGGCTGACCGCCACCGCCTCCCTGGATATATTTTCCAAGCTCTCGAACTATTGCTCCGGCATTCAATTCTTTTTCCTTTACAAGATTCTTAGAGACATAACAGGAAAGCAAGGCTTTCCCATTTTGCTCTGTACCAAACACGAGGTAAAGATTCTCCATTTCATCGCCCAGCTGAAAAGCCAGGTCCTTAATTCCACCCGCATCCAGATCAACATTTTTAGCTAAAAAATTCACCCCATTAATATTCTTAATCTCACCTTTTAGTTCAGATTTAAGGTTTTTAGCTTTGTCTTTTAGCAGACTTTCCACCTGTTTCTTAAGTGTTATGTTCTCTTCCTGAAGGCTGTTAATAGCTTTTACAGGATCATTGGCATTTTTTAATCCGTTTTTGATCTGCTTCAGAATATCATTTTGCTCTTCAAAAAACTCCATGGCTGCAGCACCGGTAATAGCTTCGATCCTTCTAATTCCAGAAGCAACTGCAGATTCACCGGTGATCTTAAAATACCATATCTCAGAAGTATTTTGAACGTGAATCCCACCACAAAGCTCCATAGAATCTCCAAAACGGATCGCTCTTACTGAATCCCCATATTTCTCACCGAACAATGCTATCGCCCCCTGATCTATTGCTTCCTGATATGAAATATTTCTTTGTTCCTCCAGACTTAATTGCTCCCGGATTCTGGAATTCACAAAATTCTCTACTTTCTCCAATTCTTCAGCAGTTACTTTGCTGAAGTGAGAAAAATCAAATCTTAGATAACCACTTTGCACCATCGACCCTTTTTGCTCAACATGAGTCCCAAGAATGCTTCGAAGCGCCTGATGCAATAAATGTGTAGCGGTATGATTGGAAGCCGTACTGGACCTCTCGGTCTTGTTCACGATCGCCTTAAATTCTGCTTCGGTATTATCAGGGAGTTTCTTTATGAAATGTATTATCTGATTATTTTCTTTCTTAGTATCAACGATATCAACTATCTCACCATCTGATGACATCAGGATTCCTTTATCTCCAACCTGGCCACCGCCTTCCGGATAAAAAGGTGTTTTATCTAAAACTACCTGATACATTTCTCCTTTTTTCCTTGATTCAACCTTTCGGTATTTGGCAATTTTCACATCCGCTTCCAGCTGATCATAACCTATAAAAGTATTATCTTCAACAGGATTCAATTCCATCCAATCACCTGCACTTACTGCGGTTGCTTCCCGTGAACGATCTTTCTGCTTTTTCAGTTCCGCTTCAAATCCCTTATCATCCAGCTTATATCCATTTTCTCTTAAGATTAAGGCTGTAAGATCTATAGGAAAACCAAAGGTATCATAAAGCTCAAATGCCTTTTCCCCGGAAATCGTTTTATCCTTAGAATCTTTCATTAGAGTTCGCTAACAATACCAATCCCTGGTCCAGAGTTCTTAGAAAAGAAGCCTCTTCTTCACGAATAACATTTTCAATAAGATTCTGCTGAGACTTCAATTCCGGGAAAGTTGATCCCATTTGTTTGCTCAGAATAGGCACTAATTTATAAATAAATGGCTCTTTTGTATTTAAAAAGGTAAAACCATACCTGATTGCTCTCCTTAAAATTCTTCTTATAACATAACCCGCACCGGTATTGCTGGGCAACTGTCCATCGGCAATTGAAAAAGCGACTGCTCGAACATGATCAGCAATAACCCGCATGGCAATATTAGCCTCTTCCGAATTTCCATATTCTGAACCGGTGATCTTTTCAATTTCTCCAATTAGGGGAGTAAAAACATCAGTATCATAATTTGATTGCTTATTCTGCAATACCATACACAAGCGCTCAAACCCCATCCCAGTATCAATATGCTTTGCAGGTAGCTCCTCAAGAGCGCCATTTGCCTTTCGGTTATATTGCATAAATACCAGGTTCCATATTTCCACAACTTGTGGATGATCCATATTTACAAGATCTCTTCCCGGTGTCCTGGATTTTTCATCTGCTGAACGAATATCAATATGAATTTCAGAACAAGGCCCGCAAGGTCCCTGATCACCCATTTCCCAGAAATTATCCTTTTTATTTCCGTAGATAATTCTTTCCTCAGGAACAATTTTTTTCCAAAGTTCCAGAGCTTCTGTATCCAGACCCAGATCATCCTTATCATCGCTTCCTTCAAAAACCGAAACATACAGATTCTCCGGATTAATTTTATAGACTTCTGTTAGCAGTTCCCATGCCCAACTAATGGCTTCTTTCTTGAAATAATCGCCAAAACTCCAGTTCCCGAGCATTTCAAACATGGTATGATGATAAGTATCATGACCCACTTCTTCCAGGTCATTATGCTTTCCACTCACTCTCAGGCACTTTTGAGTATCGGTCACCCGGTTATTTTTTGGAACCGAATTTCCAAGGAAATATTCCTTGAACTGGTTCATTCCGGCATTGGTAAACATCAGCGTAGGATCATCTTTTATGACCATGGGTGCAGATGGCACAATGCTATGGGATTTCGATTTAAAAAATTCGAGAAACTGTTTCCGGATATCCTGTGACTTCATTCAGTTATTTTCTTGCAAAATTCATTAAATTATGAAGACGGCAAAACAATTCATATATTTGTTCGTTTACCGTTTACATTTACACGGTATTTGAGCCGTTTCTGGACGCAAAAATAGCATAAATTTAACTCATGTCGAAGGTTAAATATTATTACGATAGCGAGACCCTTTCTTACCAAAAGATCGAGCAAAAGAAAGGCAGGCGTTTAGGTATTGCCCTGCTTAGTATTACCGGTTCATTTCTAGCCGGTTTTATACTTTTAATTATCTATTTGAATATTCCTCAAATAGAAACTCCAAAAGAAAAAGCTTTAAAACGAGAACTGCATAATATGCAGCTTCAATATGGCCTGTTGAATAAAAAAATGGACCAGATCCAGGATGTAATGGCCAATATTGAAGACAGAGATAATAACATCTACAGGCTATACTTTGAAGCAAATCCCATTCCTGAAGAACAACGAAAAGCTGGATTTGGAGGAATTAACCGTTACAAGGATCTTGAGGGCTTTGATCACAGTAAACTGATCATGGAAACTACTAAAAGAATGGACGTTCTTACCAAACGTCTGGTGGTTCAGTCTAAATCGCTGGATGAAATCGCCGAACTTGCAAAGGAAAAAGGTGAATTATTAGAGGCCATACCTGCTATTCAACCTGTAAATAATGAAGACCTGAGTCGAATTGCTTCGGGTTACGGTTGGAGAACCGACCCATTTACAAAGGTGAAAAAATTTCATTACGGTATGGATTTTACGGCTCCCCGGGGCACTCCTGTATATGCAACCGGAGATGGAAAAGTTATACGAGCTGATAGTAGATCTACCGGTTACGGAAACCACATAAGAATTGATCACGGATACGGATATACCAGCTTATATGGCCATCTTTATAAATACAATGTTCGTAGAGGTCAGCGAGTAAAAAGAGGTGATGTAATTGGATTTGTTGGAAGCACAGGACGATCTGAAGGCCCGCACTTGCATTATGAGATCTTTAAAGATGACAACAGAATCAACCCGATAAACTTCTATTACGGAAATCTATCTCCAGAGGAATTCGGAGAAGTCCTGGAAAGAGCTCAACGTGAAAATCAATCGCTTGATTAATGCACATAGATCTTCCTGAAAAACGATATTATGGCATTGGCGAAGTTGCCAAAGCATTTAAAGTAAATACCTCCCTGATTAGATTTTGGGAAAAGGAGTTTGATGTGATCAAACCAAAGAAAAATGCCAAGGGGGATCGTAAATTCACTCCGGAAGACATAAGAAATCTTGAATTGATCTATCATCTCGTAAAAGAAAGAGGATTTACTCTTGAAGGAGCGAAAACTCACTTAAAAGAAGAGAAACAAAAAATCCTCAGCAACTTCGAAATAATTCGTAAGTTGGAGAGCATAAAAGCAGAACTAGTCAACTTAAAAAATCAATTATAAAATGAAAAAGTGGTTAATCCCGATAGGAATTATAGTGGTTCTAATCATATTGATAGTTTCCCCTTATAACAGTTTGGTAGATAAACAAACAGAAGCTGAAAAAGCATGGAATAATGTGGAAAGTTCATATCAAAGAAGAAATGATCTTATTGGCAATCTTGTAAAAACTGTAGAGGGAGCTGCCGATTTCGAAAGAGGAACCTTAACAGATGTTATTGAAGCCCGAGCGAAAGCGACCTCGGTTAATGTTGATGCCAGTAACCTAAATGCTGCTCAAATACAACAATACCAGGAAGCTCAGCAAGGAGTGACTTCTGCCCTTTCCAGACTTCTGGTCACCGTTGAAAGATATCCTGAACTAAAGGCGAATCAGAATTTCCTGCAATTACAATCCCAATTGGAAGGAACTGAAAACAGGATTAATGTAACACGAGACCGTTTTAATGAAGCCGTAGCCTCTTACGAAAAAACAAGACGTAAATTCCCGAGCAATATTACTGCATCCCTCTTTGGATTTGAGGATATGGAAGGATTTCAGGCTGATGCCGGTGCAGAAGATGCTCCAGATGTAGAATTCGATTTTTAGAAATATGAGTCAAAAGAGCGAAGCCTTTCTAACTAAAAAGGAAGAAGAAGAAATAGTAGAAGCAATAAGACAGGCGGAAAGAACCACCAGTGGTGAAATCCGGGTTCATCTAGAGCCTAGCACTGGGGAGCTGGATATTTTTGAACGTTCAATGGAAGTTTTCCATGCACTCAAAATGGACAACACTAAGCAGGATAACGGTGTTCTTATCTATGTAGCGGTAGAAGACCGGAATTTTGTGATCTACGGTGACAAAGGAATCAATGATGTTGTTGCTGACGACTTCTGGGAAAGCACAAAGGAACTAATTGTCTCCCATTTTAAAAAGGGTGAATTTAAAGATGGCCTTGTTGCAGGAATTCTAAAAGCAGGAGAGCAATTACAGAAGCACTTCCCATGGGACGAAGATGATACTAATGAGTTATCCGATCAAATTTCAAAAGCCTAAGCATATCAAACGATTCATACTTTTACTAATACTTTTAACGGGATTCACCGCATTAGCTCAGCGCGATATTCCCCCAAAACCTTCTGATCAAACCAGTGTATATGATGAAGCAGACATGCTTTCCTCTGCAGATGAGAATAGACTTGAACAGAAACTTATAAATTACGCTGATACTACTTCAACCCAAATTGTTGTGGTCACCATCCAATCCCTTCAAGGCGAATACGAGGGAACCTATGCAGCCCATTGGGCACACGAATGGGGTATTGGTCAAAGTGCAGAGGATAATGGCTTACTTATCCTGGTTGCCAAAGAAGAAAGAAAGATCTGGATAACTACAGGTTACGGTCTGGAAGAATACATGACCGACGCTAAAACAAAAGAAATAATTGAACTTATTATCCTTCCGGAATTTAGGAACGGGGATATATACGCCGGAATAAATAAAGGTACTACAGCCATTTTCCAGGTTCTAAACGGTACATTTAAAGGAGTACCTCAATCAGGTTCCGGAAGCGGAGGTTTCCCAATAAGATCGGTCATTTTCTTTATTATTTTCATTGTAATTCTCATCTCCATGTTTAAGAAAAGAGGTGGAGGAAGAAATGGCGGCAGTAGAACCGGAAGAAGTGTTCTTTGGGACGCGATCATTCTTAGCTCTCTTGGAAGAGGCAGCTTTGGCGGTGGCGGAAGTTCCGGAGGAGGTTTTGGTGGTGGCGGAGGCTTCGGAGGAGGCTTCGGCGGAGGCGGATTTGGTGGTGGTGGCGCCGGCGGAAGCTGGTGATCCGAAGTTAGAAGTTAGAAGTTAGAAGTTAGAAGTTAGAAGAAATTAAATATTAGATTTCAGATCAAAAAAATTATCTGTGACTTTAAAAAATAAATATGTCAGCCTGAGCGCAGTCGATGGCCAACTTAGACATTAGAAAAATATAGCTATAAAAAAAGCTCTCAATTTTTGAGAGCTTTTTTTATTTCGCAATGAATATCACTTAGGCTTGTTATGAAACTGCTTTCAGCTTACTCATTGTAGATTTATTCAGCTTATCATCTGCATATTCTTTGGTCATGGTAAATGAATCTTCTTCACTTTCCGGAAGCTCAAACATAGCATCGGTTAAAATTGCCTCACAGAGGGATCGCAATCCACGAGCTCCAAGTTTATATTCTACGGCCTTATCTACAATATAATCCAAAGCATCGTCGGTAACATCGAATTCGATATCGTCCATCTCGAATAACTTTTTATATTGCTTTATAATCGCATTTTTCGGCTCTGTAAGAATCGCACGAAGTGTCTTCTTATCCAGAGGATTCATATAAGTAAGAGCTGGCAATCTACCAATGATCTCTGGTATTAATCCGAATTCTTTAAGATCTTTCGGAATGATATACTTCAATAGATTAGTACGCTCTATTGTATCTTCGCTTTTGGAAGCACTAAATCCAACAGCCTGCATATTTAATCGCTTACTGATAATTCTTTCAATTCCATCAAAAGCACCACCGGCAATAAATAGAATATTTTCGGTATTCACCTCAATAAATTTCTGATCAGGGTGTTTACGACCTCCTTTTGGCGGAACATTTACACTGGTTCCTTCCAAGAGTTTTAATAAAGCCTGCTGAACACCTTCTCCGGAAACATCACGGGTAATTGAAGGATTATCGCTTTTTCGAGCAATCTTATCAATCTCATCAATAAATACAATTCCTCGCTCTGCTTTTTCCGTGTTATAGTCGGCAGCCTGAAGAAGTCTGGTTAATATTCCTTCTACATCCTCCCCTACGTAACCTGCTTCAGTTAACACCGTGGCATCAACGATTGCCAGAGGCACGTTAAGCATTTTGGCAATAGTTCTGGCCATAAGGGTTTTACCTGTTCCGGTCTCCCCAACCATCACGATATTACTCTTTTGAATTTCTACATCATCCTCACTCTCGGGCTGTAATAATCTTTTGTAGTGGTTATAAACCGCTACCGACATCACTTTCTTGGTTTCCTCCTGACCAATAATGTATTCATCCAAAAAGGATTTAATCGTTTTGGGTTTACTCAACATTAAATCTGAAGAAAGCTCGCGGGCTTCTCCCTGCTTCGATTCTTCCACCACAATACCATGGGCCTGCTCGATGCATCGATCACAAATATGTGCATCCAGTCCGGCTATAAGCAGATTGGTTTCGGGTTTTTTTCTACCACAAAAGGAACATTCTAAATCTTCTTTCGCCATTCTTTAAATTTTCGGGTAACTACTTCCACCTGGAAGTAAATTACAATTTATCCTTCTCTTTTTAAAACTTCGTCTATCATACCATATTCCTTAGCTTTTTCAGCTTTCATCCAGTAATCACGATCACTGTCCTCATGAACCTTTTCGTAAGTCTGGCCTGAATGTTTGGCTATGATATTATATAATTCCTCTTTTAAAGTAATAATTTCTCTTGCTGTAATTTCGATATCACTTGCCTGTCCCTGAGCACCACCCATTGGCTGGTGAATCATCACACGACAGTGCGGAAGTCCGCTTCTTTTCCCGGCTTCACCGGCACATAAAAGAACCGCTCCCATAGAAGCTGCCATTCCTGTACAGATCGTAGCAACGTCAGGCTTAATGAACTGCATCGTATCATAAATTCCCAATCCTGCATATACACTTCCTCCTGGAGAGTTGATATAGATCTGTATATCTTTAGAAGCATCTGTACTTTCTAAAAATAATAACTGCGCCTGAACAATATTAGCTACCTGCTCGTTGATTCCTGTACCAAGAAAAATAATCCTGTCCATCATCAATCTCGAGAAAACATCCATAGCTACAGCATTCATCTGGCGTTCTTCTATAATATTAGGAGTCATGCCCTGAGGCAACATACTGCTAACTATTTTATCGTAATAATTGCTGTTTATGTTATGATCTGAGACAGCATATTTTCGAAATTCCTTTCCGTAGTCCATCAATTTTTTTTGTTTTTCTAAGCTTAAACAATTTACCGGATAAAACCAAAAAAGGCGTTACCCCGGTTGAGTTAACGCCTTAAAGATAATTAATATATCGTAAAAAGGCTTACTTATAGATAGCTTTCACAAATTCTTCGTAAGTCAGCTCTTTTTCTTCAAATTTCATATTCTCCTTATAGAATTCAAGAAGTTTTTCATTCATCAACTGCTCAGAAAGTCTTTTTACTTCATCCTGATTTGATAGGATTCTTGCTGCGATATCATCAAGTTCTTTTTGAGAAGGATCCATCTGGCCAAATTGAGCCATTTGTTGTTTGATCTTTTCTGAAGCAAATGCTTTAAGATCATTGAAGTCTACATTAAGGTTATTGTCGTTCACAACTTTCCCTTCGATCAACTGGTAACGAAGCCCTTTTTCACTCTTCTCATATTCTTCTTTAGCTTCTTCTTCAGTCATTGGTTTCTCTCCAACCGTCTGAATCCATTTTTGAAGAAAATCTTTCGGCAGATCAAAATCTGTATTTTCAATTAGCGCTTCAGTAATATCGTTCATTAACTGCTGATCGCTCTGTTGCTGAAATTGCTTTGCTGCATCTTCCTTGATCTTTTCTTTCAATTCAGTTACAGACTTTACTTTATCTTTTCCAAAAAGCTTATCGAATAATTCCTGATCTAAATCGGCAAGTTCTCTTTCGTTGATCTCTGAAATAGTAAATTCTACTTCAATATCAAGATCGTGAGCTTTATCATGCTCGATGCTTAAGTGATTTATAAGCGCATGATCGTCTTCAAATAAGCCTTTAGTTTTTAAAGTGATGGTATCACCAACTTTTGCTCCAACAAATTTATTTTGGTTACGTTTTCCTTTTAAGTTCTCAAGTTCGATAGTAGTTTCGTTATCGATTCCTTCTTCTTCATTCTTAAAAGCACCTGCAACGGTATCCCCTTCAGCAACCTCATCTTTGGTCTTTAATTTACCATACTGCTTCTGGATACTTTCAATCTGATCGTTTACCATTTTCTCATCGGCAACGATGTTGTATTTGGTTACTGGTTTTTTAAGATCAAGATCTACATCAAATTCAGGAGCGATCCCTAATTCGAATTCGAAGCTATAATTTTCTTTCTCCCAATCAAAATTTTCCTGTTCCTTTGGAAGTGGATTTCCAAGAACGTCCAGTTTTTCTTCAGTAAGGTATTTGTTAAGACTATCCTGAAGCAATTTATTCACCTCATCTACCAATACAGCCTGGCCGTATTGCTTCTTAACCATCCCCATAGGCACATGACCTTTTCTAAAACCGGGAATATTGGCATTCTTACGGTAATCCTTTAAAATCTTATCTACTTTACCGGCATAATCTTCTTTAGCGATATCAACTTTAACTACCGCATTTAATTCATCAATATTCTCTCTGGTAATATTCATTTTGATCTGTTATAAAAATTGGAGTGCAAAATTACGTTTTTTATTAAAGTCTGCAAAGTTTCAAAATGTTGAAATTCAGTTAAATCTAATCTGTTTTCAGAATTGAGAAAAGTAAAGATTGCACCAATGACAGTAATAGGCTAAAAATAATAGCAATAAACCAGCCACTTACATCAAAACCATCTACGAATCCATCGGCCAGAAAAATGATAATCGCATTAATTACCAGTAGGAATAATCCTAAGGTAAGTATGGTTACCGGAAGTGTAAAAAGTACCAGGATAGGCTTAACTATAAAATTGAGCAGCGCCAGAACCAGCGCCACAATTATAGCCGTAAAGTAACTATCTACGCTTACTCCCGGAAGAATTTTTGCCAGGATAACCACAGCCAAAGCGGTAAGCAAAAGACGAAGTATAAAATTCATGATTTTTGGTTTTAGTTGTTGGTAAAGTTGCAAAAAAAAGGCCGGGAAAATCCCGGCCTTCTTAAATTTTATAGCAATTTTAATACTATTGAACCTCGTTATTCAATGTAACAGTTCCATAAGCACTAACATCTACATTCGGAACTTTTGAACCGTAAGTCGCATTTGTTTCTTTTACAATTTCATTTGCAATCACAGCATATCCACGTGGAGTTAAATGAACTCCATCAAGAGAAAATGCACCACCAGTTACAAAAGCAGAAGATAACGGAGTACCCTGATAATTAAGACCTCCTTGACTATCTATTTGCTCCAGCAATGAATTTGCATCAACATACCCTAAAGAATAGTTGTCTGCTACTGCCTGAATTGCCTGGTTATACTTTACGGTCACCTCAGCAACAAGTTCCTGTTCAGCGGTAGTTAAAACATGCTGATCACCTAAAGGAACTGAAACCCCATTAATCAACATAGGATTATCTCCCACCTGCGTTCCAATAAAAGTTGATGACGTTAAAGGAATAAGATCTGATGAAGTAGCCTGTCTTAATTGACCTAAAAGACCGGCTGTTTGAGCATCTAAATTAAAAGGCGCTTGTTGCAATACCCCTGAAATATCAGTTAGATCCTCATCTACAATAGTTACAAAGTTTTGTGAACCTGCAGCGAAAGTGATCTTTCTGCTATTCGCTTCTTCTGGCGTAATTAACCCTAACTGAGCTAAACCTGGTAAAATCTGAGTATTATAAGCACCAAACTGAGCATTTAAAGCTCCTGCGGTCGCCTCATCTAATGGAATTGGATTTGTAGGCACCACCTTAAAGAATGGGATATTTGCAACATTTGGAATATTAATCAATACTCCCCCTGCTCCAGCTCCTTCCGGACCTGCAAGCTGTTGTACAATAGAATTATAAACGAATGCGAACGCATTAGGATCAGTAATATCGTTAGGACCATACTGAGCAAAATTGGTGTTATTTTCCTGATAAACTCCTGCTCCTCCCGAGGTTGCGAAACTTAACACATCATTATTCCCTATCCAAAGCGTAAAGAACGTTGGATTCTGAGCGACAGCATCAGCAATTACAGTAGTGTTATCTGAACTGGCAAATCTCGCAAAATAAGGATTTGATAAACCTTGTAGCACACCTCCCACATTACCGTAACCAGGGGCTACCAAATGATAAGACTTAGCGCCTGGAACACCCATATTTCCAAAAGAACCACTAAGCTTTGTAGTAACTTCGGTTGTAGCAGCAGCTCCGCTATATCTAGCAGGACGAGCAGTTGCTAAAGATTCTCCTCCAAGAACATATCTATTAGCAGCAATCTGAGTTCCCCCGTAAAGCAATCCACCTGTATTATCATTAACCAGCGGCTGGGTAAAATCCATTGTTTCCTGTGTTAAAGCAAACTTGCTAGCCAAAATATTAGGATAAGAATTTTCCTGTCCCGTTATATAAAGAGCCCCATCTGCATATCCTGCAGTAAGAGAATTCCCAAGAGCTACATAGTTAGAAAAGTCGGCCTCTCCATTACTGTAGAAACCTGCGTCTTCAATAGAGTTATCTATTTCAGGCTCACAGGAAGCAAATCCTAAAGCGAGAATAGCAATGTATTTAAAATAGTTTTTCATTTTCAAATTATATTTTAATTGTTACACCAAGACCTGGTACAAATGCGCTAGACTTATAAGTTCCTTCAAAAGGCTCTCCTTGATAATTAGGAAAATCATTTGGATCTGGATCGTAAGACTCATCAATTTCAACAAAACGGCTGTAAAGGAAAGATGCGTCGATCGCAATCTTATCAGTTACATTTACCGAAAGCCCTCCTGTAAAGTTATTTGAATCATTTCTTGGAGTTTCAGGTGCGAAATATCCAGATTGAACTGGAGACTCATCAAAATAATATCCAGCTCTTAAGGTGAACATATCATTTGCAGTGTACTGAGCACCAAACCTATAAATCGAAGCATCCTTATAGTTTCTTGGGTTAAAAGAATCATTCTGAGTTGGTTGATTCGCAAAATCCACATCAAGAGATTTGTAAACATCCCAGAAAGTGCGGTTATAATCAAATGCGAAAAGCCATTTATCATTTAACTGATAAGAGGCTCCAATAGTAAGCTCAGCGGGTAATGGTAAAGTAGCATCAAATTGAGTATCACTGAAAGGAGTTAAAGGAGAGTTTGGAACATTCTGAAAATCTGCATCACCATCTTTAGCTTCTACTAAAATTTCAGAACGGTAATTCACACCAATTCTTAAACTATCTACGGGACTCCACATTGCTCCTGCCGACCATCCCCAGGCACTAACACCAGAAGCGTCTAAAGTTACATTAGCACGATTACCGTCTAAATCTGTTAAAGTCCTGTTTAGGTTTCTATTGAAATTAACTGCACCACTTACGTAAATTGGTCCACCACCCACAGAAAGGTTATCTGTAATTTTATAAGAAGCTAACGCCTGCACATAAATTGCAGACAATTCTATATCGTTTACAAGATGGGAACCAGCCCAGTCTTTTTCCCATGCAACTGAACTACCATAAGGAGTGTAAGCCGCAAGACCAACACTAAATTTATCACTCAACTTATAAGAGAAGTAAGCATAAAATGGAGTTCCAACAGGGCTATCTGTTCTAGCCATATCTCCAAATTCTCCATTCTCATAAACGACATCTGAGAACACGGCACTAACACCAACGGCGGCATTAATCTTATTCTCAAGAAAAACCAATCCGGCCGGGTTAAAGAAGGCCAACTCTGCGTTGTTTACAACGGCAACTCCAGTATGCCCCATTGCAAGCCCGCGTTGACCCTGTAGACTTACCCTGTAACCACCGGCATAAGTCGTAGCCGCAGCCAACACAAACAGGCTAAGTAAAAATAGTCTTTTCATAATTTAAGTAGGATTATATTTAATAAATCTTAATATGTATGCCCAAAAATAGCATAAAATAGATATTATGCAACAAAACCTTGGTATTTATTATGCATACATAATAAATTTAGAAAGATTTTAAACAAATCTGATCACTGCGTCGTAAAACGCTTTCATATTTTCAGCGTGCACCCAATGGCCTGCACCTTCTATACCCACAATCTTAGCAGATGGGAAATGCTTATGTATCAAAGGCTCATCTTTTGAAGTAATATAGTCTGATTTCAAACCATTTACAAACAATACCGGCCCTTCATACTTTGCATCTTCAGGCAATGCAGCTCCCAGGTTTTCAATATTTTCTTTTAAAGAAGACAGGTTCAATTTTAAAGAAAGCTGTTCTTTCGTTTTCCAATATAAATTTTTAAGCAAAAATAACCTCACCCCGGTTTCAGGTATATAATCTTTCAGAAAATCTTCAGCATCTCCCCTGGATGTAAGTTTTGCATCATCCAAAGCGGTTAATCCTTTTAAAATTTGCTGATGATGCGGAGCATAATATTTTGGAGCTATATCTACAATTACCAGTTTTTCAACAAGTCCCTCATTTTTACACGCGGTAAGCATTGCTGTTTTACCCCCCATAGAATGTCCTAATAAAATTATATTATCCAGCTGGTGATCATCACAATACTCTACAACATCTTTCGCCAGCAACTCATAAGAAAATTCATCGCTATGCGGACTTTTTCCATGGTTTCTCTGATCGATCAGATGAACCTCAAAACCATCTTTCGCAAACTTCTTTCCTAAAGTTTTCCAATTATCGCTCATTCCCAAAAAACCGTGAAGGATTAGCAACGGCTTTCCCTCGCCAAGTATTACTGAATGTAATTTCATCTATTTTAAAAGTTTTAGATATTGCTGAATTGTTTTTTCCAGACCAAGATACAAAGCTTCAGAAATAAGCGCATGTCCAATGGAAACCTCAGCAAGATAAGGCACATTTTCCTTGAAGAATTTAATATTCTGAAGAGAAAGATCATGACCTGCATTCACTTCCATTCCCAGTTTATGAGCAAGCTCGGCACATTCAGCATAGGCTTTCGCAGCATTCATATCTCCTTTTGCGTAATCTACCGCAAAACCTTCTGTATATAATTCAATTCTATTGGTTCCTGTTTTGGCTGCACCTTCAATCATTTCTTTAACCGGATCAACAAATATGGAGGTTCTAATTCCTTTTGAATTGAATTCGGAAATAACTTCCTTTAAATAATCCTTATGCTTGATGGTATCCCAGCCAGAATTCGAAGTGATTGCATCTTCCGCATCCGGGACCAGAGTTACCTGAGCAGGGTTCACCTCCATCACCAGATCTATAAATTGCTGAATTGGTTTTCCTTCAATATTAAATTCAGTAGTCAAAACAGGTTTTAGCTCCCGTGCATCAGCATAACGAATATGCCTTTCATCGGGTCTTGGATGCACAGTAATCCCTTCTGCTCCAAAACTTTCAATATTTTTTGCCGCTTCCACAACATTTGGCACATCCCCTCCTCTTGCATTTCTTAAGGTGGCGATTTTATTGATATTTACACTTAATTTGGTCATTATGGCTTCGTTTTATTAACAAAAATACAAAGTGCAGCCTGCTTCAATGAATTTTATTTTGATTAATTTGCAGAAAAGCAGCAGAGTTTATGAGCCTGAAAGAATACATATTAAATGACGTGGGAATTTTAAGTCTTTCTGAAAAAATTGAAGACGTTCAGAAATTATTTAACGAACTCACCTATACGCACCTTCCGGTCGAAAGCGAAGGCAACTATGTGGGCTGCATTTCTGAAAATGACGTAAGATGCTTTGAAAATCAACAAAACTCTTGATGATTATAGATATGCTTTGGAAGGTTTTTACGTAAGAGAAAGCAACTACTGGCTTGATAGCCTTGAAGCCTTTGCTCAAAACAACTCCAACATTCTTCCAGTTTTAGATGAAGACAACCAGTATATAGGTTATGTAGAACTCAACGAAATGATCTCTTTATTTAAGGAAACTCCTTTCCTTAATGAACCTGGAAATATTTTGGTGATAGAAAAAGCCTTTAAGGATTTCACTTTTGGAGAAATTAGCCAGATCATCGAATCAAACAATGCACATCTTTTAGGCGCATTTGTTTCAAAAATGGTGGATGATATGGCCGAGATCACCATGAAGATCACTCCATCTGGCATGAATGAGATCATTCAGTCTTTTAGAAGATATGGTTACATTATTATTTCTGAACATCAGGAAGACACCTTCAACAAAAACCTAAAAGATCGCTCCAAGTATCTGGACAAATACCTGAACATATAATTTATGAAAATAGGCATTTACGGTCAGTTTTATCACTCCAATGCAGCTCAATATATTGGTCAGTTACTCGAACTTCTAGATCAGAAGAATATAGAGGTTCTTATTGAAGAAAACTTCCTAAAACTCATTCACAGCAACAACAGTATTGAAAAAGATTATGAACATTTCAGTGCTTTTGAAGAACTGGACAATTCATTCGACCTGTTTTTTTGCATTGGCGGTGACGGGACGATCTTAAAATCTATAAACTATATCAGGAATCTGGATATTCCAATAGTGGGCATTAATACGGGGAGACTTGGATTTCTTGCAACTATTCAGAAAGAACAAATCGAAAGCACCCTGGATGAGATTCTGGAAAAAAAATTCAGTTTATCGCCAAGATCGGTGTTAACCCTGGAAACCAATATTAAAAGTTTTGATCCTGTCTTTTCACAAATAGCTTTAAATGAAATTGCCGTAAGCAGGAAAAATACAACTTCCATGATCACGGTAGACACCTGGCTGGACGATCAATATCTCACTTCTTATTGGGCCGATGGCTTGATAGTTTCCACTCCTACGGGATCTACAGGCTATTCTTTAAGCTGTGGAGGCCCGGTAATCACTCCAGATGCTGATTCACTGGTTATAACACCAATAGCTCCGCACAATTTAAATGCGAGGCCACTGGTGATAAAAGATAAGACCGTAATAAAACTTAAAGTGTCTGGAAGAGAAAATGAACATTTGGTTTCTATGGATTCCAGGATCGCCACTTTAGAGAACGACACTGAAATTATTATTAAAAAAGCACCCTACTGCATAAATTTTGTAGAACTACAGGAAGACAGTTTTTTGAATACACTTCGAAAAAAACTGCTTTGGGGTGAAGACAAGCGCAACTAAGCAATAAAAACTTCCAAAATCTGTTTATACCAATGTACAAATCTGCTCAAATTATTGTAGAGCAAACAGAATTGTTATATTTGCAAACTTTTGAAAACCTATGAGGTACCTAATTGCATTTGTATTCATGGCATTTTTTACAATAAGCACCTACTCCCAGGAAGTGGAGGTTGGAGCTTTTGCCGGAGGTGCAAATTTCATTGGAGATGTTGGTCGAACCAATTATATCCTTCCGAATACACCGGTTGGTGGATTGATCGCCAAATGGAATCGAAGTTCCAGGCATGCTTTAAGATTAACGCTCTTATATGCAAAAATTTCTGCCGACGATGAAAAATCGGATGACACCAGAAGACAGGCAAGAGGATATTCTTTCGAGAATACTATTGCTGAAGCTTCGCTTGGTTTAGAGTTTAACTTTTGGGATTTCGATCTCAGCGAACCTTTACCGCAAAGCACCCCTTATCTATATACCGGGCTTACCTATTTTAGAGCAGACCATATGTGGCTAAAGAATGGCAGGGCCGGAAATCTTGTAAATGAAGGTACCAACTGGGAATTTGCAATCCCAATGGTCATGGGATATAAGGAAGCTATCACCGAACATATCATCGGTGCTTTTGAAATAGGTGCCAGGTATACACTTACAGATAATTTAGACGGGAGCTGGCCGGAGGAGTATTTAGGAAGACGAGAACACCGCTGATGAATTTGGAAATAGAAATACAAACGACTGGTACGTTTTTACCGGGGTGACTTTCACAGTTACTTTTGGACGAAAACCATGTTATTGCTTTTAAATGAACTACAAAGACAATTTAAACCTTAATAAATTACCCGAGCACATCGCCTTAATTATGGATGGCAATGGGCGTTGGGCTAAGCAAAAAGGTTTTCTCAGAGCTTCAGGACATAAAGAAGGCACGAAAGCTGTGAGGGATGTTGTTGAAGGTTGTGCAGAAATTGGGGTGAAAAATCTTACGCTTTATGCATTTTCCACCGAAAACTGGAACAGACCGAAATTAGAAGTAGACACTCTAATGAAACTTCTTGTGTCTTCACTAAAGAAAGAAATTAAAACCCTGCAGGATAATAACATCCGGCTTAATTGCATCGGGAATATTTCCAATTTACCAAAAAAGGCAAGGCAAGAATTACTGGATGTAATTGAAAAAACTTCAGGTAATAAACGCATGAACTTAACCCTTGCTTTAAGTTACGGAAGCAGGGAAGAAATCACCAACTGTTTCAAAGAGATCGCCTCGAAGATAAAAAGTGAAGAATTATCTTTGGATGCTATTGATGAATCGGTTATAAATGAGCATCTTTACACCCGAAATTTACCAGATGTAGATCTTTTGATCCGCACAAGTGGTGAACAACGCATTAGCAACTTCCTTCTATGGCAGATTGCTTATGCAGAATTGTATTTTACGAAAATCTTATGGCCTGATTACAGAAGGGAAGATCTTTTTGAAGCCATATACAACTATCAAAACAGAGAAAGACGATTTGGAAAAACAAGTGAGCAACTCAGTTAGTGCATTCATGACAAAAAAGATTTTTACACTTTTTGCAATTTGTTTCTTATTCAGTATAGCTGCCAAAGCACAGGACCTACCCCTTGGCGATTCTAAAAAATATACTCTAGGTGAAATTAAGGTTACCGGCACAACTACATATAATGAGCAAACGGTAATAGCATATACAGGTTTAAAAGAAGGAGATGAGATTTTTATTCCCGGAGAAAAATTACGAGATGTAATTAATAAACTCTGGAAACTGGATCTTTTTAGTGATATCAACTTTTATATTACCAATGTTGATGGTAATGTGGCAGACCTTGAGCTGGAAATTAAGGAAGTACCTGTACTTAACCAGGTAAAATTCAGCGGAATCAAGAAGAAAAGCGAAAAAGAAGATCTTATCGACGAAAATGACCTAAAGCCAGGAGTAAAAGTCACCGAAAACCTGATCACTACCACTCAAAACTACATTGAGAGCAAGTACAAGAAAGAAGGGTACTTCAATACGAATGTTGATATTAGAACTTCTGAAGTAGTAGACACCGCTCAATCTAACAAGGTTAATATGGTGGTTGATATTGAACAGGGTGATCGTGTGAAGATTTCTGATATTGAGTTTGAAGGCAACGAAAAACTTTCTGACGCGAAATTGAAACGCAATATGAAGAATACGAAGCAAAAGAATTTATTCAGATTCTGGAAGCGTTCAAAATTCGTTCGTGCAGATTACAAGGAAGACAAAACTTCTATTATTGATAAATACAAAGAAGAAGGATTCAGAGATGCAAGAATCCTCTCAGACACTCTTATTAAAAAAGATGATAAGAACGTTGCTTTAAAACTTAATCTGGAAGAAGGTAATAGATACTACGTGGGAGACATCAACTTCTTAGGAAATTCAGCTTATTCTGATGATCAGTTGAACAGAGTTCTTGGATTGAAAAAAGGAGATGTTTACAATGGCGTTTTAATAGACGAACGAATCCAGGGTAGAGAACCTAATAAAACTTCAGTAGCCAACTTATACCAGAACAACGGTTACTTATTCTCGAATATTGATCTTGTTGAAACCAATGTTTATAACGATACGATAGACTTTGAAGTAAGAATTAATGAAGGGAAAGAAGCTTATTTCGATGAAATTAAAGTTACCGGTAACAACAAAACAAAAGACCACGTAATTTACCGTGAAATGAGAACAAAGCCTGGACAAAAATACAGCCAGGAAGCAGTAGTGGCAACGGTACGTGAATTAGGTGCACTTGGATTTTTTGATGCTGAACAGCTTAATCCGGAATTTGTTGACCCAGACCCGAGAGAAGGAACATTAAGTCTTGAATACCAGGTAGTAGAATCTGGAGCGAGCCAGATTGAACTTCAGGGAGGTTACGGTGGAGGTGGATTCATTGGCACACTGGGCCTATCTTTCAATAATTTCTCTATCCAGGGACTTTTTGACAAAGATGCCTACAAACCGGTTCCAATGGGTGATGGTCAAACATTATCCCTAAGAGCCCAGGCAAGTACTTTCTATCAGACTTATAGTCTTTCATTCAGAGAGCCATGGTTAGGTGGTAAAAGACCGGTTAGTCTTTCTACTTCCTTTAGCTACACAAGACAGTTCTTATACGATTACGTAAACAGAGAAGCTGATAAAAGCAGAAGTTTTGATATTCTTGGTGTTAGCGTAGGTCTGGCGAAAAGATTAACCGCACCAGATCAATATGTAACCATTTCAAACTCGATTGGTTTCCAAAGATATAATCTTAACAACTATAACACCGGCCTGTTTACTTTTGGTAATGGTCACTCAAATAACCTTTATTATCAACTTGGGATCACCAGAGATAATACCAGAGTAAACCCAATTTTCCCAACAGGTGGTTCAAAGTTTGCGATTACTGCAAAACTTACACCTCCTTATTCCCTTTGGAATGGAGTTGATTATGGAAACCTTGAAAACATGGATGAGTACCAGTTGAGAGATGAGAATGGTAATTTAGTCGATAGACAAGGGAATAGAGTTACTCCAGCGAATTCTGTGGCCGATCAGGAAAAAGTAGATCAGAAAAAATATAACTGGTTAGAATTTTACAAAGTGAAATTTGACGGTTCCTGGTATGAAACTTTAGCCAGCTTTGGACCTAGCAGCAACCTTGTTTTAAGAACACATGCTGAATTTGGATTCCTTGGTGCATATAGCAGCGAAAGAGGAGTTCCTCCTTTTGAGCGTTTTTATCTTGGAGGTGATGGTCTTGGAGCATACAGCCTGGATGGTAGAGAAACCATTCAACTAAGAGGTTATCCAAATCAATCTGTAGTACCACTTGACAGACCAGCAAATGCGAGAGACGATGGAGCAGTAATCTACAATAAGTATTCATTAGAACTGCGTTTCCCTATTACTCTTAAGCCATCTGCATCCATTTATGCACTATCATTTTTAGAAGGTGGTGCTACTTATGACAATTTTAGAGATTACAATCCGTTCCAAATAAATAGATCTGCAGGAGTTGGGCTTAGAATTTTTATGCCAACCTTCGGATTATTAGGTATTGACTTTGGATATGGATTTGACGAAGTAGTAGGTCAGCCAGGTCCAAATGGATGGGAAACTCACTTTATCATTGGTCAACAATTTTAATTTGGCACGATATTTTCTATATTCGATCTAAATGAAAAAAAGAATAGTCTCCATAATAGCAATTGCAGCCATAAGCCTTTCAACGGCAATGGCACAAAAGAGCATCAGGCTTGGCTATATCGATATGGAATATATTCTTGAAAATGTTCCGGAATACCAGGAAGCAAACAATCAATTAGACAACAGGGTCCAGGAATGGAAAGCTGAAGCCGAAGCAAAAATGCGTAAGGTGGAAGATATGCGAAACAGCCTGGATAATGAAAGAGCTTTGCTTACTAAAGAGCTTATTGAAGAACGTGAGGAAGAGATTTCTTATATGGAACAACAAGCACTGGAATATCAGCAAAATCGTTTTGGCCCGAATGGTGATTATATCATTCAAAAGAAACAGCTGGTAAGACCAATTCAGGATCAGATTTTTTCAGCAGTGCAACAAATCGCTGAAAACAGAAACCTTGATTTTATTTTTGATCGCACTTCAGATATTGGAATGATCTATGCAGATAAGCAATACGACGTTAGCGAGACAGTTCTCAGAACTATAAAAAGAACTGCTAATCGTGAACAGCTTGAAGGGAAGGATGAAATTGAAGAAATGCAGCAAGCTGAAGACCGCACAATCGAGCAGGATAAAGAGATCACTGAAAGAGAAGAGCTGGTAGAAGAACGAAAATCTGAGCGTGAAGCTTATCTGGAAGAAAAGAAAAAAGAAAGAGATTCTTTAAAAGCCGCGAGACAAAAAGAATTTGAAGATAGAAGAGCTAAAATTCTAGCGGAAAGAGAAAGAAGAAAAGACTCTATAATGAAGGCAAGAGAAAAAAAGAACGATACGATAAATTAAATTTTTAAACCTTAAATTAAACTTAACTAAGATTACAATGAAACAATTCAGAACACTTTTTATAGCTTTAACTTTAATGATTGGAGCTACTGCTTTTACAAACGCACAGTCTAAAGTTGCTCATATCGCTACTCAGGATCTTGTACAGTCATTACCTGAATATAAAGGCGCAATGGATCAGCTTCAAAAACTTGAAAAGACTTATGATGCTGAGATAAAAGATATGCTATCTGAAGCTCAAAGCACCATGCAACGTTACGAAGCAGAAGCTAACACAAAGTCTGAAGAAGAAAATCAGAAAAGAGGCGCTGAATTACAGGCGGCTCAAAGAAGAATTCAGGAGCACAGTGCAAAGGCAAGACAGGATCTTCAGAAGAAAGAAACCGATCTTTTAAAGCCTATCCTTGAAAAAGTACGTACTGCTATCCAGAAAGTAGCAAGAGCTAAAGGATACGATTATGTATTAGATTCTACTACAGGAACTGGAGTTCTTTTAGCTGATGGTTATGATCTAATGCCAGACGTAAAGAAAGAATTAGGACTGTAATTACAGCCTAACCTCAATAAATTTAAAAAAACTGCGTACAGATTTGTACGCAGTTTTTATTTTTGTGGCTATATGAACGATTCCAGACCTATTGGTATTTTTGATTCCGGCGTTGGCGGTACTTCTATTTGGAAGGAGATCCATGATTTACTTCCTAACGAGAAAACCATTTATCTATCTGATAGCAAAAATGCACCTTACGGAATTAAAACTCAGGAGGAGATCATTGCTCTTTCAGTGAAAAACACTGAAAAGCTTTTGGAGATGAATTGCAAACTTATCGTGGTAGCGTGCAACACAGCCACTACAAATGCAATTAAAGTACTTAGAGCGTCTTACAACATCCCATTTATAGGTATTGAACCTGCTATTAAACCTGCGGCCTTAAAAAGCGCTAATAAGGCGATTGGAATACTCGCAACAAGAGGAACACTTTCCAGCCAGCTTTTCGCCCAGACCTCGGAGATTTACACTAAAGACATCAGTGTGATAGAAGTTGAAGGAAACGGTCTCGTAGAATTAATAGAATCAGGGAAAAAAGATAGCATTGAAACTGAAGTTCTTTTGAAAGAACTTCTGGAACCTATGCTAATAGAAAAAGTAGATCATCTTGTACTTGGCTGTAGTCACTATCCGTACCTGGTTCCGCTACTTAAAAAGATCTTACCAGGTGATGTGCAAATTATAGATTCAGGAGAGGCGGTTGCCAGGCAAACAAAATCGATTCTGGATAAAAACGGACTTTTAAATACAGATAAAACCAGCCATCAAACCCCTTCCTTCTACACCAATCTTTCAACCGAGGTCTTATCAGAATTAATCGGGGCTAAGCAAAATGGTTACCAGGTAGAAAAGCTGGATTTCTAGTTATTAATGGCGGGGCAATTACAATGATATCGCTCTCTACTCTCCCCGAAATTATATCCCAGGGTAATCTGGTGAAATCCATTATTACTCAACACCAGTGAGTTCAATTGGTAACTGAAGGTATATCCAAAAATAAACTTTTTATATTCCATGCCCACAAATGGAGTTATATATCGTAGCTCTTGATTTTTAACTTCCTTCCCGTTCACAGTATACTCTGAACTTTCAAAACCGTTCCTGTAGGACAAGCCTCCCCAGAATTTACCGTTATCAAGTTCATAATACGCTTTTGCATTTACATCCAAAGCCATTTCATTCGTTGCCTCTCTGGCCTGGAAAAGAAGAGAAGGTTCAAAACTCCAGGGATCATTTGGGTTTAGAGTAAACACGTAGCCTGCAGAGAAAAGATATTTACGCATATTGCTTGGAATAGCATCCGAATAGAAAAGTTCTCTACTTACCGAAAGTATATTTTTAGCTGCGAAGTGGAAAAATAGATCACTTACAAAATAGGAAATCCCAAAATCCATATTTGCGAAAATATCAGTAGTATTTTCCCCTACTAAAGGATCAAACCTATTAAAGCCACTTGTATCAAGTCTGTGCTGAATAACTCCGGCGCTTAAACCAAAAGACAATTGATTAAGGTCGGTAGTACTCCTGGAAAACATCAGGTGATAAGCAAAAGTACCATACGCTCCTAATTTTGAAAAATTACCATTCTCATCTCTAAACAAGATTCCTCCAACTCCAATCTTCTCTCCCACCCGTGAATTATATGCCAGGGTTTGTAAGTTAGGAGCTCCCTGCACGTCGAACCATTGCGTTCTCGCGGTCAACCTAATTTGGTCATAATTGGAGGCGCCAGCCATTGAAGGATGGATGAGATATAGATTATCCGTAAGATAATCGGAATAGGTAGGAATGATCTCCTGAGCCTTCAATGTTGCTATATTTAAAAATAGAGTCAACACTAAAAACCAGAAATATTTTAAACCTGCGCAATGCTTAAAAATACATCGTAATATATAGGGTTTAATTACCATAAAGCCTGTAAATATATGTATTACGTTGATTTTCTTTAGTACTTTTGCGAAAAATTTTGAGATGACAGATTTCAATATAAAGATTGCCCCAACAACAACTCCTTCGATTGTTAAATTTGAAGCAGACAAATTTTTAACCCGCCACGAAAACTATGAATTTAAAAACATAGACGAGGCAGCAAAGTCTCCGCTTGCTCAACAATTATTTTATCTACCCTTTGTTAAAACGGTTTATATCGCCCAGAATTTCATTGCGATAGAAAAATACGACATTGTGGAATGGAGCGATGTTCAGGAAGAAGTTGCTGAACAAATCGAAACATACCTCAATAAAGGAGGAGAAGTAATTAAACAGGAGAAATCTACTACAGGAAAGGTTCCGGTGACAGTTTATGCTGAAAGCACCCCGAATCCCGCGGTGATGAAGTTTGTAGCTAATAAAAAACTCGTACTTCAGGCCTGTGAATTCAAGAATATAGATGATGCTAAAAATGCACCTCTTGTTCAGAAATTATTTCATTTCCCTTTTGTAAAAGAAGTATTTATTGATGAGAATTACGTTTCTATTCAAAAATATGACATGGCAGGATGGGAAGAAATTACTATGGAGCTTCGTGAATTCATAAGAAGTTATCTGGAAGAGGGGAATGAAGTTCTAAATAAAGAAAGCTTTGAAGCCAAAACTGACGCATCTGGTAATGCGGAAGTTAAAAAGGAAGAATATGAAAACCTTGATGACACCTCTCAACAGATAGTTGCGATTCTAGATGAATATATTAAACCAGCTGTAGCAAGCGATGGTGGAAATATTCTTTTTGAAAGCTATAATCAGGAAAATAAAACGGTGAAGGTTATTCTTCAGGGTGCCTGCAGTGGGTGTCCATCTTCAACCATGACTTTAAAAAATGGTATTGAAACGATGCTTCGTGATATGCTGAAAGATAAAGTTGAATATGTGGAAGCTATAAACGGCTAATACATTTAACAATCTTGAACAAAATAAAAAAATCCCTTTTCCAGGGATTTTTTTAAGGACTATCTCATAAACTGTGTAAATAGAAAAAATAACAGGGGTCGCGACCCCTGTTATTTTTTTGTCTAATTTTAAATTTTACACAGTATGAAAAAAGAAGATTTATTTAGCGATGAATTTTTGAAGCAGTTTAAAAGCGGTGATGAGCTCAATGACTTTTTAAAACAACTGCAGAAACGTGGCATTGAGAAAATGCTTGAAGGGGAACTCGATGGCCATTTAGGCTATGATAAAAACCAGAAGTCCGGGAATCCAAATACCCGTAATGGTTTTGGCCAGAAAAAGATACGCACTTCCTTCGGTGAGTCGCAGATCCAGGTTCCCAGGGACCGTAATGCTTCCTTTAACCCGATGATTGTTCCTAAACGTGGCAATATGGTTGATGGTATAGAAAACGTCATCGTATCGCTCTATGCCAAAGGAATGAGCAATAGCGATATCGAAGAACAGATCAGGGAAGTTTATAATTTTGAAGTTTCCACTTCCACCATCTCCAGGATTACTGAGAAGGTCACCGAGGATATCGTGGCCTGGCAGAATCGTCCATTAGAACCCGTTTATCTTATTGTTTGGATGGATGGAATCGTCTTCAAGGTACGGGAGAACTCCAAGGTGATCAACAAGACAATATACATAGCAGTCGGGCTTCGCAGGGATGGAAAGAAAGAAGTATTGGGGCTTTGGTTAGGTAAAAATGAATCTGCAGCCTTTTGGATGAGTGTCCTTACCGATATAAAATCCAGGGGAACCGAGGATATACTTATCACGGCAACCGATAACCTGAACGGGTTTACCGATACCATCAGGAACGTGTTTCCTGAGTCCAAAACCCAAATTTGTGTGGTGCATCAAATACGCAACGCCTGCAGGTATGTAGTTTGGAAGGACAAAAAAGCCTTTACAGCGGATATGAAGCATATCTACAATGCACCTAACCAGCAAGCTGCCAAAGCTGCCCTGGATGATTTTGCAGAGCTATGGGAAAGCAAGTATTCTTATGCTATAAAAAGCTGGAGGGACAACTGGGAAGACCTTACGGTATTCTTTGAGTTCCCCCTGGAAATAAGAAAGATTATTTATACCACGAACCTTATCGAGAACCTCAATGGGAAAATCAGGAAGTACACTAAAAACAAACTGTCATTCCCTACCGATGAGGCAGTGATGAAATCTGTATATTTGGCTACAAGGGAAGCCACCAAGAAGTGGTCTTTACCTATTAGGAACTGGGGCATTATCTTAAATCAGTTCCTTACGATCTATGAAAAAAGGGTCAGACTTTAAAAAAGTCCAACCCCTGTTATTTTAACTTTACACACTTTGCGGGATAGTGTCTTTTTTTATTTAGTAAGTAGTAGTTCTGGCCTCATTATAAAACTCCTGAAACAATTGAAGCAAGTTCATTGTCGAGCCAATGAGATCTTTGGTTTCCAGCAGAATCCCAAAATAGAGTTTAGTATTCTTAGGGCTGGATTCCGACGTTCTAATTCTTTGAATTTGTTTTTGAATGAGATCACTTACATAATCCATTAATTCCTGTTTTTCACTCAGAAGATTATCTATGTTTCCGAATTCATGATTATCGAAAGTCTCTGTAATCTCATCAAATAAGATCTGCATCTTATCATCTACCTTCTTAAGATCCCGAATTTGATTGAACTTAAGATTCTTATGATTATTATGAACGTGGTTGTAACTATTTCTTGTAATAAAACTTATGGACTGCACCATATCTTGAAGATAATCCAGCGTAAGTATATAGAATTTACTAGCCTCCACAGAATCCTCATCAAGCGACTTGATGAAATAGAAGATATTATCTTTTAATTCATCTACTTCAGATTCCAGTTTTTCAATCTTTTTATAATTCTTTTTAAGCTTACTGAGATCATAGTATCCCAACTGATCAACCGTTTTAGAATACATCTTATTGATTCCGCCTATAACATTTGAAATATTCGCTGAAGTTTCAGAGGTGATCTCATTAATGGTAATAATATCACTCTTCTTAAATTTCTTTTTTGTTCTCTCTTCCTTAGTTTTTCTGGAATGAATAATTCCACTTCTAACAACCAGAACCAAAGCAACAATAATAAGAACTGCAAGGGCAATAGTTCCACCAAAATAAATGATAGCACCAAATATTGCGGCAGCAGTAAAAGCAACGATGGCGGTAACAAACCAGCCTCCTACTACATTTAGAACTCCGGCTACCCTATATACTGCACTTTCACGATCCCAGGCCCTATCAGCTAAAGATGTACCCATAGCCACCATAAAAGTCACATAGGTGGTTGAAAGCGGCAACTTCATATTTGTTCCTATAGAGATAAGTACACTTGCAACCACAAGGTTTACAGACGCCCTTACCATGTCAAATGCCGGAGCATCGATTCTTTTACTTCTTAAATGACTGGTAGGCTTATCAAATTTATTCTCTATTCTATTCTTCATTTTCTCTGGAAGCACAGTAGAAATTGCATTTCCAAAAAGCACAGAATACCTAACAATTCCTCTGGAAAGCCAGTTAGGTTCAAATCTTTCAACTCCATCGCCCTGACGAGCCAGATTAATACCAGTCTCTACAACCGATCTGGCTTTACTGGAAAACCATAGCGTAACTACCATTACAGCTCCTGCGGCAATTAAAAGAATTTCTGGGGTAGGAACACTTCCTGAGAGTCCATTCATTGAAAATTCTGAAGGTAATACACCCGTCGCGGCGTGGGCACTTTGCCAAAGATCGAAAGACTGCCACGCAGCTATGGGAACCCCGATAAAGTTCACCAAGTCGTTCCCCGCAAATGCCAGTGCAAGCGCAAAGGTTCCAATAATTATAATAGTCCTTAGTATATTAAATTTAAGAACACTCATAATGAACTGAGAAATACCTGAAAAAACCACAAACCCAATAATAACAATTAAGAGTGTATGATTATTTATATATTCTATAGTTCCATCTGAGATATAAGGAACACTTTTCATTCCCTTAATTACTATAAAATAAAGTATCGCTGTAAGTGAAAGACCTCCAAAAGCAGCGCCAAAATACTTGATCTTCTTTTCAAACTGAAAAGTAAAAACCAGGCGGGAGATATATTGAACAAGTGTACCCACTACAAAAGCAATGACCACCGCCATGAGGATTCCTAAGATAATTTCAGTTGCTTTAGCGGTGTTTATATAACCATCAAGCATTGCAAGATCCCCATTGCCCTGAGTATAAATTTTGATTGCCGCCATACAAACAGCCGCCCCGAGTAATTCAAAAACAATCGAAACAGTAGTAGATGTTGGTAGTCCCAGCGAGTTGAAGAAATCCAGAAGCAGTACATCTGTAATCATAACTGCCATAAAAATGATCATGATTTCTTCAAAATAGAATTCACCTGGCATGAAAATTCCCTTACGAGCAACTTCCATTAAACCGCTGGAAAAAATTGCTCCCACAGCAACACCAGCACTTGCCACAATCATGATAGTTCTCATCGAGACTGCTTTGGAACCAATTGCAGAATTCAAAAAGTTGATAGCATCATTACTAACTCCAACTACCAAATCTGTGATTGCCAGAGCAAAAAGCGCCACAAGCATTACGATGTAAATATCTTCCATGGATAGATCAATTATTAACCAGCAAAAGTGAAATATTTTTTCTTAATCTGGCTGGCAATAAAGTTATTAAAAGATTAATAATATCAATACTTTCCAGAAAGGTCTTATATAATTAGTAATTTTAACACTAATTGTCCAGAGAACCTACCTGATAGATTTAAATATTCTGAATGATCTTTTATGAAGAATGATAGCGCAAAGTATACGAATGAGTTAACAAATGAAAGCAGTCCCTATTTATTACAACATGCGCATAACCCGGTAAACTGGAAAGCCTGGAACAATAAATCCCTGGATAAGGCAATTGAAGAAAACAGGTTAATATTGATAAGTGTTGGATACTCGGCATGTCATTGGTGCCATGTCATGGAACACGAAAGTTTTGAGGATGAAAAGGTGGCCGAAGTAATGAATTCAAATTATATCTGTATCAAGGTAGATCGTGAAGAAAGGCCGGATATAGACCAGGTATATATGAATGCGGTGCAGGCCATGACCGGGATGGGTGGTTGGCCAATGAATGTTGTTGCTTTACCAGATGGAAGGCCGGTTTGGGGAGGAACTTATTTTAGAAAAGAACAATGGATAGACGCTTTAAAGCAAATTGCCCATCTATACGATTCACAGCCAGAAAAGCTACTTGAATATGCCGGAAAACTCGAGCAGGGACTAAAGCAGATTCAATTAATAGAACCATCAGAAAAAAATGAGCTCCATCGTGATTTTTTTATTCCCGTTATAAGAAAATGGAAAAATTCTTTCGATTCAAAAAATGGCGGATATCAGCGTGCTCCAAAATTTATGATGCCCAATAATTACGAATTCCTATTGAGATATGCTTTTCAAAATTCAGATGATAGTTTAATGGACCACTGTCTTCATACCTTAAATAAAATTTCATGGGGAGGGGTTTTTGATCCCATAGGAGGTGGTTTTTCAAGATATTCGGTAGATGAAAAATGGCATATTCCACATTTTGAAAAAATGCTTTATGACAATGCACAATTAGTGCAGCTTTATTCTCAGGCTTATAAAGTCACTAAAAATGAATGGTACAGGGAAGTTGTTCAGAAAACTCTGAAATTTATTAATGAGGAAATGACCGATACTTCTGGTGCTTTCTATTCAGCTTTAGATGCCGATAGCGAAAACAAAAAGGGAAATAAGGAAGAAGGAGCTTACTATGTATGGACCAAAGCCGAATTGCAATCTTTACTAAAAAATGATTTTGAACTATTCTCGAAATACTATAATATCAACAATTACGGAAAATGGGAGAAAGACAATTATGTATTGATTAGGACCGATTCTCATGAAAAGATTGCCAGTTCTCTGGAAATTCCTGAGGAAGAATTAAAAACCAAGATAGAAAAATGCAATAAAAAACTCCGGAAAGCCAGAGAAGAAAGGATCAAGCCAGGATTAGATGATAAATCGCTAACATCCTGGAATGCCATGATGAGCAGTGGTTATATAGAAGCTTACAACGCATTCGGTGTTGAGAAATATTTAAAAGCCGCTAAAAGGAATATCGATTTTATAAAAAATAACCAGCTTCAACAAGACGGTAGTTTGTTTCATACTTATAAAAAAGGTAAAAGCTCCATCAATGGATACCTGGAAGATTATGCCTTTACGATCGAAGCTTTTTTAAATTTTTATGAAGCAACATTTGACGAAACCTACCTCGAGGATGCAGAAAAATTAGTCAGAATCGCTTTTGAAGAATTTAAAGATGATAAATCGGGATTATTTTTCTTCACTTCTGAAAAAGATCGTCCTTTAATCACTAAAACCATCGAATATAGTGACAATGTAGTTCCTGCATCCAATTCAGTGATGGCTAAAAATCTTTTCAAATTGGGCCAGTTAACCGGGAATCCAGACTACATAGGTCAATCTAAACAGATGCTTCAAAATGTTCTTGAAAAAATTCCTGAATACCCCCAGGCCTATTCCAACTGGCTAAGTCTTTTTATGAATTTTACTTATCCTTATTTCGAAATCGCTGTTACCGGTAAAAACTATAAGGTGACTGCGAAGGATTTTCAAAAAGAATTTCTCCCTAATACAGTCCTGGCGGCGAGTGGGACAAACTCTGAGTTATCGCTATTAAAAGGTCGTTTTGAAAAAGAAAAGAACCTTATCTATATTTGCAAACAGGGGTCGTGCAATCTACCTGTGATTTCTAAAGCCGAGGCCTTAGGCCTCATATCCCAAGTTTAACATAAATTAAACAGGAAATAAACTCTATTTTTTTACAATTGAGGATTGATTAAAAACTAACAAAAAATTATGGAAAAGCTGAATAGCTGGGGCGATGTCGCCAAAGAGTATGGTAGTAAAATTATTGATTATTTACCTACTCTGGTGGGAGCCATACTTCTGCTAATAGTAGGACTTTGGGTCATTAAGCTAATCGTAAAGTACCTGAAAAAATTATTTGATAAGAAAGATTACGACGAGACTCTTGAAAAGTTTACGGTAAACGCTACAAGCTGGGGACTGAAGATCCTTTTATTTGTCCTTGTAATCACTCAACTGGGAGTAGCAAGTGCTTCCCTGGTAGCCGCTATTGGTGCAGCAGGTTTAGCTATTGGTCTTGCACTACAGGGATCGTTAGCAAATCTTGCAGGAGGAGTGCTAATTATCGTTCTTAAACCTTTTAAGGTTGGAGACTGGATAGAAGCTCAGGGAGTTTCTGGTAGTGTTGTTGAACTTTCGCTATTCTATACTAAAATTGACACCTTCGGAAACCAACGTGTGGTAATTCCGAACGGGCAATTGAGCAACGACAACATCACAAATTACAGTTTCAATAAAACCAGAAAAGAAAGTCTTACTTTCGGAATCTCTTATGATGATGATATTAAGAAAGCAAAAGAAGTTCTTACCAATATGGTAATGGAACAGGAGAATGTTTTGAAAGATCCTGCACCGCAAATTATTGTTCATTCACTTGGAGACAACTCAGTAAACTTCTCTGTAAGATATTTTGCTGAATTACCTAATTTCTGGGATCTGCACTGGTACATGATTGAAGAAGGTAAAATTAGACTTGAAGAAGCAGGAATGACTATTCCTTATCCTCAAAGAGATGTTTACCTATACGATCAAACTAAAATGAAAGGAACTGTTAGAGAAAAGCAATCTTAAAAAGCTTTAGCTAACCGGCAATAAAGTCTTTTAAATAATAAGGCTCAAAGTAAGCGACATCCTCGATGTCGCTTTTTTGATATTTGTATTCTGCAACCTCAGCCATTGCTGATGCAGAAGGAAATTCATTTTTGTGGAAAACAGCATTTGAATGATCGCATATATCTTCAAACTTTGCAACTCCATTTCCAATGAAGTGTACTTTCGATTTTTCGAGGTATTCTGAAAAAGAATTTTTTTCCAGAATTTGCGCTTCAGTATCTCTTATTTGATTCATTTCAGCATCATATATGGCAGAATACACTTCCATCCTACGCGCGTCCAGCATAGAAACAAAGAAACCTTCTTCTCCTTTTAATTTATAAGCTAACAGATCTAAAGTTGGTACCGAAATAAGGGGAATATCTAAAGAAAAACACAGACCCTTCGCTGCAGAAACACCAATTCGTAAACCGGTATAAGAACCAGGCCCTTTACTTATTGCCACTGCATCAAGATCATCGGCCTTAATCCCTGTTTCTTCAAAAAGTTCATTGATGAAAACATGCAGTTTTTCAGCATGAGAATAATTCTTGCTGTTATCTTCTTTCAAAGAAATTATATTTCCATCTTTCGCTATTCCAACAGAACAATTGGTGGTAGCAGTCTCAAGACATAAAATGATTGCCAAATCGTTTAGATTTATTCAGTTTCTTTCTCTTCCTCTTCTCCTTCTTTCTTCACCTCAATTTCATCACCCGAATCAAGACTTTTAGTTACAGTGCTATAAGGACCTGTAATAACCACATCTCCTTCCTGAAGACCTTTTGTGATCTCAATATTAGAATCATCCTGAATTCCGGTTTCTACCACGCGAAGTTTAGCTTTTTCACCGTCTTTTACAAATACACATTCAAATTTTTCCTCTTCCTCTCCTTCCGGCTTTTTGGTAGTAAATGATTTCTTAGTGGAAGTGGTGTCGCTTTTAATAACAATAGAACTAATAGGTACCGCAATAACCGATGCACGCCTATTCGTTACTATATCTACTGTTGCTGTCATCCCAGGTCTGAACGGAGAATAATTTTCTGATTTTCCCTCCATTAAGTCTAAATAAGATTCTTTAAGAATACGAACCTTAACTTTAAAATTGGTTACCTGGTCTGTTGTTAGCGTATTATCGGCTGTATTTGAGATTTCAGTTACAACTCCACTGAATTCCTTTCCTAAATAGGCATCTACTTCTACGATCGTTGAGTCTCCTACAGAAACTTTTACAATATCATTTTCATTCACATCAACCTCAACCTCCATATTATCTAGATTGGCGACACGAAGGATCTCGGTCCCTGCCATTTGCTGAGTTCCCACTACTCTTTCACCCAGTTCAGCATCAAGTTTAGAAATAGTCCCACTCATAGGCGCATAGATATTTGTTCTACCGAGGTTATCCTGAGCTTCAGTAACCGTGGCAGCACTACTCTGCATACTGTAGTAAGATGATTCTTTATTAGCTTCAGCCATTTCATAGGTAGAAACTATACCATCCCATTCTGCTTTTGAAATGACTCCTTTTTCAAAAAGGCTTTTATTACGTTGGTAATTAGCTTCGGCCTGCTTAAGATTTGCCTGCGTTTGTGCATAATTCGCTTTTGAATTTTGATAACTCGCACGAGCTCTCTCCACATTAGACTGGTAGATATCAGGATTCACTCGAACCAGCAGATCACCTTTTTCAACTGTCTGCCCTTCCACAATAGGTAGCTCAATTATTTCTCCTGATACTTCCGAAGAAAGTTTCACTTCCACTTCAGGCTGAATTTTTCCGGTAGCCGAAACGGTCTCAGTAATATCTAATGGCTGAATTTCTGTAATTTCAACCTCTTTTACGTTTGCTGACTTGCCAAACCATCCTGCTTTTTTTCCAATTACCAATAAAACAATTACGGCTATTACAACCCCTAGAATGATGAATAGTTTCTTTTTACTCATTTAATTAAAATTTTAAATCCCTTACCGGAATTCCAAAATAAAGTTCTACAACCTTCAATTTAAAAATATAATCGTATTTCGCCCTTAAGGCTTCTCTTTGTGTATTTTCGTAACGAATTTTAGCCTGACTAAAATCGAATGCGTTGGTTAAACCAACATCATAACGCTCGGTGGCATATTCGTAAGCTTTCTTCTGCGCTTCAGAGGCAACCAAAGCTGCTTCATAAGCTTCAAACGCGCCTTTAGCATCGGTATAAGCCTGGTAAACATTAGACTCAAGATCGAGTTCAGCCTGCTCTAATTCATATTCTGCACGCTTTACATTAATCTCATTTCTTTTCACCTGGTTTCTCGTTGCAAATCCATTAAGAATTGGCACATTCAATTGAAATCCATAATTTATACCATCATTCCTGTATAATTGGTCAATAAAAGGAAGCGGGCTTCCTACTGTTGGTATTGAATTAGGTGCAACAACGATCTCCTGGGTTCCCTCTACCACACCTATTTGTCTGGTAGGTTCATTAGGATCTAAAGTAGAACCGGTAATTCTAGGCTGATTGGTTTCTCTAGTATTATAATTAAAGAAGGCGTTCAATGTTGGCAAATATGCCCCTTTGGCCAGTTCAACATCTTTTTCAGCTAACTCTTTGTTTGCCTCTGCAATCTTAATTTCTGAACGTTCTATTTTTGCTTTTTCAATAACATCATACACTGAATTTTCAAGAATTTCATTTCCGAAAATACCATAATCTCTATCTACAATATCAAAATTCTGATAATCCTGAATCCCTAGCAGTTGCGCCAGGTTAATTAGAGATATCTGTATCTGATTTTCAGCTAAAATCATTCTTTGCTTTTCATCAGCCATATTTGCTCTAATCTCCAAAAGGTCTCCTTCAGGTAAAACACCTGCATCCACCAAATCCTGAGTTCTGGTAAGTTGTTCTTTTGTCACCTCATTTTGCGCAAGAAGCACATCAAGACTTTGTTTATTAAAAAGGACCTGCAGATAGGAATCAGCTACAAAAAGTGCGATATCATCTTCCATCTTATCCAGAGCATATTCACTGGCTAACATAGATATACGTGCTCTTTGAAGTTGTTTAAAATTTCTAAGACCATTAAAAAGAGTTATTCCAGCGGTCATCCCTGCAGAAAAATTTCGATTTGTCTGGTTTACAAGAATTCCAGTCGTAACGCTTTGGGTTAAACCAGTATTCCAGGAATTAGATACCTGCCCGTTAATACTCGGAATAAAATTCCCAATAGCATCTCGTTTTTCTATATCTGAAACTTCAAGATCAAGCTCAGTCTGTTTCACCTGTATATTATTCTCTAATGCGTAATTAACGCATTCCTCTAGTGTCCATTCCTTCTGCTGCGCACTAATCTGGCTGCAAAAAAGCAATAGTATGGCTATTAAACTAAAATTCTTCATAATGGTTATTCTGTAAGATATGTCTGTAAAATGTGTAGGTTGTTACACAAGGAATAATTTTTCTAGTTTTGCGCAATATTCATTGCTGGTTTTAGCTGGTTCCAAACCTTAATTTTGTCCCCTTTCTTTATCCCGTCAAGCACCTCTACATTTATCCCATCACTTACACCTAGCTCAACATCCTGCTTTTCGAATTCCTGGTCTCCCGTCATTACTTCCACAAAAGGCTCCTTGGTTTCGGGATCGAACTGCACCAGGGCCTCTTTAATGGCGAGTACATTATCTGCACGCGCAAGAATAATCGAAGCGTTTGCGCTAAGACCTGCACGAATAAAGGTGGTATCAGCCTTATTAAGGGTTCCTTTTATTTCGAATTGAATAGCTCCGTTTTCATCAACTCCTTTTGGAGCGATATAATCCAGCACAGCGTCAAAAGTTTTATTTTCTATGGCACCTACCGTAACCTCAAGCGGAAGATCTTCCTTGATCTTACCCACTTCACTTTCATCAACCTTACCTTCAAAAATCATCTCATTAACATCGGCAAGTGTTGCAATGGTAGTTCCATCATTAAAATTGTTACTTTCAATAACCTGGTTACCAGTTTTAACAGGAACATCCAGCACCATGCCCTCTACGGTAGACCTGATTAGTGTATTTGCCGCACTTCCAATTCCACTGGTAGTACCGGTTCTTACAATTTCATAATTTTGTTCCGCCGATTTAAAATTTTGTTCAGCTCTTTTGTAAGACACCTCTGCGACATCATAGTCATTGGCTGAAATCACCCCTTTATCATAGAGTTCTTTTTGCCTTTCATAGACCTTTTTCTCATTATCCAGGTTTATTTTCGCAGTGGCCACAGCATCCTTGGCACTCTGAAGAGATGAAACATTAGGAATCACACGTATCTTCGCAATAAGATCCCCTGCTTTTATCTTGTCTCCGGCTTCAATATAAATTTCGTCAATAATTCCTGAAATATTAGGTTTGATAAGAACCTCTTCCTTTGGAACAATTTTACCCGTGGCTACGGTTTTTTTAATAATGGTTTGCTCAGTAGGTTCTTCAGTTTCGTAGACTACTGGATCCTCCTGGTTTTTTTGATAAAGATAGTATAGAGCCCCCACAAAGGTTACGGCTATAAATACTAGAATTCCGATGGTTACAAATTTTTTCATTTTTTGATTGTATTTCGATTTACGTATTATTCAGTTCTTAAAGCATCCACAGGTTTAACCTTGATGGCATGCTGAGCTGGAATTAGACCGGCTAAAAGGCCGGATATTATTAAAATTGTTAAGGCAATTAGTACGACTCCGAGATTTACAGATGGATTAAGGAACATCATTTCCGAAGTATCCATTTGATCAAGCTGAAAATTAACCAGCCATATAACACCGGTCGCCAGAATAATTCCTGTCATTCCGGAAATGATGGTTAGAAAAATAGACTCCATTAGAATTTGACCTCTTATAGACCACGGAGTAGCTCCTAAAGCCCTGCGGACTCCAATTTCATTAGTTCTCTCCTTTACCACGATGAGCATGATATTACTAATCCCAATAATTCCTGAAAGCAGTACGAGTACACCCACAAAATATGCTACCGCTTTTAATGCAACAAAAAGCCCGTTGACCTTGCTGTATTCCTGATATAAATCAAAGTTGCCCACGGCTCTATCATCTTCCGGATGAATCGTATGACGACTTTTTATAATTTCGATGATCTTATCCTTAAGGTTAGTAATGGAATTTCCGTCTTGTGCAGTTATGGCCATCCAACCTACCTCGTTACCCCGATTAAACGCCTGAGAAAAAGCAGTAAAAGGAACATAGATCTCTTTTTGGCCTTCTTCGGCATCTCCTCCCCGACTCTTCTTTTTGTAAGTTCCTATCACCATAAAATTTACGCCGTTGATCTTGATGTAGGTTCCTAATGGATCCTCGCCCTTCTCATATAGTGCAGACTCCACTCCATCCCCAATAATTGCAACTTTTCGCTTTCCATTAATATCAGAATAGTTTAAAAATCTACCCGAAGTAATATCCATAGTTTCCTGCTGAATAATTTCCGGATAATCCCCATAGACATTAAAAGCTCCGGTATTTAAACCCCGCACAACATTGTTCTCTCCGCCGAAACCACCTAACTGGTTTCTTGGAGAAACAAACCTTAATCCAGGAATCTGATCTCTAATTGCCGCTACGTCATCGATCTCAAAACTGTAACGACGCCCCTTAGGCATACCCTTATATGGTTTTGAGGCAACCTGCGTCCACATGAACATGGTATTGGTTGCAATCCCACTAAAACCCTGTTTCACGCCATTTTCAAGCCCTTTCCCCGCAGCCAGAAGAATCACCAGGATAAATATACCCCATAATACTCCAAAAGCCGTAAGAACGGTTCTAAACCAGTTCGCGGTCAAGGCTTCTAATATTTCACTCCAACGGTCCCTGCTAAACATATTATTCGTCTCTTAATGCTATTATCGGTTTAATTCTCGCAGCTCTCCAGGCAGGAAAAAACCCAGCCAAAGCACCTGCAACAACAAGTATTACAACTGTATTTATAGCTACAGTAAAGTTCACTGTTGGATTATATATATATTGTGTTTCAATAGCGGGACCAACAAATTCCAGTAAAGCAAGACTGAATATCAAACCTAAAAATCCTGCAATAGCGGTTACAAAAATAGATTCGTGTAAAATCATTGCAATTATAGAAACAGGTTGAGCCCCTAACGCTTTTCTTATCCCGATCTCACGGGTTCTTTCCTTAACTATGATCAGCATAATATTACTCACACCAACGACTCCGGCAATTATTGTACATATACCAACCCCCCAAAAGAACAACTTTATCATGTCCATTAGAGTGAAGAATCTTTTCGCATTCTCCAGATAATTATTTATATGAATTGCACTATTATCATCTGGCGCCACAGTATGTCGGTTTTTCAGAAATTCATCAAGTTCGGCAGAGAACGCACTGGAAGCAGCAACTGCTTCATCAAAGCTATCTTCCGGTTTTAAAGTCAGGTAAAGCCTGGCAATATTGTTAGCCCCACCAAATGCTTTTTGTGCCGTGGTAATTGGAACAACAGCTCTGGCTTCATCTCTTTCTCCTCCCGGATCTGTAAAAACGCCAACTACTTTAAAATTAACACCGGCTACCTGTACATACTTCCCGATTGGATCTTCTTCTTTAAAAAGGTCCAGCTTCACACGATGCCCAATCACCATGGTTTTTTCAGAATTATTGAGGTCATTAGCATCTATAAATCTACCTGCGGTAAGACTCATGTTCTCTAATTCCTGATAAGCCGGAAATGTGCCATGAACTGCATAGGAACCGGACTCCTTTCCGTAGTTTAAAACCTGCCCCCAATTCTGATAAAGCGAAGCGGTTTTATCTAATTTATCGCCGTATAGTAATAATATCTGGTTATAATCATCATTTTTTAACTGAATAGGTCTTCCGGGATTCAACCCTTTATATTCTTTAGAGGTAACACCAGGGAATACAAATATTAAATTGGAAGCATCCTGTTCAAATTCACGGGCGATTCCGTTCCGCATTCCCTCTCCAATTCCAAGAAGGACAACAAGAATAAATATTCCCGAAGCCACTGAAAGACCGGTAAGAAAGGTTCTTAATTTATTCTTGCGAATGGTCTCAAAAATCTCGTTCCATCTGTCTAAATCAAACATTTTCCAGTGCTCTAACCTGTGAAACTACTGTATCTTCAATGATAACACCGTCTTTCAAATTGACAATTCTTTTGGTCATTTGAGCGATGTCGTGTTCGTGGGTTACCACCAAAATGGTACGTCCTTCATCATTAATTTCCTGAATAAGATTCATTACCTCATAGGAGGTTTTGGTATCCAGGGCACCGGTAGGTTCATCTGCAAGCAGTACTTTTGGATCACTGGCTAAAGCTCGTGCAATTGCAACCCTCTGTTTTTGCCCTCCAGAAAGTTCATTAGGCAGATGCCCGGCCCAATCGGCCAAGCCCACCTTTTCCAGGTAACTATGTGCTTTATCCATTCTTTCATTACGCGGAAATCCCTGGTAGTATAGCGGCAAGGCTACATTATCCAGAGCAGTTTTATAAGAAATAAGGTTGAATGATTGAAAAATAAAGCCTAAAAATTTATTTCGATATTTTGCCGCCTTTTTCTCGTTGAGATTTTTAATTGGAACACCATCCAATATATATTCTCCCTCATCTGCCTCATCTAACATCCCAAGAATATTGAGCAGTGTAGACTTTCCTGATCCTGAAGAACCCATAATAGAGACAAGTTCTCCCTCTTTAACTTTTAGATTTATACCCTTCAGAACGTGAAGAGAATTCGATCCCATTTTATAGGATTTGTGAAGATTTGAAATTTCGATCATGATTGATGCTTGATGGTTTTTAAAATAGGAAAACAGGTATCCTACTTATAAGACTATAAAAAAAATAAAATGTTACAGCAATTAAGTAAAAAGCACATAATCTTCATGTTAACTTTACATACACAGTAAAATTATCAATGATCCAAAAAACTGATAAGTCATATCTTGATGAAGGTAAACCCCAGGAAACATAGGAATTACAGCACGGCATTGAAGATTGTATATAACTTCAGTTAGATTATTTTCAATAACATAGAGGGAACAGCAATTCCGCCGAGTAAAAATTCAGGATTTGCTAATTAGTAAATTTAAAAAAGACTAGGCTTCGGAAGAAGGTTTTCTATTATTCTTTCGGGATCGGTAAATGAAGTAACCTACCCCGCCAATCAATAGGTAAGGAAATATCATTAGATAAAGTATCCCGTCATTGATTCCTTTGGCAGCACTTTGATCTGTCTCACTTTCCAGCACGGCTCTGCACATAGCGCATTGGGCATCAGCAAAGGCCGGCAATAGCAGGAAAATTAAAAAGATTGGAATTAAATATTTAAAATTCTTCATCGTCTCGCTCATTAATCGAATCTATTCAAATTTAATCAATAAAGGTCAAAAATCAATAATAAGGCATCATAAATAGGAAAACAAGAACCCCTGTAATCGCTACATAAAGCCAAATGGGAAATGTCCATCGGGCAATTTTGGCATGTTTCGAATATTGTCCGCTTAAACCTCTGTACATAGTGAACAACACCAGGGGCACTATGATCGCTGAAAGAACTATGTGCGTAATTAATATGAAAAAATAGACATATCTAAGAATCCCTTCCCCGCCGTAAGGCACAGGCTCATTGCTAATCTTGGACAAAACATAGCTAACCAGAAATATTGCCGATAAACAAAATGCAGCTATCATGGTATTTCTATGCTTAATATATTTCTCGGCTTTCATAAAGAAATAACCTATAATCAAAAGAACTGCCGTTAAAAAATTAAGCACTCCATGAAACAAAGGAAATGTAATGGTATCGGCTCCAAAAATATTATAGCGTTCCGGAAGCAACATTAATATTAGAACAATTACAGGTACAGCTATAGAAAGCGCTATAATAACCGGGATTGCTACCCGATCAGAAGTTTTTAAAGTCGTTTTCAAAGTAATTTCTTTATATCCTCAACTAACATATCAATTTGTGGCTCGGCTTCACCCTCAGCAACACTCTTGTTTCTTTCAACCGAACCTCTGTAGTATATCAAAGGATTTCCAAACTCGTCTGTTCTGGATCTAATGTATCCTTCTTTGTCTACCAGAGCAAACATACCCTGATGCGCGAACCCACCTGCCGCCTGAGTATCTTCCCCGGCATACAACCCAAAACCTTTATTAGCAAGAGCATAAATTTTTTCACGATCACCAGTCATGAGATTCCAATTGTCCTGATTTATTCCATAATTGTCTGCATATTCCTTCAGAACCTCCGGAGTATCATGAGCTGGATCTATAGAAAAAGAAGCGATACCAAAATTATCCTCTTTCTTAAATTCATTCTGAATATCTACGAGGTTCCTGTTCATTACTGGACAAATAGTGGGACAGGTGGTAAAAAAGAACTCTACCAAATAAACTTTGCCTTTATAATCTTCATTGGTAATGGTATCTCCATCCTGATTTATAAAACTAAATTCAGGTGCCTTCTTCTTTTCTCCGTTAATTTCAATGTATGAGAGAGGTTTTCCGGAGTCTCCAGTATTTTTCTTTCTCTTTTGGTTCAATCTTTCCGATGAGACTACTTCATCGTTATTTATTCTATCAATAATCCTGGGAATAAAAATGATCCCAAAAACAAGGATAACAAGTGACACTCCTATATATGAGTAATTTTTCATCGCGTCTATTTCTTTCTATCAGGGTTATTTTTTTTCAATGCCAATCTATATTCAGCTAAAATCACCTTTACATCGTCATTCATTTTATTATTAAGCTCTGCAACCGATCGGGAATCATAGCCATATAACTTACCATGGTCCTCATCTTCATCCCTACCTCGCAAGTTCCCCTCCTTATCCACTATAAAAACATAGGGAGAATATGCGTTTTCATCAAGTTGATGGGGAGTATTAAAGCTATTGAAAACTTCTTTTACATCTCCAGGACTGGCGTAGACAATTTTCCATTTCGATGATTCTGTAATTTTCTTAAACTCCTGAACAAACGCATCTGTTTCCTGCCTGGCTTTTTCGGGCAAAACGAGCACAAATTGAAAATCATCAAAATCATAATATTTTTCCAGGATCTTTTTATCGAGGTTAAAAGCATTACCCTTGATCTTCTCAAGATCAGATCCAAAGAATGCGACCACGCTTATGTGATCCTGAAAGCTTATTTTATTATTGGAATTAGCAGAAAATGTAGATACATCCTTTACATTTTCAGTTAAAGTGGGCAGTTTGGCAAAATTGTTTTTACCTGAAGCAAAAAACAAATATGCTGTAATAGGAAGAGCGAACAGTATTCCGAGTACCAGAAACTTTTTCATAAGATGAAATTCCAGTTTTACAAAGGGCTACAAAAATAAAAAGACGGTTTCATAAAACCGCCTTTTCCAATGCTTTTAACTTTTGTTAGAAATCCCAGGCTACGAAACCATTCTTATAAACCTCGTAGATATAGCCTCCCTCGGTTAAAAGAATAAAGATTAAATAACAGATTAAGAATATTGAAGTCCAAACAATTGCTCTTCTTAAACCTTTTGTTTCATGTTCAAGATGCATGAATGCCCAGGCAATATAATAGGCCTTATATATTGTTAGAATTATAAAAATCCAGTTTAATAACCTCATCCCTACAAGAAAGGTATGAGTTAAAAATTCAGGTTTTACAATCCCCAGGAAAACTTCTATAATAGTTACTACCGAAAGAATTCCGAAAACTGTCCAGATCCTTTTGCTAGCCGATTGATGATGTGTAGTATCGTGAGCCATATTTATTTATTTCTGAATTAAACCAGGTAAAAGAATGTGAATACAAATACCCATACAAGGTCTACAAAGTGCCAATAAAGTCCAACTTTTTCAACCATCTCATAATTTTTACGACGATCGTAAGTTCCAATAACAACATTAAAGAAGATAATAATGTTAATTACAATCCCGGAAAATACGTGGAAACCGTGGAAACCAGTTATAAAGAAGAAAAAGTCTGCGAATAATGGCGGACCATATTCGTTATGCTCCAGGTTTGCACCTTCCACAATTCCAACTCCATCACTATTTAATTTGCTCAAAGATTCTTCTCTGGAAAGCACCGTCTTTTGACCATTTTCATCATTCACTTGTGTTCTGATGAGTACATTCTCATTAGCGATAACTCCTGCTTTCACCTCTTCAAAACTATACGATGGAAGACTGCTACCAGATTCAAACCAAATCCCGTTACTTCTGGCATCTTCAACTCTACTATCTTCCATTGGAACGGCAATATCAGAGATTGCCACACGCTCGCCTTCTGTATCGATCAATTGAAGAATATTACCTCCTTTGGTGGTAACAGCTCCATATTCACCTTTAATAAAAGTACTCCATTCCCATGCCTGGGAACCAACGAAAATAAGACCACCAAGAATGGTTAGCCCCATATAAATAGTAACTTTTTTCTTATTTAAATAATGCCCTGCATCTACGGCAAGCACCATTGTTACCGAGGAAAAGATCAGTACAAACGTCATAAATGCCACATAATACATTGGAGCATCTACCCCATGTAAAAACGGGAAGTGTGTAAAGACCTGATCGGCGATTGGCCAGGAATCAATAAATTTAAACCTTGAAAAACCATAAGCGGCAAGGAATCCTGAAAATGTTAAAGCATCGGAAAGGATGAAAAACCACATCATCATTTTTCCGTAACTTGCTTTTAGTGGTTCATTACCACCACCCCAGGTTTTTCCTTCTGTGCCTGTTCTAACGACAGTAGCCTCCATAGAAGTATTTTAATGTTAAAGGATGCGCAAAAATACGCAATTTTATTATCTAAAGAAATATAAAAACAAAATCAAGTAAAGCCACAACAGGTCTACAAAATGCCAGAAGGTCGCACCTAGCTCAAATCCAAGCATTTGTCCAGCCTTATAGCGTTGTTTAAAATGGTTATAAATTAACACCAAAAGCACTATTATACCTATTGCGAGGTGTGCTAAATGCGCCAGAACCAATACATATATAAAAGAAGTGGTAATCGTACTCTCACTACCTGTGAAATAATACCCCTCTTTAATAATTTCAGAAAAGCTATAAAACTGAAACACTATAAAGCAAATTGCAAGCACCAACGTACCTATTAGGAAGGCAGTAGCATTCTTGCGGTTTCCCTCTTTAATCATGCGCTTACTTAGAATCAGCGTACCACTGCTAACCATAATAACTATAGTACTCCATAAAAAAGAGATTGGCAATTGAAAATCGGTAAGCCAATCTGGCCTGTTTTTACTTACTACATAAGCACTGGTAAGACCTGCAAAGGTCATCACCATACTTATTATACCAAACCAGAGCATCATTTTCTTTGCCCGGCCATATTTTTTCTCAGTAGATCCTTGAGTTAAATCCATTGTCTAATAAATTTATCCAGTACGTAAACTATTTGAAGCAGCGTGATATAAGAAACACTTGCAAACATTAATTTTTTAGCAGCCTCAGCTGTTTTTTCTTTAAAGAGTTTGAATGCATAGTAAAGCATTCCCAGCCCCAGAAGTAATATAATCACTCCGGAAACAGGAGTTAGGAAAAGCTTCCCGGTTACACCGAACACAGGAACCAGAGAAACTATTATTGTCCAGAATGTATACAGGATTATCTGAACAGCTGTTCCTTTATCTCGTTTTCCGGTTGGGAGCATAAAAAATCCACCTTTCTTATAATCATCAAACAACCACCACCCTATGGCCCAAAAATGAGGAAATTGCCAGAAGAACTGAATCATAAATAAAGTTCCGGGCTCTATACTAAACTTTCCTGTTGCGGCAACCCAACCCAACATAAAAGGGATCGCTCCCGGAAAAGCTCCTACAAAAACTGAAAGTGGCGTTTTGGTTTTTAGTGGCGTATAAATACTCACATAAAGAAAGATACTTATTGCACCAAACATTGCCGTTTTAGGGTTGATGATATACAGAACTACCAGTCCTAATACTGTAAAAATACTGGCAATGGTAAAAGCTGTGGGAACTGACATTCTTCCTGCGGGAAGCGGTCTGTTTTTAGTACGATCCATCAGAGCATCGAGGTTTCGCTCAATAATCTGATTATAAGCGTTCGAGGCCCCCACCATTAGATAACCACCAATAGCCAGCAAAGTAACCACCACGAAGTCTATATTATCAGCCCCTAAAAAATACCCTGCAACTGAAGAAAAGACTACACTAATAGCCAGTCTCATTTTGGTTATTTCCTTAAAATCTGATAGTATGGAAGCGTTGGAATTATGTACGCGAGTGTTGCTCAAAAAAAGCTTTTTTTTAACTGGCGCAAAGATACTCCTTAATTAGGTTTTAGCAAGGAAGGCAATGTGTTAATTTTCAGCAGCAAAAATCTCTAATAATCAAAATACCAATTAAAGATATCGGTTCTAAGACCAAAATTTATCCAGGTAGTTGAATTATCAAATTGAGTAGCGGTATTCGTTTGCGTATTAAAATTACGATAAATGAAGCTCGCGAATAACTTCAGGTTTGTGGTCGGATTAACGATATAACCGGATTCCAGCTCAGTATAGAATGAATTTGCCGTATTTCCCTGACCTATTTTTACGCCGGTATCAAACGGACGATCTTCTTCATTTCTATAAATATCCTGCCCGTAATAATCTCCTTTTTCCGAATAATCGAAACCTCTTTTCCCATAGATAAGTTTAGCACTACCATACCAACGTTCTTTCTTATAACGAGCAATTCCGATAAATTCTCTAAAATTCGCACCCCATAAATGAGCCATGGACTGGTTATTATGCCCGTAATTAAGAGTAATAGAATTATGAGAGTAAGTATATGGCCTCACCTGATTATATTCCGCCTGCAAATAAAGATTATCTACATTAAAAGCATTGAAATATTTAATTCCCGCCTGAAATCCAAGTTTGTTTTTCCAACTACCTTCACCTCCAAAAACATCCCCGGAGGAAAATTCATCGATCAACCATTGCCCATAAGCATACATTTGATTCGAAATTTTATATTTCCCAGTAAGTCCGATTATCGCATTTCCACCATCAGCACCGGTAGCAAATTCAATAGCCCTGTAAAAAATCACCGGGTTTAGATAATTAATGTCAAAACCACGATCATTATCATTTTCCCACATTACCGACTCGAAAAATCCAAGATTCAATCTTTTGGTTACATTCAAACTCAAATAATGGTTGGCTATATATTTTGTTCTATAGGAGCCACTGTTAACTACAGCAGGACGAACATCCCTTAAAGACATCCAGGTATTCGTGTACTTGATCTTCCAGAATTTCGTATTCAGTTTTAAATATGGGTAAGGCGAAGGATTGTCACTAAGAATCAAAGATCTGTATCCATCTCCAATAAAATTATTCCCGTGACCAAACTGAATATTAATAAAATCGGACGGAGTAAAAGACAGATAGCCTTCAGCTACAGGATAATCATAACCATCATCCATAAAAGTCTTGGCAACACCACGCCCCGGAATGATAGCGGGATCACCTCCTGCAGGGCTAATAGATTCTGCAAACCTGTTATAATATTCTGCGAATCTCCCCTGGCTTTCATAGATCACTGAATAGAAGTTGAACTTTTTACCAAGACCACCCTGAATAATAAACTCCCGGCCGTTATTATAAGTAAAATCATGGTCGGTTTGTTCAAAGTCTTTTCCTATCTGAAGATCAAAACCGGGATCTATCGTAAACCAGTAATCTTCTGTTTGAAACCTCACCAGGTGCTCATTCCATAATTTCTTACCCGCCCAGGTAGATCTATTCTGAAGCAGTTCGTTACGATGAGCCTCAAAATCATAATATGGATTCACCTCGCTAAACATTAAAGGCTTGGATGCTGAATGAGTATTGGTTCCTATCTGATTGAACTGAGCATCAAACCTGCTATAAAATTCATGAGAAAGTGGAATATTTATCTGGCTTGTATATCTTGGACTTTCAAAGTCATCAGATTTTATTCTTTCATATTCGGTAAGCACGTTTTCGTCTTCAGGAACCTGAAAGTTTCCATCCTCTTTCTTAACTTCTATTTTATTTTCTTCCTTTAGAGGCTCAACAACAGTATTATTCTGAAGTGGTATTCTTAACGGCATTTTGAATTGCATATGAATTGGCCTGCCGTTATAAGTAGCAGGTTTTAATTTAGGAAGCGACTCAAAAACACGTTTTGTCTCTTCCTTTAATTCATCATAAGCAGCATCAAGATAGATGAGCTGAAAAACACCCTCCTCATCAACTTCAAAAATTATAGTAAGCTGTCCTTTATAGCCTTCATTTTTCACTATTTCAGGAACCTGGAAATTATCTTTAATATAAGTTACGAGTGTTCTATTGAAACAATCAGGCTGTTGAGCATAATCGATATTTTCACACTCTGGAAATTCCGGATATAATTCAGAAGACAAATTGGTATCCTGAGCGGAAACCTGAAAACTTAAAATAACAAAAGAGAGAAGTAAAATATACTTCATACAGCGGGGACCTATAGTTTTATGGGTGTAATATACATTTTTTCCTAAAAGGGAATTTATATAAAATAAAAAATCCCGACATATGCCGGGATTTAAATTATATAGTAATTGGATTATTAGTCCTGAACTTTAAAAGCAATTGGAAGCGAGTACATAACCCCTACCGGTTTACCACGTTGCTTACCTGGTTTCATCTTAGGCAAGCTGTTGATCACTCTCGCAGCTTCCTGCTCAAGTCTAGGGTGAGGAGCACGCGCTCTTACCTGACCAATATTTCCTTTTTCGTCAATTCTAAACTGAACGATTACACGGTTAATACCGGTTAATCCAAGTTCAGCTCCAAGATCTGTATCAAACTCTTTGTTTACATACTTAGAGATCTTTTCACTCATACACTTCTTACGCTCATTGTTGTTACTTAAGTTTTCACAACCAGGGAAGATTGGCACATCTTCAATAACCGCAAACGGAACATCTTCTACCTCCTCCTCTACAGGAGCCTCAACAACTTCTTCCACTTCCACGATCTCATCGAGGTTAGTTTCAGTAGACTGAATTTCGTCTTCTTCCACTTCTTCCTCATCCTCTACAACCTCGATAACTTCAGGTGCCGGTGGCGGTGGAGGTGGTGGAGGTGGCGTATTCTGCATTTCAGTAATTGGCACATCCTCTTCATCAAGGGCGTCCATATTCACCTGTCCTATATCTATATTTTCAGGGTCATAAGTTTTCCACTCAATCGCCCTCCAGGTTATAAACAGAACTACAATAAGACCAAGTTGTAAAAAGAAAACACTGTTTCTGTTCAAATTAGCCTTTGGATTTTTCTTAGGTTCCATAATGCGTTATATTGTTAAGGGTTGCTAAAATAAAGATTTTTTCTAAAAAACTAAATTTATCTGGGATAATAAGTGATTAAAACTTCAGTAAATTCCTAAATTACTTAAAATCATCACTGGAACTCTAAACTTAATTGGTATCGCAAAGAGAACGAGGACAACTTTCCTTCCAGAAAGACCAAGCTCCGTTTCAAGCTTTTTTCCTATCAACCTTCTTAGTCTTTTTCAAGTTCAGTTTGAGTTTAAGTGGCGCTGATTTGTATCCAGTTGACAATACCATCTTGCCCACTACATTCCTAAGAAGTACAAGATTCGTACCACTACGCCCTAACTGAGCAACAAATCCTGTATCTAAGTTCTTATTTACAAAGTTACAGATTTTAGAACTCACACATTCAGCATTCTCTTCAACAATCATTTCCTTTGCATAAAAATTGCATAATTGCTCCTTCCATAAAAGAGCAGTTCAGAAAGGTTATGATTAAGCTAGGCTACTTTCCGCCTAAGCTTTTTCACTATTGGCGCCATGGCCATGAAAAATAAAACAGCAAGTACTACTCCTGTAGAATTGGCCAGAACATCCCACCAATCGGGTGTTCTGTAATCGGTTAAGGTCCCCTGCAAAACCTCAATCAACATACCAAATACAAAGCAAGCGAGCGCGACCCACATTAAATTGGAGGTATATCGCTTAAAATCAGATTTTTGAAAAACAAAAAACAGCTTCCACAAGAAAGCTAAAAACAAATATGCCCCGGCATGGAGCATTTTGTCTGTAGGATCAAAACCGGCAACGCTCACCTTGAAGTCCATTACGATGAGTGAAAAATAAGTAATGGCACTGGTATAGAGCAGCGCGGCAAATAAAAATACTTTAGCTACCAACTACTTCCTTATAATCATCTGCAGATAAAAGAGCATCCAGTTCAGAAGTATCTGAAAGTTTGATTTTTATCATCCATCCTTCTCCGTAAGGATCTTCATTAACTTTTTCCGGCTCATCTTCAAGACTATCATTAAACTCAATGATCTCCCCGGAGAGTGGCATATAAAGATCTGAAACGGTCTTCACAGCTTCAACAGTTCCGAAAACCTCTTCTTTCTCAAGAGTTTCGTCAAGAGTTTCTACCTCAACATATACGATATCCCCAAGCTCGCCCTGGGCAAAATCTGTAACTCCTATAGTTGCGATGTCGCCTTCTATTTTAACCCACTCGTGGTCTTTTGTGTATTTTAATTCTTGTGGAATATTCATAGTATAGTTTTATAAGATGGCAAAGTTAGTTTTTTAGCCGAATTGTTCAAACAAGCCTTCGTTAATTTCCGAAATTATATATCAATGTAAATCCAGATCTAATAGTGGTTTGAGGGAATGCGGTAGAAACGGCATATTCTGAAAATGTATGATCATAATAGAATCTGGCCGTTAAATTCCTTGTTAAGGCATAATCTGTCTTGAAATTGATAGACCATATATCCTGACCGGAAATCGTTTGAGCGTTCGCAAGATCAAGATACCTCACAATGGTGCGGTTCTTTCTATAAGAAACATCAGCTCTAAAATTAAGATCACTACTTAAAATTCTTCTTCTACCCCCCAGAGCAGTGGCTATTTTTAGATCCTTTAATCGGTATCCTAGCCCAACAGTATATTCATTTCCGCTATATTCAGTTAGAAGATTATTATCAAAACTGAAGGCAAGCGAGCGATCTTTCGCTATCTCAGCAAGGATCTGGATATTCCCCTTAGTTTCAAAATCTACCCGGGCAAGTGGTGTAAAAAGTTCAGTTAGTACAAGGTTTGAATAAAGAATAGGATTTTTAAAATCACCTGCCTGGTTGAGTTCTTCAGGATTGGCAGGATCGTAATCCAGATTCGTTTGAAATTGATTCAAGGTATAATCTGCGCGATAACCGTGATTTACAGAAAACCTTCTGAATTTATCCCGGAACCAGGCTAACCTCATTAATCCGGTATACTTAATATTCCAGTTAGGAATTGGCACATCTCTGAACGCACCCAGTTTTACGTTGCCCGGGTCCTTCCCGGAATATGCTGCAATAAAAGCTGGCAATAGAACCGCCTGGTTCGTTTTCCCGATTCCTCGTGGATAACCTTCTTCATCCACATCATTCGGATCCAATCCTCTTGCAGCAGCCAGTCTTCTGGCCACCTGAATTCTATTCTCCCTAAAAATTTCAAAAGTTGCAGAACTAGCTTCCGTCGACTGATTGAAAGAAGTCCCAATAAGAATTGTGGAAATATTGAAGTTTCCGTACGTATACGGTGTTAAAGACTGATATTCTAAAGTTGCAGGATTAACGCGATAGTTCTCTGAATAATTTTCAGCAAAAGTCTTTCTTCCTGTAAGTTCAATAGTAAGATCTGGAAGGAAATCCATACCCGCCTGATAATCTAACTGCTCATTCTTAAGAGCCGTATATTGCTGATTAAAATTCTGGAATAATGTTAACCAGCCTCTTTCTGCCGCCATATATCGAATATCATCCTGGAAACCGAAGGTAAAGCCTGCCGTTGGCCTGAAGGTGCCCATAAACCCGATACTTTCAGTATACCCTGGAAGAAAAATTCCGCGGCTATTTCTATAATTTAACTGAAATGTTTTTATCCCGGTTACTATATCAATAAAAGTGTTGTAGCCCTTATTACCTTTTGGCTTAGGAGCGGCTTTCTCTTCTTTTTCCTCTTGCTTTTCATCCGGTGGCCCTAAAGTTGGCACCCCTTTACTCCTTTCCTTTATACTTTTTCCGGCGCTTTGAGACTTCTTTTCTACCAGGCCAACATAATTATAAAGATCCTGTAAATTCAGGCTCGCATTTATCTGGTGTGTATTCGAGTTTTGAATACTGTTACCAATATCAGGAACCCCTTCCAGCTGCTGATAAATTCTTGAACCGCGCTGCCACTGAAAATCTCCGGTATAGGAATATGTTGTTTTTATAAACTTAAGAACAGGAATCTTATCAAAAGGCAACTGGTAATTAACCTGCAGGGTCTGATAATGCAAATTAGGCTCTCCAATATTGAAGAAATCGTTCCATAGACCTATGGAATCATCGGCAAAACCTTCTTCATCTATATAATTCCTAATGATCCTGTTATTGCTGGCATTAAAAGCAAAACTCAGGGATCTGGTAAGATTATAATTTACCCCGTACTGCCAGTCAAAAAGATAGTTTCTTTGATAAAGCGTGGGAATACCAATATCTTCATCACTCAAATCCAGTGATCTGAATCTTTGTTCGTTGTACTGCCTGAATATATTTGAACTTGCATTGATATTAGAAGGAAGATAATTAATATTAAAATCTCTAAAAATTGCCAGATAATCGCTGCTATCTAGCACAGCAAGATTCTTTAAAGGCTCCACGGTCTTTTCCGGAAAATTGAATTCATAGGTTCCACCCACACGAACACTCTGATCCAGACTTTCTTCAATCTCAAAATCACGATGATCCACCTGATTGTATGAGGTAGAAAAGGCAAAATTTTCAATATCATAAGGCATAGGTTTCTTTTCGCCCACCCTTTCTTTTCTAAGACCGATCACATTTATACTCTGTCTCTTTGTATACGACTGAGATTGTTTTTCAACCCGGTCTCTTTCTTCTGAATCTACAATATTATCCAGCCTCGTTTCCAGTTCTACATCTAAAAATTCCTGATCGTATTTTGGGGTAATTAACTCTTCTCCTCTGCTATAGTTCACTGGAACTTTAACCCCCCATTTTTCCGGTAGCAACTGCCCCATATTCACATTCGTCACAAAATCATATTGCTTCAGATCTTCTCTGCTTCGTTGATTCGGCCCCTGCTCAATACTTCCGAAGCCAACGGTGCTTCTTCTTCCAGTGGCTGAAATATTTGCAAAATCGGCCAGGTTACTATCCATGCTCACCACTCCGGCCCAACCTCCTTCATTCTTAAGATCTGAAAGTCGTAATTCGTTGAACCAAACTTCACCACAAAGATCAGCAACACCATCTACCCGCGTTCCATTCTTAACACCAACCATTAGAAGCCTCACATTACCAAAACTTGGATTTCCCTTTACCCCAATTCTAAGTCTGCCAATATCATAAGGTGCCTCTGCATCTACCGGCTGAAGTTCATCGGTAAAGAAATTCAGATCGGTAGAATTTAAAGAAGGATCTCCCAAAACCGCAGTTTTTATTTCCTGTAAAAGATCCAGTTCCAAATTTAACCGGTTTACCTCGGGCCAGATCTCTCCGGGAGTTGAAGCTCCAAATAAGGTAGGAGAAAGTGGAATTTCAACCTGATAAAAGTTATCACTAAAATCTGTTCCAATTCTAACAAAAGCTACCAACTGACCTGCCTTTAAAGGCTGCCTGTTTACCAGTGACTCGGCATGCAGGAACATTTCCAGGTTTTTATACTGACGCATATCTATCTGGAAATTCTTGTAAACCGCCCTTGCATCCTGAGGCTCCAAATCGCAAACCTTTAAAGAAAGAGACTGCTCATTTTGCCTGATATTGGAGTTAGTCTGGTAAAGTTCTTCGCGTTGTACTCCTGGAGGCAATACGTAAGGTATAGGCTGGCGATTTTCATTCTCTTCAATGTTTACCGCATTCACCTCAAATAAAGTATTAGGGTTTTCTACCTGAGTTCGGTCTTCAAAAAGACTTTGTGTATATCTTCGATAATCACCTCTAACAAGATCCATGGTTCCAAATCTTAGAATGGTTGGATCCTGAAAATCGGTTAGGAACATTCTTATAAAGCGGATAGACCTGAAATCTGCAATTCCACCCACAGCATCTGTAGGTTCAAAAATTGGCACTTTAAACTGAACCCATCTAACCGGAAGTTCCTGGCCATTACGAAGCGTCGTGGTTAATTCTTTAACATCGGTGATATACTGGTTATTATCGATATTCATTCCCTGGAAAAACGGGATTTCATATTCAAAATAACTGTTAATAGTATTCATCGTGTTATCACGGTTAATATCCTCGGTAGTCGGCAATGTGGTGTTTCCCCTATTAGTATTGGTGACCTGTGTGGGAGAATTTCCCTGGGTCCCGTTATAATTTTGGTAACGCTGAACAATCCCTCCGTCTGTATTCAGAAAGTACTGGTAGTTATCGGCCGATGGATCGGGAAGACCTGCGAAATCTGAAAATTTTGTTGCTTCAGCAGCATCAAGCAGTCCATCATAACCCGCATCCTGTCTTGTCCTGGCATCTCCTTCAGAATCGAAAGCATAGACCAGGGAGTTATCTGCCGGCACAGCACCAAAAGCCGTATTTATCGTATTCGCTTCACCTTCGAGTTCCGGCAATCCATTCTCATATTGTTTTCTACCATCCTTAAGAACATCTTCAGAAATATTACCCAGGTTAAAATTGATAGTACCACCGGTTCTTCCTGAATTCTCAGGATAGATATAAGGGTCCATTACCCAGAACTGAATATACTCAACATTAGATTGTTCAAAATTGGTAGTATTGATCGACCTCATGATCCCACCAAAATTATTTTTTGGATTCGGCAAGGTATTACCCCCTGCTGCTGCAGGGTTGTAATTATACGGACCACGTTGAGAAGGATTATAAGCAACATCCATGGTATAAACCACCTGGGGTTGTCCCTGCACCACATCGGTATTCGGGAATATTTCATTTAGCGAAACCCTTCTGGTGGCATAGTTTGAAATATCTGAATCGCTGATACCATTAGGCCTATTATTGCTATAAAAAATAGGATCTATCGTATACCACGACATTTTCGCTCTTTTATTTCCAACACCAAGATCCCCATTTCCAAGTTCACCTCCAAAACCTAATGGCACACTGGAAAGCTCCCAACTTAAAGGATTATTAATATCTATGGAAGTTTGAGAAGCTTCAAAATCATCGATATAGGTGGTGGCTTTTCCACCAAAATCATCTGAAGCCGGAGTTCCGGGAACCAGGTAAGCAAATTCTCCACGAATAGAAACATTGGACTTAACATCGGTATCTATATTCGGAAGTTTATTTACCATTCTTGTTAGAAACGGAACTTCAGTACTATAATTGAAATTAAGACCGAGAATGGTATTATTTATAGGCTCATATCCATAATTCGCCTTTTGTGTTAAGGGACGCTCTTTAAGATTAATAAACGTACCGCCAATAAGGAAATTTTCATTGAACTGATGCTCTACATTAATCCCGGTAAATCGCTTGGTTTGCTGACCGAAAAGTGCATTATTTTCAGTATTCACCTGGATTGGAATATCAGAAGCCAGTAAAGCTTCGTCAAGGATCTGCACACGCCCTAACTCGTAATTCACCACATAATCCACACCTTCCTGAAGGATCCTTCCTCCGGCAGTAACAGTAACCGAACCCGGTGGTAAATTATAACCAATTGGGATACCTTCAACCTCCGCAGATTTATACCTACCCTTTAATTGAAATTTATTTTTATCTGCTTCTTCCTGTTCTGCCTGAGTTTTGGTAGTGCGATACATCGCCCGGAACACATATTTTTGTTGGTTCTCATTCCAGGTCTCGGGAATATTATAATCTTCGGTCCCGCCATTAGGATTATCATCCAGTTTTTCAAATAAATGACGACCAAAAGGCTCTACCGTAGTAAAGATTATATTTCCATTTTGAGAATCAATGGTAATCTGTGGCACATAATCAAAGAAACCATCTCCTCCATTAATGGGATCGCCGTTCGTGTTTAACTGGTCCAGTTTAAAAACACGAAGCAAAGATGTTTCGCTGACATCCTCAGGAAGGATTGTCCCATCAACCGGTCTTATATAATTTACAGGTTGTGGATCGGTATAAAGAATATTCATTCTGAAATCCTGCGGCTCCAGCTGATTAGCCCCTACGAAATAGATGTTTTTCATCATCAAATCCCAGATGGGCTCATTCACATTGGTGATTGTACTTTTAAGCAGTTTCACCACCAGATTCTGACTTGCTCTTGAATTTGTCCCCGTATCAGGAATTTCACCAGTATCATCGTTGTTTGCATTCACCCCATCATTTGCAAATTCACCAACCTGATATACCTGCCCGTTTATGGTATATTGATAAGCCACACCCAACACCTCATCATTGCTTAATCTCTGGTTTAAGGATATATAACCAAGCTGCGTGTTTACGGTATATTCAGAAGGTTTTAGCTGACGCGCATTTTCAAGTTTCGCATAATCTGTTCCTTCAGAAACCGTAACCGGACCAAACCCTTGGTTTACGGTTGCGATATCCCTGATCGCTGGTGTAAGAACAGTCTCTCCCGGACCGGTTATTCCGAAGGGATTAAAGTCATTGACCTTGTTATCTGGAAATGCTCCTGAAGGCTGATTAAAGAACCCCGGAGGTGGTGTATCCAAACCTATATTACCAGGCACATTAGTTTCTGCAAGATCCTGTATGGCTACAATATTTCGGGTATCCTGGATATTCTGAATATTATTGGTTCGGTTGGTTACCCAAACCTGAATTCGTTTAATTTGAATATTCGTATTTATAAAAGGATAGTTTTCAAGTGCTTCATCATACGTATCCCGGAAATAATGCGACAGGAAAAAGTGACGATCCTGATCGTAATCAAGGGCAAATTTCTCAAAGTCTTCCACCGTTGCTCCGCCTTCCACATTCACGGTTCTTCGTTCTGACTTCTGTTCTGAAAATACCCCGGTAATCCTTGTTTTCCCGAACTGCAATTCAGTCTTAAAACCAAAAAGGCTTTGCGCTCCCTGGATCAAAGCGTTATTGAGAGGCATATTTACATTACCTACTTCAATTTTTTGAACAATATCATCTTCGTTGGGGGTGTATTCCAGTTTTAACTGGTTCTGGAAATCGAAGGTTGATTCAGTATCATAATTTGCAGTTACCTTGAGTCTTTCTCCAATTTGCCCCAGTAAACTCAAACTAATACGCTGATCAAAATCGAAAGAAAGATTTCTTCGATTCCTGGGAGAAAATGCGGGGTTATCCTGCTTGGTATATAAAATTCCAAGATCTAATTCTACAGAACCCTGAGGTACAATATTAATTTCAGATCCTCCAAAAATGGTTTCAAAGAAATTGCTATTCACGTAAAAATCTGGCAATAAATCTTTTTGAATATCCTCTGCTCCTTCCTTTCTTCCACTTAGCGCATCATTTTTCAGTTTAAAATAATTACGCATTTCTTCTTCCATTACAAGATCCTCAAACTCTTGCGGTGTAAGGACCAAAGGCAATCCTAAGTTGATATTCCCAAGGCTTTCCTTATAAAAATATCGGTTTAAGACAGGGTCATATTCATATTTAGAAACAATACTTTCGGGATTGGGAAGACTTATCTGGCCAAGGGCATAGCCCGTGCTGGTGGTATCCTGAGGCGTTTCCTGGGCCACAGAATCCAACGAAAATACCAGTAATATCAGGAAAGTTAGGCGTACCGGTAAAGATAACTTTGGGTAAATGTTCCTCAATTTACTTACAGCTTTTTAAGAGCCAGTTTTATAATAGATTCTACTGTAGATTCGGGATCTTCTTTTACAATCTTTTCTACAACTTTACCAGCCTGGCGTCGGTTATAACCTAAGATCTCTAAAGCTGATAACGCTTCTTCCTTATTTGTATTGTTTTGAGACACAAAAACTTCGTCATCGCCAAGAACTTTTATCACCTTATCCTTAAGATCTAAAATCACCCTTTGTGCGGTTTTTGCACCTATTCCTTTTACGCTTTGTATCGTTGATACATCTCCAGAGGCTATTGCATCTATTACTTCTCTTGGCTGAAGGGATGATAACATCATTCTGGCCGTACTGGTTCCAACTCCTGAAACCGAGATAAGAAGTTTAAATATCTCTCTTTCAGATTTTTCGATAAAGCCATACAGGGTATGAGAGTCTTCTTTTACCTGCAGGTAAGTGTATAAACTTACTGCTTCAGAATCGGGAATTAGCGAATAAGTATGAAGTGAAATATTTACAGTATATCCAATTCCGCTGCATTCTATAACAACATACGTTGGATTTTTTTCAATTAACTGTCCCTTTAAATGATGAATCATGAAAAAACCTTGTGTTCGATCTCAAAAGTAGTAAAATAAAACAAAGGCAGAAATTGAGTTTCTGCCTTTTAATTTGAGCGTATTTATAAATTATTTTTTGAGTTTCTTTTCTTTCTCCTGAGCATCTACCACTGCTACAGCCGCCATATTCACCATCTCTTCCACACTCGCTCCAAGCTGAAGAATATGTACCGGTTTCTTCATTCCCATCATGATAGGCCCGATAGAATCAACATTATTCAGTTCCTTGATCAACTTATAAGTACTATTGGCAGAATCCAGATCAGGATAAATAAGTGTATTCACCTTCTTTCCTGCCAGTTTTGAAAAAGGAAACTTGTTCTCAAGCATTTCGCGATTCAGAGCAAAATCTGTCTGTAACTCACCATCCACATTCAATTCGGGGTGGAATCTATGTAAATACGAAACCGCATCTTTCACTTTTCTCGCTCTTGGGTCTTTGGAAGAACCAAAATTAGCATACGAGATCATCGCGATCACAGGCTCCATTCCAAACATCTGCACTGTTCTTGCCGTCATTTGAGCGATCTTTGCAAGATCTTTTGCCGGTGGATCTATATTAATAGAGGTATCACTAATAAAAATAGGTCCTCTGGAAGTATTCATAACATTGGTTGCCGCAACCCTGGATATCCCTTTAGCCATCCCAATTAATTCCAGCATAGGTTTAACCACCGTTGGATAGGCACGTGAATAACCGGAAAGCAATGCATCAGCATCTCCTTCATTTACCATCATGGCCGCAAAATAGTTACGTTCCCGCATCAATTTATCAGCATCATATTTGGTTACACCGTTTCTATGCCTGGTTTCCCAGTATTTTTGAGCGTAGTTATTTCTGTGTTCGTCTTCTTCGTCTGATTTCGGATCGATAATATCCACTCCATCTTCTTCAAAATCGATCTCGGCCATCAATTCTTTTATCACCTCTTTTCTCCCCAAAAGTATAGGAAAACCAATTCCTTCATCTTTTACAATTTGAGCTGCTTTTAAAACATCAAGATGATCTGCTTCCGCAAATACAATTCGTTTAGGATTGGTTTTAGCCCGGTTAAGCAATAAACGGGTGATCTTATTTTCATTGCCCATTCTCTCCAGCAATTCCTCTTCATATTTCTCCCAATCATGGATATCATGCCTGGCCACGCCACTTTCCATAGCGGCTTTAGCAACGGCAGGTGGAACCTTAGCAATTAACCTTGGATCGAATGGTTTTGGAATAATATAGTCAGGACCAAAATTAAGACGCGTTTCACCATAAGCGATATTCACCTGTTCCGGCACCGCCTCTTTTGCCAGTTCAGCCAAAGCTTTCACTGCTGCTTTCTTCATTTCTTCATTGATCTTCGACGCCCTTACATCAAGCGCTCCACGGAAGATAAACGGAAAACCAAGTACGTTATTAACCTGGTTAGGATGATCACTACGACCGGTAGCCATGATGATATCCTTCCGGGTATCCATAGCCAGTTGATAATCGATCTCCGGGTTTGGATTGGCCATCGCGAACACTATAGGCCGCTTGGCCATGCTCTTCAGCATTTCAGGAGAAACAATATCAGCTATAGAAAGACCTACAAAAACGTCGGCGTTCTTCATCGCTTCATCCAGAGTATCAATCTTTCTGGCGGTCGCAAATTCAGATTTTTCTTCTGATAGATTATCACGGTCCTTTCCTAATGACACCTTTACTATCCAGCATTACAATATTTTCAGCCTTCGCACCGAAAGCTTTATACAGTTTGGTACAGGAAACAGCTGCTGCTCCTGCTCCACTAATAACGATCTTAACTTTCTCTATCTTCTTTTTAGCAAGTTCCAGCGCATTCAACAAGGCCGCAGCTGAAATGATGGCGGTACCATGCTGATCATCGTGCATTACTGGAATATCCAATTCAGCTTTAAGACGTCGTTCTATTTCGAAAGCTTCAGGAGCTTTAATATCTTCAAGGTTAATTCCTCCAAATGTTGGTGCAATATTTTTTACCGTTTCTACGAACTTATCTACGTCTTTTGTATCGACTTCAATATCAAAAACATCAATATCGGCAAAGATCTTAAAGAGTAAACCTTTCCCTTCCATGACTGGTTTTGAAGCTTCCGGCCCTATATCGCCAAGTCCCAGGACGGCAGTACCATTAGAAATTACTGCAACCAAGTTTCCTTTGGTAGTGTATTTATAGGCATTTTCTTTATCTTTTTCTATCTCAAGGCAGGGTTCTGCAACACCGGGAGAATAGGCCAGAGAAAGATCTCTTTGGGTGGCATATTTTTTAGTAGGTACAACTTCAATTTTTCCTGGCTTCGGTTTAGCGTGATAAACCAGTGCCTCTCTTCTCTTTCTGGAAGTGTTACTCATAATTCAATTTTTTTTTCGGCTGACAAGCAAAGTTAACAAGGTTCCTCTCCTAAATAAAATAATAAAGCTAAAAGCTTTCTACTATTGTAAAAATTATAATCTCCAGCAATTTATTACTTTAGAGCTCTAACCTGATTGGAATGAAAAACCTGTTATTACTGGCATTTGTTTTTATGCCCTGCTCTGTTGTATTGTCTCAAAATTATTCAATTCATGAGGTAGACCAGCCTCCTAAACTCCAAAATGAGTGTAAGGACAATACATCTACAGAATGTTTCGAAAAAGCTATTCTGAAATACATCAACCAGAATATTAATATCGTGAAGTTAATAGATAACGGAGAAGGTACGGCCTACGCCCAGTTTGTTATTACCGAGCTGGGAGATATTACAGATATTAGAACTAGGTCAAATTCTAAACCTCTTGAAAAAGAAGCTATGAGGCTGCTGAAAGAAATTCACATCAGCGATCCGGCCCTGAAGAACGGAAAAGCTGTATCAGTTCTTTATACGGTTCCGGTAAAATTTAAGAAGATACAGTTCGAAAGCTATGATGATTTCTTTGAGGATGATCTATCAGAAGATGTTTTTGCAATCCTAACCGATGTATCCAAACCACCCACAATTGATCGCTGTGGTGCAGATAAGGATTGTCTTACTTCAAAATTCAAGAAAGATATTATTAAAGAACTAAAAGAACTGAATTTTAACAATCGCGATATTAGCAAACTAAAATTAACTTTTGTTATCACCGAAGAATCCCAGGTAGACAATATTATCGTAGTTACAGCTAATAAGAAATTAGATCGTGCTGTAAAATCAATTCTGAACAAAATAAAAGTTCTTGAACCCGCCTTAAACAAGAATAAAGAACCAGTTAGCGTGAGATTAAATTATAATTTTGAGAGTATTTAATTCTGTTTTAGAAACCTAATATTTCTTTTCAAACCTTCATATTTAGTCCGTTTCACTGCAGATTTTCTGAAAATTTCGTTGAAAGTTTCCCTGGTGATCTCTTCCCAGTCTTTTTTATCATTTTCTAAAAGAGAAGGATGCGGATTGAATAACGGCTCGTTATGAGGTTTGGAAAAGCGATTCCAGGGACACACATCCTGGCATACATCACATCCAAACATCCAGTCGTCGAATTGATTTTTCATGGAATCGGGCAATTCATCTTTCAATTCAATCGTGAAATAGGAGATACATTTACTTCCATCTACTTTATAGGGCTCAATAATCGCATTGGTAGGGCAGGCATCAATACAGGCAGTACAACTGCCGCAATGATCTGTCACCGGAGTATCGTATTCAAGATCCAGATCTACAATCAGTTCAGCAATAAAATAAAAAGAGCCAGTTTGCTTCGAAAGTAAATTTGAATGTTTCCCAATCCAGCCGAGTCCGCTTTTAGCGGCCCAGGCTTTGTCCAGAACCGGAGCTGAATCTACAAAGGCCCGACCATGAAAATCGCCAATTTCATCCTGAAGTGTCGCTAGTAAATCTTTTAATTTATCCTTGATCACAAAATGATAATCTCTCCCGTAGGCATATTTACTGATCTTATAGGAATCTTCATTTTGCTTTTCTGAAGGGTAGTAATTCAACAAAAGAGAAATCACACTTTTGGAGCCGGGCACCAGCTTTGTTGGATCCAAACGCTTATCGAAGTAATTTTCCATATAGCGCATCTCACCATGCATATTGTTCTTCAGCCAGCTTTCTAGCCTGGGAGCTTCAGCTTCCAGGAATTCAGCTTTGGAAATTCCACAAGACAGAAAGCCGAGGCGTTTGGCTTCGGCTTTAATTATTTCTGAATATTTTGCCCTATTTTGAAGCATTAAGCGCGTTTTTCAAATTTAAGGATTGCGTTTTTAGGCTTAAGTGTAATTAAGGGCTTGATTTCTATCTCTTCAGATACCGGAATTATTTTATAGCGGGATATCAGTTCTGTTACGGCGATGATCATCTCGAACATGGCGAAATTATTCCCAATACATTTTCGTGGACCGGCACCAAATGGGAAATATTGCGACGAGTATTTTTTTCCTGCCTCTTCAAATCTTTCTGGTTTAAACTTATCTGGTTCATCCCAAAGGGCAGGATGTCTATGCACCTCATGAAGAGAAAACAATAAATTTGAACCAGGCTCGAAGTATTTGCCTTCAAATTCATCGGCTTCCAGGTTTACCCGGTCTATAAAATAAGCCGGTGGGTATAACCTCATAGACTCTTCAATGACCTGCTGGGTAATCTGAGCTTTGGTAACAAAGCTCATCAAATCTAAATTCTGATTCTCTAATTCTGAAACTTCCTGTAAAATCTTTTCCTGCCATTCAGGATTTAAAGCCAGTAACTGGGCCGTAAAGGTTAGTGAATTGGACGTAGTTTCGTGACCGGCAGTAAAAAGGATCAAAATTTCATCTATGAGTTGTTCCTCATCCATAAAATTCCCGTCATCATATTTTGCCTCCAGAAGCATATCCAAAAGATCATCATAGCGTTCTTTAGAGTCCCTTCGCTCCTGAACCATTCCCTTCAGAATATTTCGAGCCTCAGCAGTTAACTGCACATAGCTATCAATCTTTCCACTCAAACTGAACCACCATCCCAGGTAAGGCTGTCTAAGTTCCTTTACCAGCATCTTCTGCGTCTCTTCGGTAATATATTGCAGCCTGTTTATCTCAGTTTGATTTGCAGCACTACTAAAGAGCGATTTTACCACCGTTTGAAAAGCAAGATCATTATAAATTGGAAAAATATCTATTTCCCTATCCGGTTCAATCTTTTGATATTCGGAAAGTATTGCCTGTTTTATTGAGTCCAGAAGATTGGCAAGTTGCTTTTTGTGAAAGGCAGGTTGAATAAGTTTTCTTTGTTTCTTCCAGTGTTCGCCTTCAGAAGTCAGCAATCCTTTCCCGACGTATTTTACCAGGTCTTTAGTCTGAATTTCAGACTTCACATAATTCTTCTGATTTTTCTGAAGAACATATTCTACTAAACCCGCATCACGTGAGAAAATAACAGATTTGTTAAAGCCAATATTCAACCTGAAGGTATCTCCTTTGTTTTCAAAATTATCATGATGAAAAGGCAAAGGATTCTTAAGAATATTAGCGGAATGCTTTAAAAACTTTAAAAGGGATACTTCGGGTATTTTCTTTGAATCGGCCATATGGTTATTTATCAAAAAGTCCGCCTTGAGAACTACCTTTTACTCTTCCCAGATGTTTATAGGCATGTTCGGTTACCTCACGTCCTCTTGGGGTTCTATAAATAAATCCCTGTTGAATTAGAAACGGTTCATAAACTTCTTCGATGGTTTCAGCACTTTCACTTACCGCAGTGGCAAGGGTCGTGATACCTACAGGACCACCTTTAAATTTATCAATTATCGTTGCCAGGATCTTGTTATCCATTTCATCCAATCCGTGTGCGTCAACATTCAGAGCTTTGAGTCCGAATTTAGCGATTTCCATGTCGATCTTTCCATTTCCCTTAATCTGGGCAAAATCGCGCACTCTTCTAAGCAAGGCATTAGCAATCCTGGGCGTACCACGACTTCGCCCGGCGATCTCTATTGCCGCATCCTGGCTGATAGGCACTTTTAAAATATCAGAGCTACGCTCTACAATACCAGAAAGTAATTCTGTAGTATAATACTGCAGCCTGCTGGAGATGCCGAACCTGGCTCTCATAGGCGCTGTAAGCAGTCCTGACCTGGTAGTTGCTCCAATCAGCGTAAAAGGATTCAGATTGATCTGTACGGTCCTGGCATTTGGGCCGGTTTCGATCATAATATCGATACGGTAATCTTCCATTGCAGAATATAAATATTCCTCCACAATAGGGCTTAACCGATGTATCTCATCTATAAAAAGAATATCTCTTTCGTCAAGGTTGGTCAATAATCCGGCAAGATCTCCGGGCTTATCCAATACAGGACCTGAAGTGATCTTGATACCAACGTTCAATTCGTTGGCGAGAATATGGGCCAGTGTTGTCTTACCCAATCCCGGAGGACCATGAAACAAAGTATGGTCTAATGCTTCGCCTCTTAAATTAGCGGCCTGAACGAATACCTGAAGATTTTCCAGCACCTGCTCCTGTCCCGCAAAGTCATCAAAACTAAGCGGCCTTAAAGCTCTTTCAATATCAAACTCTTCTGGGGAGAAATTTTCTCCGGTAGCATCAAGGTTTTCGTTCATCATAAAATATGGTTATCCGGATTAATATAAGAAATATTAGGTCAATTATCGGGTAGAAATTGAGAATCAAAGATAACTAAAAAAGCCTCTTCCAGTTTGGAAAAGGCTTTTTGGTATATCTAATATGTGAAGGTCTTGCTTAATGATTGAGCTCCTCTTCACCATCCTGCAATGGAACAGTTTGAGGAACAAAATCCTGACCTTTAATTACATAATTTCCATTTTCGTCTTCCTTAGAATAGTCATACGCCCAACGATAAACTGATGGAATTGCACCAGGCCAGTTTCCGTGGATATGCTCTACAGGAGTAGTCCATTCCAGAGTATTTGCTCTCCATGGATTCTGAACAGCTTTCTTTCCGAAGAAAATAGAGCTAAAGAAATTGTAAAGGAACACTAACTGCACTGCTGCAGTAATTATCGCAGCTACGGTAATGATCACATTTACATCTGCATAATCATCGAAATAAGGGAAATTTGTGTTCGTATAATAACGTCTTGGCAGACCCGCAATACCAATAAAGTGCATTGGGAAGAAAACTCCGTAAGCACCCACTGCTGTTACCCAGAAGTGAATATAACCGAGGTTCTTGTTCATCATTCTTCCAAACATCTTAGGGAACCAGTGATATACTCCGGCTAACAAACCATAAAGTGCAGAAATACCCATTACAAGGTGGAAGTGAGCTACCACAAAGTAAGTATCGTGAACGTTAATATCTAAAGTAGAATCTCCAAGGATAATACCGGTAAGACCACCTGTAATAAACGTAGAAACGAATCCAATAGAGAACAACATTCCTGGATTCATCTGGAGATTACCCTTCCATAAGGTAGTAATCCAGTTAAAAGCTTTTACAGCCGATGGAATCGCAATTAATAATGTTGTAAAAGTAAATACAGATCCAAGGAATGGATTCATTCCGGAAACGAACATATGGTGACCCCATACGATCGTAGAAAGGAATGCAATTGCCAATATAGAAGCAACCATGGCACGGTAACCGAAAATAGGTTTACGTGCATTAGTAGCCATGATTTCAGAAACTATACCCATCGCCGGCAGAATTACAATGTAAACTTCCGGGTGACCAAGGAACCAGAACAAGTGTTCAAAAAGAACTGGCGAACCACCCTGATGACTTAATACCTCCCCCTGGATAAAAATATCACTTAGGAAAAATGAGGTTCCAAAACTTCTGTCCATTATCAATAACAATGCAGCTGAAAGAAGTACCGGGAATGAAACCACCCCGATAATCGCAGTTACAAAGAAAGCCCAGATCGTTAAAGGAAGTCTGGTCATAGACATTCCATTTGTTCTTAGGTTAATAACAGTTACGATATAGTTTAATGAACCCATTAAAGAAGAAGCAATGAAAATTGCCATAGACACTAACCACAAGGTCATCCCTGTACCAGAACCACTAATAGCCTGAGGTAATGCACTTAATGGAGGATATATTGTCCAACCTGCCATAGCAGGCCCAGATTCCACAAAAAGGGAACTTAACATAATAACACTGGAAAGAAAGAATAACCAGTAGGAAACCATATTCAGGAATCCTGAAGCCATATCTCTGGCACCAATCTGCAATGGAATTAACAAGTTAGAGAAAGTACCACTCAATCCTGCTGTAAGTACGAAGAATACCATAATGGTACCATGTATCGTTACCAATGCAAGATAAATACTTGGGCTCATCACTCCATCTGGAGCCCATTTATCTCCTAAAAGTGCTTCAAACACCCAAAAAGACTGTTCAGGCCAGGCAAGCTGGATACGGAATAGGACCGACATAGCGATACCTATGATACCCATAATTAGTCCCGTAATAAGATATTGTTTGGCAATCATCTTATGATCCTGACTAAAAATGTACTTTGTTATAAAAGTCTCCTTATGATGATGTCCGTGATCATCGTGGTGATCGTGTGCCGGTGCGTTTGCAATTGCTGACATATCTCTAATTCTTTATCTTAATTTAGTTGTTATCTACTGCAGCCACTTCAGCATTCTCCTGTGGCTCTTCACTGTTCTTCGAATCGTCCTCTTTGCTTTCGCCTTCAGACGTATCGTTTGGACTATCAGCGTCCTGATTTTGATCTTCCATAGTACTTCCAAAGGTTGCCTGTTCTTCAAGCCATGCCTGGAAATCTTCCTCAGATTCCACTACGATTTTCATTTGCATGTTGAAGTGACCCTGGCCACAAATTTTATTACATAGAAGGAAATATTCAAATTCATAAGAATCAAGCGTTGGTTCTCCACTGGCCAATAACTCTTCATTCTTATCTTTTCTTATCTCATTTACCGAACGAACCTTTTCTACCATGTATTCACTATCACGCATCTCTGCTGAAGTAATGGTTGGAGTAAATCCAAATTGAGTGATCATCCCAGGCACAACGTTCATTTGTGCTCGGAAGAAAGGAAAGTAAGCCGAGTGTAATACATCCTGAGAACGGAATTTAAATAATACCGGTTTATCTACAGGGAGATGAAGTTCAGTTACCACTTTATCATCCATGGCATAAGAATCAGACTCGTCTACACCTAACTGATTAACTCCTTCAATAAAACGAACATTCGCTTTACCAAGAGTGTTATCCTCACCAGCATATCTCGCTTTCCATGCAAACTGATATGCATAAAGCTCAACAACCATTGGATCTTCTTCTTTGTTGATATTCATAATATCACTCCAGGTAAATAATCCATAAATAATAAGTCCAGCTAATACGATTACAGGAATAATAGTCCAAATAAATTCCAGTTTATCATTATCAGCATAAAACAAAGCCTTTTTTGTCTTCTCTCCTTTGTATTTAAAAGCAAAGTAATGAAGAAGTCCCTGGGTAATAACCTGAACTACCATGATTAATGCGATAGAAACAAACATTAAGGTATCATACTGAGAACCATGTTCCGATGCAGCTTCAGGCAAATAGAATCTTCCATATTCCCAGAAGCAATATATGGTTATAACATAAAGGAAAATAACAAACGCCAAACTGAGGATACCGTGAAGTTTGTTATCCTTTTCATTCGCAACCTCAGAAGTATCGGCATCAGATCTCTTTGATAACTGAAAGATTTTGGAGATCTGCCAACCTGTTACGGCCAGAAGTGCTAGTACTATGATTATTAAAAATACGGTCATTTTATAAATTCTTCTTTAAACAATCAAATCAATTAATAGTGATAATGCTCACTCTCCTTAAGGAATGGATTTCCTTTAGGATACAACGACACTTTACCTAGTCCGTTCCCTACAATGAAGATAAACAGCCCTAAGAAAAATAACAAGCCTCCAATTTCAGGAATTCCAAAGAACCAGTTTGGTCCTACTGTAGAAGGCATCACTAAAAGGTAAATATCTATATAGTGCCCTGTAAGGATTACTAATCCTGCTATTACAATAAAAATAGGCACTCGTTTATAATCACTGTTCATCAATAATAATATTGGGAACACAAAGTTAAGCACCAGCATTCCAAAGAACAACAAATTATATTCTTCAATTCTCATTATAAAGTAAGTTACCTCTTCCGGGATGTTCGCGTACCAAATAAGCATAAACTGTCCAAACCATAGGTAGGTCCAGAAAATACTGAAAGCGAACATGAATTTTGCAAGGTCATGTAAATGACTATCGTTAACAAATGGAAGATGTCCTGCTCTTCTAAGTAAAACACTTACTATAGCAACTACTGTAATTGCTGAAACAAACATACTTGCAAATACATACCATGCGAAAAGTGTGCTATACCAGTGAGGAGTCATACTCATAAACCAGTCCCAGGCCATTAAAGACTCACTTACCACAAAGAATAAAAGGAAGAAAACTGCCGCCTTAAAACTCTTTTTGTAAGGTCTATAATCATCTGCCGCGGCCTTCGCCTGCTCCAAAGAGAATTTTCTTGAGAAATGGCGATAAAGGTTCCAGCCAATGATATAAAGCAGAGCTCTTATCACAAAGAAAGGGAAGTTAAGATATCCAGATTTTGCCTGAAGGATCTTATCCTCTGCTACTAATTCTTCGTTCTGCCATGGGAAGAAATGAGTTCCCGCAAATAATACGATCAAAACAACAATGATAGAACCAGGAAGCAAATAAGAAGTAATTCCTTCTAACACTCTAAATAATACCGGAGACCATCCTGCCTGTGCCGCAAATTGAATTGCATAAAAAACAAGCGCACCAAGTGCAATCATAAAGAAGAAAAATGCCGAAACATACATGGCAGACCATGGTTTTGTTTGAAGCTGATGCAATACGTGCTCGTAATGTGAATCACCATGCTCTCCTTCTCCATGAGCTTCTTCCCCATGTTCTCCTTCAGCCTGAGCTTCATAAGCATGCTCTTCTGCTGCATCGTTATTATGAGAAGCTTCCTCAGCATGTTCCTGAGAAGCTTCCTCCATATGAGCAGTACCAACATCTTCACCATGTTCGGCTTCTTCACCGTGATGCGACTCAGCTGCCATCATTTCCTTTACCTCTTCCACACTGTCTGGTGCGGCAATAAAGCCATACACAAGGCCAATAAGACCTACAACCATAAAAATGATCGCAGTTAATTTTATTTTACTAGGTAATGTATACATATTAACAGATAGATATTAATGCTTATTCTTGATCTTTACTAGCGGTCTCGAGAGATTGATCAGTATTCATCATCAATGAATCCTGAGCATCTTTACTAACCGGAGCTCTAGACGGAATTAAATTTGACTTATATTCTTCTGATGCTTCTTCGAATTCTCTTGCTGGCTTGCCTTCTAGCTGATCTTTCAGGCTCATTACATAGTGATCTATTTGCCAACGCTCATGCTCTGATGTTTGAACGGCATATGATCCCATGTTATTTAATCCATAGTACATGGCATGATAAACACTTCCTTCAGTGATCGCTCTACCAGCATCATCATAAGCAGGAACACCAAGTATTTTTTCACGCTCTACAAGAATACCTTTACCAGCTCCTTTGTCTCCATGACAAACGGCACAGTAAATAGTATATAATTGTTTTCCTTCATTCAGGTTATCTTCTGTATAAGGAATTGGATTCTTCAAATTTGCCTTTGCATTGGCTCTACCCTCAGCGGTATTTTCATAATCATAAGGCAACCACCCTCTGGCAATACTTCCCTCTACCGGTAGTTTTGCCTCCTGCTCATTTTGAAAAACAGGATATTGACCATAAGCCTCGTAGCTTACAGACTCATACATATCAGGGAAATACTGGTAATTGGGTTCGTTTTTATCTGCACAGGATACTACTAAACCTGTTAGCAGAAAAAGGACCAGTGATTTATTAAATAAACTTCTCATTAGGTCTATTAATTTTCAATTAATTTAATTTCAGCAGCTCCAGTATCATATAAAAACTTTGTAAGCTTATCTACGTTATGATCTGCTGCATCCAATTCGATTAAAAAGTGATCATCGGTTGTTCTTGGATCTGGGTTCCCTGCTTTTCTAAATGGCCACAATTTACTTCTCATGTAAAAAGTGATCACCATTAAGTGAGCAGCGAAGAATACCGTTAATTCGAACATGATTGGAACGAAAGCCGGCATGTTCTGAATAAAACTAAAACTTGGTTTACCTCCAATATCCTGCGGCCAGTCTTCGATCATCATATAGTTCATCATAACAACTGCCACCGCTAAGCCGGTAATTCCATACATAAAGGAACAAATTGCCAGTCTTGTTGGGGCAATTCCCATAGCCTTATCTATCCCGTGAACCGGAAAAGGAGTATATACTTCACCAATATGATAGCGCGCCTCACGTATTTGCTTTACAGCCTGTAAAAGCAAATCGTCATCTGAATATATAGCGTGTATAAATTTTGAAGCCATCTTAGTTACTTTTTTTTAGTTTAGTTGCCTGTGCCACCCAATCTTCCCTTCTTTCCTGGTTAGGGAAGTTTTCAATCAAATCTTTAAGGAATTTGAAATCCCCATCTGTAAGATTACTAACCTGGCTGAATTTATAAATCCCCACCTGGTGTAAGCGTTGTTGCAACATAGGCCCAACAGCTTTTAGTTTGGTAAGATCATCAGCATTTTCGGTAGCAGGATCGTACACTCCAATTCTATGGAGCATCTCATCAATATGTTCCTTTTCAGTTTCAGATATAGTTAATGCATCGGCATTCACCGTATCTTCATGACGCGGCTTATCTTCTTCAAACTGATCAGTCAATCTTTCATTAATATTTGAAGCAGGCTCCTTTGCTGTAGGATCTGAATCTACATGTATGTGACTCACATCATCACCATGCTCTGCTCTTAGTTTCTTATACTTTTCACCAGAAGACTTAAGTATTGTCTTAACCTCTGCCTGTGCAATTACAGGGAATGTACGTGCATATAATAAGAATAGCACAAAGAAGAAACCAATTGTTCCAATGAATACCCCAATATCTACGTATGTTGGAGAGAACATTGCCCATGAAGAAGGGGTTCTGCCTTTACTAAGGTCTACTACGATAATATTGAAACGCTCAAACCACATCCCGATGTTAATGATCGCCGCAACAGTAAAAGTCCACATGATATTTCTTCTCAAAGACTTCACCCAAAGAGTTAGTGGCACAATAAAGTTACAGGTAATAAGTGCCCAGAACGCCCACCAGTAAGGACCGGTTGCAGCACCAAAAGATAGATAGGTATAATTCTCATAACTACTTCCTGAATACCATCCAATAAAATATTCGGTAATATATGCTATAGATACAATTCCACCTGTTAGAAGGATTACCTTGTTCATATATTCAATATGAAGTACAGTAATGTAATTCTCAAGGTGTATTACTTTACGCATTATAATAAGCAGGGTCTGCACCATTGCGAATCCAGAGAAAATAGCTCCCGCAACGAAATAAGGAGGGAAGATGGTCGAGTGCCACCCGGGAACCACCGATGTTGCAAAGTCAAAAGATACAATAGTGTGCACAGAAAGTACCAGTGGAGTTGCTAAACCTGCAAGAACCAAAGAAACTTCTTCAAAACGTTGCCAGTCTTTAGCTCTACCGCTCCATCCAAAACTTAATATCCCGTATAATTTCTTCTGAAAAGGTTTTGTAGCCCTATCACGAATCATTGCGAAGTCAGGCAATAATCCAGTCCACCAGAAAACCAGGGAAACTGAAAGATATGTAGAGATCGCAAATACATCCCATAACAGCGGCGAGTTAAAGTTAACCCATAATGAACCGAACTGGTTTGGAATTGGAAGTACCCAATACGCTAACCATGGACGACCCATGTGAATAATCGGGAACAAACCAGCCTGAAAAACGGCAAAAATTGTCATTGCTTCTGCAGATCGGTTTACAGCCATTCTCCATTTCTGACGGAAAAGCAATAATACCGCGGAAATAAGAGTACCGGCGTGACCAATACCTACCCACCAAACGAAGTTGGTAATATCCCAGGCCCAGCCTATGGTTTTATTTAATCCCCATACTCCAATACCTGTAGAAACAGTGTATATGATACAACCTAAGCCCCATAAAAAGGCAATTAAAGCAATAGAGAAGACAATCCACCAGGATTTACCAGCTCTCCCTTCAACAGGAGCAGCAACATCTACGCTTACATCGTGATACGATTTATCTCCGATAACTAGAGGCTCTCTTATAGGCGCTTCGTAATGTGACGACATATTTATTTAATAATTAAATTTTAATTCTAATTTTTAAGCTTCCGAGGTGTTTCTAATCTTCACCTGATACATTACGTTAGGCTCTGTACCAAGGCTTTCTAATAAATGATACATTCTATCATCATTTTTCAACTTCACAATCTCTGCATCTTTATTATTAACATCTCCAAACTTGATCGCTCCTTTATCACAGGCATCTGAACAAGCTGTTTGGAATTCACCATCTCTAACAGGTCTTCCTTCACGTTTTGCATCAAGAATAGTTTTCTGTGTCTTTTGAATACACATAGAACATTTCTCCATAACCCCTCTGGAACGAACTGTTACATCTGGATTAAGAACCATTCTACCAAGATCATTATTCATGTGGTAATCAAACTCATCATTCTTGGCATAGTTAAACCAGTTGAAACGACGCACTTTATAAGGACAGTTGTTTGCACAATATCTGGTACCTACACAACGGTTATAGATCATTTGGTTCTGCCCCTGTCTTCCGTGAGAAGTAGCAGCAACAGGACAAACAGTTTCACATGGTGCATGATTACAATGCTGACACATTACCGGTTGGAAAGCAACCTGAGGATTCTCATCTGCAGGAACTTCAATAGTATCATAAGTATCAAACGCAGGTAAATCTTCCAATTTCTGTTGTTCTTCAACAAAAGTTTCTCCTGCAGAATAATATCTATCGATACGCAACCAGTGCATATCTCTAAAGTTTCTAACTTCTTCCTTACCAACAACCGGAACGTTGTTTTCCGAATGGCAGGCGATCACACAGGCACCACAACCGGTACATGCGTTAAGATCTATAGAAAGGTTAAAGTGATGCCCTATACTGCGATCAAAAGAATTCCATATATCTGCATTATCTTCAGTAACCGGAATTTCCTGGTGATTATAACTCACCTCTGGCATTGCATTCCAATGCTCTTTAGGCTCAGTTTGATATTCATTAAGAGTGGTCTCTTTAATAATATCATCACGTCCAGCCATTGTACTCTGTAACTGAACACATGCAAATTCATGCATACCGCCAGCTTTTTCTATAGTTACATTCTGGAAGGACTTAAAATCTTTATATAATGGGTAGGCATTAACACCTACTTGCATTTCTTCCTGAACAGCCTCTCTTTTACCATAACCAAGAGCAAGACCTATTGATCCCTGCGCCTGACCAGGTTGCACGATAACCGGAACATTACTAACTACTACCTCACCTAATTTGATGTTCACATAGCTTCCGTTTAGCGCTCCATTAGAAACAGTCTCATTTTCCAATCCGAGCTTTTCAGCATCAGGCTTAGAAATAGTTACATAGTTATCCCAGGTTGTTCTTGTAATTGGATCTGGCATCTCCTGTAACCAAGGGTTGTTGAACTGTTGTCCATCCCCCATAGAAACTTTCGTATAAAGCACCATTTCCATATTTCCTTCCTCATTAGCCTGAGTAAGATTTCTTCTGGCTGAAGAAGCATTAAGAGTTCCAGCTGCACTTGAAGCAGCAGTTTCAGCAACCGGACTCGAAGCTTCAAAAACACCATCATGGAGTGCTTCATTCCATTTAGAACCTGAAAGCTGACCAGACCATGTATCCTTAAGATATTCGAAATAAGATTTATCATTTCCTGTCCATCCCAATAGACATTCCTGGAATTGAAGCGTATCAAATAACGGACGAATGGTTGGCTGAATTAAACTGAATTTACCTGGTGTAAACTGCACATCCCCCCAACTTTCAAGATAATGAGGAGTTGCAGCAATATATTTACAAAGCTTAGCGGTCTCATCTTCTTTAAGAGAAAACGCAAGACTCACATCTACTTTCTTTAAACCTTCAACAAATTCTAAAGAGTTTGGCAAACTATAAGCCGGGTTTACACCAGCCACAAGCAGCGCTCCAACACTTCCGGAATTCATATCTTCCACAAGTTTCTGAACCTCTTTAGCATTCCCCTGTCTTGTTAATCTAGGATTATCAGTATCGATAATTCTACTTCCAAGGGTTTCATTAATTTCTAATGCAAGTAACTGAGCATCGGCTTCAGGAATTCCTGTAACCACGATCCCTTTACTTCCGGCACTTCTTAACTGACTTGCAGCTTTCACTACAGCATCGTCAACTTTTGAAGACAGATCACTTGTAGAACCTCCTCCTACAATATAACCATGAAGTGCTACTAATATTTTTTTCTGATCAGAAGGCTTTACTGGCAAACGTTTATCAGCCTTAGCCCCTGTCATTGTTAAATTAGATTCAAACTGAACGTGTCTTGATATTTTACCATTCTTAGGAATTCTGCTTTGTGCATAACTAATATCATGACCACCACCCTGCCAGTCCGCAAGGAAATCAGCTCCTACCCCAACAATTGTTTCAGCGTCTGAAAAATCATAGTTAGGCAAAGCTCTTCTTCCATACTTAGATTCAAATGCATCTAAAGCAGGATCTTCAGAAACGGCATCATATACTACATGACGAACATTTCCATATTTTGAAGAAAACTCATTAATTATCTTAGTAGTAGAAGGACTTGCAAAAGTTTGAGTCAACAAAACAATTTCTCCACTCACCCCATTAAGAGCACTTTCTACTTCACGATTAAATTCCTCCCAGGAAACATTTCTACCTTCAATCATCGGGCGTTTAACACGCTTAGTATCATATAATGATAAAACCGAAGCGTTAACCCTTGCACTACCTGCAGCTTTTATATCTGCAAGCTTATTATTTTCAATCTTGATAGGTCTCCCCTCACGTGTTTTAACCAGGACGCTGGCGAAATCAAAACCATCTGCAATCGTAGATGCATAATAGTCAGCAACTCCAGGCACAATACGTTCCGGCTGCACAACATAAGGTATGGATTTTACCACCGGACCTTCACATGCAGCCAATGATGCAGCTGCAGTACTAAATCCGACATATTTCAGGAAATCTCTACGGGTAGTTTTTGAAGACTCAAGAGATGACTTATCTCCCAAAAATTCATCAACCGGGATTTCCTCAGCAAATTCCTTCTGTTGGAGCGTCTCAACAAAAGAGCTGTCTTTATCTAGCTCTTCAACACTTTTCCAGTATTTTTTGTTTGATGACATATAGAATAAAATATTAACTTCTTAATTACACCTGATTACTCAGGAACTTTTTTTAGTAGTGACACTTACCACATTCAATTCCACCCATCTGCGCGGCTGTAAGCTCTTCTACTCCGTATTTTTTAGATAATTCTTCGTGAATTTTTTCGTAGTACTCATTACCCTCAATTCTAATATTGGTTTCACGGTGACAATTAATACACCATCCCATGGTTAGAGGAGCGTTTTGATACACTACTTCCATCTCCTGAATTGGACCGTGACATTTCTGACACTGAACCCCAGCAACACTTACGTGCTGAGAGTGATTGAAGTAAACAAAATCAGGAAGATTATGAATCCTTACCCACTTAACAGGCTTTTCTTCACCTGAATAAGTTCTGGTAGCAGGATCCCACCCAGTTGCATCGTACAACTTGGCTATTTCTTTATCGTAAAATTCTTTTGAATATTCTTCAGTTGCAGTTTCAGGAGCAACTTCAGCGATCGCTTTGTGACAGTTCATACACACATTAAGAGAAGGAATCCCTGAATGCTTAGATACTCTTGCTGAAGAGTGGCAGTATTTACACTCGATCTGATTATCTCCCGCATGAATTCTGTGAGAGTAATGAATTGGCTGAATTGGTTGATAACCCTGATCTACACCAACCTGCATCATAAAGCCGTAGGCAAAGTAACCAACAGCAAGCAATACAAAGATGGCACTTACAAGAACCAGGAACTGGTTTTCAACAAATGCCTTATAAATAGGTTTTCCTTTAGGCTTTTCCGGAATTGCAATTCCAGAAGCATCAGCAAAATTCCTAAGTGTCTTATTAACCAGGAACAACACTAAAAGAAGCACAGCTAACACAAATACTAAGATCCCAAGGATCACATTTACCGAAACACCCCCAGAACCTGAATCTCCGGTAGCCTGACCTGCAGCACCTCCGGTAGCAGCCTGTGGCTCTGGCTTAGGTTGCTCCACGTAAGCAAGAATATTATCAATCTCCCCTGTACTTAACTGAGGAAAAGCAGGCATTGCCGTTTGATTAAACTCTTCGTAAATCGCATTCGCCTCCGGATCTCCGGATGCAATCTTAGCAGCTGAATTATGAACCCAATCATGGATCCACTCAATACTACGTCTTTCTGTAACACCATGTAGCGCCGGTCCAATAGAAGCGGAATAAGGCTTATGACAGGATGCACAAAGAGAATTAAACAACTCTTTTCCTGCTGCAGGATCTCCTAAAGAAGAAGCAGCGGAATCCCCTCCCGAGGCAGCTTCACCCTCCGCAGCCTGTTCCTGACCAGCCGTTTTAGAACTGTCAGCAGCCTGCTCCTGGGAAAACCCCACGAGTGTGAAAGAAAATAAAAATGCTACGCTTAAAAGTAGTTGTCGCGAAGTTAAATGGCGGAAAATCACCTTTTTCATATTATAAGTTCGATTAACGTCTAAACTTTGGTACGGTTTTTACACTCAGTATTTTAGGGCCAAACACCTTAAAATGTACCTTTAAATTCGTGCACAAAAGTAATACATACAGACGATTCTAGGAATGTTACATAAGTGTTAATCCTTAATTTATATTAGTTCTAAATAATAATTAGAACCTGTTTAAGTTATTTAATTTTACATTTGTCAAAAAGGTCAAAACTATGAGAAAACTAAAACCCCTGCATATTTTCATTCTCACAGCATTTTTATTTCTTTATAATCTGAAAATCAATGCTCAAGAGGGAACTGTTAATATTCAACAAAACCAAAAGATAGAGAAATTAATGGAGGTGAAAACCGAGTTAAATAAAAACAACCAGATAAGAGACCGGTATGTTATTCAACTATTCTATGGCGATAATGGTGAAGCTAACGAGATCATTCAGGAGTACCGAGATTTATACACCTATCCTTCACAAATAACCTACGAAGCACCTAACTATAAAGTTTGGATCGGTAATTTCAGAAACCGCCTGGAGGCAGACCGGGCTCTTTTAAAGATCAAAGAAAACTTTCCTGCGGCATTCATTCCGAAGCCACAAAGGAAATAAGAGCAAGAATTACATAAAACAAAAAAAAGCGACTCAAAAATGAGTCGCTTTTTTTTATTCAATTAAGTTCTAATTATTTTGACTTAAGTGTTTTCTTAACCTCTATTTCTCTAAAGGCTTCGATCACATCTCCTTCTCTAATATCATTGTAGTTCTTAACCTGCATACCACAGTCGTATCCTTTAGACACCTCTTTTACATCATCTTTAAATCTCTTAAGAGATGAAAGTTCTCCGGTATACACCACAACACCATCACGTATCAATCTAACTCCGGCACTTCTATAAATCTTACCAGAAGTCACCATACAACCTGCAATAGTACCAATCTTAGAGATCTTGAACGTCTCTCTAATTTCTGCTGTACCGGTAATTTCTTCCTTCAATTCAGGAGAAAGCATACCTTCCATCGCATCTTTTAGATCGTTGATCGCATCGTAGATAATAGAGTATGTTCTGATATCAATTTCTTCCTTATCGGCAACCTGTCTGGCATTTCCAGCAGGACGAACGTTAAATCCAATAATTACTGCATCAGATGCTGAAGCAAGCAGCACATCACTTTCTGTAATCGCACCAACTCCTTTATGTATAATATTTACCTGAATCTCTTCAGTAGAAAGTTTCTGGAAACTATCTGTAAGCGCTTCCACGGAACCATCTACATCACCTTTCAGGATAATATTAAGCTCTTTAAAGTCACCAAGCGCGATTCGCCTTCCAATTTCATCAAGAGTAATGTGACGCTGAGTTCTAACATTTTGCTCACGTTGTAATTGCGTACGTCTTGCAGCAATATCTTTAGCTTCACGCTCATCTTCCATCACCTTGAAAGTATCACCGGCTTGTGGCGCACCATCAAGACCTAATATAGATACCGGCGTTGAAGGACCAGCTGCTTTAACCTCATTACCTCGCTCATCGTGCATAGCTTTTACCTTACCACTATGCCTACCTGCAAGAACATAATCTCCTACTTTAAGCGTACCACCCTGCACAAGGATCGTTGCAATATAACCTCGTCCTCTATCAAGGAAAGCTTCTACAACCGTACCTTTAGCAAGTTTATTAGGATTCGCCTGCAATTCAAGAATTTCAGCTTCCAGAAGTACTTTTTCAAGCAATTCTTTCACCCCAGCTCCTGTTTTAGCGGAAATATCGTGAGACTGAATCTTACCACCCCAATCTTCCACAAGAAGATCCATGGACGCAAGTTTCTCTTTAATTTTCTCCGGGTTTGCCGTTGGCAAATCAGATTTGTTGATTGCAAAAATAATTGGAACTCCTGCCGCCTGAGCGTGAGAAATCGCCTCTTTTGTTTGAGGCATCACATCATCATCTGCTGCGATCACAATAATTGCAATATCTGTAACCTGTGCACCACGAGCACGCATCGCCGTAAAGGCTTCGTGACCGGGAGTATCCAGGAATGCTATTTTTTGTCCGCCTTCAAGTTTTACTCCATAAGCACCAATATGCTGAGTAATTCCTCCACTCTCCCCGGCAATTACATTTTCTTTACGAACATAATCAAGTAAAGATGTTTTACCGTGGTCTACGTGACCCATTACTGTTACAATTGGAGCTCTTGTTTCAAGATCTTCCGGATTTTCTTCTACTTCTTCTACAGACTCTTCAACATCGGCTGTAGTAAACTCAACTTCATAACCAAACTCATCAGCAACAATACTTAAAGTTTCCGCATCCAGTCTCTGGTTCATGGTAACCATCATTCCCAATGACATACATGCCGAAATGATCTTGGTAACCGGAACGTCCATCATCGTTGCTACTTCACTTACAGTTACAAACTCAGTAACTTTTAAGATCTTTTCATCTGACTCCTGTTGTGCCAGATCATCAGCAGAACGTTGTCTGTGCTCGTCTCGTTTCTGTCTTCTATATTTTGCTCCTTTACCTTTAGAAGATTTTCCCTGAAGTTTTTCAAGTGTTTCACGCACTTGTTTTTGCACTTCTTCCTCGGTAGGTTCTTCCTTGGTAATAGGTTTACTTCTGGTTCTTCCGCCTTTCTTGGCTCCACCGCGTTGGTTATTTCCACCACCACCTTTTACATCTTTACTGATGCGACGGCGACGTTTCTTGCGCTTATCCTTATCATCTTTCTTATCGTCCTTCTTCTCCTCCTTCTTCTTAACAGGCTTCTTGAATTGCGAAAGATCGATTTTCTTTCCTGTAAAGTTAGGACCACTAAGTTTAGTATACTTAGTCTCGATAGTGCTGGACCCTTCTTCCTTAACTTCTTCCCCCTCTTTAGGTTCTTCAGCTTCAGTTTTAGCCTCCTGAGGTTTCGCATCCTCTTTCTTAGGTTCAGGCTTTTTATCGTCTTCCTTAGGTTTTTCTTCCTTTTTCTCTTCTGCTTTCGCAGCAGGTTTTTCAGACTGTTTGGTTTCTTCAGCTTCTTTTTTGACAGGTTCTTCAGCTGGAGTCTCCTTAACTTCCTCTTTAGGGGCTTCTTCCTCTTTCTTAGGTTTTTCACCTGGTTTCTTGTCCAGATCTATTTTACCAACAGTCTTTGGACCTTCAAGCTTAGCTCTAGACGAAACAGCTTCCTCTTCTTTCTCCTTTTTCTCTTCCTCTGCCTTACGCTTTTCCTCTATTTCCTTACGAAGCTCTTCCTTTTCTTTCTTTCTCTCCTCACCTACCTCTTTGGAAGCAACTTTTTTACTCTTATCTGTTTGGAATTCGTCAGAAAGCACCTCGTAGATTTCTCCCGAGATCTTGGTAGTTGGACGTGCATCTATCTCGTAGCCCTTGGAAGTAAGATATTCCACAGCCCTGTCTAACGAGATATTGAACTCACGTAGAACTTTATTTAATCGCGTTGTTTTCGCTTCTGCCATAAATTGCCCTCTAAATTAACCTCTTTTATTATAATCTATATTATAAAATATTATTCTTCAAATTCTGAGCGAAGAACAGCCATTACATTTTTAATGGTTTCTTCCTCAAGGTCTGTACGACGAACAAGATCATCTACATCCTGCTCCAATACAGCCTTCGCAGTATCCAGACCAATTTTTGAAAATTCAGAAATTACCCAATCTTCAATTTCGTCTGTAAACTCTTTTAACTCAACATCTTCTTCAACCCCTTCACGGTACACATCTATCTCATAACCGGTTAATTGACCAGCTAATCTAATATTGTGCCCACCACGACCAATTGCTTTAGAAACTTCCTCAGGTTTCAACATTACCTCAGCAGTTCTGGCTTCTTCATCCATTTTAATGGAAGTTATCTTCGCCGGGCTCAATGCTCTGGTGATAAACAACTGCTCATTATTGGTGAAATTGATCACATCTATATTTTCATTCCCCAATTCACGTACAATACTGTGAATCCTGGAACCTTTCATACCTACACAAGCTCCAACAGGGTCAATTCTATCATCATAAGAATCTACCGCCACTTTAGCTTTTTCGCCCGGTACACGAACCACTTTTTTGATAGTAATTAAACCATCAAAAACCTCAGGGATTTCCTGTTCAAATAATTTCTCAAGGAAAACTGGTGAGGTTCTGGACATTATAATTGTAGGCTTATTACCTTTTAATTCGACGCTTTCTATAATTCCCCTTACATTTTCTCCTTTACGGAAGAAATCTGAAGGAATCTGGCGATCTTTTGGAAGCACAATTTCATTCCCCTCATCATCAAGAAGAATAATAGCTCTGTGCCTAATATGATGAACTTCGGCAGTATAAATCTCTCCTTCGAGTTCCTTAAATTGCTTGTAAATATTCGTATTGTCATGCTCATGGATCTTAGAAATAAGATTTTGACGCAATGCTAAAATTGCTCTTCTTCCAAGATCTACAAGTTTTACTTCTTCAGAAACATCTTCTCCAACTTCAAAGTCAGGTTCAATCTTTCTTGCCTGAGCAAGTGAAATCTCTCTGTTATCATCCTCTACTTCACCATCAGCCACCACGATTCGGTTTCTCCAAATCTCAAGATCTCCTTTATCGGGATTTACAATAATATCAAAATTATCGTCTTCCCCATACTTTTTCTTTAAAGCATTTCTAAAAACATCCTCCAGGATCGCCATTAGCGTAACACGATCTATAAGTTTATCGTCTTTAAACTCTGAGAATGACTCAATCAACGCGATATTTTCCATATCAATTTGTGATTAAAATGTTATTTTAACTTTTGCTTCCACAATATCAGAATAGGGTAAAACCTCCTCTTTCTGAACTGTAACCTTACCTTTACCTACCGGTTTTGGCTCTCTCGCTTTCCATGAAAGCTTTATTTCATTTTCGTCAGCAGATATTAGATCAGCTTCGAATTTATCATTCTCTGTCTTCACCTTTAACCTACGACCAATGTTCTTTTTGTATTGCCTTGGCATTGTAAGAGGCTCAGAGACCCCCGCCGAAGTAACCTCTAAAGAAAAGTCTTCCTCTTCCCTATCCAGGTTGTGCTCTATCGCACGGCTTACCATGATACAGTCATTCACCGAAACTCCTTTATCACCGTCCAACACTATTTTAATATGTTTGGCGGAGTTTACCTCAAGGCTGATTAAAAATAAGGAATTATTTTCTTCGAATACCTTCTCTGCTAACTTTTCTACCTTCTCCTTCAGCATGTTTATAAAAAGAGGGGACTTCCGGTCCCCTCGCTGTACTTTTTTAGTTTCAACGCTGCAAATATAGTAATATTTTTCAAGTATAAAAACGTGAAAATAAATGAAATGAGAGATAACAGAATTTCTCTCTCCGCCAAAGAGTAAATACCGGCGAATTTCATCAAACCATAAAAAACCAAATAAACAAGACCAGATAAAATATTCTTTGTAATTTTAATAGAGCATTAATTCAGATGCCTTTACCAGTAATCATGAAAAACATCCTTGTCCCTACAGACTTCAGCGATCAGGCTGAAATGGCTCTTAAAGTAGCCGCTCAATTGGCAAAAAAGTTCAATGGAGAGATCTTTCTATTGCATATGCTGGAACTTCCACTTCAGCTAATAGACCCCGTTCATGGCAGCAGTCATAATATTCCGGAAGCTATTTTTTTTATGAAACTTGCTCATCAGCGATTCGCCAAAATCATGCAGGAGCCATATCTAAAGGGAGTCAAAGTTCATGAAACTGTAGAGTTTCATCGTGCTTTTGATGGGATTATGGAAATTAGCAAAGACAAGAAATGTGATCTTATCGTTATGGGGTCTCATGGAGCCAGCGGATTACAGGAAATGTTTATAGGTTCTAACACCGAAAAAGTGGTAAGGCATTCTGAAATTCCTGTTCTAATTATCAAAAATGAAATTCCTGAATTTCATATTGAAAATCTGATACTGGCGACCGATGCAAATTCAGAACATAAACATGTCCTGAAAAAAGCCAGTAATTTTGCCAAAGCTATTGGCGCCAAACTGCATTTACTATTCGTTAACACTCCAAACGACTTTATGACCAGTGAGGAAGCACATAAAAGGATGAGTGAATTTATACAAAATTCCGATTACAAAAATTATAAAACCCATATATATAATGACATCAGCGTTGAAAAGGGCATCCTGAGCTTTGCCAGGAAAATGGATGTAGGTCTTATCGGAATTGGCACGCATGGCCGAAAGGGAATCGCTCATTTTTTTAATGGCAGCATCAGCGAAGATCTCGTAAACCATGCAAACCGACCGGTAGTGACCTTTAAAATTTAGAGGAATGCTTTTAAAGCTCCGTTTTTTATCAAATTCCACAGATAATTCCAGAAAGATTTAGTTTTATCCCTGGTATAACTTATTTCCTTATAATTAGCTTTTTCATTGAGCGCCTTATTATTTACAATAAGATTTGCCAGTGCTGATATGATCTTATTTTTTCTTTTACCATCTTTCCGGAGTACCTCCACTTTGAAATCCTTATACTCCAATCTCATATCTCCATTAGCCTTGATATTATTGCCGTAAAAGTTAAAATACATATTCAGGATCTCACCCTTAGCCTCCACATTCATGGCAGGTTTCATGAATTTATTCATCTGTTCTGCCGCAAGCCTGCCCATTTCTCCTGAAATATTAAATTCGTCATTTTTATTACTAATATCAAATTCCCAGGCTACACTCAATGGAGCCGTCTTCATAAAATCTGCATTAACGTTTATTGTAGTTTTAGGAAAATCTTTTCTGGCCATTCCAATATTTCCAAGATTCTGAATGGTCGCATATAAATTAGAAAACTCCACCACACCAGGCTCCCTGTCCTCATTCATTTTTTCCTCATATTTTATATAAGCCCGCTTAACTTTCACACTATCCAACTCAAGTAAAATTGGCATCTCCCTAAAAGATTTACTATACATTGGCTTTATACTCGTATCATCTGGCTGAAGTTTATCCCGGTAAATCTGAAAATCAACTCCAGTAATCTCGGTGAAAGAATTCTGAATCTTCAATGAATCATTCTGCATAGACCAGGTAAAATGATCCATTGAAATGGTATCAATTTTAAGATCGTACCTGTCTTTTTCTACATTCGTAGTCTTTTGATGTTCGCTTTTGGAGAATTTAGGAATAATGGCGAGATCGCTCATGAGCACCTTATTATTATCAATAAGAAATTTACCCGCAACAAATTCATGCTGTTTATCAAGATCATAAAATATACTGTCGGCATTTAGGAGAATAAGATCATAATTAAAAGGAACAGTTTCACTCAGGGTTTTCGAATTGATCTTAACCTCTTTTAGTTTAATATCCCTTATTTTAGTAAATAGACGATGCTCCGAACTATCTTTTTCGAAAATCTGGAAACTCCCTCCCTTCACCCTAACATTTTTAATCTCGATCTTATGCTTAAACTTTTTGGCAGGTTCATTTGAAACTGAATCCTTTTTTTTCTTCTGAAGATTAAAAATTTTAACCACAGGATTCGAAATACTCAGCTCGCCGATGATGATATTCTTCTTGGTGATATAGTCCCAAATATGAATATCATTTAATAGAATGGTATCTACTTTGAGTAATTTCCCCTTAATATTAACGGAAGGGTTTATAACTTCAGCTTTCCTATCCAGCAATTTCACATCAACCTTATCATAGCTTGCATGAGAACGTTTCAAACTATCCTCCAGACCCGTTTTTATTTTGTTTTCCAGGAAATTATTAAGGAATAATAGAGAGAGGGCTACCACCCCGATAAGTATAAGTGCTGAGACAGCAAATTTTGTTGATTTTTTCAAATTTCAGTTGGATTTTATGAACTCAATTTACAATTACAGCACCTTTCTGGTTGCAGTTTAAGATTATTTAACTTAAAAGATTGTCAGACAGAAGTTACCAAAGTTAAATTTTCGTCAAACTTGATCCACAGCTTTTCCGGTACGGTAATTGGATGCTATATTTGAACAAATTCAAAAGAAAAAAATGTTTTTAAAAGTCGGCATAAAAGTTTTGTTTGTAATCACTGAGGTTTTCCTTGGTTTTTACAGTTTATTGATCAGCGAGAGTTTACTGATCAAATTTATCTTTTTTGTCGTTACCGCAGCGATTATAGCGTTTGCCATGTTAAAAACTATTCATAAGATCTTACCAAACGATAAAGATTTACTTCAGACGCAAATAGAAAAAGAAGAATAAATTAATTCTATTCTATAAAATTCGAAATCTGCTGAAGACCCCAGCGGATTTTTTTATTTAATTTGTCAACCAATCCAAATAAGATATTATGAGGCTCGTTTGTCTTTCAGACACTCACAATCTACACCATGAAATTGCCATTCCGGAAGGGGATATATTAATCCATGCGGGAGATTGTACCGATGGGGGTACCAGAAATGAAACAAACGATTTTTTAAAATGGTTTGCTTCCCAGCCTCACCAACATAAAATTCTTGTTCCTGGAAATCATGATTTTTATTTTGAAAAATCTGAAAATCTGAAAAATATCCCGGACAACATACACCTTCTAATAGATGAAGGAGTTAGTATAGACGAATTTGAATTTTGGGGCTCACCCTTTACCCCGGGTCTCCATAATTGGGCTTTCAACAGGGAAAGAGGTGCCGAGATAAAAAAACACTGGGATCTTATCCCGAAAACTACAGATGTATTAATTACCCACACTCCTCCTTATGCTATTTTGGATGAAATTGGTAATGGAATTAATTTAGGCTGCGAAGAATTGGCAATTATTTTGGGTATTGTCCAACCAAAGTATCACATCTTTGGACATATTCATCATGCATCAGGTTCTGTAAATCGTTCTCAAACAAGATTCGTTAATTTATCCATGTTGGATGAGCGCCAGCGTATCATACATTCTCCGATAATCCTTAATTTATAAACTTAATGTCTTCTTAAGGAATCTTGCATGAAGTTAAATAATTATTAAGGAGAGAAGTATTACATTTTTTTTAACAGCTTTTACCCTGTCTAGTAGTAATTTAGCCCTGATGAAAATGTCGAAAAAGATAACTATGAATACAATTACTTCCCCGGAGATTCTTGATGAAGTCAAAAATCTAATTTCATACAGTATAGAACATAAAGGTAAGGAGAATTCTTACCAGATCATGCATCGTGCTATTGTGAAAAAGTATTTTGAAGCCAAAGACGTAAATATCAATTACAGTGAACAATCGATTGATATGAAATTGCCGGTTGGGCAGAAGAAATATACCAAAATAACTTTTGAATGTCAGGATCTTGAAAGATTTTTAAAGTCCTGTTTAAAAAAAGATGAAAAGAGCATGTTCTTTTATCAGGAAATTTTAAATCATTACAATATTATTTCAGCAGCTTAATACCCAATATTTAATACCCGAAAGTATAAAGTTCCGATTTCTACATCGGAATTTTTTTATTTTTCAGATTCTCCTATTTCTTTAAGTATATCAATATTCAGAGGTTTTGACAGGAAACCTGAAATTCCCGGAAACTCTTTTATCTTTTCTTTATCGGAATATGCAATAGAGGAAGTCACTATATAAACATTTGTTTTAGTATATAATGAAGGATAGATTTTTTCCAGTCTTTCCAAAAATTGCCAGCCATCTATAGCTGGCATATTAATGTCTAAGAAAATTGTAGAAGGAAGATTATCTTCTGTTATCTTAATAGTATTCAAAGCTTCAACAGCATTATTAAAGAAAAAGGTTTCCTCGAAAATTTTCGCGCGAGCAATTAATTTCCTAATGATCATTTGATAGATCTCATCGTCATCTATAATCCAGATGCTTTTCTTCATTAAAAAATGACTTTGAATTTAGTACCCTTTTCCGGCTCACTATCAACCTGAACAAAACCACCCATGGCATTGATCTGGTTCTTTGTAATAAATAATCCTACTCCACGGGCGTCTTTTCGTCCTGAAAATGTTTTATACAAACCAAAAACCTTATCTCCGTTAATATCAAGATCTATCCCAATCCCGTTATCTTCTATTTCAAGAACCCAGCTTCCATTTTCCTGAAAACCTCTAAGCTTTATGATCGGTTTTCTATGAGGATGGCTGTACCTTAATGCGTTGGTCATAAAATTAAGCAAAACACTCTCCATATAGGCCGAATTAAATGAAATAACCATTTCTTGAGGTATTTCAGTAATGATGCTGGCATCCTTCGATTTTATCTGAAGTCCAAGTATTTCCATCGTCTGATCTACAAAATCTGAAACTCTAATCATTTTCGACTTTATATCAAGATTGGTGTTAATTGAAACTACTTCATTCAGATCATATAAAGACTGATTCAGATTCTTTGAAACTTTATGCAAAAGCTGGATATAATTGGTTCTTTCTTCATAGGAGTCTTCCGCATCGTACAATTCCAGGATCGATGACATGTTACTTGAATGAGATCTTAAATTATGTGATACGATATATGCAAAATTGAGCAGCCTTTTATTCTGCTCCATTACCAGTTCATAAGATTTTACCAGGTTAAGTTCCGCTTCTTTTTTCCCGGTTATATCACGAAGATTAACTACAAAACCGTCTACATTTTCCACACTTAACATATTTGTAAGCGTCGCATTTACCCAAAACCAATTATTCTCTGCATCCTTAACACGTATAATAATATCGGCAATTGGGACGCCCGGCTTTTTATAGGCATCTGCAACCTTAGCTCTCAAAAGATCATGATCCTCTGGATGAACATAATGTAACACTCCCCGGGTTGAGAAATCAATTTGCTCATATTTGGAAATCTTAACTAAAGAGGGCGAATAGTATTTTACTTTATTTAGATCGTCAACAATCAGGATAATTTCATTGGAATTTTCTACCAGAGATCTAAAACGATTTTCATTATCAACCAGTTTTTGCTTAGCTTTTACCCTGGCCGAAATATCTTCCACCAGAGCCATATGTGAGGTAGCTTCTTCTCCAACCTCCCATAATGGAGAAACATTTATTCTTACCCATATATATTCGGCATCCTTTCTCTGCAGTCTTTTTTCCAGGCTATACTGTCTTATTTCGTTACGACTCAGGTCTTGCATTAACCTTGTATTTTCCGTAAGATCATCGGGGTGAGAAATGACCTTGTAATCCTTTGCCCTCAGCTCCTCTTCAGTGTACCCAAGTAAACTCTGAAATCTTTTATTGGATTCAAGGATCATCCCCGTTTTGGAATCCACGCGAGCCATACCAATTGCGGCCTGATTGAAAATCGTCCTGAAGTGAAGTTCACTTTCTGCTAATGCCCCGGCTTGCTTTCTCACTTGTGCCTGCAACATGGCAGGCTGCTTCATAGCATTATAGATGATCCAGCCAATTGATGCAGAAATAACCAGGATCAAAATGGCCACAGGTACCAGCAAATAAAAAGGCTTATGTGGACTTACGGGAATGATGTAAATTTTCCAGTCACCATCGGGTAGAACTATTTCTTCTGAGTAAGAATTATGAAGATCGGAAACCCCGCCTAAAAAGAACTCTTCTTTATGAGTAAGGGGGTTTACCTTAGACAATTGAAAACGATAATTATCTCCCGCGAGTTCCTGAATACCGGACTGATTGATAAGATTATCGAAGTGTATAATTACCGCGACAAAACCCCAGAATTCATTCTGAATAAAAACTGGTAATCTACCAATAATAGCAGTACCTCCCTGTTTTAATGCAAGGGGACCGGCAAAGAACATCCTCTTACTTTCAATAGCCTTAAAGGCTTCCCGATTTCGAGTACTGTCTTTAAGGATATTATAATTTAACG
>CAVZZT010000017.1:0-92499 GCA_963779835.1 uncultured Flavobacteriaceae bacterium
CAAACAGGCGAAATTGAATACACCAATGAAAATGGTCAATTTGGCTTTGGCTCCGTGGAATTTCCCTTGGAACTGGAATTCTACCTTTCAGGATATCTTGGAACCAGCCTGAAATTTGAAGAAAATCAAACACAGCTTAAAATTTATCTGGAGCAGGATATCGATCAGCTTTCTGAAGTATTGATCAGAAGTTCAAATATCCCGCAGGAAATTAGAAAAATTCCTGCATCGGTGAGCCTTATTTCTGAAAATGACCTGGAACGAACCGATAATTTCAATCTTGTCCAGAATTTCAATTATGTACCGGGAGTTTTTGTGAGTCAGGGGGCGCTGAATACTAATAAGATCAATATTCGCGGTATTGGAGCCCGCTCTCAATACAGCACGAACCGCATTAAGGCTTATATAAATGGCATTCCCCTAACCACTGCCGAGGGCGAACTCACCCTGGATGATTTTGATCCTGAATATCTGGATAGGATTGAGATTTTCAAAGGCCCGGTTTCTTCCGTTTTTGGTGCCGGATTAGGTGGCTCTATTAATCTTTTTACCAAAAAGAAAGTTAGAGATCAAAGGACTGTTATTGCAGACTTCAATTATGGAAGTTTTAATACCAGGAAGACCAGAGCTAATCTTAATTATGTGAAAGACAGTCTTGATATTTCTTTTAATTATAATCAGGTTTTAAGTGACGGTTATCGTCAAAATGGGGAGTATGACAGGATTTCTATGCTCGGATCTGCCGGGTTGATCAATAAATCTGGTAATTACTGGTCGTTCTTTTTCTCATATACCAATCTTAAGGCCTATATACCCAGCTCATTGAATGAGGAAGACTTCAGGAATGATCCTGAAAAAGCCGCATTTACCTGGAACCAGGCAGCGGGATATGAGTCTTATGATAAGAATATCTTCGGAATCTCTTACGAACATAATTTCTCTGCAAAGCTTAAAAATCAAACTTCCGTTTTCTATAATTCCCGGGATGGATATGAACCACGACCTTTTGATATTCTGGATGAAAATCGAAGCTCTGTTGGTGTCCGAACCAAATTCAATTATAAATTCTCAATTTTCGAAAAGTCTTCTGAACTGAGTTTTGGAGCGGAAACCATGTTTGAATTCTACGAAACCGGAACTTTTGAAAACCTTTATGAGGAAACTGAAGAAAGAAAAAGTGTTCAGGGAGACCGGTTAAGTTTAAACGAGCAGAACAGGAATTATATTAATGTTTTCGCCCAAATTAATACAGAACTTACTTCCAGATTATTGTTAGAAACAGGACTGAATTTTAATTCGACCGCTTATGATTTGGAAGATAATTTTAATTCAGGTACCAATGACCAATCCGGAGATTACCGTTTTGATCCGGTGCTCTCGCCCAGGGTAGGCTTAAGTTATGAAGCTTTTGATGGGAAGAATTTTTATGCCTCGGCCAGTCACGGTTTTTCCACTCCAACCGTTGCTGAAACTTTAACTCCGGAAGGACTTATTAATACCGACCTAAAAACGGAAACAGGCTGGAATTACGAAATTGGCTTCAAGGGAAACTGGTTGAACAATAAACTTTATACTGAGTTAAACCTTTATTCTATTCAGATTCGAAATTTGCTTGTAGCGAGAAGAGTGGGACAGGATCAATATGTAGGAGTCAATGCCGGGAAGGCAGACCATAATGGAATTGAATTTACTTCAGCATATCAAACCAGGCTTTCGGAAAATCTTCAATTGAAATTATTTCTTAATTCCAATTTCAACTTTTTTGAATTCGATAGGTTCGTCGATCAGGATGAGGACTATTCCGGAAATACGATTCCCGGAGTGCCGGAATATATGGTCTCACCGGGAACAGAAGTAAGCTTTAAGGATTTTTCTGCCAACATCAATTTACAGGCTTTCGGAGAAATGGCCCTGAACGATGCCAATTCAGGATATACAGATCCTTACGAATTGCTAAATCTTAGGCTGAACTATAATTGGAATTTAAGCCGGGGGATTGATCTTCAGTTTAATTTCGGGATCAATAATATACTTGATGAACAATATGCTGCGAGTATAGTAACCAACGCAGTGGGCTTTGGCGGTTCAGCGCCTCGCTATTATTATCCTGGAAATCCCCGGAATTTTTACGGAGCCCTGAGGTTTAAATTCAACTTATAAAAGACATCCCAATTATTACCTTTTAGAACGGATTGTTACCTGCCAATTTTCAATATTCTCACGGCGCCCTGAACTACCAGGGCAAAAACGATCGTTCCGATTATTAGATCGGGCTTGCTGGAATTTAGCCAGTTTACAAGTAATCCAGCAATGATAACCCCTAAATTTATGATCACATCATTTGAAGTAAAGATCATACTTGCCTTCATATGAGCTTCTTTCTTACTATTTGACTTTTGAAGGAGGTACAGGCAAATTCCGTTTGCTATTAAGGCCAAAATTGACACGATAATCATGGTAGAAAAATCAGGAAGCTTTTCGCTGCCAAAGAATCTTCTTAAGACTTCAGCAAACCCGATAATCGCAAGTAGAATTTGAAAATACCCGGCTAATCTGGCAATTTTCTTCTTTTTTATAACTGAACCTCCCACCGCAAAAAGGCTAATTCCATATACAAAGGAGTCGGCTAACATGTCCAGGCTATCAGCTACTAACCCCATCGATTTGGACATCAATCCCGTGGTTATTTCTATGATGAAAAAAGCAAAATTTATAATTAATACCGACCATAGAAGTTTTTTCTGATTTGAATTTTCTTCAAAAGCAGTCTGGTCTGTCTGTTCTGTAATTAGTTTTTTAGATCCTAGATTTAAACCCAACAGCGATTTTTCTATATTATCTGGTGCTCCTGTATGGAATACTGTTAGTTTTCTGTTCGGAATGTCGAAATCTAAATTTTTAATGCCTGTAAGTCCATCTAATTTCATTCGAATTAGATTTTCTTCGGAAGGACAATCCATTTTTGAAATTTCAAATACCGATTTATTCATCCATGATTAATTTTTCCCAATTTCGATACACAAAAACTTTGATCTGAAATTTTTCCGCATGAGGAGAATGAAGTTTAGAGATCTACTTTTTTCTAACCACATCAGGTACCATAAATTCATAATTCCCGCCGTGGTGTATTACATCTCTAACCACGGTAGAAGAAATATGAGCTTTTCCAGAACTGGAAATTAAAAATACGCTGTCTATTCCAGACATTTTATAATTGGTTTGCCCGATCGCTTTTTCAAATTCCAGATCCTGCCCGTTTCTAAGTCCGCGAAGAATGAAACCGGCATTTTGAGATTTACAGAAATCAACCGTTAGGCCTTTGTAAGTTTCCACTTTTACTTTCGGTTCATCCTTATAAGTTTCCTTTAGAAAGTGCAGGCGTTCTTCAAGACTAAACATATATTTCTTGCTGGAATTGGTGCCAATGGCGAGAATGATCTCGTCAAATAAGGGGAGGGCACGGTCAATAATATCGGTATGTCCAAGAGTAAGCGGATCGAAAGATCCGGGAAAAACTGCTTTTTTCATCAGGCGGTTTTTGATCGGTTATGAATGCAAAAGATAATCAGAAATTATAAATTAACGTTTTAAAGCTGCTTCAATAGCACTTCCGAAAAGATCTTTCAGACTAATCCCAGCTTTTTCGGCCTGCTGAGGCAAAATACTCGCCTGGCTGATTCCCGGATTGGTATTCATTTCAATGAAATATGGTTCACCTTCGTGAAAAATAAATTCTGACCTGGAAAATCCTTTCATTTTCAATTTCTTGTAGATCATCACGGCTATATCCTGAACTTTCTGAGTGTCTTCATCAGAAATTCTAGCGGGTGTGATCTCCTGTGATTTTCCCAGATATTTTGCGGCATAATCAAAGAACTCACCTTCAGGAACAATTTCAGTAACCGGAAGGGCCATAACCTCTCCTTTATAAGTGATCACTCCTACAGAAACTTCGGTTCCGTCAAGAAAAGATTCAATGATCGCTTCATCATCTTCAGTAAATGCGGTTTTTGCAGCGTCCAGAATTTCATCTTCAGTTTTAACTTTGGTAACCCCAAAACTGCTTCCCGCACGATTGGCTTTTACAAAACATGGAAGACCAACCTTCTGCACGATCTCATTTGTATCGATCTCATCATTTTTATCTAAGAAATAATTGGTGGCGGCTTTTACACCATAAGGTCTCAAAACGCTGATGAGATCTCTTTTGTTAAAAGTAAGAGCAGACTGGTAATAATCACAACTGGTTTGTGGAATCCCTATCAGTTCAAGATAAGCCTGCAGTAAGCCATTTTCACCGGGTGTTCCATGAATAGTATTAAAAACACAGTCAAATTGAATTACTTTGTCATTTATTTTTACCGTAAAGTTGCTCTTGTTAATAGGGTAAGGAGTATCATCATCTGCCACTACAAACCATTCGCCTTTTAAGATGTGTACCCGGTAAGGTTCATATTTCTCGCGGTCCAGATGTTTGTAAACAATATTTCCGCTGTTTATAGAAATGCGATATTCACTGGAATATCCGCCCATTGCAATGGCAATTTTTTTCTTCATATTCAATATATCCGGTTAGATGTCGTTAAACAAAAATATCACTTAAAAGGGCAGTCACCAAAACCAAAGGGTTTTATATCTTTGCCCATTATCTAAAAACTATGGGATTATTTCGATTTATATTTAGCAAGACCTTTTTAATTCAACTTGTACTGGCAGGAATTGTATTGGTGATTATAGGATTTTTTACCATGCAGTGGCTGGATTATTCTACCAATCAGGACCAGAGAATAGAAGTTCCAGATCTTGCTAAAATGAATCTGGATGTAGTGGAAGAAAGGCTTATTGAACTGGATCTGGATTATGAAATATTGGATTCAGCCAACTTCAATCCGGACTATCCGAGATATTCTGTGATAGATCAGGTTCCTGCACCGGGTAAATTTGTGAAGGAAGACCGAAAGATCTATTTGACGTTAAACCCTTCTGGATATAGAAAAATTGAAGTTCCAAATAATCTTATAAGAAAGACCAGAAGACAGGTGGAGCCTACTTTAAGGTCTCTTGGCTTTGAAATTGGCGAGATCAGTTACAAGCCGGATATTGCTGAAGATGCAGTTCTTGAACTTAGACATAAAGGTAAATTAGTAGAACCTGGGGAGAAGTTGATGAAAACCTCTAAAATAGACCTGGTTCTTGGAGATGGAAGTGGAAGATATAGAAATAGTGATGCAGATTCTCTGGATCCAGAGAACGAAACCGAAAATGAAGTAAATGAATTCTAATAAAGACCAGAGAGAAGAAATTGAGGATCAGGAAGAGGATGAAAGTCTTTATGAGCATCATAAATTTGTAGCTGAAGTAGGGCAGAATCCTTTAAGAGTAGATAAATACCTGATGAATTTCATCGAAAATGCTACTCGTAATAAGATTCAGAAAGCTGCCAAAAGCGGTAATATTTACGTTAACGGCGAAACCGTTAAGCAGAATTATAAAGTAAAAGGTGGTGATACCGTACAGGTGATGTTCGAGCATCCACCTTATGAATATTTACTGGTTCCAGAAGATATCCCATTAGATATTGTTTACGAAGATGATACCCTGCTGGTAGTGAATAAACCTGCGGGAATGGTGGTACATCCCGGTCATGGTAATTACAGCGGAACTTTGATCAATGCTTTGGTGCATCATTTTGACAACCTGCCAAATAACAGCAGTGACCGCCCCGGGCTTGTTCATAGAATCGACAAAGACACCAGCGGACTTCTGGTTGTTGCCAAAACTGAAGAGGCCATGGCCCACCTTTCTAAACAATTCTTCGATAAGACCAGCGAGCGTGAGTACGTAGCGATCGTTTGGGGGAATGTAGCAGAAGAAGAGGGGACTATTGAAGGGAATATAGGTAGAAATCCAAGGAACAGACTTCAGAATATAGTTTTTGAAGGAGATGATGCCGAAAATGGTAAACCGGCAGTTACCCATTATAAAATATTAGAAAGATTAGGATACGTTACCCTGGTTGCCTGTAAACTGGAAACAGGAAGAACGCATCAAATTCGTGTTCACATGAAATATATCGGGCACACCCTATTTAATGATGAACGTTATGGCGGGGACAGAATTCTAAAAGGCACAACTTTTACCAAGTATAAGCAGTTCGTGGATAATTGCTTTAAAATACTTCCGAGACAGGCATTACACGCAAAAACTTTGGGCTTTGAACATCCTGAAACCAAGGAATGGATGAGTTTTAATTCAGATATTCCACAGGATATGGTAGATTGTATAGAAAAGTGGCGCGGTTATGCTAAGAATCAGTTAGAAGATCTATAGCATAAAAGGCTTCTATAGATTCATAAGAAACAAATTTCAGGGATTTTTCAGATTTTGAACTGATAGGTTATCTTTGGTAGAAAATTAACCGAAAAGAAATGAAAATTGTTGTTTCGCCAGCAAAAACGCTGGATTATGAATCAAAATTGCCAACTACCAGGGGAACTCAACCTGAGTTTCTTGAGACCGCTGTAAAGCTGAACCGAAAACTTTCCAGGCAAACTAAAAAGGAAATTTCAAGTTTAATGAGCATCAGTGATAAACTTGCTGATCTTAACTATACCAGATACCAGGAATTCGAAGAAGAGCACAATAAGAAGAATTCCCGTCCGGCCATGTATGCCTTTAATGGCGATGTTTATACCGGACTCGATTCATATACCATTCCCACAGACAAACTGGATAAACTTCAGGATACCTTAAGAATTCTTTCTGGTATGTATGGAATCCTGAGACCTCTGGACCTTATGCAGCCTTATCGTCTGGAGATGGGAACATCTATTGGTATTGAAAGAAATGATAATCTTTACGAGGTTTGGAAAAAAAAGGTGACCGGATATCTGAATGATGAATTAGAAGATGGCGAACTCTTTTTAAATCTGGCTAGTAACGAATATTTTAAGGCTGTAGATACTAAAAAACTCAAGGTTCCGGTAATTGCTCCGGTCTTTAAGGATTTTAAAAACGGAAAACTGAAGATCATCAGTTTCTTTGCTAAGAAAGCGCGTGGGTCTATGGTTCGTTATATCATTGATAAGGATTGCAAAACTTTAGATGATGTAAAAGGCTTTGATTATGACGGCTATCGTTTTAGTGAAGAGCATACCCAAAATGAGAATGAACCGACGTTTATAAGATAACAAATTTCGTCAAGCTGAACTTGTTTCAGCTTCTCAAAGATCCTGAAACAAGTTCAGGATGACGATATTAATAAAAATAGAGTAAATCTTGGAACTTTTTCATCACAAACATCCTTACCCACCATTCATTCCTGAAACAGCGACCAAGCTTATCGTGGGCACGCTGCCTCCTCCGCGATTTACCAAGCGGGAGTTTAAGGAGGATGATGTGGATTTTTGTTATGGTAGCCGTGACGGACAGTTATGGATAATTTTAAACAGGATTTTTGATCTTGATCTGAAATTCGAAAATACCCTAGAAGCTATTCAGCAGAGAAAAGACTTTTTAGAAAAAAGAGGGATTGGAATTTGTGATGTGGTTGAAAGTAGCAGGAGGGAGAAGATCGACGCTTCAGATCTTGGAATGCAGAAAGTTGAATTACGCGATATGATCGCTATTCTTAGAGAGAATCCCAGGGTTGATACTTTACTTTTTACCGGCGGGAATTCTAAAAACGGGCCAGAATATTTTTTTAGAAAATACCTGAAAGAATCAGAGCATGATATCCGGCTTAAGGTAATTTCAAATAAATCACCCAGAATTCATCAGTTTTTACTGGATGGAAGACTTATCAAAACAGTTTCTTTGGTTGCGCCATCGGGAGCTGCGAATATTGCGGTAGGTAGTTCGCAGTTATATAAAGACATCAAAAAGAAGAACCCTGAATTCAATACTCTTGATTTCAGGGTTCTTCAATATCGAGAATTTTTCTAAATCACTGCAATTCTTTTTTATCCTGGTCAGCTAGTGTGGTTGGTTTAATTTTAAACTTTTTACGTTTAGGTCTTAATTTCCCACTAGTACCAATTGCAATTTTTCCTCTTTTTGTCTTTTTATCGCCTTTACCCATGAACTATTTTTTGTTCTGTTGATCTTTAATGGTTTTCTCGTCGATATCAACCTTATTCGTTTGTTTTTTACGATCTCCTATTCCACCAGTTAGTGGGTCGTCTTCGCTCTTTCTACGATCGGTTTTTCCTTTATGTTTATCTTCAATTGGTCCTCCCATAACTTTAAATTTTATGATTTACTCTAAGATAAGCAGAACTTGTCATAAAAGCTGCCAAGAGGCTGTTACAATTAGGTTAAAGCTTTAACATTTTTGACGAATGAACCCAGGTTTGAGGTGCCGTTCTCATTTAGATATTTTATAAAGGCACTTCCAATAATCGCTCCTTTGGCGTATTGAGTGGCCTGGTCAAAAGTTTCTTTGTCCTTAATTCCGAAGCCAACGATCTGTGGATTCTTAAGCTGAAGATCATCAATTCTTTTAAAATATGATTTTGTCTCCTCGCCAAAACCACTGGTAGACCCAGTCACGCTTGCACTGCTCACCATATAGATGAAGCCGTTAGAGACTGAATCGATAAATCTGATGCGTTCATCTGAAGTCTGCGGAGTTATCAGGAAGATATTTCTCAATCCATATGCTTCAAATAACTTCTGATATTTCTCATGGTAAACATCTACCGGAAGATCTGGAATGATAAGTCCGTCAATTCCTGTTTGTTTACATTTTTTGCAAAATTCCTCGACTCCGAATTGAAGAATAGGATTAAAATAGCCCATGATGATCAATGGGATTTCAACCTTATCTCTAATACCTTCCAGTTGCTTGAATAACTTTGAGGTAGTCATTCCCTTTTTTAGTGCTTTGGTGGAACTCTCCTGAATAGTTGGTCCGTCGGCTAAAGGATCACTAAATGGTAGCCCAATTTCAATAAAATCGACTCCGCTTTTTTCAAGATCTACAATGATCTTTTCAGTATCCTCAAAATCGGGATATCCGGCAGTAAAATATATGGATAGCAGTTTTTGATCTTCCTGCAGTTTTTGATTAATTCTGTTCATATTCTTTTCTTCTGCCACGAATGCACGAATGTTCTTCGAAAATTATTAGTGCATTCGTGGCGAATTTAATTATAGATTAAAATATTCGATATAGGTATTCAGGTCTTTATCTCCGCGGCCTGAAAGATTAATTACCACCACATCATCTTTCTTAAATTTCCGGGTTTCAAAAATTGCCAGGGCATGAGAAGTTTCTATGGCCGGAATAATCCCTTCGAGTTTTGCCAGATCCAGGCCGGCTTTCATCGCGTCTTCATCGGTAACACTTATAAATTCACCTCTTCCGCTGGTAAATAGATTAGCGTGCATTGGTCCCACACCGGGATAATCCAGTCCGGCTGAAATAGAATAAGGCTCCGTAATTTGTCCGTCCCCGGTTTGCATCAACAAAGTTTTGCTTCCGTGGATAATTCCTGCTTTACCAAGTGCAGAAGTAGCCGCACTCTCACCCGAATCAATTCCTTTTCCTGCCGCTTCCACTGCTATAATTCCAACATCGGGATTATCAAGATAATGATAATAGGCTCCGGCAGCATTGCTTCCTCCACCAACACAAGCCACAACAAAATCCGGATCTTCCTTACCTTCTTTTTCTTTAAGCTGAACTTTGATCTCTTCAGAAATAACCGCCTGGAATCTGGCAACCATATCCGGATAGGGATGAGGTCCCACTACAGATCCAATAATATAATGCGTATCTACGGGATTATTGATCCAGTCCCGAATTGCTTCGTTAGTGGCATCCTTTAGCGTACGGCTTCCAGATTTTGCAGGGACTACTTTGGCTCCAAGCATTTTCATCCGGGCGACATTAGGCGCCTGCCTGTCTATATCGATCTCGCCCATGTAAACAATGCATTCCATACCCATTAGCGCACAAACGGTCGCTGTAGCCACCCCATGCTGACCTGCTCCGGTTTCAGCAATAATTCGCTTTTTTCCCAGTTTTTGCGCCATCAGGATCTGTCCGATAGTGTTATTTACCTTGTGAGCACCGGTATGGCAAAGATCCTCACGTTTCAAATAAACCTTGGTGCCGTATTTCTCACTAAATCTTTTCGCGTAATAAAGCGGAGTAGGACGACCTACATATTCTTTCAGAAGTTCTTTAAATTCCTTTTGAAAAGACTCCTCTTTCATTATATCCAAATAGCGCGAACGCAATTCTTCCACGTTTGGATACAGCATTTCGGGAATATAGGCGCCGCCAAATTCACCGTAATACCCTTTTTCATCAACCTGGTAGCTCATTTTATAAGTTTATCTGAGTTTTGAAATCTTTCAATTCCTTTAATTTTTTTAATCCGGGTTTTAATTCAAATTTGCTGTTCACATCTACAGCATACAGCAATCCCGGCTTGCCTTTTCTATAAAAATGACTTTTTAATTCGGCGATCGCTCTTCCATGTTCAGGTCCAATCCCACCACTTAAAAAGAAAGGAGTGTTAGAAGGATAATTTTCTAAAATTTTCCAGTCAAATTCGGTTCCATTTCCGCCACGAAGGGCTCCTTTAGTGTCAAAAAGGAAATAATCTACGATGCCTTCAAAAGGTTTGATTTCCTGAAAATCGTAAGCATCACCAACAGAAAATACTTTAATGATCTCTGGTGTAAAGCCCGATTTCTGGAGTTCTTTTTTCAGGTCTTTTGCGAATCCTCCAGATTCATCCCCGTGCAGCTGCACGGCATTCAAATTATATTTCGATACTTTTTCTGTAATCTCCTGAATCGTAGCATTTACGAATACACCGGCTTTTTTGATTTCCGGCGCTATTTCAGGTAAGTCTCCGTCAAAATATCGCGGAGATTTATCATAAAAGATCAGTCCCATATAATCAGGTTGTAATTCAGCAACCTGCATCATATTTCCCGAATTCTGCATTCCGCATACTTTTAAACTCAATCCTGAACTTTGCCCTGAAGCCGAAGTGACCATGGATTTTTCTTTCATATTCTCAAGATCCATTTATACCATAGATTTTAGTTCTGTAATAAATTCTTTCGCTGCAGCTCCCGGGTTATCCGTCTTCATGAAATTCTCACCAATTAAAAATCCCTCATAGCCGTAATTTTTAAGATCTGCAATGGCTTTGGTATTGCTAATTCCACTTTCTGAAACTTTTACAAATTCATTAGGAATAAGCTTCGCTAAGTTTTTCGAATTTTCAATACTTACCTCAAAGGTTTTCAGATTACGGTTATTTACCCCGATCATATCTGCGTTTACCTTTAAAGATTTCTGCAATTCCTCTTCGTTATGAATTTCCAGAAGTACATCCATCCCAAGATCTTTAGCGGAATCTGCAAGATAAATTAATTGTTTCTCAGTTAAAACGGCAGCGATCAAAAGAATGGCATCTGCACCGTAGGCTTTTGCTTCGGTGACCTGATATCCATCGATCATGAATTCCTTTCTAAGAAGAGGAGTTTTTACTGAAGCCCTGGCATAAAGCAGGTCTTCTAAAGAGCCACCAAAATATTTTCCATCAGTAAGCACTGAAATTCCTGAAACTTCAGCCTCTTCATATCCTTTTGCCACATCCTGAACATTCAGACTCTGATTGATCACAGTCTTTTGAAGGTGATCTTCTTTTATGTTCTGCAATAATACCAGAGCCGTTCCTTAAATTTTCAGCAAGAGAAATACATTTTCTGTTGAATAATACCGAGTTCTCAAGCTGGGAGACCGGAATCAGTGATTTTTTTAATTCAACTTCTTTGAATTTATCTGCTATGATCTTATCGAGGATATTCATTTAATTCCATTTTGACTTAATTCCTGTAATTTTTTGAAACTCTCAAATGCTTTTCCAGATTCTAACGATTCCTTTGCTGCCTGGAAACCATCCTGCGGACTTAATTTTCTTGAAGTCGCAATAGCCATTCCAGCATTGGCGCACACCACATTATTCTGAGCCTCGGTTCCTTTTCCTTTGAGAATATTGGTTAGAATTTCAGCTGAACTTTCAATAGAGCCACCACCGGCAATTTCGGATTGTTTTAATTCTGAAACTCCAAAATCTGAAGGTTTTAATACTCTTTCAGAATTATTACTGATGCTCTTAGTTTCCCCGGTGAGAGAGATTTCATCATATCCATCCAATGCGTGCAAAATTGTATAATTCTTATCGGTATTCTGATATAGATAAGCATACATTCTTGCCAATTCGAGGCTAAAAACCCCGACTAATTGATTCTTTGGGAAAGCCGGATTCACCATAGGTCCCAGCATGTTGAAAAAAGTCTTCACTGCCAGACTTTTTCTAACGGGTCCGACATTTTTCATTGCCGGGTGAAATAGGGGAGCATGTAAAATGCAAATATTGGATTCATCTATGCATTTTTCCAGAAAACCGGCATCATTGCTGAATTTAATGCCAAGGTATTCCATCACATTGGAACTTCCGCTAACCGAGGAAACCCCGTAATTACCATGCTTGGCAACTTTTACTCCGGAACCTGCGGTTACAAAAGATGAGGTAGTGGAAATGTTGAAGGTATCTTTCCCATCGCCACCGGTTCCGCATAGATCTACCGCTTCGTAAGCAGAAAGATCTACTTTAATACATAATTCCAGTAAGGCATCCCGGAAACCCTCCAGCTCTTCAATGGTAATGCTTCTCATCATATAAACGGTGAGAAAAGCAGCGATCTGGGTCTCATTATATTTTCCTTCAGAAATATTGAAAATAACCTGTTTAGCCTCGTCTTTGCTTATGGTTTCGTGGCTGATCAGCCTGTTTAATAATTCTTTCATTTTTATAATATCTTCTGATTCGTCATCCTGAACTTGTTTCAGGATCTTTAGAGAAGCTGAAACAAGTTCAGCTTGACGGTTTTGTCAACTACTGTGTTGGTTTTTGCGATTTTGATATTTCCTCCTTTTGAGCATTCCCTGAAACAGGACCATTTACCCAGTTCCTGATCATTTTCTTTCCTTCAGGAGTAAGTACAGATTCAGGATGAAACTGAACTCCGCGAACATCAAATTCCTTATGCCTAAGGGACATGATCTCTCCTTTTTTATCATAACTCGTGGCCTGAAGAGCAGGAGGTAAGGTTTTCTCGACAACCCAGGAGTGATATCGTCCCACCATCAATTCATTTTCGAGACCATTAAAGATATATTCATCATCAACAAATAGATCGATCTTTGTGGCTACCCCATGATGAACTTCATCAAGATTTAATAATGTACCGCCAAAAACTTCTCCAATTGCCTGCATTCCTAAACAAACTCCAAGAATACTTTTAGTAGCTGCATATTTTTCGATAATCGGTTTTAGAAGTCCTGCTTCGTCAGGAATACCCGGTCCTGGTGATAATAGGATTTTGTCGTATTCCTCGGGATCATCAATATGTAACTGGTCGTTACGTCTTACCACAACTTTGCAATCCAGTTCTTCCAGGTAATGAACCAGATTATAAACGAAAGAATCATAATTATCTATTACGAGTATCCTCTTTCCTGTGATTTCTTCCTTTATGAATTGATCTTTATTCATCTTTTCTTTTTTAAGCCCCTCTCAGAGGGTTTTGGGGAGATTTAAATTTCTTCAGCAATTTCAAGGGCTTTGGTTAAAGCTCCTAACTTATTATATACTTCCTGTAGTTCATTTTCAGGTTTAGATTCAGAAACAATTCCTGCGCCTGCCTGATAATGTAATTCATGATTCTTACTCACAAAAGACCTGATGATGATGGCGTGATTAAAATTGCCTTCAAAATCCATGAATCCGATGGCTCCGCCATAAGCACTTCTATTCACGTTCTCAAATTTCTCGATCAATTTTAGAGCCATAGGTTTTGGCGCTCCGCTTAAGGTTCCTGCGGGGAAAGTATCAGCGACGATTTGAGGAGTAGATACATTGGGGTCTTTTTTCCCGGTAACCTTACTTACTAAATGAATGACGTGAGAAAAGAACTGAATTTCACGATAATTTTCAACTTTCACATCGCTTCCGTTCCTGCTAAGGTCATTTCGGGCCAGATCTACCAACATTACATGTTCAGAATTCTCTTTTTCGTCCACCGCTAATTCTTTGGCGATTTCAGCATCCTTTTCATCATTTCCGGTTCTTTTAAATGTGCCGGCAATAGGATGAATTTCGGCCCTTCCTTTGTCAACAACCAGTTGGGCTTCAGGTGAACTACCGAAAATTTTAAAGTTTCCGTAGTCAAAATAGAACAGGTAAGGGGATGGATTTACATTCCTCAGAGCACGATAAACATTGAATTCATCGCCCTTAAATTTCTGAGAAAACCTTCTTGAAAGTACCAGCTGGAAAACATCCCCCCGGTGGCAATGATCCTTGGCTGAATCTACCATAGACCTATATTCATCATCCGTCAAATTCGATTTTGGATCGTCGTTGCGGGTGAAATTATAGGAAGCAAAATTCTTGACTTTCAATAATTGCTCAATTTCTTCGATCTTACTTTCTGAATCATAAGAGTGATCAAAAATATAAGCTTCGTTCTTGAAGTGATTGATGGCGATGATATTCTGATAAACGGCGTAATAAATATCCGGAATCTTAAGGTCTTTCTCTTTCCGGGTTACCTCTACATTTTCAAAATATCGAACTGAATCATAGGCGATATATCCAAAAAGGCCATTATTGATGAACTTGAAATCAGAAGAATCTGTCTTGAACATCTGGGAGAATTTCTGAATTTCCTGGGGTACGGAAACTTCCTTATCAATATTTAGCTTTTCTGAACTTCCATCTGGAAAGGTGGTGGTAATTACCTCATTTTCTATTTTAAAAGAAGCGATCGGGTTGCAACAGATATACGAGAAACTGTTGTCGCTCGCATGATAGTCGCTACTTTCCAGCAATAAACTGTTCGGATATTTATCCCTTAATTTCAAATAGATGCTTACCGGGGTAATAGTATCGGCCAGGATCTTCTTGTATTTTGTATTTAATTCAAACATTGAATTTTTATTTTTTGTAATAAAAAAAGGCTTGTCGTGAGACAAGCCTTTGTAATTTCTATATTGGAAATAGCAGTTTAGCTCACGAAGTTTGACGTAAGTTATTCCACCACCAGTTATTTCTTTTCATTTTAAACATGACTTCAAATATAGAGATGAAATTTTTCTAAACAAACATTTTTTCAAATAAAAATCCCGGGCGTAGGGTTCCGGGATTTCCAATTTTAGAACTTAAGATTAACATCAAGTTCAAAATTATCATATATAGTCTTATCTCCGAGATTATCGAAGAAACTTCCAGAACCGTATCTTACGTTATATTTAGATCTGTCTATCGTTAATTGTGCAGTAGCAGTATCTTCGTTCATTTCCAGGTCGAAAGTAATTGGATGAGTTTCATTTTTAATAGTTAAATCACCAACAATTCCATACTTTCCATTTCCTTTCGCAGCTGCGCTGTTAATTACAAGTTTTGCGGTTGGATGTTTTTCAATTCCGAAAAAATCTTCAGATTTCAAATGTCCTTCAAGCTTTCCTTTGTCTTCCCCACTTAGATCTGTCACCGTAATTGTGCTCATATCCATGGTAAACTCACCTCCCACGATTTTGTCATCTTCCATCATTAAGTGGCCACCTTCCAGTTTATAGTTCCATTATGTGATCCAGTTACTTTTTCACCTGTCCATTCTACCGTACTTGCTTTTACGTCTACTTCTTTCTTAGTATTGGTAAATGCTAATGTGGTTAAAACGATTACTGAGGCAATTCCGCCTTTTAAAATTCCATTTTTCATAGTTCTCAATTTTTATTGTTTATATTATTTCTATTAAGTCTGATTTCGATTTTCTCACCTTGGCTAAATGCTGATAATGATCTTCTTCACTTCTATAACCTATTGGTGCAATTACTGCTGTTGTTAAATTTTTATCCTGCAATCCTAAGATCTCATCAAATTTAGCAGCATCAAAACCTTCCATGGGACAGGTGTCTATTTTCAAATTAGCAGCTGCTGATAATAAATTTCCTAAAGCAATATAGGCCTGTTTAGCAGCCCATGTATTCTGTGCATCTGCAGGTAGTTGTAGGGTAGTGCTTTTTATCATGTCTTCCATTCCCTTGAGATCTGCACGAGTTAGGTTACGGGTTTCCGCAATATTATCCAGATAAGTGTCAACATATGCCTCACTCACAGATTTTAAGTTGGCAAATACCAATAAATAAGAAGCATCTGTTATCTGAGTTTGATTCCAGGCAGCAGCTTTTAATTTTTCCCTGATTTTCTCGTCTTTTACTACAATTACTTCATATGGTTGAAGACCATAAGAAGAAGCGGATAGCTGAATACTTTCTAATAGCTTATTCAGATCTTCCTGGCTAATTTCCTTTTCGGAATCGAATTTTTTTGTAGCATATCGCCAGTTTAAATCTTCGATGTAAGTGTTTTTGGTGTTAACCTCTAAGTTCATTTAGTTTCGTATTTAGTGATTCTATTTCTTTATCATTTATTTTTTCTGCAAAGCTGTTTTCAACGTTTTCTATAATAGGATCTAATTCCTTTAGCAATAGAAGACCTTCCTCTGTAATTCTAATTTCTATTTTTCGCCGATTTGAAGGACAAATAATCCTTTCGCTTAAACCTTTTTCTACTAATTTGTCGACCAATCTTGTAGTATTACTCATTTTAGTAACCATCCTTTCCTGAATGGTGGAAAGGTTTGCTGGTTTGCCTTTCTGTCCACGTAAGATTCTAAGAACATTAAACTGCTGAGAACTAATTCCAAAAGGTTTAATTGCTTCCTGTATTTTATCACTTATATGGTTAGCAGTAACAATTAAATTAAGCGCCAGTTTTTTAGATGGCTGCATGGTATCTTTTGTTTTTAGTAATTCTTCAATTTTCATTTGTATCAACAACATTTGTATGTACAAATATAATATTATTTGTGTCTTAAAATTTTAATGTTCTGTTAAATTTTCCTGAGATGCTTTTTGAAATTTCTCAGATAAAAAATTAGATTATCTTTACAAAACCAATTATAAAACTTAACTACTATGAAAGAATTAAGTCAGGAAGAATGGCAGACGAAAATTAAAAACGATAAGGATTCTGTAATTCTTGATGTCCGTACTGAAGAAGAAGTAGAAGAAGGATATATCCCGAATTCAAAAAATATTGATATTTATAAAGGACAGGGATTTATTAATGAAGTAGAGAAATTAGATAAATCCAAGCATTACTATATTTATTGCCGTTCCGGAAAAAGAAGTTCACAGGCTTGTACACTTTTAGATCAGATGGGCTTTAGTGAAACCTATAACCTTCTGGGAGGTTTTTCAGAATGGGATGGGGATAAAACTTCAGAATAAACCTGTTTATTAAGCTATAATGAAAGCACCGTTAGTTGGTGCTTTTTCTTTTCCCGGATACTCAACTACTATTTTTTACGTTAAAAACATAGGTTCAACTATTTGATTAGTCTATTAAATTGATATATTTAACCCCGATTGTCCGCGAATTATACTATGATTATGAATAAAGCATTTTGTCTACTTGTTATTGGTTTATTAAGCTTTTCAGTGTCTAATGCCCAGGAATTTAGTTTCGGAGTTAAAGGTGGTCCCAGTTATGTTATGGGAGGACAAATTACAGGAATAGATAATGGATCGGGAGATTATAGTGGTACTGTAAATGCTGATTCAAAATTCAAATATCATATAGGAGGATTTTTTGAATTAAGATTTGATAAATTCTTAATACGTCCTGAGGTAATTTATAGCCCTATGGAGGTAGAGTTTCAATTCCCAACACAACCATCAACGTACTCAGTGGAAAAGGTGAGTGTTCCAATTATTATTTGGATATAATGTTTGGGGACCAATCGATATTTATGCAGGTCCAGCTTATCAAAAGATTTTAGATGCTACTCTAGAAGGTAATGAGTCAGATGACCCAGTCGTAGTGCAAAATACTCCTTTTTCGGCATCCAAGCTGGCATTAAAGCAGCATTCGGAAGGTTTGAACTTGATTTAAGATATGACCGGACATTAGCTTCAAAGGAGCCTTATAATATTAATATTGTTAATAGAGGAGTTGAAGGATATGGTATTAATAAGGCAGATTTCGACGATTCAAGATTAAACCAAATATTATTGAGTATAAGTTTTAAAATATTTGATAGTGCCGCGAATCCTGGTAGAAGAAAAGGTAGCTGTTATTTCTAAGAATACCAGAACAGAAAATATTTAGAAAAACGCTCCTCCTTAGGGGCGTTTTTTATTTAGAAAATATTTTCTGACCGAAATCAGATCAAACGTTTTAAATAAATAAAGGGATAACAATTGTTATCCCTTCTTTAGTTGGTTAGTTAAAGAATAAGGTTGAAAATATCACCTATGCTATATACTTACTCGATAACCAAAACTTTGAAATTTAAAGTTAGACTTATTTTTTTAATTTTCCTATAGCTCTTTCTATCATGCTATTTATTAAAAATTAATTTTAGATTCCATCAATCTTTCTAAATGTTTTTGTTTAACAGGTTCAAGAATAGTACGACCATATTTCGTATGAAAGTGATGGTCGCGAAGAAAATCGAGTTGAATCTTTAACCATTCTTTCTTTCTCCATTTTTGGATTATAATACTTTAACTCTAAATATAGCTTATTAGAGAAATACTCATATTTATCTGTTCCCAAATAAAAAGATCTGCATCTGCAACAATATTTTCCAAAAGGTTATGCGTTTTTTGCGGGATCCTTGTCGCATTTATTATTCCGCATACTAATTTGATTTCCTTTTCTGAAAAATTATAATCAGGAAGTTCCTTTGAAGCTATATTGCAGCTCTTTTTCTCATGATCTTCACGCCCTATTAGGAAACCAGAATCATGGTATACGGCAGCAATTTCAATAATATCAATATCAGCTTCGGTTAATCCTCTCCTGTTCTGCCAGAAAAATGGATTGCTCAATTACAGTTCTTGTATGATCTGCATCATGATAATGGAGATGAGGAGGAAGTCCATCTTCTAGTTTAGTAAGCATCTTATTTAAGATTTCAGTCGTATTCATTTTGACTAGCGTACTTGTTAGCATCTACTTCTTACAATGATCCTGTAAGATTTTGAGTCCTCTTTTAGATTAAGATCATAAATGTTTTATACCAATATACTTTAAAATAATGATTTTGTGGAGTAAAGCTCTTTAATAAAAAGGAGATAAGCTCCCCATTGCTTATCTCCTTTAAGAAAATTGAACATTTTAAAAGTATATAAATTCACTAAAGTTCTATAACGCTTTTACGTAAAATCCTGACTGTATTCACCTTTTTGATTTTATTAGTTTTCGGTAACGTTTCAACTCTTCAGCCACTTTTGGAGTTAAAATGAAAAGTCCGATCATATTAGGAACAAGCATTGAAAATATCATGGCATCGCTAAAATCAGTCACAGCATCAAGTGTCGCTGCTGCGCCAACAATAGTGAAAACACAAAATAAAAGTTTGTAGGCGTATTCAGTTTTTCTGCCTCTTCCAAAAAGGTAACTCCATGCCTGATAGCCATAATAGGACCAGGAGATCATGCTGGAGAATGCGAAGAGGATCACAGCAACGGCTAATAAATAAGGAAACCAAGAAATTCCACTTTCTAAAGCCTGGGCAGTTAACAAAACTCCTTGTTCATTGCTTAAGGTCATATTTGGAGTAATTACATTAGTGATTATTAATACCAGAGCGGTCATGGTACAAACGACCACCGTATCAATAAATGGTTCCAGTAATGCGACCAGGCCTTCACTAGCCGGATATTTTGTTCTTACAGCGCTATGGGCAATAGAAGCACTGCCTATTCCCGCCTCATTACTAAAGGCTGCTCTTTTAAATCCTTGAATTAGAACTCCTACAAATCCACCGATCACTCCTTCTGGATTCCAGGCTCCATCCCAAATAGACTGAAATGCATTTGGAATTTGCCCATAATTCATCCCCAGAATTATAAATACAGCCAGGATGTAGATCACAACCATAAAAGGAACGATTTTATCAGTCACCTTTGCGATCTTCCGAATACCCCCAATAATTACAATTCCAACGAGTATGGCCATAACGAGGCCGAATATCCATCCTCTTTCATAAAGAATACTTTCGGAGCCTCCCGTTACATGTTCAAAAAGTTTAAATGCCTGATTTACCTGGAACATATTTCCGCCACCAAAACTGCCTCCAATACACATTATCGCGAAAAAGATGGCTAATATTTTTCCTAAGTTTTTAAGTCCTTTTTCCTGAAGACCTTTTGTTAGATAATACATAGGTCCACCGAAAATAGTTCCTTCGGCATTTACTTCACGATATTTTACACCCAGGGTGCATTCTACGAATTTTGAGGACATTCCTAAAAGCCCGATCAAGATCATCCAGAAGGTTGCACCTGGTCCGCCAATTCCCAACGCGATTGCAACTCCCGCAATATTTCCTAATCCAACAGTTGCTGAAATAGCCGCTGTTAATGCTTGAAAGTGTGACACTTCACCATCACCTTCTACTTTTATATTCTCAGAATTATCTTCTTTAATTTCAACAATATCAGCATCTGGATGGGGATTTTCGAGTTGCTCGTAGTCGCCCCTAACTACTTTTATCGCCGTGAAAAATTCCCTGAAATTTACGAACCTAAAATAGATAGTAAAGTACAGTGCTCCTAAAATTAAAACTATTAAAACCCATGGTATTCCCACATTTGGAGTTAAAGGAATTTCAGCAAAAACTCCATCAATAAACCAGCCCGTGGCATTTTTAAAGTGTTCATTAATAGATTCATCTAAATTTTGAGAGTTGCTTAATAATAGCATTGACATATTTGAAAATTTTCAGACAAGTTGATCTAAAAATCTTCTGAAGGAAAGCTTAAGTACTGCTGTTTTATTTCAAATTCAATGCTTAAGCATGTGCTTGAGTATCATCATGCGGAGTGGCATAAGAGATAAAATTATTCTCTTGAGCGAAAGTGATTAACTGTTCTTTCCCCGCATTACCACGAATGTTCAGGAGCTTCTTTATCTGGTAAATATGGGTTTGAAAACCTTCTAAACTTATGTTCATGGCATTGGCAATGTCAGAATAAGATTTATCAGCTCCAAAATAGGCTAGATTGCCCAGTACCTCTTTTTGCCGATCAGAAAAGTTGACTTTCTGATTTTCCTTTAAGGCAGATAATTCATTTTTCATGGTTCTGATGGTATCCAAATGACTCTCATTAGAAAGTTCCAGTCGCTCTAATTTTACCTTAAGTTTTGAATTCTCAGTATATAATTCTTCGGCAAGGGATTCATGATGTTCTTTTTCAGAAAGGAATTTCCAGCTATAAAGAAGGATGGAAAATAAAAGGATGAATAGAAATTTGAAAGAGATGGCTGTTATACTCCCAACCATCGCCCAGAACTGCTGATCTAAAAATTCCAATGCCCTGTCCTGAGGAATAATTCGATGGCTTACCGCAATTAAGATCAATATGAAAAGTGAAAAAGTGGGTAACAGCATAAACTTCATTTTTCTTGATGAAAATGCACTGTTTAGCTCATATAGAAGAGATAGGGCCACGAAAATTGAAATAGGAATATCAATGAGCCAGATAAAATTATTGCTGGTTTCGGGATTGCTATAAGAGGCGGTAATAAATACAAAAGAGATCATACCCATTACACCACAGTATAAACCTATAAATTCCTTGGTTCCGAATCTTTTTACCAGTTTCACTATAAAACTTCGGTTCTTTGAATGTTCTATGGAAGGAAGTGAGAGTAATATAAATAGAGAATTCGCGAGAGAAATGACGACTCCTGTATAGATCACAATGCGATTAGTAGCTGGTAAATTAAAGATCTCCGTGAAAATAAGATTCAGGATAGCACCGAAACCCCAGGCAAAAATGGCTAGACCAAACCATTTGATACCCTGAATTGATTTTTTAGCCGTACCTCCCGATCTTTCCTTAATGAATATACGCTGAATCACAATTGCAGTAATTATGCATACTATGGCTGTAATTGTATATTCAATGGTAGAGAGCATAAAAGTCTATTTCTGCTAAGATATAGAAATTTCGATTTTGAGAGTTTTTAAAGTAAGGCGAGGATTTTATTCAAATTTCCAGGCAATAATTCGGCTTTTTTTATTTCCCTGGCCCATATCAATAATTTTGAAATCGGCTTTTAATTTCTCCAGCTGCTTATAGATCTTAGTTAAATTTTCTTTTTTAGAGACCAGACTGGTAAACCATTCTACCTGAGTTTTGAAAAGAACACTTTCCTTTATCATTCGTTTTATGAATAGGGCTTCACCACCGTTGCACCATAATTCATTCGCCTGTCCTCCAAAATTTAACTCTGAATCTTCCTTCATACCAAGATTCCTTAACTTTCTGGTTGTGGCTTTGTTCGCCTCTTTTTCTGAAGCATGAAAGGGCGGATTGCACATACTGAAATTATAATATTCCCCTTCCTTTATCATTCCCTTGAAAATACTACCCCGATCTTTTTGATGTCTTATCTCGATATTTTTAGACAGGTTTTCGTTGGCGTCGATATTAGCCTTAGCTGCTTCTATTGATTTTTCTTCAATATCGGTTCCCACTATTTTCCAATCGTAGATACGGCTGGCAAGAATGGGATAAATAGCGTTCGCACCCACCCCTATATCGATTCCTTTGATTTTTTCATTCACAGTTTCTTCTGAAAGCAGGTCATGGATATGATGTATGTAATCTGCTCTTCCCGGAATTGGCGGACATAAATAATTCTTAGGAATACTCCAGTGGTCAACCCTATAATGATACTTCAACAATGCTTTATTCAGCTGAAGTACAGCTTCCGGATCAGCAAAATCGATGGTTTTGGTTCCATATTTATTTTGAAATACAAATTTTGAAAGCTCAGGATGAGAAGCGGTTAAAGCATCAAAATTATATGAATCTTTATGGATATTTTTTGGGTGCATTTTCTGAATTTGGACTTGCTCAAAGGTAAAAGTTTTTAAACTGAATGAACTTGCCATTTTAGCTGTACTTTTGAGCCATGGCCAATAATATTAAATCTGAAGAGGAAATTCTTGAAAAACTAAAGATCGCAAAGCTCAACCCAATGCAACAAGAGGCGGGTAAAGCGATAAGCTCAAATAACAATACTATTTTATTATCACCTACCGGAACTGGAAAAACGCTGGCATTCCTTTTGCCTATTCTTAAAGAGCTGAATGCCGAAGTTAAGGAGGTCCAGGTGATGATCCTGGTTCCATCCAGGGAACTGGCCATCCAGATCGAGCAGGTAGTTAGAGAAATGGGAACCGGATTTAAAGCGAATGCTGTCTACGGAGGAAGGTCTTCGGCTAAGGATAAAACTGAATTAAAACATCCACCGGCCATAATCATTGGAACTCCCGGAAGGCTGGCAGATCATTTACGAAGGGAAACTTTTTCTTCAGAATCTATAAAAACCATTGTGCTTGATGAGTTTGATAAATCATTGGAAATAGGATTTGAAGAGGAAATGTCTGAAATATTTGAGCTGCTTCCCAATATCGAAAAACGTGTCTTAACTTCCGCTACTCAAAATGTTGAAATTCCTCGCTTTGTAGAGATGAAAGATCCTGAAAAGATCAATTATCTTTCTACTGAAGCTCCACTGCTAAAAGTGAAGACTGTGAATTCGCCTAATAGAGATAAACTTGAAACGCTGTTGGATCTACTTGGCCATATTGGTAATAAACCGGGGATTATATTCTGCAATTTTAAAGATAGCATTCAACGGGTCAGTGAATTTCTTTCAGATAAAAATATTCCCCACGGCACATTTCATGGTGGAATGGAACAACAGGATAGAGAAAGGGCTTTGATCAAATTCAGAAATGGAACTCACCGAATCATTATTGCCACAGATCTTGCTGCCCGGGGACTCGACATTCCAGAGCTTAATTTTATTATTCACTATCAACTTCCATTAAAAGAGGCTGAATTCACCCATAGAAATGGTAGAACGGCAAGAATGGAGGTAAAAGGCACCGCTTATGTTCTTAAATGGGAAAAGGAGGATTTGCCAGAATTCATTCAGGAGGCGGCTATTCAAAAACTTGAATCTAACTCTCTAAAAAAGGAAACTGAATGGGAAACGCTGTTTATTTCCGGAGGCAGGAAGGATAAAATATCAAAAGGTGATATTGCCGGCCTGTTTTTTAAACAGGGAAATCTTACCAAGGATGAATTGGGAACCATCGAATTAAAGCAAGACTGTAGTTTTGTTTCGGTGGCTGCTTCAAAGGCAAATGAAGTCATACGTTCATTAGATAATTCCAGATTAAAAAAGAAAAAAGTTAGGATAAGAAAGGTGTAAATGGAAACGTATTACATTTCTTATCTGAATTCTGACCTATAATAGTATATTTAAAATCACATCATTCTGGATAGCACCTCCAAAGCATTACTGGTCATGATCCTTTCTACGATCTTTTCTGGTTCTATTTTTTTATTTCGCTCCTGTTGTAACGGGCAGGGAATCTTTATTTCTTTTATATAATTGTAGGCGTGCATTAATAAGTAATCATCCAGGTAGTCTATTTGTTCCGCGGTCCAGTAACCATCTATGGGGTCAATAATTCCGTCAAAATCGGTTCCAAGTGACTGAATTCCCCATGCAAACTGATCGTGGGCATCTAATACTTCTGCGATGTGACTAACCTGATTCCAGACCAATTTAGACCATGAATATAAGGTGTTTCGTTTGCTCATTATCGCCTTGGTATCTCTAAGTACAGATTTTGAACCTATTCTTCGTTCATCTAACTGAATTCCGAATAAACCATTGGATTTTGCAATTCTGATAATTTCATCATCAAAAAAGTTTATATCGTCGGTATTAAAAATATTTTCCTGAGAAATTCGTGTTTTATGATCTCCTCCCGGCTGAGAAAGACCGGTAACACAGGCATGGCTTGCAATAATGGGTATATTCTTTTCTGGATAATTCTTCAGCAGTTTAAAGTAATCCAGCCTCGAAGCACGGCTCATGTGCTTAATGTCAATAAAAATAGGTTTAATAGAATTCCCATTCGAATCTTTCGATTCCTTCAGCATTGCATCAATCGCCTTTTCTCCTGCTTTGGTAATACCAAGGTTTAAACCATTTTCCTGGTCTACTACACATTTTACCAGGCCTCCAAGACTTCGTGCATGGCCACACAGGCCATTCCAGAAATGATGGGCAAGAGTAATGAAAACCGGTCTTATAAGTCCGTTCTTTTCTTCCCTTAGATCGGTGATACGCTGGAGCATTAACTCCAAATTCTTTTTAGATACGCCTTCCGGAAATTTATTCGCCGGCTCTTTTCCATCCATCACCTGGTCAAAAATATGTGCACCTTCAATGGTTGGGATGAAAACTATCGCTTCATTAGCTAATTTTTCCTCGCGATCCAAGAGTTCGATTTCAGCATACGAATTGGTTAAATAATAGGTTGTTTTCTTGCCGTCTACCGTAACCGGGTTGCCGCTTTCCTGCTTCATGAATTTTGTTTCGAGCTTGAAATCTTCCCAATAACTCTTCAAGCTTTGCAGATGATCTATCCTTGCCTGACCAAACTCTGTAGCTAATTTTGTAAGAATATCTGAGGCTAGTCCCGTACCGAGTTTGTTGTCAAAAAAACCTTTTTCCTGTGGATAGAAGGAAAGGCAAACGACCGCTACCCGGCCGCGACGTAAACTGGTGCCATCACTCTGTACAAAATTGGTAAGTGTGGCAATATAATTTTTAATCTTGTCAAAAAGACTTGGAGCATCATGAAACCAAACGGAATGTGCGTGTCTTGGATTTCGTGACTGTAATCCGGGTTTTTTTCTGAAAGACCTGGCAAATGGTTTAATGGACGGGTGACAATGAATGTCTACAAAAAAATGTGATTTCATACTCCTGGATTTTTATTGTTGAAAATTTGCTGCCTGATCATCATAAAATTTATTGGTTCGCGATTAGCTTATCTACTATGGCGTCAAGCTCTTTCTTATTATCTGCAACTGTTATAAGGCCGTCCTCATGAAGTGCTTTTAAATTTTCTTTTTGGGCATTATCCATAGCACTATCTGCATTCACTAATTTTGGTTGTATTCTGTGATAATCCTTTTGATCTTTTTTGGAAAGTGTTTCATAGATCCTTTTAAGCTGGTAATCTACCGTTTCAGAATTTCCACTCATCATTATATCAATAAGAGGTTTTATCCATTTAAAAGCTCCTGCATTTTTAAAGTCATTATAATAATAAGGTTGCTTAACACTTCCGGTTCCTATGCTCACAATAATCATTTCTTTAGCAGTTGGTCTGGTTGGCTTATTTGAATTATTCAGTATTTCTTTAAAATTTATTTTTCTTGCTTCCGCGTAAGCACATAAAGCTGGATTGTTTGCAAACACACCTCCATCGATCAATACGTGCGGAGTTCCGTAAAGTGACTTGATTCTGGTAACCTCGAAATATGTGGGTGCCGCCGAAGCTGCCCTGGCAACGTCTTTTAAATAGAAATCATATAAATTTTCCTGAGCTTCTATAGTAGTGAAGAAAAAAGCCTTTCGGTTGCGAATGTCATAACTGGGAATTAAACATGGTTTTATTAGCTGACTTAATTTTACATCTTCAAAATAATTTTCAAGTTCATTCTCCAGGGGTTTCTCAGGATATTTTTCATCGGTAACCCCATTTAAACTTATTAGTTTTTTCAGAATTGAAACATCGAAGATCTTACTGCCCTTTTCAAGATAAATACTGAGTGCATCTTTGCTGCTGTATTTTGGATTTCCAGATTCATCGGGACATAGATAGATAAGTGAGAGAATACCTCCCGTGCTGGTACCGGTAATAAAATCGAAATAATTCCCAATAGAAGCTTTAGGATCACCACTTTTCTTTTTTAGTTCATCTTCGATGTAAGAAAGAATTGTTCCAGGAATGATCCCGCGAATTCCTCCGCCGTCTAAAGATAAAATGCGGATTTTTGACATGATGTGGAGTTGAGTTGATCTCTTAAATTTAAGAATAAAAACTCAAAAATCATTTAAAACACTGAATATGAGAATTATAAATAACTGTAAAGCCTGAAGGTAATACTTTAAACCTCATTTAAATTTTGATGCAGGTTACTGCGCAACAGGATGTTCTGAATAATTTTAACCAAACCAAACTTCCGGTTCTTTCTCATCATTTTCTTCACTATTGATAAGAGGTATTTTAGAAAGGTTCTTTTTCGTATTCAGGTAACGATTTACGATCCTATCTGTATAACTTGAATTCTTTTGAGGGATTAGGTAATTTCTAAAATCTTCAGGGTGCGAGAAGTCTTCAGAGTTATTGATAAAACCATAGCCTGCATATCTGCCTTTATTGAGATATATAAAAGACTTTTCTTCATTGCTTCTACCTTTTTCTATTAAAAGGCTGGAGTTTTCATATTGGTTAATATGATCTAGTGCCTGGGCCACCCGTTCGTTGTATTCATCAATTTCTATCTCATCTTTACAAACTCCGCTACAGGTATGTATTTTATAATGATCACAGGAATTTGCTCCTCGCTGCAGCCCGGAATATTTTGGACATAGCTCGAATTTCTCACATATAGATTCCATAAATTTCACTGCTTCTTCCCGGGTGTAAAATTTCATCCAGTTTACAGGGGAGATTTTATTTTTATGAAGTGCAAAAACCTCAATACCTTTTTGATTATGATAGGAAGTGAGCGTATATGGTTTTGTATATTTTTTCTGAGCTTTATTAAACTTTGGATAGAATTTCAAGATTAGTTCAGATTCTCTTAATAAAGCAAGCAATTCGTTCCCGGTAAGCTCATAATCGATGCTGTATGTTTCCTGCATCATTTTATATTTCCGGTTAGATTTCTCCTGAAAATGAGATTTAATCCTACTCTTTATATTTTTAGCTTTTCCAATATAAATTGGTAACCCGTTTTTATCCTTAAAAAAATAAACACCGGTTTCTTTTGGCAGTTTTTCAAAATCAGAATTTTTAAAATGTGGCGGGAGATAAGATGCTCCCGTCTTTCTATTTAAAAATTCAGTGATTATTTCATATTCCGGATCCAGAGAAATACAACGTTGAAATAGAGTTACAGTTGCTTCGCAATCTCCGCCGGCACGATGCCTGTCAAAATGAGGAATATTTATACTTGTGCATATGTTTCCAAGGCTATAAGAAAAAAGTCCCGGAATAAGTTTTTTGGTTAAGCGTACCGTGCAGAGTCGTTTACGTTTAAAGTCTCTATCAAGATTCGTAAACTCCGATCTTAAAATATTGTAGTCAAAACTTACATTATGAGCCACAAACACACAATCTTTGGTGATGGCATCAATCTTATCGGCAATCTCTGAAAACTGTGGTGCATTAATAACCATTTCGTCATTGATGCCGGTAAGACTTTCAATATAAAGGGGAATGGATTGGCTTGGATTTACAAGAGAAGAATATTCATCTATTACCTCTCCATTTTGAACTACCATCACGCAAATTTCGGTAATTCTGTTTCCTTTTATTCCGCTCCCGGTGGTTTCAATATCAGTAATGGCGAACTTGACCTCTTTCATGCGCTAAAATTACTGCTTAAATGGAAAATATCCAAATGATAGGAAATTATCCAATTTATGGGAGATTGCATATTTAATCTAATATTAAGAAAAGTTTGGAGAATGTTTAACAAGACGTTGAGGTTAGTAAAAGATACACCATCATAACTTTAAGGAGTCTAAAAAATCAATAATGAAGAAGGAAAAAGATAATGCCAAGAAGGAAGATATGCAGAAGAACATATCTGAAACTGAAGGAAAAACAATGACAACTAATCAGGGTGTAAAGGTTAATGATACCAATAACTCCTTAAAAGCCGGGGAACGTGGCCCAACACTCTTAGAAGATTTTATTTTACGAGAAAAAATCACCCATTTTGATCATGAAAGAATTCCAGAAAGAATTGTGCATGCTCGAGGCAGTGCCGCTCATGGTTACTTTGAATTATATGAAAGTCAGGAGAAATATTCTAAGGCTGGAATTTTTACAGATACTAACAGAAAAACACCGGTTTTTACCAGGTTTTCAACAGTAGCTGGCTCTAAAGGTTCCGCAGATATGGCTCGTGATGTAAGAGGTTTTGCAGTAAAATTTTATACGGAAGAGGGAGTCTTTGACCTTGTTGGTAATAATATGCCAATTTTCTTCATTCAGGATGCTATGAAGTTTCCAGATCTCATACATGCGGTAAAACCGGAACCACATCGCGAAATTCCCCAGGCTGCTTCGGCACATGATACTTTTTATGATTTCGTTTCTCATACCCCAGAGACACTACATAACCATATTTGGGTAATGAGTGACCGTGCGATTCCGAGAAGTTTAAGAATGATGGAAGGATTTGGGATTCATACTTTTAGATTGATAAATAAAGAAGGAAAATCTCATTTTGTCAAATTTCATTGGAAACCATTGCTAGGAATAAATTCTGTTACCTGGGATGAGGCAGTTAAACTGCACGGTGCCGATAGTGATTTTCATCGTAGGGATCTTTGGGATGCAATAGATTCGGGACAATTTCCAGAATGGGAACTAGGAATTCAGGTAGTGCCCGAAGAAGATGAACATAAATTTGAATTTGATCTTCTTGATCCAACTAAACTTATTCCAGAAGAAATGGTACCGGTACAGCGCATAGGGAAAATGACCCTTAATCGTAATCCCGATAATTTCTTTGCTGAAACTGAACAGGTGGCTTTTCATCCGGGGCATATTGTACCCGGAATCGATTTTAGTAATGATCCATTATTACAGGGAAGACTCTTTTCATACACAGATACACAACTTTCAAGATTAGGTAGCCCAAACTTTCATGAAATACCAATTAACAGGCCAATAAACCCAACGCATAATAATCAGCGCGACGGCCATATGAGAATGACCGTTAATAAAGGAAATACCGCTTATTTTCCAAACTCCATGAGTGGAGGGTGTCCACATATGGCAAAAATGGCAGAAGGTGGTTTTACCAGTTACGAGGAAAGAATTGATGCTAATAAGGTTAGAGCAAGAAGCGAAAGTTTCAGCGACCATTTTTCACAACCGGGAATTTTTTATAGGAGTTTAAAGGATTGGGAAAAAGATCACGTGGCTAATGCTTATTCTTTTGAGTTGGGTAAATGTACCCAGGACCATATAAAAGAACGTATGCTCTGGCTAATAAATAAGATAGATAAAGACCTTTCTAAAAAGGTGGCAGATAATTTAGGGATGAAGGTTCCTTCTAAAATAGAAAAACCGGTTAACCAGGCAATTGGAGCGGATGATGATGGTAAGAAAAATGAACCTAAGGAGAGAAAAGATTATATAGAAAAATCTGATGCCTTAAGTCAAAGTCATATAAAAACTGAGAGTATCGCCACGAGAAAAATTGCATTTCTGGTAGGGGATGGGTTTGATGCTGATAATGTTAGTACTATGAAAACTGCCCTGGAAAAGAAAAATGCGGTGGTAAATCTTGTTGCGACTCACGGCGGAAAAGTAAAATGTACAAAAGGTGAAATGCATAAGGTGGATGCTGCTTTAATGACTACCGAAAGCGTTGCTTTCGATGCAATTTATATCCCTGGCGGGGCTAAAAGTATAAAAGCGCTGAAAGATGTTGCGAAAGCAAAGAAGTTCATAAATGAAAGCCTGAAACATTGTAAACCTATAGCCATAGATGCTGAAGGAGAGCAGCTATTCGATGATACTTATGGTAAGGACTTCAAGGATGATGAAGCAGTTTGTATCAATAAAAAGCCTGCCGATTTCATTAAAGCGATAGCAATGCATCGAAACTGGAAGCGAGAAGAAAAAGCAAAGATGATTCCTGCTTAATCGCTTTATTAAAAATTTCAGAATGAAATTTAAATCCCTGCCATATTCCGGCGGGGATTTAAATTATTGCTCAAAACTAAGCTTCTCTTAGTCTCTTTTTAATTGATTCGGGCAGTCGCCAAGAGAAATTTTCAAGTATTTGTTTGTAAACCTCCTGCCATAAAGGAGAGTTTTTATCAGATAGAGTTTCGCGGTCCTTTTTAAGTAGTCTTAATACCTCATAAACGCTGTGGTAACCCGGGAAAATTTCTTCGCATTCTTCAAGTGCTTCTATCGCCTGGTCAATATCCTTGTCCAGTAAAAAAGATAAAGCTTCCTGTTCTAGTTTTGCGGCCTGTTCTTCTCTGTAAGCAGAACCTACCTTATTATTTTGAAACTGGAGTTTTATACTATTATCAATGTTTTCAATTTCTTCGGTAGATTCATTCCCTGAAGATTCTACAAAAGGAACATCGATCTCCGAACTAACATTGTCAACTATAATATTTCGGGCACTTTCATCTACTTTGATAGCCATTACCTGCGGATATAATTTTGTTTCCTCATCATAGATCTTGGATTTTATCGTGGCCAAAGCTTGCATGGCATTTTGTATGGTTGTTTGATTGATTTCGGAAGGTAAAGGCAATAACGTAGTTACATCTTTAGATTTTATTCCGATCACCTCGATCATGAGCGTACCACTTAATTTTCCCGCTTTGGCGGCCAGACCAATGGAATATAAATCACTAATATTAATTCCAGCTTCGGCAGTGGTGATGAGGGAGATTAGCCTTAATCCAACTCCAACCCGCTTATACCCTATAAAATTATTTTGTTCATCTTCCTGGCCCAGAGTTGCATATTTCATATAGTCCATCGTGACCTTGTAACTGGTGTTTTTCCTGGACATTGCAAAGGGAATGTAAGCGATCTTCCCTTCAGAAGTTATTTGACCAATAGAAACAAGGACTGTTTCATTATTTAAAAATCCTAATGTTTCTTCTGAACTTAAAAGCTTCAAATCTCGGCTTTTAATGGCACCATCCTGAACTATTAGAATGTTATCGCTAAATTCGGTAGGGTCTACAGGTTTAAAGCCTCTGAAATTTTCAAAACTTTTGCCTTCCTCCATTACCTTTCCGGGAGTTTCCAAAGCTTTGCAACCGCCGTTCAAAAATACTATTATGCCGAGGTAGTAGATAATTTTCATACTCTAACCTTATAGTTTGACTTTAATAAGAAATCGAATTTTAAATATGTAAGTTGAGGTAAGTATCTGGAATTGAGAATTTAAAGCTAGTATATTATTTCGATAAAAAATTGAATTCATTAAATTATTTCACTTTAAAACCATTGCTATACAATTGATTGAATGATTTTTAGATTTAGTAAATAGACCTTGAAAATGCCTTTTCCCCAAATGCATCCTTATATTAGCTAATTCAACTATAGAATAAATAATAAGTAATGGATAAATCCTTTTGGGTGAAACTAAAATCACAGCTTTTAGAATTCTTGATAGAAATAGGACCTGAGCTTATTTATGCCTTAGTCACGTTGATCCTGGGAATATTCATGATCAAGATCATAATGCGCCTGCTAAGAGGAACCTTGAAAAGGTCTAAAGTGGAACTTTCTTTAAAAACTTTTGTAGAGAGCCTTAGCATCTTTATACTTTACGGTTTTCTCTTCTTTGTTATTGGTTCTATTTTAGGAATTAAGACCACCTCATTTTTAGCTGTTTTTGGTGCAGCAGGGATCGCTATCGGTCTTGCTTTACAGGGTAGTTTGTCAAATTTTGCAGGAGGAGTACTTATTTTAGTTTTTAAGCCTTTTAAGGTAGGTGATTTGATTTATGTAAATGATAACCTCGGCTTCGTAGAACAGATTGATATATTATATACACGTATCAAAACATTTGACGGAAGGATTATTACCATGCCAAATGGGAATGTTTCTAATAGTGATGTAGACAACCGAACCATGGAAAAATATCGCCGAATCGATTTGAATCTGAAGTTTTCCTTTGATGCAGATCTTGACTATATAAGGCCTATTATAATTAAAGGTTTGGAAAAGCATTCAAAACTTGCCAGGCATTTACCTGTAGATGTTTGGTTAGATGAAATTGGGGAATATCAAATGAAAATTAAGGCGAGATGCTGGGTGGAATCAGTAGAGTACTGGCCTGCATATTGGGAACAATTGGAAGCTGTTAAGAAGGAATTAGACAGGGAAGGAATCCGTATACCTATTCCAAAACACGCAATTTATAGAGAAGAAAATACAGGAATAAAAGCAGATTAAAATTCAGGATACTTTTACTATTTAAATAAAAATTTAAACCACTGTCCAAAATTCTTTTTTCTTAAAAATAGAGAGGACGGCATAAGGCTGTTGTAATTTAGATTCTTCGAAATTTCAGAAATCGATTTTCCTTTTACCAAGGCTAAATTTTTCCATTTTTCAGGTTCGAGATAAAAGAAGTCTTGAAAGTCCTTATAATTTGAAGAATCAATTTTACGCCATTTGGTAATAAAGTTGTTGTAGTTTACCTGATGTGAATGTCCCCAATTTTCAAATTTTGTTTTGATCTCTTCTTCAGATCTGGATAGACATTCATGAAGAATAAGATTCTTCGTGTAAATTACTCTCTGTTTTGAGTTTCGTCCAGTTCTGTAACCAGGATAGTTGGTAGCAAATTTTTGGTTTCGGGACTCATCAACATATAATATTCCGTTTTCAACATATTTATATAAGTTGATAAAAAATCCGGCAATTTGAATCTGATTTTTCTCAGGTTCGTCTAAGTAATCATCTCTTTTTCTAAGTTCCTTTACGAAATTTTTAAAGTCAATAAAATATTCGTCACTATCTATTTGTACAAGCCAGTTGCCAATTCCCATTTTATGACCAAGCATTTTACGTTCTCTTACTTCATTCTCCATCGGATCTAAGGCCGGGTCATAGAAATTGTCTTTGTAAATAGTGATCTTATTGTTTAAATCGAAATCGTTTAGCCATGTGAAGAAATTGGGGTCAATGTCAATTCTTTTTCCAGACCAGGTCTTTTGATCTTTATCTAATGCAATAAAAATTTCATCAGCTTCATTATATATCGGCGGGATAGAATTTTTTAGCAATTCGTAATCGTAAGACATTAAAAAGCCAACTTGAATTTTCTTCATATTTTTAATTTGTCGAATTGAAATTCAGGTAAAGTTCAATTGCAGGTGAATTTATAAATTTTCTTCTGAAACTAGCAGTATGGAGGTTAGCATAACAAACCGATGAGCTTTTATTTGAAATTGAATAGTACGGTAAATAAACGGAGAATGCAGTTAAAGGCTAAAGATTATATCCTGGTAGGATTTCAGATCATTTTGTGTGTAGTCTATATTTACGATTTCAAGCTCATTAATTTAAAGATGCTGCCATTCATCAAGCTCGTTGGCATTATATTGACTGTTTCGGGGATTATAATCCTTTTGCTAGGTATGCTTCAGTTAAATAAAAATCTTTCACCGTTTCCTACTCCCAAAGCAAATTCTGAATTTGTTAAAACCGGACTTTATAAATTTGTTAGACACCCTATATATACGGGAATCCTTTTAAACTTTCTGGGGTACGGGATTTATAGTGGATCTGTTTTCAGAATATTGATTACCCTCGTCTTATATATTTTGTTTATCATGAAAGCGAGATACGAAGAAAAGTTATTAATGAAGCGTTACAATAACTACGCTTCTTATAGAGAGAAAACCGGAAGATTTTTTCCGAAAATTTTCTAGAGGTTTTCATCTATGTTTAAATAATCCCATTATCGATTAACACCTGAAAAGAGTCTTCCATGGTTTCCTGCATTGGCCTGAATTTCATATCCAGATCTTTCCTGATCTTGGAATTATCTGCTTTCCATTCTACATTTACATTATTTTTTATAAATTTTCGAGATAGATTTTTATTTACATAAGGACCAACTAGGAGTAGTAACCATTTAGGTAAAGCCCTAGTCGGTACGGGATAAGAATCGCCGTATTTAGGTTCCAGTGCTTCGCCTAGCTCCACAAAATTGGTGTTATGTGCTGAGGTAATATACCTGCCTTTTGCAGATGGGGTGAAGCCAGCTTGATAATGGGCCTCGGCCACATCGCGAACATCTACCAGCCCAATTCCTAGCTTAGGAGCTCCCATTTTAAAGGTGCCATTTCCCAATTGTTTCAATAAACTGAAGCTTTCGGAAGTAGTCGCTTTAGGATTTAGAGGGGGTCCCATAACCAGCGACGGATTGATAGTAATGAGATCCCATTGTTCCTGATCCTTATTTATTTCCCAGGCTTTTTTTTCAGCAAGGGTTTTGGAATAGGAGTAGGGTTGGTAATCGAGGGATGCTGTTGTGTTCCAAATATCTTCAGTGAGTTCACCTTTAGGCGTATCTTTAACCTCCGCGGCATCGGTATAGATCGCTGCACAACTACTGGTTAAAACCACTCTCTTTACACCAGATGTTTTACTTGCCTGATTTAGCACATTAGCCGTTCCCTTTACCGCCGGCTCGATAAGCTCTTTTTGAGGATCATCAAAGTCTGAAGTAAATGGCGATGCGGTGTGAAAAACAAGCTCGCAACCTTCCATTGCCTTAGCGTAAGAGCCCTCATCCAAAAGATCAGATTTAAAATATTTGATTGTTCCGTTTGAATTTTTAGCAATGCCATTAAGGTGATGCACTTTATGCTCTTTTTCGGGATCACGCACAGCAGCATGCACAGTAAACCCATCTTCCAGCAATCTTTTCACTAACCAGCCGGCTACATAACCTGTTGCTCCTGTAACTAATACCGGCTTTCTTTTATCTATAATTGTCATATTAAACTCTAAATTTTATTACCTGTCTTTCCAGTAAGCTTTTAATTTAAGCTTTTTGGTTCATTTTAATTCCTTTTAAAGGATTTATCAACTAGTTACTAGGACTAAGAATAGCTGGCAACCAGGATATGTGAATATCATTTTGTCTTTTTGAAGTACAGATTAAAAAGTTAATAAATCATTATTTGTTTTTCTGATTCGGCTAAAAAGACTGAACTTACCCTCCTTTTAAACCAGACTAAGTTATATGGCTTCAGGATTTTTTGCGCTTTTAGATGATATCGCTGCTTTAATGGACGATGTGGCAGTAATGGGAAAGGTAGCCGGAAAGAAAACGGCGGGGATACTTGGTGATGATCTCGCGGTGAATGCTGAAAAGGCATCAGGATTTATGTCTTCCCGGGAAATACCGGTACTCTGGGCCATCACCAAAGGCTCTTTTTTAAACAAACTCATTATTCTCCCTGTTGCATTTTTGCTTAGCGCTTTTTTACCCACTGCGATAACCGTTATCCTGCTTATAGGAGGACTCTATCTGGCTTATGAAGGTGCGGAAAAGGTTTATGAATTTTTCTTTCCACATGCGCATCCTTCTGAAAAACCTGTTCTTGAAGAATTAACTGAAGAGGAAGCTCTGGAACGAGAAAAAGAGAAGATCAAATCTGCTATTCTTACCGATTTCATTTTGTCTGTCGAGATCGTGATAATTGCTTTAGGAACGGTCACCGGAGAACCGATAGTAAATCAGGTCATCGTGGTTTCTCTAATCGCATTGGTAGCTACTGTTGGAGTGTATGGTATTGTAGCATTGATTGTACGTATGGACGAATTTGGTGCGAAACTGATTAATCTAAACGATAGAGATGATTCTTTTTCAGATAAGGTTGGAAGATTTTTGGTAAATGCGTTGCCTAAGGTGATCAAAAGTTTATCGGTGATCGGAACCATAGCTTTATTATTAGTTGCTGGCGGAATCTTTACTCATAATATTCACTTCCTTCACGGACTTTTTGAAAGTATCCCTTCTATCATAGTAGAATTGGTAATAGGTCTGGTAGTTGGAATTATAGTGCTATTATTCGTAAATCTTGGAAAAAAAATATGGACCAGTGTCTCGAAATAAAGAACGGTTTATAAGGTTTGCTAAACAGTCATATTTAACAGGGTGTTTCTAAACTTCATTTTTTCAAACTATTTGATACCTTTAAACAAAATTTACTATTCATTCTCCTAAATATCATTCTATGAAATATTCAATATCCAGGACCTGCCTGGTTTTTGTGTTTTTACTTTTAACCGGAATCACCGGATTTTCTCAGGCCCTTTCTTCAGAACAAATTGACAGCCTGGTACAAAAGACCATGAAAACATTTGATGTCCCGGGGATGGCCGTTGCAGTACTAAAGGACGGAAAAGTTGTTTCTAAAAATAGTTACGGTATAAGATCGATCAAGACCGGAGAGCCTGTAAATAATCAGACTCTGTTTGGAGTGGCTTCCAACACCAAAGCCTTTACCACCGCAGCCCTTGCACAGTTAATAGATCAGGATAAATTAGAGTGGGATACAAAGGTGAACGATATCATTCCTGAATTCAAACTTTATGATCCTTATGTAACCAGTGAATTCACCATCCGTGATTTAATTACCCATAGAAGCGGGTTAGGTCTTGGAGCAGGGGATCTTATGGTTTTTCCGGCTTCTAATACTACAACCTTAGATGAAATGATCCATAATCTCCGTTTTCTAAAACCGGTTTCATCATTCCGTTCTAAATTCGATTATGACAACCTGCTTTATATTTTGGCGGGCGAGGTTGTTTCACGAGTTTCCGGTAAAACCTATGAGAATTACATCAAGGATAATTTCTTTAAACCATTACAAATGGATCGATCTTTTTTAGATGTTTCTAAAATCGACGCAGATAATAACCGTATTGATGGTCATGCGCCGGTAAACGGAAAACTGGAAATTACGGGTGGAACTTTTACAGATATATCTTATCCGGCTGCAGGAATTTATACTTCTATAGATGATATGTCTAAATGGGTGCAAACCCAACTTAATGATGGAAAATATGGTGAAAAGCTAGAAGATAGTCTTTTTAGTGAAAAAGCACATCGCGAAATGTGGACTCCTCAAACACTTATCAAAAGCGGAAAGGGAGCTTATAATACACATTTTTCAGCCTATGGTTTAGGTTGGTTCTTACGTGATGTGAATGGATATTTCCAGGTAGGCCACACTGGTGGATTGTTGGGGATTGTTAGTCAGGTAACCATGATTCCAGAACTGGATTTGGGAATTATCGTTTTAACCAATCAGCAATCTGGTGCAGCTTTTAATGCGATCACCAATTCCATAAAAGATGGATATTTTGGAATTAATGATAAAAACCGAGTCAAGCAATATAATGATAACCGACTTTCAGCTGAGAAGAAGGCCGACAGTATTACGGCTTCTGTAGAAAAAGCCCTTGAAGCACAGATTAGCTCTAAGACTACAAAACCTGAAATTTCTAATTTTAGTGGGGATTATCAAGATCCATGGTTTGGAAAAGTGATGATAACTCAGAAAAATGGTGAGCTTAAATTTGAAGCTGAAAAATCTTCCGATCTTACTGGCACTATGGAATTCTATAAAGGGACAACCTACGTGGTTCGTTGGAATGATCCTTCACTGAAAGCGGATGCGTTTGTGAATTTTTCATTGGATACAGAGGGTAAAGCAAAAGGATTTACTATGTCTCCAATCTCTCCTCTTACAGATTTTAGTTATGACTATCAGGATCTGGATTTTAAAAGGAGCACGAAATAAAAACATTATTGAAAGTGAAAATCCCGCTCAATTAAAATTGGCGGGATTTTTTTATTATAAATGAAGTCAAAGATTCCCAGATGTAAAATTCTACTTTCTAATAGGAAAGATAGTCCACACGTCTTATTAAATTTCTCTTTTACCTAATGCCTTCGAAAGGAAATGAAAATTAATAGATGGGAGTTCTATAGTTTTGTTTGCCTTATAAATTAGCTTTTCTTTGAATAATCATGAAGTAAAGGATTTTTTTCAGTTAAAAAGAATAATGGGATATGACGATTTCTGATTTTCTAAGGGATTTAGTAGATTTTTCTGAAGAGGAATTAATGGAGATCCTTTCCTATTTTCAGAAAGAAGAAATCTCGAAAGATCAGCCTTTGGTAAAGCAGGGGCAAATCTGCCGCAAACTGTATTATGTAGAAAAAGGAATTGGCCGGAACTTTTATCTCAATAGTGACGGTAAGGAAATTACACAATTATTCTTTGGGGAAGGAAGGTTTATGACCAGCCTGGAAAGTTTTTTCCAAGAAAGTCCAAGTCTTTATTATGTAGAGCTTTTAGAAGACGCTATTATTCATTCTATTTCTAAGGAAGAACTCGATCTTCTATTTGACAGGTACCACAAAATGGAACGATTAGGGAGACTGCTTTCTACGGAAATGCTTACCAAAGTTGTGCATAAATTAAATGCAATTCAATTCCAAACTGCCGGGGAACGTTATGAGTACATGCTTACCGAATATCCCGATATAATTTATCGCGTCCCGCTGGGGATGATCGCTTCATACCTGGGGATGTCCCAGGAAACCTTAAGCAGGATCAGGAAAAAGAAAAGTCGGGAATAAATTCAAGATCGCTTTTTGATATAGGTCAAAAGAATCCTCTAAGATCTGTTAGACATTTGCACTGTAAAAATTTAAACAGTGATAATGCATAGAAAAAGGATAGGATTAAGTAAAGTTCTTCTGATGTTTTTAGGTTTATTACCTATTGTTGCCGGGGCCCAGGATTTAGATCCAGGACTGCAGGAACTAATTGGTAAAGGCCTGGAAAAAAGTCATAAGATCAATGAAAAAGAGTTTGAATCTCAACAGGCAGTTTTAGATCAGAAATTGGCAAAATCAGTTTTCCTGCCAAAGATCACCGTCAACGGAAATTTTACCAGACTTAATGATGATATAAACTTTGATGAGGATACCCAAACACTTTTAACGGGTACTCAAAAATTACTCGTTAAGGAAGCTGCAGGCGTACCTTTTAATTCCCCTTTTCCTGAAGGCTTGCCATTACAGGAAATTCCTGCAATCCAGGAAAAGAATATTCTAAAATCTTCCGTAGATCTGGACTGGGTTCTTTTTAGCGGTTTAGAAGCTACATATGCCCTTAAGGCTAGTAAACATAAAGAAGCTTCACTAAATTATGCCACTTCTGCTCTTAAAGACAGGATCGCCTTAAAAATTATTGAAACTTACGATAAATTAGGCCTGGTGAATGCCTCAGCACAAGTTCTGCAAACGACTGATGAATACTTAAAGAAACAGGAATTTTTCGTTAAAAAAGCCATTGAAAATGGTTTAGCTACACCCATCGAGCGAAAGAAGATCGAGCTGGCCAGGCAACAGCTAGTAGCGAAACAGCTTGAATTTGATCACCAAAAAACCTTATTGATCGAGGTGCTGCATAAACTCACCGGAGAATCCAGGGAAAGATTAAGCATGCTAACTCCTGAATTAAGTCCCTTTATGGCAGAAAATAATAGCAGCCTGGAAACAAGGGATGAGATAAAAGCCCTGGAAGAAGCTGAAAAGGCAAGTCTTTACAAAGCAAAAATGGAACGAAGTAATTTTATTCCAAAAATAGCTTTAAAGGGACATTATGAATTATTAGAAGAGGACCTCTCTTTGTTGGATCCCAAGTGGTATGTAGGAGTAGGAGTAAGATGGAATATTTTTGACGGTAATAAGTCAAGGTTGGAGAGTGAAAAATCAAAATTTGAAGCTAGAAAATATAGTGAGCAGAGGCAGGAAGCTGAAGAAATGATAGCATTAGGTATTACGCAGGCGCAACAAACCCTGGAATCTTCCCGTCAGAATACCAGGATCGTTCAGAAAGAGATTGAACTGGCGGAAGAAACCTATGAAATGGTGGATAAACAATACAAAAATGACCTGGCCTCTGTAACAGATGTTCTGGACGCTTTGAAAGATCTGGAAAAAGCAGGATTCAAATTAGAGCAATCACATTACCAGGAACGAAGAGCAATGATAGATTTGTTACATACTCAGGGACAACTTACGTACTAAAAAAAATCAAGAAGATGAAAATATTTAAAAATATAATGTGGAGTGGTTTAGCACTTTTAAGCCTAAACTCGTGTAGTAATGATGATAAGATCACTTCTCAAAGAGGAAAAGTGAAATTCGAGACAATTTCGGTTAGTGGTAAAGTGGCTGGAAGAATAGGTGAAATTTATGTTGAAGAAGGTGAGGAAGTAAAAAAAGGAGATACTCTGGCTTTGATAGAAATTCCTGAAGTCAACGCGAAGATGAAACAGGCTCAGGGGGCAGTTACTGCAGCTAAGGGTCAGCTTGATATGGCTTACAATGGCGCAACCGCGGAACAACTAGATCAGATAGCAGGCAAACTGAATGCCGGGCAGGCGCAATTAGATTATGCCACTGAATCCTTTAAAAGGATAAACGCCATGTTTCAGGACTCTTTAGTGAGCAGGCAGCAATATGAAGAAGTGAAAATGAAAAAGGAAATGGCTCAGGCACAGGTTCTGGCATTAAAGGCAAAACGTGATGAAATAAAAAAAGGGGCCAGAAGAGAACAGATAGATCAGGCGCAAGGACAATTAAACCGTGCTTTAGGGTCAAAAGAAGAAGTTTTAAGTGCCTCCAATGAGCAATACTTAACTGCACCCGCAGATATGTCTATTGAAACCATCAGTTTGAATGAGGGTGAATTACTTAGTCCGGGATATAGCCTTTTCAATGGATATGAAAAAGGAAGTATCTATTTCAGATTTACAATTCCGGAATCAGAAATTTATGATTTCAAGGTGGGCAATTCATTGACCATCATCAACCCATACACTAAAGAAGAAACGGCTGCTAAAGTTGTTGCGATCAAACAACTGGCTCAATATGCCGATATCACCAGTACAGCACCTTTGTATGAACTTTCTGAATCTATTTATGAATTAAAAATGGTGCCAACCACTGAGAATACGGCGGAGCATTTTTTTATGAATAGCTCGATCCTAATAAAACAATAAGATGACAAATTTTAAAAGTTTATTAAAAACAGAGGTCCAGCGAATTTTTTCGAATAAAGTCTTACTGGCGATCTTCTTTGGTGCGCCGATACTGTATGGATTCTTATTCGGATACGTTTATGAACAGGCTAAAGTAGTAGATCTGCCCGTTTTGATAATAGATGAAGATCACAGTCCGTTGTCTGATAAACTTATAGATGCTTTTGAAGATAACGAAGGCTTAATGGTAAGTGATGTAAGGTATACATCAGGAGATATTAGCCAGGAAATGCCTTTTGAAGAATACGCTTCTGTGATTACCATACCTCAGGATTTCGAGGCTGAAATATTGCAAAAAAGGCATCCGGAAGTTCGTGTAGATCTTAATATGGCCAATATCCTGAATGCTAATATGGCCAGCAAGAATATTCAATCGGTGTTGATGACTCTTAATGCGGGGATTGAGATTGAAGGCTTAAAAAAGCAGGGATATTCTGCGGTACAGGCGAAAGATTCATATGAAAGTTTTAAGATTAATTTCAATAAATTATATAATTCTACCGGTAACTATTTGAGTTTTATGCTACCTGGATTGTTGGCAGCAATCATGCAACAGGTAATATTTCTGGCTCTGGCCCTAGTATTTGCCCGGGATTTCGAAGACGGATATTTTCATTTTCTGGCAAAAACCAGGAAATGGTCTGTTTCTCACATCGGCCTGAAAGCTCTTCCGTTTCTCGTTCTAATACCCGTAATGTGGATTCTGGTAAGTGGATTTTTTCAACTGTTTAGAATAGATGCCGATATTTACAATATTCCCATGCTCGTTCTAACAGTACTGATATCGCTTGCCTCAATGGGAATTGGAATGTTGTTCTCTATTATTTTTCCGAGTCAGCTAAAGGCAACGGAATTGTTGATGGTGATCTCCACTCCGGCCTTTGTGCTAAGTGGCTTCACGTGGCCATCGTTAGCAATTCCAGGCTTTATCCAGGGTTTTGCACAGGTAATACCACTTACTCATTTCCTGAATGGGTTTAGAAAAGTAGCCATTTATGGCGGCGGATTGAATTCAATATCACATGAAATAAGCCTGCTTCTGATTATTATCTTCTGTAAGTTTTGTAGCTATGGCTGCGATTCTTCAGATCAAGATCAGGAAGAGCAGGAAAAATTTGGAAACAGTGGCAGTTTAATAATAGGTGGCTGAAAATTTTAAATAAAAAAAATCCCGTTTATTAATGAACGGGATTTTTTATGCTTTCTAAGAGTCTTATTCTTTTTCCTTGTCGCTCTTCTTATTTTTATTTTCAGATTTCTCCTTCATATTTTTATCTTTCTCATCCTTAGCAATTCCTTTTGCGTGAGGGATAGGATGTTTACCTTGTTGATCTTCGTAGTTTGGTTTTTTCATGCTTTTTATATTTTAGTTAATGAGATAATTCTTAGCCTAATAATAATTTATTTAAACTTAGCTACATTGCTCTCTAACAATGTTTAACACCCAACTGTTAAGGGCTGTAAAGGTTTACATTACGCTATCAACGTAATTCTTCTAATCTTTACATCTTATCCCACAATTCAAAAGATATTAAATGATAGATAACTAAAGAGATTTTATCTTTTTTGAAAAGCAAAATCTCTCGAGAACTAATATTCAGTATGGGGATACTTCTATTTATTGATATTTTTAAAACGACTTTTCCTTTATAGGCCAAACAAGAACGTAAACTGGCTTAATTATATATTTCCTTGATGATGGGACAAATATGAAAGATTGTTTTTTCTAATTCCGGTTTATTAGCTTGTGAATAAGGTGAATATTCTCGACAAATAGCAATAAAATGCCGCTTCTGTTAGTATTAAATTAAAACTCCAGTGGAGTCTAGTACTGGGTCAAAAAATACCGAATTACATCTGTCGTGGTAACGATACCTATTAGGTTATCATGGGATACTATAGGTAAAGCATGAAATTCCTGTTGAGTAAATATTGTAGCGACTTCCTTAATGCTGGTTTCAGGCGAGACACTTACCACTTTTTTAGTCATTACGTGTTCTATTGAGAACATATCGTAAACGGTGGTTTCCACCTCATCTTCATCATCATCTACAGCATCTGCGAAAGAAATCCGCAGCAGATCATTATAACTGAGCATACCTACTATATGTTCTCCTTCCACTACAGGTAAATGTCTTATATGGTGTTTTTTGAAAAGTGCTTCCGCGTGGGATAGTTCATCCTGTAGATGAAGCTTGATCAGGTTTTTGGTCATAATTTCGGAAACAGGAACATGCTTATCCATAATCTAGATGTTTTTAGGGAATAATCTTTAAAACAGGTCAATATCCGTCACTTAAAAATACAGTATATTACATTAAAGGCATCTGTTTAAGCCACTTTTTTGACCGAAAAAGAATATCCGTCATTTTCTTTTATCATGGCTAAATTTTTTCCCCAAACGGGTAGTAGGGTAATCTTAATTTTCAGGTTCTAATATCGAGTTTTATAAAAGTAGCTGGCATAGTATTATAACGTCCTATAGATATACTAATCCTCTACTTAGAGAAGCTCTGCCAGAACCTGTTTTTATATATTTTCCGAAATATAAGCCTTTAACTTATTACTAAATAGAATTTTAGTTAAATCGGAGGGAGCGTCCATTATTTTAATTAGTTGTGTTTACAGACGTCTTCAGAGGCTGGAAATAATTGGTCACGGATTGATCTCCCTAGGAGAATTTACTGGATTAAAAAAAGTAGAACAGAATGATTTTTAAGATCAGGTTTTAGGTCTAACTTGAAAAGGATTTCTGATATTATTATTTTCTATAACTTAGTTTTTTTAAACCTCACCTTAAGATTTTAAGTCAATACCAAAACTTTGCAATTTCTATTCTTTCAAGATATAGAGCCTGAGCTGTTTTTACTACTGAAAGTGACATTTTTAATTGTCTAAAGCTTAAATTTATCTTAAATTTAGGAGTTATTACAATCATAACAATCTGTATGACAACATATTACCATGTATCTTCTGAACAGGTCATGCAGAATGACCGGATTTATGATCCTTGCTGGCAAGAGGTTAGGGAGCATATCCTTTCTGTTTGTGAAAAATCGAATAATATGATTGTTAGCATATTCGATGTTAAGGAAAGAAAATTTCTGAGTTTTAGTCCTTCCATAGATAAAATTTTGGGTTATAAGCCCACAGATTTTATTGCCAAAGGATGGAATTACTGGTTTAGTAAAATTGATGCTAGAGAAGTAAAAGAGATTAAAAGCCGTATAAACGATTTCTTATATAATTCGCGAACGACAAATGAATCTGCTATTTTTCTTAAATACCATATATGTTCAAATAAAGGAAGTTGGTGCTTTATCAAACATGAGCTGGAGTTGAGGATTTGTGAAAAAAATATTATTGCGCTCAATTATATCTGTGATTACTCCGGTCAGGAAAAAATAAAAAATTGTTTTGCCACTAAATTCGCGAACAATGCTTCCAGAATTTTGCATAGACTGAATATTTCGACAAGAGAAATGGATGTGCTGTTTTTAATTGCTGATGGTTTATCTTCAAAGGAAATCGGTAATAAATTATGTATTAGCTATAATACCGTTATTTCCCATCGCAAGCATCTTTTGCAAAAATTCAGGGTTCAGAATTCTGCTCAACTCATAAAGAGTGCCTCTCAACTTTACCGTCTTTAGATCCACAAGTGGATATCTTTAAAAAATCACTAGAAATAGTGATTGACTTCAATTCATTTATTATTGACCTTGTAAGTTGATAATCAGTGGTATATCCCCGTGTATTTTTCGGAATTTTTTAATTCATATTAGAATGATAGGAATTGCCCTTAAATTATTGAGAGATGAATTGAGCAATTATATTGTTCAGAATAAAGGACCGGCAGATCCTATAGTTGCTGACGATATAATTTTACACAATATAGCAGCAATGGATAGTGAAGCCCAGGATCTTAATAATAAGCTGGTCCTGAGCCTTGTAAATACGGAAGAGGAAAGTTCGCTGAAAAATATTTCAAATATCACAAAAGCAGCGAGTAGTATAAATTATACCGAGCCGCCCGTATTTTTAAACTTATATATTCTGGTTTCTTCCACGCTTGGGCAGGATCTTCAGGATGCTTATGAGTTCGCCCTCCACCGGTTGTCACTGGTTATTCAGTTTTTTCAGGCAAAACGGAATTTTACGGTAAAGAATTCCCCGTTCACCAGTATATCCAGTGATTTGAATATTAGCCAGGAAATTAAGGATGAATTACGCTTAAATGTGGAATTGTATACCCTAACCTTCGAACAAATTAATCATCTATGGGGTTCTTTGGGCGGGAAACAGGTCCCATTCGCCATGTATAAGGTGCGTGTTGTTAGAATACACGAAAATACTTCGATCATCGCCCCACCAATTGAAGAGATTCAAACGAACGAATCAATATCCAATTAATCATCTAATGGGAAAAATAGTTTTCAAAAGATTGGCAGAGGTTCAGATACTTCACGACTATTTTCTTACAATGGCCGATGGAACTTCCTTTTTCGAAAAGAACAAATCGGAAAAGGAAAAATTCCTTGACCAAAGAATCAATCAGGGTTTGTATTCCGCTGGTTCCATTTTTAAAATTGCTCCTATAACAGCAGAAAGACTACGGGATAATAAGATACTTTTTGCTGAAACCGCTTCGGGTTTTATTCTTGGAGTTGAGGTGGATGAAGTTATAGATGCCGGAGAGCTGCGTTTTAAACCGGTTCATGATATATCTAAAAAACTTGAATCTATCTTTTTCCCTGGTCCCCCGGCTACCTTATTTTAAAAGTGTAACCAGTCTCGTTCTCGATAGGTCATTTCCATCGATCTATTTCTTTACTAATAAGAAAGCGACCGTATTAAACGAAAATACGGTGCCGGCCTATACATCCTTACCACTTTCTAAAAAAGCACTTAGCCCCCAGGCTGGTGAATTTTATGAAATGGGAACAATTCTCAATTTTGGTGGAAATATTCGGGAGGCAAATCAAAGAACTGACGGGAATGATCCTTTACATTGGGAGGATATTGAAGAGAGGAGATTTGTAACCCGCGCTGACAAGATACTTTTACCGCATAATTTTCATATTAAATTTAAGGATGATCAACTGGTAACCCAGGCAGAGGTAAGTCTTGAAGATGCAGGTAATATTGAGATCAAGAAAATTATTAAAAATAGTGCAGAACCGTTACAAGATATCTCTCTCAATTTCACGAAAATTGATGAAAATGATGAAAATTCAGCAGCAATCCCTTCCGGAAATTATCATTTAAAACTGAAAATTAATGGTTTACCCGAACTCGTCTATACAATCATTTTAAACGATGATCTTTATGAACGTCAAAATTTTGGGGTGGTTAATCTTGGTTTCGAAGAGGAAAATTCGCCTTACAGCCTTTTGGATTCGCAAGGTTTTTTAAAAACTAAAATAGAGGCCGGAGGTCAGAAAATATCTCATCCAATATTCGAAATAAGGTTAAGAAACAGAAGATCTTACTGGAGGTATAAAAAAAATACCGATTTCACTCCTGCGGAAATTGCCGCTACCAGTAGCCATTTAGATGTGGCAGCTACAAATCTCCTGGTAGCAAAAAAGCCTAAAGCCTTAACAGAAACCCTGGTGCCATTCAAAAATGGTACAAGCTTACTATTGCCAACCCCCAAAACAGCCGGCATACGGGTAGAAAATGATAAAATCTATTCGGAAATATATATTAATCAGTCCAATGGACTATTAAAGATTTAGGATAACTCGCTCATTTTAAAAAAAAATTATGGACTACAAAACACCCGGAGTTTATATTCAGGAAATCCCTAAACTCCCACCATCAATTGCTCAGGTAGAAACTGCTATCCCGGCTTTTATCGGTTATACCGAAAAAGCTATAGATGATAGGGGAAACTCTTTATTAAAAGAGCCTAAGCGAATAACTTCTTTGCTGGAATATGAACGTTTTTTCGGTAATCCTTTTAGTGAAACAGGTTTAGTGGTTACCATAACGGGAGATGCCACGAATCCAACTTCAGTTCTAGCAGGCATTATAGACAGGTCCAGCTTCAATATGCATTATGCGCTACAAATGTATTTTGCAAATGGTGGAGGCCCATGCTGGATAGTTTCTGTAGGAGATTATTCGAATCCTCAACTCGTGTTTAACGACCTCAAGGAAGGGTTAGATTCAACCGAAAAAGTTGATGAAATCACCTTGTATGCCTATCCGGATTCTCAGGGAATGGATAACGAGGATGATTTTTATAATCTTTTCGGTGCCACCATGAATATGTGCGTAAAGTTGAAAGATAGGTTCGCAGTGATGGATATCTGGCAGGAACCCGGGCAAACCGATTTCCTCAGTAATATTGAGCTAATGCGAGATAAAACACCCCCTGAAGAGGCAATTATTAAATATGGTGCGACCTATTTTCCTGATCTCGAAACCATTCTGGATTATTATTATGGAGGTGAAGGAACAGGTGATGCCAATGTTACTATAGATCACCAGGGTGGAGACGGTAGCCTTAGTGGAACACTTGCCAATTTAAAATCAGTTAATAATGCTCTTTATTTTCAGGCGCAACAGGCTATTCGGAATTTCCCTCTGGTAATGCCACCAACTCCGGGAGTTCTGGGAGTATATGCCCGTGTTGATGAATCTAGAGGAGTCTGGAAAGCTCCGGCTAATGTAAATCTAGACTACGTCATCAGGCCGGTAATTAAAATTACTGATGAGCAGCAGGAAAATCTCAATGTAGATGTAAATGCAGGGAAATCTGTAAATGTGGTCCGGTCTTTTGTTGGCAGGGGCAATGCCCTCATTTGGGGCGCAAGAACCCTTGCCGGGAACAGTAATGAATGGCGATATGTGCCGGTTAGACGCTTTTTTAATATGGTAGAAGAATCTGTTAAGAAAGCAACGATTCAATTCGTTTTTGAACCTAACGACCGTAATACATGGACGCGGGTCAAGGCTATGATAGATAACTTTTTGATCCAGCAATGGAGGGCCGGAGCCTTAATGGGAACTACCCCAGAGCAGGCCTTTTATGTGAAAATTGGCCTGAATGAAACTATGGATGAAGTAGATATCTGGGAAGGAAGAATGATTGTTGAAATAGGAATGGCTGTGGTAAGGCCTGCCGAATTCATCATCTTGAAGTTCAGTCATAAAATGTTAGCTGAATAAATATGGAGGCGATAATTAAAAAGATAAAGAAATGGCAAATATGAAAACCAATGATAAAAAGACATCGCAAAGTCCTGAAACGGTTATTTGTGAAAGTCTTAAGGTTATAAAAAACGAGAAAGAGAATGCATCAAGCTCGGCCACTGCCTCTGGTACGCAACAAAAAGCAAAGGAAACAGTGCGTGCTTACAAGATTTGTTGTCTGGATAAAGCAAAACAATCAAACCAATTTTATAATGATATCTATACATGCATTACCCTGGGGAATTATAAAAAGGCCACCATCGTTCAAAAGAATGTAGACGATTATATAAAAAAGGATGGGGACATTGAAAAACTGATCAAGGAATCTTCAGCCCAGATCAACGAATTGCGGATAAAAATAGAAGAAGCGCATAACGAAGCATGTGCGATGTCAAATTGTGTGAAAAATAAACTATTCCCAAAAAAAGGAAAATCTTATAAAGGAGATGGTAAGAACAAGATTGAAGAATCTCTAAAGGAAATTATGGAGAAGACTAAAAAGCTGGACGAAAAGGGTCAGAATGCGTTTGATTCCATTGTCACCCTTGCCGGGATTCAAACCTTTACCAATACCGAGGGACTTAAGCAATTTGTAACTGCTTTTATAGATAAGATAAAAATCTTTAAGGATAGTATAGATGCCAATATAAAATCAACGGGAGAGGAAGTAACCACACTTCGAACCGAATTGAATACTGTGGTAGAAGAACTGGCCCAGGTAATTTGTGACAACCGGGTTCAAATAAATACTGAAGCTGCAATGGACTACTTAATCCGGTTTATTTGTGAAAGCGAGTGTGACGGGGAATGCCTCGATTTGTGTAAGGAGATCAAAAACTGTTTTGAAAGTGACAACGAGGGGAAAAGATATCCCGATCGAGGCAGTAGAAGGCAAACGGCTGATCAAAATTAACAGGCCTCTTTAATTTAAAAAGATAATTATGACAACATTTATGATCAATAGGGCTTGTTGCGAAAACGGAACAGGCGATGATAACCAACCCAAGGATTGTCTGGATAAGTGGAAACTGGAACTGGTCCAGGTTTGTAACGAGTATAATGAAATGGCTGCCGAAACTAGCCGATATCATGATGCCTATACCAATTCCTTTAACTGGGAAGCGAAATTAAAAAAATGGCTTGATCTGGTTGATAGTACCGATGTTAAAGCCGGGGATGTGGTAACTACTTTGCAGTTTTTTATAGACCAGATTATTATTCTCTGTGAAAATTCAAAGTGTACAGTGGAAGCGCTGGAGAAGATAACCTGCCTTATCAAGCGGATCTTTGACTCTTTTTATACTTATGAGGAAGATGAGTTAGGGCTCAAGGATAAGATCACTGCATTTAAAAAAGAAGTGGAATGTTCTAATGCCAGTGATGAAGACAAAGCTGATGTTATAAAATGTATCGAAGCTTATGAAGCTAAGATCACTTTAATATGTGAACTACAAAATGCTCTACTTGCAAAATTGTTGGAAACACTAAAGTGTGCAGTACAACTGGATCACTTTTTCTGTGATGAAGACAGCGGATTGAAGAAAAAGATACTGGCCATAATTGAAGATTTTGAAGAAGGCCTTTCCGAAGAAGAGCAATGTAGTTCTGGAGAACACCGTGAGGAGGAAACCATCGAATCTTCTGAATTCCCATGTAATCCGAACAAAGTTAAGCCAAAACCTAAATTCAGAATAGGTGAAGAGAACACCTATTATGTGGAACTGGAGAAAGCTTATGATTCCGCCAACGAAAAAACGAAATCCTTAAAAGTTAAATGGATGGAATACAAGAAGAAAAGCGATAAGAAACTTTCTCATAAAACCAGTCTTAACGAAGCTATAAGGGCGGCAGAAGCTGCAGAAAGCGGGAAATAATTAAAAATTAAATCTTAAAAATAATAACATGGCAGCAATAGGAGATTATCCAGTACCCAAGTTTCATTTTAGGGTGGAATGGGGAACCGATTTCAGGATTGGGTTCACCGAAGTAAGCGGACTTGATTTTGAAACAGAAGTTATTGAATACAGGGAAGGGAATAGTAAAAAATATAATAAAACAAAACAACCCGGTCTCACCAAATTTAGCAATATAACGCTAAAAAGAGGGACTTTTCAGGGCGATTTCGATTTGTTTAAAGAGTGGCAAAAAACCTATTATTTCCAGGAAGGCAACGATACGGGTTCTAAATACAGGCGTGCAGTTTCTATCAAACTTTTAGATGAAGCTCATGAACCAATTATTACCTGGGTACTTGAAAATGCCTGGCCAAGTAAGGTTCAGTCTACAGATCTTAAGGCAGATGCCAATGAAGTTGCTATTGAAACCATGGAATTGGTACACGAAGGTTTAACCATATTGGAAGCAAAATAAAAACTCTTAGCATATGGCCTCCGACTATCAAATAGTAGGTTTTCACTTTAGGATTAAATTCCTGAACCTTCCCGAGGAAAAAGAGGCAGATATCAGGTTCCAATCGGTAACCGGTCTGGACGTGCAGTTAGAAAAAGAAAATATAAAGGAGGGTGGAGAGAACAGGTTTGAGCATGGCGTGGTTACCAGGAGCAAGTACACTACGCTTACCTTAAAGCGTGGCATATTGTCTCCTGAAGATTCCGGTCTTACCAAATGGTTTCAGCAGGCTTTTCAGAATTTGGTGGTGGTTCCGGTAGCTAAAGTAAATGTGGAGCTACTCAATGAAAAACATGATGTGCTAATGCAGTGGGAACTTTCGCATGTATGGCCGTTAAGCTGGAAGGTTGCTGAACTTAACGCAGAACGTGGCGAAGTCCTTATTGAAACCCTGGAACTGAATTACAATTATTTTAAGCTCGTTGCAGTAGCTTAAATGAAAACTGAATAATTATGCCTATAGAAATCAGGGAATTGGTCATTAAGGCTACGGTAGAGAATAAAAATATACAGGCTGGCAATGATGCCTCAGGGAATTCTGAAGCGATTATTAATGAGATCGTGGAAAAGGTATTCCGAATAATAGAACAAAGATCTGAGCGATAATGGAAGATTCGGGAAAACTGATAAAAGTGTTGATACACGCTTATGATGATGAGGAATTTAAGCAAAAATCGAAGCTTAGTCCCAATCCCATATCCCTGCCCGTTAATCCCGAAAGTTTCACTCAAAATTTCAAAGTTGAACTCAACCAGCAACAAGGCCAGGGTAACCAGGGAACTAATCCCGATTATAAAGGAACAAAACCTGAAGAATTAAAACTTGATTTTATTTTTGATGGTACCCAGATTATTGAAGGCTATAAGTACAATGGGGATGACCCTTCTGTAAAGGCGCAGATAGATATCTTTATGAAGACAGTCTATAATATGGAGGGGGAAATTCATCGTCCTCATTTTCTGCAGGTACAATGGGGGAAATTCATGTTTCCGTGCATACTGTCAAATCTTGACTTAAACTATACCCTATTTAAACCCAATGGAGATCCACTTAGAGTAAAAGCAAGTACCACCTTCCTTAATTATGTTGCCCAGAAGGAACGGGTGGCGAGGGAACGTAAAAAATCCCCCGATCTCACGCATGTGAGACTTGTAAAAGCAGGAGATAGACTGGATTTAATGACTTATAAAATATACAAAGATTCCAATTATGTGTTACAGGTTGCAAAAGCAAATGCTTTGAGCAGCTTCAGGCAAATAAAACCGGGAACCGAAATGGTTTTTCCGCCGGTAGATAAAACAAGTGAGGTATGAAGGAACGCGAAATTCCAGTAGACGCTACCTATAATGTAGCCACTTTCGATATCCTGATAGATAACCAGGTAATAGATCCTGGGTATCAGGTCATGTCTATATCTATTGTGAAGGAAGTGAATAAAATTCCAACAGCAAGGATAATTTTTAAAGATGGAGATACTTCAGAGGAGACCTTCAGTATAAGTGAAAAAGAAAATTTTATTCCCGGGAAGAAGGTCAATATCAAAATTGGAAGGGACAGCGAAAATAAACAATTGTTCAAAGGGATTATTGTAAAGCATAGTATTCGAGCTAAAGAAAGCGGGGAAACAGAACTTATTCTTGACTGCAAGGATGAGACGGTAAGAATGTCGGTGGGTCGTCACAGCAGATATTTTGAAAATTCTAAAGACAGTGAGATCATTGAGGAGGTAATTAATAAATATCCCGGTTTAACCCCAGATGTGGAGGCTACAGCCCATAGTCATGATGAGATGGTGCAGAGCCATTGTACCGACTGGGATTTTTTAATGATGAGAGCAGAAAATAGCGGGAAACTGGTGATGGTAGATGATGGCAAAGTAGAGGTTAAAGCACCGGCAACAAATGAGGAGCCTGCACTTGCGGTACTATTTGGCTCTACATTGATAGATTTTGAAGCCGAAATGGATGCCAGTAGTCAGTGGGCTTCGGTTGAAGCCAAATCCTGGGATTATTCAGGCCAGAGCTTGTTTGAAAGTAGTTACAGATAGTACCAATATCAGCGAACCCGGAAATGTTTCAGGGGCTGAACTTTCAGAAGCTATCGGTCCCGGGAAATATGAGTTAAGGCATACAGGGCAGGCTATAGGAGAAGAACTTCAGGAATGGACCAAATCTTTCCTTCAGCGCAGCAGGCTCTCAAAAATAAAAGGACGGGCAAAGTTTACTGGGTTTGGGGAGTTAAAACCCGGGCAGATGATCGATTTACAGGGGATAGGAGCAAGGTTTACCGGAAAGGCCTTTGTTTCGGCGGTAAGACAGGATGTTTATAACGGTTCCTGGTATACGCAGGCACAATTTGGATTAAAGGCAGAATGTTTTGCCCGGGAATATAAAGATATAGATGAATTAGGAGCTGGTGGACTTCTTCCGGTAATTAAAGGTTTGCAAATTGGAAAAGTAGTGCAATTGGAAAATGACCCTGAGGGGGAAAACAGAATTTTAGTACGACTGCCAGTAATTGATAATTCTGCACCCGGAATATGGGCAAGAATTGCCACTTTGGATGCAGGAGAAAATCGTGGATCTTTCTTCCTTCCCGAAATAGATGATGAGGTGATCGTAGGATTTTTAAACGACGATCCCAGGGATGCCATTGTATTGGGAATGTTGAATAGTAGTGCAAAACCTGCTCCAATTAGCGCGGAAGATGCTAATCATGAAAAGGCTTTTGTAACGCGTTCGGGAATGAGGGTTCACTTTAATGACGATACCAATACAATTACGATTGATACGCCCGCCGGAAACAGTATTAAGCTGGATGAAAATAGTACGTCCATAAATATAGAAGATCAAAATGGGAATAGCACAAAAATGGATCCTGCAGGGATAGAAATGAAAAGTGCCACAAACATTAAAATTGAGGCGTCAGGTAGTATTGAGATTAAAGCAGGTGCAGCCATGACTCTGGGAGCAGCTCAAATGGGAATCTCAGCGCAATCGGCGATGGAGGTGAAAGGGGCCACGGCTAAATTATCGTCAGATGGAATTACAGAAATAAAGGGATCTATTGTGAATATAAATTAAACTGGAATGCCAGCAGCAGCAAGATTAGCCGATATGCACACCTGCCCGTTATTTAATGGGCCTTCACCGCATGTAGGTGGACCCATTACCGGTCCCGGAGTACCTACCGTATTAATTGGAGGTATGCCGGCAGCAGTTATAGGTGACATATGTGTCTGTGCAGGACCTCCAGATACCATTGTGAAAGGTTCGTCTACAGTGTTTATAGGTGGGCGACCGGCCGCTAGATTAGGTGACCTTACGGCACATGGGGGAGTGATAGTTCAGGGATTTCCGATGGTAATGATCGGAGGTTAAATTTCGATCTTTAAAATTCGAAGAGAAATGGAACGTGATAAAGCATATTTAGGAACGGGCTGGTCTTTTCCGCCTGCATTTGATAAAATCAGTAAATCGGTACGCCTTGTTAGTGCCGAAAATGATATTGCGCAGAGCCTGGAAATACTGCTCTCTACAAGCCTTGGTGAAAGGGTAATGCAGCCTGAATATGGATGTAACCTGAAAGATTATCAATTTGAAAGTATAGACAATTCTTTTCTTGGGTTTATCAAAGACCTGGTGGAACGCGCCATTTTATACTATGAACCAAGAATCCGGCTGGAGAAGGTAGAAGTGACAGAGGCCGACTCTTTTGAATTGTTTGAAGGCCTGGTAAAGATCAATGTTACTTACCAGATTGAAAGCTCAAACACCAGCTTTAACTATGTGTACGATTTTTATTTGAGGGAAGCAGACCGTCAAAATAAATAAGGATTATGATTAAAACAACGAACATAGCACATCCACTAAAGAACCGTGCCGGTTCCAGTCAGGGTAATCGATCACCCGAAGCGCTTTCGCCTGCCTATGCTCCAATTGATGGTAAAACCCTGGGAGACCGTTTGTTTTTGATTTCAAAGTATGCCAGTCTCATCAATTATTACGAAATTCAGAAAGACCCGGAAAATAAGGAATATCAGCAGGCGGATAACTGGACAGATTTTTTTGAAAACAGTTTACCTTTTAAGCTTGCTAATTTTAGCAAAATCTCTACTGAAGACCTGGAGGACCGATTTTCATTATTGCTTCAGGCGCTAAAGGATAATCCATCTCAATACACCCTGGAGGCACTTTTAAACTTTATTTATAATGAAATTATTCTTTCCACAGCGGCTCTTTATTCCGAAGTGATAAAATCTGAAAGTAGCTTTAGTACTGCTATATTAAGCATTATTAAATCCTCATTTCAGGAACCCTTACGACGTTTTATAAGTTTGTATAATGCAGCAACTACTTTACTATGTATTACCAGGAAGAAATTTGATTCTTTTCTACCAGAGCCCTGGGGACTAAGTGTCTCAGAAATTTATGCTATAGATATCTGTATTCAGCAGGTGAAAAAAGGAAAAAAAGCAGGGTATTTCCTCGCAGGGGAAATAGCTGTTGAAATTTTTGCGCAATTTCTTTCGGGTCTTGCCGAAATTATTGAAGCGGCACCAGATTATATTCAGGAAAGCCTTTATCCTTTGGAAGCTTCAATGCAAAAAAAGCATGAGCCGCATTTAGCGCTATTATTTACGTTTTTGGAACTCTTTAAACATCTACAGGGTAATATAAATGGGCTGGGTAAAAAGCATCTGGATTTTTTTTATAAAAAAGTACTTCAACTAATTCCTAAAGATGCCGTACCAGATAAAGCTCATATAGTTTTTGAAATAGCGAAACATCTTGAGAATGGTTACCAGCTACCGAAAGATCTTTTATTGAAAGATGGGAAGGATGCCAACAAGCAGGATATACAGTTTGGCCTGGATCAGGAACTCATCCTCGATAAGTCCAAAATCAAAGAACTTCGAAGTCTTTCTCTTTACCCGGTTAAAGACAATAATAATATTCAACATATTGAAGGAGTTTATATTACCAATGTTGCTAATTCTCTGGACGGAAAAGGAGAAAAATTTAAAGAAAAATCAGCAAATTGGGCAACTCTAGGTGACAAATACACCAAGCAGGTTGAAAATGGAAAAGAACAACCTAATGAGCATCCTAAAGCCCGGTTAGGATTTGTACTTGCTTCCCCTGTACTTTTATTGCAGGAAGGCAAAAGACAGGTGACCATTACGCTTAATTGTGATTTGTTTGATGGAGAAGAAAATTTAAGCGAGGCAGAGAAAGATATTCTTATAGATGATATTGAGCAAAAACTAAGCGTATCCGGTACCGAAACCTTGTACCTGCTAAGTGAATTTTTCATAAAGGAATGCGATAAAAGTCTGGCTGAAGAAGACAAATTATCACCCGGTGCAACAAAATATGTAAGCAAATTATTAGTAGCTCAGGATCCGTTTGAGATTAAAAAAGAGAAGCTTGATGAGTTCTTAAAGGCAATAGATCCAGTTAGTTGTGAACCTCTTTTCACTCCCAACGATAAAGTTCAAATTACGAACTGTCTTAATTCCCTGGGATTTGCTTCTAAAACGATTAAACAACCTTTGTTTCGAATTTTTTTTAGTGGTGAAAAGGAATGGATTGAAGGCAGTTCTACCCTGAGTATAATAAAAAAGCCGTTAGGAGGTGCAGCTGATTTTCAATTCAATTTTGATATTACCTTAGATCCCGAAGTACCGCCGGTAGTATTTTATAACGAAGAAAATTTAAAGGAAAAATTTGACCTGAAAGATATTTTTCCCCTTGTTAAAATAGAATTGAATGAGGAATTAAAAATTCTATGTGAGAATGAAGATTCCAGAGAGGAAAAATGTTGCCTTAGAAATGAACCGGACCTAACCACCGACTTCTATATCTCGCCTTATGAGTTACTGCAGGATATGTTTATTACCGACGCTAAAATTGAGGTTACTGTTTGTGGCGTAAAAAACCTGATCGTACAAAACGATGAAACCCTTCAGGATGTAAATAAACCAATCATGCCATTTGGTCCACGTCCTAAAGTGAAATCTTCGTTCATTATTGGTTCCAAAGAAGTCTTTTGTAAAAAGTGGGAATCCTTCAGGTTGAATTTAGAATGGAAAGATCGACCTGATGATTTCAATAATTATTATGAGGCCTACAATCAGATTCCGCCTCCAACTATTACCGATAATATCTTTGAAATTGAGGCCAACATTCTTGAAGATGCCAACTGGAAAAAAGATGGAACAAAAAAGTTATTTATCCCAAAAGAAAATTTTCCTCCATGCCCTGTTGTAAATCCTTTGCCAGCGCATAACGGATATGTATGGAACAGGGCCGATTTTCCTATTGGCTATAAAGAGAAATCCATGCCTATTCCGCCCCTGGTTCCTTTCAATATTACGTCCAGAAAGGCTTTTTTCAGACTTGAACTTAAAGTAGAAGATTTTCAACATGATCGATATGCATTCGTACTTGCTCAACAAATGTTCAAGCTCTCCCAGGTGGCCGATTTGATCAAGATGGGGGACTTTCTTGATGATGTAGATTTAGGATGTCTTTTAGCTACCGATGCCGAAACTAAAGTAGATACGATAGAAACGGAAGCTGGAGGAGGAGTAGGTAGCAATATTAGCCAGGATTTGATAGATCAGCTTTTTGGTCCGCCTAATCCGGGACTGGACGATGTCTCAGATCAATTGATGAATGTTGTATGTGGTTTAAGAACCCAGATTGAAAACATAACAGGAGGAACATTGCCGGTACTTCCCAACGAACCTTACACTCCGCTTATTAAGTCACTTTCTATAGATTATAAGGCCGTTGCCGATAAAGAGGATATGGAGTTAATTCATTTGTATCCTTATGAAGATACTTCTAAACATGAGAATATTGAGGAGAAACCTACGTTGCTTCCATACTTCGAAGATGAAGGTACTTTGTTTATCGGTTTGGAAGAGGTAACCGCAGGAGGAAATCTGTCGCTACTTTTTCAATTAGCTGAAGCTACTGCCGATTCAGAACAGAACAGGGCTAAAATCAACTGGTACTATTTAAGTAATAATAACTGGAAGCCATTACTTCCGGAATTTGACATACTTCATGATGCTACAGACGGCCTTACTGTTTCCGGGATCATTAGTATTGCTCTGCCTGATGATATTCATAAAAAAGGACATTCTATAATGCCAGATGATGTTTTCTGGCTTAAAGTTTCTACTCCTTCCAATGTAAAGGCGGTAGCTGAAACTATTGGAATTCATACACAGGCGGCACTTACTTCTGCACGATTCGGGAAGTTAAGTGATAAACAGCGGCTGGATAGACCGTTACCTGCAGGAAGTATTTCCAAGACCTTAAACAGTGATTTTAATGTGAAAAAAGTTTCGCAGTTGTATGATTCTTTCGGAGGCAGACAACCCGAAGTATCCGGTCATTTTTATGTGAGGGTAAGTGAACAACTGAAGCATAAAAACAGGGGAATAATGATTCCCGATTATGAAAAAATAATACTGGAAGCTTTCCCTGAGATCTATAAGGCAAAATGTATTTCCCATAGTATGGGGTTATCGGCAAATGAATACCGTCGTGATCTTGAAATAGCACCTGGTTATCTCATCATCGCGGTAATTCCTGATCTGGGAAAATTAAAATCCGGGAATTTGATGAATCCCAAAGTGCCTGTTAGTCTTTTGGAAAAGGTAGGCGATCATATTCGTAAAAAAGTATCAGCATTTGCACGCATCAAGGTGATGAATCCAAGATATGAACCCATTGATGTGAATATAGAAGTACGATTATACAGAGGGAAATCGGGTAATTTCTATGCCAGGAAATTAAAAGAGGAAATTTCTCAATTTCTGGCTCCCTGGTTTCTGGGTGATTCAGAAAAACTTGCTTTCGGGCAGGAAGTTATTTTTTCAGACCTGGTGGGCTTCGTCGAACAAAGGGAGTACATAGATTTTATTAAGGATATTGAATTAAAGGGCAAATGTGAACAGGAGGGACCAACTATCAAACCGCTCACTGCAAGATCTATTTTAACCGGCGGCGAGGTATGTGTCAAAATCAATGAAGAGGAATGCGATAAAGCAGAAAACAGGAATGAAATAATTATTTCATGAATTAAATAGGAAAATTAATTGAAGGTCATGGCAGGAATATTTGACGAAAATATCGCAAAAGTCATTAAACAGAAGGATCCGGAATTCCCGGACTATCTGAATTTTGACCTGCTTAGAAAAGAAGGCCTTGATCATATAGGTGAGCTTTCAGGTAAGATATGGACAGATCATAACGTTCATGATCCGGGAATTACCATTCTGGAAGTCCTCATTTATGCATTGATGGATCTCGGCTATAAAACTAATCTTCCATTTCAGGATTTAATAAGTTTCCAGGATTCCCTTGAGGAAGAGGATAATTTTTTAACTCCGCTTGAGATTTTAACTATAAACCCGGTTACTATTCTGGATTACCGAAAATTACTCCTGGAGTGTGCTGGAGTAAAAAATGCGTGGATAGAACCCGCCACCCAGGAAATTAAGCTGTCCGTTATTCAGTGGGACAATACTTTGTCTTGTGACGATAGGGTAGAGAACCGAATCCAGGACTGTAATGGAATTCCTATTAAAGGTAATATTGAACTAAATGGTCTGTATAAAATATATATAGAAAAAGAGACCGGGATTGAAGATGATGACGAACTAAAGAAAAAAGTAAAGGAATTATGGTCCGCCTACCGCAATTTATGTGAAGACTTGATTGATGTAACTATTCTTGAACCAATAGAAATCGGGGTATGCGCAAATGTAGAAATAAAAGCAGGCTTCGAGCCTTCGAAAGTTTATAAGTCCATTTTGATCGCTATAAAAGAATTTATCCAGCCAGAGGTAAAATATTATACGTTACAGGAATTGTTGAATAAGGGGAACTCCATGGCCGAAATTTTTGCAGGCAGGCCTTTTCGTGATGATAGCTTTGGTTTTGTAGATACTTTAGAATTTGAGGCTTTGGAAAAACGATCAGCAATTTATCTTTCAGATCTCTATAATGTGATTTTGAAAATTGAGGGAGTACGAAAGATCAAATCTGTTAAAATTAAAGGAGGTTCCGATATTAATGATCCTTCCTATAAATGGATTGAAGCTATTAAAATCGAAGATCTACAGGTTCCCGTTTTTTCTTTTGAAAAAACATGTGTTGATCTTTACAATGCCAGTGGACTTTTGAATATCGAAAAAAGCAAAATACAGGCGACACTTCCATTTTTCAAAAAGTTTGAAATGGCAGAAGACAAGCTCGATGCATCGGTGCCTTCAGGTAAATTTTATGAAGATCTATCCAGTTATTATTCTATTCAGAATGATTTTCCGGTGGTCTATGGCATAGGAGAAGATGGATTACCTGAGAACGTTCCACTCACCCGAAAAACACAGGCCCTTCAGCTAAAGGGATATTTACTTTTTTATGACCAATTACTGGCAAATTATACGGCGCAATTGGCTAATATCAGGTCCCTTTTTTCATTAAAAACTGAGGCTGATCGAACTGCAGAGGAGAAGCAAACTTTCTACGCTCAAATTCCTGATAGCGTACCGGGAATTGAAAAGCTCCTGAAATTCTATGAGAAAAATGGAAATGCAATTCCGGCAACTGAATTGGCACTGCCAGTAATAAAGGATGAAAACTGGCAAAAAGCGATAGAGGAATTGCAGAGCAATGCAAGAGCGGTTCTTAGTATTAGCAATTCCTGCGGGCCGCAGGATGAAATGTTGCAATTGTTTACCCTGTCTTCTGCTACCTTAAGGGCAACCTATATTGATCAGCTTACAGATACCTTTAATAATGAAGAATACGAAGTGGAAGTGCTTAAGGATAAGCATGGATATTTTTTTGTGTTACATCCTTATTTGCCTGATGATATTGTTCTGGTAGGCACGAAAAGGTATAATGAATATGGCATTGCTGCAAATGAAGGTAGAAATGTGGCATTTCTTGCGTCCATATCTACTAATTACAGCCTGGTAAGCGATAAATCAGATAGCCCAGACCCTGATAAATATTACTTCAGCCTGAAATATCATCTGGTATCTTATCTGGATTTAATTCAGGAAATAATAGAAAACAGGGGAGAATACAGCCGTCGCAGGCAAAGGATGCTAGACCATCTTCTGGCACGTTTCGGTGAAAATTTTACAGATTATACGCTTTTAAAATATCGTCAGAAAATAGCTCCTGAAGAACTGCAGAAAAATACCATCCAGGATGAGTCGGTTTTTCTTAACGATTTTGCAGATATAAGTCGCAATCGTGGAAAAGCATTTGATTATTTAAAATCTTCCTGGAATACTTCCAATGTTTCTGGTTTTGAAAAACGTATTTCACTGCTTTCAGGATTAAAAAATTATGACCGCCGGAATTTGTGCAATATTGAGGTAACTCCTTGTTACCAACTTCAACTAAAAGACGAGAATGGCGAAGTTTTATTGAAGGCCAGCAGAAGTTATGAAAGTGAAGAAGCTTTCACATATTCAGCGGGCAAAATATTACATGATTTGCGAAATCCTTCGGCTTACAATGGTTTAAAAAGAAAAGTAAGTGATTTCAATAAGGATAAGATAGAAAGTCTTTTTTCTGAATATGCTTCAGAAGAAAATATCATAATTTCAAAATACCGTCATGAGCAACAATTGCTAAATAATGAGGATGAGGTGGTGGTGACCGGTAAAAATACCAGGTATAATTCGTAGAAAGCTGCCCGGGAAAAGAAGGATGATTTTATTGAAAATATCAACGAGCAAAAGCGAAGAGGAAAACAAAGAGATTATAAGTTACTGCCGGTAGATGGTACAGATTTATACCTCGACGTTGCCTCATTTGAAGTGGAAATCACGAAACATCCTTATTGGAAATGGCAATTTATTGCTGCAGATTCAGATGGAAATATATTCAGTGAAAATATCTTTCCAACCGAAGAAGAAGCCTGGCAGGACTTATTAAAAATGCAGCAATCAACCCCATACATTACCAGGCAAAGGGATGCAGTTTCATGGAACGTTTCGATAAATGAGGTGGTTACGCTGGAAGGTGAAAAGCTATACCGCGAAAAATCTTCAGCAGAAAAATTATGGGAGATCATAAAAGTAGAGGGGCAAAATCCTGAAAACTATTCCTATGAAGAACTGGATGAAAACAGTTTTAAAATTTCACTGAATATTGAGAAAGAGAGCGTGGCTGTTTCTCCAGAGATTAATAAAAAAGTTTTTGATCCTGAGGCAACGATCAAAGTATGTACAGAGACTTTTAAAAATGAAAGTCTAGAGCCTAAATTCACTAGTGTAAAACAGGCTTACAGTTTCAAAGTTCCCGGCAAGAACAGTTTTCCAGATCTTGAGAGTAGTCATCTATATTCAGATGAGAAAAAGGCTCTGGATGATATGCAAAGGCTTTATAAACTGGGAACTTCCAAAAGGAATTATGATGAATTAGGAGAAGAGGCAGAAAAACCAGGCTTTAGAATAATTATCAACCCAGCAATTCCACTTGCAGAGCCTGCTATTACTTACGAATCTGAAACTGATAGAAACCGTGCACTGAATGCAGCTTTACGATTTTTTAAAAAAGAGGAGCCTCCAGTCTCACTACAAAAACAACCGAATAGATATACGTGGGCGCTGTCGCAGGAATTTAAGGATCTTGTTCATTCTGAAGAGGAGTTTTCTTCCAATCCAAAAGCCAGGGCTGCTTTTGAAAAGGCCCTCCTCGAAAAAGCCGGGACAGATAATTCTGTCTTCAGGGATCATTTTTATCGTTTTAGAGTAGAAACAACGGCTTCCAGGTTTAAATTTTTATACGGGAACATTGATGAAAATAGAGATTTCAAACCTTTGTTGATCAGTAATAATTCTTTTTCATCTGAAGAAGGAGCAAAAGCAGCTTACACCAAATTTATTCAGCAGTTGCCACAGTTGGAAATGAAGTCTTCAGAAGGTGAAAATGCCGAATTTGCATTTTATAAAAGTTCAGCTGAAAAACCGGTCGCTATCCAATATCAAAATGACTCTTATAAAGCCTCTTCGGAAGAAGCAGAAACGATTTTGAATTATTTCAAAAGTATTTTTGATACAGAAGGCAGGCCAAGAGAAGAATTTATTTCCGAAGAAATGCTCGCAAACCGGGAGCAATTATATGAGTGGAAATTCTATAAGAAAAATGATCCCCTGGCGGTAAATCCATATCGATGTTCAGAAAGGGAGAATGCTGAAAATATTAAAAAGAACATTTGCAGCTTAATTCCACCAATAGATCTGGATGAGTGTCCTCCAAAAGAACTGGTGGTTTGCCCCAAAAAAGATCCGGATAAATATCATTATCAATTATGTTTTCAAAACAAAAATGGACTTGAATTTACTTTAATCAGTTTTCTTGGTTATGGAACCCAGGAAGAAGCACTGCATGCCTGGGAAAAAGAATGGTATCAATTACTGCTTTTAGCTAAGAATTCAGATGAATATGGCGTTGATGCTAAAATAAGTCTCGATGAAATCTATAAAAAACCCGAAGATATTTCCTGTGATGACAGCTCTTATCTTGCAGTAATACCTTCAGAAACAAAGAAAAAGATCATAGAGACAGGAAAAGATGTTGTTGAATTTTATATCAGGATGGCTTATCTCTTCCCAATTTATGAAGTAGAAAAAGAGGGTAAGAAAATCTATAATTTCAAAGTCACTGTTTCTGAAGAAGAATTAGAAGATGAAGGCTGTGAAAAAATGGAAGGGGAATATCCCAAAGATAATTTTGGCAGTCTCATCTGGCTGGGCACTGAGTCCTATTCCTGTTATACGGAAGCTGTAAAAGGGTATAATCATTTTTACCTTCTGGCAGGAATTTCCCAAAACTGCAGGATACTTTGCGAAAAAGGTAAATTTTACGTTGGCCTGATAGAGGTTCTGGTGGAAAGTTTTTGCCGCTATACTTCTAAGGAAGAAGCCTGGGACGATGCTTTTGCCTCGGTGGGTGACAATAATTTACCTTATAAAAAGGATGCCTGCGGAGATTGCCTTCCAGGTGGTGTGCGTAGTTTTCAATATGCCAGTGATGATCCCGAAAACTTTATTCCGGTTTGTATAGATAACAAATGGACTTTCAAGGTTGTGGAATCTTCTTACTTCCTGGCCAGGCATACCTGTAGTTATAACTCGGAAGCTGAGCGGGACCAGGCAATATTGAATTGGGAGGAAGAACTTAAGAATCTCAACTGGGAAGATTATTTAAACTTCAGGGGTTTAATTGATGAGGAGCCTGAAGTAATACTAAATATGGATTTTAGTAATGCTATTTTTAACGATGATCAGAATGAAAATCGCATGGATCGGGTTTGTGATCTGGTGTTTACAGTTAGGAAATGTCTAAAAGATTGCAAAAAAGCCCTTTTACCTGAAGATGAACTATTCTCGACTCTTCAAAAATGTTTGCTGGAAAAATATAATAATAAAAACTGGATCTCAGGAGTAATTGAAAGACTTGAGAATGAGATGGAAGAATTAATTCGGTTTGTTACCTATTTTCCTGTAATTGAAAGCGACGATGGTCGTTGTTACCGGATTTACTGGCCAGAAAATGATAAAGAAATTTCAGAAGGTGGATTGCAGCCATGTGGCTGTGAGGAAACTCCGATTTCAAAAGATGATTCCTGTAGTGCGAAATATCCTTTTTTGAGTGCTAATTGCTTTAGTTGTTGCGAGGCAGCAATGGATGCCTTCCGGTATCTGGCTGAAATCATGAAAAATGGGGATTACGCAATTGAGTGTATTCAAAATAGCGATTATGGTCCGTATTCTTTTCAAATTGTAGATAGAAGTAAGGAGCTAGGTTTGCATCCACAGCGTTATGAAAATTATCAGGAAATGTTGGATGCTATAGATTTTACAAGGAAATGTACCGACAATATGGGCATGCATATCCTGGAACATATCCTGCTTCGTCCAAAAGATCAGGAAGATTGCCGGGAATTTGGTGGTAGCGGTAGTGATAATGAGCAGACTGAAAATTGTCTTTTGCCCATTTGTCCCGATTATTGCTGCCCTATAGAATGGTATCCCGATATAGATAAAGACGATCCCTGCGCAGAAAATGAACCTGATATTATTCATTATTTGCCGGGCAGCGATCCCTATTCTTTTTGGGCAACACTTACCCTACCTTCCTGGTTAAAAGGTTTCCGGACGCCCGATGCCAGAATTGCCTTTGAACAATTGCTTTATAAAGAGGTGCCGGCACTCGTAGGACTGAATATACTTTGGCTGAGTCCCAGGGATATGTGTCGTTTTGAAGATAAATTCAGAGTTTGGCTGGATTGGCTACAGGACCCTGATTCAATATGGTGTGATCCCGATGGAAAACACCCGGTTTGCCGAATTGTTGATTGTATCAAAAATTTAGATTCTGAACCGGTCTGTCTTACTATTCCCGGAGCAGGAGGCGAATGTGATTGCGGCAACAATGATCAAAAAAATATTGATTCCTGTTGTTTGCCTCCAAAAACTGAAGGCAGTATTTTCTGGGGATATTGTCCGCCCCAGGAAGAACCTATTCGTGAAAATGAAGAAATTTTTCTTTCCAGAGTTAGAGAAAGAAAATCGGCTTATCTCGAAAATATTGAAGAACTGGCTGACGATAAACTTAAAGAAACCAAAAGTTATGAGCTTACGCTTTCTTTTTTAAATGAAAGTCCAACGATAAGCGGTTATGAAGAACTGGTAAACTTTTTTAACAGGTATAGTCTTCATGGAAACAGCAATGAAGATAAATACATACAACTTTTACAAAATGCCACCGGTTATTTACTGGATAATTTGGTAATGGATTATAAAGATGGAATTCCCGAAGAAAACCGGATAATTCTTGAGAAAAGTTTTATAACACTCTCGAAAAAAGGCATCTCTGGAAAACAATTATCTAAAAACTGGAATTCTAAAGGTTTAAGATCTTCTGCTCATTCTAAACCCATCAAAGAAATCAACAAACTTTTTAAAGTATAAAATGTCTAATAAACATCTCATAGCAAGACAGGTGATTCAGATAGAGGTCAATACTTCAGAAGACACCTATGCTTTACAACAAAAGTTAAGTGAGATGGTTTGGAAAAACTTAGCTCCGGAATTAAGTGATCTGTTTGACCGTTATGCCGGGGAAGATGAAGTGCTTCAATTGGATAAAGTGGAGATTGATCTTGGCAAAATAAATCTGAAAGGATTAGATGATGATACTATTACCAGGGAAATACTTCATCTCCTGGAAGCAGAATTAAAACAGCATACATTTGAAACAATTTCAAAAAACAGCAGGAATTTAAAAGGTTTTGAAAAGCTGAATGCAGGACAATCTATCACCAATTATATGTTTTGGTTATGGTTGTTTTGGCTGGAAAAAGGAGTGTTGCCAGCCTATGCTCTTAAACCGGAAAATGATTGGATGCCACAGATTCTGGAAACTCTTGCTGCGGAACATATGGCAATTTCCCAGTTGAAGGATACGCTATTGAAAAGCGAGAATGCTCTACAGCGACTTATCCTTCAACATACAGAGAAGGATCTTAAATCTATAGTAGAACTTTATACAGGTTTTTCACAAAGTGAATTGCTGAATTTCATAAATGAATTACGGAATAATATAAAGCAGGAATCAAAATCACTTTCAGGTTCAAAAATTAATTTCCGGGAATTAGAGTTAAAAAACTGGGAGTTAGTTATCAAAATAGTCGTGCTTCAGGCGAAAAAACTAAACAGCGAAGTTTTGCAACTGGTAATTCTTAAAAATTTACCTGAAACACTATTTCAACATTTAAAGAAAATTGCTGAAATCGAACCTGGAAATTATCCACATTTAAATAATGCCATAGAAAAAAGCTCAGAAGAAAGGAAACAATTTCCGGATTTAGCCATTGAAGAGAAAAATAAGCAGGAACAACCAGCTGTTTTAAATCAGATCGAACCGGTAGCGGAAGAAATTGAAAGTCCTCAATTTATTAATAATGCGGGATTAGTATTATTACATCCTTTTTTATTCCGGCTTTTTCAAAAATTAGAGCTAGTAAAAGAAAACAATTTTAAAGATTTTAACTGCCAAAGTAAAGCGGTACTACTACTTCAATTTTTGGCCACAGGAAAGGAAGTTATTCCTGAATACGAAATGCAATTGCCAAAATTTCTTTGCGCCATGCCGGCAAATCTACCATTAGATCATAGCATACGATTAAGTAAGACAGAAAAAGAAGAAGCTCATCATTTATTAACAGCAGTAATTAAAAACTGGAACGCGCTTGGAAAAACCTCTCCGGAAGGACTGCAGGAGGGATTTTTAAAAAGAGATGGGAAATTACTGAAAAATGAATCTGGTTGGAAATTGATCGTCGAATCTAAAACAATAGATATTTTGTTGGACAAGCTACCATGGGGCATTAGTATAATTAAGCTTCCTTGGATGGATGAACATTTAAAAGTAGAATGGAAGTGAAAATATAAAATGGAAATCATGGAAAAAGAGATAAAACGAAAGTACAAATTTCAGTATGCTGTTAAAATTATTTGCACCTCCCATATACCCGGAACGTCGCAAACGTCAGACGGTTTAATGCCGGGTGTTTATGAAACTGCGGTAAATATTCATAATCCTTATGATAAGGATATTAAGATCAGGAAAAAGATCGCAAACCCTTTGGAAATAACGAAATACAAGTCTTCAGAAATAAAACCGGATGGGGTGGAACGCTTTGTTTGCCGAAACATCCAGGATTTTGGGATCACCTTTATTCATGGTTTTGAAGGTTTTCTGGTATTAGAGAGTGATTATAGTTTGGATGTTACTGCTGTTTACACTGCAGGAAGCAGCGGTGGAAGTGTATCCAGCATAGCCGTTGAACAGATCAGAGAGCGTAAACTTTAAAAATGAAGCGTGCAGGTAGCCGAAACAAAAACCAGTGCAGCCGCTAAGAAAACCATACAAAAAAAGCGGCAACCTTTCTTTAATAAGGAAGGTCAGGACTCTTTTTTTTCAAAATCTACCCAGCATGCAAATCCTTTTTTTAGTGCTAAAACGATACAGCCTAAACTCACCCTTGGACAGCCTAACGATAAATATGAAATAGAGGCTGATGTCATGGCCGACAAGGTCGTGCAAAGATTGGCTGCCCCAGATGTACAAACGAAGAGCGAAGTAGCAGTTCAGGCAAAACCTTTATTCGCTTCAGTAACGCCATTGATGCAACCAAAATGTGCTACTTGCCAGTTGAAAGATGGAGGTTCAAAAGAGGAAGATTTGCTACAGCAATCTCCTTTAAAATTAATGCGGAAACCAATTTTTGAGAGTAATTCTGAACCACCGGATGATGAAGGAAACATCCAGCGAAAATGTGCAACATGTGAAAAAGAGGAGGAAAAACTGCAAACAAAAGCTGAGGGAAATGAATCCTTAGCTAATACTCCATCTATAGAAAACCGATTAATTTCTTCGAAAGGTGGAGGTGCTCCCTTGTCGGATAACACCCGTGTACAAATGGAAGCTTCATTTGGAACCGATTTCTCCGGGGTTAGGGTACATACAAACAGTTCGGCGGTTCAGATGAATAAGGAACTGAGTGCACAGGCATTTACCCATGGCTCTGATATTTATTTTAACGAAGGGAAATACAATACTAATAGCAAACAAGGCGCACATCTTTTAGCCCATGAGTTGACGCATACGGTTCAGCAAGGTAGTGTTAAAGGTACGGAAGGAACTGTACAAAGAGGTTTATGGGATGATATAAAGGGCGTTGCTAGAGGTGTTGGAAATAGAATTGCCTCCGGAGCTTCTGCAGTAGGAAGTGCGATTAGTAGTGGGATTTCCGTCATTGGGGATGCATTGGGGTCTGCGTGGTCTAAAGCTTCAACATTTTTGGGAAGTACCGCTAGTTGGGCATACGAGGGATTAAAGTCATTAGGAAGCCAGGCTCTGAATTGGCTTAGTACTGCTGGTAGCCATGTATGGTCAGCTATTAAATGGCTAGGTTCCAAAGCGTGGGATGGTATAAAATGGCTAGGTACATTTCTTTGGGAAAAATTATCCTTAATAGGGTCAAATCTCTGGTCATTTCTTTCCAATATTCCAATAAGATTATGGAGAATAATAGTGCACGGATGGGAAGGCATTAAAGGTGTGTTAAGTTGGACATGGGCCGGATTGCAAGGCGCAGCTAGGCATGTTTGGAAAGGAATTGTAGGCTTGTTTAGTTGGCTAGGTAAGGGTGTAGAAGGAGCTATTAAATGGATTCTAGGTGGTGTACAATCGGGATATAAATGGGCTCTTGATTTTATCCAAGATCCTAGTTTGCCAAAATTATGGGATGCGCTAACAGGTAGTTTAAGTTGGGCCTGGGAGGGCCTTAAAGGTTTTGGTCAATGGGGTTGGGATGGCGTTGTAGCAGCCGCCGTCTGGGTATGGAAAGGCTTAAAAGGATTTGGTTCGTGGTTGTGGGACGGCTTCGTTAGAGGGGCCGAATGGGTTGGAAGACTATTATTATACGTATTGGATTTAATAGGGTTTTGGGAAGCTCTACAGATAATGTGGGGGTTAATTTTCAGGCTTAGAAAATTGACCGATCCTGAAATAGCAGCCTCCCTTATGGTTCATCCCAAAGGTATGATACCATATGACCTGGTTCGTGTTGACGAAGGTTCCTGGGTTGCACGAATATCAGGGTATTTTTCGGGCGGCGGTTACAGGGCCGTTACCACGATTCACGTTCTTCATGTCGCTCCTGGTGAGAGTCTTCATACGATGGTTCATGAACTTTCACATATAGCACAGTATGAGCACGTAGGATCAGTATATATGGCGGAGGCAATACATGCACAGGCATTTGGTGCCGGTTATGGCTATACAGATAGTAGCGGAGCCCTACTGCACGCCCATTTCTGGGAATTCAATCGAGAGCAACAAGCTTCCATCTGCGAAGATTACTATATCGCCGGAGCCGATTCTTCAACGACAGCCTCAGCCTTAACTTTGAGACCACTTATTGGAGAAATGCGGGCGGGAAAATTTTAATGCTGACTATGCCTTATATGAAATTCATTTGGAAAATATATATAATATTAATAATCAGCACTACATCAAGCTGTGATACTACCTATAAATTTAGATCAAAGAATCTCTATGTAAATTCTAGCCTGGATTTTAAAGAATATATGAGGATTGAGGGAGTAAATTCAGTTTTTCCTGAACTGACCAAAATAAACTTTGTACCGACAAAGAAAACTCAAAGCTCTTTGTTATTAGCGATAATATATAACCGTTTTGAAGATGTTTTAAAAACTAAATCTTTAATTAAAGATGAAAAAATTAAATCCGTTTCGAGATTGAAATCCATATTGGTCCAGAAAAAAAGTACCGCTATAATAATGGGTCCCTATAAAATGAACGAATTTAAGACGATTGATTTGAAGGACGTTGGAGTGTTAAGAGAAGGGTTATGGTTAGTGTTCGCATCCGATGAACAAATTGATTCATTATCAATTCAACTTGAATTTAACCGCACGGGTATTAATGAATTTCCTAACATTTCAATCAAAGAAATAAAAGCAGAAAGAAGTTTATCCGATGAATAAATTTTAAATAAAAATCCATTGCCCCTCAAATATTGGGAAAAGGAGTCCTTGGTGACAGTACTATCATCCATACAATCCTGGTGTGATAATAGTTTAAGATAAATAATTTAGGTGGCCGCATTTAGAATATAAAAATAGAGAGCATTCAGATTAATATAAAATATAACATCATGGCAACAGAAAAATACACTCCCAGCAAAGCCCACAAATGGAATCGCCTCGTATGTGATGCGCTACATTATACAGCAGTGCCTCCTACTATCGCTTCCCGCGCATTGGCCATGGTTCATACGGCCATGTATGATGCCTGGACCAACTATAATGATGGCGGCTGTGAGGTGAGCACCACCACGGGTAGCAGGTTTAAGCAACCTGACAGCGAATGTATCTCAGAACATAGGGAAAAAGCATACAGTCATGCCGCCTATACCGTTGCACAGGAACTTTTCTGGCTTAAATTACCGCCGGTACAAAAATCGATGTTTCGGGATTTTATGTGTGATTGTGGATACGATCCTGACGATCGCAATTTGTCGCCCGATAATCCCGCTGGAATAGGTAATCTTTCCGGAAGATTAATTTTAGAATGCCGAATGGGGGATTTTTCCAATCCTTTCGGAACCTTGAAAGAAGCAGCCTATGCAGACTATTGCGCCTATCATCCGGCAAATCCTCCTATGCCACAGTCGGCTAAATATCATGACCGCTGGCAACCTCAATCGGCAAATAACAAACCACAGGAATTTCTTACTGCGCATTGGGGACTGGTGAAACCATTTGCTTTAGCCTGGGGCGGCCAATATCGTCCTTCAGCACCAATTCCTTTTAATGAAGAAGGTTTTGAAAAACAGGCACAGACTATTATAGATTACAGTGCCAATTTAAGTGATGAAGAAAAAATGATAGCCGAATTCTGGGCTGGAATGCATGAGGAAAAATTTAAGGATGCAGTATATAATAAAGACGGCCCCTGGGCTTCTCCACCGCAACAAATCTGTAGACAAGGGAAGATATTTGTCCAGAAAATATACCCATAAAAATGCATTCGACATTAAAATGTTCTTTGTGTTGACCAATGCACTGCTGGATGCCGGAATTGCTGCCTGGGATTGTAAGTACCACTACGATTACGTGAGGCCGGTGAGTCTGGTTCAATATGTTTTCAAAGGGAAAACTATAGAAGCCTGGGCAGGCCCATGTGAAGGAACAAAGGAAATAGATGGAGAAAACTGGAAGCCTTATATACCTTCACCACCCTTTGCAGAATACGTATCTGGGCATAGTACTTTTAGTGCGGCAGCTGCGGAAGTTTTGTCAAGTTTTTGTGAAAGCAGGAATTATGGTGAATCGGTAATAGTCCCTAAAGGAGGTTCAAAAATAGAACCCGGATGTACTCCTGCTGAAAATGTGAAACTCGAATGGCGCACTCTGGAGGATGCTGCCAATCAGGCTGGGATATCCCGTTTATATGGAGGTATCCATTTTAATGCTGGTGATAAAGAAGGACGCAAACTAGGTAATAAAGTGGGTTGTGCGGTATGGGAAAAGGCCCTGCAATATTTCAACGCAGAATTAGGATAGGCATTCGATATTTTAAAATTTTAGCTGAAGCATTATTAAAAATAAAGAAGATGAAAGGATATTATAAAAGTCGCCGAAACAGAAATCCGCATCGGCATGGAGAAAATGAAAAGAAGGTAACTCCTTTCTTTTCTAAAGAAAATCATACACCCTTCTTTAATGCTGGAATTCAAACAAAACTTTCTGTAGGGAAACCGGGTGATAAATATGAGAAAGAAGCAGATAGTATGGCCGATGCTGTGGTAAATAGTTCCAGTTCGAAACCATTTATTCAGAATAAAGAAATCAGTAAAGTACAAAGGGAAACTTTGGCTCCGCCTAAGGAAGAAGAAAAACTTGGTACTGCGGAGCAGCGAATGGAGGAAGATAAGATGGTACAGGAGAAACCAATTATTCAAAAAGAAGAAAATTCAGAAGAAGAGGAAGTGTTGAATATGAAGGAAGCACCGGAAGAGGAAGAGATGATCAATATGCAGGAAGAAGAGGAAGAAGAAACCCTGCAGGCGAAATCGAATAATGCATGCACAAGCTTCCACTCAAAATTTGCCGCAACAGCTAAAGAATAAATCCGGAAAAGGGAAAAGCCTATCTAAAAGAACTAAAGCAGAGATGGAAGCTTCGTTCAGAACTGATTTTAGTGACGTGAATATTCATACCGATGAAGAAGCTGTGAAAATGAATAAAGAACTGAATGCCCAGGCGTTTACTTATGGCAGGGACGTGTATTTTAATTCTGGAAAATTCGACCCGGGTTCTAAAAAAGGAAAACATCTTCTGGCTCATGAATTAACACATGTGGTGCAACAAAATTCTTCGAAACAAATCCGAAGGGAGGCAGAAACAGACGCTGCAGGCAATTACACGAATAATTATATTTTCAGGCAAAATGCGTTTTTCAGAAGAGTGCGAAGGGCAGTTTCTGATGGTACTTTAACCGATGACGAAATTGGGGAATTAAAAGCTGATGCCATTCAAAGAAATGGAACCGTGCAACATGCCGAACTTCTGCTCATGGCAGCGATGAGAAACCCTGTAAACGTAGCCATGATAAATGCCCATTCCAGCGGTAACTTAATTATTTCCATGACCGCGATTTCTACCGCAGACCGTGAGCATATAATGAATGTAGGCCGGGAAGCTGTTCCGTTAGATATACAATTATTGAGATTCAGGAGGCATCTGGCAGCTCTGGGACTAAGTCCTGAGGATACTGCTACCCTTGATTCTGAGATCGAAATAAGAGTATTTGAGGAAATAGCAGCAGCAGGAGGAAATGCCTTTAGAAGTCAGGCCGATAAAATTGTAGTTCTTCTCACCTCCGGTTCCACTATATCGCCCGTTTCGGTACTTACGACAATGTTGAATGCAGCTTCAGATAATACTTCGGGAGATAAAGTGATGGCTGGGATTGCATATATGGTTGCCAGGGAATATAATCATCCTATGGCATCGAGACTATTACAAGGAGACCTTAAAGTTGATGCGCTCATCCCTTCAGTATACAGAAGGTTATTAGGCGGCGGTGATGCGCAATATCAATATTCTACCGATAATGATCTACGCAAAGCAGATACCCTGTACCTGCCCACTAACCTCGATTTATTTCAAATTACAGATAAAGCGCTTATTATCCATGAGCTTACTCATGCGGAAGATGATTTTAGTTCCCAGACCGATCGAAGAGTGAATAGCATAGATCTGGAAATGAACGCTTACCGGGCCCAGAGTAAATATATTATGGATCAAATAAGAGCTCTTCCTTCGGGATCTGCTCCGGGATTGGTTAGTTCAGGATCAGACCTTGCCAATAGTGATCCCACTCATTACTGGGGATATATTTCTGCGGCAAAAGCTAACGTTTCAACTTATACTACCGTATTAAATGAGATTTTAACATCGCCTCCCACTTCTAAAACTTCTGGTGAAGTGACAACCGATCTTGGAAATTCGATAACTGTTATTGATGCAAACTTAAGGAATGCTATTTCCAACATGAAGGATGCGGGGGTCGTAATTTGTATAATCCTGCTTCTAATACCCGTCTTGAAGGTGCTTCCGGTCATTTTTTCCATTGAATGAACTTGATGTTGGAATAATACATTGAAATAATGAAAGATCTATTAGAATTTAAATATCTCGAAGAATATCTCCAATATCGGTTGGAAAGTTATTTTAATGGAAAAAGCAATCTGACTGAACCTGAAATTCCTTCTTATTCAAAGTGGTTTCTTCATATACCTGAAATAGTAAAGGATGCCGATTTAAATAAATCGGAAAAGACCTTATTATTATTGACACTTTGCCCTCAGATAGAAGGAAATTTATTAGACAGGGTTATCCAGGATAAATTAGCATCTACAGGAGATTTTCCTCAAATAGGAGGAGTGAGAGGCAAGAATTTCCGGGGTTTTCTGCCTACCGGGGAAACAGCTCTTTTTCTTTTAGCGGGGAACAAATTTGAGAAAAGACGGGAGGTCCATAATTATTTTGCGTCGAATCATTTTTTTGGTCAAAATCAACTTCTTTGGTTAGAAGATGCGCCGGAGGGTGAGCCCATAATGAGTGGTAAGTTGGCAATGTCCCCGGAATATGTTGAGATGTTTTTACTGGGAAAAATTAGCAAGCCGACCTTTAGTATGAAATTCCCTGCCCAATTGATCGAAACTGAAATGGAGTGGGAAGACCTGGTTCTGAATGCTGAAACCGACACTCAAATCCAGGAATTAAAAGCTTGGACCCTGCATGGCGATACGCTTTTATATGATTGGGGAATGCATAAAAAAATAAAACCAGGATATAGAGTTTTATTTCATGGTCCTTCGGGAACCGGAAAAACATTAACCGCAAGTTTACTGGGAAAATACACAGGGAAGGATGTTTATAAGATTGATCTTTCCATGGTAGTGTCTAAATTTATCGGGGAAACCGAGAAGAATCTGGCTAATCTATTATCTAAAGCAGAAAAAACTGAAGGAATCCTGTTTTTTGATGAAGCTGATGCACTATTTGGAAAACGTACCAATGTAAGGGATGCCCATGATAAATATGCCAACCAGGAAGTTTCATATTTGTTGCAGCGTATTGAGAATTATACGGGATTAGTGATCTTATCGTCCAATTTAAAAAGCAATATTGATGAAGCTTTTGTACGCCGTTTTCAGGCTATAATACATTTTCCTTTCCCTTCTTTCTCAGAACGATTGGAAATATGGAAAAAGGCATTTCCAAAGATGGCCCGCTTAGATAAACAGGTTGATCTTACTCAACTGGCCCAGAAATATGAACTTGTTGGAGCAGAGATTATGAATATTGTGCAATATGCCTGCCTGCGAGCTTTGGCTGACGAAAAGAAAACTATCATTCCAAAATATTTAATAGATGGGATTCAAAGAGAATTTAATAAAGGCGGTAGAATAATGAGGTAGGTTTTTACCTCTGTTATTTAGACAATAAAAGGAAGTTGGGAAGGTCTATTTTAAAGATAATTCCTTAAGTATAATAGAAGGTATCCGAAAATTTAACTATATAAAACATATAATATGCAGAATTTATTATCTATCGCAGCAGCCGAAATAGGCGTCAAAGAAATCACAGGCAAGAACGCTAACAAGCAAATTTTAAATTATGCAAAAGAATGTGGCTTTAAAGATTACGTTTCAGATGAAACTGCCTGGTGTAGTCTTTTCGTAAACTGGGTGGCGCATAAAGCAGGAATGAAACGTTCGAATAGTCTTGCAGCGCGTTCATGGCTTAATGCAGGGATGCCAGTTGAAAATCCGGAACCAGGAGATATCGTGATTTTTTGGAGGGAAAAAATAGAATCCTGGCAAGGGCACGTAGGAATCTTTGTTGGCTTTTCCAGTGATGGTTCCCGGATATACAGTTTAGGGGGCAACCAGGGAAATCAGGTTTCTATAACAGCATATCCCCGAAACCAGCTTTTAGGCTTTAGAAGATTGCTGTCTGCCGATAAAGTAATCTTTAAAAATAAAATTTTAAAAATTGGTAGCACAGGAGAGGAAGTTATTAAACTTCAGGATTCCTTAAAACAATTAGGGTTTAATTGTGGTACCTCTGATGGTAGATTTGGTCCTATAACTGAAAAGGCTCTGAAAGAGTTTCAGTCTACAAATAAAGAAGTAGCTATAACCGGAATATTTGAAAAAACAACCAGAGAATTTATGGAGCGTATTTTAAATTCCTGATAATTGTATTTGCGAATACGATAAGAAATTAATCGGGAATAGCAGCAAAATATATCTCCTATATTTTAGGGGTAACAACTATTGGAGCGAAACTTCCTAAAGAAGAATATAATTGCACTTTGTAAAAGATCAGTGCATTTTTTTATTATTTCCCTGGGATATATCTAAACACATATAAAAATATACGTTTAAGCATATAATGGAAGAGCTTGCAGAATTTGTAAAATCGCGAAGGAAAGAAGTAAATCTTACCCAGGAAGAGTTTGCCGAAAGGGCAGGGCTAGCATTAACCGTAATTAGAAAGATAGAACAGAATAAAACAAATCTGAATCTAGAAAAAGTAAATCAGGTTTTAAAAATGTTTGGTCATAAGCTTGTGCCTGTAAGTTTTAAAGAAATAGAGAGAAATGAGGCAAGCTTCTGTATAATAATCTATTCTGTGGGTTATTAACCGAAACTGACGAAGGCACTTATACTTCGCAATATGATGGAGATTACGTGAAAGCGCAGCCTGATCAGTTTATAACTTTCACTATGTCTGTAAGAAATGAAGAATACAAGGTTAAACGCTTATTTGCATTTTTTGAAGGCTTAATTTCGGAAGGTTCGTTATTAGATATTGCATTCAGAAATTGGAAGATAAATCCTAACGACCGGTAATTCGGTTGATAAAATACATAAGGCAAGCCTTACTGTATATTATGTCTCAAATTCTTATCCTCAACCGTTGTGATAGTCCTGGTTTAATAAGGTTTGAAGAGAATCTGAAAGCTTTTGCATTAAACAATTCTCCAATTCGGATGAAAGGCGAGAGCAAATATGTTGCAATGAAAAAAAGCGGAGGTCCAACAGGCCCCCAGGATTTTACCCGACTTATCGATGACTTGGTAACCGATCAGGCAAGAACCTGAGCCTTCAATCGCTATAAACGTGGAAGTATTAGTAATGTAAGTGTAATATCTTCTGATGATCAGGGAAGGCCTGTGGCTTTAAAGGCCGATTATCGATATACTGGTTTTGGAGGCGATAGTGTGGGCATGGGTAAAAATCTCCTTTTCGAATGGCTTACCTAATGGAATTTACTTCTTTGATTTTCCTAATAACAGGAAATCACCTAGTAGCACGATAGTGGCTTCCTATGCTCAGAGTGAGTATAGAAATTAAATTTGCTTAATGCAGGTGGTTTAAGCCTAAAAGTGTGAATAATATAACTTCTTTTAAAGCAATTAATAGGATCTGGACTGAAAATTTATTGTTTTATATTTTTCACGACATATTTGGCGGGATCTCCACCTGGAATTAGGAAGTATAACTATTTTTATTCGGAAAAAAAGCCACGTACTGAACGGGTATTTAAAATGTATAGCTAATAAAAGCATCTCATTTACATTGACATGCTTTACTACCTCTCAGAGAACAAGAGAATTTTAATCTATATATTCATTTCTTAATTGTTAAAAGCAATACTACGTATCCAGTAAAATTAAGATACCGGCCATTCCAATTTCTGATTCTTGAGCTTAAGTCATTTAAATAATTCTGTGTAATATCTTCTGAAAGTACAATTCAATTGCAAATAATGAGGTCAAAATTTTTTTAGTCACATAAAACTTTTAAAGTGACTAAGAATAAGGTATAATTAAACTCCTTATCTAAGCATAATATTATTTTATTCCTTTCTTATGTTTATAGTGAAAAGGCTTTTTATATTTACAGCAAAATTCAGTTATGGGAAGGCCTTCCACTAAGCCAAAAGATTTAAGGGATGGATATTATATAGAAGTCCGAAATAAGAACAAGAATTCAGGCGTAAAAATTCGTAGAGATACGAAAGAACAGCTTTTACTTGCCATTGAAGAATATAAAAAAAATAAGAATGTGGTGATTTTAGGAAAATCTAAAAATGGAAAAATGATGGATATTCCAGGTCTATAGCGCAACGAAGCCAGATTTGGATTTTGTGCATCTCTACTATCCACAAGTTCCTCCTAAAATTAACCTTGATGTTAAACAAACCATCTCTTGCTAATACGAGACATTATCAATGTTTTAGCAAAAGAAAATTTAATACATCTGATGGTGAAGTTATTTCATCGATAAGAGATGACAAAATTAGGGGTGGCAAATATTAAGATTTGACCGTAATTTCAATTTTGAATATCAGCAAGTGATTAATTCCAATAATTCTAATGTTTTCCATCATATTCTGAGAATGAAAATTTAAAGATATTAATTACCAGCTTTTTATAGCAAATTCATCTACATCCCACTGTTGACTTTTTGTTCTTTTCAAAGAAAGAGGATGGTTCAATTGCCGTTGATATTTTAGATCCGCACAGTCATCATTTACGAGATGCATTATCAAAGCTTCAAGGTTTGGTAAAATACGCTGAGACTTTTGGTTCGGTATTCCGGAGAATTAAAGCAATTAAACAAATTGGAGATAAACTTAAAGCCTTGAATTTAATGGATTCAAATGTAAGAGCTGAAATAATGAAATCGGAAAGTGCTAAAAATTTATAAACTGGAACCAGTGCACATTATTGTTGAAAAATAAATAATGTTTTGAATTAATCTACTGTACATAAATCGTACAAAAATAGAAATTAAAAAGCCGTCAACCTTTATGAATAAAGGAAGACGGCTTTAAAATTGTGGAGTCGGAGGGGTTCGAACCCTCGTCCAAACAAGCAATTCAGATGCTTTCTACACGTTTAGTTTTCACTTGATTGTCGATGCAAAGCCGGCCGAAAACCACCAACTTTACACGTATTCCCGCTTAAGTTTCGCAACCGCATCAGGACCCTGCGGTCACTATATTTACTTTATCGGTGCCTCTGGTGTGGATGCCGTAAATCAAGGCCTCCACGAGACATCTCGGCTCCCTGCCTTGCAGGGACTAAGTGTAACCTACTGTAATTCGGTTACGCAGCCAAGGCGTAGTTATTCTCGCCGTTTAAAAAAGTGTGAAACATGAGATTTAAGAGCTATATTCCGGCGCTCTACGTGCTTACAACTCAATTAGACTCGCTGTCAAAACCAAGTCGACCCCATAAAATAATGAACATCTTCTTTGCCGCTATAATTGTAATAATTAGGCGGGCGTTCCCACCTCGCCTTTCGTTACTTCGGCGGTCGGGCTTTTCGCTATATCTTTTTTGTCGTACTTCGACAAGCTCAGCACGGCCAAAAAAGGATGTCGCTTCAATCCCTAACGCAAATGAGAACAATTAAAAACCGTCATTCTGAACTTGTTTCAGAATCTCCTCACAAAGAACCTGAAAAAAATTAAGGTTGACGTCTGATCAAAATTCGATTCTCATTATGTCAAAGAAATCCGATCGGAGATTCCAATCGGGCCAGCAAAGATACTCATTTAAATTTATATCTTTGAGACACTACATAAATAAGCAAAACCTATACCAGAATGATAAAATTCGCCCTGATCAAAGAACGGAAAACTCCGCCAGATAGGAGAGTGGTGTTCTCTCCACAAATGCTTAAAAAAGTGGTTTCTCAGTTTCCGGAAGCTTCTTTTAAAGTGGAAAGTTCTGATATCAGGATATTTAGCGATCAGGAATATCGTGATGCAGGTTTTGAAGTTTCCGAAGATATCAGCGATTGCGAGGTATTATTAGGTGTAAAAGAAGTGCCTATTCCTAATTTGATACCTGACAAAAAGTACTTTTTCTTCTCGCATACCATCAAAAAGCAGCCATATAATCGTGATTTGCTCCGCGAAATTCTGCGAAGAAATATCGAATTGTATGATCATGAAGTTGTTACCAATAAAAATAATGCCCGTCTTATCGGTTTTGGAAGATATGCCGGCCTGGTGGGTGCCTATAATGGAATTCGTTGCATAGGTATAAAGGAGAAAAGATTTGAACTTCCAAAAGCAGAAGATTTGCCAGATCTTAAGTCTATGCTCGCCGAACTCAGTAAGATTGATCTTCCTAATTACAAATTTGTACTTACAGGAAGTGGTAAAGTTGCTCGTGGAGCTAAGGAAATTTTAGATCATCTCAGGATCAGAGAGGTTGAACCTGAAAATTATTTAAATAGTGAGTATAATGAGCCTGTCTTCTGCCATATAGACGTGCTGGATTATGCTAAACGTAAAGATGGCGCCGAGGGAAGCCGTAAAGAATTTTATAAAGTTCCTGAAAATTATGAATCAGATTTTATGAAATTTGCCAAAACCAGCGATGTATTTATCGCCGGTCATTTTTACGGACAGGGAGCTCCGGTGTTCTATACTAAAGAAGATTGTAAGCATAAAGATTTCCGTATAAAATATGTAGCAGATATTTCCTGTGATATAGCCGGTCCGGTGGCTAGTACGATTCGCCCTTCTACCATCGCCGAACCATTTTATGGCTATGATCCTGAAACAGGTTCAGAAATAGATTTCCGGGAATCAAGGGCTATCACCATTATGGCGGTAGATAACCTGCCTTGTGAACTGCCTAAAGATGCCAGCGAAGGTTTCGGGGAGATGTTCCTGGAAAATGTGATACCGGCGTTTTTTAATGATGATAAAGATGGAATTTTAGGCCGCGCAAAAATGACTGAAAATGGAAAGCTTACGCCTTTATATTCCTATTTGGAGGATTTTGTAAAACTTTCAGTATAAGGCTTGCGATATATTTCTATAAAATAGCACGTGATTATACCCAGGCTATAAGCCAGCAGGTCCAAAACCGAAAAACTGCTGCCCAGAACGATCATGACCACTTGCGGTGGCTGGTATTGCAGCACTTTTACAATATTGATCAGCTGAAAGAATTCCACGGCAAAGGAGAATAACAATACCACAAAAAGTCCTTTTAAGACTGAAATCCTGGAAATTGCCATCAGGAAGCAGTAGAGCAGGATCACCACCAGGAAATCTCCTAAATATGGACGTATAAAATTGTCGTTCACAAATCTGGCGATCAGGATCTCGATAAGAAGTAAGATCATGAAGCCAACTACGTATTTAAATTTAGCTGCTTTTTTTAAATGCATTAGTACTCGTTTGAAAAATCAAAAGGACTGTAATTTATATCGTTGCTCTATCCATATTCTTAATATCTTTCTTGTAATTGGAAGGTAGGATAAGTTCCTTTAGAATTAGATCTAATTTTATTTTCCTGCTAATTTTAAAAACCTTGATAAACGGATTAATTAAAGAAAACCTCCTGAAACTTAAATAGTGTCGAACTTTTTTTGGTACTATCATAGTCTGGCTTTCCAGCAACAGTTTATAGCGAACCCATCCCAGGTTTTTGCGGTATTGTTTATAAAGATCACGGGTATAATCTCCATAATATAAGTGCTGTTCCAGATGTGAATCGCGCATTTTTAAGTATTTCTCATAATTCTCGGGTAAGTCTTTTAGGTGCATATGTTCTCCTAGCCTGGAAAAGACATCAAAGACTTCCTCTTTTTCAGCAATTTTCAGTGGTCTTTCCAGTATTTCAAACGAGCGAATTGAATAATCAATCAGCATAAATAATACGTCGCGGTAAGCCCAGGCGGGGATATTTTTTCCCCGATTGTTCTCAACGGAAGAATGTATCGTGTTCATTCTTTCGATAGCGTTTATGGCTGAATTTCTATCTGCAAAAACTATTTCTCTGGCGTAGTTGACTGTAGAAAAAAGTCTTCCTAATGGATCTTTTGGAAGCTTTCCGGTAAAATATAGCCAGTCTACTGCTTTATTCAAGGCAAATTCTGCGGAAGCCCCGGCAAAAATAAGCAGAATAGTATCGCTTTTACCCCAGATCTCTCTAACAATAGAATTTTCTTTTACAAAGTATTCCATAATAAGATTTTAACTTCCTGCAAATGGAGTTCCGAAGACACCAACGGCCAATTCAGCCCAAATTAGAAAAAGCCCCAGAAGAATTACAACACATGCTATGATTCGGGTTTTAGGTGAGGAGAATTTTCTAAGAGCAAATTCAATGGCAAGCCCGGAACCAAGGAGTAATATTCCCATTATTATAAAATCCCTATAGTCCCAATCTACGCCTTCAGCTCCCAGCTGCATCGCGAAAAAAGGAATTGATAATACTACTGCGGCAAAACCTAAAATGATAAATAATCTTGTGTTTTTCATGATTTGAATATTTAAATTAATTATTAATCCCAAAGTCCAACTTGCACAAGTGCAAAAATTAAGGCAAGCCAAAAAGAGGCTGCAAACACTAGAAGACTGAAAAGTTTTGCAAGAATATTTTTGAAGCCATCTGGTCGAAGAAAGTCATTGAGAAAATAATAGAAGACGCCGACCCCAAGTCCGGAAATCGCTGTGGTCGCAAGAGCTATCCAGATCAAATTTTCCTCGTTGCCGAATATCATTATAAAAATACTGGCAATAATAATGGCAATACCTGCGGCACTTAAGGCTCTTTTAAATAGCAGGCCAGGTTCAAATTTGTAATTCAATTGATCTTGTAAAGTCATGATTTCTATTTATTTTAAGTACTTTGTTTTTCAAAGTAGATTGATAAAAAAATATAGTTTCTCTTTTTTAATTATTTAGATTGGTCTTTTGATTCAATAATTTCTCCAGCGCCTCCAGGTGTTCCTGGAAAGCTTTTCTACCTTTATCTGAAGCGATATACCTGGTATTTGGTTTCCTGTCTATAAAAGATTTTTCAACCTTAATATATTTCTGTTTTTCCAGGGCCTTGGTATGACTGGCAATATTTCCATCTGTCGCTCCCAGTAGCTCTTTCAAAGTTTTAAAATCGGCATATTCATTCACCATCAATACACTCATGATTCCGAGGCGTATCCTATGATCAAAGGCTTTATTAATATTACTTATTATGTTCTTCATTAAGCACTTTTTCGATCATACTTATTGTACATCCAGATGCCGTAAATAATATGAAAGAGTCCAAAGCCGATCGCCCAGAAATATAATCCGAAGCCTATAAACTGAGTCGCGATAAGACCGAGAACCAGATTTGCATAACCAAGGTTTTTAAGGTCTGCAAAGGTATACTTACTTGCATGAATTAATGCCAATCCGTAAAAAATAAGCATGCAGGGAGCAATAAGACCAATGAGACCATATTGTAAGAGAACCAGGCAAAAAACTCCTCCTGCCAGCAGAGGGGCAAAAAAGTTTACTACTAATCTTTTGCTAGTGCTGTCCCAGATCTTCTGACCATTTTTTCTGGCTTTACGCGTAGTAAGAAAGATTGCGGTACCAATTGCCAGGGTCAAAACTGCCATGGCGATAAGGAATAAATCGAAAGATAGCTCAGAATTTATAGTTCCGGTTGAAACGGATTCATTATAAAATGAAGCATTTTCAGCCAGAAGCATCTTTGCGATCACGGCGCCAATAATGGCATAACATCCAGCGAATACTCCAGCGAGTCCGCTTAGGGAAATAAAACGCGATGAGCGGTTCATCATATTTTTAATCTCACTGAGATCCTGAAGATACTTTTCGTTTTCCATTTTAAAGTACTTTGAAAAACAAAGTAAGTTAAAAAAGTTCAATTATTGAAACTAAATTTTAAAAAACTTCAATCAACTTTATTTTCATTTGAAATATTCCGAACTTTATAAAAATTTTGTTTGTCCGTATCCTAAACTGAAAAATGACGTCATTCTGAACTTGTTTCAGATATTGAGACCCTGAAATAAATTCAGGGTGACGTAAGAACTTTTAGGATAGAAAACGGATATGCATTAAAAATTTGTATCCTATGAAAAATCTACTTCTATTATTGAGCATTTTCTTTGGCCTGACAGCGGTGAAGAGTCAGGAAATTAAGATCATGACTTATAATATTAAATATGCCAATGAAAATGATGGGGAGAATAGCTGGTCTAAGCGAAAAGACTGGATAACAGATCAAATTCAGTTTTATGAACCTGATGTTCTGGGAGTGCAGGAAGCGGTGGAATCCCAACTGGACCATTTTACCGATAACATTGATTCCTACAAGGTTCTTGGTGTAGGCAGAGAAGGAGAAGAGAAAGGCGAGTTCAGTGCTATTTTATATAAAAATGAAATGTTTGATGTTCTCGAATCTGATACATTCTGGCTTTCCGAAACCCCTCAAGAGATAAGTAAAGGTTGGGATGCAGATTATAACCGAATATGTACGTATGCTTTATTTCAGAACAAAGAAACAGATGAAAAGTTCTACGTTTTTAATACGCATTTTGACCATGTAGGGGATAAGGCGAGGCTTGAAAGTTCAAAATTGATCATTAGAAAAATAAAGGAACTGAACAAGCAGGAACTTCCGGTTTTCTTAATGGGAGATTTTAACCTGGAACCCGAAACAGAGGGAATTGAGATCATTCTGAATTTTCTAAAGGATTCTAAAAAAGAAGCTGAATTTAGTTTCGGTCCTTCTGGTACTTTTAATGGTTATGATTTTTCCAAACCCGTTACACGACGAATCGATTATATTTTTGTGAATGATAAGGTAGAAGTTAAGAAATATGGAGTCCTGAGCGATTCTAAAGATCTTAGATATCCATCAGATCATTTTCCGGTGCTTATCATCGCCGAGCTTGAAGATTAAGTAAACAATATATAAAAGAAAAAACCCCGCTATCGGCGGGGTTTTTAATATTCTACAGATCCATTCTCGGTTCATTTGGATTACCAGGTTTATCTGGTTTGTTTGGATTTGCCGGGTCATTAATGTCCCTTTGTGGGTTTGAAGGATTGGAGGGTTTAGGAGTTGAACCTGTATTTGGTTCTGAACCTTTCACAGATTTATCATCCTTAAATTTTTGGATGATTTCTTTAAAATGTTCTCCCGCAGCATCACGTCCTCCAAGTCCATAACTCAGCGCAACTGCCACCGCAATAGCTCCCAGAATGAGTCCGAAGGCTAATTCAACAATTTCGTTGGCAATACCCATCGTTCGAAGGGCAATAGCAAGAAAAAGCGCCAATGAAGCCCATCTTACCACGCTGGCAATAAAATTATTGCTTCTGGTCTTACTCATGGTATTATAAATAACCAATGAGATATAATTACCTACAGCAAGAATGATCAGACCAAAAATAATTTGTCCGGTTACTTCCAGAATTTGATCCAGTGTTTCACTCAACTGGTCAAGTCCTAAAATGTTTACAGCTGTTATGATTCCGAAGAATACTAAAAAGAAGTAAACAAGATTGGCTACAATTTTTGATAGCGACTGGTTGGCCCCGATCATATTATGGATCTGAATTTTTTCAGCAGCTCGGTCTAATCCCAGACTTTTGAAAAGATCCTCAAGGAAATTGGCTAAATAGCGTCCTCCCCAAATAAAAATGATCAGTATAACGGCTGCGATTATAATTTCTCCAATTAGATTGGTGAAATCTGTAAGTATATCATTTGCCGGTCCCGAGATCGCATCAAGTTCCAATGCGTTAAATGCCTGAATTAGAAAAGGTATGAATATGATGATAAAAACAACCTTTCTTATAATATCAATTATTTGGGTAGTGTCTTTAAACCCTGTTTTATCTACCATTCTATCCAGGAAACCTCCGGTTATATTGATAAGATTAGATACAAACTTAGCCAGGAGATACCCGATAAATGCAATTAAAATAGCACCTATAAGATTAGGGATAAATCCTAAAAACTCTCCTACCATATTTTCCAATGGCGTAAGCACCTGGTTAACTCCCAGTATCTCGAGTACGACCATTATAACAATGATCATGATCACGTAATAAAAAATATTAGCGATAAAAACATTGGAGTCACCAACACTGGTACGGGCTAATACCTTCTCGTCCCAATGGGTTCTTTTAAGTAATTTCACGATAAGAGCCTTTATGCCCTTCGCGATTAACCATCCTACTAAAAGAACCAATAAAGCTCCTAGAAGGTCAGGTAAGAAATCACCAATACGCTCAGCGATGTGTTCTAGTTCATTTCTCATAATCAATTGAATTAAGTTAGTTTCCTTTAAGATACTGGATTTGATTTCCAACAATTGATTGATTAACAATAGTTTAAATGTGTTAAAAGGTGAAACCTTAATAGTTTTAGGAATTGTTAAATAAAAAAGCCCCTATACAGGGGCTTTAAATTTTATATTTTATTTTCCACTAAGCTTCTGGCTTTTTATTTTTCTGGGTAAGGTCTATCATTAGACCGATTTCCTGAAGTAATTTTTCATTATTACCATCATACCCAACTACTTTAAAATTGATCTTTCCTTCAGGCCCAATAATAACCTTAGTAGGAATTCCAGTAATTCCATAATCACCGGCAGTTGCGAATTCCCTGCTACCCTCAGCAACCGGATTGTCAATAAGCACATGAAAGGAATATTCGTTGGTTGTGATGAAATCTTCTACTTTGCTTTCTCTTTCCTCACCAGTTTCAAAAGTGTCTACAAAAAGAAATTCCACATCAGGATTATCCTGATATTTCTCTACAGCCTTTTGCATTCCCGGGAAAGACATTTTACATGGTCCACACCAGGTAGCCCAGAAATCAAGGATCACAGTCTTACCTTTTAGATCGGCCAGGGCGATCTCATTGCCTTTTAGATCTTTTAGTTTAAAGGATGGAGCTTCTTCATTCAGCATGCTATTTTTTAGGTCTTCCATAGCATTGGTCTTAGCTTCTTCTTTGAGAGAAGCTAAATAGCTTTCATAACCCTCTTCTTTATCTATTTTTGAATAGGAAGTTTTTAAGTATTGTTCCATTTCAGAAGAAGCACGATTGTCTTTTATGAATTCTTCTGCCTTTTCTACTGCCTTTTCACTTTTACCGGCCTCGGTTAAAAACTGAACGTAGCGAGTATTAACATCTGCCCCGGAATTTTCAGAAATTGCAGCTTCCTGAACTTCAATAGCTTTTTCAAGATCACCTTGTTTAAATTTGATCAATCCATAAGTGTCTGAAAACATTGCCTTATCATTATCAAGTGATTTTTGATATTGCTTTTTTGTATAATAATCAGGTTTATGTGGCGAGTCGCCGGAAGTGGAATTTAAGACCTCTAATGATTTCTTTATTAATTTTTCTGCAGTATCAAGATCTTCTCCATTTTCTGCCATTTTCCATGCAGCGGAGTTGTATACACTGGCTTTACTGGCCGGATTTTCAATTTGAGAAGCATACTTCTCAAATGAATCCCAGTTTTTTTCGTTGGCATACTCATTAGCTATAAATCGTAACATGATGTCTTTTTCATAACCTTTAGATCCTATTTGATCTTCATAAGTCTGAAAATATTCAAGCTTTTCTTCCAATTTGGGACTTTGAACGATTTTAATCATCAGGTTGCGCTTTGCCATTTTACTTTTCGGATATTTTTCTAAAGCAATATCACTAATGGAATCGCTTTCCTTTTTAGCGCCCTTGTTATCATATAAATAATACAGCGCCTCATAGTTATCAGCGTTAAGCGAATCTTGCTCTAAATATGCGGCAATTCGATCATCAATATAACTGGTGCCTTTTTTTCTGTCAGCTTTCATCAGGGCGTTGGAATATTGCACTTCAAAATCAGCTATAAGATCAGGGTTTTTTTGGAGGTCCTTTTCTATCATTGCCAAAGCAGAATCGGCATCCATTTTCACATTGAATTGCTCTGCATTTCTTAAGTAGTATATTCCTTTTGCCGCGGTAGCTCCCTTTAGTTCTTTAGTATTTTCATCATAAAGTGATATCACATAACCTTGCTTGTTGTTAGTTTCATAATTATTGCCATTTTTAAAATTAAAAGCGATGGCTTGAACTGTATCTGGAATCGTGATGCTTGCATAGTAAGCTTCCGCGGAATCTTTAAGCTCTATGTCACTCGGGTAGAATGAGCTACCAACAAGATAATTTACCGTAGCCTCAGGAATTTCAGTATGATCTCCGGAATATTTGATTAAAATTTCATCTCCTGGTTGAGGTTTGGATTTTGAAACATAGAGATTTCCCATTTCCATCCCTTTATCATCTTCAACGTGATCATCACATGATGTGAAAAAGGCAAGCGTGGCCAGAGCCAGTAATTTGGTTAAGTTTTTCATTTTTAATTGAGATATAGGTTGTTAACCCTATAAAACTAAAGAATTATTTGCTTCCCCAACAAAGATATCGCTGATAATCGATGACTAACCCTTATCTATAAAAAAATTACTTTACTATCCAGAGCGGAATTTTTAGTTTAGAACTAAAAAGTTCATCTGTGACACTACCTACCAATAGAGAAGAGAATACATTTCCACCTTTATCTGCGACTACCAATAAACCGGCTCCATCTTTTGCCGCCTCCTCGGAAAGTTTTTCAGAAATACTGGCATTCCGGCCTCTGATGCTCCGGGTTTCAATTTCTGGCATTTCTATTTTAGAAAGGAATTTCTTAAACTTCTCTTTTGTATGTTTCTCTATCCTTGGGATTGTTTCTTCTTTATCCAGATAAGGAGCAAATTGTATGGGAACATTGAAAATATGAGCTGCGGTGATCTTTGAATTCGTTTTTTTTCTAAGAATTTCCGTTAGCTGAAATACCTTTTTTGATTCTTTAGAAAAGTCCGTTCCAGTCCAAATATTCTTAAGATCTAAATTGGCTCCTCTGGGAACAGCAAGAATATCACATTTTAAAAGCCTCATGAGTTTATCTGAAATGATCCCGGTGCCAATATGATTGTTCTTATTACCCACCATCACCAGGTCTATCTGGTATTTATTAGCGATATAATTTATCAGGGATTCGGTATAGGAATCTTCTGAAATTAAAACTTTCTTTTCAGTATCGGAGGTGAAATATTCTGATACCTTCTCATCGATCTCGTCACTTATTAATTGATCAAGGTCTATTTCTTTTAATTGATCTGAAAATAATTCTGAAATTTCATATTTCTTGATATTATGAACAAAATAAACCTTTTCTATATCCAAACTTTCGGAGAGAAAAGAAGCATATTTTATAAGGTCCTTGTCAATATCTGAAAGGTCAAGAGCTACTAGAATATTCTTTATAGTTTTCATTGATCTTCTTTTTTAGTGGTGGCAGTAATATTTCTCTTTTTAACAATATCGGTTACGATCTCTTCATAGTTATCCATCTGTTTCTGAGATCTTTTTTCTTCCAGCTTTTTATAATCTTCATTAAGTCCTTTGTATAAGGAATAACACATAACCATTAATATTATTGCAAATGGAAGTCCGGTAACAATGGTGGCTGTTTGTAAGGCCTGAAGCCCTCCTCCAACAAGAAGGACCGCGGCAACAGTTCCTTCGGTTACCGCCCAGAAAATTCTTTGACCTACCGGTGCATCTATCTTTCCTCCGGAAGTAAGACTGTCTATTACCAGTGATCCTGAGTCGGAAGAAGTGATAAAGAACCCGGCAATTAATATGATCGCTACTACGTTAATTACCATTGCCAGGGGGTAATCCTGGAAGAAAACAAATAGAGCGGTCGCAATATCATTATTTACGGCCTGACTAAGAACATCATTACCATTCATGATCTGTTGAATTGCAACACTCCCAAATGTAGACATCCAGAAAAATGTTACTAGTGATGGAACTAATAATACTCCTAAAATAAATTCTCTTATGGTTCTTCCTTTAGAGATCCTGGCAATGAACATTCCCACAAAAGGAGACCAGCCTATCCACCAACCCCAATAAAAAATAGTCCAGTTATTTTGCCAGGAGCCATTGGTATAAGTTTCGCTCCATGTGGAAATATCCAGGAAATTAAAAAGATAACTCCCGGTATTTTCAACAAAAGATCTAAAAATGAAAATAGTTGGTCCAAGGATAAGAGCCAAAATTAAAAGGACCACCGCGATTCTCATATTCCACTCGCTCAAAATTTTAACACCCTTATCTACTCCAAGAACCACAGAAGTGGTGGCTATGAGGGTTACTATCGCGATGAGTATTATTTGAGTAGTTATTCCGGCTGAGATACCAAATACATGGTTTAGGCCGGATGCAATTTGTTGCACCCCGAATCCCAATGAAGTGGCCAGGCCAAATAGGGTTGCCAGTACGGCAAAAATATCGATAATATCTCCTGTTTTTCCATAGATACGGTCACCTAGAAAAGGATAAAATATAGATCTTATGGTTAGAGGTAATCCTCGCGAATAAGTGAAATAAGCCAGAGCCAAACCTACCAGAGCGTAAACTGCCCATGCGTGAAATCCCCAATGCAGATAAGTGAAATTCATAGCCTCGGTCGCGGCAGCTGCAGTTCCGGCTTCCGCCATTGGAGGATTATTGAAATGCAATACAGGTTCTCCAACACCAAAGAATAATAACCCAATTCCCATTCCGGCGCTAAACAACATCGCAAACCAGGATAAAGTTTTAAACTCTGTCTTGGCATTTTGCCCACCAATTCTTAGGTTACCAAATTTGCTAAAGGCGAGATATATAAGGAAGATCAGGAATATATTAATAGAAAGTATAAAAAACCAATCGGCATTATTTGCAACTGCGGATTGTATATCTTCAAAAAACTTTTCGGCCCCTTCTTTAAATACGAGTGTTAAAACGATACTTAGAATAATAAAAATAACTGAAGTGAAAAAGACGGGGCCATTTACTTCAAGTCCGAATATTGACTTCTTTTCATCGCTTCTGGTAACTTTTTCTGCCATATATCTAGTTTCTTACAATTTTTAAAAATAATATCCAATATTGATATTGAATCTTGCCTCCCATTTAGCCTCAGGATTTCCTGCTGCAAAATCATCTACAAAATTTCCTCCTAACCACGAATGATTATAACCAGCGGCGTAATCTACATAAGTGTAAAGATTGCCTGCGCTTACTAGAACTCCGGTCACATTCATATAAGAATCTTCAAATGTTTCAACTTGTTTATCCATAAACCCAAAATCATTATAAAACTCAAGATTGCTAATAGGGCCGAGTTCGACGGGAATACTTTTGGAAAATGCAAGGGTGTAAATATTAAAATCTGAAGCCACCTCATAGGGAACTCCATAAGCACCCATTTGTAGAATGTCATTAGATTCTCCAGGTAAATTTTTAGGATTATTATGGATGGTCATAGCCTGCAATTTAAAATTCCAGTTTCTGAAATCCAATTCGTAATGCAGGGCAAGCCCATTGTGAGATCCTGTCTCCCTGGTATCCAGGTTATATAAACCACCATATTGGGCTGATATCCCCAGACGGTTTTTTATTGAATCCCCAAATTTATAGATCAGTTTACCATTTACCTGATTCACTTCTTTATTTCTGCCCACCACATCATAAGAATATCTGTTCGAAGAAGATTCTGTATCTCCGCCAAAGGTTAATTCTTCAGCATTTTTATAGAAAGCCAAATCATATTCGAACTTATCACCTTCATGGAGATATTTTACTCCCATATCATGGTCGTCTTCCAAACCGAAGTAATAAGTGAGATTGAAGAACCAATTATGTGAATTATATTGTTGTATGCCGAAAGGAACCTGACTTAAACCAACCTGGATCTCGTCCTGTTCATTAAAACGGTAACCTACCCAACCTTGTTTTAAAAATCCACCTCCAAAAGCTTCAGAATAAAGCCGGTATTCAGCATCCAGATAAAGGT
>CAVZZT010000018.1:0-48888 GCA_963779835.1 uncultured Flavobacteriaceae bacterium
TGAATTTGCAGCTGTTCCGAAAATTACTCTTACCATTACCGAACCGTGAACAAGAGATTTCTTTGTTCCGCAGAATTGCGCAGTTATTTTATCGGGGGTATTGAAGCCGATAAGTTTAGAAAATAGTGCAAGCCCAAAGAAAACTGTAAAAAACAGCACCAGCACGATAACTAACATTTTTAATAGTTCATCAAGTTCGATAGATTTTATGAGATCTGAAGTAAAGGAATTACTGAAACTTGAATAGATGATCAGGATAATAGTGGTTTTGTCAAACAGGCTGAGTTGTCGTCCATATTTTCTGGCCAGATCTCCGAAGAATCTTTGAAGAAAAAGACCAATTGCCAATGGCACAATGATCTGTAAAAAAAGCTTTTGCAGTACTTCTATAAAGTCAAAATCGGTAGTTTTCTCCAGAATAAAGCCAATCCATAAGGGAGTCGCGAAAATTCCGATAAGGCCTGATAGACTGGCATTAAAAATTGCAGTAGGCAAATTTCCTTTAGCCAGGGCTACCATTACTACAGACGAGGACACGGTAGATGGCAGGGTTCCAAGAAAGAACAAGGCGATCCACAAATTAGATTTAATTCCATCCTCAAAGAGTGGCAGGCAGGCCAGACAAAGTAGCGGAAAAATAATAAAAGTGGTAAGGTGAATAACAATATGCACCTTGTAATTAATTAAACCCGCTTTAAATTCCGAAGGGGATAATTTTAACCCATAGAAAAAGAAGATCAGGCCAATTCCAATATCTGTGATCGTTTTTAGCGGCAGCAATTCAATTCCCTGCGGAAAGAAATAAGCTACTGCAATAGCGATAAAAATGGCTAATATAAAACCGTAGGACTTCAAGAATTAAGCTGAATTTTAGCTTTATGATCTTCAAGAATATGATGATATTTTTCAGAAGAGAAGTCTGTTTCATGGAACTCCTGCACTCTCTTTTTCTTCATATCTTTCCTTTTAATGCTTTTGGCGAAACGACGAATCTGGTTGTCGGTCTTAAGAATGAGTCCGGGGACTGGTACGGAGTTGCCCTTGTTATCCTTTGCTACCATTGTAAAATAGGAAGAATTACAATGCTTTTTATCTCCGGTCTGAATATTTTCTGCTTCAACCCGAATACCAATAACCATAGAGCTGTGGCCAACATAATTAACCGAGGCCTTCATGGTTACTAATTCGCCAATTTCTATAGGTTTAAGAAAATCAACGGTATCTACGCTGGCGGTCACACAATACACGCCAGAGTGCTTGGAAGCACAGGCGAAAGCGATCTGGTCTAATAGCGAAAGAATATAGCCTCCGTGTATTTTTCCGTTAAAATTGGAATGGGAGGGAAGCATTAATTCTGAAATATCTACCTGGCTTTCTTTTACGGTTTTATAATCTTTTGGCATAGTTATCTTCTAAAATGAGGGCTTTCTGATTTTTCTACTGCGGTAATGAAATATTTCGTGTCACCCCAGAAAAAGAAGGTTGAAAATCTTTCTACATAAGTTAGTTTCACATAATTTCCTTCGTACTTCTGTAATTGCGTGATTACTTCATCATTCTTATCCAGTACTGAAAATTGGAAGATTTGCGCTCCGCTTATTCCCTGGCTTATTTCACCTTCCCAGGTTTTAGTGACAACTCCTTTTCGGCTAAACTTAATAAGTTCTCCGCTTCTTGTTCCTTCACTGTAGGGCACAAAATAAATAAAAGCGTAGTATAGGAGCCAGAGGATAAAAATTCCGCCCAGTATGTAAATTAGAGTTTTTTTCATCTTAATATTATTCTCTAAGGTTTAAAGTTTGTTTTTCGAATTCTTCATCTTCCTCATCAATTTCAGCACGATTTATAAGTTTTTGATCTAATTGTTTACTGGCTTTGGCACCCAGTTTTTTAAGTTTTTCAACACGTCTTACAAGATTACCCTTTCCCGTGAGCTTCTTCATAGCACCTTCATAGGAGTTCTGCACGGTTCCCAATTGTCTTCCAATTTTCATTAATTCCTCGGTCAGGTTGGTAAAAGAATCATAAAGTGCCCCGGCCTGGGTTGCGATTTGGATGGCATTTTGCTTTTGTTTCTCGTTCTGCCACATGCTGTCTATAGTTTTTAGGACAGCAAGCAATGTTGTAGGTGTTACAATAATAATATTCTTTTCGAAAGCATCACTATAAAGACCAGGATATTCATTGGATGCAATTGCAAAAGCTGATTCAATTGGAATGAACAAAAGAACGAAATCTGGACTTTCCATTTGATATAAAGAATGATAGTTCTTGTTACTCAACTCGTTCACACGATTTCTAACCGATATCAAATGATTTTTAAGATGCGTTTTTTTATCACTTTCATCTGTCTCATTAATATATCTCTCATAAGCATTTAAAGAAACCTTGGAATCTACTACCATTTTTTTCTCTCCCGGTAGGTGAATAATGACATCGGGCATTACCCGCTTTCCTTCTTCGGTATTAAAACTTTGCTGAACAAAATATTCACTATCCTTCTGCAGTCCGCTTCTTTCCAGAACTCTTTCCAATACCATTTCGCCCCAATTTCCCTGCATCTTTGTGTCGCCTTTCAGTGCTTTGGTAAGGTTAGTAGCGTCTTCGCTAATTTTCAGGCTCTGTTCATTTAGAAATTTCAATTTTTCGCCTAATTCTGCATGTCTCTTTACAGATTCAGAATCACTTTTACTTACTTTTTCTTCAAACTCTTTAATCTTCTTCTGAAGAGGATCCAGGATATTTTCGATATTTTGTTTATTAAGGCTGGTGAATTTCTCTGATTTCTGATCTAGAATTTTGTTTGCCAGATTCTCAAATTCCTTGGCGAACTTTTCCTGAAGTTTTTCTACTTCCGCCTTTTGTTCTTCATTTCTCTCCTGAAGATTGTTGAATTCAGAAATTTTTCGTGTAAGCTGAAGACTCAAATATTCTTTTTCTTTTCGAATTTCCTCACGCTCATTCTCAAGCTTTTGAATGTCTACACGGGCTTCATTTTTAAGTTCAAGTTGTATCTTCTTTATTTTTATCTAAAGCGTTGTCTAGCTGTTTTTTAATATCTTCTATTTGAAGTGATAGTTGATTATTTTTTTCTTCGAGGATTCCTGTTTCAGATTTTGATTTTAATCCTGATATTAGTTTTCCCAGGTAGATCCCGAGTCCTAAGGCAATTAAAAATATTAAAGTGATAAGAAGATATTCGTTCATGAAATTGCCGGTTTCTCCAAAGATACTTATTTAAGAATTTTGGCGAAGAGCGAGTGGAGAAATTTGAAATTTTTTCTATTTGATTTTAAAACTTGAGGAAGCTTTGTCAAACTGTATAAGGTTCTCTGGGAATAGATCATTTAAAACATTCATCTGGATAAGTTCGGCAGGAGTTCCAAATAGAGCTCTCTTGTCTTTAAGTATTACCAGTTTATCGCATAGTTGCAAAGCAAGATTTATCTCATGGGAGGCAAAAAGTATTGCTTTCCCGGTCTCTTTACTTAATTTCTGCAGTAACTTCAATACATAGGCCTTATGATAAAGGTCCAGGTGAGTCGTGGGTTCATCCAATATGATTAATGAGGTGTCCTGGGCAAGTGCTCTTGCGATCAAAACTTTCTGAAACTGCCCATCACTTAGCTCATGGCATTTTTTACCTTTTATATCTTCAATATTCACCATTTGAATGGCGTGCATAATTTTCTTGAGGTCATTTTTGGTAAGTCTTCCAATCCAATTCGTATAGGGTTGTCTGCCCAAAGCAATGAGCTCAGTTACACTAAGATTTTTTGAAGGCATTTGATCGGTTAACACCAAACTAATGTGTTTTGCCAATTTGTCAGGATCGGTTTTATGTATATTTTTATTTGATATAAAAACCTGTCCATCAATATTTTGTATTATTCCACTTAAAGTTTTTAATAAGGTAGATTTACCGGCGCCATTTATACCGATCACTGCTACAAGTTCCCCTGGATGTATCTCAATATTGATATGCTCAGCTATAATTTGAGTGTTCTTTTTCTTCCTATAGCCTATGCTTAGATCTTCAGTTTTAAGGACAATATTTGAATTTTCTGAACTCACCTAAAAATTGAATTTTCTTTTTCTAACTAATAGCCAGATCACCACCGGAGCTCCAATTAAAGAGGTAATAGCATTAATTGGAAGGCTATATTCGCTTCCTGGCAATTGAGCGATAATATCGCAGATAAGCATTAATATGGCTCCACCAAAGATAACGGCCGGAACCAGGGTGATATGATTAGCAGAAGGAATAATTTGTCTTATTAAATGAGGGACAGCCAGACCTACAAAAGCTATAGGACCTGCAAACGCAGTGATACTCCCTGCAAGTAGACTGGTGGCAATAATGATTAGAAATCTATTTCTTTTAATATTGGTGCCTAAGCTGCGAGCGTACTGTTCTCCTAATAGTAAAGAATTCAAATTTTTAATACTTCCTATGGTAATTAGTATACCAATGATCCAGAAGAGTCCTAATATTAGGACTTCATTCCAACTAAGATCACCCAGACTACCATAAGACCAGAAAACGTATTGTTGAAGCTGCGATGCGGGGCTAAAATAGGCCAGAACACTAACGATAGCAGCGGTAAGACTGGCAAACATTAATCCGATTATTAGGATTGCCATGGTATCCCTAAGTCTTATAGACGCAAGGATAACCGCAAATAACACCAATAAGCTACCAAGACTGGAAGCGATTACTAAACTCCATTCAGATAAAAGGATCGTGGCGAAGGCAGCTCCAAAGACAGATGCTCCCATAAATACTATGGCCACTCCAAGACTTGCCCCGCTGCTTAACCCTAAAACATATGGCCCGGCTAAAGGATTTCTGAAAAGCGTTTGCATGAGTAGTCCGCTAACTGCGAGTCCCGATCCGGTAATAATTGCTGTGATGGCTTTTGGTAACCGATAATTAAGTATAATGTAACGCCAGGTATCTTTTTCAACCTCAAGACCGAGAAGAGATGCGGTTACTTCTTCAATAGGAATGTTAACAGAACCAAGACTAATATTGAATAAACCGGTAAGAATTACCGCAAGAAAGAGCAGCACAATAGCTAAAGTGTATTTCTTTTGGCTCAACATTAATTCAGTGGTTTAAAAAATACCTTATCATAATCCTTTAATAGTTCAGGATGAAAAATGGAAATTAGATCTTTTAAGATAAGATCGGGTCTTTGAGGTCCCAATTCGTAAAATAAAATCCCTCCGGTTTCTCCTTTTGAAAGGCTTACACTATATACATTTTTATCCCGAACAGCTCTAAACCTATTGTAATGTTCAGATTCGTTTAATAATTGTTCATAGGAGGTGAATTGTCCTGAACTTATCCAGTACTCAGCATCCTCAGCCTTTGCCAACACACTTTCAAAGGAAAGAGATAAGCTACCGTCACCCTTAGTTTCTGAATACAGATAATCTGCATTTGCATCTTTGATAAATTCTGCCTGCCAGGAATTTCCGTAAGGCATATACCAACTGTCATTATACATAGAACCGCTGATCACTTTTGGTTTTTCTTTAGCAGATTTAGCCAGTTCCCTGGCAGATAAATATTCTTTTTTAATATTGTCAAAGATCTCCCTGGCTTTTTCTTCTTTTCCATATAAAGCCCCGAAGAATTTGATCCACTCCGCTTTACCTAAAGGAGTTTGCTCAGTCCAGTCCCCGTTATACATTACCGGAATACCGGTTTTCTGAATAATTTCGAAACTTTTATTTGAGGCATTAATAGCAAAACCAATCACAATATCTGGTGCAAGATCAATCAGTACTTCAGTATTGATATTTTCATTCTGGCCCAGTTCCGAAATCTGGCCATTTTCAATAAGTTTTCGGGTATTTTCGGAAGATATATAATTCAATCCGGGAAAGCCGACCAGCGTATTTTCCTCATTTATCGCCTCTAGTGCGGGAATGTGAGTGGTAGAAGTCACCACAATCCTTTTTACGGGGACCTGAACAGCCTGATCATACGCCAGGTCTTCAGGCACTTCAGCATTTTCTTCTTTAAATAAATACACAAATGGTTCTTTAGCTTCCGGCCACGGAGTATTGACTTTTACAATACTGTAATTATCAAATTTCGTAATCGAGAAGCCTTTAGCATTTTCAATATTTATTTCTTCACCTTCCTTTTCGAGAGGTTTATTTTCAGAAGCATTCTTGCATGCTAAGAGGGAAAAGAAGATGAAAATGAAAAGAATTTTTTTCAAGACGACTCTATTTTGAATTCAAAAGTAAGATTATTTAATATTTTCAGGCTGATCAAACTTAATTGTTTAATTTCGCATTGAAATTTTGGTTCAACGCCGATTTATTTCTGCGTGGATTAAAAGGGAATCAGGGGAAGTGAAAACTTCATAAACCTGAGCTGTTCCCGCAACTGTAAGCTTAGCCCGAAAGGGTGGCTGCAATAATTCTTCAAACCACTGTTCATTACGAATGGGAAGGTGAATTGCAGTACGTAAGCCAGGAGACCTGCCTGAATTTCAACTAGTATCGAGTGACTTTCGGGATAAAGGTCGGCAGATTATGAACAGAAACTTATACCTTTTATTCGCCTTATTTATATGTTGTTGCATACATGCTACAGCACAAACCGATCCTGTCACCTGGTTGGATGAAGTGAAATTAAGCGATGTAAAACTTAAAAATAACTCAAAAGGGCAATTTGTAAAGAAACTGGATGATTCTTTGATCCGGAAAAACGAGCCTTTACTCACTTCTTTATTAAAATTTAACTCTCCTTTTTTCTTCAGGGAAAATGGATATGGAATGGTTTCCTCAGCTTCAGTCAGGGGAACCGGAGCTTCTCAAACGGCCGTCATCTGGAATGGTATCAATATTAATTCTCAATTTACCGGGCAAACCGATTTTAATACGATCAATACTAAAGTATTTGATGATATAAGTCTGAAGCCGGGCGGGGGAAGTGTGGTGTATGGAAGCGGCGCTATTGGCGGAACTATTCATCTAAACAATGAATTGCGATTTGATAGCCGTTCAGAAAACGATCTGAGGATTGGGTATGGGAGCTTTGATACTTACCAGGCTTCCTATAATGGGAATTTCTCTAATGAAAAAACAACCCTGAATATTGGAGTAGCAGGGATAAGTTCTGAAAATGACTATAAATACCCGGACACTGAAGCCAGTAATGAAAATGGCGATTTTTACAATGCTTCTTTGAGTGCTTCAGTTGGTCAATGGATTGGGAATTCCAATCTTTTAAAATTTTATTCTAATTATTATCAGGGGGAAAGAGGTTTTTTAGGAACACTGGATATTCCATCTAATAGCAAATATGTGGATAGGAACTCAAGAAACCTGCTTGAATGGAAGTCCTTTTTAGGAAATTTCACCAGTAGTCTGAAATTCGCCTGGATCAGTGAGGAATTTAAATATTACGAAAACCGGTATTCTGAAAATTTCAGTTTTGGAAATGCTGAGACCGGGATTATCAAATATGACCTGGGTTATCAGTTTAATGATGAGATGAAAATTAATATCATTGCAGATTATAATGATGTAAAAGGGCAGGGCACCGGTATAGAAAATGCCCGGCGTAAAACCGGAGGTATTTCACTATTATGGAGTCATCAACTGGAAAACCTTAATTATGAATTAAGTATCAGGCAGGAGTTGACAAATAATTACGAATCGCCGTTGCTTTTTTCTATTGGTAGTGATTACAGGTTCTCAGAAAACTATCTGCTAAGATTGCATGCATCCAGGAATTACAGAATTCCCACATTTAATGACCTGTTCTGGGAGCAGGGAGGAAACCTGGATTTAGATCCGGAAACTTCCATTCAGGCGGAAATCGGAAATGAATTTAGTTTCAGCGATTTTAAATTGAATTTGAATGCTTATTTCATTGATATAGACAACCTCATTAGATGGATTCCAGATGGATCGGCTGTTTGGAGGCCGGTAAATACTTCAAAGGTTCATAACTATGGTTTAGAAGTATTTGCAAGCTATCTCACCAGTCTTTCCGGTAATAATTTGAACCTGAGTAGTAATTATGCTTATACCAGGTCTATCGATAAGGAGAATGGCAATCAGCTAATTTATACTCCAATCCATAAAGTGGCATTTTCTGCGGCTTATGAGATTGGGGATTTTTCAATTCTCTTTCAGTCTTTATATAACGGGAAGATCTATACATCTTCTGATAATAATTATGATTTGGATGGTTACACCATTGCAAACCTGGGACTGAATTATAAAATTTCCAAAAAGCCGGAAATAGGTATTGATTTCCGGATCAACAATATTTTTAATGAAAAGTATCAAAGCCTGCCGTCTCGAATAATGCCAGGCAGATCATATAATTCTACACTCTCATTCAAATTTTGATTATGAACAACAAACACTTATTACTCTTAGTTTCTATTATCTTATTTTTCAACTCCTGTTCTGAAGAGACAGATTGCTGCCCAATGCCAGAAGAAAAAGCTGAATTTGATTCAGGCGTTTTCGTATTGAATGAAGGTAATTTTGGATCTTCGAATGCTTCGGTAACTTATATTAATGAAGATTCAGGAGAAATACAGAACCAGATTTTCAATAATATAAATGGTTTTGGTTTAGGCGATACAGCCCAGAGTATAGAAATGCATGAAAACCTTGCAATTATAGTGATGAATGTTTCTAATAAGATAGAAATAGTAGATAGATATACTTTTCAACATTTGGGAACCATTGACACAAATTTGCAGAACCCAAGATATGCCGAAGTTGTAGGGAATGAGGTCTATGTTACAAATTGGGGAGACGGGACCAATCCTGATGACGATTTTATAGCTGTTTTTAAACTTTCCGATTTTTCTTTTATTCAATCAATTTCTGTAACTGAAGGTCCTGAAAAAATAACTTCAGCTGAAAATTCAATTTATGTGGCGCATAAAGGAGGTTATTCTTTCAATAATATTATATCTGTTCTCGATGCCAGTACAAATTCTATTAATACTGAAATAGAGGTTGGGTATTTGCCTAACTCGATGATAATATTGGGTTCTGATCTTTGGGTATTATCATCAGGAAAGCCTTCTTATGCAGATGAAGAAACTGCCGGGCAAATATCCAGAATAGACCTTATAACAAATAAGGTGTTGGAATCCTTTGAGTTTTCAGAAAATAAAGTTCATCCTGAAAATCTCCAGATTTCAGATAATACAGCCTATTTTACTGTTGGGAAATCAGTTTTTAAATACAGTCCAGGAGATGCTTTACCTGCCGTTCCAGAATATAATTTAGATGCTGCAGTGTTATATGGATTTGAAATTCATGATAATAAAGTATATGTAGCCTCTCCAACTGCTGACTTTACCGGCGACGGCAATCTCTATATCTATGATTTGAATAATGGAGACCTTCTGGATGAATATACAACAGGGATCAATCCCAATGGAATATATTTTAATTAAGTATCTAATATTTAAGCATAAAAAAACCCGCTATATAGCGGGTTTTTTAGTTTTTTCTATATCTCTATTCCTTGATGGGTAGTGATGGTACTGTACCGTCAAGAAGTAATGGTTGGGAGAAACGTGACTCTATGGATAAATTTCCTGGTATTTCAAAACCTTTAATTCTGGCTTCTTTTTCCATACCTCTTTCAGCATTTCCTGAAATTAAATCCAACGCATATTTCAGTAATGGTTCATTAGAATCTCCTAATTCACCGTATGTTGAAATATATTCTCTTTTTTCATAATCTGGGATTAATCCTCCGGGATATGCTTCACCGTTAACATTGGTGTTGCTTGCCACTATGGGTTGTAATGCATATTTATGGTTCTGATTTAAATTTGCACCCGTTTTTCTAAGATTATCGGAATCATATAAAGTTATGGAGCCCTGAAATTTACCTCCTGTCTTAGTTCCAATCTGAATGACTTCCATATGAGGTGCTAATCCATTAATTAAAACCTCACTGGCAGAATAAGAACTATTCGAAGCGATTATATAAACTTTATCCAGATTAAGACTGTTTATAGGTGCCGCAGCATGTTCGGAGTGAGAATTATCATATTCATAAATCTGGTCGTCAAATCTTTCTACAAGAGACTCTTCGCCATATTGACTAATATATGCCTGAGTGATATCATTATTGTATTTTTCCTTCAGGAAAATTTTATCCTTTAATTGAAGGTTGATCATACTTCCTAAATCAACGGCAGAGGATAATCTTCCTCCCGGGTTATATCTCAAGTCCAGAACAAGTTCTGTTACCCCGGCATCTCTAAGTTCACCAAAGGCATTATTAAGTTCAGCATCAAATTCATGGTTAAAATGGTTGTACATTAAGTAACCCACCTTTTTACCACCTACGTCTAAAGTTTTTACAACATGGACCGGATTTTCTTCAACCGTAGTTTTGGTTAATTCTATTTCCTGTTCTACCTCACCATAATTTTCATCATCTAAACTGATAAAACCATAATTAACAGATAATGAGGTATTGTAGTAAGTTAAGTCTATATAGTTAGTTCTATTTAAGGGCTGTCCATCGACTTCGGCGTAAACCATTCCTCTTTTAATACCTGCTTCATCGGCAGGAGATCCCTTAACTACATAGCGAACGGCAATTCCAACTTCAGAACAGTCTTCACATAATAGAAAAGGAGTAAAAACAATTCCGTCTGTTTCTGAAATTCCTGCAAAATCATTTTCCAATTCTTCGTAATCGTCAACGATCCAGCTAAATCTATCCGTATCAGGGTAGTTCTCTAATAATCCGTCATAGAAAAGTTCATCCGGATCGACCCATTCATTTAACCAGGTATTAAGTTCTTCCTGATTTGCAAAACGGTCTTCAGCATAAATAGGCATATCATCTTTATAATAATACCATGTATTCATTGCTTTGTACTCAAAATCTCTAATTTCAAGTTCAATATCATCTACCGGTTCCTCTCCTGGAAGCTCTTTTCCAGTCTTCGGGATATTGTCATCAAGATCATCTTTATTACATGAGGTAAATAGGGTTCCGGCAAAAGCCAGTAGCATTAAATATTTATATATTTTCATATTATCATTTAGGGTTAATATTTTTCTTAATTTTTTTCTAAAAATAGTTACATAATTGCAAATAGAAAATTTATTGTAACAAAAGTATTTCTAATTCGTCGTAAAGGTGAGAAGGCAGTATAAACCAACCACAACCTAATGAAAGAACATACCTTCCTTAATATTATAAATCCGGTTAAGGATAAAATGTATAGAATGGCTTTAAGGCTTCTAACTTCTAAGGAAGCGGCCGAAGATGCCACTCAGGAGGTGATTCTGAAATTATGGAATCGGAAAGAAAGAATCAAGCACTATGCCAATGTTGAGGCTTTTGCGATGACCGTTACAAAAAACTACTGTTTAGATCAATTAAAATTGAAACAAAACAATAATTTAAGAATTGTACATCAAAATTATGAAAGTAATTATCAATCACTGCAGTCTGAAGTTGAGGTAAACGACGAGATGGAATGGTTAGGCAGGATTGTAAAAACCCTTCCGGAACAGCAAAAGATGATCTTTCAGTTAAGAGATATTGAGCAGTATGATTATGAAGAAATTGCCAAAATAATGGATATGAATCAAACCGCAATTAGAGTGGCATTATCCAGGGCACGTAAATCGATTAGAGAGAATTTAATAAAGAAACATAACTATGGAATTAAGTAAAATTGAAAAGCTTCTGGAACGCTATGATGAAGGAGAGACTTCACTGGCAGAAGAACGAACTCTCAGAGAGTATTTTCAAAGTGAAAATGTTCCTGAACACCTAAGAAGTTACCAAATGATCTTTTCTTTCGCAGAAAATCAGAGAAAAGAGACTTTTAAGGAGGTTCCACAGATTGAATCAAAGAGGACGAACTGGTACACCTGGACATCGATTGCCGCAATCATTATTGTCGCATTGGGTATCTTTTTCTTCAATGACTCTTCGCGAAACCTGAATCAAAATGATTTAGGAACGATAAGTGATGAAGAACTTGCGCTACAAAAAACTAAAGAAACACTTAGTATGGTTTCACAAATTATGAACGAGGGCAAATCTGATCTCGTTTATCTGAAAGAATTTAATAACACGAAAAATAAAATAATAGAAATAGACTAAAACCAGAAATCATGAATAGATTAGTAATTACCCTCCTGTTAGCCCTGGCGCCTATGCTTTCTCAGTCTCAAAATTTTGAGAAATATGAGGATATGAAAGATGTAGATGCTATGGTAATGACCAGCAAGATGTTTAAAATGCTGGCGAAAGTAGATTTAAGTGAAAATGATCCTGAAGCTCGTGAGTATATGAATCTTATAGAGAACCTGGATCGTATTCAGATATATAAATCTTCCAATTCTTCTATAATGTCTCAAATGGCAACAGATGTGAAGGCCTACCTCAAAAAAGGCTCTTTAGAGGAGCTTATGAGGGTAAATGATGACGGGCAGAATATTAAATTTTATTCCTTGCCGGGGAAGAATGATAACTATGTTAAAGAGTTATTTATGTTCTTGGAAGGATCGGAAGGTGATAAGCCGATGACCGTTATATTAAGTATTACCGGGGAGATAGATTTGTCTCAGTTATCTAAATTGACTGCAGATCTAAAAGTTCCGGGAGCTGAAGAATTAAAGAAAGCCAATAAAAAATCCTAGATCATGAAAAGTATTAAAATTTTATTCGCCGTTCTATTTGTCACTTTACTAAGTTCTTGTAATAATGAACAATCACTTCAAAAGTACTATGTAGAGAACCAGGAAGATTCCGATTTTCTTGCCGTAGATGTTCCTACCAGCTTATTTACTAATAGTGAATCGCTGGAAGCAGATCAAAAGGCTACTTTAAAAACCATCAAGAAAATTAATGTTCTTGCACTTAGCAATGATGAAAACAAAGCCAAATTTGAAGAGGAAAAAGCTGCGTTAAACCAGATCTTTAAAAATGAAAAATACCAGCTTTTAATGAAATATGGTGGAGGAACCAGAAAGGCTGAGCTATATTTTACTGGTGAAGAAGATGCTATAGATGAGCTTATCGTTTATGGATATGACGATGAGCAAGGTTTAGGTGTTGCCAGAGTTCTTGGTGAGAATATGAATCCGGGAGAGATCATGAAGCTAATGAGGTCTTTAGAGGAAGGAGATATAAATGTTGAAGGATTTAAAAACGTTGTAGGAATTTTTGGGGATCATCAAAAAGACAATGATACTATTAAAGTGAATAAAGTAGAATCAAAAGATTCTATCGTTGAAGATTAATATCCTTTTAATTAGTTGAAAAAGAAAAGCCCCGGAAACGGGGCTCTTTTTCAATTTATATTCCTGTATAATTTTGAGGAGTTATTTGATGAAGTTCAGCCTTTATTTCATCTGAAACATCTAACTCATCTATAAACTCAGAGATACTTTTCTTAGTGATCCTTTCATTCGTCCTCGTTAATCCTTTTAAAGCCTCATAAGGATTCTTGTATCCTTCTCTTCGAAGAATTGTTTGGATAGCCTCAGCAGCCACGGCCCAGTTATTCTCAAGATCGGCATTAAGCTTATCCTCATTTAAAAGAAGCTTGTTCAGACCTTTTAAGGTAGAGCTAAAAGCGATTAAGGTATGACCAATAGGAACGCCAATATTTCTTAACACGGTGCTATCGGTTAGATCTCTTTGAAGCCTGCTCACAGGAAGTTTAGAGGAAAGGTGTTCAAAAATCGCATTTGCGATACCAATATTTCCTTCACTATTTTCAAAATCAATAGGATTCACTTTATGTGGCATTGCTGAAGATCCTATCTCACCTTTTTTGATCTTTTGCTTGAAATAATCCATGGAAATGTAAGTCCAGAGATCCCTGTCCAGATCCATCAGAATATTATTGATCCTTTTTAAAGCATCAAACAACGCAGCAGAATGATCATAATGTTCAATCTGGGTAGTAGGGAAGGAGTGATGTAACCCCAGTTTATTTTCAACAAAATTATTTCCGAATTTTTTCCAGTCAATTTCAGGATAAGCAACTTTGTGAGCATTGTAATTTCCAGTTGCTCCGCCAAATTTAGCTGCATGGGGAACCTGCTTGAGCAGTCTCATCTGTTCCTTGATCCTGGTCACGAAAACCTGAATTTCTTTTCCTAATCTTGTTGGAGATGCCGGCTGACCGTGTGTTCGTGCAAGAAGTGGAATATCTTTCCATTCAGTCGCCAGTTCCTCCAGTTTTTCCAGAACTTCGTTCAAAGAAGGTAAATAAACGTCTTCGATAGCCTCTTTAAGACTTAACGGAACGGCAGTATTATTAATATCCTGTGAGGTTAAACCAAAATGGATGAATTCCTTAGAGGTTTCCATGCCCAGCTTTCCAAATTCTTCTTTAAGAAAGTATTCAACAGCCTTAACATCGTGATTAGTAACTTTCTCGATCTTTTTTACCGCCTGAGCATCCAGGGCGGTAAAATTCTCATATAACTCTCTTAACTTTTGGAAATTTGCAGTGTCTACATCTTTAAGTTGAGGTAATTTCTGCTCGTAAAGAGCGATAAAATATTCAACTTCAACCTGAATTCTATATTTGATAAGTGCCTCTTCACTAAAATAAGCCGAAAGCTTTTTTGTCTTAGATCTGTATCGACCGTCTATTGGTGAAATTGCAGAAAGGGATGTCATCTTTTACTTTTAAAAATTAAAGCCGTAAAGATACCGCTTCAAAATTTACTAAAAAACTACTCGTTTAATTTCCTTAGGATCTTTGTTGCGCGAGATTTGTAGCCGGCAGAAGAATTCAAGATTTCTTTTTCCAGTATTCCCTTCAATTCTTTGCCAATCCAGTCTTCTTCATGCCTCAGGTCATAAATATTTTGCATGGAGAAAACCTTTACAGCAACTTTTTCCTGGGAAAGCAACCAGTTAAAATTTAATTCCAGGATCTCCTGTTTTAAATTTCGCGTAAGTTCAAATTCTGATTGTTTGTTTAAATGTTCATCGATGATAAGGCCATATAGTTTTGCCAGGCATCTTCTGGATGAAGAATCAGAAAATAATTTTCCGGAAAGAATCAATTGTGAAGAATAGGGTTTCAGAAATTGGAAATCTATTTCTGCTCAGCATCTCGATTGCCATCAAACATTTAAGTGAAAAATCGTCATTATGCTGTACAATGAATTCTATACATTCATTTAAGTATTCCGGATCTTGAGCTAATATTCCGGCAATTTTGGATCTACTGGAAATAGAATTGTCCATATTCATTAGAAGACTTTCTATTCTCATGCTTTTTCGAGGAGTCTTTTTACCAGTTTTGGAACACCATCCACCGCAGTATTTTCAATAATTTCAAGATTTCCACCTTCATTAATATTCGGTTTAGGGTCAATAAAAAATAAAGATGCATCGTGCGGAGAAAAATCGATAAGACTGGCTGCTGGATAAACCTGCATGGAAGTGCCAATTATAATAACAATATCACTGTGTTCTATAATTTCAGCGGCTTTCTGAAACATAGGAACCGCTTCGCCAAACCAAACCACATGAGGTCTTAATTGCCTGTTGTATTCGCAAAAGTCACCAGGATTAATATCTTTTTTCCAGTCAAATATAAGGTCATCGTCAAAAGTACTTCTTGCTTTAAGGAGCTCACCATGTAGATGGGTAACATTTGTACTCCCGGCTCTTTCATGAAGATCGTCGATATTTTGTGTGATGATCTGGACATCATATTTATTTTCAAGATCTACCAGGGCCTTATGTGCGGCATTTGGTTCTACTTTAAGTAATTGCCTTCTTCTTTGATTGTAGAAATCCAGAACCAGTTCCTGATTGTTTTCCCAGCCAAAGGGAGAGGCTACCTGCATCACATCATGTCCTTCCCATAAACCATCAGCATCTCTAAATGTTTTTATGCCGCTTTCAGCGCTTATTCCTGCCCCCGTTAGAACTACGACTCTTTTCATTTTAACTAATTTTAATACATATTTCTGATTTCATTAACGTCTGCTAGTAGTTTCTGCTGCGTATCTAGAATACATAAATAATTGTCTGAAAAGAAAAATACAGCTTTTCAACCAAAAAAAATTACTTAAAACTAATAACTATGATTATGAAAAATTTATTTAGGGCTATTTTAATTGCCTTACCGTTTATGCTAATGAGTTGTGGAGGAGACGATGATGCCATGCAGCCAGTGGGACAGGAATTTACCGGAGAAACAAAAAGCTTTGATCTTTCATCGGTAAGTGATCCTTCTATTTCAGGAACCGCAACATTTATGGAAAATGAAGATAATAGTACCACTGTTGAAATTGAATTAGATGGGACTTCTTCAGGAATGCATCCCGCACATATTCATTTTAATACTGCCGCTGAAGGTGGTGATATTGCTCTTACTTTTGAACCTATAGATGGTTCCACTGGAATGAGTTCTACTACCTTTTCTACCTTAGATGATGGGTCGGCGATCACCTATATGGAAGCGGTGAATTTTGATGGATACATCAATGTGCATTTAAGCGCAGATGACCTGGGGACATTAGTTGCTCAGGGAGATATTGGTGTTAATGATCTTACAGGGGAGATGAAATCATTTGAACTAGAAGAAAGGGATGTTGATGGAATTATGGGTACCGCAATGTTTCAGGAAAGAGTGAGTGGAGAAGCTCTTGCTACTCTAATGCTTGAAAATACTCCAGCTGATGGAATGCACCCGGCGCATATTCATATGAACACGGCTGCTGAAGGTGGTGATATCGCTTTTACGTTTAATTCGGTAGACGGATCTACTGGAATGAGCAAAACCAATGTTGGAGCTTTGGATAACGGTGAAATGTTTGGATATGCTGATGTGCTAGATTATGACGGATACATTAATGTACATTTAAGTGCAGATGATCTTGGAACTTTAGTTGCCCAGGGAGATATAGGACAAAACGAATTTACAGGAGAATCTAAATCTTTTGAACTTGGAGAAAAAGCAGTAGAAGGAATTATGGGTACAGCAATGTTTCAGGAAAGAGTAAATGGAGAAGCGCTTGCTACCATTCTGCTTGAAAATACACCTGATGGAGGAATGCACCCTGCACATATTCATATGAATACCGCTGCTGAAGGAGGTGATATTGCATTTACATTTAATTCTATTAATGGAACTACAGGAATGAGTAAAACAAACGTAGCAGCCTTAGATAATGGAGATATGTTCGGGTATGCAGATGTACTTGACTATGATGGATACATTAATGTTCATCTTAGTGCTGATGACCTTGGAACTTTAGTAGCTCAGGGAGATATAGGACAAAATGAATTAACGGGAGAGTCTAAAAGTTATGAATTGAATTCTGTAGATGTTGCCGGAATGATGGGGACCGCAATGTTTGAAGAGCGAGTTAACGGTGAAACGTTAGTGATATTATCTTTGGAGAATGCTGTAGATGGAGCGATGTATCCTGCACATATCCATATGGGATCTGTGGCGAATGCACCCGGAGATATAGCTATTACCTTGAAAAGTGTTGATGGTACCACTGGAATGAGTATGACTAATGTGGCTGCTTTTAACGGGGAAGATGCAGAGAGTATCAATTATGAAAGTTTGATCCAGTATGACGGGTATATAAATATTCATTTAAGTGCTGAAGAATTAGGAGTTCTCGTTGCACAGGGAAATATTGGAATGAATGCCTCTTAAGCTAAAATAATTTCAGAAAAAAGAACCCGACTTCGTGTCGGGTTTTTTAATTTTACGCCAGAAATGGACGATAATAAAATCTTAGAATATTTACAGGATTACCTTACCCCAAGAAGAAGAGAACTTTTTCAAAAGGTTATTCAGCAACGCACCAATCATTTAACCATAGCTACCCAGGATGTATTTCAGTTGCATAATACCAGCGCTGTAGTACGTAGTTGTGATGTATTCGGGATACAGAATATTCATGTGATCGAAGAGCGTTTACCGAAAAGGATCGATCGGGAAATTGCCATGGGCGCACAGAAATGGGTAGATATTAATAGATATAATTCTTCTTCTGCATGTTTGAAAAAATTAAAGCAGGATGGTTATCAGATCGTGGCGACAAGTCCACATGGCGATGCCCAGACCCTCGACGAGTTTGATATCTCCAAACCTTCCGCTTTATTTTTCGGAACTGAAAAAGATGGACTTTCAGAAGAAATTTTAGATCAGGCAGATAAAACATTAAAAATCCCAATGGTTGGGTTTACTGAAAGTCTCAATATTTCTGTTTCTGCGGCCATTATTCTTCAGACGCTTACGTCTAAATTAAGAGATAGCGATGTAAAATGGCAATTAAGTGATGAAGAAAAACAGCAAATTCTTATGGAATGGACAAAAAAAACTATAAAAAATTCAGAACAAATTATTGAACACTTTTTGAATCAGTAATTATTTGTAACTTTTAAACGCCTTAAAGCTAACCGATGACCCTGTTTTTTTACCTGATAATTGCTCTTATCACATTTTTCGCCTTTCTACATGCCTGGTCCAAGAAAGATTATGACGTTAGCAGAACCGTTGTAATTAATAAACCACGAGAAGAAGTCTTTAATTTTGCCAGGCAGCTTAAGAATCAACCATTGTGGAATCCATGGTTTGAAAGAGATCCTAATGCCATCATGAAATATAAAGGAGAAGATGGGAAAGTTGGCGCCAGTTTTTACTGGAAAGGTAATAACAAAGTGGTGGGAGAGGGTATTCAGAGGATTGTTAAAGCCAAGCAGGGAAGGGTTTATGAAACAAAAGTTCTATTTGTAAAACCCGTAAAAGTAAACGCGCTAACCTATATTGGGGTAAAAGAAATCGAGGCTGAAAAGACAAAAATGGTTTGGGGAGCCAAAGGTCATTTAGCTTTTCCACTTACCATTATTAGTATTTTTTACTCGCCGGAAAAAGCACTTGGAGAAAATTTTGATAAAGGACTGAAGGATTTAAAGAGCTTATTAGAATCTCGTTAATTCTTTTGAAGCACTTTATATTCTTCGTAACAGCTATTAATGGCATCAAGAATTTGCAGGTCATTTGCTGTTTTCATGAAATCTTCTGAATAATTACAGTTATTAAGAATCTGGTCAATTTCAGCTCTATTTACCTGCAACAAGGCCATTAAAGTTTCCCTGTCGAATTTATTTCGAAGAAGATTCCGGATATTATCATCCTTCTTCATCTGCCTTAGCTTCTTCATCTGCCTTGGGCGTTTTCCGAATATATTATACACCAGATCGGCTGGATTGGATAGAGATCTCAATGCTTTAGTTACTGAACTAGGAGAGCTATCACCACCCTCATAACCAGAATCTAAGCCGGAAATACTATAGCGATAATTATCGTAAATAGGAATGTTTTTAGCGTCGATCTCAAGGTAACCGGTAAGCTTTGTAGAGTTAACCGTGACCTCTTCAAGAGCAAATCCTAGTTCGGTCATTTTTACCTTAACATTTCCATATTTTAACCAGTCATTGGTCACCCTAACGCGAATTGATCTAAAACCAAGATAGGAAAAATAGAGGGTGTCGTTAACCGTTGCCTGCAGTTTAAATTCACCTTCTTCGCTGGTAACAGCCCCTTTTACCTGGTTTAGGTTTACAATATGTACATTTTCTATGGGATTATCATTTGCGGCATTCATAACCGTTCCTGATACCATATCCTGCGCAGAAATATATCCTGTGAAAAGCAGGAAGAAAATAAAAAAGAAGTTTTTCATAACAATCGGGGCTAAAAATATAAAATCCTTATAAAAAACAATGCCAAACTTAAATATTTAAGTTTGGCATTTTTTCAATTTATTAAGCTTTCGATCTTCTTCTCTTTATTGAATTCTCGATATTCTTATTTCGGCTTCCTTTTCTAGGTCCTTTATCATCTCTTTTTTCAGATCTTCTTCGTCCGCTGAATTTTCCACCTTTGTTGTCGTCAAAGCTTTTGGAGTTCCTTCTTCCTCCGCCGCCGCTGCGTTCTCTTTTTCGGCCTCCGCCACCTCTTCCAGATTGCTGGTCTTTGGTTACTTCAACATTTACAAACCTTCCATTTTGCTTGTAATCTGTAAAAGTTTTCAGAATTAGATCAGTATGTTTTTCATCAGTATTAAAGAAAGAGAAACTTGCTTTACAGTCTACTTTGAAAACATCATCACGGTCTAAATTAAGTTCTTCGGTAAGGAAGTCCTTAAGACTTTTCCAGTCATAACCATCTTTAGAGCCAACATTGATGAAATATCTTGTGTTCCCTTCAGAAACTTCAGGTCTTCCCCCAGCAGATTCAGAACTTAGATCTGGAGCTTTTTCATAATAATTGAAGAAACGGGTGAATTCTACAGAGAAGAATTTTTTGATCAATTCTTCTTTAGTAAAATCTTCCAGAGCTTCATTTATCGTAGGCAAATATGGATCGATCTCGTGATTGATCTCAGTTTTCTTAATATCGTTAGCTAAATGGAAAAGTTGAGTCTTACAGATCTCTTTACCGTCTGGAATTGACTTTTCTTCAAATTTTTGCTGAATGATCTTTTCAACGGTTCTGATCTTACGAACTTCACTTTTTGAAATGATCACCATAGAAACCCCATTTTTACCGGCTCTACCGGTTCTACCACTACGGTGAGTGTAAGTTTCTATTTCATCAGGTAATTGATAGTTGATTACGTGAGTAATATCATCTACATCAATACCACGAGCAGCAACATCTGTTGCTACAAGCATCTGTATCTGGCGGCTTCTGAAACTTTTCATTACCAGATCACGTTGATTCTGACTTAGATCTCCGTGAAGGGCTGCAGCATTATATCCATCTTCAATAAGCTTTTCGGCAACTTTTTGAGTATCTCTTTTAGTTCTACAGAATATTACTGAGAATATTTCCGGATTTGCATCTGCAAGCCTTTTTAAGGCATCATACCTATTACGGTGATTCACCAGGTAATATTCGTGAGATACGTTAGAGGTACCCATATTCTTTGATCCTACAGTAATTTCTACAGGATCTGTCATGAACTTCTTAGCGATCTTTGCAACCTCTTTTGGCATTGTTGCAGAAAATAACCAGGTTTTCTTTTCTTTAGGAGTATGTGAAAGAATATCCTTTATATCTTCATAGAATCCCATATTCAGCATTTCATCAGCTTCATCAAGCACACAATATCCAATTGAGGATATGTTTGCCAGTCTTCTTCTAATCATATCCTGCATTCTACCTGGAGTAGCTACAATAATTTGAGCTCCTCTTTCAATAGATCTCGCCTGATCTGTAATGCTTGCGCCACCGTAAACGGCAACTACATTTAAAGATTTTTTATACTTCGAGTAATTCTTGATCTCGTTAGTGATCTGTAAACAAAGTTCTCTGGTAGGAGAAAGGATCAATGCCTGCGTCTTTTTAGAATTGGCATCGATTTTTTGAATTAGTGGAAAACCAAAAGCGGCAGTTTTACCTGTTCCGGTTTGTGCTAGAGAAACAAGATCTGTTTCCTGTTCTAATAAAATTGGGATTGATTTTTCCTGTACTTCACTTGGAGTTTCAAACCCCATGTCTTCAATGGCCTTAAGCAAATCTGCGTCAAGTCCAAGTTTTTGGAATGCGTTCATTCGTTTTATGTAAGTATTCGATTATGATATGTAGGTGTTACATAAGAAGCGAATCGACATACTTAAACCTAAACTTCCAGTAACACATCCTCACCCTGAGGAATTTCAAGCGGCAAATGTACACTTTTATTTCTGGATTGAGCTTTTTAAACAGATAATTACTATATTACACCTAATTATCAGGGCTTTAATACGATTTTTGGGATTGAAAAACGCTTATTAAATCGATTTTTTAACATGATTTACCCTGAAATTTCGCTCATTTCCTGGAAATTCAGTTCCATTTTAAAAATTTTTGATTTAAAAACCGCCTAAAGAATTCTGAAGGATTCAAATTATTTTGATAAATACTCTACCAACTCTCTAAAAGCTATTCCTCGATGACTGATTTTTGATTTTTCCCCTATTTCCATTTCAGCAAAACTAATATCAAAACCATTTGGCAGAAATATGGAGTCGTAACCAAAGCCTTTATCTCCTTTCTTCTCTTCCAGTATCTTACCCTCACAAATACCCGTAAAGAGATTCTGGTGTCCTTTTAGGTTAAGCGCGATCACAGTTTTAAAACGAGCAGTTCTGTCATCTCGTTTTTTAAGCTGACTTAGTAACTTTTCAATATTGGCTTCATCATTTTTCTCTTCTCCTGCATACCTGGCAGAAAAAACTCCCGGAGCTCCGGCAAGAGAATTTACTTCAAGCCCAGTATCATCTGCAAAGCAATCGTATCCATAATGATTTCGAACGTATTCCGCCTTGATCATAGCGTTTTCGTCAATAGTATCTCCGGTTTCTTCAATTTCTTCATTACAGTCAATATCAGTAAGTGAAAGAAGTTCTATGTGAGCAGGCAGTAGACTTTTGATCTCCCTGAATTTATTCGGATTATGAGTTGCGAAAACTAATTTCATAAGTTTTGATTATCTGTGGTGGTATGGTTCGTTTTTTAATATAGTAAAGGCTCTGTATAATTGTTCGGTAAAGAATAGCCTTACCATTTGATGGGAAAAGGTCATTTTTGAAAGAGAGATCCTGGAATCAGCTCGGTTATATACTTCTTCTGAAAAACCATAAGGACCACCAATTACGAATATCAGTCTTTTTAAACCGGTATTCATTCGTTTTTGAATATATTCTGAAAAGCTTTCTGAACTGAATTGTTTTCCGTTCTCATCCAGCAATACCATGAAATCTGAATTCTGAACCCCGGAAAGGATCAACTCACCTTCCTTTGATTTTTGTTGATTTTCATCCAGGTTTTTGGTCTTTTTGAGATCGGGAATTATTTCAAATTCAAATTTGATATAATGCTGAAGCCTATCTGAGTAGATATTTATCAGTGCTTCCAGTTCTTTTTTATCTGTTTTTCCAATACAGACTAATTTTATCGTCATCCCGTGATTTTAGTACAGACTTTACTACATTTACAAAAATAAGCAGAGAAAATGATCTCACCGGAACAATTCGAAAAAGAAATTGAATTAATTATTAAAAATGCAATTAGGGAGGATATCGGTGATGGAGATCACAGTTCTCTTGCCTGTATTCCAAAGGATGCCACTGGAAAAGCTAAATTACTGGTAAAGGACCAGGGGATCCTGGCCGGGGTTGGATTCGCTAAAAAAGTATTTCAATATGTTGATCCGAATTTGAAAGTAGATCTTCGAATGAAAGATGGCGATCTTATTAAAAGAGGAGATATTGCTTTTTATGTGGAAGGATCTTCTCAGTCTATCTTAAAATCTGAAAGACTTATTCTAAATGCAATGCAAAGAATGAGTGCTATCGCTACAAAGACATCAGAATTTGTGCAGAAATTAGAAGGGACCAAAACTAAAATTCTCGATACCAGAAAGACGACTCCAGGAATACGTGCTCTGGAAAAATGGGCTGTTAAGATAGGAGGAGGGGAGAATCATCGTTTTGCTCTTTATGATATGGTTATGCTTAAGGACAATCATATAGATTTTGCCGGAGGAATAACCAAAGCCATTGATAAAACAAAAACTTATTTAAAAGAAAATAAGCTCGATCTTAAAATTATTGTAGAAGCACGCGATATGGATGAGATAAGAGAAATTCTTAAATCTGATGGAGTTTACAGAATTCTTATAGATAACTTCAGTTATGAGGATACACGTAAAGCGGTAGAACTTATAGATGGAAAATGCCTTACTGAATCCAGTGGCGGGATTACTCTTGAAACCGCCAGAAATTATGCGGATTGTGGAGTGGATTTCATTTCCAGTGGCGCGCTTACTCATTCGGTTTATAATCTCGATCTAAGCTTAAAAGCCGTATAATATGGCCCCAAAAAAAGCGATCAACTCTAAACTTGAAGCATTTTCTAATTGGTGGAAAAGAAGCACTAAGAAGATAATTTTGCCGGGAATGGAAGGTTTGTCGCTCTATAATCTATGGGTGATTTATTGGGGAGGGATCGTTCGTGGTACATTCTCAACCAGGGCAAGTTCAATTGCCTTTAGTTTTTTTATGGCCATATTCCCTTTTCTGCTTTTTGTACTGAACCTGATCCCTTATATCACTTTTATTGATGATTTTCAGATAGAGTTTCTCTTGTTCATGGAAACCTTATTGCCACCAAATACCTCAGAATTCTTCGGAGATATATTTTATGATATTGCAAATACACCCCGTGGTGGATTGCTATCGGTGGCATTTATTCTATCCATATTCTTAATGACCAATGGAATAAATGCTATTTTCACTGGTTTTGAATTTAGTTATCATACCAAAAATAATCGATCCATACCGCGCCAATATGCTGTAGCAGTGGGAGTTTCTCTTATATTGGCATTGTTGTTGCTTATATCAGTAATAGGAGCAGTTTACATGACCTATGCGATAGATGATTTAAGTGAGCTTGGAATTGTGAATACAGAGGGTTTTGGGGCAGATCTGATAAAATATATTGGTTTTATACTTCTAATCTATACTGCAGTGGCAATTTTGTATTATTTTGGAACAAGGGAAGCAAGGAAAGCCCGGTTTTTTTCGATTGGTGCTTTGTTTACCACTATTTTAATAATGCTTACTACCTTTTTATTCAGTTTGTATATAACCAATTTTTCAAGTTATAATGAATTATATGGTTCTATTGGAGCCTTGCTTATTTTAATGTTTTATATATGGTTGAACTCCAACATGTTACTTCTTGGATTTGAACTAAATGCATCTCTTATTAAACTGAATAAAAATTTTAAATAACTTTAAACCAAATTAAACCTTAAACGATGAAAAAAATAGCTTTTTTATTTATTGCACTTATGAGTGTAGCTCTTACTTCAGCTCAAACCGAAGTAGGAGGAGTTAACCTTCCTAACAGTGAGACCTATCAGGGTAAAACCCTGAACCTTAATGGTGCAGGTGTTCGGGAAAAATTATGGATAGATCTATACGCCGGTGGTTTATATCTTTCAAATAAATCCTCTGATGCTGCTGCCATTATTGCTGCAAAGGAACCAATGAGTATAAAACTTCATATAGTTTCGAAATTAATTACCAGTGATAAAATGGTTGATGCGGTGAACGAAGGCTTCGAAAAATCGACTTCTGGCAATACTAAACCTTTGGCAACAGAAATTGATAAATTCAAAAGTTTCTTTATGGCGGAAATTAAAAAGAATGACGTGTTTGATATTGTATATATACCCGAAACCGGTGTTACAGTCTACAAGAATGATAAAGAGCTAGGTACGATTGAAGGATTGGACTTCAAAAAAGCATTGTTTGGAATATGGCTTTCAAATAAACCTGCTGATGACGATCTTAAAGAAGCAATGCTAGGGAAGTAAGATGAGTAGATGTACAGCATTATACGTAATATTTTTCATGGGGATGATCTGTTCAACTCAGGCCCAGGAAGTATTAGGAAGATGGGAAAACATTAATGATGAGGGAAAAGTGAATTCAATCATCGAAGTCTATGAAAAAGAGAATAAGGTTTATGGGAAGGTAGAAAAGATTATGAAAGAGGAAGATCGCGATCGCGTATGTACTAAGTGCGAAGGTGATCTTAAAAATGAGCCAATTCAAGGAATGGAACTTATGAGAGGTTTAGAAAAAGATGGTGATAAATATGTTGGAGGAACTATTGTAAATCCAAAAACCGGAAAAGAGTATCGCTGTAAAATATGGCTAGATGATGATAATCCTGATGTTTTAAAGGTCAGGGGATATGTAGCCTTGTTTTACAAAACCAAAACATGGCATAGAGCTGAATAAACCCTTATAAATTAAAAGCTGCTTTTAAAGTTTTGAACTTACCTTAGAAAAACTAAAGATTCTTGATATTTTTGAATTTAATAGTTGAAGGTAAGTTGCTTTAGGAGCAGCTTTTTCTATTGTACAAACCAAGTTTTATTAAATGTTGTATTTCGCAGATCTAATCTTGCCACTTCCTTTGGATAACCGGTTTACTTATAGTCTTACCGAGGAGGAAGCACATTTCATTCAGCCGGGAATGAGGCTGGCTGTGCAATTTGGAAAGAACAGGATCTATACCGGTATCGTTGCGGAAATTCACCAGAATCCGCCAGAGGTCTATGAAGCGAAGCCTATTCATCAGATACTTGATGAAGAACCAATTCTTACACAAAATCAACTTTCTTTCTGGCATTGGATAGCTACCTATTATTTATGTACGGAGGGGGAGGTGATGAGAGCAGCTTTGCCGGGTGCGTTTTTGCTGGAAAGTGAAAGTATCGTAAAATTATCCAGAAATGCCGATGTAGATTCGGTAGAATTGAATGATGATGAATATCTGGTTACCGAAGCGCTACAGAGGCAATCTTCGATGAAAATTCAGGAAATCGAGCAATTACTGGATAGGAAAAAAGTTTTGCCGGTTATTAATAAGCTGGTGTCTAAGAACCTTGTTGATCTAAATCAGGAAATTTATGAGCAGTTCAAACCAAAGGAGGTTCGATTTGTAAAACTATCTTCTGCCTTTGAGGCCGAAAGTGAGATGCATAATTTACTTGATGAACTTTCCAGGGCTCCAAAACAAAGGGAGATTTTGCTTTCATATTTCTCTTTAACGGCAAAATCAAAAAAGCCTCTTAAGGTTAAAAAATTATTGAAAGATTCGGGGGCAACATCTTCAGTTCTTAAAAGTCTAATTGATAAGAATATTTTTGAAGAGTTTTATGAAACAACAGATCGAGTTGTTTTTACTGGAGAAATTACTTCTCATGAAATAAACCTGAACAAAATTCAACAGACGGCATTTGATGAAATCAAAGATAACTTCAAGGAGAATCAAGTCTGTTTATTGCACGGTGTAACTTCATCCGGTAAAACGGAAATTTATATCAGGCTAATAGAAGAAGTCATTAATAAGGGTAAGCAGGCTTTGTATTTACTACCTGAAATTGCCTTAACCACTCAATTAATAAAAAGACTTCAGAGTTATTTTGGAGATAAGGTACTGGTCTATCATAGTAAATACTCCGTAAATGAAAGAGTGGAGATTTATAAAAAGGTACTGGAAAATTCTGAAAAAGGAAAAATAGTAATTGGAGCACGATCCTGTATATTTCTACCATTTCAGGAATTAGGTTTGATCGTGGTAGATGAAGAACATGAGTCGACTTTTAAGCAGTTCGATCCGGCACCGCGTTATCACGCCAGGGATGCAGCCGTTGTCCTGGCAAATATGTTTAAAGCCAATATCATTCTTGGTTCAGCAACTCCTTCAATTGAATCTTACTTCAATGCTGAACATAACAAATATTCCCTGGTGGAACTTACAAGGCGCTACGGCAATGTGCTGATGCCTGAAGTGGAAGTAGTTGATATTAAGACTGCTCATCGTAAGAAAAAAATGACCGGACATTTTTCTGAAAGACTAATTGAAGAAATTCGTGAGAGTTTAAAGGAAGAAGAACAGGTAATTCTTTTTCAGAATAGGAGAGGTTTTTCACCAATTATGGAATGTAATACCTGCGGGCATTCACCGCAATGTCCTAATTGCGATGTGAGTCTTACCTATCATAGTCATAACAATCAGTTAAGATGCCATTACTGTGGTTATCATATTGCCATGCAACACCAATGCATGGCTTGTGGGAGTAATGAGATCACTACAAAAGGCTTTGGAACGGAGCAAGTGGAAACTGAGTTAAAAGCGTTATTTCCGAAGTCTAAGGTGGCCAGAATGGATCAGGATACGACCAGGGGAAAGCACGCCTATGAGAAGATCATCCAGGCTTTTGAAAACCACGAGACAGATATTCTTATAGGTACCCAAATGCTTACGAAAGGGCTTGATTTTAGAAAAGTGAGTCTTGTAGGAATAATGAATGCTGATAATCTTTTGAATTTTCCTGATTTCAGAGCTCATGAAAGAAGTTTTCAGTTAATGTTGCAGGTAGCAGGAAGATCCGGGAGAACTAAGAAAAGAGGAAAAGTCCTTATTCAAACCTATAATCCATATCATCAAATTATTCAGCAGGTTTCCACGGGTGATTATGAAGGGATGTATAAAGAGCAGCTGGAAGACAGGCATCAGTATCAATATCCTCCATATTTTAGACTAATACGGTTAACCCTAAAATGTCGAGATTATTCAAAAACAAATGAAGCGGCGAACTGGTTGGCAAGAGCATTGGAAAATGTTTTTGACCGGTATGTTTTAGGTCCGGAATTTCCACCTGTAGCCAGAATTAGAAATGAGTACTACAAGAATATTCTAATTAAGATTCCACAGAAGCAATCGCTTGGAAAAACGAAAAAAGTGGTGCATCGTATTCTGAAGAGCTTTAAAGCGATTGGCGCATTCAGGTCAGTAAGAGTAGTGGTAAATGTAGATCCGCAATAAAAAAAACCATCATAAAGATGGCTTAGAATATTTTATTTTTGAGTACTTCTATTGTATTGCGCTCAGAGCCTCTACCAGATTAGCCTTTTTATGACGACTTAGTGGAAGTTTCTCTTTATCTATTTCAATATTTTTACTGTTATATCGTTCAATCTTGTCTAAGTTCACGATGTAAGACTTGTGAGTTCTTAGAAATCTGTCATTTGGTAATTCTTTTTCAAAAGATTTCATGGTGGCAAGTACCACGAAATTATCTTTTTCGGTAACAAATTTCACGTAATCACCAAGCGCCTGGATATACTTTAACTTACTAAGAAAGACCTTTCTATTCTTTAGATTGCTTTTTACAAATATAAAGTCATCATCTTCCGGAACCGGAGTTTGATGCTTGAGTTTAAAAAGGTTCACAGCTTTATTCACCGCGTTATTGAACCTGTCTTTGGTTACCGGTTTATGAATATAATCAACAGCATCATAATCGAATGCTTTAAAGGCATATTTGGTTTTACCGGTTACGAATATAATTTGTGGTTTATTTGGAAGATTATCTAAAAGTTCAAAACCAGAAAGAATAGGCATTTCAATATCAAGAAAAATCAAATCGGTCTCAGTGTCCAGTAAACCGTTTTTAGTTTCGATAGCATTATTATATTCAGCTACCAGCTTTAAATTAGGATGGTCCTTTATTAATTTGACGATAGATAACCTTTGCAGGCTAGAATCATCAACAACAGCACATTTGAGTAATATTTCTTCCACGGTCTATAGGTTAGTCACTAACAATATTACTTATTAATATTAAGAAATGCAAGGTAAAATTAATTTTCACCGACAAAAATAGTGTTTTATCCTTCTTAATAAGCTTTGAAATATGGATTATTAATTATATTTTTGCACCCGATTTAATTTAAAGAATAATTTTATGAACAATTATGAAACTGTTTTCATCTTGAATCCCGTTTTATCTGATGAGCAGATAAAGGAGACAGTTAAGAAATACGAAGATTTTCTTGTTTCTAAAGGAGCTGAGATGGTAGCTAAAGAAGATTGGGGCCTAAGAAAACTGGCTTACGCAATCCAACACAAGAAAAGTGGTTTTTATCACTTATTTGAATTTAAAGCTCCTGGCGAAGTTATTGAGCCATTAGAGTTAGAATTTAGAAGAGAAGAGCGCATGATGCGTTACCTAACTGTAAAGTTAGATAAGCATGCTGTAGCTTGGGCTGAGAAAAGAAGAAAACGTAACAAGGAAAAAGCGTAATCATGGCAACATCTATTGAACAACAAGCAAAAGGAAAAAAAGACGGAGAGATCAGGTATCTAACTCCTCTTAATATAGAAACAACCAAAGCTAAAAAATACTGTAGATTTAAAAGATCTGGTATTAAGTACGTAGATTACAAAGATCCAGATTTCTTAATGGGATTTGTAAACGAGCAGGGTAAATTGTTACCTCGTCGTTTAACAGGTACTTCTTTGAAGTTTCAGAGAAAAGTGGCTACAGCCGTTAAACGTGGTCGTCACTTAGCATTAATGCCTTACGTAGGTGATTTATTAAAATAAAAAGAGGCAGTTATGGATGTGATACTTAGAAAAGACGTAGATAATTTAGGGTTTAAAGATGATGTAGTAGCTGTTAAGAACGGTTACGGTAGAAATTATCTTATTCCACACGGTTTTGCTGAATTGGCAACTCCGTCTGCAAGAAAAGTTTTAGCAGAAACTTTGAAGCAGCGCGCCTATAAAGAACAAAAGCATATTGACGAAGCTAAGAAACAAGCTGAAAAACTTAATAACCTTGAAATCAAGATTACCGCTAAGGCAGGTGCAGGGGATAAGCTTTTTGGTTCCATTACTAATGGAGATCTGGCAGATGCTCTTGCTAAAGAAGGTGTAGAGATCGAAAAGAAATATATTAGCATCGCCGGTGGTAACATTAAGCGTTTAGGACAGTATGATGCAACTTTGCGTTTTCACCGTGAGGTAGTTTCTAACTTTTCTTTTGACGTTGTAGGAGAAGCTTAATTTATTTTACTTATAGAAAAAAGCCTGCTCATTTTTTGAGTGGGCTTTTCTTTTTAGTAAAACCCAGTTTTGACTTTTTTCAAAGTTAAGAGTTGAACTAATCCCCTAGAATCGGGGGTCTTTTTAAATCAATTTATGAAATACGCACGATTAACAAAAGAGCAGTTTGAAGAAATGCACCAGGAGTTCATTAATTTTCTGGCCACACAGTCTATCACTGCAGATGAATGGGAGCAGATTAAAAAAGATAGGCCTGAGGCTGCAGAAGAGGAACTGGATATCTTCAGTGATCTTATCTGGGAAGGTGTTTTAAATAAGGTGGAACATCTGGAACATTTTTCACCTAATCAAATCTTCCTTTTTAAAATTACTGCAGCAACTATAGAATTAATTGCAGTGAAAGTAGAGAATGAAGCTATAGATATTACTACCAGAGAAGGTTACCAGTGGCTTCAAACGAATCTAATGGACGATACGGTTACTATTTATACTTCTACCAGGGCAATAAGCGAGGATAGAAATAAGGATATCTTTGCTCTTATAAAGCAGGGAGCCAATATTACTCAGGGTGATCTTTATGGCTATTTTCAGAATATAGTTAAAGGATAATTACTCGTATCTAAGCGATTCTATAGGATCCTGTTTTGCTGCTTTGGCAGCAGGATAACTACCGGCTAGTATTGCTACCAGAATAGTAATTCCCGTTGCCCACAACATAGCTTTCCATGGGGTGGTAAATGCAAAATCGAGGGAAGTGGCTACAGCATAGCCTATTCCTATCCCCAGAATAATACCCAATAAACCACCAATTTGTCCTATGACAAGAGTTTCCAGGAAGAATTGGGTGGCAATGGTATTTTTCTTTGCCCCAAGAGCTTTGCGCACACCTATTTCCCGGGTTCTTTCAGTAACTGTTACCAACATGATGTTCATCAATGCTATAGAAGAGCCGAAAATCGTAATAATGGAGATGATCCAGGCCGCGATGTTTAAAGCGCCGGTAATTGAAAGAATACGGTTAATAAGATCATCACTTCTTTCGAGCCCAAAATTATTTTCTTCTTTAGGGTTTAAGCCACGAATATTTCTGAAGGTAATAATGGCTTCATCCATTGCCGCATCAAGTAATTCTTTGTCTTCTACCTTTACACTAAGACTGTAATTAATATTAGGTTGAGAAAAAATAGAACGAGCATGTTGTATTGGGATAAACACCCTAAGATCCTGGTTATTACCAAAAGTACTTCCTTTGGATTCCAGCACTCCAATTACTTTAAATTTTGCTCCACGAATACTGATAGTTCTGTTTACAGGATCAAATCCTTTAAAGATACCATCCTTAAAATCTGAACCTATTACAGCTACATTATTATTATTCTGAATATCGAAAACATTGAATTCTCTTCCGTCTTCCACTTTAATACCTGAGTTTTCCAGGTAATATTCATTCACTCCCAAAACCGAAATTTCAGGATCGGTCTTTTCATTTTCGTATTTGATCTCTGCAGATGAAGTCCCGGTAAATGAAATCGCAGTTTCCGTATAAGGATATTCGAATTTCTCCTCAAACTCTTTAACCTCTCTGTAACTTATCACCGGATTCACTTTCCGGTCCTCATTACGAGAACTTTGCGTACGAAACTCATATTGTTGCAGGTTGAAGGTATTGGATCCCATGGATGCAAAATCTTTGCTGATGGTGTTTTCAAGAGCTGCTACAGCACTTAAGATGCCCACAAGCGCCGTAATACCAATAGCGATAATTAGAACCGTAAGAATAGTTCTTAATGATTGATTTTTGATGGAATTAAGGGCGATCCTTATATTTTCCCGAAAAAGTGAAAACATGGGTTTAATTTTCTGGCTTACCGGTTAGACTATAAAATTAGAACTTTGTTACTTAAAAATTCAAATTTGTTTGGGTTCGCTTAAAAATTAAGATATTTGCAGTCCTAAATAGCAAATTCAGCTTAAAACAGATCATGGCACAAAAACCATCAATACCAAAAGGTACACGGGATTTTTCTCCGGAAGAAGTCGCTAAGAGAAATTATATTTTTGAAACTATTCAAACCGAATTTAAGAGATTTGGATTTCAACCTATAGAAACTCCAAGTTTTGAGAATTCTTCGACCCTTATGGGGAAATATGGTGATGAAGGGGACCGCCTGATCTTTAAGATCCTGAATTCTGGAGATTTTCTAAAAAAGGCTGATGAAAAAGCGCTTTCTGAGAAAGATAGTTTGAGTCTTACTTCATCTATTAGTGAAAAGGCTTTGCGCTATGACCTTACGGTTCCATTCGCCAGATATGTTGTGCAACATCAGAATGAAATTGAATTCCCATTTAAAAGATACCAAATCCAGCCGGTGTGGAGAGCCGATCGCCCTCAAAAAGGAAGATTCAGAGAATTCTTTCAGTGTGATGCAGATGTTGTAGGTAGCAATAGTCTATGGCAGGAGGTTGAATTTGTACAGTTATACGATTCCGTTTTTAATGAATTAGGACTGGAAGGAGTTACCATAAAAATTAATAACCGGAAAGTCCTTTCCGGTTTTGCTGAAGTGATCGGTGAAAAGGACAAGCTGATTGATTTTACTGTTGCCCTGGATAAGCTGGATAAGATAGGTGAGGAGGGAGTAAAAAAGGAAATGCGCGAGAAAGGGATTTCGGAAGAAGCCCTGAACAAGATTCAGCCAATTTTTAATCTTCAAGGAAGCTTTGCAGATAAAATTGAAGGATTAAGGTCTATTCTGGAAGGTTCCGAAACCGGACAAAAAGGAATAGAGGAGTTGCAGTTCATTCAGAATGCTATCGAAGCCATGCCTTTAAAAACGGCAAAATTAGACCTGGACGTTACCCTTGCCCGCGGACTCAATTATTACACTGGAGCTATTTTTGAAGTAGCGGCTCCTGAAAAAGTAAAAATGGGCTCTATTGGTGGTGGTGGTCGTTATGACGATCTTACCGGAATTTTTGGCTTGAAAGATATGAGCGGAATAGGCATCTCTTTTGGTTTGGACAGGATCTATCTGGTGCTGGAAGAATTAGGATTGTTTCCCGATACTGTAACCCAGAATACAAAAGTGCTTTTTATCAATTTCGGAGAAAAGGAAGCTTTGTATGCCATGAAAGCAGTTAGGAAATTAAGAGGAGAAAATATTACGGCAGAACTTTACCCCGATTCAGCCAAAATGGGGAAACAGATGAAGTACGCCGATAAAAGAAATATTCCCTTCACCGTTCTTGCGGGAGAGGAAGAAATGAACAAAAATAAGTTCACGCTGAAACATATGAAATCTGGAGAGCAGTCAAGCCTTGATTTCGATGGACTTAAAAATAAATTAGGTAGTTAATAAAGACTTTTTATCACTTTAAAACCCTCATCATTTTTTTGATGAGGGTTTTTTATTTAGGCACTCGCTTCGTTTAATTTCTCCATTTCTTCTGAAGAAAGCTCAATGTCTACTGCCTCCTGAAAAGATTTAAAATGTTCTGATTTTGTAGTACTGGCAATTGGAGCCGTAATTCCCGGTCTTTGGATGATCCATCTTAACGCGATCCCGGCCTGAGAAATATTTCTGTGATCTGAAATATCTTTTAGCGCCTTGAGTATCTTTTTTCCTCTTTCATCAAAGTAATCTTTTAAAAACATTTCACGATCTGTTCCCTCCACATCTTCTTTTGAACTGTACTTGCCTGTAAGAAAACCGCTGGCTAAGGAAAAATAACTGGTAACGCCTAAATTATTTTCCTGACAGATCTTTTGAATATCTCCTTCAAATTTATCTCTTTGAACTAAGCTGTATTCGGGTTGAAATACTTCATATTTAGGAAGATTTTGCTCCTTTGATGCATCAAGTGATTCCTTAAGTCTTTCCGCGGAAAGGTTCGAAGCACCAATATAACTAACCTTACCTTGTTCTATAAGCTTTTGATATGCTCCAAGAGTCTCTTCAACTGGCGTTTTATCATCATCCCAATGGGTAAAGTACAGGTCTATATGATCTGTCTGTAACCTTCTTAAAGAATCTTCCACCGCTTTCATGATATGAGCCTCCGAGATATCCTTATCACCGCCCTGTTGCATACTGGAACCTACCTTAGTGGTGAGTGTTATTTTATCGCGATTACCTCTTTCTTTCATATACTTTCCAATGACAGTTTCAGATTCACCTCCGGAATTCCCGTCGGCCCAACGCGAGTAAACATCTGCACTATCTATCATATTAAAACCCATGTCAAGAAACTGGTCTATTAGTTTAAATGACTCCTTCTCATTTGCGGTCCATCCAAATACATTTCCACCAAAAACTATCGGGGCTGTATACAGTTCTGTTTGTCCTAATTGTTTTCTCTTCATTTTTTCTTGATTTTAATATAATATATGGTTTACCGTGGAATATTTGAAGGTTCAGGGATTTATTTTCACCTGAGATGCCTTAAATTCAAGATCTCTTTTAATTATTTCCCTGACTTTGGAAAAAAATCTACAGCCTTTTAAGCTTCAGGCGTTTTCCATGTAAATACAGAACCAAAAAAAATCCTTCCCTTAATTTTAATGACCATCACTTTTACTTCTTCTGTATCCGGAATAATTCAAAATCTATAATGATATATATCATTTTTAACATAAGGGAAGTGCTGTATATTAAATGTTTAAATTAAAAAATTTACATTATGGATATATCTGTCTTTTTAGCGAAATTCTGGGGATGGTATTTGCTTATTTTTTTCTTTGTATTGAGTATAAGACCAGACCGGATCAAGCAAATTTTTGAAGATCTACAAGACCAGAAATTTGCTTTGATAGCTTCTTTCCTTGCGACAGTGATAGGATTGATAAATATTTTATTACACAATTTATGGGAACCAAGCTGGACGATTTTTATAACTCTTATAGGTTGGGCCGCACTGGGTTTAGGAATTCTTTTATTCTTATTTCAGCAAAAGATTATTGAACTTTTACTTGCGGTAAATATCAAACTGGTGCAGGTTCTATATATGTTATTGTTTATTCTGGGTTTGTATCTGCTGAATATGGGCTATCAATTGATTTTATATTAAATTCCTAATCATTACAAAATGGAAGAATTTTTGCTGGAACTTGATAGAGACGTTAATGATGTGTCTTCAGAAGGGGGGTGATTATACGTCCTTTTACGCAAAAGCGTAAGCAAATTTCTGGCAATGGGATTTTTTTGCGATATATGTGGTGATGCTATGAATGAAGTTGCTATTAGAAACAATATTCCAACATAGTGATCCTAATTCCATTATCAAAGAAAATGAGGTCGTAGCGTAAGCCGCTGGCAAAATTTGCTGCATTGTCTCCTATATAGAAACCATCATATTTTAATCATTTGCTTCTTAAATAATTAACTGAGTAACATGCCACCATCAACAACCTGGGTGGTTCCGGTAATATATTTGCTATCTGCTGAAGCAAGAAATAAAGCCATATTGGCAATTTCACTGGATTCAGCATAGCGGCCAAAAGGAATGCTACCCTCAAAACCTTTTTGTGCTTCCCCGGGATTATCTGGCGAAATTTGATGTTCTATAGATCGCATCATCCTATTGTTCACAGGCCCCGGGTGAATGGTATTAACGCGGATTTTTCTATCTGCACACTCTAAAGCTGCAACTCGCATAATTCCGATTACCGCATGTTTCGTGGCCACATAGGCTCCTAAACCTTTAAATCCTTTTAACCCGGCTACAGAAGATGTTATCATGACACTCCCCTCATCTTCCATTTTTGGAATAACATGTTGGCAACCCAGCCAGACACCTTTTAGGTTTACTGAAATTACTTTGTCAAACATTTCCTCAGGATATTCCGTAATTGGTTTAAAATCCCCTTCAATGCCTGCATTATTAAAAAAGATATCGATCTTACCATACTTTTCCAGGGTTTTAGCAACGTAATTACTATGATCTTTAGCATTACTTACGTTAGCCACGCAGTAAGAGATATCTCCAGAACTTAAAGAGTCAACTGCTTTTTTTAGTTCCGCTTCATTAATATCAACCAGCATGATTTTAGCTCCTTCTTCCAGGAATAATTTAGCAGTGGTTAACCCAATTCCCCCTGCACCGCCGGTAATGATGGCTACTTTATTTTTCAACTTTTCCATTTTTATAGTATTTAGTCTGATCTTTTTAGAAAAATAAAGATCAGGAGTTTTACATCTTTTGTTCTTTTAGTGTCAGTCTTTTAATAACACTGATTAAAATTATAAGATGTAGTTCAATTTAACTATGAGAAATATCATGTTTAATGAACGGTAATTTTCTGATTGTAAGTTCTTTAAAGAGCGTATTTGAGTGATGAATTATTATTATTGATCAGCATCTGAAATTTATCAAAAAACAACAGCGATCATTAACCAGAAGTGATCAATATCATACTTTCTTTTTGTCTTCTTACGTAACTTTAATCCTTAAGCTAAAAATGTAGGAAATGGTTAAGTTGCTAATAACCATCGATTTTTCGTAAAACACGATGAATGTCTTTAAATATGGGCTGGAACTCATCAATTATAAAATTTCCTGTCTGAACCAGTAATAGGTAAGCCGGTTGATAATACTAATATTCCCTTTCTGGTAATTCCATCAGAAAAAGATTAGAAAAATCTGATATTCTAAATAAGAGTTTTAGCATAAAAAAAATAATAGAAAGACGTTTTAACGCAGTGAATTAATAAACTAAATAATACTACATATGTTAGCTGATGCCCATTCTCTTTCGGTAGAAAAAGTATTAGAGTTATTGGATTCTAATGGCGAAAAGGGATTAGAGAAGGGTATTGCTGGAAATCGTATTAAATCTGCTGGGGAAAATGTGCTTACGAAGAAGCAACCAAAATCCATCTGGAAAATTTTCGCTGATCAATTACTAAGCCCTATTATTTATATCCTCTTTGCAGCCATGGTAATGGCTTTTATATTTAACGAGCTCTTAGAAGGGATTGCTATATTTTTTGTGATTCTCATCACCGCTCTAATAGGTTTTTTTATGGAATGGCAAGCCATGAGATCTATTGAAGCACTGCAAAAAATGGTTCAAACGGTTTCTGTGGTAATAAGAGATGGTAAAGAACAGAATCTGTCTTCCAGATACCTGGTTCCTGGAGATATCATTTTAATACAAGCCGGGGATGTGGTACCCGCTGATGCGCGCCTTATAGAACAAACAAGACTTTCTTTAAAGGAATCCATGCTTACCGGTGAAAGTGAACCGGTTCAAAAAAAAATTGGAGAACTACCATTAAAAACACGAATAACCGAACGTGAAAATATGGTATTTAATGGTACCATTATAGCGCGGGGGAATGCCAAGGCAGTGGTAACGGCGACGGGGGATAAGACCGCGATAGGACAAATTAGTTCTTTAGCCCGTGAAACCGAGCAAAAAAGAACTCCATTAGAAAAAAAACTGAATTCGCTTACCCACTGGCTCATCCTGTTTACGCTGGTTTTAGCTGTCTCAATTGGACTTTCCGGATTTCTAAGTTCAAATGATCCTATTTTAATGATCAAAACCGGAATCGCTCTTGCTGTAGCCGCAATTCCAGAAGGGCTACCGGTGGTTGCTACCATAACCTTGGCGAGGGGAATGTTGAAATTATCTAAAAAGAAGGTAGTGATCAAAAAACTTGAAGCAGTTCAAACTTTAGGTGAAACTAATATTATCTGCACCGACAAAACCGGAACGCTTACCGAAGATAAAATGACGGTTGAAAAGGTCATTTTTGAAAATTCTGAAATTGACATTGACACTATAAAGAAAAATAAAGACCAGAATGGGGTAAGCAATGATCCGGGGCTAATTCATTTGATTAATGTTGGTGTTCTTTGTAACAGCGCAAACACAAAAAATTCAAATGGAAATGCAGACACCATCGATCTTGCTTTAATGGAATTCACTAAAGATGCCGGCTTCAATTCAACGTCTATTGTCAATGGATATCCCGAAGTATATGAGTTGCCTTTTGATCCTAACCTTAAATTGATGGCGACCGTAAATAGCGACCAGAATAATTTTATAACCAGTGTAAAAGGTGCTCCGGAAAGTATTTTAAAATATTGTAATAAGGTATTAATCAATGGCCAGGAAAACCCAATTGAAGATAAAACGAGGTGGTATTCTCATGCCGATAAACTGGCTGATGATGGCTTAAGGGTTTTAGCTTTTGCCTATAAAATTGTCAAGGAAATTCCTGAGGAGAAACTATTATTGGACAAGCTTGTATTGATTGGGATCGTGGGGTTTATAGATCCCCCGAGAAGTGATATTGCGCAGGCAATTCGAATTTACCATGAAGCAGGAATACAGGTGAAAATGCTTACCGGCGACCATCCGGGAACTTCCAGTAAAATAGCCCATGAAATAGGTTTGATCGATAAAGAGAAGCGTGAAATAAGCACCGTAATAGGTTCGGATTATACTGACTTTGAAAATCTTGACCGGGAAGGGGAGAGGCTATTGCTCAATGCCTCCGTTTTTGCCCGGATGCTTCCAGAACAAAAATTAGATCTGGTAAGGTTTTACCAAAAACACCATGGAGTAGTTGGTATGTTTGGAGATGGGGTTAATGATGCTCCTGCTTTACAAACGGCAGATATTGGTATTGCCATGGGTATTCGCGGTACCGAAGCGGCCAGGGAAGTAGCCGATGTTATTTTGATGGATGATAAATTTACAGCCCTGAAACTGGCTATACATCAGGGACGTTCTATTTTTGAAAATATCAGGTATTTTGTGATTTTTCTAATCTCATGTAACCTGGCGGAAGTAATTTCGGTAGCCGCTGCGTCTTTTATTAATGTGCCATTGCCATTACTCCCCTTGCAAATTCTTTATTTGAATTTAATTACCGATATTTTTCCTGCACTTGCCCTGGGTATGGGAAAAGGGAGTAAGGGAATTATGCAAATGAAGCCCCGGGATGCTGATGAACCAATTTTGACTAAACGGCATTGGAAAGCTACGGTTCTTTATGGACTATCTATAACTCTTGCAGTTATTGGAATTGTTTTATATGCTCACTTTACTTTAGATCTCTCAGATCTTATAGTGAATAATATGGCGTTTTATACCCTGGTCATGGCGCAATTATTCAATGTTTTTAATTTACCCGCAGCAAAGGCATCATTTTTTAATAATGAGGTTACCAGGAATTTTTGGGTCTGGCTATCACTTATAGTTTCAATCCTTATAACCGCTATGGGATATTATATACCCTTCTTAAGGGAGACATTATCCCTTACCAGTTTAACTTTGGATCAATTATTTTTAATTGTACTATTTGCTTTAGGATCTCTAGCGGTATCTCAGATCCTTAAAAGGTTAGGTATTATAAATGTCTGATAACACAGCAAGATTCAATTTAGGGCTTCTAAAAGTATCTGTATAGAAAAAATTAGGCTTAATTAGGTAAATTTGAGTTAATTATATGGGAATAAGTCTATTGGGTGATTATTTTTTCATTTAATCCTGATTTTTATCATTGAAGATTAGCATTATTTTAATTTCATTTATCTGATATTTTGTCAAAGTTATGGTCCTAAAAAATCTACAATCGTTCTTAACTAAACAACTGAAACCGGAAATTCCTATGGATTTATGATTTCGGTGATTTTTTATAGAATTATTTAATTTAAATAAGGTGGCAGGCAAGTCGATATTAGATAAAACAAAAGTTTTCTTTGAGGAAGCGGGAGATATTGTGTATTTCATAAGTCGCTTTTTCAAGGAAGTTTTTAAGCCACCTTTTGAATTCAAGGAGCTATTGCGGCAGTGTTATAATATGGGCAATAAATCTTTGCTATTGGTAGGGGTTACTGGGTTTATACTTGGTTTGGTCTTTACGTTACAATCCAGGCCAACTTTGATGGAATTTGGCGCCGAATCCTGGATGCCCTCAATGGTGAGTATTTCTATAGTTCGAGAAATCGGGCCAGTGATCATAGCACTCATTTGTGCAGGAAAAATTGGCTCGGGGATAGGAGCAGAGCTTGGTTCTATGAGGGTTACAGAACAAATAGATGCCATGGAGGTTTCAGGTACCAATCCGTTTAAATATCTGGTGGTAACCAGGATTGTAGCAACAACTTTAATGTTGCCATTATTAATACTGATTGGGGATGCGATCGCTCTATTTGGTTCTGCAATTATTGAAAATTTAAAAGGAGAAGTCTCATTTATGCTTTATTTCAATAAGGTGTTTGATGCCCTGGCTTTTGCAGATATTATACCAGCAACGATTAAATCTTTCTTTTTTGGTTTTGCAATAGGATTGATTGGATGTTATAAAGGCTACTACTGTTCTAAAGGAACGGTTGGGGTTGGGGAGGCTTCTAACGAAGCTGTGGTCTATACTTCTATGCTTTTGTTTGTGATAGATTTCATAGCTGTTTTTGTAGCTGATATATTTTATGGATAATGAAAGATCCAAAAAACATAAAGCCTATTCTTGAAATTAAAGATTTGAAAAAATCATTTAGTGGAAAACCTGTTTTGAACGGATTTAATTTGAAACTGTTTGAGGGTGAAAATTTGGTGGTAATGGGGAAGTCAGGTTCAGGAAAGTCTGTAATGATAAAATGTCTTGTAGGCCTGCTTCAGGCTGATAGTGGAATAATCAGAATTAAAGAACAGGATATAGAAATCCTGGGCCGTGCTGAACTGGATCTATTGCGAACACATATTGGTTTTTTATTTCAGGGTAGTGCTTTGTATGATTCTATGACGGTTCGGGAAAATCTTGAATTTCCTCTTAGAAGGCATAAGAAAAAGCTTCATTTAAATGAAAGCACCGAAACTCTGGTCCTGGAAGCTTTACGAAATGTAGGTTTGGAAAATACGATAGATCTTATGCCCTCAGAATTATCTGGCGGGATGCAAAGGAGGGTGGCCCTGGCAAGAGCTCTTATTCTTAAGCCGGAAATAATCTTGTATGATGAGCCTACCACTGGGCTAGACCCCATTACATCAAAAGAAATTATTCAATTAATGAGAAGAATTCAGGATACCTATAATACATCTTCTCTCATAATAACTCACGACGTAGATTGCGCCAGAGTGATCTCCAACCGAATGATCCTATTGGTGGATGGTATTAACTATGTGCAGGGAACTTTTAAGGAATTATCAAATTCTGAAGACCCAAAGGTCCAGGCCTTTTTTAAAAATTAAAGATCATGGCAAAATCAACTTCACAAAAAATAAGACTGGGAATTTTTGTAATTATAGGCACACTTGTACTTATCGCAGCGCTTTATTTTATAGGAAACCGGCAACATCTTTTTACCAGGAACATTTCTGTTTTTGCACAATTTGAAAATGTAAATGGGTTACAAATTGGGAACAATGTAAGGTATTCCGGGATTAATGTGGGAACGGTCAGTAAAATAGAGATGTTGGAAGAGTCCAGGATCCTGGTTCAAATGGTGGTAGAAGAATCTACGGGCAAATTCATAAAAAAAGATGCTATCGCCACTATTGGTTCAGACGGTTTGGTGGGAAGCATGGTGGTGAATATTCTACCTGGAAATAAAAATTTAGCTTCAATAGTTCCCGGCGACACCATAGAAACGTATAGTAGAATTGGTGCAGACGATATGCTCTCCACTTTAAATCAAACTAATGAAAATGCGGCTTTACTTACTTCAGATCTCTTGAAGATCACCAATAAAATTCTGGAAGCAAAAGGAACATTAGGAGTTCTGGTTAGTGATACTATTCTGGCACAGGATATAAAACTAACTCTTAATAATCTTAAAGAAACCAGCGAACAGACTACCCGGGCAATGGAGAAAATAAACAGAGAACTTGCTACTGTTAACTTTAAGGAAAGTGTTGCCGGTACCTTATTGAGTGATACCATTTCGCGTAATCGAATTGAAAACCTTATAAAAAACCTGGATTCTACCAGTAATAGTTTAACTGATATTACAGGGAATGTAAATGCCATGATAATGGAAATTAGAGAAGGGGATGGAGCACTAAATTATCTAACTCAAAATGAAGAATTAGTTCAAAATATAGATACTACAATGGCCAATATTAAGGAGTCTTCTGTAAAATTGAATGAAAACATGGAGGCCTTGAAACATAACTTTTTCTTCCGTGGTTATTTCAGAAAATTAGAACGACAAAAGAAAAAAGAGGCTAAAAAGAATTAGCTAAATAGTTTAGTTTTCTCAGAAAAGGTCTGAATCTTTAAAGTTTTATATTTTAACTAAAAGTAGATCTTTAGACCATGGATTATGTGATAATCATTCCATCTTCCATTTCGATGATACGGTCTGTATTTGCTGCAAAATCATGATCATGGGTGACTACTAATAGTGATAACCCTTTTTCACTGCTTAATTCATTAAAAATATTAAAAACAACATCAGAGTTATAACTGTCTAAATTCCCGGTAGGTTCATCTCCCATAATTATCGATGGGTCATTAATCAAAGCTCTTGCAATGGCAACTCGCTGCTTTTCTCCTCCAGATATTCTCGCTGCTTTTTTAAGAGCTAGTTTTTCAATATCCAGTATTCTAAGTTTCTCCATGGCATCATGTTCGATCTCAGGAAAACTTTTAATTCCTAATTTTTTTGCGGGGAGCATTACATTTTCCAGTACAGAAAATTCAGATAGTAAATAATGGAATTGAAAAACAAATCCGATGGTCTTATTTCGTATACTGGATAATGCCTTGTTATCTAAACCTGTGATCAATTTTTCATTCAGGTATAACTGCCCTTCATAATTGGTATCCATGGTAGATAAAATATAGAGTAATGTAGATTTACCACATCCGGATTTTCCCATGATCGATACAAATTCGCCCTGACTAACCTTGAACCTAACATCTTTGAGTACATGGAAAAGTACCGGTTTTTTAAAATACTTATTAATATTTGCCGCTTCTAAAACTGTAGCCATCATTTTTATTATTGTCCTCTTATAATATTTACCGGATCTATATTTTTAGCTTTTCGAGAAGGAAGGTAGCCTGCAAGAAAAGTAAAGATCATAGCAAAGCTGATTCCTATAAAGTAGAACCATGGATTATAATTAATAGGGTAGGTGGTTATCGTAGGAAGAGCTTCCGTATTAAATGGCAGTTGATCGATGATCGAAGATAATAGGTAGCCAATCCCCAAACCTATAATTCCGCCTGCTAAACCTATTATTATAGCCTGGCTCATAAAGATCATCTGTACATCGGTCCCGGAAAATCCTATAGCTTTTAGAATAGCAATATCATTCATTTTTTCATAAATAAGCATGTTAAGGATATTATAGATACCAAAACCCGCCACGATTAATAAGGTTATAGAAACAGCATATGTTATAAGGTTCCTTATGGTGGTTCCAGTTTCAAATTGGGCATTTGCGGTATTAATATCTATAGCCTGAAGTTGGAATTGCTTTTTTATTTTATCGGCCAGGTTGGGAGCATAACTAATATCATTGAGTTTAATATTAATATCTGTAATATAATTTTCGGGTTCTCCAAGAATCCGTTGTACTGTTTTTATAGTTGCAAAACTTTGGATATTATCCAGGTCTGCAACTCCACTCTGATAAATTCCTACTACTTTTAGTGGAAAGATTTCCCCGGAAATCGTACTTATTTGAACTCTATCTCCAGGGTTTAAGGCTAATTTTTTAGCCACACCGGAGCCCAAAAAGATTCCATTTTCGATGTTGGCAAGTGATTCTGGCGTGCCTTTAACGAGATAATCATTAAAATTGAAATAATTCACTTCTTTTAATACGTCTATACCTGTTAAATTACCGCCTAATTCTATAGGTCCAGAGATATAGAAAATTTGAGTTTTAATCTGAGGAAGTGCTGCTCTAATCTTATCATCTTCCTTTAAGAAGTTCATGATTGGAAGAGCGTTGTGAATCTTTTTTTGTGACTGTTTCGGTTTTATGGAATGCACTAATTTGATGCTATTGTCAAATTCCTTTAAAAGATCTACGGGTTGTTCTTCTGAAGGTTGAATCTCATTGAATATATGTACATGAGGGGTTTGATTCAGAATTAAATTATCCAGCATCTGGTTGAGTCCTGTCATGAAACTAACCAAAGTAATATAAGAACCTATTCCAAAAGTAACACCTAAAGCAGCGATCATAGTTTGCTTTATTTTTGTAACCAGATGATTTCTGGCTATGCTTAATATTACTTTCCAGTTAATCATGGCTCTGGTTTATAAACCCAGGTATCTTTGGAGATTCCTGAAATCACTTCGACTATACCCATACTTTCCAGACCTGTTTCTACAGGTGTAAATCCATTATCTGTTTTTACGACCGAATCGTTTATAAGATAATCTTTAGGGATAGTGATCACATTTTCTCTGGAACCTATAAGTATATTGGCTTCACCCGATAACCCGGGAAATAATATTACTGGAGGATTATCAAATCTTGCCTCGACCATAAAAGTTTGATTAGCTTCATCCTTTTTTGGATATATCTTATTTACAGTTGCGTGAAATATTTTTCCCTCGTAGGCATCTAAATGGACAAATACCTTTTGGCCTTTTTTCAACCTTACTATATCCACTTCGTCTACCAGCATTTCTATTACAAAAGCTGAACTACTGCCAATGCTGGCCAAAGGTTCCAGAGTGTTTACAATTTCCCCCTGATTCTTATACAGTGCGTACACCTTTCCATTTATTTTACTGGTAATCGAATAATCGCTGGTAGTGATCAATGAGTTTTTATAGTTGTTTTCAGCTTGTTTTAACTGAGTATTTAGTTCATTCTGTGTTCTATTGTATTTGTTTTCAAGAAGTTTTAAATTGTTAAGTGACATTTCATACTCAAGTTTTTTGGAATCGTAAGTAGCTTTGGAGCCAATTTTCTCTTGCCAGAGCTTCTCTTGCTTTTTGAAATAAATCGAATCGTTAATAAGCTTGAGTTTAGCTGTATTGATTTCATCCTTAATTCCCCTTAAAACCGCCGCATTTCCAGCTAAATTTTTTTCCGCTAGCTTATAAGAAAGCCAGGCGTTTTCTGAATTTAATTTTGGATTACTATTAATGATTTGTAGGATGGGATCATCTTTTTTTACTTCGTTTCCTTCTTCTACAAGTTGTTTATCCAGAATTCCGTTTACTGCAGCGTAAACTTTGTAGAGACTATCTGGTTGTACAGTAACAGAGGAATAAACAAATTCTGAAATGCTACCGTAATTAGGCTTTATCCTGTCTTCTTTTGAACTACAAGATATAAGGAAAAAGCACAAGAGTATTCCTGTTAATAGCCTATACATTCTATTATCTTTATTCAAATTTCATGAATAATCCCAAAGCTGGGAATGACTTATATCATATTTATACCGAACAATTTTTAAAATAGATCATATTGAAATACAGGTTTTAATAATATGATTTATAATACTTGAAATACATTGAAAACGAATTACTATCCTCTATGTTTTTCCTTGCGAGGTAGTAATAGTGATATTTTTTCTTCGAGTACTCTGGCCCCTTCCAGATAACCTATATGGAATATTTCGTCCATAGTCTTTAAGCTGAATAAACTATAGTTTTCTAGTTTTCTTGGGGATAATACAATATCACAGTATTTAAATTTTGAAAGGCATTGATGATCCAGACTAATTTGATATGCCCTGGTGATAACCTGGTAGGAATGTTTTAATCTACTAGGTTCAATATTTTTCAGAGGATTTACGTAACCACCAATAATTCGATCACAGCTTGACTGTAATGGTTCTACCGGAAAATTATTGATTATACCACCGTCAGCATATAAACCACCATTAAAATGCATAGGGGTAAAAATACCGGGGATGGAGGCAGAGGCAAGTAAGGGTTTAATAAGTTCTCCAGATTCGAAGATCTTAGATTTACCATTCATTAAGTTGGTGGTGTTTACGTAGAGTTTCTTTTCAAGAATGCTGAAATTATCTTCAGAGAAAAATTTTGCAAACTCCTTGTAAAATTTTACGGTGTCAATAAAGCCAGGCTTATTTCGGGCATAACGTTTATAATGAAAAATTGGAACCGATTTAAAAAAGTCGAGAATCTTTTCCCAGGATGCTCCAGATGCATACATTGCTCCAATAATTGCACCGGCACTGGTTCCCGAAATATGAGTGATGTTGATGCCATACTCCTCAAGGGCTTTTATAAAACCAATTTGAGCTACCCCTCGCGCCCCGCCGCCAGATAAAACCAAGCCTGTTTTCATGTCATTTTCCTTATATAATAGAATTTAAAAATAATTAACTGAATATTAGAAGACCGTACCTATAATAATTCAAATTTAATTGAAAGTTATATTTAGGAAGAATTGGAAAACTGGATCTGATTTCTTTTTAAGATAAAACCTCATAAGATAGTCTCCCCCTCATTTTTAATAATTGAAAAAACCTGTTAATTGTATGTTTTTTAAATTATCGCAGGCTAATATTTTAAAGATTTTGTCGAATGCATTTTAAAATAGTTTAACAGCTGATGTATTAATCTTAACGGTTTTTAGAAAGGCTTTTCCTTATCTTAAGTGAACTAAAATTTTGAATTATGAGAATTGCTTTAATATGTTTATTACTTCCAGCCTTTTTAAGTGCTCAGAAGATCGCAGATAAATTCACGCTTTCGCCTGCCGGTTTTGAAGATTCTGTTATCAGGGATTATCCCGGTAAATCCGATTCAGAACTGTTTTTGGCAACCAGGAGGTGGGCTGATAATTTAATTTCAAATCCAAAGGATGCAATTAGCAGGGAGGTAGAAAATCAATATCTGGAATATAAAGTATTCGTCCCTCAGGCTTTTTCAATTAAAGATGATGGTCAAACTTTTACCTGGGACGCTATGTTTGATTTAGCCTTCAGGTTTAAAGATGAGAGTATCCGATTTGATGTAGAGATGGTGGAAGTTTCCAGTCCCGATGCACCGACTTTTCAAATTGTAGGAGGAATGAATGATTGGGCTTTTTATGCTGAAAATAACGAACCGTATCCGCTTACTTCTGATGCCAGAAAAACTATGGAAGAGATAGTGAATGATTTTATCAGAGGGGTTTCAGCTTATGTGAATAGAGATGCAGATATCCCCGATAAAAATTGATGTTTTTCGAAAGACAAATGATTAACTATTATAAATTTCAAGAGTTCCCTGCTATTTAGGATTGAATAGTCCAAGGAATTATCATTTTTAAAAATGATTTCGTCTAATAAATAAATAGAAGTGACGAAGTTAGATTAAGGCTGAATATTCCCTAAAATGCTCCAGTTTATTCATAGTTGCAGCCAAATAACCTAGTGCTGTTTCCAGCTTCTTAAAATGAATTTTGATTTGTAATTTCATCAAATGATTTGCGGTTTAAATGATTTTCATCATTTTTTTTCCGCGTATGGCTCTATACTTTTAAAAAGTATTCATTATTAAAATTTTGGAGTCATGAAAAGGATCCTTGTACCAACTGATTTTTCAGAAATAGCTGGATATGCTTTAAAATACGCAGCAAATCTGGCTAGTAAGTTTGAAGCTGAGATCATTGCTTTGTATATGATCAACCGTGAGGATGCATTTCTTTCACGAAAAGAAGCAATGGAATTATATGAAAACATAGATTACCATAAAAGAATCAATGATTCTTTTAAAAATTTTCTGGATCAGGACTATCTCAATGGAATTAAGGTTAGCACTGAAATTCGAAGACATGTCGATTTTGAAAAAATTGGCGATCTTACAGATGAATTAGATATAGATTTAATTGTTATTGGCTCTCATGGAGCTCAAGGGTTTGCTGGTATGCTCGTTGGATCGAATGCAGAAAAAGTTGTTAGAACTTCAAATGCACCCGTGCTTGTTGTGAAAAACAAACAGTCTTATTTTAAGTTAAAAAAGATTATAATGGCTTGTGATTTTAATACCGATATGGTAGACGCATTTAAAAAAGCTAAGAGTTTTCTGAAAAACAATTCACTCGATTATGAAATGGTCTATATAAATACTCCTGAAGACTATATGAGTACACACATGATGGAAGAAGATGCAAATAAATTTTTCGCCGCTCAGGAAATTCAGGAATCTGAAATTGAAGAAAAGATAGTGTTCTATAACGATTTTAATGTTGAGGCAGGAATATATAATTATGCTTTTAAGGTTAACGCAGATTTAATTGTTCTTTTAACTCATGGCAGAAAGGGACTGGCAAGGCTTGTTTATAGTAGTTATGGTGAGAAAATGGCTAATCATTCAGAAATTCCTGTGTTAACGATAAAAGCTTAGGTCATTTTAATTTTATTTCAAAGGGACCTTCCAAATTATCAAATTATTGGTATGGTTTAGATTCGGGCTCATATTCGCCCATTTAAGAATTTAATTCCACCAACAGTTCTGGCATTCTCACTGTTGAAAATTT